>NZ_CP063353.1:1277244-2554488 GCF_014931565.1 Clostridium sp. 'deep sea'
GTGAAAATATTTCACTTGCGTTAGCTATTAATAAAGTGGACAAAAATACAATATTACAGAGAGTGCAAGAAGTAGCTAGTTTATTAGGAATAGAGAATCAATTAAATAAATACCCTCATCAAGTTTCGGGTGGACAAAAACAAAGAGCTGCGGCAGCAAGAGCCATTGTAAACTCTCCTAATATTATTTTTGCTGATGAACCTACAGGTGCCTTAGATTCAAAATCTTCGCAAAATTTATTAAGTGCTTTACGAAATATTAACAAACAACTACAGGCAACTATTTTATTAGTAACCCACGATGCCCATGCAGCAAGCTACTGTAAAAAGGTTTTGTTTTTAAAAGACGGTAAGATTTTTAATGAGCTCTGTAAAGGCAACACTACCAGAAGGCAGTTTTTTGATAACATATTAGAGGTTGTTGCGGTGCTTGAGGGGTATAATGATTATGATGTTTAAGCTAAGCTTCCGAAATGCCATAAGAAGCTTTAAGGATTATATGGTTTACTTTTTAACCTTAGTATTTGTTATATCTTTATACTATGTATTTGCTTCAATTTCTTATCAGCCATTTATTCAGAGCCTGTCTCCTGAAGCAGTTAAAGAAATCATTAGTCTGTTAGGCAGGGTAAATCTTGTTTTAATTGCTGTTGTAACAGGATTTGTGTTTTATGCCAATAATTTTTTATTGAAAAGACGTGGTAAAGAACTAGGAGTATATATGACTATTGGAATTAGCCCTATAAAAATTAACATTATGTTATTTTTAGAAGCTATATTTATTGGTGTAATTGCAATATTTATAGGGGTAGCCTTTGGCATTTCTTTAACTACTTTAATTGGTTTGTTAATAGTTAAAATGTTAGGTTTAAATCACATTGCTAGTCCCTTTGTTTTAGAATCTAGCTCTATTATTAATACTGCTAAGGTATTTATTTGTATTTTTATTGGTTCTGCATTATTGAATTATTTTAGAATTGTTCGACTTAAGGTTGTAAATTTGCTAAACTCTTTTGGCAAACAAAAAAAGATTCAAAAAACTCACAAAGCAATCTTTGTAATATCTGTTATTGTTTTTATTCTTAGTGTTTGTGTTATGCTATATAGCTACAATACCTTTATTAACTATGGTATAGACTTTGGTCAATCTTTTATCTTAAACTCTGTTTATTTTTTAGCTATAGGTTTTGTTGCTTTTATTGCTAGCGGAACATATATTTTATCTTTTATTGCAGACCGTAATAAAAACATGGTTTATAAAAATATAAATATTTTTACCTTTAAAAAAATGACTGATAATATTGTTAATAATAGTTTGGTAATTGGCACTATAGCTTTAATAATGTCTATAACACTAGTAGCTGTTGGCATGGGTTTTTCATATAAAAGCTGGCTTAATGAAAGCTTACTGGCTGAAGCTCCCTACTCTATCTCTGTAAGTTCTCTAACAACAGACCAAAAGATTGGTGATTTTTTACCGTATTTTAATAACAAAGGTTATGAGGTGAAAAATGCCTTAGAATTTAAAGTTTATGTAACTGATATTCAGCAGAATGAAGTTGTGGATAATTTTTTAATTATTAGAGATATAGATAAATACGACTTAAAATCAAATCTTAGTTATATTAAGCTAAGTGATTATAATAAAATTTTAGATATCATTGGTAAAAAAAACATAGTACTAAAAAATAATGAGGTAGCTATTAATAGCAGTAGTACTTTTTATAACGCAGTTAAAAGTTACTTTAAAAAACATAAAAGTTTAAACTTAAATAATACAATTGTTAATACTAGTATAAATCGTGTTTATGATTATAAAATTAGTGATGCTTTTTATGTTACAGGTAGTAATATAAACCTTATTGTGCCAGATAATTTTGTGCCAAATAAGCAACCTAAAGTTTTAAAGTCTTTTATTATAAATACTAATACAGATTTAAGTATTAAGGATGTTAAAGAATTTAGAGATTATATGTTTAGCAAAACTGGTGGTTTTACTATGTCATCTCAGTCTGAGCAAATGGAATATAAATTAAAAAATGCTACCTATAAAATTGTAGCTAGTTTGTTTTTAGGTATGATTTTAATGGTGATTGGCTTAAGTATTTTATCACTACACCAAATGACAGATTCCATAGAGAGCCGAAAAAACTACAGTATTTTAAGTCATTTGGGAGTTTCGAACATGGCTCTTAAAATGTCGCTACTAAAACAAATTTGCTTCTATTTTTTAATACCACTAGCTATAGCTATACCTAATTTTATTGTAGCTATGAAGGTTATAGCCACCTGGTTTGGGATAGCTGGTTCGTTTTCCGTATCTGTAGCTTTCTTAACAACTTTTGGTGTTATTTTAGCTATTTACGTTTTGTTTATAATGCTAACCTACTGTAGCTGTCGTATGATCTTGAACTTATCATAATTAAACACTCTAAAGTAAGGTTGATATGAATTAACCTTACTTTTTATTATGGACAAAAAATTCCAATGGCTAATGTGACTAATGAAAATAACAAAGGGTAATAGGTTACTTTATGCCCTAAATAAGCACCAAAATAAGCTGCAACTATATTTGTGAACGGAAACGCCAAGCTACCAAATCCTACAGCGTAAAATAATGGTTTTAAGATAGGGTTCGCTAAGGTTGATGTTTCAATACCTATAGCACCACCCACAAATACACCTAGTATTAAAAATAATAATCCTGTTAAAGCTATTACTAAGTCTAAAACCGGGTGTTTTTTAGAAAACTCTTTGTCAATTTCAGAAATAGTTTTTGTTTTATCTATTTTAAATTTAAATCCTAACTCTAGTTTTTCTTTACCAGCTAGAATATCTTTAATACTAATATCTATTTCTATATTAGTGTTTAATTTTAATAGTCTGTTAATGAATTTTACAAAGGTCTTTTTATTAAATAGGGTATTAACAAAGTAATAAAGTTGTTCATTTTTTAAGACAATACAAAAAGCATAAGCATTTTTTTTAGTATTAGATTTTACTAATTTAATAAATCTAATATCATTTATGTTTATGTTTTGATAGCCATTAATACAAAATAGCTTAAGGCTATTTTTTTTAATTTTAGCGGCGTATTTAATTCTATTTAATAATTTTATGAATTTGCTAGGTTTATATTCTATTGAATTACTAGACATAATAATACCTCTTTAATAATTGTAGTAGTAATTTTATGATAAGCAAATTATATTGTAAAGTAACTAAAAAGGAATAAGTTTACTACAATATGTTTTATTATTTTACTCTTACTTTTGTGACAATAGCCCAGTTCAGTTCTTTTAAATAAGATAAATCTTGCGAACATTGTTCTATAATATTATTACTATATCCTTTTATCTGTACTATAATTTAACACTATCTCCCCATTTTTTAGTTGATTGTTAACATCAGTAATATTATCGTCGTATATGTAAGTTAAACCGTTATTCTCGTGAACTAAAGAACCTTTGCAATAGAGGCTTACAGAAACATTAACCACCTCAACGCTTTTATCATAATTAAATTTAAAAACTTTCACTTTGTCTTTAAGATTTAAAGTCTCAAGCAACTCAGTTTGTTGCTTTGTATATTTTAGTGGCTTAATAGAGTTTAGTTCAGTATTTTTTGGTTCGTTTAGATATAAAAATATGCCTAAGGCCAAGGTTATTAACAAGATAACTGCTATTATTAATTTACGCATTGTATTTCTCCTAGATTAATTTATTATATTAAAATTCTATTTATGGCACTAATGTTATATGGATATATACCCAGAGTTGTTTATAGTTAAACGATTTAATTAGGAACAGAGGGTTATTTATTTGACCATGAGTTTATAATGCACCTATGTTGTTACTATGTTTTGGGGTTGGTATTTTGTATATGAGAGTGATAGGTGTTGCTTTTAGGAGGGAGAACCCCTCCCCTACTGGTCAAGCGTTTCTGTTAATTACGATTTAAGGATTAAGAATTGTTGCAATAACGTTTTCGAAAATGTTCACTATCAAGGCACTAGATAAAAATAAGCAGAGGGTGTACATGTGGTACTCCCTCTGCTTATTTTTTTCGTACAACAAAGATTTTTGCTTACAAAATATCTTACCTTAAAAAATTCTGCAAAATTTCGAGAGCGTTGATTCTCGCTAAAATTACTCCCATTTAAAGAGGGCTATTGCTAACCCGGTTAACAGCACAAACACTGATCCTAATATTGCTATATTAGCTAAATGTGAGCCTAAGCTTTCTCCTAGCCATACACCTTGCAGTAATTTTACGGCGTAGGTTAGAGGTAATACATTTGACACTCTTAGCACACCAGCTGGCATCATTTCTAAAGGAAGCGTAGCTCCAGATAAAAATAACATCGGAAAATAGATTATATAAGCGATAATATTTGCTGCTTTACTATTGGGTGAAACTCCTGCTATTAACAAGCCTATCGAAAACATGCTTACTGATATTAAAACAAAGGCTATCAATGTTGGCAACAGGCTACCTAAAAAATGTAGATTAAAAACTATTTTACCGAATAATATCATAAATATTGTTCCTATTATTGTCATTACAAACATTACTACATATTGAGATAGTAGAATGTCTCTTGGGTTTAGCGGGGTTGCTTTAAATCTTTTTAGTATTTTTTTATTGCGATAATCTGCTATTACTAAGGGTAAGCTCATTAAGCCATTTACGGCAATAATCATACAAATATAAGATGGAACCAATACATCTACTGCCCCATGTCCATCAAAAAATGTTGAGGGGTCATTACCATAGATAGATCCAAATATTAATAACATCATAATTGGAAAGACAATTGCAAAGAATACATTCATAAACTCTCTAAAATATAATTTAAACTCGATTTTTGTGACTTTTATAAAATTAGACATTTGTTATTCCCCCATTCTCTTCCCAGTCATTTTAATAAAGCTATTCTCTAGATTTGGTCGTTTTATGTTTAGTTTGTTATAGTCTATTCCTAGCTCTACTAAAACTCTTATTAAAGCTTTTATGGTCTCTTCTTTTTGGGTAGTTATTTTAACAAAACCATTGTGTTGTTCTATACAGGCATTACTTAGTTTATGTTCTAAGGCTTGTTCAACTTCATCGGTGGTGGTAAAGGTTATTTCAATATCTATGTTGGAGCTAGCAATAACTTCAGCTACTGTGCCAATAGCTTTAATTTTCCCCTCATACATTATAGCTAAGCGATCACATAAATACTCTGCCTCTTCCATGTAATGGGTGGTCATTATTATGGTTCTACCTTCATCTTTGAGGTCTTTTAAGTACCTCCACATATCTCTACGAGCTGCTGGGTCTAACCCCGTTGTTAATTCATCTAAAAATATTATTTTAGGATTAGAGATAAGTGCTAATATTATTGAGAGTTTTTGTTTTTGCCCGCCCGATAGTTTGTTTATATATGACTTGCGTTTATCCAATAAATCAAAGCGTTTTAGTAACTCAACATAAGAGTATGGCTCATCATAAAAGTTCTCAAACAACTCACATAGTTCATATACTTTTATTTTATCTTGATAACTTGTTTCTTGTAACTGTACTCCTATTTCCTTAAATAAGGTATGTCTGTCCTTTTTAGGGTCGAATGATAATACTTTTATTTTACCTGCTGTTACATCTTTAAGACCTACAATACATTCGAGCGTTGTAGTTTTGCCTGCCCCATTTGGCCCTAACACACCAAATATTTCTCCTTTTTTTATGTTAAAAGATATATCATCTACAGCTTTGAGTTGTCCATATGTTTTAGTTAGGTTTTCAACTTTTATAATACTCATAATACTTGCCTCCTACTTCTAAAGTATAAAATCTAGAAAAAGCTTAACATTACAGCTCTAGTTTTTGAACATACCAGTACTTGATTATGTATTATTGGGGGTTTAATTAAGTAATACTTTAGGTTTACTTCTTATTTATTATGGCGAAACCCTTTAATTTATGTTAATAATCTTCCTTTTATTATATTAAAATTAGTACCTAAATTAAATATTATAGCAAGCTAGTTATTGTCTTAAATAAACAAAGGGGTTGTCGTGAAATAGGAATTTTAGCCCCTAAAAACAAGAAGTAATAAAAACCTGCTAGGTATAACACTAAAGAACAGTGTACATGACCTAGTAGGTTTCTTATTTTATGGTCTAATATTGAATTTTGGGTATAACAAATAAAGGTACAGTGGCTAAAGAGAAGCTTTTTCAATTAAGCAACATTACCTACTGTTTTACCTTCATATTTATGTAATTTACCATTTTGAAAACGATGGTATTTATTAATATTTCTAGAGAAAACATATAATAGAAACTGTTTATACACTTTTTCTGAAGAGCGGTAATTAAAGCGTCTAAATTTCTGATTGCCTTTTATATCTCCAAAGTGACCTTCCGTTTGGATTGAGCGTATTTGTCTATTTAAGATACCTTTCTCACTTTGTATATTAGTATATGAGTTCTTTTTTAAGGTCTCCCATAGTTCATTAACTTTCATAATTTTATTTTTATGAGCATGTTTTTCTTCATTATATTTATATAAACACTGTGGTTTGAGATGACAGCCATTACAATCATCACAGGCATAAACCTCAAAGGTTTTTGTGTATCCATTTTCTTTATGTTTTTCACTATGACTATGTAAAAGCTTGCGGTTATTATGACAAATATAATAAGGTTTTTCACAATCTACTTTTTTCATGTTATAGTGTTTTCCGATATTTTGAAAATAGGCTCTTGTTTTCATCTTCTCATGTTCTTGTAGTTTTATAAAACTTTGTATTTTACGTTCATGTAAGTAAATTAGGTTTTTTCACTACAATAGCCACTATCTGTAGTTGTCCCATCTGGATAATATCCAAAATGTGTTTTATGTTTATTAAGTAATGGGATAAGGGTATTATAGTCTGTTCGGTCATTACTGATGTAACTATGAATAATAAAGTAATTTTCTACAGCTATCTGAACATTATATGCTGGTTTTAATTGCCCATTTTTCATGTGGTCATCTTTCATTCTCATAAAGGTTGCTTCAATATCTGTTTTAGAGTAGCTATTACGGTCAGTTCCCATAATCTTAAAATGTGTTTTGTATTTTAGTAATTGCTTACTATAGGTTTCTAGTTGCTCATATAGCTTTTGAAGCTCATTTTTTGGTTTACCTTTACCACTTGTGAAGGTAATTCCTTCTCCCTTAGCTATTTTTATAAGATTAGCTTGTAATTTTAATAGCTTGATCGGTGAGGTATTGTCAATTTCTATGATAGTGTTATTTGATCTTTTCTTTTGCCCTTTATTCTTGCGTTTACGATTTTGGGCAATTATTTTTTTTACTTTGTCTATTCCCTGAATACTAAACATAATGGTATCTGCCAATTTGTATTTTTGGTCATAGCCACCATTTTTAATAAAGATGTTATATCTTGTATATAAGTTATCTATGTTATCTAATAGCCCTGCTAAGTGATAGTTAATACTACCTCGCCAAACAAATGTATAACGATTAGCATTTGCCTCTATTTTAGTTCCATCTATATACAATTGCTTTAGAGTAACATAGTTTTCTTTTTGCAATGTTCTTATAAATTGATAATGTAAGTCTTCTAATATTTCAACTGTCAATTTATTATTGAAGAACTGATAAAAAGCATCTCGCTTTGGAGTCTCCCCTTAGTTAGCGATATATATACTATATCTCGTTCACATAATTCTACTATTTTATCTACCGAACTTACTCCTTGCATGTTCGCATACACCATAACTGCATACATCATTATTGGATTATAGCCTTTTCTTCCTCTATTTTTATATCTAGCTAACAGGCTAGTATAGTTTAATTCCTCCAATATTTTTATTAAGGTATAGACTGGGTCATTGGCTGGCAATCCTATTTCTGATAGTTTGAAGTTTATTTTTAGTTGTCCTTTTTTGAAAAATTGATTATAATATTCTTGTTTCATGTGTAGTTACATTATACAATGTAGCGGGAACGAGATGGTCTTTTTTGACCATCTTTTTTCTTTTCATATTAAAATAAGCAACTCTACTCTTTCGAGTATTGTTGCTTTTTAGGATTGTATTTCCCGACAACCCCTTAAGATAACATATATTTAGTAAGATTTACTCTTTAGTTAAAAATGAACGAGCCTCACCTATAGTGTATAAGGAGCCTGTCACTAATATTATGTCGTCTTCATTAGCTATTTTTTTAGCTTGCTCAATTGCCTTTGTTACAGGTACAATTGCTCTAACATTTTTTATTAGTTTCTTAGCCTCTTCTGCTAAAACATTTATATTTAATGCTCTGTAATAATCTGGAGCTGTAATAATAGCATAGTCTGTTAAATCAGCAATATGCTCTATCATTTCAGCAAAGTCTTTATCTTTTAAGATACCTATTACAGTTATAATTCTTTTATTTTGCTTTAGCTCCCTCATAGATTTTGCTAAGGCTTTTGTACCATGGGTATTATGGGCACCATCTAGTATTATAGTTGGTTTTTTAGCTACTACTTCCATTCTACCTGGCCATTTCACTTTTTTTATGCCCTCAGTTATAGCCTGCCAAGATATTTTATACCCCTTGCTTTGAAGTACCTCTACAGCAGCAATTGCCACACAGGCATTATCTACTTGATGAATACCGTTTAGTGAAATACTAATATCATATAAGTCACTATTTAGGCTTTCGTAAGTAAACTGCTGACTTTGCAACTTAAACTCTCTATTTTTACTGGCAAAGTTTTTATTAATGGCATACAATGTTGCCTCTTCTTCGTTTACTCTTTTAGTAATTACAGCTAGCGATTCGTTATCCTTTACACCTGTAATAACTATGCTATTCTTTTTAATTATCCCAGCCTTTTCATAAGCTATTTTGGCAAGAGTATCACCAAGTATTGCCTGATGATCAAAACCAATTGTGGTTATTACCGCTACTTCTGGAGCTGGTATTACATTGGTAGCATCAAACCTACCACCTAAGCCAACCTCAAGCACTACAATATCAACCTTTTGCTCAGCATAATACTTTAAAGCAAGTGCTGTTGTTATTTCGAACTGAGTTGGATGACCAACTGGTGTTTTACTTATCTCTTCGCAGATTAATTTAATTTGCGTTACTAATATAGCTAACTCATTGTTGGGTATTTCACAACGGTTTATTTGAATACGTTCATTAAATCTCTCTAAAAATGGAGATATATATAAACCTACTCTATAACCAGCTTCTTGTAACATGCCAGTAATAAAAGCAGAGGTTGATCCTTTACCATTAGTACCTGCTACATGAACAAACTTCAATGATTTTTCGGGAGAACCAAGATGCTTTAAAAGCTCTTTAGTTCTTGCTAAACCTGGTTTACTTCCAAATCTCTCTATTCCATGTATATAATCTATTGCTTGTTGATAATTCAATTATAACCCTCACTATTTTAATTTTGCTAAACTAGCAATTCTATCTTTTACTGCCTGAAGCTGTGCTTTGTAATCCTCTAGTTTTTGGCGTTCAGCATCAACAATATGGGCTGGAGCTTTACTAACAAATTTTTCATTATTTATTTTGCCGTTAGCCCTTTTAACCTCACCTTGTAATCGTTTTAACTCCTTCTGTAAACGTTCAGTCTCTTTAGCTAAGTCTATTAACCCTGCTAGTGGCAAGTAAATTGTTGCCCCACTTACGATAGCTGTTAACGCCTCTTCAGTAGGTGCTTGATCTTTTTGCAACAGTTTAACCTCAAGCTCACCTAAACCAGCTAGAGTCTTTAGATATATTTCATTTTTAATAAACATCTGCTGAGTCTCTATGTTATCTGCCATTATTATGGCTTTTATTCTTTGACTAGGTTTAACATCTGATTCTTGACGAATGTTTCTAATTGAACGAACTGCGTCCATTAATACCGCCATTACTTTTTCAGTGTCTTCGTTGTAATAGTTTGCTTCTGGTAGTGCAGTAATTACAATCGACTCACCTTTGTGAGGCAATGACTGCCAAAGTTCTTCTGTGATAAATGGCATAAATGGATGTAGAAGCTGTAAAGTACCACTAAGCACAGTTATTAACACTGAACGTGTAGTTAACTTATCTGCTTCATTATCACTATATAAGCGAGGTTTAGCCATTTCAATATACCAATCGCAGTATTCACTCCACAAAAAGTCATATAACATACGTGCTGCTTCACCAAATTCATAACGATTAACAACTCTATTAATTTCTGTTATAAGGGTACTAAATCTACTTAATATCCACTTATCTGCCAAAGACAAGTTTTCTGTTAAGTTTATATCACTCCATTTAAATTCAGCTAAGTTAAGCTGTACAAAACGAGCAGCATTCCACATTTTGTTGGTAAAGTTGCGGTTAGACTCTAGTCTTTCCATATGAAAACGCATATCGTTACCCGGAGTATTGCCAGTTACTAGGGTAAAGCGTAATACATCTGCTCCAAAATCAGCAATAGCCTCTAGTGGGTCTACCCCATTGCCTAAACTTTTACTCATTTTTCGACCCTGGCTATCTCGAACTAAACCATGTAATAAAACAGTATCGAATGGCACTTGATCTGTACACTCTAAACCCATAGTTATCATTCTCACAACCCAAAAGAAGATTATATCGTAACCAGTTACTAAAGTAGAAGTAGGATAAAAATCTAGTTGTTCTGGCTTTAGGTCAGGCCAGCCTTGGGTAGAGAATGGCCATAATGCTGAACTAAACCATGTGTCTAACACATCTTCATCTTGTATTAGGTTTTTACCACCACATTTAGGGCAAGTGCTTGGAGTCTCTTTGCTTACTATTATTTCACCACAGGTACAATACCATGCAGGAATTTGATGTCCCCACCATAATTGACGACTAATACACCAGTCTCTAATTTTTTCTAACCACTGTAAATATATTTTTTCAAATCTATCAGGTACAAATTTTACGTCTTTTTTACGGGCAGCCTCAATGGCTCTTTCAGCTAAAGGTTTCATTTTTACAAACCACTGATTTTTAATTAGTGGCTCAACTGTAGTTTCACAGCGGGTACAGTGGCCAACGTTATGTTGGTGGTCTTCTATGTTTCGTAGTAAACCAATTCCCTCTAAGTCTCTAATTAACGCTTTACGACAATCGTATCGGCTCATACCAGTGTAAGGAGCTCCATTTTCATTGATGGTAGCGTCTTCATTCATTATATTTATTTCTGGTAAGTTATGTCGTTGCCCAATAGCAAAGTCATTTGGGTCATGTGCAGGTGTTATTTTAACAGCACCAGAACCAAACTCTTTTTCTACATAGTAGTCAGCAACAATTGGTATTTTACGGTTGGCAATTGGTAGAATACAATGTTTGCCAACTAAATGTTTGTAACGCTCATCATCCGGATGCACTGCTACCGCAACATCACCTAGTATTGTTTCGGGTCTGGTAGTCGCTATAATAATCTCTCCCTCACCCTCAGCTAAAGGGTAAGCTACATGATATAGTTTACCAGCACTCTCGTGGTGTTCTACTTCTATGTCGGAAAGTGTTGTACCACACTCTGGACACCAGTTAATTATATAACTACCTTTATATATTAAACCCTTTTCATAAAGGCTTACAAAGGCTTCTTTAACGGCCTTAGAGCACCTTTCATCCATAGTAAAGGATTCTCGATCCCAATCACAAGAGCTACCTAAAGCACGTAATTGATTTGTAATTGTACTACCGTATTTATCTTTCCATTGCCATACTCTCTCTATAAACTTCTCCCTACCTAGGTCCTGCATGTCTATTCCCTCTTTACGTAGGGCATCTCGTACCTTACGTTGGGTGGCAATTCCCGCATGATCTGTACCAGGAATCCAACATGCTTCGTAACCTTGTTGGCGTTTATAACGAACTAATATATCTTGTAAAGTCATGTCTAAAGCATGACCTATATGCAATTGACCTGTTACATTAGGGGGAGGCATCATTATTGAAAACTTACCCTTAGAAGGGTCTCTTTTTACTGGTTTAAAATAGCCCTTTTCTTCCCATAATTTATACCATTTTTTTTCGGTGTCTGTATGATTATAATTCTTTGGTATTTGTTGTGACATAATAATCCTCCTATTACGATTGTTTATACATAGATTTAGCAATGGTTCTAACCTTGTTTTAACAATGGTTATAGCGATTGGGTTTAAAGTTACGGTTGCTTGTAACTCAACTCCCTATTGGAGGACATGAAGCCCTCCACTACAATAGCTACATCTACTACGTCCATTGCTCTGTCAACTGCTTAATCCACTACAATAAAAAAAACCCTTTCATCTTTAATAAAGGACGAAAGAGCTCCGCGGTACCACCTTAATTTTGCTATCTAGCAACACTTTATAATTATAACGGAATTACCGGTTGTTACTACTTAAGTTCGCAACAACACCTCATGGGCTACGTTCATTAGATCTTTCAAAAACAGGTTTTCAGCCTAGGACCCATTATCTCTACTTGCTTATTCTAATTACTCTTCCCAATCTTAGGTTATGATTTTTTTGTAATATATCATAAAATTTGCGTTAATGTCAATGTATTTAAAGCTTAAATCTCAACTTCACTTTCTTGACTTAATTATCTTTAGCTCATTGTTTAAGGCTACTGCATATAATTTTAAGCAAGCTAAGCAATACTATCAAATACTTCTTTTAGTTTAGCTGCATAATCTCTACTCTCTTCATATAAAGACCAAGTATTTAGTGCATTGCTAAATAGTCTATCAAAATGTTCTTGATCCCAGTTTACTAATACATCTGTATCTACATTTGATTGCAGTTTACTTTTTATATATAAAATCATATAACATAGTTGAACGGTTAAGATATGACAACTATTTAAGTGATACTGCTTTATTATTTGCTCATAGTTTTTATCACCAAAACGGGTTTGTCTATATAGTTTCACAAACTCTTCTTCTTGCTCTATAGATAAATCAACTATGGGGTCTTTTAGTAAATCTATTAAATTAGTCATATCTGAGCTAGTATCATAGTCGCTCCAATTTCTAATTACTGGATTATTGTCATTTACAAACATTTCATAAGGAGTTAATGATTTAAATCTAATATTACGTTCAAAGTTGTCTCCTAACCAAACTGCTGTACTATAGTATTCGTTTAATAAGTCATTTATTTGAGCCTCTGATAATAGCTTAGCCTTAACAAGCTGTTTTAAACCAGAATGTAACATTTTACGAAAATCTTCTGCTTGCATTGCTCTACGTGATGGTACCAATAATGAAACATTTTTAAATGCATTATGGGCATGGGCTAATTGAATTGTAATTGTTTTTATTAAATCTAATTTTTGAGTATCCTCTATGTTTACCAACACATCTTTGAGCAATGTTAAACCACAAAATTCAGTTAATACAAAATTTTTCTTTTCATCAAAAAAATATATTTTAGGTACAATATTACTGTATTCATTAATCTTTTTAGTTATTTCAACATCTATAGCAAACTTTTTGGTTCTAACCTCAATTACTCTTCCCTCTTTTTCAAGTTTTGCTTGATCTCTAAGCATTCCTTGCGCCATTTCTATCCCAGCTGAATGAGTAGATGTAGCTAATCCAGCACCAGTTGAGTTCATTGACTCATCTTTTGGGCGAGATTTTTTTTGCTCTGCTTCGAATTGCTCTTCAGCGTAGTCAGCAGATGGATCATATATACATCCCTCAAAAAGGTACTGTTTACCACTGTTATCTTTAGCATTGATTTGGTAATAATATTTATCATTGATGTAATTTTCAGTCTTCATTTGTTGAGGTTCAAAGCTTTCTATAATAATACTTTCATCATTAAAAGCTATTTTAGGAAAGACCTTTTGAAACAAAGTTGTTATGTATTTTTTTGTTAGTTTAAATTTCTTAACAAATTTTGTAATGAAAAAGATAACAACCGCCACTGCTAATACTGAAAGCACAATGCCCTTAACCATACAATATCCTCCTGTTTACTAAATATATAATGAACATGTAATATGCTCTAGATATACTGTTGATAAAATGCCCTTTCTTTTATTACCTGTGTATGTTGCACACCTTAATAACAAACACTATCAACAGGCTATCATTTTGTTAACTCTGTTAACAAAATGAAGCGAACACATAAAATGTTCGCTTCTACTTTTTTTTAATACTAAGAAGTAACATATACTATTAGTTATTATAACTCGTAATATAATTTTTTCCTAATATATTTTTATATTTAATATGTTATATTAGTTTAAATTGGGTGAACGCCTTTATCTCCGGCTTCTTCATGTTCATTTAAAGTCTCATAGTCTACTTTATACTTTTTTGTTTGGCGGAGTTTTAAATATTTTTCTGCAACCTGTGGGAAAGCAGCGTAAGACAATACGTCTTCGTCTTTCTCCATATATTCAGCAATGGCTTTTTTAGCATCTTCATAACCAGGCTTTAGTGTTTCAGCAGGTCTACAGGTAATAACCTCAGCATCACCAATTATGCTTCTACGAAATTCTTCGTCAATTGTTCCTGGTGGTCTTCCATAGTAACCTTTGAGATAATTTTTAACCTCATTAGTAACCATTTTATATCTCTCACCAGCTAAAACATTCATAACTGATTGCGCACCTACCATTTGACTTGATGGTGTAACCAATGGTGGATAACCTAAGTCTTTACGAACACGTGGAACCTCTGCTAATACAGCAGGTATTTTGTCTAATTGACCCTCTAACTGTTTTCTAAAGTTAGATAACATTCCACCAGGTACCTGATACTTTAATACATTAATATCTACAGACTTGTCCACTAATTTAGACTCGGGGTATTTCTTTTTAATGCCTTCGAAATACTCAGCTATTTCAGACAATAACTCTGAATCTAAACCTGTATCATAAGGTGTACCCTGTAGAGTAGCAACCATAGGTCCAGTAGCAGGCTGTGATGTTCCCATAGCTAGAGGAGCAAATGCTAGGTCTATAATATCTACACCAGATTCAATTGCTTGCATGTACATCATATTACCCATACCACTTGTCATATGAGTATGAAGATGAATAGGTACGTTGAGTTCCTTTTTCATTTGTTTGATTAAATCACGAGCTAAATATGGCTTTAAAATACCTGCCATATCCTTAAGACAAATTTGATCGCAACCAATTTGAACTAATTCTTTGGCTGTTTTAATGTAGTGTTTTATATCATGTACTGGGCTTATTGTATATACAACTGTACCCTCAGCAATACCGCCAGCTTTTTTAGTAAATTCGATAGCTTTTTGCATATTACGTACATCATTTAAAGCATCAAAAATACGTAAAATATCTATGCCATGTTCAACAGTTTTTTCAACAAATTTCTGTAAAATATCATCAGGATAATGTTTATATCCTAAGATATTTTGACCTCTTAACAACATCTGTAACTTAGTATTTTTAACACGTTTGCGAATTTCATCAAGGCGATCCCATGGATCTTCATTTAAATACCTTAAACAAGAGTCAAATGTTGCGCCGCCCCAAACTTCCATTGAGTAAAAGCCAACTGAATCCATCTTTTCGAGAATAGGTAACATATCCTCAGTTTTCATTCTTGTAGCCCATAATGACTGATGGCCATCTCGCAAAGTGGTATCGGTTATTTTTAATCTTTTATCCATTACTTCACTTCCCGCCTCTTTGATATATAGTTTATTGTATACAGTATTTCTATTGTACCCTATTAAATCAAATTTGCCAACTCATTTATCAATGAATCTCCACCAAATTTTTTTTCACTTGAAATAACAAACATTCTGTTAGGGTCTTTCATTCCTAATTCTCTAGCAATTTTCAGAGCTTGTTGTTTTTGCTTTGTTTTACCAATTTTATCTGCTTTAGTTATTACTAAAAGCCACGGAATATTTAAATGTTGTAGATAATTAGCCATTTCTTTATCTAAGGCTGTGGCATCATGTCTGATATCTGTAACCTGAATTACACCTTTAAGTTGGTCACGATTTTCCATATAACGTTCCATTTCATGGCGCCATTTTTTACGCATGTCTATACTAACCTTAGCATAGCCATAACCTGGCAAGTCTACAAAGTAAAAAGAATTATTAATTAAGTAATAATTAAAGGTCTGGGTTCTACCGGGTGATGAGCTAGTTCTTGCTAGTTTTTTTTTGTTAACTAAATAGTTAAGTAGTGAAGATTTACCTACATTAGAACGACCTGCAAAAGCAAATTCCGCAAAACCCGTAGTTGGACAATGTTCTAATGTAGGAGCCGATTTTATAAACTCCGATTGTTTTATTTTCATTTTTAATCACCTTTTAACGCTACTTTTAATACTTGATCTACATTTTCTACTGCAATTATTTTTAAGGCCCTCTCAACTGACTTTGGTATGTCAATTAAATCATTTACATTCGCCTTTGGTATTATAACAGTTTTTACCCCAACGCGCTTAGCTGCTAGTAATTTTTCCTTTAACCCCCCTATTGGCAACACCCTGCCACTAAGTGTTATTTCACCAGTAAATCCAAATCTATTTTGCACAGGTTTTTTAACTAGTGCAGATAATAATGCAACTGCAATGGTTATGCCAGCTGAAGGGCCATCTTTAGGAACTGCCCCCTGTGGTACATGAACATGAATATCGTTTTTGCTAAATACCTCATCTGGAATTAGGTACTTTCCTGCCTGTGAATGTAAATAGCTTAAGGCAGTTTGAGCTGATTCTTTCATTACATTACCTAGTTTACCTGTTAACTTCAGTTTACCCTCACCACTAGAGATAACAACCTCTACAGGCATTGTTTCACCACCAACCTCTGTATAGGCTAAAGCAGTTGCAATTCCAACTTGATTGCCATCAGATAATAAGTCTACTCTAAAAATAGGTTTGCCTAATAAATCTCTAACATTTTTTTGTGATATTGTAAAGCGCGTGCGTTCTTTAGCAACTATTTTTTTAGCAACCTTACGACATATAGAGGCAATTTTTCGCTCTAATTCCCTAACTCCTGCTTCACGAGTGTACTCATTAATAATTACTTTTATCGCCTTATCATCTATTTTTAGCTGTGTTTTCTTTAAGCCATGAGCTATTAACTGTTTAGGGAACAGGTGTAGTAATGCTATTTCGGCTTTTTCTTCTTCAGTATATCCTGGTAAGGTTATTAACTCCATTCTATCTAGTAATGGTTTAGGTATATTATGTGTTGTATTAGCTGTTGTTACAAATATTACTTTACTTAAATCAAACGGCAAATCTAGGTAGTGATCTGTAAACTGATAGTTTTGCTCGGGGTCTAGTACCTCTAACATTGCAGAAGATGGGTCACCCCTATAGTCGCTACTCATTTTATCTATTTCATCGAATAAAAATAAAGGATTTCTTGTTTTAACGCGTTTTAATGATTTTATCACTCTTCCAGGCATTGCGCCAACATAAGTACGTCTATGTCCTCGAATAGCAGCTTCATCTTTTATTCCACCCAAAGAACTGCTAATAAACTTTCTTCCTAAAGCCCTTGCTATAGACTTGGCTAAGGAAGTTTTACCAACGCCAGGTGGTCCCACAAAACATAAAATAGGCCCTTTTAAGTTATTAGTTAACTTTAAAACTGCCATATACTCTATTATTCGTTCTTTAACTTTTTTTAAACCATAATGGTCTTCATTTAAAATTCTTTCAGCCTCAGCAATTTCCATATCCTCATTATCTAGGTTATTCCAAGGTAGGCTTAAACATAGGTTTAAGTAGTTCTCAATTATTGAGCGCTCTGGTGAACCTTTAGGTGCCTTACTTAAACGCTCTATTTCTTGTAAAAGTTTTTCTTCTACGTCTTTATTTAAATCAAAATCACTGAGTTTATTGGTGTACTTAGCAAACTCGGGGGTACTCTTTTCTCTTAAACCGAGCTCTGTTTTTATGGTTCTTAATTGCTCTCGCAAATAGTACTCACGCTGAGTATCTTCTAGCTTTTCCTGTACCTGTTTTTGAATATTTTGGTCTATTTTTAAAAGAGCAATTTCTTCATGTAAGTATGCTAAAAGTTTTTCTAAGCGATTGTAGAGTGATTTTGTCTCTAAGAGTTCTTGTTTTTTTTCTACTGAAAATGGCATATTACCACCTATTAAATCACCTAATTGTTCAGCACTGTCGATATCTGTTAATGCTGTAATATCCTCAAATTGGATGTTATGATTTAATGATAAAAACTTGACAAATGCCTCTTTAACTGCCCTTAAAACAATGAGTATATTATCATTAGCTTCATCAACTGTGTTAAAGTCTGCTACCTCTGCCTGTAGGTAGGGATTGCTTGCTTTAAATGAAATTACAACAACTCTTTCCATACCCTCTACAAGTACTCTTGCTAACCCTCCTGGCACTTTAATTATTTGTCTTATTGCTGCAACAACACCAATCTCATACAAGTCTTCGGCTTGTGGATATTCTTGCGAAGCGTTAACTTGCTGTACTAAACACACTAAATCATCGTTATTAACACTCTTTTCAATCGCAATAAGCGATGATTTACGCCCTACATCGAGGGTTATCATAGTATATGGAAAAACAGCTGTTCCTCTCAATGGTATAACAGGAATATTCCTTTTTGACATTGAGGCACCTCCGAAAATATAATAATAGGGCTCACGCATTAGCAAAATGAACGCTAAAGCGACAGCCCCTTAGTGTATTCGCTTGTAGCTTCGTGTGGTTTGTAATTAACAAGTTGATTACGTGGTGTGCTTTCGCGTAATGTGTATACCTTAGGTATACGTTTAAATACTGGCTACTGCAACGCGAAATATCACATTAGTAAAATGTTTAGCTTGCAATTCAAACATTCACTCGTTAGCAAAATAACAAAAGTTATTATTGTTTTTAGTTTTAAATTACTGCCCTACAGCTTCTGTAGTATATTTAACTCGCTCTACATCTATTAATATGTGTGGTAAAACTTCACTAAAACTGCTTACAGGTATAACTTTTACGCCGGGATAGTCACAAAATGCATCTTGCCAGTTCTCTTGAGGGATTATGGCGATATCTACCTCATTATTTCGTGAAGCAGCTCTTAATTTATCAATGACTCCACCAATAGGCTTTATTTGCGCCCTTAATGATACCTCACCTGTCATAACTACGTTATTGGCTATTGGAATTCCAGTAAAGGCACTATATAGAGCACTAGATATAGTTATACCTGCTGAGGGACCATCAACGGGTGCTCCACCAGCAAAGTTAATATGTATATCATATGAATCTATAGCAATATCATACTCTTTTGCTAACATAGTTAAAGCGTTTTCTACTGAGTCATGCGCCATACTTCTTCTTTTTACTTTATGCCCATTTCCACCAAACTCTTCTTCACTAACAATACCGCTTACTCTAATAGAGCCTTTACCACTTGCTACAGCTTTAACCACAGCCTCTACCTCAATTAATGCACCCGTATGATTATTAAAAACAGCCATACCATACGCTAAACCAACCTGAGGATTATCTGCAATTTGTAATGAGTGGCGTGGTTGTAATCTACTACAGTTTATTAACCAGTCTACGTCACTTGATTTTATTTCTTTACGCTTTTCAACCATTGCTAAGCCTGCAGCAATTTGAACCAAGTTTACTGCCTCACGACCATTTTGAGCATATCTGCCAATTGTAGATAAGGCTTTTTGATTAAGTTCCATGGATATTCTTTGGCTAGCATTTTTAGCTATAACCATGATATCTGAAGCAGTTAAAGGTCTAAAATATATTTCCAGGCATCTTGAACGTATCGCAGGTATTATTTCATTAGGAGACCTAGTTGTTGCCCCTATAAGCCTAAAATCAGCGGGTAGGCCCTTTTGAAAAATACTATGTATATGTTCGGGTATTTTACTGTTTTCTTTACTATAATATGCACTTTCTAATAAAACTTTTCTATCCTCTAAAACTTTTAGTAGTTTATTTATTTGAATATTATGTAATTCGCCAATTTCATCAATAAATAAAATCCCACCATGGGCTTTACTTACCGCTCCGGGTTTAGGCTGCGGTATACCAGCAACCCCCATAGAACCTGCGCCTTGATAAATTGGGTCATGCACAGAGCCTATTAAAGGATCTGCTATACCTCTCTCATCAAACCTTGCGGTTGCTGCATCTAGTTCTATAAATACAGCATTAGCTCTAAAAGGTGAAACAATATTTCTTTTGGCTTCTTCAAGTACTAAACGGGCAGCAGCAGTTTTACCTACTCCAGGAGGTCCATATATTAATATATGCTGTGGATTAGGACCACATAAGGCAGCCCTTAACATTCTAATAGCATCCTCTTGTCCTATTATTTCATCAAAACTTTTAGGCCGTGTTTTTTCTGACAAAGGCTCACTTAGTTTTATAGCTCTTTTTTGTCTTAGTTTTTCTAGCTCTGAACGTGATTCTTTAACTATTGCCTGTTGAGAATTGTTTTGAGTTAATAATAATCGCAAAAAGTAAATACCTATAATAGCTGCAAATAAAAAATTTAAGATTGTAATAACACCAGTATAACCGTTCATTCCTGCACCCCCGCAATTAGTAAATACCCTATAAAACCCTAAAAACTAAAATAACTCTTTTAGGAGAGTTAGGATACCTGTTTTATTATTTCCTATATAGCAGTAGGTTATAATGAAAAATTTAATTTTTCTAGAAAAATAATGAATCTATTAACATGAATGTGTTTATACATATAAAGTTAACCATTCGCTTTAGCTGGTGAAGTAGAAAGCTATATAAGAAGGTTCGTAAACTACAAAAAGCCTAGCGTAATGCTAGGCTTCTTGCTGCTGCTTCAATATCTCCAAAGGCCCAATGTTCTTTTGTTATATCTATAAACGAACTATCACAATCTGTGATAGGTGTTCTATGAAGCATTCTATTTATTTCTACAATTGCTTCTGCTCTTGTTATAGCTTTATGTGGGTTAAACAATGTACTTCCATTGATAAATATATTAAGTCTATAAAGCTGATTTATGTATTGCTCAGCAATATGCCCCTTAATATCTGTAAAATATTGCTCGTTTGAGTTCTGCTTTTTTAAACCCAAGAATTTTGCAATAACAAAGGCTAGCTCTGCTTTTGTTACATTGCTCTGGGGTTGTAAAAGATCATCATTATAAATCTCTAGTAAACCGTTTTCATAAGCTATTACAATATTATTGTAATACCAGTTCTCTGGTGTAACATCAGTATAGTAATTTTCTTTACTTGTTCTAACCTCACTACCTAGTAGCCTGGCAAATAATGAGATCATCTCTGCTCTAGTTATGTATTGATCTGGCCGAACTGTTTTATCTTCATAACCCATCAAGTAGCTTTGGGTAAGAAAAAGATAATCACTTGAGAACGCTATAAAAGGCTGTCCAGCTCCATTAGTATTAACTACTTTTCCATTATTCTCACTGCTAATTACAGATATTAGTTTTATTATTTTATAGTCATTTTGGCCATTATATTTAATTTTGAAGTGAACATTACCAGACTCATTTGGTTCAACATTACCAATTTTCCAAACCAGTTGACCATCAACAACTTCTCCCTCAATAACTTCAACTACCTCCATACCATCTGGTATTGGTACTGTGATAACTACATCTTGATAGGTTTGTGTTGAGTTATTTTGATACTGCACTGTACCTTTAACCTCATTATTATTAGAGCTATTATCATTTATAGTTATTTTACTATAAAAGTTCTTAGTAAAGTCTAGGTCTTTTTTTACCATACTAAAGTTGTATTCTACTAAATCTTGTTCTACTGATATTACATCGCTAGTAAAGGGTACATATCCTTCTTTAAATGCCTCAATATAATAATCTGCCTCTGGAAATACCATAAAGGCATATTTACCTTCACTATTAGAGAACTGTGGGTTTTTATTATTTGCTGGTGGCAAGTCATCTACCTTATATAAATTCACTAAAGCTCCTGCAATATTTCCTTTGGCAGAATTTCTATTTGTATCTGCATAATAAAGCTTAACATAAACACCTGTAATAACCTCTTCAGTAACACTATCAGTAATTATGACAAATGGATCAATCAGTATTTGACCGATGCAAATCTCACCATCATTATTAGGAGAGATAGTAGTATTACCTAAGTTAACTTGTTGTCCATTAGGCAATTGATATACAACACTAAACTTATAATTTTTACCTTCTTCCAGTTGATCGGCTATAAAGATACCTGTATTGCGATTGAGGCTACCATTGATAATATTGCCTGAGTCATCAGTAACAATCAGGCTAAGCTCATTATGCTCTAAAATACTAGCTCCATTACTGCTCTTAGGAGCATAAACTATCCCAGCAGCGGTTTTATTAGCATATACCTCACTATTTTCTTTAGATATTTTACCTACATTAACCTGTTGAGTAAATGGTATTTCTAATATTTTACCATCTATCTCAATAATTTCAATTATTGTTATATTATAATGCTCATTCGCATTAGGTACATTCATTTCATAATTTCCATTTTCATCAGTGGTCGTTTCATAGGAATAATCTACAATTCCATCCCCATCAAAATCTTTGGAGATAATTACTTTAGTACCTTTTTTAACTTTACCAGTACTATTGTCTCTAACACTGCCTTTTACTTTTGGCTTTATCTCGTCTTCATCGTCATCATCAGGCAAGGTATCATTATCTATAATAGTTATCAGGGTTTCACTTGTGCCTATACTTGCTCCGCCTGTTGCGTTACAAATTTGCAATTTAAATACCTGACTACCCTCAACCACACTATCATTAGTGATTGGGATAGTTATTATTTTCTCAGCACTATCTCCATTACTAAAGCTGATTGTGCCACTCTTAGTTGTGTAATCTGTGCCTGCTATGGCACTTTCATCTACAGTTGTATAATCTACACTTACTGCTCCATCACTACCAACTGTACGAGTTATCTGCACCTCTATATAAGCTGTACCCTCCGTTACTTTGTAAGTTGCTTGCTTAAGTGAGATAATTCCATTGTTTACGGGTGGCGCTGTATCATTTACAGTAATAATTACAGTAGCATCTGCTGAATCTTCGTTACTATCATTAACCTTAAATTTAAAGCTATCTGCACCTATATAATTTGCATTTGCAGTGTAAATAAATCCTCCATCGCTATTTACTGTTACAACTCCGTTAGTTGGGTCACTTACCTTTATAAAGGTTAAACTATCGTTATCGGCATCAATTCCTGTTAGTGTACCATTATAGGTTGTATTCTTAGTTATAGTTACTGTTTGATTATTGGCTACTGGTGTGTTATTTACGGAATCATCATCCTGTATTGTTACAGTAGTTTCATCTAGTAACAATGTTGCTCCACCTGTAGCTTGACTGAGCTTTATTTTTACTGTTTCATTTTTTTCATGAATATTATCATTTATTAGTTTTAATACTATGTTTTTTGCTCCAGATTCTCCATCAGTAAAGTTTATAGAACCAGTTAAAGCTTCGTAATCTGAGCCAACTACTGCACTACCACCTGTAACAGAATAATTAACAGTTACAACTCCATTGTTACCTACAGTTCTTTCTATAGGGATAGGTAGTTCGTTTACATTTTCATTAATCGTGTAATCACTTGAAACAAAGCCAATAACACCATTTTCATTATCATATACTGTTAATATAAGTTTTTCAGTATGTTCAATTTCTCCATCGCTCACTTTAACACAAATAGTACAGCTGCCAGTTTTATTGTTGTTTGGATTTAATATCAGGGTGCCATTATCTCCTGTTAAGGTACAGCTTATATTACTATTCGCTATTAAGCTCTCATCATTGGATATTGCAGACAGCATTAGATTATTTAAAGGTGTATCTACATCTTCAACCTTAACTTTAAATTCAACAGGAGTATTTTTAAGTGTACTGATTGAAGTATTAATACCACTAGACTTAACCCAATTAGCACCATGGACTGTTGCATTGCTAAAGCTACTTGCACTAACGCTGTTAAATAATTTATTAGCAACTCCTTCATCAACTTTATAATAAGCAATTAAGCCTAACTCATTTCCACTCAGCTCTTTATTTAAGTTTTCATTAATCTGTTTTTCATTTAGTGCTCTATCCCAAATTCTAATATCTTTTAAATACCCTTTAAATAAATCATCAACTGCCCAATTACTTTTACCAAAGTAATTATTGTTTCGCACTTCATTTAGTTTTATTGCTAATGCACCACTTTGTTTTAAAACACCATTAACGTAAATATAACCAGTATTTTTTAAATGATTATATACAAAAGCTGTCCTAGTCCATTCATTTAAAGGCATAATTTCTGATACTACTTTACTATTATTCGAATCAATATATGATTCGAATATTAACCTTTTATTAAGACCTTCCATTCCTGCCCAAATATTCAGTCCGGGTTCACCATTACCAAAGTCAAAAAGTCTACTCCAATTTTGATGGGCAAGCCATTTTGAGGAAATTTCAATTGTAAATGAATCAGGCATAATTATTGCATCTATTTGAGCATAATCCTCACCGTCTTCATTGAACTTATTTCCATCAAAATATAATAACTTTGTTTGAGATAAATCATTTAAGAGAGGTGCATCATTAACTGGGGTTATTTCAGCATACAATTGAAGTTCATTTACGCTAAATCCTGTATTTATCCCATTAATTGTTGTATCTGCTTTTTTAAATGCTGTTCCACTTCTAAGGTCCCAGCCCCGCATTTTAAGATAAGCATCACCATTCCAATTATCATTAGGTATGAAAATAAGCTTAACGTTATCTGGTAATAAAAACGCATTGTTTTCACTAACATCAGTAATAGAATACCAGTATCCGTCTTTTAAATATTGAACTAATCCGTTATTATTTACAGAGGTAATTGCAACACCTTTAGTGCCATTTGGATAGTCAATTCTATCCTTAACTATCTCAGATATTAGTAATCCATCTCTATCACTAAAGTCTTCTTTTTTTGTATAAAGAAGCTCTGGGGTAGATTTTAAAACTACAGGTGGACCATTATCTATCTCATCATCAACTATTGTAAGTGTAGCTGATTTTATGCCACATACCGCACCACCATAGATATTTTTTAGGTTAATAGAAATGGTTTCATTACATTCAATAATACTATCATCGTTAATATTTACAATGAAATTCTTTGTTGATTCTCCTACATTAAATATTAGTTCATTACCAGTAACACTAAAGTCATCACTATCTGCTGTAATTCCAGCTACCTCACAGATAACTTTTGTTGTTTTATTCATTCCACCTGTTTTATTCACTATTACATTAATTGAGTTATTTTCATTTACACTAAATGTATTACTACTTAAACTTACAACTCCATCTTGATCACCAAAAACATTAAATCTAAATATCTCAGTTACAGTATTAACATCATCTTGTACTTCAATTGTTATATTAGCTGATCCCACTTCATCTGTATTGGGTGTAAGAGCTATTTTTTTTGCTGAACCAGTTCCACTTACTAGTATATTTTTATTAGATATTAAACTCTCATTATCTGATGTAACAGCCACTTGGATGTTTTCCATATTAGTATCACAATCAAAAATATCTATATCTATACTTATTGGGGTATTTTTTAAAGTACTAACTGGAAAATCAGCTTTATTATAATCCTGCCAACTAGCACATCCACTAATACTTGCTGTTGAACTAAAGCCTGCAGAACTATTACATACTAGGTTATTAGCAGTATTTCCACTTTCTTCATTTAAGGGATAGTAAGCCAATAATCCTTGTTCTGCACCTGTAAGGTTATTATGCATCTCATTAACTATCTGTTTGGCACTTTTGGCATAGTTCCAAACTCTAACATCTTTCATATATCCATTAAATAATGAATCTGTGCTCCAGTTACTTCTACCTAGATAGTTTGTAGTACGTTCAATATTTGGTTTTATATGACCTTCCCCTTCAATCATCAATTGGCCATTCCAATAAATTAACATTTTTTTTGTATTGTCATCATATATGAATGCAGTATGTATCCATTCATTGTCTGGAATAAATTGTGTTGTGGTTATATCTTTTATTTCATTATCTTTGCGTATTTGAAATAAATTTTTAGTAGTATTACCACTAACTGAAGCTAGAATATTATTATTTTCAGTGCCAATACCAAAATCAAAGAATCTCCTCCAATTATCTCTGGCACTCCATTTGGTCCACATCTCTATGGTAAATGAATTACTTAAGGTCATAGAACCAATATCTATGTAATCATCTCCATCAAACTTAAGTATTTTATGACTATTGCTATATGTTATTATAGGTGGATTAGGATAGCCAGTAATATTTACATCTACTGAATCAATCCAATCAACATCAATAATATTTAAAAAACTATCGCCATATTCAACTATATAACCACCCATATTGCCTATTTGCTGATGTGGAAAATCATTCCATGTACCCTTCATTTCTTCATGAAAGATGCCATCCCAATATCCTGAATGCATATGAAGATAATCTTCATTATTACCATGGTTATTAGGCTCAACTCCAGCATTCCAGTTATTGTACATATTATTTACTGTAATTCCTCCTACTTTTGAGCCTAATCCACTCCAAAACTGAGTATTTTCACTTGTAATTGGGCTAGTAACCCACTTCCATTCGCCTTCTTGATTATTGTCTTCAGCTCCTAGCCAGCCATTAGCTTCACATTTACTAGCAACAAACTCATTTTCTTCTTGTGAAGTAATTACTGCTAAATATCCATTAATACCACAAATTGATCTTTGACTTGCAGCATCTCTAGCATCACTCCACGAAATGTTTGTAGCATTAACAAACTCGTAGAAATGGCCGTTAAAGTACATTAAGTTAAACTCTTTTCCATCCTGTAATCTGTTTACAATATATTCAATTTTTTTTGTACCTGTTGTAGCTGTAGTGTTTAGTTTTATTCCCCTTAAAAAATCTTGATATGTAGCTACATCAGCAATACCAGTTACCTCTAATACCCCATTATTGCTATTATACGTAGCAGTAAGCCCAGTAATATTATTAAATGTCAATGAATCTTCATGTTTATTGAAGTTGCCAGATATATATACTTTTGCTCCACATAAGTTACTCGCTGGATCACTAGCTTGAACACTTAGGTTTGCATCTATAACCTGTTCTCCACCGCCATAGTTGTAATTAATACTAGCTGCTACATCTACTAATAATTCTGAGTCACTTGCTTCAACTGCAAAAAATATTGAACTAATAAGAATCAATATTAAAGATACAACTACACCCCTACTAACACCATTTTTGAGTAAAATCATAACTCCACTCCTAAGCTTTGTTTTTTTGCTAAAGCTATTTCATGTTAAAGTCTTCCCTCATCTTCTTAGAAGATGGAGATACTACCATTTCATCAGCTAATTTTAAGGCGGTTATTTTGATTAAAAATATATTTAATCTATGTAATATAATTTTGTTATTAAAAGCTATCATTCATATTACCTTTCGCTATAGTAAGTTAACCATAGTTAACTCACTATCTATAATATATTTATACGACATATTTTTCAATAGACAAGTGGCAGTTTTATTACTAAATATATTAATGAAAGCAGAGTTGTTAGGTTATTATGCCTAGATTTAGCAAACTTAGCTATTTACTAAAAAACAAACACAATACCTAGGCATGTGTTTGTTAATGATTTATATAAATAATTTTTACTATTATATCATCCAATTTGGTTACCATAAAAAGCTTATTATAGGGAATTATATTCATCAAGCAAGCCATTTAGTTTAAGTGTTAAATCATTGATTTTATCAAGCTCTAAATGCTTATATAATAGGTCAATAAACTCTTCATTTATTTTATTACTTATTTTATAAATTTCATGCCCTTCTTTTGTTAGGGAAACGGTATAAGTATTTCCCTTTATCTCAGAGGTATTTTTTTCAATATAGCCAAGTTTTAACAGCTTTTTAACCATCTTTGTTGAAGCAGGGCGAGAAACTTTCACTTCATCAGCTAATTGCGAGGGGGTTATTTTTTTAAATAAATATATTTTATCCATATAATAAAGCATTGAAATAGAGATTGGGATAGTAATATTGAAATAAAGGTTTTCTATTGTCTTATTTAAAAACTTATATAAAATTAAATCTAATAGTTCTTTGTAGTCTTTCATTTTTACACCCCTTAAATGATATACTTATCTAATAATTATATTATCTTTTTCATTTTCTAATATCAATAGTAAAGGTATAATATTAGTTTTGAAACTTTATCCTAATATATTTTAAACTCTAAATGTAACATTTATTAAAAATGTTATATATAAAACTGCAAATTACCAAACTAAGGTCAGTTCCTTGTTATGTTTAGGTAAGGTTTAAACATTTTTTATTTTTATCAAGAATATAGCCAACAAAATAAGTTTAAAAAATTCAATTATTTGGTGACATAAATTGATGAGCAAAAAACCGACTCATACGAGTCGGTTTTATTTAAGCACTATGATTCTTTTTATCTTTAGATGATCGAACTATAATTGGTTCTTCGTCATCATTAATTACGCCATCAGTAATAATACATTTTGAGATATCATCTTTAGAAGGCAACTCATACATAAGCTCTAACATTAGTTTTTCTAATACAGATCTTAATCCACGTGCACCAGTTTCTAGCTTAATGGCTTTTTTAGCTACCGAACGTAATGCCTCTTCTGTAAACTCAAGCTCTACATTATCAAAAGATAATAGTTTTTGATACTGCTTGGTTAATGAGTTTTTAGGTTCATCTAAAATCTGCATTAAAGCCTCTTCATCTAAAGCATCAAGGGTAGCTATAACCGGTACACGACCAGCAAACTCTGGTATTAATCCATATCGAAGTAAATCTTGTGGAACTACTTCTTTAAGAATTTCACCAATTTGTTTTTCCTCTTTGCTCTGAATATCTGCACCAAAACCCATTGACTTTTTGTTGATACGCTTTTTAATAACATCATCAAGACCACCAAATGCTCCACCACAAATAAATAGTACATTTGTTGTATCAATCTGAATAAACTCTTGATGGGGGTGTTTTCTTCCACCTTGGGGTGGAACACTAGCCACTGTACCTTCAAGAATTTTAAGTAAAGCTTGCTGTACACCTTCACCTGATACATCTCTTGTTATAGATGGATTATCAGATTTACGGGCAATTTTATCTATCTCATCGATATATATAATACCTCTCTCTGCACGCTCTACATCGTAATCTGCAGACTGAATAAGTTTCAATAGAATATTCTCTACATCTTCACCTACATAACCAGCCTCAGTTAAGGATGTTGCATCTGCAATAGCAAAAGGTACATTTAAAAACTTTGCCAACGTTTGAGCTAAAAATGTCTTACCAACACCAGTCGGTCCTATTAAAACAATGTTACTTTTACCAAGTTCTACATCGTCTTTTTCTACAGCTGAGTTAATTCGTTTATAGTGATTATAAACAGCTACAGCAAGTGTCTTTTTAGCCCTATCCTGACCTATAATGTATTCGTCCAGATGTTTTTTTATTTCAACTGGTCTAGGTACATTCTTGAGTTCTAGATTTTGGCTTTGCTCAACTTCTTCTTCAATAATAGCCATACAAAGCTCTATGCACTCGTCACAAATGTAAACACCTGGACCAGCAACAATTTTACGAACTTTATCTTGGGTCTTACCGCAGAAGGAGCATTTAACAAGTCCCTTATCATCAAATTTGAACATTGTACACCTACCTTCTAGCCTTTAATTCTTTCTTCCCATAATTTTATCGACTATTCCATATGAAACTGCATCCTCAGCAGTTAGCCAATAATCTCTATCAACATCACGGGCAACCTTTTTTATATCAGTACCAGTATGATGAGCTAATATTTTATTAAGACGCTCACGTGTTTTTAATATTTGACGGGCGCTAATTTCAATATCAGAAGCCTGACCCTGTGCACCACCATGTGGCTGATGAATCATAACCTCAGCATTTGGCAAAATAAATCTTTTACCATCAGCACCACCAGCTAATAAAACAGATGCCATACTGGCTGCTAAACCAACACAAATTGTTGATACATCGGCTTTTATATGTTGCATAGTATCATAAATAGCTAATCCTGCGTTAACTACACCTCCAGGGCTATTTATGTAAAGATGAATGTCTTTATCTGGGCTTTCACTCTCTAGAAATAAAAGCTGAGCAATTATAGTGTTTGCAACATTATCATCAATGGGGCTACCTAAAAAAACAATACGTTCTTTAAGTAGTCGTGAATAGATATCATAGCTTCTTTCACCGCGATTAGTTTGCTCTACTACCATTGGAACTAAGTTCATTAATTCAACCTCCCATACTTAATAATATGATATTACCGTTAATAACTCCTGCAACTTTTAAATATTAGCTAATTTTTTTTGCTCTTACTCATTGTTCCCTTGCTCAGCCTCAATTACAACTGCTTTTTCAGTAATTAATTCTATTGCACGATCTTTTTTCCAACCGTCCTGTAATTGCTGCATAGAATTTGGTTGAGCTTTAAACATTTTTTTAATATCCTTAACCTTTTGATTATAAGCTTTTGCCATATCTTCAATTCGAGACTCAAACTCATCTTCATTAAGATCTATATTCTCTGTATTGACAATTTTTTCTAAAACTAAATCTGTTTTAACTCTGCGCTCTGCTTCACTGCGCATTTCTTGTCGATAATCTTCCATAGTTTTGCCAATCATTTGCATGTACTGCTCTACAGAGATACCATAATTTTGTAAATTACGAGTACTTTCATTAATAATTGCATCTATCTCCTGCTCAATCATAGGCTCAGGAATTTCTACTTCAGATGCATCTACTACTTTAGCTAATACTTCATTACGGAATTTCATGTCTGCTTGGTATTTGGCATTTTCTTCCATTTTTTTCATGGTATCTACACGTAAATCTTCAACAGTCTCAAATTCACTTACTTCTAAAACAAAGTCAGTATTTAATTCTGGTACAATTTTACGTTTAACTTCATGAACATGAACCTTAAAAATTGCCTCTTTACCAGCCAATTCTTCGCTTTGGTAAGGATCTGGGAATGTAACTTTAACTTCTACATCATCTCCTGCTTTACTACCAACTAATTGTTCTTCATAACCAGGTATAAAACTATTTGAACCTAGTTCTAACATATAGTTTTCAGCAGCACCACCAGCAAAAGCTTCTCCGTCAACAAATCCTTCATAATCTATTACAACACTATCTCCATCTAAAGCAGCATCTTCAACGCTCTCTAAACGAGAATGTTTTTCACGCATTGTTTTAAGTTCATCTTCAACTTTTTCCTCTGTTACAACTTCTACTTCTTTTGAAGCTTCTATACCAGTATATTGCCCTAAGACAACTTCTGGTTTAACTACAACTTTTGCTGTATAAGTAAAAGGTTTTCCTTGCTCAATATTGGCTTCTGTTATCTCTGGCTGGTCAACTGGATTAATTCCACTCTCTTTAACAGCCTCTGGATATGTTTCATTTAATAAGAAGTCAATAGCGTCATCATAAAATATCTCTACACCAAAACGTGACTCTAATAAACGTCTAGGAGCTTTTCCCTTACGAAAACCTGGTAATGTAATGTCACGTGACACCTTTTTATAAGCTTTTACTAAAGCTTTATCTACTCTTTCAGCCGAAACTTCAACTTTTAGTTCTATAACATTGGTTTCAACTTTGGTACTTGTAACGTTCATCTTTTGGCCTCCAAATATGCTTGCATTAAAAAATTTACAGCTGCAAGATTTTTGTGATTTTGAATACAATAAATGTATTATACATGATAAAAAGACACCTGCCAACAAACTGGTGCCTTAAAATGGAGCGGAAGACGAGATTCGAACTCGCGACCCTCGCCTTGGCAAGGCGATGCTCTACCACTGAGCTACTTCCGCATAATGGCTGGGGCTATAGGATTTGAACCTATGAATGCCGGAGTCAAAGTCCGGTGCCTTAACCACTTGGCCAAGCCCCAACTTATTGTTTTATGGGGTGAATGATGGGAATTGAACCCACGGCCTCTAGGGCCACAACCTAGCGCTCTAACCGACTGAGCTACATCCACCATATAAAGAAAGTGTCATGTGGCACGCCTGACAGGATTCGAACCTGTGACCTACGGATTAGAAGTCCGTTGCTCTATCCAGCTGAGCTACAGGCGCTTGCTGACAAAAGGCATTATATCGCAATTATGCGATCACGTCAAGCATTTTATTGCCAAATAGTTGACATTAAATCATAAAGTTTTGTAAATGCTTTTCCTCTATGACTCACTTTGTTCTTTTGATCGTCATCCATTTGAGCAAATGTTTTATTGGCTTCCGGCACAAAGAATAAAGGATCATAGCCAAAACCATTATCACCAACAGATTCTCTTGTTATTATTCCCTTACATTCGCCTTCTACTACATGTTTTTCCCCGTTGGGCATTACAAGAGCTATAGCTGAGGTAAAATGAGCAGTTCTACTATTAACTGGTACATCGTCTAGTAATATTAGTAGTTTATTGTTGTTATCTTGATCTGTAGAATTTTCTCCAGCAAAGCGAGCTGAATAAACCCCTGGCTCACCGTTTAAATAGTCTACACATAAACCTGAGTCGTCAGCTATTGCAGGTAACCCTGTATACTCCATATAAGCGGTTGCTTTTTTTAATGCGTTTCCAGCAAAGGTATCTTGATCTTCTATTACCTCTAGTGTTTTGTCTAAATCATCTATGGAAATGATTTGGAGATTTAGAGATGACAGTAAACTTTGTAGTTCTTTTATTTTGCCTTTGTTAGTTGTTGCTAAAACTATTTTATTCATAATGTCCCTACTTAGTTAAAGTTTTTTCTTGATTTTCAAAAAGCTCATTGATACCCTTTTGGGCCAGCGATAACATTTCCTGTAATTGGTTATATGAAAATACAGACTCTTCACCTGTTCCTTGAATCTCAATAAACTTATTGTTATCCATCATTACTACGTTCATGTCCACATCTGCTTTAACATCTTCTCGATAGCATAAATCTAAAATTGGTTTGCCATTAACAATACCTACACTTATAGCAGCACATTTACCTTTTAAAGGGTTCGCTTTTAGTATACCATTTTTCATAAACTTTTGTATTGCTAAAGCTAATGCTATATAACCACCTGTTATTGATGCTGTTCTTGTGCCACCATCTGCCTCAATAACATCGCAATCTATTGTAATAGTTCTTTCTCCTAGTTTATGTAGATCTATTATTGCACGCAATGATCTACCTATTAATCTTTGGATTTCTTGAGTTCTACCACTAATTTTGAATCTCTCACGCCTATTTCTTGAAGGTGTAGCGGCAGGGAGCATTGAATATTCTGCTGTAAGCCAACCTTTACCTGATCCTACTAAAAAAGGAGGCACAGATTCCACCACAGTAGCAGCACATAGAACTCTTGTATTGCCCATACTTATTAGTACACTAGGAACATTGCTCAAAAAATCTGTATTAATTGCTATTTCTCGAAGTTGATTTTTTTGTCTTCCATCATGGCGCAATTGACTCACTCATTTCCCTAAATTTTGTTATTTAAGCTTTTAAGATAACGATTTTTGGTAGAAACCTTAGTTTTGCTGTAGCAAATCACTCAATTTATTCTACAGTCACAGTTTAAAAAAGGCAAGTCAATTGACCGCCAAGTACATTAATTGTTCATTAAATTTTACTTACTTACAATAAAACAATGATATTATAAACACATTGGGCATAAAATGCAAGTAGCCAATTTCTTTAATCTTGTTGTATTCACTTGTATACAGACCTTGCAGTATAGATATATCAGTTATACCTACAGTACAGATTTATTTACAAGCTACATTGAGTACTGCCGATATTATTTTTACTCAAAAATCATTATTTTATTTACCTAAATCCTAATTTTAGTTATAAAAAAAGAACTGATAAATCAGTTCTTAACAAGTTTATTTATTACTTTCTTTTTAAAGGCTGACTAATATCTGTACCATGTGTCATGGTCGCTTTTATTTCACCCTCAATCATGAATTGAACACTAGTTATAGTTTCGAATTCAGTTAAGGTATATACTATTGAATCTACAGCTACTTGCTCATGGTTTTTATCTGTACAGTTTAATAACTCTTTTGAAAAATCAATTTTACATAAACCATCTTCTTTAACAGTAGCTCCTATAACCCTAGTATTAGATGGTAAAGGAAGCTTCATTTCGGAATCAGTTATTAAGTGAGTATTTGCAACGTCATTTACTAAATGACTAATCGCAGACTTTGCTATACCAACAACCTTAGGAATTTCGGTTTTTAATTCAACTATTCCTTGATTATTTTCATCAGCTAAATACAATACTGTTGGTCGTAATTCTATTCCAGGAATATTGTTGTTTTGAGAAGGTGCAGCCGTACCCTCATTACCCTCATTACTAGGTTGATATTCGGCAACTTCGTTATCTGGGTTTTTATTATCATTTAGCCATGGTAATGAAAACTGACATCCACTAAGAATCACAAACATTAATAGAAATAGCAGCAGTACTTTTTTATTAAAAATAATGATTTCCCCCTCTCGAAAGACCTTATTATTAATGTATACGCAGAGTTTGGGTAAAACATTACAAAAAGTTTTGTAAACGTTTGGCAATTATCATGTTGGGGTTAGGGGTGGTATTTTTGAGTTACTATTGCTTGTTTTTGAAGTTTTTAGGAGAGTTAGCGCAAGGCCAAAAATCGGGATGTATGCAATGACGTTCCCTACATAGATTTTCTTAATTTAAACAACAAGTGAGGCAAAGCCTCACTTGTTTACTTATTTTGTATTTTATTAATATTCTTCAGCTCAATCGAAATAGTACCATCGGGGTTATTAATAAACTCAATAAAGTCACTATTATTAAAGTAATCTGCTGGTACCGACAATTCAATGCCTGTGTCGGTTTTAATTTTATGACTTTTAGCTGTTTTTTCAGCAAACTGCTTATCTATAGCAACAGCAACTGGCACACCTGCTTTTTGAACTTCATTGGTAAATTCTTCTCTCATCGATGAGCAGTCTTTAAATACCTCATTACCAATATCTACAGGGCGAACTTCATCATGTGTTTCGGCATTTTCTAAAATATAGGTTTTTGCTTTAGAGACTGCTATAGCACTATTACTGCCATGATTATCTGCTACCTTATTTACTAATTTTTTTACTATTTTTACTGCATCTTTGCTAGAAATTTGGTAACTTGCTTGTAAAACAAGATTAGGATAAAGGTAAATATTTTTCCCATTAACATATCTTTTTTTATCAAAAAACTTTATGTCATTCGTTTTTTTATTAATTTGCACATAAGAATTAAGTTTTTGACTTGTATTTGGTAGTATTGCATAGTGATTTATTATTTCATTTTTAACTGTATCTTCTTCTTGAGAAACATAGTGAGTATAGGCTACCGCATTATTACACTCCAATATTGCTATATAGTTATTATTAAACTCATCTTCATAGTCACAGATTATTATATCTAGTGATTTATCTGTATCCGACTGGGCAATTGCTTTATAAATTCTTTCTGCTAATTGCTTAGCAAAAGTTAAAAAATTAACCTCACTGTTATTATAAGCTAAAACCTCCTGTTTTAAGTCACTATCTGTATTAAAGGATCCTGTCATTAGTGAAGTATCTATAGAAGATTTTTCAATATGTTTGCTCACAAACTCAAATGTTTTATTATCCTGAATATCTAACTCCTCTTGTGAATATATAAAGAGATCTGAGCTGAAGTCAAAAATGTGTAAAACTGCGTTTTTTATTTTAATCATGTTTTTCCCTCCTTAATTAAACAACCTGCAAAAACAAATTGCTACCTCATAATTCACCATAAACAAAAATTAAACTGTTGGATTATAGTCCAACAGTTTAATGGTTTTAATTTGTATGACTGTCTTCTTTCATTAGAGTAAGTAACATCGACATGTATTTAATCATTTCAGTACAGTCATCTATGTTTACTTTTTGTAAAACACCATTTAAGTAATTAATTCTCGAAGACATCACTTCTTTAAACACTTGATTACCTTTTTCAAGTACCTTAATTCTAATAACCCTTCTATCTTTTGTATCTCGTGCTCGAGTTACCAGTTCGTTTCGTTCCATTCTATCAACTAAATCAGTTGCTGTACTACATGCTAAGTACATCTGTTCACCCAACTCACCAATTGTCATTTCTCCATTTTTTCGTAAAACTAATAGAGCACTAAATTGGGGTGGAGTGATTTTAAAGTCTGTTAAAATGTCTCTACCTCGTCTTTTGATAATAGAGCTTACTTTTCTCAAGACTCGCTCTAATTCTTCAACTTGTAGAGTATTAATCTTATTAGTATTATCCAAACCTAAAACCTCCGCATAACTATCTTGTTTAAATTTAGCAAAGCATGAATTAACAGTCAAGGATAAGTGGTTATTTATACATAAAAAACCTCTCAATTGCTGATACAATGTTCTCTGCAATGGCATTTTGTCCATTTGTACTATTTAAGAACTGTCTTTCTGTGGGGTTTGATATAAAGCCCATTTCAATTAAAGCCGAAGGCATTTTCCAATGTTTTATTACATAGAAACCTTTTGGAATGATCCCTCTACTTCTAAATCCTGTTGCTGTAACCAAACCATCTTGAAGACAACGAGCCAATCTTTCACTCTCTTGTTTAGAGTAGTAATAGGTTTCAACACCTGAACCTTGTCCTACATCTACAGAATTAGCGTGAATACTTATGGCAATATCTACATTTAAACTATTTACATACTCAACACGTTCCTCTAATGATACCCTAGTATCGTTATTTTCTCTAGTCATCACAACAGTAACGCCTTTACTAACTAATATATCTCTTACCTTTTTAGCTACCTCTAAGTTTAGTGTTTTTTCTAATACACCTGCTCTAGCAGCTCCCGAATCAGATCCTCCATGTCCTGGATCAAGGGCAATAACTTTTCCACTTAGTGATGAACTCAATAACACTAACTGAATATTTTTACTAAAACCAGTTGTATTAACTTTGTACGTACCTAAATTGCTTAAGTTAACAAGTAATTGAGAGCTCTCAGCAGTATTACTTAACTTAATCGTTTTAGCAATTTTACTATTTATTTCTTTTGTTTCTTCTTTAACTGCTTTACTATACGGAAAGTCTAATAACAAGTTATCATCTAACAAGTTTTGAAAAACTGTAAAGTTGGCTGGTTTATCAAATGATAAATCAATTGTTAATCTTCCATCCGCTTCAGTAATTTTCATATCCGTTAAAGCAGAGCCTAACTCAACTTGTAAACCTTCATTATTTTTTATTACACTATACGAGATTGGCTCGGCCAACACGATTTTAACTTCTACATCACTTCCTACTGTAGCTTTAGTAATACTAGAAATCATACTTGGCTTTTCACCAAAGCTAATATTATTGATATTCATGTTGTTGAGGGTAAAAGTAAGCTCCTTGGCCACATCTTGAGAATCGTGATCTCCCTCTACTAATCTATTATTTATGCCAACTAACCATTCTGCTATAAATCCTTCTTTACCATTTTGAGTTTGTACCTTTACCCAATCTGGCTTACGCTCTAAAACCTTTAAAGGCTCTCCTCGTAGAACGGTATCTATAACAGGAAACGTAGTTCCAGGGCCAGTTCTTACATTAACGTTATTTCGCAACATTTCTAAGTCTAAAGTTAATAACCAGTCAGCAACCCATAACTTTTCATTCTTATACATTACATTATACCAACCAATGGTTTGACCAACTACTTGTAGTTTAGTGCCACCATCTACTGTTGCTCTAATTGTATTTGAATCTGCTGTACTTGGTTCGGTACGTAAGTTTACTTTTGCTGAGCTGATAACCCCAAATACTGGCTTATGAGGCTCCTCAAATAAGCTTTCTAACTTGTAGTCTACTAAGTTTGCAGCGTTTATTTGAATTTTACTCTTTTCCACAGTAATAGGCGGGTCTGGCTCGCTTGGATCTATAGGGTCTGTTGGCTCTGTTGGCTCCACTGGGCTACCATCACTGGGCAATAAAAAGATTGCCAAATAACCACCAGTTACTGGTTTTATTTCCAGTTTCGACTCTTTAGTTGTACAGTCTAAAACTATGCGTGAAACCAACGGATTATAGCTTAACTGACTAGTGCGTGCCTGGGTGTAATAATCACTAGTTACTGAAATTGTTTTAGTTCCTGCATTCAATTTTGCCCCATTAAAGTCTATTACCTGTCTATTAGGGTCAGATAAGCTAAATGTATTATAGCTGTATTCTCCATCAATCTTCACTAATATAGCTTGTTTATCTTCAGCTCTAGCTGCTATAACCTCAGTTATACTTGATGATGGTGAATTAATATCAATACGTCTTGCACTTCCTGTCCATTTTACTTCATAACCTAAAATTTCGCTCACAAATCTTAACGGTACATAGGTTCGGTTATTAATAATTTGAGGAGCTACATCGAGAGTAAATGTTTGGCTATCTCTGGTAACAGTATTCTTATCTATTGTTAATACTATTTTACTTGAGCCATTAAATATAGTTACTGTTCTATTTTCTCCGTTCCACTTTATTTGAGAACCTAATTTTTCAGTAATTATACGTATGGGTGCTATAGACTTATTATTAACAAGCACTGGCTTAAATTCATTGCCCAATTTTTCGCCATCTATGTACAAACTAATATCATTAACTGCAAATGCAATATTAAACATATTTAAAATCAATGCCGCTATTAAAACTAATGCCCAAACTCTTTTGTAGTGGTTCATCTTTCGTCCTCCGTGAGTATATCATTAATCTATAATTAAACTAAAAAATAATAAATAAAAATTTTAATTAACTTAAGCTAAAATCATACTATTTTTATTATACATAATTACAGCATAAATGGGTGCATTTAATTGAAATTTAACAGTACTCTTTATAGGAAATTTTTCATTTTGCTAGGCTTTATATACATTATGCGATGTGGTTTAGACTAGTTTTCGTTATAAAAATGATTAAAGGGCTTATATTAATAAGATTTATTATATAAGCCCTAATCATATTAAGTTATAATTAGTTTATTCATTTCTTAAAAAGTTCTCAATTGAAAACACAATATTTTCAGCAATTTTTTGTTGAACTTTGTCGTTTAAAAGCTGATTACGCTCATAGTCATTATCCATAAAACCAATTTCCATTAAGGCTGAGGGCATTTTCCAATTTTTTGTTACTCTTAATCTAGTAGAGGGTTTAATGCCTCTATTTCTAAAACCTGTGGCAGATAAAAGACCAGTTTGTAAACACTGAGCTAGTCTCTCATTCTCTGGTTTAGGATAGTACCATGTCTCTACTCCAGAGGCTTTTCCTGTGCCATATCTAGTGTCGTTAACATGAATACTAACAGCTAAATCTGCCTTACAGCCATTTACAAGATCTACTCGTTCATCTAATAAAACTGTTTTATCATTCACCCTAGTCATAAACACAGTTATACCTTTATCTGTTAGAATTTTTTGCACCTTTAAAGCAACTGGTAAGGTAATCTCTTTTTCATAAATACCACCTCTATAAGCACCTGGTCTGCTACCACCATGTCCTGCATCAAGAGCTATTACTTTACCACTTAAACTAGAGTTTAGTAATACCAGCTGCACATTTTTACTAAAACCAGCTGTATTAACTTTGTAACTTCCAAGGTTATTTAGCGACACTTCTAGTACAGCACTATCTGGCTTGTTATTTAGCTTAACTGCTGATGCAATTTTATTATTTAGCTGCTTAGTTTGCTCTTTAACAGCTATGCTATTAGGAAAATCTAGTACTAGTTTTTTTTCTAATAAATTTTGAAAAACTGTAAACTTAGTAGGTTTATCAAAACTTAAATTAAGAGTAACTCTTCCCTCATTCTCACTGACCTGTAAGTCAGTTAAAGCTGCCCCAAACTCAATCTCTAAACCTTCATTATTTTCACTTATATTGTAAGCAATTGCTTCAGCCATATTTATTTTTACTTCAACATCATTACCAACTGCTTTTTTAGTTACACTTTTAATAATATTAGTTCTATCGCTAAAGCTTACCTCATTTATGTTAGTATTTTTTAGGGAAAAGGTTAGCTCTTTAGCTACATCCTGAGAATCATTCTCTACCTCAATCAGTCTATCATTTATAGCCACAAGCCACTCAGCAATAAATCCCTCTTTGCCATTTTTGGTTTTTACCTTAACCCAATCTGGTTTGCGTTCTAAAACCTTAAAATGCTCGTCACGCATTACCATATCTACAACTGCATAAGTTGTTCCTGGTCCTTGCCGAACATTTACGTTATTTCGTTTCATTTTTAGGTCAAGGCTTAAAAGCCAGTCGGCAACCCATAATTCTTCATTTTTGTATATAACGTTATACCAACCAAAAGACTGTCCTATGACTTGTAGTTTTGTTCCTCCATCAACAGTTACCCTAACTGTTTTTGAGTCTGCGGTGCTGGGCTCAGTACGTAGGTTAACTCGGGCAGAGCTAATAACTCCATACACTGGGGCTTGAGGTTCTTGAAACAGGCTTTTTAATTTGTAATCTTTTAAATTAGGCACACTTATTTGCAACCTACTTTTATCTACATTATTATTAGGCTTTGGTTCATCTGGCTTAGGTGGCTCTTCTGGAGTTGGCTTTGTATCCACTATCTTCTCTTCTAACATAATTGCTAAGTAGCCTGATATCTCTTTTATAACTATGTTTGATTCTTTGACTGTACAGTCAAGTACTATTTGAGTAAGGTTAGGTTTTGCTTGAATAACACGAACCTGCGTGAAATATTCACTTGTTACGGGAATTTTTTCAGTCTTAGTATTATTTTTGCTTGTTTATGATCTTCTACTCGGGCAACTATAATTTCATTAACCTTTGCTGAAGGTGAACTAATGTTTATGCTATTAGTTTTACCATTCCACTGAACTTCATAGTTTAATAATTCACGTAAAATTTTTATTGGTATATAAGTAATGTTATTTATAATTTGAGGAGCTACCGTAAAGTTAAAGGCTTGTCCATTTTTAAAAACTGTTTTTTTGTCTATTGTTAAAACTATTTCAGTTAAATCTTTTGTTATAGTTACAGTTCTATACGCTTCACTCCATTTAATATCTAATCCTAAATATTCTTGTAAAATACGTGCAGGAGCAAGTGAAGTATTGTTGATCATAATTGGTGTGTATTTGTTAATCTTTTCTCCATTTATGTATAAACTAATATCCGTATTTGCTAGCGCTACATTAAACAAATTAATAATTAAAGATGTTACTAAAACTAATACCCAAACTCTTTTATTATGTTTCATCTCTCGTCCTCCATTGAGTATATTGTTGAAGATTAATTATTTATCTCTATTAATTATACATAAATATACTAAAAAGAGTTAGAGTTAAGCTCACTTAATTTAGGAATATATTTACTTTATTAATATTAAATTAAAGCATAAATTGTTTCTAATGAATAATTAGACTTACTAACTCTCTAAAATGTTCAAAATATGCTTTAAAAAATTTATCTAGACTTAGGTTAATTATACTAATTAAATAAGTTACTAAAACATATAGCTGTTAAAACTTACAGTTATTAAAAAGGAGTCTCCCATGGAGACTCCTTAAAATGTAAGCTTATTCAGGTTTAATAGCTTCAACTGGACATACGCCAGCGCAAGCGCCGCAATCAATACATTTCTCTGGGTCGATTTCAAACTTATTACTACCCTCAGATATGGCATCAACCGGACATTCAGGTTGACATGCACCACAAGAAATGCAATCAGTATTAATTTTGTGGGTCATTGCAGAACCTCCTTTATTGAATCTAAACATAGTATACTTGTCATTTACACAACTTGCAAGTATTTTTAGCTGTTTAGTATCTCATCAATGAGGTCAAACCTTGTTGTAGATAATTCATAGGCAATATGCTGACAATATATAGGTAAATTATCTGCATTATAACCACAAATCTTTTCATAGTTACGGCTCTGCATTATGGCTTCTACTTGTATACGGTCTCCTATTTGTAGTTTACAGGCTTCTTCGGATAACTCATCCCAAAAAAGCAATGGTAAATAGTCTGTTTTTGTGGGTGTAAATCCTTTATGATTAACAGTGCCTCTGGGTCTGTTTACAGCAATTAATACATCTACAATTTTTCTGCCTGTATGGGGTGTTTTTCTTACAAAAACTGAGTGAGGATTATTTGGATGGCCTCCCCTACAAATATAACCATCTAAAATTACTTTATTCATAAACATACACAGAGAACAATCTTCGTGTATAATCATTTTTTTCACAAACAATGATTGAGCCAAACGAGTTCTACCATTTTCTTGTTCATTATAAGATCGCCAAGCTCCATTACTAATAGATACGCAGGCTCCTTTTTGCAACTTAAAGCCCGACATAACTTCACTTTTATGTCTTAAATAGTGGCTGATAATAACTGGTAATGTATAAGGGGTTTTCCCTAAGGTTCTAACAAAAAATTTGTAGTATTTTATATCATAACATTCATGGTTTTCTACAACATCACTTATTAATTGCCCAGATAGTTCTGCAATATTATTGTGTGTTAAACTTCGCTCATTTTTAACTATAATAGGCACATTAAACCCTCGATCATAAATACTTACTTTCATCAATATCCTCCTCAAACCATGTATCATACATTTCACTTTTTAAATGTATATTGGAGTTGAGCGAAAATTATCCCATAGAACAAGCTCTTTATTTATTAATCCTGACAATTAACTGTACATAAAATATTAAAATTCGGTTAGATTTATATTATAGGTACATTTATATGTTATTATAGTTTTACTATTGAATATTACGGGGGTTTCTTAAATGAAATATTGTGTAATACATGGTAGTCCACGCAAAGGCAATACGTATCATGTAACTAATCTTTTTAAACAAGAGCTAGATACCTTTGAAAATAATACTTATACAGAATTTTTTTTACCTCAGGATATGCCTAATTTTTGTTTAGGCTGTTATAATTGTTTTTTAAAAGGTGAAGATAAATGCCCTCATTTCCAGTATATTGAGCCAATTGTTAAAGCCATGAAAGAAGCAGATGGATTAATATTTACCTCACCCGTTTATGTTTTAAGTGCAACAGCTCAAATGAAAGCCTTACTTGATCATTTAGGCTATTTATTTATAGTACATCGACCTATGCCAGAAATGTTTAATAAAACTGCTATGATAATCTCTACAACAGCTGGCTCAGGCACTAAAGGGGTTGTAAAAACAATTTCAGCTAGCCTCTCTTACTGGGGCATAAAAAAAATAGATAGTTTAAGGTTTAATATGCACGCCATTAACTGGGATGCTATAAAAAACGTTAAACGACTTAGGTTTGAGCGAACTATAAAACTAAAGGCAGTATATTTTCATAAAGATACCAAAAAAAGATTTAAACTAAGAGGACCAGTTAAAAGATTTATTGTTTATAAGTTTATTAAAAATTTAATTAGTTCATATGATGAGAATAACTTAGATAAACAATACTGGCAGGAAAAAGGTTGGTTAAACGGTAAAAACCCGTTTTAAAATAATACAAGGATTTCTGCTTTAAATTATATAATTAAAGGGTCTGTTGCGTTTACTTAGTGGTTTCTACAAATATTAAATATTTACCTTAAGCTTAATATTATATCTATATTGCTGACATTAAGCTTTAAAAATCATACTTTCTAATTAATTAAAAATTTTTTTTAACCACTAAGGGCACAAAGAACACGAAGAGGTATCTGGATCTACACAATTAGTGATTTAAAAATGAAACTTTACATTATAATTATAATAATAAATTATTTATTATATAAATATATTTTTATTAAAATCATTAATCATTTACAATAATGAACACAGTTATTTTTGCTGTAAATAGGCTACCACATTAGCTTCTTTTTTTTCTGCTAATGTGGCTGCCTTTTTTTTGCGTATATTTTACGTTAATAACTCTCACTAAAACAGTACATGAGTATTTCTTTGGGCTCCTAATAACAAGGCAAAAATTATCTTAGGCTTATTGTACATTAAAATATTGAATAAAAACCTGCCGTTATTTTGATAGTTACTAAGGGTAATATATAATTGCCATTGAGATGTTCTGCCTACTGTATAAAAATCTATTCTCTCAAGATCTTTGCCTGTAAAATTATATGTTTTGCGACCATTACAATACTCAAAATAGCCATTGTTATATTTAAAATAACTTTCAGCCATTCGCTTTTTAATTTTTTGGCCACTAAATATTAACAATAAATCTATTAAACCAAACATTATTATTACAGACCATATTAAAAAAGGATTATTCTCTTGAGGATTATTAAAATAAGCTAATAATGCGAATAAAACACATATTGTTAAAATTATAATTACAATATTTAAACTTTTTTTGTACCTTGAACTTGCTATATTACTAACACTAAACTTGTATTGACCTTGATAGTTGACTTCTTGTCCATCAACTATATTACTTTTTTTCTTAGCGATGGCTTCAAACTCTTTTTTTAATCTGCCATAGTAAATCATTTTTTTCTCCTTAATTATTATTATATAGATATTATTTTATCATAACAATTACTATAAAAACTCTATTGCAAGTGTATTTTCAGTACATTTAATGACAAATTCACTGCTTATGAGCTATTGAATAATATTTATTTTACAAATATAGTTATTATTTTGCCTTATAAATGCAATTCTATATCCAGCATCTTTGCATCCTAGAATAGCTGTAGATAAATATAATGACATTACTATTTTTTAATAGTTGTTTTGCTAATTTTATAGATAGAGCTGTTTACCACTGTTAGGGCTACCCCATATAGAAATAATCTTACTCAAATGTCTTCACCTCCGACTGGTTTTCTTGTATTTCATTTGCTACTTCGCATTGACACTTTCATCTTCTACTCTTTAATAATCTCATCTTTACTCCATTAAAAAAGCCTTTGTATTCTCGCAATTTTCACAAAATACAAAGGCTAGATGTATTTTCCCATTGACTTCAAGGTCTGCAAGCATTATTGCTTGCTTGTTGTTCAGATACTTTTTTTTAGTTTGGCCTAATAGTCCGCTGGCAAAGGTTCTTAGAGTTACTGACAACGGTTTCTAGCATATTTGATATTATTTCATATCCTATGGTAATGTCCTTTGTTACCCTTACTACTTTTACTTTGTTTGCTGCTGCTTTGTTGAACATTGGTGTTAAACCGAAGCAAACTAATAGAGATAGCACTATGCAGGCTATCCTTAAGATGAACTCAAGAACATCCAATCTCTTCGTTATTTTTATTTTTTCTTAGCTTTTTTACTTAATGCCCATGCAAGTCTCGTATCTTTTTTAAATTTTGCTCTTCTTGGGTTACCCTCTGCTCGGTAGATATCTAGATTTTTTAAATCATAGAGAACTGACCAAAGTGTATCAAAATTCGTTTTTTTATCATACTGACAGAGGAATCCCTTTTTGCCTGAAGCAATTTCTATACCTAATGCGCTATTAAGATTTTCTGCATCACTAAGATTCTTTATCACGGTCTCATAACGTTCTTTTGTTCTATACCAATTTTCTGCTGGTCTATTATCATATTTTATCATATCCCGATCATTAAAATGATTTGTTGCAACTATAAACTTTTGCCCATCACTAGGTCTTCTTACAGTCATTTTTTCTGGACACATCTCTACTACAGCTAGTTCACCAGATGGGTCTGCTAGAACAATACATTGGCTAGTAAGTGTGGGAATCTTATTAAGTAAAGCTATTGCTTCTTTGACGTCCTTGCATTTTTCAAGAACCATACGCACAATCATCAAAAAGTTCAAACCTGGTTTAATTGTCTTAGGAGCAACAAAGGTTATGCCCACAGCTAGTCCATACTCATTTATTCCATCTTCTTTACCAATAAAGCTATCCCCTTGACCCAAAAAATAGTATCCCCTTTTAGGTCTATATACAGCACTTTCAGTAGTTTTCTTTAATTGCACGAACATATCATGGTTTCTTACAAAGTAAACAGAACCATTCTCTTTATAACAAAAAGTGGAACAACCCACATCAAAAGAGAACGCACCTACTGTTATCAAAAATGTTCCAAATGCTAAAAATTGTAGTTCAAGTCCATCAGCCATGCCTTTAATCTCATCAATAATCTCTGGATAAATTTCTTTACATATCTTTAAACATTCCTGTCCTAAATTTAGCTTCTTTTTATCAAACTTTAGTAAAGGTGATAAATCAACTCCATTTTTTTTTAGCATGAAACCATATTGAAATCCCATGTCATAATGCGATCCCTTAAATCTTGGTTTATACATATTATCAGCTCCTCAATAGGTTTATTTATAAGTAAATATTAACACTCCTACCTATTAAATTCTTGATAATCATTGCTCTTTTTTATTGGTATCAATATAGACATCTCCCCTGTATGATTAGTAATAGAAAAATCCTTACTATATGTCTCAATAACATAACCATCACCAAGTCTATATCCCGATTTCTCTAACCATACAAAGTATATATAGCTATATATTCGATATATATGGCTAAAATCATCTTTAAAGCTAAAAATTGCATATAAACCTTTATCAATATCTAAAGTTTCAAGATTATTTCCTCTTACATTAGTACACGCTTTTGGAAATCCAACAAATAAATTATAGTTATGCTGTTCATCAACTGTTCTAGCCTCTTGTTCCGACTCTAGCCATATTGTATATGCATATTGTCCACTTACCCTTATATCATTCTTTGTGCAATCAGTCAGAAATTCATTCCAGACTTTATCTAGTTGAATATTCTTTAGATTTGTAGTTGCTCTTTTACCCACTAGGGTTAATTCTTCACATATTTTAACAATAGGTATAAGGTTCAATCCACTATGAGTAAATTCTAAAAATTCTCTATTAATTCTATTTATTTTTAAGAAGGGATTCTCTTTACTACTTACACGGTATCGACTTGGTGATATAGAAAAATAGTTTTTGAAAGCTCTTGTAAATCCTTCATGACTCGTATATTGACAATCATATGCCACTTCAATCACCTTATCATCTGTTTGACGTAATCGATCGGCTATTATAGTAAACCTCCGTTTTTTAATATAATTTGCTATCGTTTCATGGGTTCCTGCCAAAAATATTCGATGGAAATGATATTTAGAAACCTTAACATGTTGGAATACTTTCTCATATAAATTTTCTTGAAATATGTGATCTTCAATATAATCAATTGCTCTAAGTATAATGTCGATATAATTCATCTAATCATCCTTTATTTTAAATCTTACAAAACTAAAAATCCTTATAAAGATAGGCATTTTTGTCCCACTATAAACCTAGTTAATTGACTAAATACATGTCTATATGTGGATAATATTTAAGTATATTACAATGTTAAGTTCTTATAGTAATTTTTTAATATAGCAATAATTCTATTGTATGAAAAGCACTTATGTAAATTTCTTTATTATCTAAAAACCCATAAATCTTTATAGTTCACTAAATCCGTCATGTCCACTACCATTTTTTATGAGATAATCAATTATCTTGGTTCTTAGGTGCCTATACAACCGTCATCCAAAAATTTTCATCATTATAAGCATATTGCATACTAATTGGATAATGTGATTTTGCAAGCAACTCTAATATTACATCTATGTTACCATAAGTGTATAAACATTTTTCAATAAGCTAATCATAAACTTCAAAATTATCTAGCAAGCAATTTGACTCCATTCTTTTTAAATGCCGCTTCTTCCTCTAGGGAAAGATAACTTGGTAGTTTTAGCAAAACTTTTGGCTGGCACAAGACCAGCCACTACGAAGTAGGCGTAGTAACTGTAGGTATAATTTATTATTAATAACACAAGGGTGTAAATAATCTCTACTATTCAAATACTATTACACAGTTTTTTTGCAGTAAAAAAGCTGCCACATTAGCATTTTTTAATTCTGCTAATATGACAGCTTCTTAACATTTATATTAAATTATTTTTACTTCAAATATCTCTCAAACCAATCAGTTATGCCACGCAAACGGTCAAAACGGTTCCAGGGGCGACCTGAGCGAGAGAGCTCGTGGTTCTCACGTTTAAATACTAATAATTCTACAGGGGCTTTGCCTAAACGTTTTAGAGCTACATAAAACTGCTCGGCTTGCTCGAATGGGCAACGGTAGTCTTCTTCGCTGTGAATTAGTAGAATAGGTGTTGTAGCTTTATCGGCAAAGCGAATAGCTGAGCGAGACATAATAAAGTCTTCACCAATACCTTTTTCTTGACCATCCCATAAGTCTGCTCCATCCATACCTCTGCGGTTACCATACCAGCCAATATCACTTACACCGTATTTTGTATAAATATTACTAATACTACGTAATGATACAATAGCCTTAAAGCGATCTGTTTGGGTGGCAATCCAGTTACATAAGTAACCACCGTAACTACCACCGGTAACACCTATGCGCTCGCTATCTACCCACTCATAATTAGCTGTTACATATTCAACAGCGTTCATAACGTCATCATAGTCATGTCCGCCCCAGTCGCCAATTACGCCATGAGTAAAGTCTTCACCATAGGTACGGCTTCCACGTGGGTTTGTATATACAATACCATAACCCATAGCACATAATAAATGGAACTCGTGGTAGAAGGTCCAGCCATATGCAGAAGCAGGTCCGCCATGAATTTGAACTACTACTGGGAATTTTTCACCCTCTTTATAACCAACAGGCTTCATAATCCAGCCCTCAATATCCCAATCTTTAGCACTGTTATAGGTAAAGTTCTCTGGATATGTTAGCTCTAATTCAGCCATTAATGTATCATTATGACCAGTCATTTTTGATTGTTTACCATTAGCGTAAACATATATTTCACCTGGATGATTTGGGTTTTCAGCGTTAAAAGCTATTTTAACCTGACCATTGTTTTCATTTACATCAAAATGAGTAAAGCCTTGTTTTTCGGTAACTATTTCAGTTACTTCACCCTTTAGGTTAACAAAACAGATTTTGCTTAAGCCCTGGTCACCTGTTCTAAAGTACAAACCACTGCCATCTTTTGCCCACATTGGGGTGTTATTGCCTGCACCATAACGGACATCTGAACCAGGACCTGCGTTAATTGAACGGTCGTAGTTTAGGCTTAGGTTTTTAGCCTCGCCACCTTTAGCAGGTACTACCATAATGTTTTGGTTAGCTGAGTGTTTTTCACCTTTGTTATGACCAACAAAAGAAATATATTCACCACAAGGAGACCAAGCTGGCATGCTTGCAGGACCATTATTGCTGGTAATTTTGGTGGTATCGCCAGATTCAATGTTTACTACAAAGATATCTGACCATAAATTTGTTTCATCTTCATGCCGAGTTGAAACAAATGCTAAAAACTTACCACATGGAGACCATGTTGGCATAGAGTCATTAAATTTAGTGTTTGTAACTTTTTTAACTTCACCAGTTTCTACATCTGCAATCCAAAGGTAGCTAACACGATTATCTAAAAAGTAACCTTGTCCGTTAAATTTATAACGAAGCTTGGTAAAATGCATTTTGTCTGGATTTTTACGCTCTTGTTTTTCGGCTGGGTCTTTTGCTACAAAAGCAATTTTTTTGCTATCAGCAGACCAAGTAATGCTTGAGCCACCCATTTCAGCTACAGGGCGAGCCTCTCCACTTTGGGGCATAACAAAGATTTGTTTTTTGCCATTACGGTTAGATGTAAATGCTAGGTATTTACTATCTGGAGACCAGCGTGGAGATGTATCTTTAACTAAATTGCCTTTTTTCTTAGCACTATAGGTTACTCTTGTGGTATTTTTATGTTCATCAACAACATATATAGAACTCTCATAACCGTTGTTTTCTACATCTGCTTCGGTAAGTGTATAGGCTAATAATTTACCACAAGCTGAAAAACGAGGGTCACTAACGTATTTTATTTTACAAATGTCTTCTACTACTACTCTACGTTTTGTCATTTTATATTCCTCTCTATCTATATGGTACATTGCAGTGGCAGGTATTGTGCCTGCCAGTTTACTAAACATATATGGAGGACATAAAGCCCTCCACTACAATTAGTGATGCTTTCATACTATGTTTTGATGATATAGTATTAATTTATTCAGTACAATATTTTCTACACTGCGTTACGAAAAATTGTTATCTAACTTCTTTTTTTAGAGGTACAATATTTTCTACACTTCGTTACGAAATTGTAATTTTTCTTTTTAATGTACACTATTTTTTTCGTTTCACTACAAAAAAATGTCAAAAATCATATTTCTTGCTTCTTTTTTTTCGGTACAATATTTTCTACACTTCGTTACGATATTGTAATTTTACTTTTTAATGTACACTATTTTTTTCGTTTCACTACAAAAAAGTGTTAAAAATTGTTGTATTCTGATTTATTTCTTTCTATATGGTCATTAAACCAATCTACAATTGCTTTTAGGCGGGCAATACGTCGGTTTGGTTGACCTGAGCGAGATAATTCGTGATTTTCTTGTGGGAATCTTAAGAAAGATACCTTACGTTTTAAGGCCTTTAGGTATACATAAAACTGGTCAGCTTGCTCGATTGGGCAACGAATATCTTCTTCACCATGAATCATTAATAAAGGTGTATTTACTTTTTCTACATATTTAAGTGGAGAGCTATCCCACATTTTTGTTACATTACCCCAAGGTGTGCAACCAATTTCACTCTCTCCAAAGAAATAGCCAATATCACTAACACCAAAGAAGCTTAGCCAGTTACTAATAGAACGCTGGGTAACTGCTGCTTTAAATCTATTGGTATGACCAATAATCCAGTTAGTCATAAAGCCACCGTAACTTCCACCAGTTACACCCATTCTGTCTTTATCTACATAAGGTAGGGTTTCAGCGTAGTCTACAGCCTTCATTAAATCACCGTAGTCGTTTCCACCGTAGTCTCCACGAACGGCATCAGCAAATTTTTGTCCATAACCTTGACTACCACGGGGGTTAGTAAACATTACTACATAACCAGCAGCAGCTAAAAGCTGAAACTCGTAAAAGAAGCTAGGGGCATATAAGCTATGTGGGCCACCATGTACCTCTAATACAAATGGATACTTAACGCCTTCTTTAAAACCATAAGGCTTTAAAATCCAACCCTGTATTTCCCAGTTATCTACACCACGGTACCAAAACTCTTCTGGCTCTGCAATATAACACTCATTTAATATTTCATCATTAACTTTAGTTAGTCGTTCCAGTTCACCTGTTGTTAAATCTACTAAAGCAATATCTCCTGGCTGTAACGCATTAGAGTAAACCACAGCCGCTTTATTGGTTTTAAGGTTAAAACTATAGCCAGTAATTTGCATACTACCACTAGTTAATTGAGTTACATCTCCACTAGCAAAGTCTACTTTGTGAATATGGGTACTGCCATGAATACTTGAGGTCACATATAAAAACTGACCACACTTACTCCATACTGCACCTGTAAACGGAGCTCCAAGTTTCATATCAGAGCCATGATTAATACCTAGGTTATTATCAAAATTAGCTGTAAGCTCTCTAATTTCTCCGTTATTGTTGTCTCTTACAAATAAACGGCTATTAGTAGCGCTTTCGAACTCAAGTTTATGACCATAAAATGCTAAGTAACGACCATCTGCATTAAATACAGGCAAGCGGTATTGACCATCGGTATTTGTTAGCTTAGTAATTTTTTTATCTTGTAAACAAATCTGCCATAAATCCTGTACTCTTATAGTATAGTCAGCATCTTCACAGCGATGACTTTGAAATACTAATGATTTACTATTAGGAGCCCATACTGGGGTATTTTCACTATACTGACCACTTGTAACTTGCTCAATTTCTCCTGTAGCTACATCTGCTACAAAAATGTGTTTAACTTTTGTGCCTAATAAACCTACTCCTGGTAAACCATTAAGCTTAAACTTTAATTTATCTATTTGGCGAACAACTTTGTGTTGTTTCTTTTCATTTTTATCTCTATCGTCTTCAGCTAAGTTTTTTAGTTCTGTAAGGGTTTGCCCTTCAAACATGTTAGCTGTAAAGGCAATCTTTTTACCACATGGTGACCATACTGGGTCATTAACTCCATAACGAAGCTCCACTAAAGGACGAGCCTCTCCACCAAAAGCTGGCATAACAAATAGTTGTTTTTTACCGTTTCTTTTAGAGATAAAGGCAATTTGGCTGCCACATGGTGACCATTTTGGACGTTCATCTACATTGCTAAAAGTAAATTGTCTATTTGTTTTATTGGCAATGTCGTAAATCCAAACATTAGGAAGATACTTTTCATCTTCTGTTGTACTTAAAACATATAATATTTTGCTTCCATCTGGAGATAGTTGTGGATCATATGCAAACTTAAATTTCATAAAGTCCTCAACTTTAAATTGACGCTTTTTCATTTAAATCCCTCCTGCTTATATTTTTCACTATGTATACTTCTCTACCCAGCACGTTAACCCTTCCATTACCTAAACAAAATTTATATCCTTTTGTAGCATGTGCAATAAAATAAAGATTAATTATAAAAATATGGAATTAATAGCTACTGGTATTGGTATATTTATAAAAACACAGTGGCGGACAACAAAGTCCGCCACTGCAAATTGTATTTTTTTTAATTAATCAACCTAATAATTTCTTTACTTAATCTTGTACTGTGATTGAACTAATAACTTGCTCTAAAAACGTTATAATATATGGGTTACTTTCTTCACTTAAAGTAAATGTAAATGCCATGTAACGGCATTTTTGAAAATGCTCATTATCCATCATAAAATCGTATCCCATTACACACTTTGGATTACAGGCCTCAGGGTCTATTAATCGTTTGCATACAGAGGCTTTTTTTATTTCTTTTTTCATTTTAGCTGGTAAGCTATTAAGAAAATCTTCATGTTTTACAATACTCTTAGGATAAATGCGTAGTTTCATACCCGACTTTCTAGCTACAAAAGAGGCTACTGTTTTTTTATTTAAAAGGTAAGAAACTAAAAAGCCATTTTTAGCAGGCTTTATATTACATTTACATTTATTTAACATAAGTAAATCATTTATTTTAGTAACAAATAATTGATAACGACTGTCAACCGTGTTTAAAAACTCGTTAAATTGTGCACTCACTTTCTTCACTCTTTCTTATTGACATAAACTTTAGGGTTTTTGCACTACAGGTATCCACACTTCGTACTTAGCATTTTGGGGATCATCATTAAGGTATACTTCAATATCTGGAGCATTAGCATACTCATAGCCAGAGCTAGGCAACCATTCGGTAACTATACGTTGCTCTAATTCATTGATAGATTGCTTCGCTCCACCACCGGAGAATATGGCCCAAGTTGCGGCTGGAACAATATATTCTGATAAGGTGTTGTCTATGGCATGGTCACTAGCCACAGCAATAAAGTATTTCCATTCCTGCTCATCATTACAAGCACTCACCCCTAATAAACCTGCTGGTTGACTGTTCATCATTTTAGCCAGTTTTGCTATGGTTCCTTGCATAGCTGCCTTTTGCCACATTTGAGGCACAAGTTCATAGTTCTTTTCTATTTCTTTGTGTAAGGGTTCTACTACTCCAATTATACGAAAGGCTTCTTTTTTTTCAATTCTGTAATTCATTCCACAAGCTCCCTTAATGGTTATTTTGAAGCTAATAGGTGGATAGGCTTTTAAAGCAATAACTGACTCTTTAACAAGTGATGGAGCTACCCCATGAATTTTTTGGAAAGCCCTATTAAATGCTGTAGGTGAAGTATAACCGAATTTTAATGCTACATCAATAATTTTCTTATTACCATTCTGTAACTCAACTGCTGCTAGTGACATACGCCTACGACGTATGTACTCAGAGAGTGGTATATTCGCCATATAAGAAAACATTCTCTGAAAATGATAAGTAGAGCAACAAGCTATTTTAGCAAGCTGTTCGTAATGAATTTTCTCTGTGATGTGTTCTTCAATATAGTTAATTGCTTTATTTAGTCTATCAATCCATTCCATAACTACTAACTCCTTTGTTATTTTAATTGCTTTGTAATAGCTTGTCCTCTCTTTTTATGCCTTAATTAACGAGCAACACTACATACGACACAATCGTATTATTATTATAATCTATTGTATTATAGATACTTGTTAAACCAGTCAACAATAGCTTGTAAACGTTCTACTCTACGCTTTGGTTGACCAGACCTAGAGAGGTCATGATTTTCATTAGGGAAACGTAGTAATTCTACTTTTTGTTTTAATCTCTTTAAAAATGTATATAATTGATCAGCCTGTTCCATACACGACCTAATATCTGACTCTGCATGGATGATTAATAAAGGTGTCTTTATATTTTCTACATATTTAAGAGGAGACATATCCCATAGTTTATCAAAGTTATGCCATGGTAGGTAACCAAACTCAGCCTCACTAAAATAGCAGCCACAATCACTCATACCGCTAAAGCTAAGCCAGTTATATACACCTCGCTGAGCAACCGCTGCTTTAAATCTATTGCTATGACCTATAATCCAAGCAGTCATAAAGCCACCAAAGCTACCACCTGTTACCCCTAGTCGTTTGTTATCTACATATGAAAGTTTTTCAACCTCATCTATTACTTTCATTAAGTCGCCATAATCTCCTCCACCAAAATCGTTGAAATTAGCACAGGTAAATTCTTGACCATAACCATTGCTTCCTCTGGGGTTAGTAAACAGTACACAATAACCAGCTGAGGCTAATAATTGAAACTCAAAAAAGAATAATGGGGCATACATTACATGGGGTCCACCATGTACCTCTAACACTAGGGGATACTTTTCACTTTCATTAAAGTTATAAGGCTTTAATAGCCAACCTTGAATATCCCAATTATCTTTGCCTTTAAACCATATTTCTTCTGGCTCAGCTACATAACACTCATTTAATAAATCTTTATTTACCATAGTAATTTGCTCAAACTTGTTGTTTTGCAAATCTAGTATTGCTATATCTCCGGCAGTAGTACTATTGGCAAACTGAATAACGGCCTTATTATGCTCTGCATTTATGCTGTAGCCATTAATTTGAATGTTTTGTTTAGTTATTGTTGTTATTTCAGCTGACTTAATATTACACTTTGCTAACTGGGTATTGCCATGTTTAGAGTAAGTGAAATATATATATGTACCACATTTGCTATAGATAGGAGCAGGAATTGAGGTTTTTAAGGTCATATCCGCAATATGCATTGAACCAACATTGTAATCAAAATCTGCTAAAATATCTGTTTTATTAAGGCTATTGATATCTACTATATAAATACTAATGTTAGTAGCTGTATGGTGTTGTAATTCGTGACCATAAAAGGCTATTTTTTTGCCATCGGTACTAAAAGTAGGACTAGCAACTAATCCTTTACACTTGGTTAATCTTTTTTGCTCTTTGCTTTTTAGATCAATTATATAAAGATCTGAATCCATAATATTATAACCTATATCTTCAGCCATATTGCAGCTAAACGCTATATTTTGGCTATTAGGTGACCATGTAAATTCATTTATGCTATAACTACCACTTGTTAGCTGTTCTATTTTGTATGTTTTTAAATCTAGTATAAAGATATGCTGCACCTTATTGTCTATTAAACCAGCTTGAGGCAAACCATTATATTTATAAAGTAGCTTAGTAACTCTTTGAGATATTTCTTTTTGATCTTTAATTTTTTTATCATTTTCATCTTCGGCACACTTTAATAAATCATCAACTGTTTGTTTTTCATACATCTCTGCTAAAAACGCTATTTTTGTGCCACATGGTGACCATACGGGTTCGCCAACACCATATCTAAAGTCTACAACTGGCTCTGCTTCTCCACCATTGACAGTCATCACATATATTTTTTTACGATCTTTACGGCTTGAGTTGAAGGCAATTTTGTCACCATTTGGTGACCATCTAGGATTTGAATCTGAGTTTCCGTAGGTAAACTGACAATTGTTATTGGAAGCGATATCATATAAACAAATATTAGAAAGGTATTTTTTTTCTTCCATACTACTTTTAACATATAATATTTTTTTTGAATTTGGCGCAATTTGGGGATCATATACAAAGTTAAACTGCATAAAGTCATTTACATTAAACGGTCGTTTGTTCACATTAAGCCCTCCTCAAAATTTATAATAAATTAATATTTCTACAATTCATTGTTATATCCTTCCAAATTAATTATTATTTATTGAGTTTTACTGTAAATTTAGGGTATATAATAGGCTTATTAAAAACTATACTTTATAATATATCTCCAGATTTATATAGGATTTTTAGAGTTTAAAACCAAAAACAAACCTTATATTAGTTTTTGCTTTTAAAAAAAAGCTAGGCAGCTTTTTAGCTGCCCAAAGGATGGAGTTTAATTCAGGAATGAGTTCAATAAGTAATATAATTAAACTCACAATATCTACTGCAATACAAAATGAGAATGTAAAAGGGGATGCATTGCTAATTTATAGATATTTATTCTTAAATTCTTTTTCATTATATAGATTAAAAACTGCCTAATTGTTAAGAGTTTGTAAAGAAAGTGACAAATAAACCACTGCTTTTATTTAAATATTTGTAAATTAAATTTAACATAAATTATCTATTTAAATAAACTAAAATATTTACAACTACAAAACTTTTTTTTAAAAATATTTTGTGTTTTGCTTGGTTTATCTAAAGTAATATTTTAATTTATATTACAATACATAACATATATTAAGTTATTTACTGTTATTTTATAATATTACTCTATTATTATATTTTTGATTATATAAACTACAGAATACTCCATTTTTAAATAACAATTGATCTGGAGTACCTTGTTCCATTACTATGCCATTCTCTAATGTTATTATATAATCTGCTTTTAATGCTAAGTCTATATCATGAGTTGCTATTACTAGTGTGCTTAGCTGTTGTTTTAGGGTATTAAAAACCAGTTCACTAGTATGGTTATCTAACGCTGATGTTGGTTCATCAAGTAAAATAACAGGTGCTTGACGCACCAAGGCTCTAGCTAATGCTACTCTTTGTTTTTGCCCACCCGATAACTCAATACCTTTTTCACCGATTACGGTTTCATATTTATTATTTAATTGCAAAATAAAGTCATGTGCTTGAGCTAATTTTGCCGACTGGCTAACTTCTTTGTTAGTAGCTTGTAAATTGCCAATTTTAATATTATCCATTACTGAACTAGTAAACAAATAAGCATTTTGAGGCACATAGGCTAACGAGTTTCTAATTTGTGATAGATTTAGCTCATTAACTCCTGTTCCATTAATGTTTATACTACCTTGCTCTGGAAAGCATATTCCAACAATAAGTTTTAATAAAGTGCTTTTACCACTACCGCTGTGTCCTACAATAGCTGTATACTTTGCTTTAGGAATTTGTACTGATACTTTATTTAATATTGGTATATTTTCATGATAAGAGTATGTAACATTGTTAAATTCTATTGCTGGTAAGGTGTGGTACTCTTTAATAATAGGTTCCCTATCTAGTTTAATTTTAGGTTTAATATTTGCTATTTCTTTAATTTGTTTTTGGATTCTCGTTAAGGATACACATGCTTGTTCAGACTGCTTTAAATAATAAGGTAATCTTTGAAATAAAGAAGAAACATGTCTTCTTAATTGATTGGCAATTAATACTTCGGGTATTGTATTTAAACCAAGTAATACCAGATAACTACCCAGCATTATCACAGACAGAATTACTATCATACTAATTAATTGATTAAAGGTGCCTAATACTGCCTCAACATTAACTCTTTTTATATTATTTTGCTCTAATACTTGGCTTTCTTTAGTATAGCAGTTTGCATATTTGTGCTCTAAATTAAAGCTTTTTAGTACCACTAAACCATTTATAATTGAGCTTACTTTTAGTACTAGTTTTTCAATTTGTGCCTGTCTTTTTTTACTTAGTGTTTTAAAACTACTAGATAAATGCTTGTTACCTAATGCACCTAATATGCTAATGAAAACACAGGTAATCATTAACTGCCGGCTTACATAGGTTAGCCATATAAGCCCCCTAAAAAAAGGAAAATACTGGAAACAAAACTAGGTATTGTTATTCTATAGTAAGCTTCAATATGCTCCATATCACTATTTAACAGAGTTACTATTTTTCCTGAATCAATTCTATCTACAAACTTATAGTCTTCCTGCAAAACTGTTTGAACTAACTTTTGTCGTAAAATTGCTACTGATTTTAAACTTAGTATACCGTATAAGTAATCAAAAATATTTTGCAATACATTTAATAATTGCATAATAGAAAACAATATAACTACAGTAAATATTAAATCTCGAAAATTGCCCGCTAACATCGACTTATAACTGCTACCAATCATAGATGTAAATACAAATTCTAAAGCCATCCAAGATAAACAACCTAGGATAATAAAAAAGTAGTACTTTTTCTTATTATGAATAGAATTTAAAACATGCAAATATTTCTTCACTCTTAGTTACCTCCTTGTTGTAAAATAAGATATTTAGGATAGTCAATTAATTTTCCATCTAAAATAGCTATTACTCTATTCGCTAAAGCTAAAGACTCTTGTTTATGGGTAACTATCAAACAGGTTTTATCTTTTGTGTTATCTGTTATTGTTTGCCAAAGTTTAGAGGCAGTATGTAGATCTAAGGCTGAGGTGGGTTCATCAAGAAGCCAAATTGGAGCATTTTTAATGATAGTGCGAGCAACTGCTATACGTTGATTTTGACCCCCTGAAAAATTACTTGCTGATTCCTTTACAATTGTTTCATATCCGTTCTCATTATCTTCTATAAACTCATTTGCTTGCGCTTGTTGCGCAGCTATTCTTATATCTTGTTGAGTAGCATTTTTATTGCCATCAGCTATGTTATTAGCTATAGATTGGGGAAACAAATAAGACTCTTGAAAAACCAAGCCAAGCTGTTCTCTTAGTTGATGTTTATTCCATTCTCGAATTTCTTTACCATATACACAAATACTACCTGTATAATTTGGATATAACCCAAGTAATAGCTTTATAATTGTGCTTTTTCCTGAACCACTGCTACCAACTAAAGCTAGCTTTTCACCTGCCTGTACTATAAAACTAATATTTTGCAAGGTCTGATCTGGGGCAGATTTATACTTAAAAGAAACATTATTAAAGCAAATAACAGGGTTGCACTTAACTAACTCTACCTTGGGTAGTTGCTTTTCTTGCTTTAAAACTATAATGCTATAAACTCTTTTTACAGAAACCATACCACGTTTAATGTTTCCTAAAAGAGTTGGTATGCCACTTATTGGCCAACGAATATCATCAATTAAAAATGTAAATGCAGTTAATTGTCCAATACTTAAATCACCTTTAATAACAAAATAACCACCAAACACTAAACTAATAGCATATGGCATTATTCCTATCATATTACCTAGTATATTTAATATTACTCTGTTTAATAAAATTGATTTACCATATATTATTGTTTTTTTAATTTTCTTTGAAATACTATTAGAAAACTGTTGTTGTAGATTATAACTATGAATTGTTTCTACACCTAATACTATTTCTTGGGCTTCATTATTAATAAGTGATAATTGCTTTTGCATGCTTAAGCTACGTTTTCCAATAATATCTGTTAGTTTTATCGCTAAAAAGTAAAAAAAAGGTATAGTTATTAAAGAAACCAGCGTTAATTGCCAGTTACTAATAATCATATAAGTTAAAGCAATAATAGCTCTTATTGGATTTAAAAATATGTTAATTAAAGTTATATGTATTAATGATTCAATTTGCTCTAAATCACTGCTTAACTTTGTTAAATAATCACCAGAGCTTGACACAGTAACACTTGCATAATCTGCTTTTAGAATATTTTGGGTTGCTGTTGTACGCAGATTATGCATATTTCTTTCAGTAAAGTAGCCCATGCTTTTTTCACGAATATAGCGCATAACTGCTAATGAAATCATTATTGACATTAAAGTAAATAAGGAATTACTAAAGTTAGCTCTATTTTGAGCAAAGGCATAGTCCATAGTTTTACCCATAAAAATGGTTTGCATAACTTTTGCAAAAGTTGAAAATATCGCAAAAAAGATACCTATCAATAATAATTTTTTGTTTAATAATTTCTTAATAAACCCAAACAAACTTATTTCTTTGCTCATATTGTAGCCCCTAATATTTTAATTAGATATGAATAGTATAAATATTGTAAATATAAGTATATATTTAGTATATCAAAATACAATTGTAACATCTAGTGTATACAATATTATTAGTTAAAAAATACAAACTAGATAATCAAGATAAACCATTACATAATTTAAAAGCAATATAGCTGGTTTATTTAATGATTATCTAGTTTATAAAATCTTTTACAAACTTAATAATTTACTGCTATAAACTAAATATAAATTGACCAAAGTTTTATTTATTGCAGCATCCTTCGTTACAAGATCCGTCACCAGGTTTAGAAATTTCTTGAAGAGCTAGTCCTCTAACTTTATCAGTTAAATTAATCATGTTTTACCCCCCTTTCGTATAATTTTTATCTTTAGGCTAATGCCTATAAAGATACGAAATAAGTTAAAGTGGCTGTCCTACCTTTGATAAATTTTCTTTAAATAGTTCGAAGTTGTTTTCCTTAACTAACTTAACAATCCAACCAGCTTTTTGCTTGAAAAAATCTATTCTTGTTTTGCAAAACCAGTCTGGAATTTTGTTAATATTTTTTTCTACTAAATATATTTTAGCTGGACATCCTTTGCATTCATCTACAAACCAACACTCTTGACATTGTGGGCTATTCTCTTTATATGCAATACTAACTTTTTCTTTTGCCTTTTGAATTGTCTCATCAAGATTATTATTAAAAACGTTACCAATTTTTAATTCATTTATCATAGCTAAATTATGGCATGGGTAAATGTCACCATCAGGGGTAATACATATTACTCCTTCACCTAATGGACATAAAGCATCATACACCTGTTTTTTACCTAACCTAAACAACGAATCTACCCATTCCCAGTCCATAACAGGGGATTTTTCTAATAATATGTCTTCATAAAAACTATTAAATAACTCATTTACATTCTTTAATTCTTCTTTGAGCTCAAATGACATAGACATATCTTCTCCCATACAACTATGACATAACACCATATTTTTGCCGTTTAAATCTAAATCATTTATAATATATTTTCTTAACTGTTTCATGTTATAACCAGCTTGCAGGTGGTGTTTAGTATAAACTGTTTCTATAGAAATATTAGTGTCTTTAATATGTTTACGTAACTTGCTAATATTACTTTTCACTAAGTCATAAGAGCCACATCCATCTTCAAAGGGCCTCATTTTATCGTGAATATTTTTAGGTCCATCAATGCTAACTGTAATTTGCATGTCATACTTTTTAAGAATATTAATAATATGATCATTAACAATTGTGCCATTTGTTATTACCGAAAAGTTTGGTGTTGTTTTTTGCTGAGCAATAAAACCTTCAGCTAAATATGTAATCATATCTGTGTTAAGTAATGGCTCTCCACCAAAAAATAATATACTACTAAGGTTTTTGCCTTTAAAAAATTCTAATATTTGACTAGCTACATGCTTGCTTAACAGCGCTATATCTCTACCATATGACCCTTGCGATGCATAACAATACTTACATCTTAAATTGCAATCATGAGAAACGTTAATGACTACTTGCCTAAAGTAATTATCAGGCTTTTTGCTATCTTCAAAACTCTCATTCATCCTTTTCTTAACATCATCACATATTTCATTAAAATATTTAGCAATTTTTTCTTCCATATTCGTGGGAGCAGCTACCGATAAATCTATAGTGTTATTTTCTTCAACATAATTAATAAAATCATCTTCTACAGCATACATGCTCTGTGTTGACGGCTGATATAAAACATAATCTCCAAATTGAGTTTTGAAATAGCAAAAATCAAAAGTGATTTCTGGCAAAAGTATTCTAAATTTTTTAACATCGTACACGCTTTATAACCCCCTTATAAAACTTAGTAAAAATATTTTAAAGCAATATAAAAAATATATATTACTTAAAATCAATCTATAATTTGTTAACCTTATAAGAAAAATAGCATTAAAAATTTGTCAATATAGTCTAGTTATAATATTATTTAACTATATTTTACATTACTACAATAATTTAAAGTTGTAAAGGTTTATTTCTATTTAATTCCTTTTATTTACTAATATTATTTAAATAGCTGGCAATTTTTATTTAAAATTAAAAGAGACTAGCTTTAGGCTCGTCTCTTAGCTATTAATATTTTAATAACTTGTAAATCTATAAAAGTTTCTTAATTCTTTATATTTAAGCGCTTCACGTTTAGTTTAAAATAACAAAATACAACCCATAGTTTTCTTATCATGTATAGCCCTCTTTATTTATGGTATGTAATTATATTTTCAATATCTTACACTAAAATATGCTTTTTACACTTTTATGTTACCAAATTTACGATTTGAAGACTTACTATTATGGGTGATGTTAAGGTACTTGTATTAGGCGAAGACAAGCTTCGCCTTAATTCAATTAATTTCCATTACAATGATTCATCTACTGAATCGCTATAGATAATAGTCCACATAGCGTTCCACCAGCTTGGGTTATTACATTTCCAAGAATTACAATGTTTACACATTGGCAGTTTACTGTATTCTTGATTTATATGAATTTCTCTTATTTGCTTTAATTTTTCACCTTGCCAAACCTCTTGCAAACTTTGTTTTGTTAAATCTCCCAAAACAATGTTTGCGTTGTAATCCATACAGCATAAAGGAACTTCTCCATTCCAATGTACATTTAAGATTTGCCATAGCTTATAACAAGGTATTCTTTGTAATCTTATCGGATGATATTCATTTCCTCTATCGGGCTGATTGCCGTGCCAATCATCATAAGAAACAGTTCTTACATCATCAACTATTACTCTCCAAAACTTTTCAAACTGTTGTAAAAGAGGCATAAGTTCATGCATCAAAATATAATCGCATACAATTAAAGGTTTAGTTAAACCACGTTTATTACGCTCATTAACAAAATGAATTATTCTCTCAACCACCTGGTAGTAATCTAGCCCTTGTAGCTGTTTATATTGTTGCTCGTTAATACCATAAAAGCTAATATGAATTTCGTCTACTAAATTATTATCTAAAATCTCTTTAATGTGTTCATTTGTACATAAACTCATATTGCTATGCAATATTACAGAGCTTTGAGGTTGCAGCTCTTTACATTTTTTTATAATGTTAATAATACGTTTATCCATAAATGGTTCACCCATTAAAAATGGTATTAACGTATTCACTTCATTACATTGTTTGAGAATATTTTCAATAAGCTCATTGCTCATTTTACCTTTTTCTCTTGTCATTATTGAATGACAGCAAAACTCACAGCTAGCATTACAATAAGAGTGGGTCTCGAATTGAACAGTTTGGGGTCTTTTTTCTAGGGACTCTATTACCACATTTTCACCCCTAATTTAGCTTTTTTTCTATTTCACTTAATACTCTAGCAACAATATCCATCTCTTTATACGATATTAATAGTTTTTTTGCTGTAACTGCATTAACAAAGCTTTCTAGTTGATTTTGCAGTTGATCTTTACCTGCTACCCAGGTTTTTGTTTGCTGTTCGAGTTTAAAGTATTGATCTTTATTTAGTTCATTATTTTCACATGGTAGTGTTGTAATTATAGTTTTATTCATGAAGTCAGCCTCAACAAACTGGCCAACAGCATGTATTTTACATACTCTGTTTCTTTGTTCAGTTACTCTTGATGCTAACAAGCTAACTAAAATTCCCCTTTCACTTTTTAGGGTAACATAAACAATATCTGTTTTTTGAGAGTGAATTGTTTTACCCCAAACACTTTGCACAGTAAAATCCTCTTGTAACAAGTAAGATATTAAATCAATATCATGTACTAATAAATCGTATACAATAGATGTTTTAGAATGTTTGTTAGAGTATCCCCCTGTTCTAGCTGTTTCAATAGAAATAATATTAGTTTGAGGTAATTGTTGCTTTAGTGCTTTATATGATGGATTGTATCTTTCTACTTGCCCAGGCTGTAGTATTAAATTGCGTTTTTTGGCTATTTCAATAATTCTTTTGCTAGTTTCATAGTCTGTGGTTAAAGGCTTTTCGCATAGTACATGTACATCACTTAACAAAGCTTCTGTAGCATGTTCATAATGATATGGGCTAGGTGAGGCTATTATTACAGCATCTACTGCCTTTAAAAGCTCTTTTGTGGTACTAAAATACTTAATATTTGGGTGTTTTTTTTGCACTGTTGAAACTGTTTTTTCATTTACATCATAAAAGCCAATTAACTCTATCTCTTTATTAGAGACTGCTTTTAATATGTGAAACTGCCCCATTTTTCCTGCACCAATAACACCTATTTTGAGCTTGTTAATGACAGCTTTATTTTCAGTTTTAAGAACCCTTGCTGGGTTTCCTACAACAACAGTATTAGCAATAACATTTTTGCAAACCACTGCTCCAGCTCCTATTAATGCTTTTTCACCAATACATACCCCGCATACTATAGTAGCATTTGCTCCAATAGAAGCACCTTGGCACACTAAGGTTTCAGTAATATGCCATTTACCTACCGCACTAGGGTGTTTATCATTTGTAAATGTTGCATTTGGACCAATAAATACATTGTCCTCAATAACTACTCCTTTATAAACAGAAACTCCATTTTGAATTTTTACATTATCTCCTATAATTACTCCATTATCTATATAACAGTTTTGCCCTATATTGCAGTTCTTGCCAACTACGCATCCCTCTCGCACATGACTATAGTGCCATATTTTTGTTCCTTCTCCAATTTCAGAGGGTTCGTCAATAATAGCCGTTGGGTGGGCAAAATAACTTTTCATTTACAATCACCCCTTAAAATCATTCACCGTATCAACTATATGCTTTAATTCTTGGGTTGTTAATGATGGGTGAACGGGTAAAGATAAAACTTGATTACTTACTATGTTTGCCACTTTGCAACCACAGTCAATATAGCCATAACTCTGTATACTATTTTGATTTTGTAATAATGTTGGGTAATAAATCTTAGCACCTATTCCTCGAGCTTGTAAAAAGCTAAGAAGCTTATCTCTTTGATTACATTTTATTGTATAAAGATTATATACATGGCGACATTTTTTCTTAGTTGTAGGAAGTGTTATTAAGGGATTTTTGATATTACCAGAATAATAAGAAGCATTAAGTTGTCGATCTCTATTAAAACTTGGTAAATTTTTTAGTTGAACAATACCGATAGCTGCCTGTATATCATTACTTCTATAATTAAAACCTAATATATTGTGTTTATATGGTCCTGTTTGGCCGTGATTAGCAAGTAAAGCAGCCTGATTTGCTAAATTACTATCATTGGTGGTAATAATGCCACCTCCACCACAAGTCATGTTTTTAGTAGGATAAAAGCTAAAAGCACCAGCTAAACCAATACTACCAACTTTAGTGCCATTAATACTGGCTCCATGTGCCTGAGCAGCATCTTCATAAACCTGTACATTATATTTTTGGGCAATCTCCATTATTTCGTTCATGTTTGCTGGTAATCCATATAAATGAACTACAACTATTGCTTTAATGTTTTTTACGGTTATTAAAGCATGTTCTATTGCCTCGGGACTTATATTGAAGCTATTTTCATCTATATCTACAAATACTGGAACTGCACCACACATTGCTATTGTGTCTGCTGTAGCTGAAAAAGTAAACGCTGTTGTTATTATTTTATCTCCTGGTTTTATACCACCTGCTAATAACATAAGTTGTAAGGCTGTTGTGCCAGATGTTGTTAATACAGCATGTTTGCTACCAATAAATTCGGCAAATTTCTTTTCAAGCTCCTTAGCTTTTTTACCATGTGCTAACATACCCGACTCTAATACTTCTAAAACTGCTTTTTTTTCATTATCACCTATTAATGGTTTTGCAATTGGTATCAATTAAAGTCTCCTCCCGCTGATTTTGTTGTGTAATTCTTGTGACTCTGGAAATCTTTTTAACCCTTCAAAAAGTACAGCATCAGACATTTTATTGTATATTTCACTTAACAACTTTATAGTCTTTAAATCGCGACAAAGCTTTATAGACTGCTGAGTATTACACATGGCTTCATGTAATAACCCTAAACTGCTATATGCTAACCCGAGTAAATAAAATGATTCAGCAGTTTTATGTCCACGTTTGTGGCAGTCTAGTAGCTCCAGAACAGCAAGTTTATACTGCTTATTATTTATATAAAATCTACTGAGTTTAACCCAAACATCCATATTCCTTAGACTTGAAAATATAGGCAGAAGAAGTTTAAGATAAGCTATTTGATTTGAGCAAATAAACATATTAAATATTTCAAGACATTCTGCTATATAGTTATCTGTTAAATCTATCTCGGTATTTACATTATTGAAAAATAGTTCATTTAGGGCTCTGTATAACTCTATATACTCTTTTACACTTTTATTTTGCAAAGTTATAATGTTTTTAATCATGTTTTGATCTTGCTTAAAAAAACCTAAAACTAACATAATTCTAATTATCATTAATGTATCTGCATTATTAGATTTGAGAGCAATATTTAGATATTGTTGAACTGTACTATAATCACGTGCTAATAAAGAAGCTAGTGAAACGTTTAAGGCAATTTTTCCGTTAAGAACAAGACCAGCTTTAGTTGCATAGTTAAACATTTTAAGAGCTTCGGTATAATATCCTATTTGAGTACAAGCTAAAAAAGCAATATTATACTTATCTACTTCATTCATAAAGTTTATATAGACAAGCAGTTTATTAACAAACTCAGCTTCTGGAACAGTATTAGCTACTAAGTTTATAAGTGCTTTAATAACATAAATGAAAGATGGATTTATCTTTAATGAATCGTGATAATATCCTAAGGCTAACTCGGTTTTATTTTGCTCTTCTGCGATTAAACCAAGTCTATAAAAAGCTCTAAATGAACCTACTCCTTTTAATGATGTGTAGGTATGTTTATATACATCCCCTAATTGCAAACATTTTTTTAAATAGTTAGAAGCAAGCTCAAACTCACCTAAGGTGTAAAGTACCTCAGATGCTAAGAAGTATAAATCTGTATAATCAGGATATATCTTAATCGAATCTTGTAAAAATAAAAGTGATTGTTTATAGGTACCCATTAAATATAACGATAAGGCCATTTTTTTATGACACTCTGCCATATAACCCAATTTATAATTAGGTGATTGCAAACACATATTAAAGTTAGTAACAGCCTTTTGATAGTCGGCAATTCTTAAATATTCAGCTCCTAAATTATAGTGGCTATAAGCGTCACCATTAAGTTCTACCTCTGCTTGTAACAAAGATATATTTCTCTCTGTTTTATTTTTCTTTTTTATGGTCTCCGCTAAATAGCCATAGTGATATATTATTACTTCTGAAAATACACATGGCGTAGTTTTTTTACTATTAGTTATAATACTTTTTTCAATTTGCTCATGTATTCTTCTTTGGTAACGATACTGAGGTTTATTTCTAAATAATCTTAAACTTGTTCCACTAACATAAGATTGACCCTGTTTGTCACCCAAATAATCTATAACTTTAAAATTGTAACCATCTACATAATTATTATTTAATAAAGCTTGCCATTTTTTTATGGCTACTTGTTCTAATCTTTCATCTGCATCAAGAATTAATATCCAGTCGCATTTAGCATTATTTATGGCCAAATTACGTGCTTTACTAAAGTTGCCTTGCCAAATAGACTCAATTAACTTAACTTTATAGTGCTTTGCTATTTCTATTGTTTTATCAGTTGATCCTGTATCAACAATAACTACTTCATCTACATAGTTCTTTACACTGTTTAAACATTCAGCTAAATAATCTTCTTCATTTTTTACAATCATACATAGTGCTACTGAAGGTTTATTCAAGATAATTTCTCCTAACTTTATTAGCTTTTATTTGATAGCATAAAGAAAGTTTAGAATAAACTTTTACTAAAGTTGCTCCGCTACTCAATAAACCACAGCCCTCTGCTATTAAGAAATTATATAAAGTCTCTGATCTATTTGATAAACTCATAAATCTTTTATATTTAAAAAGCAATGATAAGTTAGTATCTTTTAGATAAATGTCTACAAAACAATCTGGTATTGGCCTTTCATCAAAAATCTCTATTAAATCGCTGGCCTGTAAATTATCAGTAAAGAATCTTACTTTAAGATAATTCATTATTTTATTGTTTTGATAGGGCTCTAACTCTCTAACAAGTAATAATACTGCTTCTTTAATTTGCTTCTCTGATAAATTATTTTTTTTCAGCTCCTGTTTATCATTCAAAATTAACGAGTTTGCAAACATTAAAAATACCTGAATATTTGAATCATTGGTTTCTTTATTTAATAAATCATTTATAAAGCTTTTAGCTTCGTCAATTCTACCTAAACTCCACAAACACAAAAAAATATTAATTGTTAGTTTACGTTTTTCGACCTCGCTAACTTTGTTTAGCAAAATCCTAAAGTTTTTGACTGCAGTATCATAATTTTTTAAATGCACACAAGCCAAGGAGTACTTTAAGGCTGACTTATAACTAATCTCTTTAATATTGTTGATTAAATAATCAATAAGGCTATATAATTTTTTTAAATATAGCTCATTAATAAGGTCATCAACTAGCTGCCTATACTTATTACAATAGTTAAGCAAAAGTTTTTTTACTAACTCATTCTTATTAGATTTCATTAACAAATCACAATAGTAAGCATATACACTTGGGCTATCTGGTAATATCTTTACAAGTTTATCTAACTTTTCTATTGCACTATTTATGTTTCCCAGCTCATAATAAATATTTGCCATTAACAAAAGAGGTTTAGTAGACCCAACTCCGCTATGGCTATCATAAACTACAGCCTCTCCTAATTCTAAACATTTAGTTAACTCACTTAGTGCTTGCCCATAGTTTCCAATGTTATAGAGTGCAACAGCTTTTAGATAATGTAGGTCAGTATAATCTGGCCACTGTTTAAGTGCAGTATTAGCTATATTTACCATCTTATTAAAATTTTTTAACTGTTTATAAGAAATGATGAGACATTTATAGGCTCTTGGAGCATAAGATTCATTGCCCCCAAAAAATGGTATAATGCTCTCTAAAAGATCTATTGCTTCTTGATACTTAGTATCTGAATAACTATTAATAGCTAAATGATATTTGTAGTAAAGATTATTGGGATCCTTGACTAGGGAGTTTTGCAATAACTCTCTATTTCTTTTTTGCTTATTTTTTCGTATAATCTCTGTTTTAAGATAGCCAGAGTGATAGATAATTAATGGAATTTCACTGATTTTTGAATATCCTTTAACTTGCTCATGTACCTTTCCCTCATATTTGATAATATTATTGTTGCGAAACAGCCTTAAGCTTTTATTTTTTTCGGCAGAAACTGTATTATTAGGCTCAATATAGTTACATACAGTTACAATAAAGCCATCTATTTTTTTTACATATTCTTGCTTTAAAAAATCTTTTAGTTTTAAACCTTCTTTAGCATAAAGTATTTCATCAGCGTCTAGTACTAAAATCCAATCTTTACTTGCATGTTTTATTGCTTCATTTCGCGCTTTAGCAAAATCATTCTTCCAACTAATTTCTTTAACAATAGCTCCATATTTTTTAGCAATAGCAATAGTATTATCAGATGAGCCTGTATCAATTATTACTATTTCATCTACATATTTTGTAGCTTGCTGAAGATTGCTGGGTAAATTAAGCTCTTCATTTTTAACAATCATACATAGGCTAATGCTCATATATTTCACCAACTTAAGGGAGTGAGAAACCCACTCCCATTAATTTTTTATATTTTGAATTAAGTTCTAGCTTGCCAAATAATTTCTAGATTAGTATCTGATCCTGCTGTTGTACTGGCGTATGCAATACGAGCATACTGTAAAAATGTTGTTGAAGATAGTATTGTTGCTTGTGTTGAAGCCAGCGTAATTGTAGCAGCATCAGTAATCCAACTAATATTATCAGGGCTTAATTCTAAACGTATATCTGCTGAGTTTGATAATCCTGAGTTCTCAATCCAGAAAGAATATATTTGTCGTTCTGATACATCTCTAGCAGTTGAACCAGCAAAGAGCGTGGCTGATGTTACTGTTTCAGTTGCTGTTGTAAAATCTCTAAAGATAGTTACACTATCAGAATTAGCTGTTAAGTCTCTTATATCTATATCTGTTGAGGTTATAGATGAGCTTACTGTTCCTACTACATTCACAGCACCGTTAGCATCTGTCTCTACTGCGGTTAATGTTCCTCCATTTGAACCATAGATCTGAACACTATCTGAAGTTGCAGTTAAATCTCTAATGTCTAGGTCTGTTGCGGTCACTGTAGCACTTACTGTTCCTACTACATTCACAGCACCGTTAGCATCTGTTTCTACTGCTGTTAATGTTCCTCCATTTGAACCATAGATCTGAACACTATCTGAAATTGCAGTTAAATCTCTAATGTCTAAATCTGTTGCGGTCACTGTAGCACTTACTGTTCCCACTACATTCACAGCACCATTAGCATCTGTCTCTACTGCGGTTAATGTTCCACCGTTAGATCCATAGATTTGTACGTTATCTGATGTTGCGGTTAAATCTCTAATATCTAAATCTGTTGCGGTCACTGTAGCACTTACTGTTCCCACTACATTCACAGCACCGTTAGCATCTGTCTCTACGGCTGTTAATGTTCCACCGTTAGATCCATAGATTTGTACGTTATCTGATGTTGCAGTTAAATCCCTAATATCTAAATCTGTTGCGGTCACTGTAGCACTTACTGTTCCTACTACATTTACCGCACCATTAGCATCTGTTTCAACTGCGGTTAATGTTCCACCGTTAGATCCATAGATTTGTACGTTATCTGATGTTGCAGTTAAATCTCTTATATCTATATCTGTTGAGGTAATAGAAGCACTTACTGTTCCTACTACATTTACCGCACCGTTAGCATCTGTTTCAACTGCGGTTAATGTTCCGCCGTTAGAGCCGTAGATTTGTACGCTATCTGAGGTTGCTGTTAAGTCTCTAATGTCTAGGTCTGTTGCGGTCACTGTAGCACTTACTGTTCCCACTACATTCACAGCGCCGTTAGCATCTGTCTCTACAGCGGTTAATGTTCCGCCGTTAGAGCCGTAGATTTGTACGCTATCTGAGGTTGCTGTTAAGTCTCTAATGTCTAGGTCTGTTGCGGTCACTGTAGCACTTACTGTTCCTACTACATTCACAGCACCGTTAGCATCTGTCTCTACAGCGGTTAATGTTCCGCCGTTAGAGCCGTAGATTTGTACGTTATCTGAGGTTGCTGTTAAGTCTCTAATGTCTAGGTCTGTTGCGGTCACTGTAGCACTTACTGTTCCTACTACATTCACAGCGCCGTTAGCATCTGTCTCTACAGCGGTTAATGTTCCGCCGTTAGAGCCGTAGATTTGTACGCTATCTGAGGTTGCTGTTAAGTCTCTAATGTCTAGGTCTGTTGCGGTCACTGTAGCACTTACTGTTCCTACTACATTCACAGCACCGTTAGCATCTGTCTCTACAGCGGTTAATGTTCCGCCGTTAGAGCCGTAGATTTGTACGCTATCTGAGGTTGCTGTTAAGTCTCTAATGTCTAGGTCTGTTGCGGTCACTGTAGCACTTACTGTTCCTACTACATTCACAGCACCGTTAGCATCTGTTTCTACTGCTGTTAATGTTCCTCCATTTGAACCATAGATTTGTACGTTATCTGATGTTGCGGTTAAGTCTCTTATATCTATATCTGTTGAGGTTATAGAAGCACTTACTGTTCCTACTACATTCACAGCACCGTTAGCATCTGTTTCTACTGCTGTTAATGTTCCTCCATTTGAACCATAGATTTGTACGTTATCTGATGTTGCGGTTAAGTCTCTTATATCTATATCTGTTGAGGTAATAGAAGCACTTACTGTTCCCACTACATTCACAGCGCCGTTAGCATCTGTTTCTACTGCTGTTAATGTTCCACCGTTAGATCCATAGATTTGTACGTTATCTGATGTTGCAGTTAAATCCCTAATATCTAAATCTGTTGCGGTCACTGTAGCACTTACTGTTCCCACTACATTCACAGCACCGTTAGCATCTGTCTCTACTGCGGTTAATGTTCCACCGTTAGATCCATAGATCTGAACACTATCTGAAGTTGCAGTTAAGTCTCTTATATCTAAATCTGTTGCGGTCACTGTAGCACTTACTGTTCCCACTACATTCACAGCACCGTTAGCATCTGTCTCTACAGCGGTTAATGTTCCGCCGTTAGAGCCGTAGATTTGTACGCTATCTGATGTTGCAGTTAAATCTCTTATATCTATATCTGTTGAGGTAATAGAAGCACTTACTGTTCCTACTACATTCACAGCACCGTTAGCATCTGTCTCTACTGCGGTTAATGTTCCACCGTTAGAGCCGTAGATTTGTACGCTATCTGAGGTTGCTGTTAAGTCTCTTATATCTATATCTGTTGAGGTAATAGAAGCACTTACTGTTCCCACTACATTCACAGCACCGTTAGCATCTGTTTCTACTGCTGTTAATGTTCCACCGTTAGATCCATAGATTTGTACGTTATCTGATGTTGCAGTTAAATCCCTAATATCTAAATCTGTTGCGGTCACTGTAGCACTTACTGTTCCCACTACATTCACAGCACCGTTAGCATCTGTCTCTACTGCGGTTAATGTTCCACCGTTAGATCCATAGATCTGAACACTATCTGAAGTTGCAGTTAAGTCTCTTATATCTAAATCTGTTGCGGTCACTGTAGCACTTACTGTTCCCACTACATTCACAGCACCGTTAGCATCTGTCTCTACAGCGGTTAATGTTCCGCCGTTAGAGCCGTAGATTTGTACGCTATCTGATGTTGCAGTTAAATCTCTTATATCTATATCTGTTGAGGTAATAGAAGCACTTACTGTTCCTACTACATTCACAGCACCGTTAGCATCTGTCTCTACTGCGGTTAATGTTCCACCGTTAGAGCCGTAGATTTGTACGCTATCTGAGGTTGCTGTTAAGTCTCTTATATCTATGTCTGTTGAGATCATAGTAGCGCTTACTGTACCTGCTATCTTTAGTGCACCTGTGGCATCAGTCTCTATCGCTGTTAAGGTTCCGCCATTAGAGCCATAGATTTGTACACTATCTGAGGTTGCGGTTAAATCTCTTATATCTATATCTGTTGTTGTAACAAAAACTGCACCATCTGAATCAACCTTTACAGCTACATCAGTTGCGCCGTCTAAACCATATATTCTGGTCAAAAGTTGTTTAGGCCAGTTTTGAAATACATTATAATTTGGCATTTATATACCCTCCTTTTTACTACATACTTAACTTACTGTAATTTAGCAATATAATTAATTGTTAAAATTGTAGGAAGTCCTATAGTAGCTGATTTGTAAGCAACTCTTATATAGTTGCCAAATATTTGTGGTATTAAAGTTACCTCTTCACCAGTTGCAACAGTAACTTCCAATCCATCATCAACATAGGTTATATCATCACTACTTATTTGCAGTTTTATTACAGCATCTTCTGGCCCATCATTTTTTATAAAGAATGTTGAGAAGAAAGCTTTAGAAAACTGTCGCGGTGTAGAAAACGCATAAACATCACCTGTTATTACTGGTGGGTCTGCTTTAAACTCCGTAACGGGCTCTAAAGATCCAGTAATTTCTATTGGTTCATACTCAAAATCTAGTAATATTGATGGCCAACGGGTACTATTGCTATAACCAATACCGTAGATTTTGATTGCAGTTGAAAATATTGATTCATCTACTGCTTTAATTAACAAACCAAAATTACGTTGAGGATCTACAATCCATTCCTCAAGTAGTGCTTTAATATTTACATCAATATCTACTATTCCTGGACCTACATCAAAAACAGCAAACGGTGCTGCATCAAAATTAGGTGGACTACCAGGACACGTTGGTGTTGGTATCCAATTTTCAATTATTTTATAAATACCAAATGTTTTTGTTATTCCTGAATCATGGGAATGAACCTGCATACTCAATATTGCAGAACTGATATCAGCTATTGTTAAAAATGGGTCAATGTCAAATAGTAAAATACCTTGAGAAATTTGAAGTATTTTACGTCCCAATTGAATTGTGCTAGAATTCTGCTGGCAATCTGCAGGATCTAAGTTGTTAATTGCAAAAGTATCTATTGGCACAACATATTTAATAGTCAAATTAATCTCTCCTTTCAGAATTATCTAAGGCAAGTAAAATCAATACAAGCCTTACTATAAAATATGAACATAGTAATTAAGTGTTACATAAATTTAACAAGCTTTTTGTGAAAAAAGCTTGTATAATAACAACAATAAGCGAATAATCTTAGAACTATTTATAAGATAAATAATTTTATAAAAAATTTAAGTTTATAAAAGGTTATTTTGCTTATTATATTTACTTATATAGCTTGTTTATAAATCTTTATATTATATGTAATACAATCATAGCTTGTTCTACTCTTTTCCATTTGACTATTTATAATTTGTAATGTATACTACCGTTTAATATATTGATTAAATCGTTGATTGAGATTAGTAACTATTAACAATTATTAACAGAGAGTCAAACAAGGGTGGGAGTTTGATAATAATTTTTTTAGTGAATGGACTCATGAGTTGAAGCTGAATTTTAGTAAGCAACACGGGTTTCTCCCGTTATAGAGATAGGGTATCGGATTTTTAATTTTCCTGTACTTGAATATAAGGAGATTAATATCTCAAATTAGAGGTGGCACCGCGTATATACGCCCTCTGTATACTTTGTTATACAGAGGGCTTTTTTGTATATAAATAGCTAATTTATTCTATAAAGGGGGGCTTATTATGTTGTACCACTGGTGAAAAGTTGCTCAGCTGATAAATAAGTCTTTATATAGGAGGATATAAAATGAAAAAAAATATTGGTTATTATGGTGATTTTGGTGGCATGTATGTAGATGATAATTTAAAAAAATGTTTACTTGAGGTTGAATCTGCCTTTAACAGGTGTATTAAAGATGTAAATTTTATTAATGAACTTCAATACTACTATAAACATTATATTGGAAGAAAAAGTCCTTTATACTTTGCAGAAAACTTATCTAAAAGATTGGGTGGTGCAAAAATTTATTTAAAAAGAGAGGATTTAAATCACACTGGTTCTCACAAAATTAACAATGCAATTGGTCAGGTTTTGCTGGCAAAAAGAATGGGTAAAAAAAGAATTATAGCCGAAACCGGCGCTGGACAACATGGAGTTGCTACTGCTACAGTATGTGCTATGTTTGATATTGATTGCACTATTTATATGGGAGAAACAGATGTAAAACGTCAATCACTTAATGTGTTTAAAATGAAGCTGTTAGGTGCCAATGTAGTTGCTGTAAAATCTGGTAAGGCAACTTTAAAAGAAGCTGTGGATGCTGCCTTAGCTGACTTCGCAAATAATAGTAAAGCTACTTACTATTTAATTGGATCTGCTGTTGGACCTCATCCATACCCCCAAATAGTAAGGGAATTCCAAAGTGTTATTGGATTTGAGTGTAAACAGCAGATTATAGCTATAGAAAATAAATTACCTAATTATGTTATTGCTTGTGTGGGTGGGGGTAGTAATGCCATAGGAATTTTTCATGCATTTAACAATGAAAATAATGTTAATTTAGTTGGAGTTGAACCAGCCGGCAAAGGTCTTAATACAAAATTACACTCTGCCTCCTTAAGTAAAGGTGAAGTTGGTATTATACATGGCTTTAAATGTTATACCCTTAAAGATAGTAATGGAGAAAACTCTGTAGGACACTCTATTGCTGCTGGACTAGACTACCCAGGTGTTGGCCCAGAGCATTGTTTTTATAAAGATTGCAATAGGGCAACTTATGTATCTATTACAGACACTGAAGCATTAAATGCATTTTATTTACTAAGTAAAACAGAGGGCATAATTCCTGCACTTGAAAGTTCTCATGCAGTAAGTTATGCCTGCAAACTAGCCCCTACTTTAAACGCAGATGATATTATAGTTGTAAATTTATCTGGTAGAGGAGATAAAGACATTAATCAAATAATTCAGTTAAAATAAAACATCAGGAGAGCAAAATTGCTCTCCTTTATATTGTTTATTTATTGATAATAAATAAAGATTTATAATAAGTATTTACTTTTAAACTCATCGTTACTCATTTGTGCTATACTTCTAACCTCTTGTATACCATGCTGTTTATAAGCTCTAAATACAATTTCGTAACCCAATCTATGGGTTAACCGTTTTCCCGAATACGTCTTGTTTTTCATTTCCTCAAGACTTACCAAACTGTTGTTGTTCATTTCAGTTAATGTATTATATAAATTTTTTAAATTCTCATACTTTATATCCGAAATTATATAATCTTCAAGCGCTGGATATCCATAGTAGGGTAAATCATTTACTGTTCTATAATTATATGCAGAAAAAATACCTATTCCTTCATACTGTATTAAATAGCTTATAGTTTGTAAAAAGCTATTTTTACTAGTGAAATCAAAGTACTTTTCTAACTGTTCAGAAACAGTATGGGCAGTTTCATGAATGGCTATCGAAAAAATCTCTTTAATATCTTTACAGATAGCAACGTTTAAATTAATACAAACAACATTATCTATACCTATGCCTATGTCGTAACCAATTACTGGGCAAATTATTGTTTGTGATAAATTACAATTTTTAAATATATTGGTAACTTCTTTGCTGATTATTGTTTGCCACTCATTAGTTTTTGTTTTTAATTGAGCTACAATTTTTTTTATATCGTTTAAGTTTTGGCTTAAATTACGTAAGCCATAGCCAGCGTTAGTGGCACCATTAAGGGCATCTATAAGCATGTTTACATTAAATTTAGAACCAGTCATTTTAACATGTTTTTGAATAGTATCATAAGCAATTGTACTGGTTATTTCATTGATATCACCTTCATTGGCGGCCGCCTTTAAAACAATGTCTACATAAGAAAAATCAAATTTCATTATTTTACCTATTTAAAACCCTTTCCATTACAATACAGTTACTGCTTATCGGCATAAACCCGTATCTGTGTAACTCATTTAGCTCTTTATTAAGATTGGGCGGTAACATAATATTGATTTTATTAACACCTGTCTCTTTAGCTTTATTTACTGCAAAGTTAAAACAATTAGTTGCATTGCCTTCATATAAAGCAAACTGCAAGGCTCGTTCGGGCATAAATCTAGCTCCCACTACAAGCAAATCCGAATTATTAAAATAAACAAAACCCATCTTACTTAAATATCTGTATAGGTCCTTATTCATTTTATAAAATGTTCTGTTTAAAATCATAAAACTATTCCACTTTTTTTCAAGTGGACTAAGTAGCTCAACTGTTTTTTGATAATTTGCCTTTTGAAAAAATACATTATTATTAATTTCTGTGCCTGTAAGTACGTAATCTGCCCCAGCAAATTCTCCTGCCAAAGTAAAACCATTAATTTTAGCTAGACCTGCACTAGCAGCATTATTTACCCCTGTATACATCCTTATTGCATTTACCTTAAGTATTTGAGCTTGATGTAAGTATTGGTTATAAATTGCCTTTCCTACACCTAAACCTTGATAATCTTTATCCACCCTCAAGGTTTCAAGCCAAGCTGAGTTATCTGGTAACACTGTAAATTTTCCTATGCCAACAATTTTACCATTTATTTCAGCAACATATAATGGCTCTTTTAAATTACTAGTAAAATCAGTCCACATCCGCTCTACATACCTTAAATTAGGTGTAGCTTTACTTTCTACATATATAGCTTGCTGTTTATCTTTTTCTGTAGCTGGTCTTACATTAATTTTCATAAATACGCTCCTAATATTTAATTACTATAAAATTAAAGATAAAACTTTAGTATCCTGCTTTAAACTTTGTTTTTAGCGTATTTACTTTTTAATAATACAAACTGAGCTAGTAAATTAAGCAATTTACTAGCTCAGTTTGATTGAGGTTATTTATATGTTATATAAAAACAAAGCACAGATGATACATATATAGTTATAGATAATCCATACAACACCAAACCCATACTTTGAAGAGTTACATTAAACATTTGAGGTATGTTAAATACACCCAAAACTGCTATTAATAAAAGAAATGCTAAGATTAACCTCGATGCATTGCTTCTCACTTTCAACATAAAAAATGAGTCCATTCTTTCTATTAATTCAAGGTCTATGGCTATCCATGATAGAGTTATAAATCCAAAAATAAAATAATCATACCTATCTTGCACAAAGCCATACATTATAATAAAGACCATAGACATATAGAGAAAGACTTTTTTATACATTTAAGCCACCTCCAAAAAAAATACTTATACTTATATGCACTTGTAATATTTAATATCTTATACCTACTATTTTTGTAAGTTAATATCTTGATGTAGTAAATCTATTTTATAAAGTCATATATAACAACACCACCTTATATTTAAAAGTATTTATGTATAATCATGCACTTTTTAGATATATTATTATCAAAAATTAATCATCTACTCTTTTATTTATATTACTACAAAAAAAGTTATTTTTTTTAATTATTTAAAAACTGGTCGTTTTTTTTAGCTAATCGGCAATAAAATATATTGTATACGACAAGTTTTTTGCACTTTTCTCCATACTGAACAATTTAGCCTATAATAACTTTAGAAAATAATAATATTAGAAAATATAACGATTTTACTTAACTTTAAAATACTTAAAGGACAAGCTTAAAAAAGCTTGCCCCTTTGTTAATATTATTTATAATTATTTTTTTACAGTGGCTTTTCGTATCAGCAAATATTGAAACAATGCTATAACAATAATCGCTATAGAACTCCAAAAAACAAATAATAGTGGATTACTAGTATTGTATTTGCCAAAAAATATAGCAAAAGCTTTATAAATTCTGTTTATAACTCCACCAGGTACTGATTTATCAAGAATAGGTATTGAAATTAAAAATAGTAATGGAACACCAAATGAAATAAGCTGTTTAAGCCTTTTGTTACTCCTATAATATATCATAGATATAAGCATACCCAATAGGTTTATTAAGGCGTATAAAAATACCATCCATAAAAACCCTTCTAAATATGATAATAAAGAATTTCCTGTATATCTACTAAGATACATTGAGCTAAAAATAGACTCATAACCAGAGATTAAGCTACCCACTACTCTAATTATGCTATCAACAAAAGCCATAATCGCCGCTATTGGAAACACTGCTAATACCAAACCAGTAAAGATAGTTTTACGAGTTAATCCATTAACTAAACCAAATTTAAATCCATCTTTAAACGTTGCAATACCTCCAACAAACATAAATATTGCTGTAGATAATTCCAAACCGTTTACTTGTATTCCACCAAAATTTAAAGCTTTAGATAAAAACGCAAGAACTAAAACGGTAAAGATTATTAAGTAATATATTGAAATAGAGTTTCTACTATCAGCAACCTGATACTTTATATATGTTTTTATTTTCATTGTTATTCACCATCCTTATTTGTTAAGTGCACAAATAATTTTTGCAAATCAATTTTAGATAATTCTAAACCCTGGGGAATAGATTCTTTAGAGATATTCTCTAGTACATACACAGATTTTAATCCACCTAGTACATCTTCACCTAAAGTATTTAAATTCTTTGTAAAACTATCTACCTGCTGAGCTGGACCTGTTATAGTAAAGCCTTGTGATAAGAGATTCTCCACTGTATCGGTTAACATTACTTTGCCCTCATCAATTATTATAACTTCCTCTATTATGTTGGCAGCCTCCTGAACTAAATGAGTAGACAATATAATTGTTTGCATATCTTTTGAGTACTTATTTATTAACTCTTTATAAAATAAATCTCGATGGTTTGCATCTAACCCTAAAACAGGTTCATCTAAAATTATAATGTCTGCATTACAAGCCAAAGAAATAATGATTTTATATATTGAAGAATAACCAGTAGATAACTCTTTAACTTTTTTATTTATGTTAAGATTAAATTTATGTGCTAACTCTAAAGCATAATTGTTATCAAACTTAGGATAAAAAGCTTTGCTCCATTCAAATAAGCTTTTAATTTTGCTTCCTTCTGGGTAATAACATTGCTCAACCATACAATAAATTCTGCCTTGAGCTTTATCATTTTCTACTACTGATTCTCCCTCTAATAATACATCTCCACTATTGCAAAATATTTTATTAGTTAAAATATTTAAGAGTGTTGTTTTGCCAGCTCCATTTCGACCTAACAAACCGTATATCTTGCCTTTCTCTAATTTAAGATTTATATTATTAAGCGCAACTACATTTTTATATGTTTTGGTAACATTTTTAAATTCTATAAAGCTCATATTACTCAGCCCTTTCTACCATTTGAATTATTTCTTTTTTAGATACACCAATTTTTCCTGCTTCTTGTAACAATGGTTTAACATAACTCTCAAAAAAAGTAATCTTCTTATATGTTTTTGAAACATTTAACTCTACAATGCTCATGTTACTCTGCCCTTTCCAGCATTTGTATTATTTCTTTTTTAGTAACACCAATTTTCTTGGCCTCATGTAGTAATGATTTCACATAATTCTCAAAAAAGATTACCTTTCTTTTATCTCTAATTTTTTTTGTTGCCCCTTGCCTAACAAACATGCCTATTCCCCGCTTTTTATATACAATATCATTATTAACCAACATATTTACACCTTTTAAAGCTGTTGCTGGGTTAATCTTATACCTAACTGATATCTCTGTTGTAGACGGTATTTTATTCTCTTCAGTATATATACCAGATAAAATTGCATCTTCTAATCCCTCAGCTAACTGCATATAAATAGGCTTATCACTTTCAAAATTTATTAGCATCTTACCGCCTCCTCTGTTAAACGGTTAACTACTTGTGTAACTAACTATATAACATAGCTAAATAATTGTCAACACTATTTCAATTTATTTATTTAAAATTAAAAAACAGATAAAGCTGTTTGGTAAACAGGGTATCTGCTTTTAGATATTATTATAATTAATATTGTTATTCAGTTACAATTAAAAGGTTCCCTTCTTTATCCCAGCCTACGGGTAATCCGTTTACTGAAAGCTGCTTTATTTTTTTTGTATTAATATTAAGTACCTTAATACTCTCATTTATCTTATTACTAAAAGCAACTCTCTCATTTGTAGCTAACCAACTAACTGCCTTTACCTTTTTTTTAAAACTATATACATTCTTGTTTTTTAAAAATGAAAATATACATTCTTTATTATATAAATTTTTATATAATAAATAGGTTTTAGTTGGCGATAATAAATTATTAAAGTTAAAGTCTAAAAAACTTCCATAGAGCACTGTTTTTTTACTATTATTAATAATATTTAGCTTAATTAATTTTTGATCTTCTTCAAATAAGATATTTTCGTTATCTAAAAAAAATATTTTAGGTTTATGTTCTTTTAAATAGTTTGTTTTAAGTTGAAATTCGTATTTTTGGCTTTTGCTTAAAATATCATATACCTTTACGTACGTACAGTTATTTTTATCAAAAATAAAAACAATGTTTTTTTCATCACTTGAAAAATCAGCAGCCAAAATATCCTCCTCATAACAAGATATTATCTCACCTTTTTTATTATAAATAGTGTCTTTATAAAAAAAATACTGGGAAGCAGAGCAAATTAAATTGCTTTGCGATTTTAACAAGCTGTACTTATTATTTTGCATTATTACTTGGTAATCTTCGCTGTTTAACAGGTTTAAGGATATGTTCATCATCTTATTGTCCTTTTGTAATTGTGCTAAAACATCGGTATAGATTAATTTATCTCCTTGATATGAAACTAAAGCTTGATCAATATTTAGGTTACCAGACACCGAATGAACCATATCACTCTCTTCATTATACTTAGCCAAAGAATTTCCTTTTACAAGCTTTAATACTAAACCCTCGTTATCTATTAAATAGGTGCCATCAAGATCTTTTGCCCCTGTTAAATTTAACTTTATAGGTGTTACTTCATCTTCTGTTTGTTTTAAAAACTGAATTACTAAGCTAGTTGCACTCTCCCACTCACAACTTACAGCATAATTACTCTTTATCACTGCTTTACTAATTAAAGCTGTTACAGAGCTTTTATGCATTGCTTTACTAAAAACATACCTTATTTTAGAGTCGTTTAGTAAAAATACATGCTGATTATCATTATTATGTATTTTTTCATAACGATTCAAAGGAGAAATTATTATTTTGTTCATTATGTAAACTTCATTAACTTTAGTAATCCAAAAACTACTCTTGTTGTTTAACGAGTTAAGTGTAACTAAAGCTTTATCATTAACCTGCCAGTTTATCGGTTTTACATACCATTGTTTGCTCTTTTTAAGTTGTTTAGGATTATATATTAAGTATTTTAATCTTGTATTTAAATTTACTACCTCTTTAACTTGATGCAAAGTAAGATCTTTAGAGAAATCCATTTTAAGATAAAAATCATTACTCGAAAACTTTATTGTTTCAGTTAATAGTTCACTTTCTAGTGTTTGCTGTAGATTACTTATTTCTTGTACTGATAAAATGTTAGTCACTTTAACATGTGTTTTACTTTTCACACCACAACAGCATAATAAAATTGTAACTAAAAATAATAACATTATTACCTGTTTTATTTTCATATGATTATAACCCCATTTAGCTGTAATTTTTAGTCCTTTATTACTACTTGTCTAAAATAAAAAAAAGTCCTCTACTAACATCTGGTAAAGGACCGCTTAAATGACATGATTCGTGTTATTACTTATTTATATTCGCTTATAAACTGAATTAACTGCTGGTAATTTATATTATCTTTTACTTCAATTTTTTTATCAATTAATGCCTTTATTTTAAAACCAATACTTGTATCTCCAATAAATACAGCTGCTACAATATTATTGTTATGCTTTTTTCATTATACATCTCTCCTGCAAATTTATAATGATAATAATAATTTATACTTTCTAATAGTAATTAGAATGTAAATTAGTAACGTTGGCAAAACTTAGCTCTGTTTTAAATTATTTTGCACCTTTTACCATAAATAAATAAGCTGAAACTTGACAATCTTAATAATAGAAGTAGAATATTAACGTTGTGTTTTTTTATAAAGGTAAAAGCAGACTGTTGAGTTGTAAACAATGACTTAGTCTTAATTATGTTAAGTTATGCTAAGGCATTTTTTTTACTAAAAATTTATGTTGGAGTGCTTGCAAAATGAACATCGTTAGTCAACATAGTGAATTAAGTTTAATCTCGATTCTTAATGATCTTAATTGTGATTTTTTAAATAATTGCTTTACAGAAAACAACTATACTTTAATCAATGACCAGCATCTTATAGAAGAGTTAAATATTACTTTTTTAGCAGTTTGCTCAGATATAAACTCAGTATATTTGCTTTCAGCTGTTGAAAACATTAGTGAAAACACCTGTGTTGAAAACTTGCGTTTTTCATTAAACTTGCTAAACAAAGAAGATATAATTGTAGGTAATAATAGTGAGAACTTATGCAAAGAGATTAAAATCAATAACACAATATATACTCTAAGTGTAATAGATATTAAAGAACCACTTGAATTATCTAATTGCACTATTAACCTTACAGAAGTAAGAAGAAATAGAAAAGCTCTAATTAAATCAGCTAAACCAATTACAGAAATTAACAATAACTATAAAATGCCTATAACAGAAAACGCTTGTATAGCAGTAGATATTAATAGCTGTGATTTAAATTCAGGTATGTTAAGTTACGAATTTACCGTAACTCCCAGTAAAAATGAGTTTAATTACAATATGTTAATATCATTAAGTAATAATCTTAAACCTTTGTTGGGTATAATGTCTGCAAAAAGCAGCAAACCTTGTTTAATAGAGTACAATAGAATTAATAATAGTAATAAATATAAATGTATTTATGATTTATCTACTATTAAAATAAATAACCTAAATAACTATTTCTTTTACTACTATAGTGCAAGTATAGACATTGCAAAATGTAATATAAGCTTTGCTTACGATTTAAAAAAAGGTTATAACGGTATATCTCATGTAATTAAAGTAGATAAAGCAATAGATATAAATGGCAAGCTATTTAAAGTAAAAGAATTTAGAATTGGTAATATCACCACCAGAATAATAATAGATGGATCATTATTAAGCATTTGTGATTCTGTAGATAACGTATTAAAAATATATAATGGCAAGAAAAAGCTTGAGTTAATATCTGCCAAATGTACAAGTAAAAAAACTATATATGAGTTTAAAACAGATGTAAAAAGCAGTAATACTATTACGGTGAAAATAGCTGATAAGTTTTTGTAAGCTAAACTTAGGCTGTGGTGAAATAACTTCGCGTTGTATGCGTAATAAAAAATATTTTGTAAATACGTTGTGTGTTAACGCTTATTTCTAGCAAATTCATCTCTTAACATAAATTTAGGTTTAACAGGAATGTTGTTTTAATTTAATTGTTTAATTATAATTTATTAAAGTAACAAAATAGAAAGTGAGAATATTATGCCTAAAGATTTATGTTTTTCAGATACATTAAGTATGTCGAAAGAACTGTGGAATCTTCATAAAGATGAATGGTCTCCAATGGAGCCAGAATATGCTAAAAACTTTATACTTTATATGGTTGAAGAAATAGGAGAAGTTATTGCCATTGTAAAGAAAAAGTCCCTACATGATGTTATGGCTAATGGACAAATTAGAGAGCATTTAATAGAAGAGTTAGCTGATATACTAATGTATTATAATGATACTTTAAACAGATTTAATATTAGTGCAGAAGAATTAGCTAGAGTATACACAAAAAAACATAATAATAACTTAAAAAGAGATTACAAAAAAAACTATGAGGACTTTTTAGCTGGTAATGCATAGCAAACTTAATTTAGGGTATATAAAGTAAAGACTCTTTTATAAGGAGACATATTTATGAGCTATAAAAGTGAGTATCCAGTAGCACTATTTAATGGTACAGTTGCTACTACAAATGGCTTATACTCAATTGAGGATATAAGCATAACTGAAGCTAAAAAATATCTAAACCACAATGGATTTGAATCTGCTATTGGTCATTTAGCTACTGCAGAGCTTATGGCAGATGTGTTTAATAAAGATATAAAAATGAATAGAATTCAATATAAACAACAGATTGGTCAAGTGGCTATCGTTTTTAAGTTAAAGCAACGTCCACCAGAGGGAATTATTTTAAACAGAAAAGAAATTGAGGATATAGGTTTTAATTTTAAGATAATGAAAAGATTAAAATAGTAATATTAAGATAAGAGAGTTAAATCTATTAGTTTTAGGTTAACTCTCTTTTATTTTAAAGCTAGGGCTTTTAACTTATAATAGCTAAAAACAGCTACTAAGAAGCCCTAAGTTATACTAAACTAAAGAATTTTAAATGTAATATTTTTACTTATTTTGCTTAGACTTTTATTGTAAAAATATATTGGTATTTTTGACCAATTTGATTAGTTGCTGTGTGAAATGGTCAATGTTTAAAAAACTTTGTTATTATATTATTTAGTTAAATTCTCTATTTTAGCGTATGTCTTTAGGTAAAATAAATTTTCTCTCTTTTATAGCAAAAATACTAATTATAATGCTAAATTATTAACAAAGTAAAACTATCTCTTTAAGTTAAGTTTAACAATATAATTTAATATTTATGTTTAGATGTTGATAAATTGCTTTATTGTAAACACCCCAAACCCATATTTACAGTTAATATTTGTAATATGGTATCTGGTATTTGTCGGACAATTACAGTATGGTCTGAATAATTAACTTAATTGGGTCCAATAGTGTTTCTTAGGGATGATTTCAGAAATTTAAAGTGAGGGCTGTCGAACTAACTCAACAGTAAACATATAAAAGACTACAGATGAAGGTGCTGAGGAGTAAGAAATATCATATATTATTCTTCATTTCATTACGTATAACATATTGCTTTTCACTTTGTGACTTGTTGGTTTCTAAAACATAACATATATTTTTTATAAATAAAACTGCTACATTAGCTTCTTTTTATCCCTGCTAATGCAACAGCCCCTTTGCTTTTATTTATTGAGCTTTTTATTTATTAGGTGTTTTTTTAAAATTTGAAGAAGGGCAGTTAAAATTGAAGCTAAAATGACTGTAACAATAAGTTGCAACACCATTAAAATACTATTCTCTTTATATATATTTGGATATAGTAAGTTTGTAACAATTAGTGTCAAAACAATTGCAATAATTATTCGCATATAAGTTACATTACTTTTTTTTATAATTGGTTTGTTTAAAAACTTAATCATAGTTAACCTCTATCTCTTTAATTTTCTACTTTCTAAAAACCAGTCTATCACTTTTTAATCATACCATATTAGCAATCAAAATTTTAAAAAATATATAATATTACCCTATTACAATTATTTTTATTTGTTTCAGATAAATAGCTCTATATTTGTATTAGCAGAAAACATCCATTTTGCTAAGTGCAATGCCTTATACTCGCACAACTTTAATTATGGCTAGATATCTTATTTTGTGAGTGTCTATTTGTTAATTATTGTTATAAGGTAATAGTATAGTAGCAATAGCAGAGAAAACGTGAACTACTCATTGTACTTGAACAACTCACGTTTTCTTTGTTTATTATACAGTTAGTTATTCACTTCAGTTTATGCGTACAATAAAATCTATTTTCTCTTTTACTTATCTGATAATAATACAAAAGCCTTAGTTTTAATTCCTAAAGGGTCTAGATCAACAATTTTTGTTTTTACATTAAAAAACCTATTAATGTTTTTTTCTGTAAGAACATCACCTGTTTTTCCGTAGTCATATATACAATTACGACCAAGCAGCAAAGTATTGTCCGATACTTTTAAGGCATGTACAGGACTGTGGGTGTTCATAATGCATGATATTTTTTTATCATCTACCAGTTTTCTTATTCTTTGGATAATAAGCTCTTGATTTTTAAAATCCAGATGTGCTTCAGGCTCATCTAATATTATTAACTTGGGATCCCCTGCCAAAGCTCTAGCAATATAAACCAATTGAAGTTGACCACCACTCATTTTAGAACACTGTCTTGCTGCAAGATGCGTAATTCCCATATTATTAATACTTTGCAATGCTATTTCTTTATCTGTTTTTGAAGGTGTTGCAAAAAAACCCATATGTTTTGTTCTACCCATGCAGACCATATCAAGTGCAGTATAGGGGAATTTTACGGCATGTGCTTGAGGTACATAAGCTATATCTTTCTCTTTTGAGATACCTTCAATTTTTTTGCCGTTTATCGACACATACCCCGATTTCCATTTTAGTACTCCTGTTAGACAGTTTAGAAAAGTTGTTTTTCCAACTCCATTTTCACCCAAAACACATAAAAGTTTTCCCTCTTGTAAAGTTAAAGATAGATTTTGTAATATTGGTTTATTTTTTATATAGCTAAAACAACCATTGTTTACAGACAATCTCATATTTTTTCTCCTTCCCTTTTGAAAAAGACAAATACAAAGATTGGAGCACCAATAATTGCAGTTAATATACCTATAGGTATCTCAGCTGCTGTAGCACAACGAGCAATTAAATCTACAGTAACCATAAATAAGGAACCCAACACAATAGAAGCTGGTAACAGGTGTTTATTATTTGCAGTAACACATTCTCTACAGATATTTGGCATTATCATTCCTATCCATCCTATTATGCCTGATACAGTTACACAGGTAGCACTAATAATTGTACAGGCAATAATAATAATAATTCTATTTTTTTGTGGATTTATACCTAAGGTATAGGCCTCTTCATCTCCCATTGATAAAACATTGATTTTCCAGCGCATTAATACTAACACCAATAATCCAATACCTATAAATAATAAAGCAAAAACTACTTTATCATAACCAACATTTGCAAAACTACCCATCAGCCAATAGGTAATTGAAGGCAATACTGATTCTGTATCAGCAACTAGTTTTATTAATGAAATTAGGGCGCTGAAAAAAGAGGCTACAACTATTCCCGATAACACTAACGCCAAAGTTGATTGGTCCTTTTTTATTTTTGATATTGAGTATGTGATTAATACACTAACAATACCTCCCACAAAAGCCATAGGAGCTACCCCAAAGGGTAATGTAGAGCCCAAAAGCATAGCTAGTGCTACGCCAAATCCAGCTCCATTACTAACACCTAAAATATCAGGGCTCACCAATCTATTTTGAAATATGCCTTGAAAAGCAGCCCCAGAGGCTGCTAGTCCTGCACCTACTAAAATATTCAAAAATACTCTTGGTAGTCTTATATCCCAAACAACTTTATAGGCTGTTTTATTTGTAATTACCCCTGTCATTTTCTCATTAATTATTTTAATAACTTGCAAAGGTGAAAGTGAATATCTGCCTAAAAAAAGAGAAATAAAACTTACCAAAACTAATAATATGATACTTATAAAAATTATAGTTAATGCTCTTTTTTCTTCTCTAACAATCATTCTCTTTTTTTCCTTACCACATAACGTAAGCCGCTTTCATCTTTAAGAACAATCTCTAATTTTGCATTTTTTATTGCTTTTTTAACTGTTGAATCTGGTTTTAAAATATTAAGACCGTTTAAATGACTAGCTAACCAACCTAAAATGTAAGTTTTAGGTCCGGTAAATTCTTCATTAATGCCATGAGTGCTAATAAAAATATATCCATCATCTGTAAGGCTATCTTTAAGTTTTTTTATCATTACATCTATATCACCAACAAAATCTAATACTCCAGAAGCTATGATTAAATTATATTTACTGTTAAAAGAATCTTTAACAAAATTGCCTGATTGAGTTTTTACTCTATCTTCCATTTTATACTCTTTAATAATTTCAGTTGTTAATTCAATTACTTGGGGTTGATCAAAAATAACCGCTTTTGAGTTTGGAAAATTTCTGGCTATTTCAATAGACAGTAATCCTGAGCCACCGCCCATATCAAAAACACTAAATTCATCATTTACCTTAAACAATCGCTTTATAATTGAGATAAAGTTTTGTACTCTGCCTAAGTACATGGTGTTTCTTGCACCTTGTCCCATAGATCTAAAATCAAAAAAATCAGAGCCATTATCATCATTAAACTTTTTCTCTTTTGGACCATGTTTTACTAAAGAGACAAGGTCTCCGAGATTGGTCATATCTCTCCAGTATAAAATATGATCTCCTAAAAACATTTCACTATTAGAGTTAAGATAATAATTGGTTTCTGGCGTACTCGAATATTTACCATCCTTCTTTATTAAAAAATTCATTGAAGTTAATGCGTTAAGCATTAATTCTAGGTTTCTTTTGTGATATCCCGTTTGTAATTCTAGCTTATCTAAAGAAATGGGCGATTTTAAATATTTATATATATCCAAGTCAATACTAGCATACATTAATTCTGTTTCAAGTAGTTCGTATGATTTGCGTAAAAACATCTCAGCACTATATTGTGGCATTTTAATTGCACTTTTCAATATCATATCTCCTTATTTAATCTTTAAAATATATATATATTTATATCAATTATTAATAGTAAAGATAAATTAATTATCTATTCAAATAATATTTTATAAACAAGCAGGGAAGCAGCAATACATTTACCTGCCTGTTTATATAGGTTTTTACATCTTACTATAGATATACTTTTAGTATTTATTGCTATTTTTGAGGATTAAGTATTGACTTCATCAACTCATCTGTTAAATCAATATTGTACTGCCTTTTATAATACTGTTTCATATAATTATTAAAAAACTCTTCTTCAATCAAATCAGGATAGTTCTTCATAGTCATCCATATTAAAGTGAGTGGTGAATCAACATTAGGAGATCCCCAATTAAACATTCCTTCTGGCATATGGTATATTTGCTTATTTTCATATGCTTTTACACTATCCCAATCTTGTCCTTTGATTTCGTTTGCTAAATACTTATCTGCATCAGCACCAAGAAAATCATAAACTACCTCTGGATTCCATTCATATAATTGCTCCATAGAAATTTGAGCACCATCTTCTTTTAAATCTTTGGCAGCGTTTATAAGACCTGTTTTTACTAGCCAATCGTCACCATAATAGTTTCCACCTCTTACAGTAAACATTTCTTCACTATTGCTTCGTACCATTATTGCTAATTTTTTATCTTCATCTTTGATATTTTTTAAGGCCTCATTAACTATTTCATTTGCCTTATCCCATTCTTTTTGTAATGTATTTTGCTCTGTAATTTCAAAAACTTCTCTCATTAGGCTATCTATTTGAACTGACCAATCCTCATTTTTGGGATTTTTTATAAAAAAGTCTACTATCGGAATATCAATATTTTCTAAGCCTTTTTTCTGAAAATCCCCATAAACAAGTATTACATCTGGAGCCATTTTTAATATCTCTTCTGCATTTGAAGTAAAGCCCTTTAAAAAACTTGTATTTATTGATTTATAATTAGGAACAACAAGTTTTAGCAGTTCTTGATTTGCATCGCTTATACAGCGGGGATGTACACCAACGAGTTTTTCGGTATCTTTAACAACATTTGCATACGTTGCTAACAATGGTGGAGCTATTATAATAACTTTATTAAGTTCACTGGCAGCAGGCAATACTACTTCTTGCCCTGATAAATCAGTGATTGTTCTAGTATTGTTGTGCTCTGGTACACTAGCTCCTTTTTCATGGGCTACTTTATTACAACCCGCCAATGCCATACAAGAAATAAGAGCAATAATCATTACTATTAAGAGTTTTCTTTTCATTTTTCTCTCCTTAAATTTGTTTTGAGGAAATAAAAAAACTCCTGCCCAAGAGGCAAGAGTAAAAACGTGTACATTTAATAACACCGTTAATAAATGAACCTCCCACCGAAGTTTTTATTGAAATAAGAAAAGGCAGGTTTCCTGACTTACAGCTTAATTTACTCTCTTTCCTTCCCAGATTACTCCAGTGGTTACAAGATTTCATTGCTGCTTACAGTAGCGGGGGCTGCAATAGATTTACACTATTTTCCCTATTACCTCAATTACGAGCACCTTTTCTATGCCAAAGTTAGTATATGGCAATTACTCTCAATATTCAAGTACTATCATGTACTTTTTTGGTAATTTTTAACTACAAATCATAATAATTTAACATATTCGATAATAGTATTATTACTTTTTACCCTATACGTAAATAAAAAAATAGTGCAGCATAAGCCACACTAATTTTAATTAACTAATTACTCTCATGGTATTTAAATAAATTACTCATGTTATCTTTAAAATAATTATAAATATTTTTTACTGTTTCATCAATCTCGTCGTTATAACTAGCTGTAGGTGTTGCTTGCACATATGACTCAATATACTCATCTAAGTCAGTGTAAATTAACGAACTTATGTCATAACAGATGGATAATTTGTCTTCATATACTTTTAAATCTTCAAGTTCATTAAATGTATATAGATTTCCATAGATAAATACATAGTCATCATTAGAAGAAATATCTTCTTTATCATATGTCATAATATATAACAAGGGTAAAGCACTATAGCTGCCTGGATATTTTTTTTGAGGAACCATCGCTGACACAACCAACGCAGATTCCTCCATTGTTGCTATCAATTTTCTACCTGCATCCCTACAGAAATAATTCATTCCAATAAGTTCTTTTTGTTCATCTTGTGAAAGATTTTTATCAAAAATAACATCATCCTCTTCTTGTAAATATAACTTACCACTTGAAGATGATACTATGGGCTTTTCAATGTTTTTAAAGATTTTTTCGTAAGTGTTTACATACTCTTTAGTTATCTCTAACTCAGGTGTTTCTACCTCATTACTCTCAAAATAATATTGCAGTTCTTTATTAATATTTTTTATTATGTCGCTATCAACCACCATTGGTCCAGGATGATTTTTGTCACTGACAATTGTTTTAGAAAATTTCACAGTGCATTGCCAATCATGACCAAAAATAAATCTATTATTGGTAAGGATTAAATAGTAGGCATCATCTGTTAGGGGTTGTTCAAGTTTCTCTATATTATAGACATTAGAAATATCAATTTTCATTTTTGTAGATGATTTAGGATCTACTTTAGTATTAGTCACTAATATTTTACCATCATAATCTCGTTCTACCTCTTTACCAGTACTATAAAGCATTAATTTAAGATTTTTCTCTAAAGCTAGCGTTTTTTCAGAAAGATTATCTATATTTACAGTAATAATTCCATTACCTTTATATTCGCTACTTAACCTTAACTCATCACCATCGAGTGGTGAAAAAATACTTGCAGCAAAAACTGCGGTAGTTATTGATAATACAAGTATACAGGTTATAATTGAGGCATATTTAAGTTTCATAAAAACAGGTTTTACATGGTGTTTTTTTTCCTTATTCATGAGAATAAGTGTTTTTTTCTTCAGCTCTTCTGGTGCTGTAATTTTTGATATTAGTTTATTATATTTTTCAAAATTCATAGTTATTAATCTCCTTTTGCAATTTGTTTTTTCAAGATATTTCTTGCTTTATATAATCTAGATTTAATTGTTCCAGGTCTTGATTTTAGTATTAAAGCAATTTCATCAATTTTATATCCCTCATAATAATGCAGGTATACAACACTTTTAAACTTAGGTTTTAGGGCTAATACCAAATAATAAACATCATCAACCTCAGTATTATTATTAGTAAAACTGTTTAAATCAGTTTCAGTTATGTTATTTCTCCAAAACGAGCTAAGGTGATTTTTACATTTATTTATTGTTGTTCTTATTAGCCAATACTTCACATGTTTCTCACTTTTTAATGAGCTGATATGACGAATAAGCTGTAAAAACACTTCTTGGTATATATCGTCAGCATCATTTTTATTTCCAACTTGAGATATGGCTATCCGGTAAACCATATCTGAATAATTCTCTATAATTTCATTACATGACAAATCTATTTTCGTCATCTCCTTTATATGTATTTGAAAGTCTTTCACTAACAATACAATCTAAACCCGCATTTGGTTCATTTTTTTATATATAATTTAATACGTATTTTATCTACATAATTATAAAATCCGAATCACTCACCAGCAATATACATTGGTAAATGATTCGGATTATCTTTGTGGTGCCGAAGATGGGACTCGAACCCACACGAGCCTACGCTCACTGCGCCCTGAACACAGCGTGTCTGCCAATTTCACCACTTCGGCATATAAATTTATGTAAATAATTATATTACGCTTTTCAAAATTTTTCAATGAAAATATTAATATTAAATAAAGTGAACTTAATGATTTAAGATATTGTTAGTAATATCTTATAATTAGGAGTATAATTATGATATAAATGATTAAAAATAAGGTGATTTTATGGAAAATGAGATTGTATTTGAATGTAGAGAGCTAGCTATGGCAGATCTAACTAGCGATTTATTAAAAAATTTTGATCGGTTTCAAGTAACCACTAGGGCTTGGTATAAAACTAATGATATTCATATAATTAATGACATAAGCTTTACCGATGATTGGGATAATAAAAAAAAATCAAAAATAGTTAGAGAGTTAAAAAAATGTATTGAACATGGTGGCTTTGTTATTGGGGCGTACAGCAACAATACTTTAGCAGGATTTGCAGCGGTTGAGGGTGTTTTTTTTGGTGAAAAGAATACTTATATAGAGTTAAGCTTCCTGCATACCACTAAGGATTTACGAGGATATGGAATAGGCTCTGAGTTATTTAATTTATGCTGTGTTAAAGCAAAATTTATGGGAGCAAACAAACTATATATAGGGGCACATCCATCAGTAAAAAGTCAAAAATTTTATAAAAGACATGGCTGTGTATATGCTACTGAAATAAACAAAAAAATATTAAAAAAAGAACCTTTAGATATTCAATTAGAAAAAACGCTATAAAAAATAACGGGAGCATACCAATAATTATTTTATAATTTATTGACTGCTCCTTTTTGTTTTTATATAAAACTCTTTAAATAATTTTAACGCCCATACAAACTAGTGTAAACTTCGTAAGACCTTAATACTTTTCTTACAAAGTGGCGGGTTTCATCATACGGTATTTCATTGGCTGTTGATATAGAACCATTCCAAATTCCTTCATTGATCCACTCTTTCACCCTACCCATACCTGAATTATAAGCAGCCAAAGCCATTGCAGTATTGTTATTATATTTGTTTAAGAGATGTTTTATATAGAAAGTTCCTAGTTTTATATTAGTATTTGGATCATATAAATCTTCGTTTTTTGCTATTTTTAATTCTACTTTATCTGCCACCCATTTAGCGGTATTAGGCATTAGTTGCATAAGCCCTATCGCTCCACTTTTAGATAATGCTCTAGGTACAAAATTACTCTCTGTTCTTATTATAGAGGCAATAAAATATGGATCAAGTCCAGTCTCTGTTGCATGCTGCCAAATAATATCTTTATACGGTATAGGGTATAGAACTTTCCAAAAAAATTGTGATGTAACTAATACTGCTATTATTACAAGCAGTATTATCAATGCTAATGCTATTCTAATTTTTGAGTAAAAAGTTTTTATCAAGATTTTTCTCCATTTTTAGTTAATTCATTAAGTCTAATTTCAACCTGTAAAAGCAATTTTGAAATAGTACTACTATTATCTAATACTATGTCTGCATGCTGTTTTTTAAAGTCTATGGGCATTTGAGCGTTAATTCTTGCTTTTGCCTCAGCCTTGCTATAATTATTACGCTGCATAAGCCTTGTTAACTGCTGATCAAAAGCGCAATACACTACCCATATTTCGTCAACCAAGTACTCAAGCTTAGCCTCAAACAATAAAGGTATGTCTATAACTACTATCTGTTCACTATTATATGATAGAAGTAGCTCATTTACGTCTCTAAGTACCTGTTTATGAATAATTTGCTCTAACGCTTTTCTTTTTTGTTTGTCATTAAATACAATACTTCCTAATTTGCCTCTATTTATTTCTTTATTTTGTTGTAAAATATCTGTACCAAAATAAGCTACTACTTGGTAGTAAGCTGGTTTGTTTAAAGCTACGGCTTGTTTTGCTAGTATATCACAATCAATTATTGCTATTTTTTTTTGCTTGAGAAAATTTACAACTGTTGATTTACCAGTTGCTATTCCACCAGTTAAACCTATTTTAATCATTGCTTTTCCTCTAGTTATATCTCTCTTGACATATCTCACAAAAATGAGTACTTCTGCCCGCGACTTTTATTCTATCTATAGGATGTCCACAGGTTAAACATAGTTCATTTTTTCGACCATACACTTGTAACAAAAATTGAAAACTACCTGTTTTGCCAAACCCATCAACATAGTCATTTAGAGTTGTTCCTCTATGCTCTATTCCATCATTTAATACATCTTTGATGGATTGATGCAAAGCTCTTCTTTTTTGCTCTGGTATTTTACCTGCTGTACTTAAGGGGTGTATACTGGCTCTAAATAAGGCTTCATCAGTATAAATGTTACCTAATCCTGCTATCATGTGTTGATCGAGTAAAAGAGCTTTAATATTTCGTTTTCTTTGTTTATTGAGGATTTCATTAAAGCACTCAAATGTAAACTGCTCAGCTAAAGGTTCTGGGCCAAGTCGATGCCAACCTGAGCTTTTGCTTACTTCATCTTCATCTCCAATGTAAAGCATGCCAAACTTTCTTACGTCTACAAATCTAAGTTGTTTACCATTGTCTAAATCTATAATAAAATGATTATGCTTTTTAAGCTCTGTTTCGGGGTCTTCAAATCTTAGTTGACCAGTCATGCGTAGGTGTACTAATAGCCTTAAATCTTTATCGAGGTGAAACATTAAATATTTTCCACGGCGATTAATTGACTCAAATATTCTATCTTGTAATAATTCACTAAAAAGATGTGCCTCTGCATTTTTTAGTAATTTAGCATGAGTGAGTTTTGCTGATTTTATTTTTTTACCTTTTAATAAAGGCAATAATGATCTTCTGATCGTTTCTACTTCTGGTAATTCTGGCATTTATATTCCTCCATTTGATACCAATTAACGCCAACCTTAACATCTACTTTAATTGGCACACTTAACTGCATTGCATTTTTCATAGTTTTTTCTAAAAGATCTGCTATCTCCGGTAACTCTTCTTTTGTAACCTCTAATATTAATTCATCATGTACTTGTAGTAACATTCTACTTTTATATTTGCCTTTTAATAATGCGTGCTGTAACCTAACCATAGCTAGTTTTATTAAGTCAGCAGCACTACCTTGAATAGGAGTATTTGTTGCAATACGCTCAGCAAACGATCGCTGATGATAATTACGACTATTAATATTAGGTAAATACCTTCTTCTGTTTAAAATGGTTTCTACATAGCCATTGCTTTTTGCATCTACTACTGTTTGATCTAAATAAGCTCTTACTGCTTTATATCTTTCGAAATAGTTATTTATATACACTGCAGCTTCTTTACGTGATACCTTAATATCTCTTGCCAAACCATAGTCGCTCATACCATATACAATGCCAAAATTTACTGCCTTAGCTCTAGCACGCATTTCTCTATCTACTTTATCTGTAGTTACATTAAATACTTCGGATGCAGTACGAGTATGAATATCCTCATTCTTAGTAAAGGAATCCGTTAAAATAGGGTCTCCTGACATATGGGCAAGTATTCTTAGCTCAATTTGAGAGTAATCGGCTGCTAATAAAAAATCATAATCAGTGCTTGGAACAAAAGCTCTTCTTATTCTACGACCTTCTTCTAATCTTATAGGAATATTTTGAAGATTTGGTTCTGTACTGCTTAATCTACCTGTTGCTGTAACAGTTTGATTAAAGGTAGTATGAATTTTTCCTTGTTCAGTAATTAAGGTAATTAAACCATCTACATAAGTTGATTTTAACTTAGCTAATTGACGATAATGGATTATTAAAGCTGGTAGCTCATGCTCTAAAGCTAATGTTTCAAGCACCTCTTGTGAGGTAGAGTACCCAGTTTTTGTTTTTTTAATAACGGGTAAGCCTAGTTTATCAAATAATATTAATCCCAATTGTTTGGGTGAGTTAATATTAAACTCTTCTCCAGCTAAATCATATATTTTGGTTGTTAGCTGATTTATGCGTATATTAAGTTCGGTAGCCATATCTTTTAATACATTACTGTCTACTGAAATTCCATTCTCTTCTACTTGAGCTAAAACAGTTGCTAAAGGTAACTCCACCTCACAGTATAGCTCGTTTAAAAATAATTCTTCAATTTTTTTACTCATTACCATGTACAAGTCAGGTATATAACTTACTGCTTGTAATAGCGATTGGTTTAATGCCTGAATACTTATATTTTTCTCTGGTAAGTACTTTGAAATTAAGAGTGGTAAACTGTATTTGGCAGAGGTTGGGTCAAGTACGTAGCCAGCTAACTCTGTATCAAAAATAATACCCTTAATTTCAATATTTACTTTATTAAAATAATGTACAGCTTGCTTTAATCCATGGGTGACTTTTTTAATATTTACATTAGTTAACACATCAACCCACTGTTTTGACTGCCAAATATCAGTATTGAACTGGTATAATTTATTGTTATCAATTACATAAAGTTGGTCGGTATCAGGGTTTAGAAAAAAGCTTAAACAATTTATATTATTTAAGAGCTCAATTTCATTTTCTTTATTAACAATTATAACTTGCAACTCTTTTAAGTCTTCTATTTTTTCATTAAGTTGCTCATTTTGGTTTAAGTCTTGCAGAAATTTATTAAACTCTAGTTTTGTATATAATTTATAAAGTTCATTTGTATTAACTTCGTTCACCTCAATGTCTAACCATTCAAAATCCACAGGAGCTTTTCTGTCAATTTTAGCTAATTTATAACTCATAAAGGCCAACTCTTTATTATCGGCTAGTTTTTTAGGTAATGCCTTGCCTTTAACTTTATCTATATTGTTGTAAACCTCTTCTATGTTGTGATATTCAGTTATTAGTTTTAAAGCAGTTTTTTCACCCACACCAGGTACCCCTGGTATGTTATCTGACTTATCTCCCATTAACGCCTTTACATCTATTAACTGCTGAGGCGTTATACCATATTTAGTTTTAATAGCATTAAGGTTCATTTCGTCAATATCGCTTATGCCTTTTTTGGTATAGTATACAGCTGTGTTTTTGTCTACCAACTGGTATAAATCTCGATCACCAGTAATAATAATTGTTTGAATATCTCCTTTTTGCTCAGCCACCTTCGAAATAGTACCAATTATATCGTCTGCTTCATAACCCTCTAGTTTAATTTGTTTAATGTTATGGGCATCTAGTAATTGCTCAATGTATTCAATTTGCTCATGTAACTCATCTGGCATTTTGCCACGTGTTCCTTTGTAATCTGCAAAAATTTCGTTTCTAAACGTTGTTTTACTTTTATCAAAAGCTACAATAATATAATCTGGCTGTATATCTTTATATATTTTTTTGAGCATACTTGTAAATCCATAGCTTGCATTTGTAAATATGCCAGATGCTGTTTGCATAGATAAAGGCAAAGCATAAAAGGCTCTAAATGCTAAGCTGTGTCCATCAATTAATACTAATTTTTTCATATATATTTACCCCCATCTTCTTAGGAAAAGTTTTAAATATCAAAAAAGCCACCTTAACAGGCAGCTTTAAGAAATTGACAAAATCAATAAATACCAGTGTCGATTAAAATATAATATATAAGTAGCATTACAATTAACTATTGCTGATTATAATCTTATTACACTCGACTTTTAAGCTACCGTTTGGTAACTTTAATTATAGCATGTGCTCTTACTGAATAGCAAAAGATACAGATACTCTAGCTGTTAATTCTACATCGCCAGCCTCTATTGGAGTAGATACATCATTGGCAACGCTTTTTACCATTTCTACATTATAGTCAACAGTTCTATACCAGTTACCACCAATACTATTTTCATTAATTGAAATGACCACACCGCGTGTAGCACCAGCTGCTTTTACTAATACATCAGCTTTTTCAGTAGCATTTTTTACTGCCATCTCTAAAAGTTGCATTTTAATTTCATCTTGGTCAGCAACTGTAAATCTAGGAGAGCTAACTCTAGTAGCACCAGCTTTTACAGCTATATCAAGTAAGTTGCCTACATCTTTAATATCTTTTGTTTCAAATTTTATATTGTTTGTTACTCTATATCCATCGTTTACGCGTTTGTTATCTTCCCAATGGCTAATTGGATATAAACCATATCCGTTTGTTGAAATTGTATCTTCATCAATACCAGCATCTTTTAAAGCTTTTATAACCTTATTCATTGCTAAGGCATTTTTAGATGATGCTAACTGAGCAGATTTATTCTCTGTTTCAACAGCAACAGATAAAATTGCTAAGTTAGGCTCTATTTTTAACTCAGCTTCACCAGTAACTGATACTTGACGTTCGTATCTATTTTCAGCAGCTGAAGTAGTTGGTGTATTAAAACTAAAAACAGTTACTAATACTGCACACATAGCGATTGTAGCAATTAAAACACTAGTTTTTTTCATTATTGTAGACCTCCAAATAGTTTAAGCTTTTTTTGGGCGCGAGTACCAAAGCAAAATTAAAGAAAACATAATCCCACTAACAGAAATTGCTATCCTGTCTTTTGGTATTTTTTCATACCAATTATTCACTATTTCTTTTGTATTAGCTGAGCTTGAACAGATTTTTGCTGTATCCACACCATTATAGTTAGTTTTAGTTTTTATAATTTCTTTTGATGGTGTAAAAATAGCTTTTGAACTCTTTAATCTGTTGTCTCCGTTGTCTTTAGGAAGCATATCTTCATTAATAGCTTTTTCTATATCTTGATTCCTTGGGGCTGTAAGTTCTGATTGTTGCTTAATTTCTCTATCTTTGGCTGGATTAACTGCTTTACTGTTAATATCACCACCATTGTTAGAGTCCACTTTTGGACCACTCTCATCTATTATAGTGTAAGTGGTTGGTGGCTCACTTTTTGCATCACTTAAAATAGAAAACGTACTCGGTTCATTATTATTTACACTTTCAATAAAGTTCATAGGTGCTGCGTCAGAGGTATTATTTGCTGCAAATAACGGCTGTAAACCCGTGGCTATTGAAACTGTAAACAAGATAAGTGCTGCAACAGCACGCTTCCACTGCCAACCAATCTGCTTAGCCTTAGTAGTTTCACTTTTGACAATTGACTGCATAACATTCTTACGTATTCTCTCAGGCGGATCCACTTCTGGGATATCGTTGAATGTTATTTGTACTTCTTGAATATAATGCAGTAATGAACTACACTCTGAACACTGCGCAAGGTGAATAGAGACTTGATTATACTCTTCTTCACTGAGTTCTTTATCTAAATATGATGTAAGTAATTCTTGTACTTTATCACAAGTCATCTCTATCCCTCCTTTACTTGGTCTGACGCAATAGGGGTGGCAAAAGTTCCCCACTATTTTTAAGAATTTTTGAAACTTTGATTCTCGCGCGATTTAATCGGGACTTTACTGTGCCTTCAGCTATATTTAATTGGTCTCCAATTTCTTTGTAACTAAAACCTTTTATGTCTCTTAAAACTATTATATCTCTGTGAGCTGGTTCTAGTGAAGCAATTGCCTCTACAATAGCTTTTCTCAACTCATCTCTTGTAACTGAATCAGCTGGGTTGCTACTAACATCGGTATCTGGAATGTCAATATCTCTTCTATTATCATCATTATCAGTATGTATTGAAACGATAGTTACTTTTTTCCTTTTTCTCAAAAAATCATAGCTTACATTAGTAACTATTCTACATACCCATGTACTAAATTTTGAATCATTTCTAAAGGTTTTTAATGATTTATAGGCCCTAATAAATGCCTCTTGAGTTGCATCTGCTGCATCCTCATAATTTCCTAAAATGCGTAAAGATAAATTAAAAACTTTTTTTTCGTATCGTTTCATTAAAATATCGTAAGCTTCATTGTCTCCATTTAATACTTGCTTAATTAAAAAACTATCTTCTTGCATGCTACCCTCCCCCTTCTACCATCTCTAACATAAAGGTTAATATTGTTTAAATTATCGTAAAGTTTTATTAAAATATATAATATAAGTTTGCTGGTGGTAGAATATAGCCTATTAAATCTATTTTTAAATACTAAAATTAATATAAGTACTTATTCAAACTAGTTAAAAATCATAACACAGTCGTTAATTTGTAATCAATCTCTATTATATAATAATTTTTGCCATTTTATTAGCATAGTTTAATTTTTTAATACTCTTTTTTACTCTGCTAACCTTAATTTTTATTAAGCTTATAAATTCATTACGAAAATTAATCTTAATAATGTTATTTTATAACAATAAAGCTATAATATGTTGCATTATTTAGGTATAAACTACTTCATATATCAATGTAGCATATCTGGTCATTATCAAAGTATTGTCATTTTGGTCTTAAACATGTTACAATTGTCGTATTATCGTCGCATTATAAAAAGGAGATTTTTAATGTTAACAAGTAAACAACGAGCTTATTTACGCTCATTAGCTCATCATTTAGAGCCTAAATTATATATTGGAAAAAACTTTATTAATGACAATCTAATTAAACAAGCCGATGATTATTTAACTAAAAACGAATTAATGAAGTGTTCAGTTCAACAAAATATTGAAGCTGATACTAAAGAAATTGCACTTGAATTAGCCAATTCTGTAAACGCTGAAATAGCTCAAGTAATTGGTAGAAAGTTTGTTATTTTTAGAAGAAATAATGAAGATCCAATAATCAACTTGCCTAGTAAGTAATGTTTATTATTAACAATCCATAATCTATATGATTTTGGATTGTTTGTTTATTGTTACTTTTTCTTCTTAAAGTGTGTAATATTCAACTAATAGAGTAGCTTATATGTTTTTTTCAAGGTCAAAATAGCTTATATTTATGTAATACTTTAATTACTCTTTATTTTACCACAAATACAATAAAAAAAAGCAAAATTAATTGCTACTAATTCTGCTTTTTTATTTTACTTAACTTATATTGCTTTCTCTAAGCTTTTATACTGAACTAGGTTTAAATCATAATACATGCCTTTTTTACTCATTAATGACTCATGGGTTCCTGACTCTGCTATTAAACCATTTTCAATAACCATAATTAAATCTGCATTTCTAATAGTAGATAATCTGTGAGCTATAACAAACGATGTTCTGCCTATTAGTACTTTTTGTATGGCATCCTGTATTAACTTCTCAGTTTTAGTATCAATACTCGAGGTTGCCTCATCTAAAATAATTATACGGGGATCAGCCAGAATCGCTCTAGCAAAACTAACTAACTGTCGTTGTCCAACACTTAAACGAGACCCTCGTTCATGCACCTCAGTTTCATATCCTTTATCAAATTCTATAATAAATTCATGGGCATTGGCTAATTTTGCGGCCTCAATTATCTCTTCCTCGGTAGCATTAGGCTTTCCATATGCAATATTATCTTTTATTGTGCCTGAAAAAATCAAGGGATCTTGTAATACAATACTCATTTGATATCTCAGGGAGTTCATTGTTACATTTTTTATGTCTAACCCATCTATTAAAATACTGCCATCTAAAATATCATAAAACCTTGGGATTAAATTAATTATGGTGCTTTTTCCTGCACCCGTAGCTCCAACTAGGGCTATCGTTTGTCCCTGTTTTACCTTAAAACTAACCCCCTTTAAGACCTCAATATTAGCATCGTAACCAAACTTAACATTTTTAAATTCAACATCACCTTTTATTTTTGGCATATTTTGTGCTGTTATTTTATTTTTAATTTCAGGTTCTTGGTCAAGTATGGAAAATACTCTCTCAGCTGAAGCCATAGCAACTAATAAAACATTATAAAAATTACTTAAATTTCTAATAGGTTCCCAAAACCATTTTACATAAGAAATAAATGCTACCAAAACCCCTGGTGATATATCTGCTTTAAAAATAAATGTTGCACCTGCTATATAAATAATACAAGAACCAATAGCACTACAAATCTCTACCGCAGGTCTTAATAAAAGGCTTGTTCTGGTGGCCTTAATTTGAGCAGAGGTATAATCGTTATTAACTTCATCAAAAGATGAAGAACTACTATCTTCTTGAGTAAAAGCCTGTATAGTCCTCATACCACTTATTGATTCTTGTAAAAAAGCATTCATACTAGATCTTTTGCTGCGGGCAACTCGCCAATTATCTCTAACATGGCTTCGTAGTTTAAAGCCAATATAAAAGAGCAGTGGTAGTATTACAAAAGTATACAAAGCCAGTTGCCAATGCATGTATAACATTATACCCATAATCATCGCGAGCGTTATAATATCATTTATAAACTGAACTATGCCAGATGTTAAAAGCTCATTTAGGTTTTCAACATCAGATGTTAATCGAGTCATTAGTTTTCCAGCTGGTCTGCTATCATAAAATCTTAATGATAACTTCTGAATATGATTAAATAACTCTTGACGAATATTATAAATAACTGATTGACCCGTTTTATTAAGTAGCTTGGTTCTAAAGTGAGCGCCTACAGCTAAGAGCACTCTTAAAGCTAAAAATGTGATGCCCAACATATTTAAGTATTGAAGATTTTTTTGAGGTAAAGCCTTGTCTATTACCTCTTTTATTAAGATAGGTCCAGACATCTCCACTAAAGAAACCCCCACCATAATAACAAGGGTTATTATGAGATATTTTATAAATGGTTTTAGGTATTTAACAAGGCGTTTAAAATTATCTAAATCAAACTCTTGTTTATAAACATCTCTTTTATCAAAATCTCTCATCTTACTCTGCCCCCTCTTTTATAAAGTTGGCTAATATTTCTCGCTCTTTAAACTGGTCTCTAAAAATTGAGTTGTAATAACCATTTTCAGTAAGTAAATCATTATGAGTACCTTGCTCAATAATTTCACCCTGTTTAAACACATAAATCATATCTGCATCTTTAATAGATGATATTCTGTGGGCTATTATAAATGTTGTTTTGTTATGTAATACCTTAGCTATATCACGTTGAATGGCAAACTCTGTTTCCATATCTACACTTGATGTAGCGTCATCAAGTATTAAAATATTTGGCTTACGAACCAAAGAACGGGCTATTGCAATGCGTTGTTTTTGTCCACCCGATAAACCTATTCCACGCTCTCCTACTAAGGTATCATAGCCATTTTCCATTGCCATTATAAAGTCATGCGCTTGAGCAATTTTTGCTGCCTCTACAATGTCTTCATCACTTGCATTACAGTTGCCAAAAGCAATATTTTCTTTAATTGAAGCCGAAAACAAAAATATATCTTGATTTACAATGCCTATTTGCTGACGTAAGCTGTTGATATTTAATTCTTTTACATTAATGCCATCAATAGTAATTGAACCCTCATTTACATCATAAAATCGGCAAATTAAGCTAACTAAAGAGGACTTTCCGCTACCAGTTTCACCTAAGATACCAATAGTTTGGCCAGCATTAACGTGAATGTTTATGTTACTTAATACATAGTTTTCATCATAACTAAAGCTAACATTGTTAAAAGAAATACTCTCTTTAACAGCTTTTAAATTGTGAGCATTATGACTATTTATAATGTTTGGGCTTACATCTAAAATTTCAAAAACACGTTGCGCAGCTGCATCTGCTCTTTCGAAAAAGTTTATTAATAAAGCTAACCTTCTTATAGGCCAAATTAATGAAAATATGTATGAATAACATTGCACTAACTCGCCTGGAGTTAGATTGTCTATAATAACCTGATAACCACCATACCAAATTATTACAACTGTACTTAAACCACCAAAAAAATGGATAATAGGTATGTATTTTGCTCTTATATTTACTGCAAATAGTCTTTTTATAAAGTTTCCTTTATTATCTTTATCAAATTTCGTTTTTTCTATTTCCTGATTATTAAAGGCTTTAACTACTCTTACTCCTGTTACATTCTCTTGAATTGTAGTAGACATATCTGCCATTTGTTCTCTTATTTTAGTATACGCAGGTCTTATTTTGGAGGCAAAACTAGTGGTTGTTAAAAATAAAAAGGGCATAGATGCCAAAGAAACTAATGTAAGTTGCCAGTTTAATCTCAGTAATAGAAAAAAAACAACTACAAATGTTAATATAGCATCATAAAATTCTAATAAACCTTCACCTAAAAGGTGTTTTACAGATCTTACATCACCGCTTATTCGGGACATGAGCTCTCCAGTTCTGGCTTTATCATAATACTCGTAGGGTAACCCCATTAGATGATTAAAAAGGTCTTTTCTAATGTCTGCTATAGAATTCATAGCTACCTTTTCGGACAAAACCCCTTGAACATATCTAAAAATTCCCCTAAACACTGCAATAAAAATTAGGGCAGTTGCAATTTTAGGAATTAAGCTAGCATCTTTACCATACACAACTTTATCTATGAATATTTGGGTTAGTTTTGGTCTCATTAAACCCAATAAAGTTAATAATGTTAAAGATATAACTGATAATATAAACATGCCTAAGTAAGGGCGAAAATACATTAGCACCCTTTTAATTGTTTTCATATTATTAACCTCTCCATATTATTTATATCTTTTTATGTTGTATTTATCTCTACAGTCTTTAACAGTTATTACAGTCCTCTTCATAAAAATCAACTAAGTTATTATACATTTGTTTAAAAAACCTTTTTATTAAAGCAATTTCAACATCACTAAAGTCTGCAAATGTTTCATTTTCTAACTGCTTTACACGCACTTCAATTTCCTCTTTAACATCTCTACCACAGTCGGTTAAATAAATTCGTGTAACCCTTAAATCAGCTGTATCTTGTTTACGAAAAACAAAACCTGCCTTTTCCATTCGCTGAATCATGCGAGTAATGGTAGCTGGCTGAAAATGTAGTGCTTCGGCTATTTCTTTTTGCTTTAAACCATCATTATCCCACAATAAAGCTAAAATACGAGGCTGACCATGATGTAAACCTAGCTCTCTTAACAATGTTGTAGATCTATATCGGTATAAATGAACAACGTAAACAAACAGCTCATCTAAACTTGTAGGTGCCTCATTTAAATTAAACCCCATACCATCACTCCTTAAATAACTTAGTCGTCTACTATTTTACTGTTAGTGGAAAACTATGTCAATAGAGTATGCTTCGCACAGGGGTGGGCTTGTTCCTTTGGAACTTGCGTGGTGGGTATCCTCTAGGAATACGGGGTGGACTCACTAAAGCTCGTGGGGTGGATTTGCTTTGCAAATGGTAGACAGACATCGCTTAGCTTACGTGAGTAGTATTAAAGTGAGCATATAACCCGCGAACCAAAGGTGAGCCCAAACCGTGCAGAGCAAAAGCTCAAACCCATCCCGAATATGACATGTCATATTCCCACCCCACGATGTTCAAAGAACGAGTCCTCACCAAAAAAAAAGATTTGCTGTTAAGCAAATCTCTTTTTTTTAGTAAACTTGTTTTCCACCTACATAGGTCGCTGTAACCTTAGTATTCTTAATATCTTGTGAATTTATTGTTACTATATCTTTATTTAATGTTATAAAATCTGCTAGCAGGCCTTTTTTAATCTCACCTTTATGTTTTTCTGCTTTTTCAGCATAAGCTGAACCTTTGGTGAATAGTTCTATTGCTTCCAGTGGTGTTAGTTTTTCTTCTGGTCTCCAGCCGTTTTCGGGCATGTTATTTATATCTTGTCTGGTTACGGCGGCAGCTATTCCTAAAATAGGATTACAGGGTTCTACTGGTGAGTCTGAGCCACCGGCTGTCACTATACCCATCTCTCGCATAGTTTTCCATGGGTATGTTTGACTTGCTCTAGCTTTTCCTAATCGTTGTTCTACAAAGTGCATATCTGTAGGAACAAAGATTGGTTGTATATCACAAACAACTGCAAGCTGCTTCATTTGTTCTAAAATATGTGGGTTTGTAATTTGAGCATGAATGATACGTGGACGCGCATCTTCTACTGGGCTTTCTGTTAGTATTATTTTATAAGCATTAAGTAGTTTTTGAATAGCTAAATCTCCTATGGCATGCGCTGCTAGTTGTAAACCATAACTATGGGCGCGTTTAAACGTTTCGTTTATTTCTTCTTGGCTCATGGTAGACATACCACTAGTTGTATAATCATCACTATATGGGGCATGCATTAAAGCTGTTCTGCCGCCTAAAGAACCATCTGTCATTAGTTTTAAAGGTCCGTATGTGACAGTATGTTCAGGAAAATTATAGTTCTTTTTAATTTCCATATATGAGTCTATTTCTGCTGGTTTACCCAATAACACCTGATGATTAACTCTAATAGGTAAACTACCCTCGGCTTGAACCTCTTGATAAGCCTGCAATATTGTATCCATGGCATGAATAGAGCTTAAATCATTGCTCTGGACTGAAGTTAATCCTAAACTAGCGGCTAAATTAGCACCTTTAATAATACACCTCTTGTAATCTTCTTTACCAGCTTTAGGAATTAAATGAGCCACTATTCCACAGGCATTTTCTCTTAAAATCCCTGTAGGAACACCGTTTTCATCTAAATCGATATGACCTCCATTAGGCTGCTGAATTTTACCTTTCATTAAACCAGCCATTTCTAAAGCGCAGGTATTTGCCACAGAGATATGTCCACAAGCTCTACGTAAATATACAGGTTTATAACTACAAACTTTATCTAAATCATGTCTACTAGGCATTTTACGGTCAGCAAAATAGGCCTGATTCCAACCTCTACCTAAAATCCAATCTAAATCTTGATTATTATTTATAAACTCTATACACTTTTTTACTAACTCTTCACGTGAGGTTGTACTAGCTAAATTCACTTGCTCAAGTGATCTGCCAACACCCATTAAATGAATATGACTATCGTTTAAGCCAGGTAAAACTGTAACACCCTGTAAGTCGATTACTTCAGTTGATTTAGTTTTATATTTTAATATTTCCTCAGTACTGCCAACAGCTAAAAATCTATTATTTTCAACAACAAAGGCCTCTGCACGCGGTTTGTTTTTATCCACGGTATACACATTACCATTAATAAAGAGTTTTTGCATTTTAACCCCTCCATTTTGTACTCTTTTGTATGCTTTAGCTATGAGCCATGCAAAAGGTTTATTTAAATACGCAACTGAAATATTCACTTTACTTACACCAGCAGTTTCTATTGATAAATAGTTAGTATATATGCATTGTACAGTTTTTTACTTGATTTAACAATTAGAGATTACAACTAAAAGTAATATTAAATACTCTCAACTTTAAACTGTTCTTCACACCACAGTTTAATACTTGCTGCTGCTTTTATTATATTGTCGGCACTTACATTAAATTTATATCGATTATCTGAGCTATTACTATAACCATACAAAGGATCATAATAATCAACTAGTAGTATTCTTACTAGTTCAGCTATTTGATTATTATTTAAACAATTTAATAAATAATTAACTTTTTCATTGCCTAAATTTCTATTTAACTTACTTATAGATTTGGCTAATTCATCTACTTTAATTATGCTTGGGCCATATTCATCAATTATTCTCTCAATTCGTTTTTCAACTGTAGTGTAGGCATGAATATGGGTACCCTCTTTCATTTTGGTAAAAAATTTATTAGGTAAATTTATTTTACCAGTTCTTCTACTCTCACATTCTACAATAATATATGGCTCATTTTGCAGCCTAAGCAACTCATCGAATAATCTACTATCAAACATCTTTTGAGTTGGCTGATTTCCCAAACCAACACTGCCAAATGCACTTCCACGATGATTAGCTAAAGCCTCTATGTCTATAACAGGGGCATTTTTCTTCAACTCATTTAAAATAAGAGTTTTACCAACACCTGTTAAACCATGTAAAACAACTATTTCATTTGTAGGAAATAGAGTTAAATAATCCGAAACCTTTTTTCTGTATGCTTTATAACCACCCATTAATAGCTTATGTGGAACTTTAACTAATTGCAAAACACTACTTAAACTTTGACTTCTCATACCTCCACGTGCACAGTATAAAATTAGTGTATGACGTTCACTTAATTCAATTAATTGATTAACTATGTTCATTAACTTGGGAGTTACATAAGCAAGTCCGGCTCTTCTTGCAATAACAGGGCCTTTATTTTTATGAACAAGCCCTATTTCATGTCGTTCTTGGTCATTTAAAATTGGTATATTTACTGAATTAGGTATATGAAATTGCGCGTATTCACTTGGTGAGCGTACATCAATAAATAATTTATTATCTATCTTTAAGACCTCTTCAATTGTTATATGCATTGATTTATACATTATATATCTCCTTTAACTACCCATTAAAGCCTATTTTAACGCAAAATGATTTAAAATAAAAACCCAGTTTTAGTTTAGTTCTTTATTACTAAAGTAAAACTGGGTTGCAACTTTATTTTAGTAATAATAATAAATTGATATTATTGCCAAAATTGGTTGACTTAGTTAGCGATAATGTACTTGCTTACTTACGCTCAAATGTAGCACAGTCTGTCATTTGATTTGTGCTAGCATTACGTGGCTCAATGTTAATATGTGATGCGTTACAATAATCACCAGTTTTATAATGCTTACATGTGTTAACTATGCAGCGTACTACAGGACCTTGTGTACTTTTATGCATTTGCTAATCACCCCCATTATAGAGTGTGATAAAAACAAGACTTTTAATACTGTAATATATTCCATATAAAATTTAAAAAAGAAAAATGCCACTTAAAATAGCAGCATTAATTACTAATGACAATTTATTTAATTTTTTTTACTCTTAACAATCTCATAGCATTTAGAATAACTACTAAAGCCGCTCCAGTATCGGCCATTACAGCTATCCATAAAGTCAACCAACCAGGAAATACTAAAAATATGGCAATTATTTTTACAATTAATGCAAAGTAAATATTTTGTTTAATTATGCCTAGTGTTTTTTTACTTAACATCATGGTATATGGCAACATTTTTAAATCATCCGCCATTAACACAATATCTGCTGTTTCGAGTGCAGTATCTGTTCCTGCTCCACCCATGGCAATACCAACGCTAGCAGTAGCTAAAGCTGGGGCATCGTTAACACCATCGCCAACCATTGCTACATTTTCATATTTATTTATCAGCTCTGTTACAGCATTAACTTTTTCATTTGGTAAAAGATTAGCTCTGTAATCGCTAAGCTTTAATTTTGCGGCAATTGCTTTTGCTGTTTTTTTGTTATCGCCAGTAAGCATAATAACATTTTTAATACCTGTTTTTTTAAGCTTAGCAATTGTAGCTATGCTTTCATCACGTAACATATCTGCCACAGCAATTAAACCTACAACTTTATTATCATAAATTACTATCATAGTTGTGTTTCCACCTTGCTGAAGCTGCTCTATTTCAGTATTAAAAAGATTTAAGTCAAACTTTAACTCATCTTGAGCATAGTTTGGTTTACACACTATACATTCTTTAGCTTTTATTATTGCTTTTACACCATTACCTGTTAGTGACTCAAAGTTTTTGCGAGGTAAATATTCTATATTATTACTGTTAGCATACATCACTATAGCCTTGGCTAATGGATGTTGTGAGGCCTCTTCAACTGTGGCCGCTAATTGTAGTACCTCGTTTTTAGTTAAATCTGCTACCGAAATAATTTTAGTTACTTTAGGTTCGCCTTTAGTTAGTGTTCCTGTTTTATCTAAAGCTACAGCATTAATTTTACCAGCTAACTCTAAACAAGCACCACCCTTAATTAACACACCATTCTTAGCTGCATTTCCAATTGCCGAAACTATTGATACTGGTGTTGAAATTACTAAAGCACAGGGGCAAGATACTACCAATAAAGATATGCCACTATACAACATTTTAGTAAAGTCCGCATTAAAAAACAGGCTTGGAATAGTGACTATTGCTAAAGCTATTACAATTACAGCTGGGGTATAATATTTAGCAAATATATCTACAAATTGTTGAGAAGGAGCTCTTTTTGATTGGGCTTCTTCTACTAGGTCTATAATTTGATCTAGGGTTGTATTACCAACACACCTTGTAACCTTAATTTCTAAATAACCCTCTTCATTAATTGTACCTGCATATACAATATCGCCAATATTCTTTGAGACAGGCATAGATTCACCCGTAATAGGTGCCTGATTAACGCTAGAGTAACCATTAATAACCTCACCATCTATAGCAATTCTAGTACCCGGCTTGATAATAACAATATCGTTCAAAACAATCTCTTCTACAGCTAACTCTACTTCTTCACCATTTCGTTTAACCAGTGCCACTGGGGGAGCTAAATTCATTAAGGATCTAATTGATTGCCTGGTTTTATCCATAGAATAAGTCTCTAACATTTTACCTATTGTAAATAAAACCGTTACAGTTGTTGCCTCAAATATTTCACCTAAATATAAAGCACCCAAAACAGCTATTACCATTAGTACATTCATGTCCAGAGCCATTTTATTTTTAAGAGCCATAAAGGCAGACTTAGTAGGATAAATAGCACCAAAGAACAGCCCTATATATAGTAGTGCATCCTTAACATTTGTAGCACCATTTACCAAACTTACAATAATACCTGCTAGCCAAAACAATGTTGCAATTCCAGTAATAATTGATTTTGGCTCTTGATACCAGGGTTTAAATTTTAAACGTTCTCTACTAGATTTTCTAAAAGCAACTTTATAACCCATTTTTTGTACAGTTTTTATTACATCTTCTTTATCTATATCATGAACAACCTTTAGTATTGATGTACTGAAATTATAAGAAGCATAAGATACACCATTTAAAAGAGCAACTGCCCTCTGCACACCTTTGGCGCACTCTGGTCAATCCACACCACTTACCACAAAAGACTGTGCTTTATCTTTAAGATCTAAGGGTATACTTCCACCTGTATCACTACTGTCAACGCTTATATGACTACTATTATGACCAGCACAACTACAACTCTCATCATGATGATGGTGGTGGTGGTGATTATCATGCTGATGTTCATTACCACAGTCATGGTTTTCTTCGGTAATAGTTGCTTTGCTTTCACCATGGTGATGCCCACAATTACACTCAGTTAATCCATGTTTGTGTACATGTTTATGATTATCTTCAAACTCCGCTTTTGACTCATTATTGCTTATATGTTTCTCTCCCAAGTTTTTGCTACTCATATTTAGCACCTCTTTATATATGTTTTAAATGCTCAATACCAAGCTTTATTAATCCCTCTACATGATCGTCATCAAGTGAGTAAAATACCTGTTTACCAACTTTACGGTACTTAACCAATCTTGCAGCCCGTAAATATCGTAAATGATGTGACACATTAGATTGTGATGTTTCTAGTAACTCACTAAGATGAAACACACATAACTCTCTTAAAGATAATGCATACATTAATTTACTACGGGTTTCATCAGCTAGCGCTTTAAACAAGTCTCCTAATCCATTAAGCTCTTGTACTAACGGCTTAATATCGTCTACATTATTACTACACTCTTCATTACTATTTATAAACTCATTTGTCATTTAATCACCTACATATCAATATATGAATACGTGTTCATATATTATTATATTCTTATCTTATGTTTTGTCAATACAATTCTACAAAAATTTGTTGACTAACATTGCGATGGAGTTGGCATGCCTGTAGCATACGGCTTGGGCTTGCCTTTGGCAAGCGGGGTGGATATTTCTAAAGAAATATGGTTTAGACTTCGTGGAATAATACTATAAAAATAAAAAAACGCTAATTAGCGTTTTATGATTACCGTAAGCATTTTATTGCGCACCCCGTCAAGAGCGATAGCTCAAGCCCACTCCGTATTTAACTTATTAAATACCCCCACCGTGAGTTTTAACTAAAAAAACCACCACCTCAATCTGTGGAGCTTTTATCAACGCAGATTATCTAATATTACATAAACTATTGGTATAAAAACTAAAGTTAGCAAGGTTGCAAGGCTGAGTCCAAAGATAACTGTTATGGCCATAGGGGCTAGGGCTTCTGCACCTTCTCCTATGCCTAAGGCTAGCGGTATGAGCCCTAAAACAGTGGTTAAGGTTGTTATTAAGATAGGCCTTAGTCTTATTGATCCGGCGTTAATAATGGCGTTATATCTGTTTTCTCCACTTGCCCGACGCGTGTTTATGTAGTCAACTAACACTATGGCATCGTTAACTACTACTCCAGCTAATATTGTAGCTCCTATTAAGGCTGGTACGCTAAGTGCTTTACCTGTAATAAACAAGCCAAAAGCTCCTCCAGACAAAGACAAAGGAACCGCAAACATAATGATAAATGGGTAAAGCAATGACTCAAACTGGGAGGCTAAAACCATATACACTAATACTACAGATAATAACAAAGCCCTCGAAAGATCTTTTAACGATTTGGTCATTTCACTAAACTCTCCCCCAAACTCGTAAGAATAACCACTAGGTAAAGAGTATTTATCAAGCTCTGCTTTTATTGCATTGGTTACCGAGTTTAAATCTCGTTTATAGATTTGCGAGGATACCTCTGCTACTCTTGCTTGGTTTTCTCTTATTATAGACTCTGGACCAGGCACCTCGGTGATGTTAGCTATGTGGCTTAGCTGTATAACTATTCCTACAGGTGTAGGAATCATAATCTCTCCCAGCTTTTTTATGCTATTTCGATTTTTTTGTTCACCTTTAATTATAATATTAATTTCATTAGCATCATCAGTATAACGACTTATTGTACTACCACTTATTAAGGATCTAACATAACCCCCTATTTGAGCAGTTGTTAAACCATATTTACTGGCAATTTTTTGGTTTATTATTATCGAAACCTCAGGTATACCACGCTGCATATTAGATTTAACCATTCTTGTACCCTCTACTTTGGATACTATATTAACTATATCGTTGCTGATATCTTCGAGTACATTGAGTTCCTTTCCTTTAATTACAATATTTACAGGATTACCCATTATATTTTTTGTTGCCATAGATGCTACACTAATATTTATTTTTACATCTGTAACATCCTTTAAGATGTTTCGGGTAATATCAGCAACCTCGGATGTTGTGATAGCTTTTTGCTTTTTAGTTATAACTGTAATAATGGCACTTGACCTGTTAACAGATGTATATGTAGTATCTACTTCAGCTAAAGATTTTACCTTTTCTTCAATATCAACTATGGTATTCTCTATGTTTGTTATGTTTTGTCCTGGTGGAAATTCTGCATTTATGGTAAAGTTCCCTTGATCCATTTGAGGGAAATATTCAGCACCCACAAAATAAAGACTACTAATACAACTAACAAAAACTAGTACTCCAATTACAATTGTTCTGCGGGGGTATTTTAATGCTAATTTAAGAATTTTTTTGTAGCCTTTAACTACTCGCAAATAAATCCTGTTTAAAGGCTTTGCTTTAAATGTTTTATCTTTATAGGACTGTTTGATTTTCATAAATTTAGATGCCAACATGGGAATTAACGTAAGTGAAATTCCCAGTGATGCTAGTAGTGAAAGTGTTACTGTTAAAGCTAACTCTCTAAATATTTCGGAGGTAATACCCCCAATAAACACTATTGGTAAAAATACAGCTACCGAGGTTAGGGTTGAAGCGGTTACAGCCATAGCAACTTCTCCTGCCCCTTTTATGGCTGCGTTTTTTTTATCTTCACCCTGTTCACTCATTCTAAAAATATTCTCTAAAACAACTATAGCATTATCAACCAGCATACCAATTGCTAAAGCTAACCCACCCAAAGTCATGAGGTTAAGGGTAATGCCATTAAAATACAATAAAACAAAGGTGCCTATTATAGATATAGGTATTGCTACAGTTATTATTAAAGTTGTTTTAATATTTTTAAAAAACAATAACAATACAAGGGCAGCCAAAATTGAACCTAATATAGAATTTTCTACAAGCTGACTTATAGATTTTTGAATATACTCTGCTTGATTTATGATAGGAACAATTTCATATTGACTGTAGCTTTCTTTAAGCTCTTTTATTTGAGCAATAACCTCTTTGGCAACAGAAACAGTATTTGTACCAGCTTGTTTTTGAACAGATATATTAATGCAACGATGACCATTTAAGCGGTTTAAACTGCCACTATAATCATTTACTAAAAGTACATCTGCTACTTCACTTAGTGGTATAGTGCTACCATTCATTAAAGTAATGCTAAGACTTTTAATATCTTCTATACTTTTAAATGTACCCTCTACTCTAATTGCCAAATCTTGGTTTCCTTTTTTAACAGATCCTCCAGGCAGACTTAAATTGTTAGTGGCAATTATTTGAGATATTGTACTCATACTTAAGCCATATTTTTTTAGCTTGAGTTCGTTTGCTATTACCTCAACTTGTTTTTTATATCCCCCAGATATTGATACAGACGCAACACCATTAATCCTTTCCAAGCTAGACTTAATAACATCATTAGAAAAACTCTGCAGTTGATATAAGTCCGACGCCCCTGTAACAGATATTTGAATAATAGGAAGGGTATTTGGATCTAGCTTTAAATACATAGGATTACTAGCCTCAGTTGGCAGTAACCCCTTTATTAATTCAATTTTTTCTCTTAGCTCTAAGCTAGTAGTATCCATATTGGTTCCAAATTTAAACTCAGCAATAACTACCACTCTGCCTTCAGACGAAATTGAACGAACCTTTTTTACATTGCTTATTGTACCAATAGCCCCCTCCAAAGGGATTGTGATAAGATTCTCCATTTCTCGAGGACCAGTTTCAGGGTAGTTAACAGAGACGGCTATAATAGGGAACTCAATATTAGGTAATAGGTCAATAGGTAATTTAGCTAAAGAAACAAAACCCAGCAAAATAACTGCAAAGGTTATCATAACAATGGTTATAGGTCTTTTAACTGCAAAGCGTGATAAAAACATACTATTCCTCCACAACCACTTTTACTTTTCTACCATGAGATAAATAAAACTGACCTTTAACAACTAATTCATCACCATTATCTAGTCCCTCACTAATAATAGTTAAATCATTGTTTTCTGTTGCTTTTTTTACCTCTCTTTTATAGGCAATACTATTTTTTATTATGTAAACAAAGCTTTTATAGTCCTCTACAAAAATACACTGCGAGGGAATTGCAATAACCTCTTTATGGCAATCTGTATCTATTACAACCTCAGCATACATACTAGACTTCACTTTATGAGGTGTGTTAGTTAATTTAACTTTAATAGGGTATAACATACTGTTGAAGTTCTTTAAAGAGCTTACACTAATTACTTCTCCAGTTGTACTATAGTCAGCAGCTGGTATCCAAACTTCAACTATTGTGTTTTCTTTTATGCTATTTATATAGCTTTCAGAAACCTCCAAGTTTATTATAGGACTTTTCATATCTAGGATTACAATAGAGGGTTGTTTATTAGGAACCATTCCAGTACTGTGAACATTAACAAAAGATACTAATCCGCTCTCTAAAGCTCTCACAGTTGTGGATTCATAAGCCTTTTTAGCTATCTCAAAATTAGTTTTAGCTTGCTCCATAGCCTGATAAGCAATTTCAACCGGTTGACTAGAGGCAAAGTACATTACTTGTTGATATTCTTCACTAGATATTCTTTTCTTTTTATATAATTGAGTGGCACTATCTAAATTTTGTTTGGCTAAAGCTACTTGATTTGAAACAGATTTATAGTTTGAATAGGTTTTATTTAAAGCTTGTTCAGCATCATTTAGCTGTTGTTCTATTAAGCTACTATCTAAACTAAAGAGTTTTTGATTTTTTTTAACATAGTCACCCTCACTTACATATACTTTACCCACCTTACCTACCATATTAGCAATAATTGGTATAGTTTTATTTGGTTCAATTAAACCCCCAAGTGTAATGTTGTTTGTAATAGTTTTAGTGTTGACAATTATTGTTTCTACAGGAACATAGTCCTCTACTATTTGTTTTGGAGCATTAGAAAAGGTACAACTAGTTAATGAGAATATTAATAAAAAACAACATGCTAAAAAAATAAGCCTTTTTAATTTAGCCATAAAAATCCACCCAACTTTTCTTAAGATTGCCTTAATTCCAGATTTTTTCAATATTTTATTGTTTGAGTATTTTAGATTATTTATTCGTTTTTTATTAACAGTTTCAGTATAATTTCATTTAATTAAAGCTGCAGAATGTCTAAATAATTAGGGGTTATTTTTAATAGACGGAATGCCTTTAATAAACAAAATAGGTTATCAAAATACACAAAGAAATTACCCAAAGGAGATTGTTTATCTGTTGAAAATTAAGGTATTACAAAAAAAACAGACCACTGCAAGCAGTGACCTGTTTTATTTTTATTTTACCATCTACTTCTTTCAAAGTCGTGAAATCTGGTTCCTTGATATGTAAGCATACCAATATCACCCTCAACCATTTCACCATATTTTTCACCACTTACATGTAGCTCTATTCTGTCTCCATTTTCAAACTCAAAGGTAACGTAATAAGATGTTCTACTACGACTATGGTGATGGGTTCCTGTTCCACTATGGGAACTCCAATTATGGGTTCTTTTACTCACTACGTTAACTGACTTTGTTTCTTTCGGTTTAGAATTATTAGATGACCATAAAGCTATTCCCCTAAACATTGATACAATAAAAGTACATATCACAATGCCAAATATTAAAAAGAATATTATCTCAAAGCCGCCGCCAAACATAAAATTATTCATTAAGATATTCTCCCTCTAAAAACTCCACAACAATAATTATATACCCTTAATAATACAGGCTCAAACTTCAAAATTATTACTGTAATAAAAGTTTTTAAGTAGCTAATGTTTTTATGTCCTTTACTCTTTTACCCAATTTATCTTTAATATATATTAATGACAAGATTGTTAATAATAACATAACGCTAGCCAACACTAAATGGGTATTAAAAATTGATGTATTATCCTTTAATATTCCTAACAGCGGAAACATTAAACTACCAGCTAACCTAGTCACCAAACTAATAAATGATAAAACTGTAGCTCGCATATTGCTTTCAATATGTTTATTAAAGTACTTACGAGTTATGGGTGAATATAATCCTCTAGCAACTTGTTGAAGAAGGATTGCAAACGAACCAATCCATATTTTTGTTACTCCTAAAAGTAAAAAAGATACAATCAATAAAGCAGATAAAAAAGATAAAGTCCTCTTTTTAGTATAAGCCATTATTTTATGACAATTACGTGAGGTTAATGCTGCAACAACATTAAATAAAAAGAACATTATCCCAATATATCTTACAGGAATATTTACAGTAGTCATGTAAGGTTGAAATAAAAAAAATCCCATTCTATAAAAAACAAAAAATACTGTTACATATACTAATAAAGCCTTTACTTTTTTATGAGTAAAAGTAAAATAAGCGCTATCAGCTACCTGTTTAAAGTACGACTTTTTCTCACTGTTTTCATGTTTTTTTACTTCTGGTTCTTTAAACAACATTATAATTAGGATAGAGGCACAAACAAATACTGCTGAAAAAATCATAGGCAAATGTTCATTATACTCATACAAAAATCCAGCAGCAATAGAGCCTAATGCCTGTACCCAAAAAAGTCGGGACTGGGCTAACCCTGCAATGCGTTGAAATTCATTTTCTTGCTTAAGCTCTAGTAAACTATCGTATAACAAGGCTGTATCTGCACCAGAGTTAAAAGCAAAACCTAAAGCAAACAATACTTCTGCAATTAAACAGCCCCAAAAACCCCGGGCAGTAACATAAAATGCTAGGCTTATAGCTATAAAAGATGAGCCCAATATAAGACTAGCTTTTCTACTCCAATAGTCTGCAACTGCTCCAGTAGGAACCTCAAAAATTACAGTAGCTATTGCTGCTATAGAGCTTAATAGCATAACCTGTTTAAAATCTAACCCCTTTACATTTAGCAAATACAACATAATTATTGGTCCAATAATTATAGCCCCTGATAACATTTTATAAAGATAAAATCTCTTTATGTTCTTGTATACCGACATAACATATCCTCCCTTAACAATTCTTTAAGCAGTGTTTAAAGCTGATGTTTTACAGTTTTTTATGCCCCTAGTTGTTTTAAATTCATTGATAGATTTATGTATAAAAACTGTGCAGATAGTAACATGATCCCATTTGGTACTTACAACTACAAAAAAGCCTGAAGAGAGTCTCAAAATGTGAGACTCGTCCTTCAGGCTTTTATCCTAAAAGTGTTGTGTTTAATATAACACATTGTATCGCTCGGACCTGTCACATAAAAGTCGGAACCCTAGATACACTCTCAATATATTTTTATGAATTATATAGCATGGTTTATATCATGTCAATACAATTAGTAATATTTATACTAATTTTATTTAATTATATTATACCGCAAAATTATCCATTCAAATAAACTAACATCATTATATTTTAGTTCTCTTCTGAAATATCTGTACTCAAAAATTTGCATTTCTTATTTTACTTTTACCTATCGACTTTTTATTAACTCTAGTGTTTTGAAAGTGTGTTTTATTGTTTACTGCCTTAAAATAACCTAAATTAGTATACTTTACTTTATAAACGCAACTCATACATTTTTAATAATTGTCTTAAGATGTTAACATGATTTGCAAGAAGTAAATAAGGTGGTTTTAAGTTTTTGGTATCATTTTTAATAACCTTTAAATCATATATTCGCTCAAATATTAAGTGTTTAAGAATATATAACAGCCTTTTAGCCATTACATCACTAATTTGAGCTGTTTTTCCAAGCATTAATATATCACATAATATTTTACCTTTGTTAATAAATGTTAATATTTAATATTTTATTATTCTATTTAGCAACATTGCTAAATCAGTTGGGTTTTCTAACATAGGAAAATGACAACTATTATTGATTATCCATAATGCTATTTTATCTTTAAGTGGAGCTGACCAATTCAATTCTTTTTCCACAGCATGGTAATCATTAAGTCCTCTATCACCGTAAACTGCGTGTAAACTACACCTTAGCTGTAATACTTGTTCGGTTACGTTTAGTTGTTTTAGTTTTGAGCCAAGAATAGGTGAATATAAACCTTGTTCTTTTTTAAGCATAGTAATAATCTTAGCTTTTAGTTTTTTATTAGTATGTTCCATTAGCAAATTCTGAAAAAAATCTTGGGGACTCTTAATAAATGACTCAATAAAAATAACTTGCTTAATGTTTAGATTTATTTCAGCCAATTTTAAGGCAACTAAACCTCCCATACTATGCCCAACCACAGTATGATAGTTATGACTTTTTACTATATCATTAACCCAGTTAACATAGTCATTAATATCTGTAAAATTAGCTAGCTGTTCTTTAGGCCATTCTAAAAAATCAGGTTCTATAATATGATTTAGGCTATGCTTTATCTTGCTCCAAATTAAAGGTTTACAAGCATAACCACTTAAAAATAATACTTCGCTCACTTCTCTCACCTCTTTTTAAAACATTATACATAATAATACTATTATAATCAAACAATTTAATGTTTTGTTATAATAAATTAATGTAAATAAAAAAAGACTATAACTAGCTTTAAAGCTAATTACAGTCCTATTAGTTTTGTTACTACTTACAATGGTATTTATTTAGAGTAAATTTTAACAATATCAATTAAAACATCAACAGCTTTTTCCATAGATTGAATAGGAATAAACTCTTTTTTACCATGGAAATTATGACCACCTGTAAACAGGTTAGGGCAAGGTAGACCCATAAACGATAATCTGGCACCATCTGATCCACCTCTAATGGGTTCAATAATTGGCTCAATATCATTTCTTTTTAAAGCCTCACAAGCATTATCTATTAAATGCATATTTGTTACTATTTTTTCGCTCATATTTCTATAAGAATCCATCAGATTTAAATCTACTGTGCCTTCGCCATACACATCGTTTAAAAATTTAGCAACCTGTTGCATTAGTTGTTTTTTATTTTCAAACTTAGTTCGGTCATGATCCCTAACAATATAGGTCATTTCAGCAGAATCAACATTACCCTTTAGATTGGTTAAATGATAAAATCCTTCATATCTCTCAGTAAATGCTGGGCGTTGGTTAACAGGCAACATTGCATTTAGCTCCATAGCTATTAAAAGTGCACTTTTCATTTTATTTTTAGCAGAGCCTGGATGAATATTTATGCCATTAATTTTTATTTTAGCTGTAGCCGCATTAAAGTTTTCATAATCTACACCACCAATTTTACCACCATCAACTGTATAACCATAATCTGCACCAAACTTTTTAACATCAAAATTAACTGTTCCTCTACCTATCTCTTCATCTGGGGTAAAGGCAATTTTTATGGTACCGTGTTTAACATTGTTATTGTTTAATAAATATTCAGCCATAGCTAAAATCTCTACCATGCCAGCTTTATTATCTGCACCTAAAAGTGTTGTTCCATCAGAGGTGATTATATCTTGTCCCACATAATCATTTAACACTGGGTATTCTGTTGCAGATAAAATTATATTTTGCTCTTTATTAAGAACTAAATCTCCACCCTGATAATTATTAAATATTTGAGGCTTAACATTAGCTGATGGAACTGAATTAACAACATCAAGATGAGCTACAAAACCAATAACAGGAATATTATTTGTAGTATTGGCAGGAATTGTAGCCATAATTACACCGTTTTCATCAATATGCGCATCTAACAAACCCATTTCTACCATTTCTTTAACAACATCTTTACCAAATGCCAACTGTCTCTTGGTACTTGGTGATGTTATTGATTCTGCATCGGAGGCTGTATCTACTTTTACATACTTTAAAAAACGATCTATCATATTTTTATAGATTTGTTTCATTTTATATCTCCTTTTTTAATAGGCTTAAACTTTATTTTTTATCATTTTTTTAAAGAGAAAAGAATGTTTTAAAACACTCATATAGGTAATAATTATCTAATACTCCACCAAGCTCTCTAATCGAGTGCATTGCTAACATTGGGTTACCAATATCTACAGCCCTTACATCCAATAAGCTAGCAACTATATTGCCAATTGTTCCACCACTACGGGCATCATTACGGTTGTGAAACTCTTGGTAAGGGATATTAGCTTTTTCACATACAGACTTAAAAACCGCCCCAGAATCAGCATCTGTTGTGTACTTTTGACCATGATGTACCTTTATAACTGGACCACCGTTAATGACAGGGCGATGAGTTGCATCGTGTTTATCTGTAGCATTTGGGTGCACAGCATGAGCCATATCGCAGGAAATAAAGAACGATTGATAACGTGCTCTATGAAATTCTTCGGTATTTTTATTAAGGCCAAGCATTATTCTCTCTAATAAGGTGTACATTAGTGATGATCCTGCACCCTGTTTTGTTCTACTGCCTATCTCTTCGTTATCAAAACAAGCAGCAATAGTTGTTGATTTTGTTGCTTCACAAGCAGCTATTGACTGTAAAGCTGTATAACTCATGGCAACGTCATCTAGCCTGCCAACAGAAACTAACTCTTTATTTATGCCTGTTAACATACCCTTTTGTAGTTCATACAAGTATAAGTCAAAGCCTAAAATATCTTCTTTAGCAACATTACACTCTTTGGCTACTTTAGTTATAAACCAATCTTTTGCCAAATTATCGTCAGTAGCAATGCCTAAAAATGGTAGTAAATCTTTTTGAGGATTGTATTTAAAACCATTGTTTATTTCGCGATTTTGGTGAATTGCTATATTGGGAATAATGGCGATTGGCTCACGTATATCCACTGTAGTTATATGAGGTTTAAAAGGGTTATTCGACTTTGTGCTTACTCTACCAGCTATAGCTAATGGGCGGTCTAACCAGGTACTGTAAATTGGGCCACCATAAACCTCTACATTAAGCTTTAAGTATTTTTTTTCAGCAAGCATTTCTGGAATAGCTTTAATCTTTAATGCTGGGGCATCTGTATGTGCTCCTACAATTTTAAAACCATGCTCTTCTGGCTCTCCTGTACCAACTATAAAGGCAACTAAAGTTGAGCCATTACGGGTAATATAGTATTTTCCACCACGCTTTAAACTCCATGTTTGTGTTAACTCAAGCTGCTTAAATCCCTTATTATTAAGTAATTGTTTTCCGCCTTCTACTACATGATATGGCGATGGATTAATATCTAAAAAATCTACTAGGTTCTGTGAAAATTGTTGTTCTTTATTCATTTTTATTCTCCTTATATGTTTTGAGATAAAGCAATGCGAATGGCCTTATCCATTAACCATGGGGTACGCTCTAATAAGTCCTTTTTATAAACACGCTCAGTATACATGTGTAAGTCTTTGCCCCAAGGTCCTAAATTTATAGATGGAATTTGGAGCTTTGCAATACTGCTTAGAGGTATATCATAGGTTTTCCCCCATAATGGCATATTAGGCACAAGGTAGGGAATTACCTCAGTAGCGTCTTGTAATGAAGCATAACTCATATCTGAGATTGCAGTATAAAAATGCTGAAGCTTCATTTCTTCATTAAATTTTTCGGTATAGAGATTTATTAATTTTTGCTCTATATTAACAACTGCATCACTTAAATTATCCATTCGGGCATTTACAACATGAGGATAATATGGTGGTGCAAATGCTATTATAGCTAATGGGCGTTTATGTGGCAAAGTGTTTACAATAAACTGAATTAATAATGATGTAGCTTGTGTCATATCATATTCTTTATTGCGTAAAGAAATTTGCACTTTTTCAAGCTCTTTATGCCACTCATTTTCAAATTCTTTACCACCATTATCTACAGCCTGTTGATATATTTCTGCAAAGCTATACACCTCGCACGACCAGTCATTTTTAGGTGACTGCCCATAGTGTTTGTGATAGGCTTTGTTATACCTGTTTAAACAGCTTTCAAAAGAGTCTGTAACAATTTGCTTTAATCCCTTTAGCACTTGCTCTGGTGACATTGTAAAGGTTAAAACGCTAGTATAACCAAAAGCAGTCTCTGGTAATGACACATCATAACCCTTTTTACCGTCTCTAAAATACATCCAAGTTGGTGGTGGTGCTAGCTCGCCTTTAAATGAATCACTATAGTCTTGGTTTAGCTCCATTCTATTAGCAACTTCACTTAATAAAGCTACTGGACTAAAGCCCTGAAAAACATTTCCAATATGAGCTCTTACACCCCTTACAAATACTGATGGCATTATTTTTCCAATACTTCCACCATATAGAATGGCTTGATCGTCCCTGTTTCTTACATGGGTTTCAACATCAATCAGCAAAGTATATTGCAGGTCATATTTATTATGTAATTCTGTTAACAAATTTACTGAGCTACGCATACCAGCCGATAGTGTCTCTTCATCGGGTACAGATAAATACACAATATTGCCCTCAAAATCTTTTTCGATACTGTATTGCTCAAGCAATGCTAACTGAATTGCAGCTCCACCTTTCATGTCTGCTACACCACGTCCAAAAAACCACTCATTACTCTCTAAGTCTTTTGTACTTTCTTCATTTAACTTTAAATTTTTTAACTGCTTAACTAATTGTAAAGGTTTTGTAGAAATAGGCCTTAATGTGCCATAATCATGAGTATCTACAGTGTCGGAATGATTAATTAACACAACTGTTTTTGCTCCACTACCTTTAACAAAAGCCCAAGCAACCTTACGCTCTAAAAAGTCATTTTCGATATCATATAAACCACAATGATTTGGATTTTGTTTAAAATAATCCAATTCCTTAAATATGTTTATGTACTGCTGTGACATATTGTTTTCTTCTAAGGTTGCTGTTTCTGAAGGTACATTTACTAACCTTAACATCAACTGCTCAATTCTTTTTTTCATACGTTTATACCTCTCTAATTAAGCTATACAATCATTGTACTATAATAATGTGATTAGTATATTTGTAAAAAATACAATACTGTACTTATAAATAAGCTATTAAAATATATATTATACAAGCAAGTTAAATAACCTGCTTTACAGAGTACAGACTTTAAAATATTAACCAAAATTAAATTTAAACAAAAAAATAGTATAAGTCTTTTACGTGATAAAAGACCTATACCATTGTAATTAACATAAAAACAAATTAACTATTAAAACTTGTTAATAAACTATGTAACTTGCAACACCCTCTTTAGGTATTTTTACTACTCTTTTTTCTACTAAAATATCAGTTATTTTGGAGTATAAGAGATGATACCACCAAATAAAATACTCGTTAAAACTTATTTCATTTACATAAACTGACTTGCTGTAATTATTATAAATCATTGCTTTGTTTTTATTTAAAATTTTTATTAAGTCAGCTGTAATAATTTTAGCTATGTCATACCATAGGGTAAACTGCTGCTGACTTAAAATAGGGATACTGATAGATTTATCATTCATTATGCCTAATTTATTAAATCCATTAATATTCTGCTCACTTATTTCATAAGTATTGTAAGAATAATACTTAAGCAACTGCTCCAATAAATAAGATTTATTGCTTAATACATCTCTATGATTATTAATATTAAACCACTTAGTAAGTTGACTTTGATTAAGGTTATGAAAATTAATACCATTTCTTTTATTCCCATAAACCCCCAACTCCACAGTTCCATACGATTTAATCATATTTCCGTAAATTCTAAAAGCCTCAACTTCACTACTTGGATCTTTCTCTTGTATAGAATAATAATAATTCATAGTATTTCTTATAGTTCTTTTAGAACTCAAAAATAAACTCTCAACATAATCTATTTGAACTGCATCTAAGATTATATTACTTAATACCAAAAGTGAAATGTCTTCAAAATTAAACTGTTTAAAACATTTTAAACTTAGAGCCTGCTGTTTTATTTCACTTAAGCTACTTATAATTAAATCTGCAACTTCTATGTCGATATTAAGCAATTGATTATAAAGTTGTTTACCTTCATTAAGGGTTATAATCATAAAGTTTGGTACATAGGTATCTTTTACTTTAATTATTAAATCTTCATTTAATAATAGTCGTATTCTATTAAATAACTTAATATCATCCCAACCAAAATAGTCTTTAATTTCTGCTAATGATATTCTGCAATGTAATAAGATACACAAGGATTTGAGATTATTATTATTAATATTTATCTTAGGGTAATTTTCTCCTGAAGATATTATTTTAGTTTCAAAGTTATTTATTAAAATATTCTGTATATTTTTCATTCTTTATAGTCATTCTTTATGCTGTTACACAATAAAGTTATTTTTACACTTTTGACATGTTATTTTTAAGTTTTTCTTATCTTTTGGTACTCTTAGTCTTTGTTTACAATGAGGGCAATTTATTATTTTGTAATCAATTAATTGCATTAATTTTTGAATGTCTAGTCCTACAAAACTTTCGTTTCCTACTACAAAAGCAGGAACACCTCTTAAACCCTTAGTCATTAAAACATTTCTGGCATTTTCATCTGTACTAACATTATGCTCTGTAAATTTTAAACCATTTTGCCTAAGATACTCTCGGGCTGTATGACAATGTGGTCAAGTACTACTGGTATATAATTCAATATTAATCATTTACATCATCCTTACTTCATTATTAGTTTATACTACTTTGTAAAACTGAAAACATTTGTTCAATATGCTCTTGTAAACTTTTTTTATTAAATTGCTCAAAACAACTAGTAGTTAAATTGCCTCCATTTAGCCCTAAAGGAGCATTTTTTTGATAAGGACCTGCAATTCCGGTCATCATACCTTTAATACTAAATTGATTAAAACTTGTTTTAAACTTAAAGAAATACCATTCATATTTTTGAATACCATCTTCTGTTTCAAAAATGCAAACAAGCTCTAAATCCTCTGGAGCACAAGCAAATAAGCTATTATCTATTAACCATTTAACCATATCACTCTCCGCAAAAAATTCGGCAGTAATATAAGTACAAGGGAATTTATCTAGTAACCCTAGTTCATTTAAAGATTTATATAAACAGTTTCTAACCTCAGGATCTTGAGCCATTTTTATAAAATCTGACTTTCTTACATTACCATTAAGTTTAATAATAGCGATGGCTGCGTATAGTCTTATTTTCATATCACCAATACGCATAAAGGATCTTAACGCTGAAACAAAGTTCTCATCACCTATTTTTCCCGATAACTCTAATAACAAACAAGATGTTTTTCTAATTTTTAAATACTCTGGATTTTTAAATTTCCAATTTACACCATTTTGATGTCTATATTTACTTAGTGAGGTAGAGGCTACAATTAAATCTGCTATTAAGTTCTCTTTTAAGCTATTTATGTAGTTTACAGTAGCAACACTTACTACCTCTAATGCTAAACTATACATAGAATCTTTTAACTCTTTATTGCTAAAACAATCATTTATATTTTTTAAAAACTTAAAAGCAAGTTTTTTATTATTTTTAGTAATATCAAAAGGAATAGTATTTATACAATTTTTATTTTTAACTAGTAACTTAGCATACAGCTCAATAGATTCTTCACAATTTAAATAGTCCAAATACTTTAAGCTTGCTTGTTTAAGACTGCTATTCCATGATTCAAAACTAGCCTCAATATCAATCATTAGTTCAGGTCTTTTTTCAGCAAAAGCTAAATCAGCTAATAATGCGCTTAAGTCTTTATTAATATCCTTATAATCATTAGCTAAAACTAAAAGCTTTTTTCTTTCTGTTGTACTATATGATAACTCCCTAGCTTTATTAATATAGTTATGAATGTGTTCAAAGTCCCCAACCTTTAAGTACTGAATTAAACTAGACAAATTATCTAAGTGTTCCATACAAAAACCCCCGTACTGTCATGTGATTATTAAGAGAATATTCGTTATACTTTTGAGTTTTCCTGTATAGTATTAAATAATTATAAAAAAAATTATAAACTTCATAAAATTAAACACTAAAAATACACTTAATACCATCTTTTCTAAAACACTTATTACAAGAAATACACATAGATTTAGTAAATTCTCCACGCATCCATATATTAGCTAAATTTGGTTGACAAATAAGGGCTCTACTCATTGAAAAATAGCTAATATTTGTTGTATTTAAAATTTTGGTTAACATCTTTGGATCTCTATTTTTGTTAACAACAATTATTGGCACCTTACAACTTTCAGCAATGTTGCAGGCATACTTGGCAAATACTGATTCTTGATTTGGCTCAACACTGGGGTCGTTGCCACCACTTATTTCAATAGCATTTATACCTAAATTAGCAAGTCGACCACAAACCTCTTTACTCTCATTAAAAGTGAATCCCTGCTGCATAAAATCACTGCAGTTTATTTTTATTAAAATATTAAACTGCGAACCTACTTCTGCTCGCATTTCTTCATAAATTTCACATATTATACGCATACGATTGGTTAAAGAACCACCATATAAATCCTGCCTTTTATTAAAGAAAGGGCTTAAAAACTGACTCAATAAATAACCATGAGCACCATGAATTTGCACACCGTCAAAGCCTGCTTCTTGTGCCCGTTTTGCAGCTAAAGCAAAGCTTTTAATTAACTCATCTATATCTTTTTGCTTCATTTCTACTGGGGTAATACCAGAGCGAGGATGCCTTACCGCAGAAGGTCCCCAAATAATTCTATTTTCTACTTTATAACTAGTTTGTGAGCCACCATAGGCTATTTGAAGTATTATTTTACTATCATAATTGTGCACAACCTTAGTAAGTTTTTTAAGACCAGGTATAAACTTATCATGACTAATACCCAACATTTTTGGATTGGGCTGCTCATGCTCTGTAACAAAAGCATAACCAGTAATAATTAACCCAACTCCACCCTCCGCTAACTCTTTATATACATTAACCAAAGAATCATTAACTGTACCATCTTCATTTGCCATACGTTCCCAAGTAGCAGACCGAACTAATCTATTTTTAAGCTCTAGGCTGTTAAAACTAGTTTTATCAAATAAAGTTTTCATATTATCCTCCGCAAATAACTATTACTTTAACGTTAACTATAGTATAACATATTGGTTCGCTTTGCTCACGGATTGGGCTTGCCTTACAGCTTCGCAGTTTGGGTATTTCACTATGTGAAACACGGGGTGGGCTTGAGCTAACGCTCTTCACGTTTTGGATTCGCTTCGCTCATGGTTAAAAACTTGCTTTAGCAAGCCTACCGTCTGCGTTAGCAGACCCATACCGTATGCCGTGGCATACTCACTCCGTTTGCCTATGGCAAACCTATTCCGTGAGCGAAGCGAACATAAGAAGGATTTTTACTTTTGTACTCGAATTAATATTATTAAGGAAGGTGAAAATTATGTATTCTTATATTATAAAAAATGCCCGATTATTAGATGGTGCAGGTAATCCTTGGCGGTACGGCGATGTTGCTATTAAAAATGATATTATTGCTAGTATTGGTGATTTTAGTAATGCTAAAGCAGAAACTGTAATTGATGCCAAAGGTCTTTATTTAAGTCCTGGTTTTATAGATGTTCATACTCACTCAGGAATGGTTCTTTATGTGGATGGCAGGGCTCATTCTCACCTGTTGCAGGGTGTTACAACTAATGTATTAGGTCAATGTGGTAGCTTTTTAGCGCCAGTGACTGACTTGCGTTTACAAACCTCCGATAAGTCTCAAATAGACATTACTTGGAGAACCACCAATGAGTTTTTAACTCTGCTTGAAGAAAAAGATTTAAGTGTTAATGTTGTTCCTGTTGCTGGTCAGGCAGCTATACGTCAATGTGTTATGGGTTATAACCCTAATAAACCTAGTAACACCGAAATGAACGAAATGAAAGAGTTGCTAAAAGAGGCAATGGAAAGTGGTTGTTTTGGTGTAAGTACTGGACTTATTTATACCCCTAGTTCGTATGCTGATACCGAAGAGTTAATTGAATTAACTAAAATTATAGCCGATTACAATGGAATTTACTTCTCTCATATTCGGGGTGAAAATGATTTTGTATTAGAGGCTGTTAACGAGGCCATAGAGATTGGCAAACAGGCTAATGTGCCAGTGCAAATATCTCATTTAAAGGCTATGGGCAGACATATGTGGGGTAAATCTGTTGACATTTTAAATATGATAGATAAAGCCAGAGAAGATGGAATTGAAGTTACCTTTGACCAATACCCTTTTAAAGCCTCCGCTTGTGGTTTAAGTGCTGTATTACCACCCTGGGCACACGTTGGCGGTGCCAGTAAAATGCGTGAAAGATTGGCCGATAAAGAGCAAAGAGCAAAAATTAAACACGATATTTTACAGGGTGTAGATAAATGGATTAGTATTCATAAAGGGGTAGGTTTTGATAACATTTTAATTACTCATACTTTTGAAGACGAGTCCTTAATAGGTAAAACAGTAGCAGAAATAGCTAAAGAACGTAATGCAGATGAATTTGAAACCTGCTTTGATATTCTACAATCAATAGAGGGTCGAGTAAGCATTGTTTACTTTACCATTTGTGATGAAGACTTAGAGCGTATTATGAAACACCCTGCCATGATGGTGGGCTCTGATACAAGCGCTCGACCTATTGATGGACCATTAACTGCTGGCATGCCTCACCCACGTACTTACGGTAGCTTTGCCAGAGTTTTGGGTGAATATGTTAGAGACAAACAAGTTCTTACTCTACCTGAGGCTATCAGAAAAATGACTTCTGCATCAGCATTTAAACTTGGCTTATATGATAGAGGTTTACTGTTACCTGGTAAAAAAGCTGACTTAGTATTATTTGATGCCAATACCGTAAGAACAGATGTTACCTATACAAACCCTAAACAGTTTCCGGTAGGCATAAAGAAAGTATTTGTTAATGGTGTATTATCTGTAGATAACAGCAAACACACTGGTGCTAGTGCAGGGGTTGTAATAAGAAGAAAGTAAGCTTATGAAAATGACCTTTATATTAAAAAAAATTCCCACATTATTTTTGGGATTGTTTTTACTTGCTTTTGGCATATCTCTTACAATAACTGCTAAGTTAGGTCTTAATCCTTGGGGTGTTTTTCACTTTGGTCTAACAAAATTATTTCCAATTACGTTTGGTAGAGCTGACCAACTAACGGGATTAGTTATTCTTGTTTTAACCTGCTTTATTAAAATTGTGCCAGGCTTTGCTAGTGTGTGTAATATGTTTTTTGTTGGCATGTTTGTGGATCTTATTATAGGCATGAACATACTTAAAACTCCTAGTTCATTCTTACTAAAACTAATAATGCTACTAGCAGGTATGTTTATAATTAGCTTGGGTTCATATTTTTATTTAAAAGTTGAACTTGGAGCAGGACCAAGAGATGGATTAATGGAGGGTTTAGTAAAGCTTTTAAAAAGACCTGTACAACAGATAAGAACCAGTATTGATGTTTTAGTTTTAGCTATTGGTTATCTCCTGGGTGGACCTGTAGGTATTGGCACAATTATTTTATCATTGTGTACAGGCACAATAATCCAGTGGATTTTTAAAATTGGCAAATATAATCCTAAAGATGCTAACCATTTAGATTTTGCTAAACTTTATTACTTGTTAAAATCAAAAAATACTAATCAAACTAATATTGCCGATTAATACTAAGGGTCGTAGACCCTTAGTATTATTTATTTACAGGATTTATTTAGGGCCTTAATGTGGCCTTTAAAGATAGGGGGTTATCTAAAAGACTTATAGCATCATTTATATTAGCAACAACTATATCACTAGCAACAAGAGTTTTTGTGGCACAGCCCTCTTCACCCATAAGGCATATTCCTATTTTTGCTAACCTTAACATTTCAATATCATTGTTACCATTACCTATTGCCACACAATTTTCTACCCCTAGTTGTTTAATGAAGTCAGCTTTATCTATTGTACCGTTTAGCTTAGATACTAAATGAACATTAATTGCAGATTGGGCAAACTGTTGATGTACAGTACCAAAGGTGTCTGCAGTAAGTACATGAACTTTTACATCATGTTTTAGACTAAGTGATGTTAACAAATTTATAGTTTTAGAACTAACCTTGCCAGCTGTTGCTAGGGTACCATTAAAATCACAAACAATATGTTTTATTATTAATTCAGATTGTTGAGGTATTTGTATTGTTATCATAAAGATATACTCCTTAAGACTTTTTAATAAAGTATACCATATTAATTTGTCCTAAATCAGAGCTACGTGTATAACCCAATTTTTCGTATAAAGCTATAGCTTTATGGTTTTGTTTATCACAGCTCAAAAAGCTACGTTTAGCATTATTTGCTAAGCCCCAATTTAAACCACAATACATTAAGTTGCGAGCTAAACCTAAGCTTTGATAATTTGGGTTAACTGCTAGTTCTTTTATCCATACAACAGTCCCTTTTTCACTATTAAAACCATATAGATTTGTTAATAATACAGCAACTATATTATTGTTAATTTCAGCCACAAAAATTTTAGAATTTACATTTTCATACCATTCTTTAATTGCTTTAAAGCTTGATCCCTCAAATCCTCTTGATAATCCGCAACACATTTTAGTAACATAACTTGCCTCTGCTAACTCATTACTGCCTAATTCTCTAATAATATAATTATGTCCTGTAGCAAAAGCTATTGAGGAAATATTCTTTAGCCAAAAATCTAAAAAGTGAGAATTTTCTTTAAAACCAATTTCAGCTAACTGCTCTACAAATTCTGGTGGTATAAACTCTATATTTACATTGGTACTTAAATCATTAAGAATAATTTTCTTTATAGCTTTTATTAAGTCATTTTTTTTGTTACAAGCCCAAAAGATTTGCAGTTTTTCATTAACGTGTTTGCTTAAAATAATTAAATCATTAGTAATAATATGTATTCTACTATTAAGCAGATTTTTAGCCTCAATATATTTTAACGATGTGTACTTTAGATTATTAGCATTATTTAACAATTGCTTACTAGCTTCTTCATTAATTAGCTTTTTACTCATAATTTTCCCTCTCTAGTTAAAGAAAAAATATTTAAATCAATTATTATCACAATTCTATATGTAATTATATAACAACTTCTTTTTAAAAAGTCTGAACAGTTAAAATGCTAATAATAAATTGCTACTTAATAAGGTTACAATTACACCAGCAATAAAATTACCAATTACAATTGCAGGAAAGGCTACTTTAAATCTCATATTAAGAAGGGCTGCTGCTAAAGTTCCACTCCAAACACCGGTGCCCGGTAACGGTGTTGCTACAAATATCAGCAAACCCCAAAAACCATATTTTTTACCTTTTTACTTCTACGCAGTGTTTTATCCGATAAATTATTAATTAATTTTCTAAAAAGTTTAGTTCTCTTAAGCCATTTAAAAACTGGTCTTACTCCAAACAAAATAAATGGAGTAGGAATTAAACTTCCTAACATACATATAGTTAAAGCTTTTAAAGGCTCAACTCCCATAGCTATACCAACAGGAATTGCTCCTCTTAGTTCAACTACAGGCGCCATAGACATAAGTATTAGTTTTAGCTCTACTGAAAGTCCGCCTAACAAATTTAATAAATATTCAACCATTTTTTGCTCCTAAGTTAATTAGTAACTTAAAAATATTTTAACACTAAATTAGTATAACTTAAATAATACAACTGCATTAGTTATAAATTAAATAAATCATCTAGGTAGAAAAAGACAGGCACAAAAATACCTTGAGCTATCATCTTTAGGATTTGCTCTTTTGTAGCCCATTTTGCATCACAGACCTCGTCTTGCTGATAAATAACATCACTTATATTTATGTCTTGCTTAAATAAATATACATCTAAAAAATCTGGATAATCTGCATGTTGCCTTTTATAATTAAAAACACACTCACCATTATTAGGATTAATAATAATACCTATCTCCTCTTGAACTTCTCGTAGTGCTGCTTTTAAACTACTCTCTCCTACTGTAGCAGAGCCACCTGTACACTCCCACATATTTGCATACGTTTTATTAGCAGTTCTTTTAGAAATAAGGTACTGGTTTTTACTATTTTTTATCCATACATGAACTACTAAATGAAATTCATTTTGAGCCATTGGCTGACCACGCTCTACAACTTTACCTGTTTTTATCCTTTCATCGTTATAAATATCCCATAACTCCATACTAAGCACCCTCTTTCATTTTTGTGGATAATAAAATTATCATAACACTAGAACCATGTCAATATAAGTAATTTTACTACTGTAAAGACTAATATTTTATTAAAGTTTTATGAATATTAATAAACTTAACATATTATGATTTAATAGTGCTAAAATTGGGTATATAAAATCAGTTGTATAGCGATTATACAATTTATTGTAAAAGCTAAAACTATTTCAACATTAGTGAACGAAAGGAAAAACATTATGAAATATAGCATTGAGGGTGGTAACTTACCTATTTTACGCGTTACTTTAAATCGAGGAGAATCGGTTTTTAATGAAAATGGTAGTATGGCATGGATGAGTTCTGATATAGCAATGGACACCTCTACTAGGGGAGGTTTTTAAAGGGTTTAGCTCGCTCTTTTAGCGGTGAAAGCTTATTTTTAAACACCTATACATCTCAAGCAGACAATCAAGAGATTGCTTTTGCTACTAACTTACCAGGTGAAATTAAAGCTATGCAAATAGACCGACCTATGATATTTCAAAAGGGTGCATTTTTATGTGCAGAAGAGTCTGTTAACCTAGAAGTTGCCTTTACAAAAAAATTCTCTGCTGGCCTAATAGGGGGAGAGGGTTTTATACTACAAAAAATAACAGGTACAGGAACAGCCTTTTTTGAAATAGACGGCTGTTTAACTGAAATGCAGTTAGCGCAGGGGCAAGAATTACTTGTTGACCAAGGTCATGTTGCTTATTTTGATGAATCCGTTAAATACGAAATAACAAAGGTTAAAGGCATTAAAAACATGTTTTTTGGAGGAGAGGGGTTGTTTTTAGTAAAACTAAGAGGACCAGGTAAAATTGGGTTACAATCATTACCTATTAGAAACCTTGCAGGTTCAATATTCTCTTTAGCTCCAAATAATAATTAAGCTAAAAGGGTTGTAGTTTTAACACTACAACCCTTTGTTTATTGCTAATACAGTTTATCTATAATTTATAATCATTGTTTAAACAATATTGTTAGCATACTAACAACTTGAGGATTGTCTATATAATAAGTAACAATATTTCCACTACGTTCACAAGAAATAACATTAGCATTTTTAAGCTTACCTAAATACTGAGAAACTGTGGATTGAGGCAAATTTAAATGCTCTTTCATGGTATTAACATTACACTTACCTTTTTCAATTAAACGTTTAACAATACATAACCTAATGGGGTGTGCCAAAGCCTTTAATAATTCAGCCTTTTCTTCAAGCATATTAATTTCTTTTTTTAAACTCATTTATATCACCTCTATTACAGTATCTCAATAATGCAATAAAGTAAAGTACAAAATAAATAATTCTCTAGTAGTTATTACTCCAAAACATAAATACCCGAACGCTGGGGACGGGTGATTTTGTTCGGAAAACGAACATTTGCACCCGTCCCCAACGTTCGTCAGTTATCTCAAGTTAATCAATCTCCAGTTTTACATTGCTCTATTAGTTAAATATTGTACTAAAAATTGTTAGCTCAATAGTTTTTCTCTTGTACCTTCTTTATTATTTATTTCTTAACCTAACTCCTTTTATCTAAACGCTAGGGATGGGTGATTTTGTTCGGAATGTGAACAGATGAACCTGTATTTAACGTTCTTTCATAATTTTTTAGATACCTATCAACCGCATTATATTGAGTCTCTAACAAGCATGCTGTTTTTCTCAGTGACAAACCACATTCTCTTACTAACATGTAACATAATTCATTCATTAAATAACTATTCATATGTAACTGTTTTGCACTTGTAATACTATATTTTTTTATGTACTCTTGTCTTAAATTATAACCCATTATGTATTTTATCTTTTCAGTATCCTCTTTTATCTCTAAATATATTTCATTATCATCTTGCTTATGAAAATCAGCAAAACTTTTGAGATTGTTACTAAAACACTTTAGTATAAACTTTTTTTCTTCATTATAAACAAAGTTTCTTTTATGCAAATACTCTATGTAACTACTCCAAATATAATCTTGGGCCTGATTAACTATATTCGCTTTTACAGGGTTATTATGTATGTATCTAACATTACATTTAAGGTATTCATCCGATTCAATAGCTTTGCTTTTAAATCTATTATTAAATAGTGCCCCTATTCTGTCATACTTATTATTATAGTAGGTAGCATACATGCCACTCACTACCTTAATAGCATAAGACATATCTTCTACATGTGCATGTAATATTAAATGTACATGATTACTCATAATACACCAGGCTGTTATTTTTATTTTACAATCATCTTGTTGTTTTTTTAATAATTGTAAAAATTTTTCTTTATCTGTGTCATTTACGAAAATATCTTTTTTATTAATACCTCGTAACATAACATGATAATATCCAGTTGAGCTTTGCTGTCTTGCTTGCCTTGCCACATTTACACCTCCATTAATTAAATATGGAACACTGCGAACGTTGGGGACGGGTGATTTTGTTCGGAAAACGAACATTTGCACCCGTCCCCAGCGTTCGGGAATTTTTAAATATATAGTGATAATTTAATAATTATAGTTAAATATATATACATTTTATCAAAATATTTTTAATTTGTAATTAATAAAATAAAACGCTAGAGACCTTAAACTGTCTTTAGCGTTTCATATTTTATTTATTTATTTATTTATTTTTATATCTTTGAATACTGGTGTTTTTAATAGGGTAATTGCTAAAATTGAGTTAATCGGAATCATTATTAGGTGATTAATTACTCGCATAGGTAGAGCTGCCATAAAGGAAAAGCTTCCTATATATAATGATAACCAATAGGTATTAATTAAGGCGTTAACTACTAAGGCATTTATGCTCACACTTAGCCACACAGCTACTTTGGGTTTCTTTTTTAGCCTTTGATAAACTAAACCGGGTATTAAACCACATAATCCTGCCGATAGGGTTAAGCCTGGTATAAACATACCCCCCATTGAGTTAATCATAAAGCCACTTAAATCAGCTAATACACCTACTGTAAATCCTAATAGCGGGTTTAAAGTTATTCCTGCTAAAATTATTGGTAATTGTCCAAATCCAATTCTTAAAACTGGCGTTAATCTAAATGAAAACAGCCTTGTAAATATTACACTTATAGCTATTAATAACCCTGCTTTTGCTAACTGCCTTGTAGAAATTTTCATGTGTTATTTCCTCCTTTAGGCATCCGCAATACTGTTATAACAAACAAAAAATATCCCATATAAAACAGCTATATAAGATACCTAAGTCAGAAATATACAGCGGACGCGATGTTTTATCGCGAAAATTATTCTTCGTCTAAAGACTACATCCCATTCTTTAGCACTTTACGCAAAACATCTACTCTGTTTTATTAAGTTTTATTAACAAGTTTATTAACTTGTAAAAAATATGATACCATGAGTTAACGTTAATGTCAAAAAGATTCTTAATTTAAAACTAAAACTAGGCTTTAGAATAAAAAGCAGCATGCTTGTTAATTAATAAATCATGCTGCTTTGTTTTAATTTAAGTTATTGTGTGATATTTTTAGAGCATGTATCTTATATTTATTCTATAATTCTAATGTATATTTTAGTATTTAATTTACCCAAAATAATACTAATTTCTTCAAGGGGATTATCAGCTAGCTTTAGATGTTGTTTGTTAGCATAATCATATAAGTTTGCATAGGCGTTTTCTTTGTGCTTTATACCACTATGAACTGTACTTACATAAGTACCCTGCTCTATTTCAACTACGTTGTTTATAGGTAAGCTTTTTAAATCTATAACCTCTGCAAACACCTCTATTGAACATAAATCATTATCTAAATATTTAACCCTCATTTTATGACCATTTATTACTTGAACATTATATTCTTTGGCTAATTCATAAAGTCTACTAATTAGCTGCCCAATATCATTTAACCTAATAGTATCTCGCACACATATAGCTTGGTAAGATTTTAAACTGTGTTTTTCAATTAAGTAGTTCTGATTCTCAACAGCGGTGTTTTGTTTATTATTATTCAGCTTTTGATTAATCAAGTTTTGCTTATGTTGTAAATCTTTTATTTCTTTTTCTATTACTATTAATTGATGTTTTAAATCATTGTTAAGCCCACTTTTGCTAGCCATTATTTTTTTTATTTGTTGCAAACTAAAACCATAACTCTTAAGCTCTTTAATGGTGTTTAATTCTGCTATTTGTTGTTTATGATAATATCTATAATTATTCTCTGCCACTATTGTATAGGGTTTAAAAAGATCTATCTCATCATAGTGTCTTAATGCTTTTGCAGAAACCTGTGTTATTACTGCAAACTGACCTATTGTATACATTTTTAGTTCCTCCTTACACCATTAATTTTACAAAGGGTTTGGAATACAAAAAATGATGCTGATATTTTTCATAACCATCTCTTTTTATAAAGGCCGTAGTTGCTTTTACTATTTGCTTTGCCATAGCTTCATTTAGTTGCCGACCAATATCTGTAGAAGCATATTGAGGATAACCTAAATGACCATAATCTCCAGTTGATTTATTTAGCTTTTTTTTACTAAGCATGTGCTTTGGGTCAATTTCTATATTAGGCATGTCTTTGTACTTATCTTTAACCAACATTTTATTATAGTTTAACATACATGATGTTTCTATCCAGCCAGCATGATAATCATGTGGATAACTTGTTAATAAGGCATTAACTTCTGCACAGTTTTCACTGTTAATGCCTACTTTTTCACCAGAGAAAATTGCACCCATGGGAGCTATTGCTTTTATTCCATTTTCTGCATTTATTTTGTCGCAGGCTTTTTCCATTATAATGTTATGAATAGGATCTGCGTGAGCAGAAAGTAAAACGATATTTTTAAACTTCCATTGCGCAATATTATTTAGCACTTCATAAACTAAGTTAAACAGAGTGTTTTTAGATAAATATAAATTACCTACAATATTTGTTTTAGTTGCGTAACCACATGGTATAACTGGTAAATGATATACCTCATATGTTTGCTCTTTTAATAGTTTACTCGCTAATTTTTGCCAATACTCTGTTTCATAAACATCAACTCCCAATGGCAAATGAATACTATGTTGCTCAATTGGAGCTATATTAACAAAAATCACTGCGCTATCTTTGTTAATTTGTGCTAGCTCCTGCCAAGTTAATTGCATAATATTTTTACTCATTAATTACACCTCTTTTCATTAATAAGTTAAGCTTATGCTTTCCTGTAACAGGAAGGTCAATAATTAATTTATAGTTGCCATAACTATGTTATGAAAAGGCTTGTAGTAGATAATACTAAACATTAATATAGCATAACTAGCTATCAGTAAAAGCATTATTTTGTCAGAAAAAACAACCTCTACAGGGTCTCCATCGCTATCTCCTTCAACTGCTAAGCTATACTTTAAACAAATTAACATTACTAAAGGGACTGTATAAATTATACTTTTTCCAAAACTACTTATAGTATTACTATCTACACACCACATTGAATAAAAACCAATTGTAAGGGCTAAATATAGGTACATATTTTTATCTAAAAAGTTGTAGTTATATTTTTTTAGCACACACCTTGTTGAGCTACCTTGTTTTACTATTTCATTTCTTCTTTTACCTAACACTAAGTATAAAGACAAAGTAATAATAGTTAAATATAACCATGAAGATATTAATATATTAACCACAGCTGAGCCATATAAAACCCTTATTACAAAGCCCGATGCCAAAATAGCTATATCAAAAATAGGCACATGTTTATAGTGCTTACTATATAAAATATTTAACAAATAATAAGCCAATATCAAATTAGTAGATATAAACAAGTTGGATTTTGTAAAGGCATTAACTATAATAGAAAAAACAAACAATACTGTGGCTAGTATTTTAGCTTTTGTAACTGTAATTAAGCCAGCTGGTAAAGGCCTTTTACACTTTGTGGGATGCTTTTTGTCACTCTCAAGGTCATTAATATCGTTCACTATATACACTACTGAGGTCATTAGACTAAAGGCGATAAAGCCCAATAAATTATTAACAAAGTGCTGCTGAACAAAAAAAAGTTTACTAAAGACAAGTGGTACAAATACTAAAATATTTTTACAATAGTGTTTTACTCTCATTAGCCTTAGATATTTTTTCATTTATTTCACCTCGGATAATATTTAATGCCAAACCTAACAAGCTGCATAACTTCCTTAACATTAAAGTATAAAAGCACAATCATAACTGTACTCAATATAGCAATTTTTGATACGCTTTTATTTGAAAAAAACTTGTCCACTAACATAAATATTAAACAAATAAACGCCCAAGCAAAATACAAACTATATAATAACAGACCGTTTTCACCAGTACCCCAACCAAAAGCGCATAAAACTATAAAGGAGAATATCGCCCAAAAAAAACTTATTTTAGCAAACATTCTTCGACGATTAACTATAAATGAAACAATTGTTAAAGCTATAATAATAACTCCCAGTATGTTTAAACTTTTTACGGCTGTTTGCTGATAAGAAGCAAACTCAAATGTTGTATTGTTAACACCTGCCTCGGGCCTTAAGAAGCTAATTGCTACAAAGTTAATGTATTGCAATAATTTGTTTATAAATGTTAAACCATAACCTGTAAACTTCTTGTAGGCATTCACAACTGATGGTGCTTCAGGGTATATAGGGATTAAGGCGAATATAAAAATTAAGCTAAAAAACTTGCAGGCAGTAAAGGCAATTTCTTTTATGCTTTTTTTAGGTGCTTTACTACTTGCTAATAATGGAAACAAAATGCCTGTGGTTAATAGTGAACCGGTAGCCCCTAGGTACACTAAATCCTTCAGCCTTTGATTTTGGTAATTCAAACACACATATATGAACAAAATTAAATAGAATAAAGAATAAACATACTGCTCTAATAATATTGAAAATAACATAAATGGATAACAAATAAATATCATCGCCATAAAAAATCGCTTTGTTATTTTGTTTAACTTCATAAGTCTAGTCAACATTAAAACTGTTAAAGCAAGTACAAAAGCCTGCACTGCTATTAACGCAATTACATAACTATTAGGAATAAAAAACAACAACTTGCTTAAAACCACTGCTGTATAGGTAAATGGTAACGCAAAAATAGCAAAAAAAGGTTGTCTTATATCGTTAGCATACGCCTTAACATTTGTGTAAACATCTGTTGCTATAAAATAAGGTGAATCCGTAGTATAAACTACATCCCAATCTAAAACCTCATTTTTATATATAGGTTTGTAAAAAACAGATGTTTGACTATATATAACAAATGTTACTGCTGTAAAAATAACTACTACTACAATTAAATAAAAATACTCATATCTGGTAATGCTCTTCACAAATTTTACAACAGGGTCTTTTAAGGTACTAAAAAAGTAGCTGAAAAGTAAAAATATTGCCCACCCCGAGATTATTGCCACAGCCATTACATAGGCAGTGCTAGAGCCCTTTACCAGAAGCTTTAGACTATTACTTGTCCAAGAATTTATAGTTAAAAAATAATAAGCTAAATAATATAGACTGAATAAAGAACATATACCTGATAATATATTTAACATTTTAGTGGTGTTATGCAATGCAAGCTCAACAAATTTAAATCTATAACACATAATTCCAGCTACTATAGGAGTTACTACTAAGCCTAAATAGAATTTTAAATGAGTGCCTCTAATCGATAATATTGATTGAAGTGCTACTACTGATATAATAAATAAAATGTTCAGAAGATGTTGTTTTTTGTTTATATCTTTCATAATAATTAAATCCTATCTATTTACTAATTGTTATAATCATAAAGTTTTTAAGAGTTAGCAGCCATTTAATAACCTTACATTATATAAAAATAGCTTACATTTTTGTAAGCTAAATTTTTCAGTAATCTTTACATGCTCTTTAAAAATATAACAAATATTATTTAAGATTTTCTTACAGTAAAATAACAAAAGACACAAGGTTTTTATTTCAACCTTATGCCTTACTTTATTTATTAATTATTAATCAAAAAATACAAAGAGCTTTATACATAAATAGGTTATAGGTACACCTATGATGGCTGCCATAACAAATACTATTAGCTTCGGCCACTGTAATATATTAAAAAACACCACCACAAATAAGTTTTGAATCACAAAATTAGGTACATACGAAATGCAAAACTTAATGTATTTAGAGAGCTGTAATCTCTCTTTAAAATTAAAGCTACTATTAAGTACATAGGATATTGATAAACTAGTGATATATCCTACAATAAAAGCTACATTTGTGTTTATAAACATTGCGTAAACAGTTGCAAACACAATACCATTGACTGCATTTATAACTCCAATTATCAAAAATGCTAAAAAGTTTTTGTTAAAAAACAACGCTTTTAGTTTGGTTATTCTATTCATTTTATTAGCCCTTATTTTGATATTAACTGTAGCAAGGGTTCATAATAAATTATTATAAACATTGTCATAGCATAAAGTAGTATTAATACTAACATAAATTTGTCATTAAACACTACTTCTATAGGATCTCCATCCGACTCACCCTCTACAGCTAAGCTATACCTCATACATATTAACATGACCAAAGGAACTGTCCAAATAATGTTTTTACCATAGCTAATAATGGTTTGTTGATCAACACACCATAATGCGTAAAAACCAATAGTTAAAGCTAAATACATGTACATGTTTTTATCTAAAAAAGCATAACTATATTTTTTTAAAACCTTACGGGTATCTAGTTCTTGATTATTAATTTCATTACGTCTTTTACCTAGTACTAAATAAAATGACATGGATAGTACTGTTAAGTAGAGCCAACTAGAGATACTAATAGCACTTACCACCGAGCCATACGTTAAACGAATAACAAATCCACTGGCTAATACCGCAATATCAGCAACAGGTACATTTTTTAACCATTTACTATAGGATATATTTAAGAGCAAATAGACTAAAAGTAATAACCATGATTGTACTGTTAAAGCTGATGCTAAAAAGTTAAAGCAAATTACTAATAATAATAATAATACAGCAATAATTTTTGCTTTGTTAATAGATATAAGCCCTGCTGGTAAGGGTCTATGCCTTTTCCGTGAATGTTTTTTGTCATTATCTATATCATTAATGTCATTATAAATATACACAACAGATGATAAAAAACAAAAGGCAATAAAGGCATACAATGTAGTTTTAAATAAATTATACTGCCAAACTTGTTTACTAAACACTAAAGGAAAAAAGATAAGCGTATTTTTTAAATAGTGTTTTACTCTTATTAGTTTTAAATACTTACCCATGTCTCTCACCTACCGAGGATAATACTCAAAGGCAAATTTTATTAAGTCCATAAAGCCTTCAATATTAAAATAGCCAATAACTGCAATAATACATAATAAAGTAATATTTTTTAATACTAAACTCTTTTTAAACAAGGTTTTAATAGCAAAATACCAAAGAGATATAAAGGCCCACGAAAAATATAAAGAGTACAGTATTAAGCCGTTTTCTGTTGTACCCCAACCAATTAAAGTTAACATTATAAAAGAATAACATAACCAACAAAAACAAATCAAAGCATATTTATTTTTATAATTACTAATAAAACCTACTACAGCTAAAAGTAGCAAAAATACTCCAAGTAAGTTTAAGCTGTTAGCAGGCATTAGTTGGTAAGATACGTGTTTAAATGAAGTAAAATCAATAGTTGTTTGAGGCTTAATAAGACAAGCAGCTATAAAGTTAAAATATTGATAAAGTTTATCTATAAAGCTTAAGCTTTGCCCTGTATATGGTGAATATGCAGTTAAAAATTTTTTAAAATTAATAAAGATAACTGTTTGAGAAAATAAGATAACTACACTAAAAAACTTTAAAGCAGTTACCATAATAGTAGATACATATTTTTTTATATTTTTTAAGCTACTTAACAACACAAAGATAACTCCGCTGGTCAATAATGAGCCAGTAGCAGCTATAAAGAGTATATCTTTAGCTGATTGATTTTCATTATTTAGGTAACTATACACAAATAGTATTAGCCAGAAAAAAGCAAATACATACTGCTCTATTGTTACAGAAAAAACTAAATAAGAATAACTTATTGTTATTAGTGTTAAAAATAAATACTTATTAAATCCCTTTAAATCTAATAACTTAGTTATAATAAGTGATCCTATTGTTAAAAGTAAAACTTGAATTATATTTATAGCTATAGGGTAAATATTAGTAATATTAAATAAGATTGTAGAAATAATTTTAGCAACAACAGCAAAGGGTAAAGCAAATACTGCAAATAAAGGTTGTCTTAAGTCATTTTCATGGGCATTAATATTCATAAAAACGTTGTCTTGAATGTGATTACTTGAGTCTGTTGTAAAAATAACATCATATTTAACTAGCTTATTATTTTGCTCTGCTGCATAAAAGGCATTAGTACCATTATATACAAGCACTGTGATCACAGCAAAAATTAAGACAACAAAAACTATGTACAAATAATCTACTTTAGAAAAGCTAGCCAAAAGTTTTTTTAATACTGTACCAACAGTATTAAAAAAGTAATTATAATAAATAAACACTGCCCATAAAGATAAAAATGCTAAGCTAAAACAAACAATTTTAGCATCGTTTAAAGGTAATTTGGATGGTAAAGTAATAAAATCTGTTAGTTTTTTATATATAAAAGAATTTGAAAAATAAAAGAATTTAGAAAAACTTATTATTGTAAATATACTAAAAGTCAAAGCAACACAAGCTGAAAAAAAAGTTATATTGTTTAAAGTCTTTTTAACAATATTAACAGCAAAAGCTAAAACACAAGCAACCATAACTGTTAAAACTAAGTTTACTGTTACCCCATAACCCTCTGCCCTTAAACATAATAGCGTAGATAAAGCTAATGCAGATATAACAAAGGCTATGTTACTTATATAATATTTATGTTTGATGCTCATTAAAACACCTCATTATGATTACGATTGTAGAATAATTATATACTAAACTAGTTAATTACACTAGTTATTATAAACAAAAATAAACTTTATAGATTAACTTTTATTGTATGGTTTTATTAAGAGAATAATAATAATTTAACATTATTTATTTAAAAGCACAAACACCCAATTAGGAAAACTGAGTGTTTGTATAAGTTGTATAAGGAGTTGCTTTCATCTCTATATTTGCTTTGCCAAAACTTTGCATAATTAATTATAGCCAAATATACCTTGTTATATACCCTCACACTTAATGATTACATACGTTATCCATAATTCCCTTTATTTATTTGAGTATTTTTTGCAAATTATTAATAAATCTCTTTGTTTGCTCTATTGTTCCGGTGCTTACTCGTATCCAATTATCACAACCCCATAAATAACCTGGTCTTATAATAGTGCCTAGTTTCATTAACTCTACAAACACCTCTTTACTATGGACACCAATATTAACAAAAATAAAATTCGAGTTAGAAGGCATATATTTATAGCCTTTACTGTCGAAATATGTTGTCATTAAGTCCATACATTTATAGTTTAGTTGCACTGTTTTATTTATGTGTTCAGTATCATCTAAAGCTGCAATTGCCGCTACTTGAGCCAGTTGATTAACATTAAATACAGGTTTAATCTTTAACATTTCCCGGGAAATATGTTCAGATGTTAAGACATAACCCACCCTTAAAGCTGCTAAACCGACAACTTTCGAGAATGTTCGCAAAATAATTGTATTCTCTCTTTTCTTTAGTATTTCTAATGAGTTTGGATATTCTTGATTTATCTTGGCATACTCATAATAAGCTTCATCAAATACTATAACAATATCTTTGGACACATTATCTACTAAATAGTTAACTTCTTCTGCTGTCATTATGTTTCCAGAGGGATTATTAGGGTTACAAACATATATTAACTTAGTGTTTTCATTAACTGCATTAACAAACTGCTTAAAATCGTGTTTAAACTCTATCATTGGCACTTTTATAGGTACACCACCCATAATAGTTACAGATGAGGAATATAGCCCAAATGTTACATCAGCCATTATAGCCTCGTCACCTGGGTTAATAAATGTTCGAGCTACAAAATCTAATAATTGCTCTCCTCCACTTCCAACAACTACATTATTAATGGTTAAACCATAAAAATCTGCAAGTTTAGCTCGCAAATCCATGGCAGCCGCATCAGGATATATATTAACTGTATTTATAGCCTCTTTAATCGCTTTTAAGGCTTTAGGAGAAGGTCCTAGTGGGTTTTCATTAGATGCTAGTTTATCAATTTTATCAATATTAAATTCTTTTTTCACTTCTGAAATTGGTTTACCAGGCACATAAGGTGCAATTTTACTTATCTCTGTTCTAAATAGGTTTTTACTCATTATTTCTTTATCCTTTCATATAAATATAACTTTATAATAAAAAGCAGCTCTACTATTTAAAGTAAAGCTACTTTAATTTAGTGCTTATTTAACTAAAGATATTCCTAAAGAAATGGCTTTTTTGTTTATTTCAACAAAACGTTCTTTAACGTTTTCTTCAATAATTTTATTCCAATTAACAGACTCTAAATTCATAGATTTTACTAGGGTACCTAATAGTATTACATTCATAACTTTTATGTTGCCAAGCTCACGTGCTAGCTTGGCTGCATCTAATACTTGAGTGTCTACAACAGATTTAATTTTATCAATTATACCCTTTGGGTATTCGGCAACACCATTAAGTATAGGCATTGACTCAATAGCAAAATCATTTACTACTACTTTACCATTAGGCTTTAAATATTTTAAATAACGTAAAGCTTCCATTTTTTCAAAAGCTATTAATACATCTGTGCTACCTATCTCAATTACTGGAGATGAAACTTTTTCTCCGTACCTTACCTGTGATGATACTGAGCCACCACGCTGTGACATACCATGAATTTCACTCATTTTTACATCGTAACCAGCCTCAAGAAGACCAGTAACTAGAAGTTTACTTGCTAAAATAGTTCCTTGGCCACCTACACCAACTAACATAATACTCTTAGTCATAATTACCTTTGCTCCTTTGAAATAGCGTTTACAGGACATGTTTGTAAACAAACCTCACAGCCTACACATGAATTATAATCAATACTAGCTTTTCTGGTTTCTTTGTTAAATGATAATGCTGGACATCCTGTTTTAATACATTGACGACAGCCAATACATTTGTCATGGTCTATAGTACATTTTTCTCTAAAGGCATTTGTAAATTCATCTTTATCCTCTTGAGAGAATTTTTTAAGAACACAAGGCCATCTGGTAATAATTACACATGGTTGATCTAAAGCAAATGCCCAATTTAAGGTTTCTTTTACTTTTTTAAGATTATTAGGATCTATTGTTTTAACATGTTTAATGCCACAGGCCTTAACTAAAACCTCTAAATCTAGGTTAGGGGCTGATTGACCACCCGCTGTATATCCTGTTCCTGGGTTCTGTTGATGACCAGTCATACCTGTAATGCGGTTATCTAAAATAACATTAACTGTATTACTTTGGTTATAAGCAACATTTAATAAGGAGTTAATGCCTGTATGGAAAAATGTTGAATCTCCTAATACAGATACAACTCTCATATCGTTATCTTTATTCATGTTAAAGACTTTTTGGGCACCATGTCCCATACTCAATGAACCGCCCATACAAACTACAGCATCCATAGCATTATAAGGTGGAGCAAATGCTAAAGTATAACAACCAATATCACCACTTATAAATACATTACGCTTTTTAGCTAACTCGTAAAAGAAGCCGCGGTGAGGACATCCTGCACATAGGGTTGGTGGTCTGGCAACTACCTCATCTGCTGTAAACTCTGCTGTTTTAAGTTGCTCTCCATAAAACGCCTTACGAATAACGTCTGGAGTCATTTCACCAGTGAATGGGAAGATATCTTTTCCAATACATTCAATGCCATTAATTTTTAATTGCTCTTCTATATATGGATCATTCTCTTCCACTATATAAAGCTTGTCTACCTGATTAGCAAACTCTCTTATTTTTTCAATTGGCAAGGGATTAGAAAAACCAATTTTAAAGTACGAAGCCTCTGCTCCAAATACTTCATAAGCATAGTGATATGAAACCCCTGAGGCCACAATACCAATTTTAGTATCATTTATTTCTGAAAAGTTTAAAGGAGAATTGTTTGAGTAATCTTTAAGCTTAATCATACGCTCTTCAACTTTGTAGCGCATTTTACGTGAGTTAGCTGGAACAGATACAGTTTTCGAAGCATTTTTTTCATATTTTACAATAGGAACCTCTACCCTATCATTACAATCAACAATACCTTTAGAGTGACATAGGCGTGTTGTTAATCTATATAAAACAGGGGTATCATATTGCTCACTAACTTTATAAGCCTCTTTAATCATTTCTTTAGCTTCTTGACTTGTTGCAGGCTCAAACATGGGAATTTTAGCAAACTTTGCATAATTACGATTATCTTGCTCATTTTGAGAAGAGTGCATTCCAGGTTCATCTGCACTTACTAAAACAAAACCACCATTCACCCCAATATAAGATAAAGTAAATAATGGGTCAGCAGCAACATTTACACCAACGTGTTTCATAGAAGCAATAGATCTAGCTCCAGCAAATGCTGCTCCAATTGCAGACTCTAAAGCTACCTTTTCGTTTGGTGCCCATTCTGCGTAAATGTCGTTTTTGTAGTTTAAAATGTTCTCTAAAATTTCAGTACTTGGGGTACCTGGGTAAGCTGCAGCATAACGTACTCCAGCTTCATAAGCACCTCTAGCAACTGCTTCGTTACCGGTCATTAACTTCTTCATTTAGCAACCTCCTACAAATTTTTCATATATTTATTTGCTTAATATATTAATGCTAGTTGGTACTAGCATATTTTATGTTATTAACTTACTGCAACAGCCAACACAATTGATAAATACTTTTCTTCTACAGTGGCACCACGAGATGTTAAAATAATAGGCACTTTAGCACCTACTATTAAACCAGCCATTTTTGCTTTTGCAGAGTAAATTAATGACTTACCTAAAATATTACCAACGGTTATGTTCGGTACTAAAAATATATCTACTTCACCTGTTACTTCGCTATGGTAGTTTTTAATTTCTGCAGACTCTTTGTTCAAACTTAAATCATAAGAAATTGGACCTTCAACTATACAGTTTTTAATGATACCTTCTTGATTCAATCTTTTTAACTCTGCCGCATCAACTGTTTCAGGCATTTTAGGATTAACCTTCTCTACTGCAGCTAAAACTGCTACATTAGGTTTTTCATAACCTAATTTATTAAAAACTTTAACTGCATTTTCAAGTACTGCTCGTTTTTGCTCTAGGTTAGGATACATTACCATACCACCATCGGTAGTAACTAAAAGCTTGTGGTAGTTTGGCACCTCATTAAACGCCATATGAGACATAACACTACCTGTTCCTAAACCATGTTCTTTATTCACAACTGCTTTAAGCAGATTTTTAGTTTGGATTAAACCCTTCATAATAAAGTCGGCTTGATTATTTTTTACTAAGTCAACTGCCTTTTGAGCTGCCAAAGGTTCATCTGTTTCATTAATAATAGTAACAAGGTTTAAATTCACAGCAAAGCTATTTAGTATCTCTTCAATTTTTGATTTATTACCAATAAGTATAGGAGTAACTAAGCCCTCTTTCATGGCCTTAATTACAGCCTCTAAAGTATGTTCTTCATGAGCACAAACAACCGCAATACGTGCGGTTTTTACATTACTCTTTAAAGAACGCTCTAAATCAGCAAAAGATTTAATCATATAACGCTCTCCTTTTATGCTTATTAATTTTCACTTTATCTAAAATAAAATTTAATAGTACATTACTATTCTAAACTATACAGTAACTGGAGAGTCAAGAATTTTTACATTTTTTTCATATAAAAAATCTAATTTAGGCTATTAGGCTATTATCAGTATTAAAAGAAAATGCTAAAATGATATTTACAAGTATTAACAATTTAAATTACAGGAGATAATAATGGACAATAAAAATCAAAATAACAAGCAATTAAAAGTAAATAGAGAAAAATCAAAAAAAAGAAATAAAAAATTAATGATAATAGTGGCTGTTGCCATTTTTATTATTTATGTTATGTATACAAACTTAGAGGCCATTACACTTAAAGTTCAAGGAGACAGCCCTGCAATCTTTGAGATTATAGATAATAAAGCTTACATTAATGGGGTTATTAGTAAAAATACAGCTCGAGATTTTGAGGCAGTAATTGCTAACTATCCAGAGCTTACAACAGTTGTTTTTGACTTTGTTCCAAGTTCGATAAATGATGATGCCACCTTAAAAGTTTGTGAAATGATTAATTCAGCCAAGCTAAACACCCTTGTTCCATACAATGGTTTAGTAGCTGGGAATGCCGTAGATATATTTTTAGCTGGAGTTTCCCGAACAATAGAGTCTGGAGCTAAAATTGGTGTTCGTGCCCGTACCATAAATAAAACCGTTGTAAACAATTTAGCTAAAAGTAACAATAGTCATCAGAGATTTTTAGAGCTGTATAAAAAGATTGGGGTCTGTGAGGAATTTTATTGGTTCACAGTTAATGCTCCTGTTGATAAAATAAAGTGGCTGACTGATGAAGAAATAAAGCAATACAATTTATCTACAAAATAACATTAGAACTTTAACTAAGGGATATAACTTTTTAATAACTAATTCTCTAACACATAATTAAAACCTTTATATTAAATAGTCTTAAACTAATTTTAACCCCCATCTTTTTAATTTATGTTAGTATATTTAAAACAAAATGACATAATGATCTTATGGAGGATTTATGAACAATACATTTTTTAAAATATCCCAAAGTAAACAACAAACAATAATTAATGTTGCGTTTAAACACTTTGTTAAACATGGCTATGAAAATACGTCTTCAAACTTAATTATTAAGGAGTTAGATATTTCAAATAGAAGCCTAATTAAGTACTTTTCAACTAAGTTAGAGCTTTATAGCTATCTGGTTGAAATTGCCTCTACCAAGCTCTTAAGCCATATTGAACAACACCAAATAACCGGTAAAAATTGGCGACAGCGTTTAATGAGTTATGCAGCTATAGAATTCGATTTTTTAATAAAGAATCATTTAATGTACAAATTTTTTAATAAGGTAGGGAGTGAGCTACATCATCCTAACTTGGCTAGCTTAAAAGAAAAACTAAATTTGCAAGCTAACTGTTATCTTAATGTTATTTGTAAAAGCATAAAATTACCAGCAAGTCCTAATAATATATTAAAAAAACACGTTGCTTTTATCTTAAAAGGCTACAATGAATCTGTTATAAGTAAATTTAAAGTTAACTCAGTTACAGTTAAAGACAAACAAAATTATTTAAATGGCTTACAACAGCATTTAGAATTTATTTGCGAAAATGTTAGTTAGCTAAGTTTTAAAAATAAGCTTATTTTTTATTATTTAAACAGTTCATAAAATAATGTTTATACTGGAGGTAACTTATGAAATGGGATAGCAGTTCTTTATTAAACAATACAAGACGTAGGCCTTCGAGATCTGGAAAGTTAGCTAATGATAATAGAAATGTATTTGAGAATGACTATGGCAGAATTATACTTAGCTCTGGTTTTAGAAGGCTACAAGATAAAGCACAGGTTTTTCCATTAGATACAAGTGATTTTATAAGAACTCGTTTAACCCATTCTATAGAGGTTGCAGCCATTGCTTCCTCTATGGGTACTAGTATAGAGAGATTTTTAATAAAAAATAAGCATATGTCGTTACAACACAAAGGAGAGCTAAAAGCTATTTTGTCATCTGTTGGTTTACTTCATGATATTGGCAACACGCCCTTTGGCCACTTTGGTGAATATGCTATTCAACAATACTTTAGAGAGTTTTTAAAGAGCAATACACACATTAATAAGCAGCTAACAGCATTACAAAAACAAGATTTACAGTATTTTGATGGCAATGCTCATAGCCTAAGATTAATAACTAAACTACAGTATGTACAAGATATCTATGGACTTAACCTAACCTACGCAACCCTAGCAGCGTTAATTAAATACCCCTGTAATTCACTTGAAGGCAACAAAAAAAATAAAGGCGTTTGCCTTAAAAAGTTTGGTTATTTTCAGAGCGAACAAAACACGTTTACCGATATCGCTAAAAAAACAGGCTTAATTCAAAACAACGGTGTTGTGTGTAGGCATCCCTTAGTTTTTATTATGGAAGCGGCTGATGACATAGCTTATTCGGTAACAGACTTAGAAGATGGCATTAAAAAGAAGGTATTAAGCCTAAATCAAATTAAAAGATTCTTAGAAAAAAAGCTATATACAAATGAAGATGGTAGTGCTAGAGTTATGCTACCTCAAGAGCAAGAAATTTTAAATAAACTTAACCTTAAAATAGCAGATGACTACCCAGATAACGAGGCTCGTATTATTCAAATTTTAAGAGCTAAAATACAGGGATTTATGATTGAATCGGTAGTAGAAGAATTTGAAAATTCTTATAAAGACATTATAAACGGTAGCTATAACAAAGAGCTACTAAATCAAAGCAAAGCCAGTACCATCAGAAATGCCTTAAAAGAAATATCTTATATAATCTTTAATAATAAAGTAATAATAACTAAAGAACTAGCTGGTGAAAGCGTAATTACCAATTTACTAAACCTCTTTGTAAAAGGCTTAACTGCAACCGATGAAAATAACAAGCTACTCTTTAAAAAAGCCAACACCAAAGAAAACAGACTCTACCGCATAATCTCCACTAACTATAGATATATCTATGAACAACACAGCAAACAATCTGTATACGATAGATTATTATTAATAACTGACTTTATTTGCGGAATGACTGATTATTATGCAGTTGATTTGTTTAAAAAGCTAAGTGGAACTCTTTAACTTGGGGTGGGCTTAACCTTTGGTTTGTGCGGTTTGGGTATGCCTGTTGGCATACGGGGAGGACTCACTTCGTTCGTGGGGTGGGTTTGCTTAGGCAAACGGAGCTTTGACTCGCTATCGCATCGTTATCTAATATATTTTATCGTTTTACAGAAAGGCATGACTATGTTTACATTTCAAAACCTTGATATTTATAAATTATCTAAAGAATTAGTAGTTGAAATATATAATATAACAAAACACTATCCTAATTCAGAACTTTATGGACTTGTATCACAAATGAATAGAGCAGTAATATCTATACCTGCAAATATTGCAGAAGGTTATGGCAGAGCAAACCCCAAAGATAGAAATCACTTTATTAATATTGCTAAAGGATCTTTATTTGAACTAGTATGTCACCTAGAGATTTCATGTGAATTAAATTTTATAACTAATAATACATATAATCAACAGTTAAATAAATGCAATAACTTATCTATAAGATTAACAAACTTCTCAAAATATTTAATTAAATAGGATTACTAAAATGTACAACTCCATGTAAGACTTAAGAGTTCTATAGTTTTTTGCTTTTTATGCTAAAGGCATACCATGATGCGACAGCAAATAAACCCGCTTGCCAACAGCAAGCCCCCACCACGAGCCTTTTGGCGAGTCCAACCCGTATATACCCACTCCACCACAAACGAAGTTTGAGTCCTGCCCGTTGCCGTTTGCAGGCAACCCCCTACTCTTTTTGCACTAACTCGTTATAAATTTTTAAACTCTCGCCGTTATCTACGTTATAAAATTTCACTGCTTTTCCGGCATAAATAAATCCTATTAAGATATTTGTTTTGGGTGTGTAAAATAGTATTGTGTTTGGGCCATTAAATATTATGTTATTTTGGCCTTCTTTTGTGGTAGATAATCTAAATTTTGCTTCTTGGTATTTTAGTTTGTTATCTATAAAAGTAACATGGTGATATTGGTGATTTTTTTTGGAGTCATATTTAGTGGTTATTTTTGCATAGTGGCATACTAAATGTTTTATATCCATAGTAAAATACTCTACAACATAAGTAATAATATATTTTAGCAAGTATAAACAAGCACAGCAAAATATTGCACCAAAAAATATCCTTGCAATTTTTTCTTTAAATCCTAAAATGGATAATGTACAAAGTGTTAATGATAAAAAAAATGCAAATAGCATTATTTTTAATTCTTCTTTTATTAAGTTATAATAGTCTTTTTTGGTGTAATTAAATAAGTAATTATATAACATAGTAAAATCCTTATTTTTAATCTTGGCTTGTTGAAATGGTATAATAATTATAATTGATTTTATGTTAATAGTATTATGGTAGCAAAATGTTAAGTGTTACGCAAATTATTTAAAGTTACAGTTATTAGATTGGAGTTTATCATGGAAAATAAGTATTCCATAGGTCAAATGGCAAAAATGTTTAACTTACCAGTTAAAACATTACGATATTATGATGAAATTAATCTTTTTAAACCCCAGTTTATTAATGAAAAAACTGGTTATAGGTATTACTCAGCAGACCAAATAGAGCATTTAGATACAGTTTTATTTTTAAAGATTTTAGGTATGCCTCTAAAAAAGATTAAAAAGCATTTAGATAACCCTGTTATAGACGATTTTTTGATGTTATTAAAAGAACAACAAAAACAAACCGAAAGAAAAATAGAAGAGCTTAAAGATATTCATAACAAGTTTCAAACCCGGATTGATGCTATAGAAGAAATAAAAAGAATTGAAGAATTTAATAAGGTTATAGAAAAACGAATATCTAAAAGGCGAATAGTATTATTAAAAGAGAGCTTTTACTTAAATACCAGCCTCGAACTTTTATTAAAAAAGCTAGAGCGTAAAATAAATATAATGTTACCAGTAATTATAGGTAATGTTATTTTACGTATGTCTAAAGATAATATGCAAAGTCATAAATTTTATGAGTATAGCTCAGTTGGTATGCTGTTAGAGTCTATTAAAATTAAACCTAACTTAGTAGAAGAAATACCTGAATCTGATTTTGTATGTATTTGGTTTAAAGGCACTCACGAGCAAGCTCACCTTTATTACAACACATTACTAAACTATATCCAACAGCACAACTACACAATAATTGGCAATTCCATTGAGCGAACCATTAGTAATCAGTTTATTACTAAAAATACAGAGTATCATATAACAGGTATTGAAATTCCCGTTAAAAAGTAATACTTCATTATTTAGCAATTCTCCTTAAGTTATTTTTTATAAAATTATTAATTTCTGTTTCATATAACTTATAATTTTTAAAAAAGGCTGTTACATGTTTAGTGTTTTTAAAAGTTACCATCTTTTTAGTACCTGAACCAATTGTTTCATAGAGTTGCTTACCCATATTATAATCACAAACAGTATCTGTTTCACTATGCATTATTAGAGTAGGTATTGTTGTATTTTTAATAAACTTAGCTACATTAACCTCTTTATATGAAAATCCATTAATCAACTTATTAAACATGCTACCTATATTTAGAACTAAAGTTACTGGTAGTTTAAAGCCAAGCTTAGAGTGTATGCTATACTCTATCTCTTGATACATGTTATTAAATGGGCTCTCCATAATAGCAAAATCTATATTATTTTGAGCATGTTTACTTCCTATATAAAAACCTACAGTAGAGGCTCCCATAGATTGCCCTAATACTCCCAATGGTACACCTTTAGATTTTGATTTAACAAAGTTTATTACATCTTGTAAATCATCTTTTTCATAATAACCAAAGGTAACTGTTTTAGCAGTGTTATCTCCATGGGCACGTTGATCGTATACTACAACGTTAAAATCCTGTTTAATAAACATCTCTGCTAAGGGCAACATAGTTGAATGATTTGTTTCATGCCAGTGTATTAGTACCATAGTAGGTTTAAAATAGTCACCATTTACGAAGTACTTAATGGGTATATCGTGGCCCCATTTACTGGATTTAATAGTGCTCTGTTTAAGAATTTTGGTATATGAGTCGTAAAATTCTTGTTTATTAAAACCCATATCCTCTAAAAACATCTTAGACACTTTTAAAGTATGTTCTTTACTCATTTGTAAAGGATAATAACCTATTGCAATGCCTGTAATCAGTGGTATTAAAAGGGCAATTATAGCTATGATTAGTAGAGCTTTTTTATTAATTAATTTCATTTTTTCTTTACCTATACGTTTTATAAAGTTATTCTAGCATAAATATTACTTGAAAACTATCAAAATTTAGAGCTTAATAGTGTTTATTGGTAGATATTATTTTCACTTCTACAATGGTCAACATACCATACTTGAGCTAAAAAATCATTCTGCTTAGCTTGTTGATCAAAGTTCCAGGGAGACTGTACACATTTACTACACCAATGTCCTGCTTTTAAAACTAAATATGGGCTTGCTTTAAACTCATGTCCTTCCGAACATAACCATTTGAGCTTTGTGTGCAAATCACCTTTAACCATTGTTAAAGATAAACACTTTCCACCTCTATATTCTGCAGCTTTTTGCATATCTTCAATAACAAACTCTTGATCTTTTTTTGTTTCATCATACCCATGGTTAAGAGTTATATGGGGGGGGTCTATAATGTGGTTAAACGTGTGCCAATCACCAATACTATTCCAATCTTTAATTGATCCAAAATATGCTTTTATTTTAGTTTTATCATTATGTTTTGCCCAGTAAAGAGGGGTATTTGCATTCTTTAAACTCTCCTTAATCATATGTTTTTTAACTATTTTTTTAGGTAGGTATTTGAGTAATTTTATATAGAAAGGTAATTTATCTTTAATGCCCTGCATTATATCTTTTAAACCTTCACTTCTAAAGTTAAGATACTCATTTAATTTATCTGAATCTAAGTAAAAATGTCCATGAAAATTTCTTAAGGCAAACATATTGGGATTATATATATCATGTAGGTTAATATTCATTAAGTTGAGTAGTTTTTGCATAAGTTGATATGCTGTTAATCTGTAACACTTTCCCCCTCCTATATTATATACTTTACGCCAAAAATGCTTAGGTAAATCTTTAAAACAGATATTGGCTAACAATCTGCCTGAGTCTTTAGCCGATACCCATTCAATATGATTATTTAAAGATTGATGAAAAGCAATTCCATCGTTAATGCTAAGAATTTTAGTATGCAAAATACCCGTTTGCCTTATAGAGACCCATTGTTTAAGACCAGACTCAATAACATACCGCTCTGCTGCAATTTTAGACAAAGCATAGTAATCATATACACTTGGCACTAAGGGGTCACCTACTCGCCCCCAATGCACAGGAAAAGCTCTGTTACCTGTTTGGGCTACGGTACCAACATATACTAATTTGACTTGGCTATTATCTTTTCTCTGCAAAATTGCATCTACAATATTTTTAGTTCCACCATAATTAACCTTCCAAGCAAGTTCAGGATTACGGTCAGCGAGTGGTGATACTAGTGCTCCAACATGAAGTACTATATCTACACCCTTTATTGCTTTTTTAACATCGTTATAGTTTACTAAATCTCCCCAAATAATTTTTACATTGTTTTCTTTTTTATATTTAGCTAAAATTTTTTTATCTTTTTGGGTTGGTAATGAAAAAAGTATTAAGTTATGTTTATCTTTATGCTTTAATAACTCAGCTACCCCCGCTTGTCCCATAGTTCCACTAGCTCCTGTTAGCAATATGGTGATTTTTTTCATTTTTATGCCCCTTTAACACCATTAATATATACATAAATTATAATTAAAAGTTCTCGTTTAACACTTAAAAATCCTTTTACTTATTAAAGCACACTAACAACAAAGCTCTAAATTTAAATAAAACTAAGCTAAAAAATATGTATACAATACTGTAGTTACTTGACTAAAGCAATATAGTAAATTATAATAGTGTTATAATTTTTATAAGGGTGTTATAAATATGAATAAATCAGCAATTAGTAAACGACAGTTAAAGGCCCAAAGAGTTAAAGACCTGTTTATTGAAACAACAAAAAATATAATAATTGAACAGGGCATTAAAGAGGTTTCAGCACGTAAGGTTGCTGATGAAGCAGGCTATACCTTTGCAACTATCTACAATCATTTTAAAAATATGGATGAGCTTTTGTTTGCTACAAGGTCAAAGATTATAGCGGAGTTAATTAGTGTATTACAGATTACAGCTAATAATTCGAAAAACGTTATTTATGATGTTTTTAGATGTTATATAGATTACCTAGTTAATAATACAAATATATTTGAGTTATTATTTTATGTAAAACTAAATAAACAACATACTAATTTTGAAAAGAATGTAGACTATGCTTTACTCAGTGAGATGTTTATAAATTCATTTAAACAACTTAATTATAGGGAGGAGCTACTTGATGTCTGCAATACCATTTTTTTTAGTATTCATGGCATGTTAATGATATATATATCAGGTAATTTTAATATGCAAAAAGAAGAACTTTTTTTACACCTTAATAAAACGCTAAAGCTATTTAAGTTGGAGGTAAATAATGCCTAAAGAAATTATTAACACTATTTTTGCTAAGCTAAGCTCTGTATTATTAATCTTTACTATACTTTTATGGCTATTTAGAATTGTTGATAACAAGAAAAAAGGAAAAATTAATAACATATATAAAAAAACCAAAGGTTTTCATAAAATTGCTGGTAAACTACTAATAATAACCTCACTAATACATGGATTATTAGCCCCTGTAAAGATACTATCTCTTAACTTTGGAACAGCAACATTTATTACTGTATTTATTATTGCTATTAGCTGCGCTTTTCAAAACGATACTAATTTAAATAAATGGCTTATACCACATCGAATTTTGGCTCTATTAGCCTTTGCTTTTATGGTTTTACATTTAATAACAAAATAGTAGCAATGAAATTAAAATAAAATCATCCTATTTCACAGGATTAGGCACAAAAACTAAAAAAATATCGCCCACAACAGAGAGAATTTGCTGTGGGCGATATTATATAAATAATTGCTATTTATACCTTTTCGGTTTTTAAAATTTTCACCAATGAAATCATGGCAAAAATCATAATAAAAGCAAATGGGAAAGCCGCTACAATTGAGGCTGTTTGCAACATTTGCAGACCATTTGCGGTAACTAATAGTAAAGATAAGGCAAGTCCAGACTGAATTACACCCCAAATTATTTTACGCTTAGTAGAGGGATTCATTTCGCCATTAGAGGATAACATGCCTAATACAAAAGTGGCTGAATCTGCCGATGTCACAAAAAAAGTACATAATAATACAACAGCAATTAATGAGATAACTGTACCTAAAGGATACTGTTGCATAACTACAAAGAGTGAAGTTTCGGTAACTGCAGCAGCTTTGGTAGCAACATCAATTCCTGTATTAATACCAGTTGCACCAAATACAGCAAACCATAAAAATGATGCTAAAGTTGGTGCTAACAGTACTCCACCTACAAACTGCTTAATTGTACGGCCACGAGAAATACGGGCAATAAAGGTGCCTACAAATGGCGCCCAAGCAATCCACCAAGCCCAGTAAAATATAGTCCAACCGCCATACCAACTATTATCACCATAAGGACCAATTCTAAAACTGTCTCTTATGAAATTACCAAAGTATGCCCCTAAGCCATCTGTGAAAGTATTTATGATTAATAAAGTAGGGCCAACAATAGCAGTGGCAATTAATAATATTCCTGCAACAGAAACATTTAAATTAGAAAGGAACTTTATACCCTTATCAAGACCAGTAACTGCTGAAATCATAAACAGAATAGTTACAATAGCAACTATAGCTAATTTAACTAAGTTTGTTTCGGGTATACCAAATAAGAAGTTAAGACCACTATTGATTTGTAGTGTTCCCAAACCAAGTGAAGTAGCTACACCTGCAATTGTTGCAAAAATAGCCAAAATATCTATGAGTTTACCAATAGGACCATTTGCTCGTTCTTCACCTAATAGCGGTATAAATACACTACTAATTAGGCCAGGTTTACCTTTTCTAAATTGCATATATGCTAGTGCTAAAGCTAGTACACAATAGTTGGCCCAAGGGTGTAAACCCCAGTGAAAAAAAGATTTTTTTATAGCAAAATCGGCGGCAGCACCACTACCAGCAGCTGCTCCTAAAGGATTAATAAAGTGTTTTAACGGTTCTGCAACACCCCAAAAAACTAAACCAATTCCCATACCCGCTGAAAATAACATGGCAAACCAAGACATAAGACTATAAGCAGGTTTGCTATCATCGGGACCAAGTTTAATTTTGCCATATTTACTAAATGCAATCCATATTGCAAATGCTACAAATGAAAACATAGTTAACACATAAAACCAGCCAAAGTTTGTATTTAAATAATTAAAAGCAGCCTTTGCTGCAGACTCAAACCCTTGCGGAATAAGCATTGCCCAAGCAACTATAGCCAAAGTAAATATAACAGATATATAAAATACAACATTATTTTTCTTTTTTATAGTAATTCCCTCCTTACACATTTATGAGGGATAATTATAGTGTCATTATCCCTCACAAATAAACTTAATTAATATTTTACCTTAAATACAGTTTGCTCTTTAACATCAGCTGTTAAAGCATCTAGGGCTACCCCTACTCTATGATAGCGTAATTTCCATTGCTCTTCTTTACTGGTAGATGGATCACCTAATGGATAAGGTATAGAAATAGTTGGTACCATTTTGTTGGCGCCTACAGTTTTTGCAACTGGAATAAGGTTAGCCATTTGCACAACTGGAATACCTGCTTTTTCAATCTCTTTAACAATCGTTGCACCGCAACGTGTACAGGTTCCTCAAGTAGAAGATAGAACTACTGCGTCCACACCTTCATTTACAAAGTATTCAACCATTTCTTGACCCATACGAGCTGCCTCAGCCTGGGTTGTGCCAGTACCTACAGTAGAATAAAAATATTCATGTAGTTTGCCAATTTTGCCTTCTTTTTCATAGGCTCTTAAAGCATCTATAGGTACACATACATTTGGATTAGCATCTGCTGCAGCTGGGTCATAACCAGCGTGAATAGTTTTAAATACTCCACCCTCTAAACGATCCATATCTTTTATGCTATAACGTCCCCATCTTGTTGCAGATGCAGATTGAATACGATCTGGATTAGCTACTGGCACAATACCACCAGAAGTAGCAAAAGCAATAGTAGCTTTACTTAAATCTTTAATAGGTGCAGCAATTTCTACTTTATCTAGCGCAGGAATTGGCAATTCACTGACAAAATCTTCGCCTCTTAGCTTTTTAATTAACATACTAACAACGCGCTCAGAAGCAGGAACTTTATCCTCTCTCCAAACTTGGTGACGAATACCACGACCAAAGTATCCTTCGGTATCGGCATCAAATAACTCTTCGTTATTAAACATTTTGTTAGCGTAATCAGCAATAACCTTAATATTTTTACGCATTGCTGCAGCACTTCTGCCACCCTTAAAAATAATCATGTCTTTTCTAAACATTTCTACGCCAGGGTTTTCTTCATGCATAGAAGTTAATACTGGTACATTAAATTTCTCTTGAACAGCTTTACAGATAACACCACAGGCATTACCATAACGTCCAGCCTGAAAAGCAGGACCAGCTAAAAATATATCAAATTCCTTATCAGCTAAAAAACCTAAAATTTGTTCTACTGCATCAGCTTCATTAGAACCCATATAGTTATCACCGCAAATTACGGTATGTGTTACCTCTGCATTGAGTTGTTTATTATACTCCATAGCAGGGCCAACTAAACCTTCTCTAATTACAGGTGCAAAATCAGCTTTATCTTCTCCACCAATTTGACCAAAGAATTGATTTAAATAAACAATTGCTTTTTTCACTTAGTATACCCCCCTAGTATTCTTTTACTGTTTTTGTTGACCAGCCTACAACCTGATCTCCACAAAACATAGCATTATTTTCCATAATAATTGAGCCATCTTCTTTAACAGATGCACCTAAAATTTCATCATCTGCCCAACCACCAGATAAACCATCTCTGGCTAAAGCCTGTAGTTCACCAATAACACGTTCCATTGGTGGAAGTTTAATTAACTCAGATACATTACCACAAGAAACAATTGCATCTGCCTTTTCATCTAAAGTTACTAAAGGCTGAGAAGCACCGTCTCTACCAGTACACTCATTAGTTAAACCTACTGTTTTAACTCCAGCATCTTCAAGAGCAACAATACAAGCAATAAAGTCAGCATCTGGGTTACCGTAACCCTCTTCTGCCACAATTGCTCCATCTGCACCTAAAGCATTTGCCATAGAGGCTACGACTAAAGCAGATCTTTGTTTTTGCTCTAAAGCTACGTTTAGGTTTGAAAGTATAACACCTAAGAAATTAAGGCTTTTACCATGTTCTTTATATAAACTTTTTATAGCAGGGAAGTTTTGAAAATCATAGGTAGACCATTTAGATGAACAAGGCATAAAAGAACCTGAAATAATTGCTCCATCTAAAATCTCATTAGGATGAACAAAAGTAGGAACCATTCTGTTGCAATCCCAACCGTAAAACAAATCGTTGTAACCCAATTCTTCCATTTGAGATTGAGGCTGTAACACCATAACTACATTTGGTAAGTCATTAGTATTTTTTTGCTTTGTAACTGGTTCAAGCTCATAAGTTTCTAACTCTTCTGGCTCAAGATCTTTAACACAACTACCAATATACTCAGCTAATCGCATACCAGCCCAGCGTAAAGCACGGTTTTTCTTTTGTTGCTCTCGCTGCTCAAATACCTCATCACTATCTGCTACTAATACAATATTTTTTAATTGAGAGTAGTAAGTGTACTTAGCACCTTCACCTGCCATATCAATTAAACCATCTTGGAATCCACCCCAGTGTCTACCAACTACTAACACACTACAGCCTTTTAAGGCATGAGTTCTGCCAGAGCCAGCTCTTACTAAGTCCCCAGTTGTTCCTGGGAATAATGGAGAGCCATCTAATTTAATGCGAGGCTCAATTGCCTCTTTAACAGGTACTAAACGAACATTATCTCCTGGTTTTACTATCTCGATATCAGCTTCTGTAATATGCTCATCTTCTCTAACTACAGCTAAAGCTTCTTGTTTATTTACAGTAAGAATACCATTAGCATAAGATGTAACGTCACCAAAAACTATATCTTTAACAAAGAAGTTGCCTAATTCTAGTTTCATATTGTTCTCCTTTCAGCACAATATTAAAACACAATTTATTTAAACGTGTTTATTTTTTATATTTTGATTATATTATAAACCTATTTAACTTGGCAATAGAAAATTACAATATATTTTAATAATCTCTAATTCCTTTACAGTGTTTACGGTCTTATGCTAATATATACTATCAATAACATGTAAATGGTGGGGTTTTATGGACAACAAAATACTTAAAAAGAATAGAATGCTTCGATATTTTATTGATGCAGCAAGTGAAATTATTGAAAAACAAGGTGTAGAGGCAATTACAGTACGTAAAGTTGCTGATTTGGCAGGTTATAATAGTGCAACTCTTTATAATTACTTTGAGAATTTAGATCATTTAATATCTATGGCTTCATTAAAATTTATGCGAGCCTATACAGAGGATTTGCCAAATTATTTAAAAGATTGTCCAAACACTATATGTAGAGTTTTAAAAGTATGGGAGTGTTTTTGTTACTACTCATATTCATCGCCTAAAATATACTCATATATCTTTGGCAAAAATGTGTTTAAACCTTACCCAAACAATATTAGAGAGTTCTATAATGTTTACCCAGAGCATTTAAGTGCTTTGCCAGCAGATATACTAGAGATGTTAACCCAAGATGATATCTACTTTAGGGCTTTAATACTCTTAAAAAGATGTGTTAACGAAAAGTATTTAAGAGAAGAAGATATTAATGATATCAATGAAATGACCTTGTTTATATATCAAGGTATATTATCGGAGGTGTTAACAGGTAGATTTAAAGGCTCTGTAGAGGATGCTGTAAACAAAACATTAAGGTACTTACGTAAAATCTTTGACATGCATTTGGTTAAAGATTGTGATTTATCTTATTAAATAATTTAAATAAACATCATGCTAAAACGATTCATTTTTCGTAAATTCACAATACCTAAAAACAAGTGGTAAATACCACTTGTTTTTTTAACAGCTAACATACTTAAAGAAATTTTCTAAATGTAGCCCTATGTTCATCTTGAAAGTTAACTAAAAACTCGTAGCCATTTTTTTGCATTTCTAATATATGCTTATTTTTTTCATCAATACTGCCATAAACATAAGAAGTATAATGCACCTTTTCAATTTTATTTGTAACATTTCTCATATTTTCACCTATCCTTATTTACTTATTATATATTATGTTCAAAATAGCAAATAAAATTGCGTGCTGTGTTTAACTATAATACTTTAAACTCATTACCCATTAATAAAAAATTCCAAATTGTTTGCATAACACAGTTATTTAATAAAGTTAAAAAATGTACTAAAAGAAACAGTTAGGATAGTTTGTATTTATGTAATAGCCAAGGAGCAAACCTCAAAACACTAACAAGCTAATACTACGTTTACCCTAAACTAAAGAATTTATGGTTAGGGGTTACCCGCTTAGCTTTAACTTAAAATTCAGTTTACTTAGTACAGTCAATAATATTTAAAACAGTATACCGATAGTGCAAAATTATAGCAAAAATTTTTCATTACAACTATGCTCATTACATTACTATAAGTACTTACTAAAAACCGAATCTATCACCTTATCTACTAATAAATCTCTATCTTTTTCTTCTCTAAAATCAAGAGCTAAATCCGCTTTTGCTAAGTCTGTTCGTAAAAATAAACCCTGTAAAGCAAAAATCAAATTATAAGCAAGTATTTTAATATCTAATAAATCAGTGCCATTTGGGCAAACAGCTTTTACTATTGGTAAATACACACTTAAAGTTTGGTTAGTATTATCATTAAATGCCCCTTTTTGCATATCCGTTAAAATAGAGATACGTGCTATGTTTTCATTGTCAACCAAAAAAGTACAGGTTGACTTTATCATCATCCTTAACCTCTCAAGGGCAGTTTTATTTTTTAATAACAAACACATGTTGTTAAATTGCTGTATAACATCACCAATAATTTGCTGAACACAACACGCTATTAAATTCTCTTTACTTTTAAAATGATAGTTTATAAGTCCAGTACCTACCCCTGTTGCTTTGCAAATATCCCTAATGGTAATTTTACTAACATCGTCATTGGCATTTATTAAATTTATTGTTTCATTAATTATGCTTTGCTTAATATTCTTTTTCACTTTACCAATACATCTCCAAACCTTGCTATTATGCCTTTAATAATAATACTAACAGCCAAAATAAGCAAAGCGTTTTTAGGGTTTGCTATTATGGGCAAGTTAAGCTTAAAAAGCTGTGTTATAAAACAAGCTAAAGCAATAGTACCAACTACATAAGCCATAATTGTAAAGCCGTGAAATGGAGCATTTGTAATAAACTTGCCTATACTAATTCCGCAAAAACACATACCTATTATACCCAAGGTAATAACAGCAGAACGAGCGCTATTAATAAACATAAACTGCTTATTTGTTAATCCTAAAATCACTATAAATATAACAAAAATAAGCTCTATAACTAAAATTGCAATATCTTTCATTTTTACTCTCCCGTATAACTATTGAACAATACATTGAACATTGTTCAGTTTTAGTGTAGCACAATATTTAGTTCATGAAAAGGTTATTTTGTAAATTAGTTTGTCATAATAATTTAGGTAACTAGCTATGTTTATAAAATAATCAAAATGCTATTACTAAAATTAACTTGTTAACACTTATATACGTGTTTATATTAAGTACTTATCCTGTTTTAAAATATGTTATCTTGACAGTTATATAACCTCATGATAAACTAGTTTTTGTTAAATAAATTTAACGAGCCGAGATGGCGAAATTGGCAGACGCACCAGACTCAAAATCTGGCGTGGTTTACCCCACGTGAGGGTTCGAGTCCCTCTCTCGGCACCAAACTAAAACAGCCTGTTAACTATAGTTAACAGGCTGTTTTGTTTGTTTTAAACTAGATACTTTATTAGTATTTTTATTAACTCTATTTAAGCTTATTTAACCACCCACTACTACATAACCAGTAAAAAATTTACCTGATTTTAATCAGCTCTCCATTACTCATTTTACTTACTGTATCACATAACATTTCTACATCTTCGGGCATATGGGTTGCAATAAGTAAGGTTTTATTTTTCTTTTTCATGTTTAACAAAATATCTCTAAACTCTTTCATTGCTTTTTCGTCAAGGCCATTTAAGGGTTCGTCAAGAATAATTAAATCATTATTATCCATTAACACTTGAGCTAATCCTAATCTTTGTTTCATTCCAGTAGAGTATTTACCAGCCTTTTTATGCATATGTTCTTTTAACCCTACCTGTTCCATTATTTTTGCTAAGTACTGTTTATCAGGTTTCTGAGTTAAATTTTGCAAGTATTTTAAATTATTCAAACCACTTTCTGCTGATAAAAAGCTTGGTGATTCAATAATACAACTCATACTCTCAGGAAAATCACAGTCTTTTCCTAAAACCTTACCATTTACTACTATTTCACCACTTGTTACAGGTGTTAATCCACTAATAGTTTTTAGCAACATGCTTTTTCCAGAGCCGTTTCTACCCACTATGCCATGTGTTTTACCTTGTTCAAATGTAACATTTATATTTTTTAATATTTGTTGAGTTTTTATTTTTTTATTTACATTAGTTATAGTTATATAAGCATTAGTCATCAAAATCACCTCTAGTAAAATTTAGCACATCATTTTTTCTAATAAGCAAGTGCGAAATAGTTATAAAAAGTAGGCTTAAAACAATTAAAATTAGCGCTGAGCTTTGGGCACTAGCCATTGATCCGTTTAAAACCGCTTGAAACTGATGCTCGCTATAAGTACCATGATACAAAGGGGAAAACCAAGATATGATATTAAAGGCTCTATCACCCGGCACAAACATTCTAATTAACCAGTTTACGGCATTGAGCATTAATAATATAATAGGCGCAATTAAATAATTGCTATTTAAATTTATAAGTACTGTTAAAGTTCCAAAGAATATAAATAATAACATTTGTAATAAAAAGGTATAAATAAATGCCTTTATCGGCAAGTCATTATATAAAATAAACTGTGGTACCGATGATGATACTGCCGAGTATCCTGTAGCTGTTTTGTTCATTGCTAGTAAATGTGCTGGAATACTCCATTCATTTTGAATATAAGAAAAAGGTAATGAAATTACAATATTAAATAAAGCTATGATGGAGCAAATTAAAAATGCGCAAAAAATAATATATAGCCACTGGCTGAATAGCCATTTTTGCTTACTGCCCCGAATTAAAGATAACTCAAAACCTTGATGTCTAATAGGAACATCAGCTAAGATAAATACTACAATAATGCTAATAAGCAAAGAACTGTGCATACTTGAAAACGAGGCAATATATGGCTCAAAAACATGCATAGGCATTTGTAAATTACTAACATTTTTTAAATAAGGGAAAACATACTTTAGTTGAATTACCGGAATTATTAATAACAACATAATTATTCTTAGAGATGTCTTCCATCTTAATAAGTTTAGTCTAAACAAATTTAAAATGTATCGCATATCACTCACCCACCTTATCTTCGCATTTAAGAGTAAATAACACAGTACACATATAAATGCCTAGCGTAAATATTGCAGCACTAGTAAAAACTGATACACTTGTACTGTCATAAGTCATTAATAAATCCATGGGGGCAAAGGGTAAGTGAAAACTGCCCATTAAAAAGTCTGCACTAATAAATAAAATTAATGGAGCAAGTACTGCTACATATCTGTTTTTAGCAAATGAGCTACATAACAAGCCAAAAACAGCCAGAGCCATTCCTCCAAAAAAGTATACAAAAGCAATTTTAATTACATAACCCCAGCCATTTAGTACTATAGCAATGGGGTCATTTAAAGCTCCAAATTGAGCAGTTGTTTGCATGGCAATACTATGGCTCGGGTAAATTACTCTTAACAGCAGTGCTGAAAATATAATTATGCTGGCTCCTGTTAAACCTCCAATAACAGCGCTTGCCAAGGCTTGTGCTTTGGCGTATGTTTTTTTAGAGACTCTTGTCCATATAGCTCGATAAAAATTATGACTTGTATCTTCACAAAAAGCCAAACTACCACTAATTGTGCAAAGTGGTACAAAAATAAAGGGAAAGATAGTATAAGACAAACTTACTTCTAACATAAAGGCAAACGAGTAGGTTTTAGAAATATTTTTACCTAAAATAAATTTATCTACGTAATCAATCCATCGCTCACTTAATAGTAATAAAACACCAATTATAATGGCTATATAAAATCGAGGCTGTTTTATTAATCTTAAAAAAGAGCAATAAAATACCCTTAAACTATTTTTCATCTAATTATTTCTCCTGTAGTGGCATTAATGATCATTACAAACTCCAAGTTATTGCCTTCACGTTTACCAGATGATATAACCCATACGGGTTTATAGGTAACATAAGCACCATTAATGCCTGCATAAGTACTGGCTAAATTTTCATCTTCAATTCTAAATGGATAATATTTTAATGAAATATCTTTAATATTAAATTCACTTTTTTTGCAAATTCCCTTAATATAATTTTCGGTATAGGCTTCAATAGTATCTACATAAATTCTAAGAGTATTTAAAACCTGTTCAAGGCTGATAATAGCTGTTGTTTTAACATGTTTAAAATCTCTAACTGTTAAGCTTGAAAAAACTACTTTGTTGTTTTGTATAAACACAACACCACCGTCTGGTTTAATAATTTGTTGATCAATAGTTTGGGGTGGATTATCAATTAAAATATTTATATTACTACGTTTATAATCTACAACCATAATACTTTGCTGATTTAAAGGTTGATATACTGTGTAATTATTAACCATTAAACGGTTTTCAGCTACATTATTAATAAACTTATTACTTAGTTGTAAAGCCTGGTTTACTTCTTTTTGCTGTGGATTAATAACAGCACATTCGTTTAAACTAACCTCTTGATATTCTTTATTAAAATACCTAAAAGTTGAGTCAGTAAGTAAATAGTAAACCTCGATATCACTGTTTCTGTAGCCAAAAGTATTGTTAATTATTTGATCAGTTATTTCTTGCATTTTTAAGTGTTTAGCTTGCCAATTATCATAAAAATGTTCTAACTTTTGCTTTTTTCACCAAAAAAATATTTGAACCATTTATTATGGTTTACGGCTATGGGGCAAGCATTATAAATAGCATACTCTTTATTATCCACATTAACATCAACATCAATATTTAGTTTAATGGTTTTACCAACAACTACTTCTTTAACATGGGCTATGTTTGTTTTATTATCTTTAATATAAGTAATTGTACCTTTACTAGGTTTTATTACTTGAGATGGTGCTTGTTTACAACCCGCTAAAACAACTAAAAACCCTACAACAATAAGTAAGATTTTTTTAGTCTTCATTTATGTATCTCCTTAAAAAATTAAATATGAGGTTATTCATTTGTTAATTAATTATTGGCTATTTTATTTTTTACCCCAGAACTTACCTGCTACATACTTATAGCTAGTTCCTTCATTTGAATTGGCTCTAGCCAGTAGTTGCTCTTTATCAAGAGAATATCCATAATCTTCATAATTATAAGTATAATCACCAGTTTTATGCCAGTATGATTGAGTTACATCAAATTTATTACCATTGTAATATCCTCTAACCTTCCAGTTAGCATTATGGTTACCAGCATAACTTGAAACAACATTACGTGCTTTTATAGGATTACTATATGTCTGTGTAGCTAAAAGATAATAATAATTTGAGTGTACATACTTAATTGAACCAGAATAAGATTGGTAAGCAGATGCTACATTAGCAGCAATTGCTATCAATAAAACTAAAACAAAAAAATAGATATTGCTTTTTTAGTTTTCATAATGACTCCTTTATTTTCAATTTAAATGCTATGTTACTTTAGTTAACAATTTTTTAACAACTGAAATAGTTAATAAACTCCTTAACAAAAGGAATTTATTTGTTACAAAGTAGCGTGTTATGTTATATATAAAATAACACTATTGCCTTTGGTTTTCATTTAACTGCTTCTAAACCATTTGTGAATAACCTCATAAAATTATGAACATATAACCAGTTTGTTTTCTACATTATAACACAAACATATACATTATATTACATTTTTATCATTTTAAAATATTTTTGATTTATGTATCCATTTTATCTTAATAATAGTGTTTATTTTGTTATATAAAAAAAAGACCAACAAAATTTGGTCTTTTTTTACCTATTGATAAGTATTTATTTTAAACTGTTGGCAACAATTTGTACCCACTCGTTTAACTGCATTGTATAATCATTAGATGTTTGATAAAAGGTTGCTTTAATTACTTTAGTGCCTTTTTGAATAATTACAGTCGGAAATATATTTGCATATGCAACTGCATAATCTACATCTAAATCAGCTAAATTATATTCTGTATAGTTTTTAGACTTTTTTTCCTGTAATTTTAACTCTCTGGCAATTTCCCTTGCAAGGTTAGGTGCTATAGTTTCATAATAATCTACCAGTAATCCACCCTGTAAATATTGATTATTTTTTAAAACAACTGAAGCTGTTTCATGATACTTTATTATTTTAGGTGCAAGCCAGTCGGATTTAGTTTCTATTGTATTAGCAAATTTTAAGTCATTTAATTTGTATACTCCATGGGGAGCAAAATCAGCGATGGTTGCAAAAGGAAGTTGATCAGTGTAATCTGCTAAAGATTGTACATTTTTATTCATAATTTCATTGCTCCAACCACTGAATAAACAAGCAAACCATGCGAAGATCATCAATAGAAAAATTATACCACCTATATGATATTGTTTAACTTTTTGATTCCAATTTTTTTTATGGTTTAGCATTTCACCCATTGCTAATTTTTTTCGTATTTTACGTAGGTGTACTACTTTTAATACAGAACGCACTAAGGCCCATAATACTAAAATAGCAGCCCACCCTATTAACCAAGATCCAATATTAACGGCTGTTAACACTGGTCTACCATACAGCATTACTATAGGATAAACCAATAACCACATAAAAGTAGCAATAGTATTTGAGCGTTCACGCTTACGTACTATATCAAGCGCTAATGCTTGTACCCTAGGGTCTGTATTTAACTCACGGGCATCGGGTGAAGTTGAACAATAAATAAAAAATTGACCCCTTGAGGCAATATATTGCCAGCCATATGATTCATTCAACTCTTTGGCTTCATCGTCGGGTTCGCCGTTATTATCAGCAAATAAACTTATTTTAACGGGAGCAGCTTGCATACGATAACGTACATTTTTAGGCTCTTTTTTTTCAAAAACTGCAAATCCAGCGAAAAAACCATCTTTGCTTAAAAATAGGCCTTTTGCAGCCATATCCGCTAGCCAGCTTTCTGTTTTTTCAATCTCATAATTTGCGCAGGGTGGTAATCGGTAAACTTTTTTTGCTTTTATTTGTAATTTGTCGCTCATAACTATACCTCCCTTATGTAGCTTTCACTATCAGCGTCTGAAATACAACGACGTAAACGAATTAACTCTGTTTTATAGGCTTCTCTACCTTTATTAGTAATGTTATAGGTTCGTTTACGTCCTGTAACCTCTGTTTCTGTAATATATTTTTCTTTTTCGAACTTCCCCAATATAGTATATAAAGTGGCTGGTCCTATTTGTAACTGGCCTTGAGTTTTACTATCAATAAATTTTGCTACGTCAATACCACACATTGCTTGCCGGCAAAACGCCATCAACACATAAAACATTGTTTCCGTTAGCCCTTCCAATGCTTTTCTTGGCATCAATTTACCTCCTAATATGCAATATCGTTAAATGATATCATTTAACGATATTATATAAAGCATCTATGATATTGTCAATATTAAATTTAAAATTATTAACTTAGCTTTATAAATAATAGAACAGAACTGCACTAAGCAATTCTGTTTTATTTGATTTTATGTACTTACTACACACCAATTGATTTATAGATTTTAAAAAAACTTATACCTTAAATTTATTACTATTCATTGGTTATATTATGCTCTTTTATTTTAAACACACCATTTAAGATTCGTTCGCCTTTTTCTATTATATATTTTGGAGAATAAGTTTCTACTTCTTTTTGCTCCAAACAAATTTTAATATTTTTGTAGTTCGAGCAATTATACCAGCGCTCAATATTACCTTTTGAATATTTCATAAAAGGGTAAAACTCAAAATGAACGCTATTGTTAGGAGGAACTATATACTCTTGTTTTTGAGATACTGAATAAACGTTAAACCAGTCTACACCTAAAACATTAATTAATGCTTTTCTTTGCTTTTTATTAAGTTTAACATCGAATAAACAAGCTTGACTGGCATTTAGCTTAAAGCTGTGTTTTACATGTTTAGATATTTTATTATAATAAACTTCGCTAGCTCTTTTAGCTAATTCTTTGTTAACTATTTGTAGAGAGTTTTGTAATTCATTATATGAATAAGAATCTTTTTTAACTCTAATTTTTTGATTCAAACTCGTTAAAAACGCTTTAGCATTTTCACCTTCATATACTATAACGGTATTATTTTCAATAACAGATATTTTTAAAACATCATTTATATTAATTGCCTTACCTCTAATTATAGTAATAATATATATAGCTAATAATAACACCATAACAATTGCTATTATTATTTTTTTTAACCCAAATTTTTTGCTCATTATTATACTCTTTTCATAGTTTATCTTAACTTAAATATTATCATATATTTTGGGCTAATTACAGCAGCTAAAGTTTGTTTTCAAAAAATGAGTCGATTAAATTTATATATTTTGCAGATGACTCAAGAATTCCCATATGCGATTCATTAACAAAATGTTGTTTGCTAGCATCTTTAAATATATTATTAAGAGCTAACTTCTGCTCAGCAGTGAAGGCTTTATCTGCTTTAGAATCTATAATTAATACCTTGTTAGCATTATCAGCAAAGCTAAATTCATTAAAACAATAATTTTTTGCAAAGTCATTCATTAAGATAATTGGAGTAATTAACTGTTGTTTATTACATTGTTTTATTGACTGCTGAAATAAATTAGTCCAAAACTCAGTGTTTACAAATAAATGTTGTTCTATAGATTTTTTTATTTTATTTGTAACTGCTTGTTTAAGCACTAATTCAGGCACAGGCTCTAAGTCTTTTAGAGTTTTAGTATTTTCTTTTAGCTTATTAGCATATAGTTGCTGTAAATTTTTTGTAACTGTAGTTGTATGACACAAAACTAGCTTTTTAATTAGCTTAGGCTGTTTTAATAACATAACTTGGGCTATTATTCCACCCATTGATTGAGCACAAATATATAAATCCTTAACCTGTTCATTATTTATTATGCTAAAAATAATATCTACTAAACTATTAAGTGATTCACACTCAGGGTAGTTAAAACTAATTACTTTAAATCTCTTACTAAAAAACAAACAGTACTCAAAAAATGGCTCCGAAACTCCCGATCCACCGGTTAATAATAGCAATGTTTGTGTACTATTATCACCTAAAGTATAATACTCTATTTCTTTATCTTTATGGTTAATAGTTTTGAAAACTGCTTTATTGATAAACTGCTCATATTTCTCTTTTAGATAGCTCATAATGCCACTCCCTTTATAAATAATAATCATTAATATCAGTTTATATTAATTAGTATACTTTGTAAATGATAATGATTATCATATAAAATTAAATTTAGCATAATAATACTTACAGTTTTTTTAATTATTACACATAGCATTGTTTGTTGATGAACAAAATAAGATTAACTGAACATGCTTACTTTAATTTAGTCGCTTAACTAATAACATTAAAGATATAAAGGAGTGTTACTATGAGCTACAAATACATTAACGGATACTTTGCTGCTACAGCTTGTATACGAAGTATTTTATCAAATAAAAACTACTTTGTTCCCAAACAAAACAGCACCTACAGCGAAAATTTGCTTTTTGGTATAGCTGGTGGCATAGGTATTGGTTATATTCTATGGAACTATAAATCTAAAAATCGCAAACAATTATCTTTACATTTTCATAATCATTGGGGCAAAGAAATAAGAACAATGACTGAGTTAAGCAAAAGAATTGGTTTAGATATAAATATTACAGAAACAACAAGCTCACGTAAGGCCTATAATAACCTTAGGGTTACTTTAGATAAAGGCGAAAATATTATAGTGTGGGTGGATCGTAACAAATTGCCTTATAATTTTGAGCCCCTAGATAAATACGAAAAAACACCGCATCCTATAGTTATTACAGACTTTAATAAAGAAACTAACATAGTAACAGTAGATGATTTAGCTAAGGGTGGTTTTGAGTTAACCATGGACGAACTTAAAATTGCTCGCAGAAATATACCATCACTAAAAAACTGCTCTATGCAAATTAAAGGTTATAAACCAATAGAACTATTATCTAAGGCAGTTGTGCAAGGTATTGACGATTTTATAGAAAAAATAAGTACCACCTCTCAGTCTTTTTCTTTACCAGCCTTAAAAAAATGGGCTAAGCTTTTAGCATCACCCGCCAATAAAAAAAGCTGGTCAATTGTATTTGCAGATAATACTGACTTATTTACAACCCTAGCAAAAGTATATGAAAATACAACTTTATATTGTAAAGATGGTCATGGATTAAGATATATGTATGCTGATTTTTTAGATGAAGCTAGCTTATTGTTAAATATAACTATCTTAAAAGAGATAGCCACGGTTTACAGAAAAGCTGGAGACCTCTGGGCTAAGTTTGCCAATACCTCATTTCCAGATACCGTAGCTCAGTTTAAACAAACAAAGCAATTATTAATACAAAAACATAAAGCCTTAAATGAACTAGGTGAGGCTTCACATACAACCCTTAAAACATCATCAAAACAAATACAAGAGTTATACAAAGAGTGTGCTAATAAATTTCCTTTAACTCGTAAACAAAAAATGGATTTATTCAACGAAATGGCGGTGGGCTTAATGGAGATTTATCAAGTTGAACTAAATGCTGCTAACTTATTATTTAATACAATTAACGAAACAACCGTACAAGCATTTAGAGCTGAGTCAGTAGTAGCTGGAGTGTAAATGTAGGTTTGGATTTATAGGATTAAGGTAGGGAATCACCTCTGTGTGATTCCACTGTGGATACTTAGTCAACTCGTTTTAATCATTGTAACTTCCTGTTTATTTTTGTTTTATTTATTGCGCAGCAACTGAACGGCACAGAGGCGCGTTCACTACTTTTAAACCATAAACATCAAACACTCTATGCTAATTAGTAGGAAATCACCTCTGTGTGATTCCACTGTGGATACCTTAGCCAACGCGTGTTTTAATTATTGTTAATTTACTGTTTATTTTTGGTTTTTATTTAATGCCCAGCAACTGAACAGCACAGAGGCGCGTTCACTACTTTTAAACCATAAACATCAAACACTCAATGCTAATTAGTAGGGAATCACCTCTGTGTGATTCCACTGTGGATACCTTAGCCAACGTGTGTTTTAAGCATTGCTACTTACTGTTTATTTCTGGTCTTTATTTAATGCGCAGCAACTGAACAGCACAGAGGCGCGTTTACTACTTTTAAACCATAAACATCAAACACTCTATGTTAATTAGTAGGGAATCACCTCTGTGTGATTCCACTGTGGATACTTAGTCAACGTGTTTTAATCATTGTTACTTACTGTTTATTTCTGGTTTTTATCTATTGCCCAGCGACTGAACGGCACAGAGGCGCATTCACTACTTTTAAACCATAAACATCAAACACTCAATGCTAATTAGTAGGAAATCACCTCTGTGTGATTCCACTGTGGATACCTTAGCGCGTGTTTTAATCATTGTTACTTACTGTTTATTTTTGATCTTTATTTAATGCGCAGCAACTGAACGGCACAGAGGTGCGTTCACTACCTAATCCCTAGGTGGTCTAGGTCCGTAAAACTGATAATAATCAACCTTAATTCTACCATTGTACAGCTTACGTTTACGGTCTGCGTTTTTATTTATTACTTTTTCTAAGGTTGGGTCTGCGGTTAATATATAAAAAGACCAAGTTTTATTGCTCCAAAATAGTCTTTTTAGGTGTTCATCTATTAGTAACAAATCTTCATCCGAGCCAATTCTTTCGCCGTAAGGCGGATTTGTTATTAAAACACCATATTCATCTGTAAAGTCTAAATCTTTTATGTCTTTTACTTCAAAACAAATATCGTCTTCAACACCAGCTTCTATAGCGTTTTCTTTGGCTAACATTATCATACGTTCATCAAAATCTGTTGCTCGTATATCTAGCTTTACATCATGTTTTATATTAGAGTATGCCTCTTTACGGGCTGATGCCCAAATTTCTTTATTTATTACACCCCAAGCTTCTGCTGCAAATTTTCTATCTAAACCAGGGGCAATATTACGAGCTAACATAGCTGCTTCAATAACAATTGTACCAGAGCCACACATGGGGTCTACTAATAATCGATCTTTATTCCAATAGCTTAACATTAACATACCAGCACAAAGAGTCTCTTTTAGGGGCGCTTCACCTGCCACTAATCTGTAGCCACGTTTATGTAAGCCTGCTCCACTTGTATCTAAAGTTATGGTAGCAACATCTTTCTCTAACGCCACCTCTATTACATATTCCGGGCCATTCTCTGGAAAGTATGTTTCATTAAGAGTCTCTTTTAAACTCTCTATAATAGCCTTTTTAACAATTGCTTGACAGCTAGGAACATTATGCAGCTTAGATTTTAACGATTTGCCTTTTACAATAAACTTACCATTAGCAACTAAATATTTTTTCCACTGTACTGCTTTAGTGCCCTGAAATAAATCCTCAAATGTTTTGGCTTTAAATTGCTTACAAAGTATTGTAACCCTTTCAGCAGTTCTTAAGTTAATATTAGTTTTTGCAATATCTTCAACACCTGCCTCTATGGTTATTCTACCATTTTCGGTGTTTAAAACTTGGTAACCCATAGCTTTCAATTCGCGTTTAGCAATTGCCTCTATACCAAACTCTGTTTTAATTAACAGCTTTATCTTATTCATTATTTAATCGCTCCATTTATTTAACTTTATATTATAGTATTATTAAAAGCCAGCGTTTCTATTATGGCAAATATTTTGCTTAACTACAAGGGAATATTTTATTATTGTAACGTACTTATTTTATCTGTAACTGGTTTCACTATTTTTGTAAGGATAATAATTTTATCCCTCTAAATTTAAATAAGAATTGCTACTTAAAAATAGAAGAATCACCAAAAAAATAAGTGAACATAAAGTCCACCATCATATAATTTATATCCACTATTATCTTATTGTATCTTATTCCACTGTTGTTTAGTGAGTATCATATAATCATTTTGGGGTTTAAATCCTAATTGCTTTAAGGGAGTAATTTGCTCTGTCCACTCTAGAGGATTTCTGGTTTCTACTGCTTCTACAGCTAATTCTTTAAAAGCATAAGTAATTATCTCCCTTAAAGCCTCAACTGATTCATTATCTTGAATATATTTAGGAATGAAACCATGCCCTAAATCTACATGTTTATTTTCATCAATTTTATTAAAGCTAATAAAACCAATAAACTTATTATCGTTTTTACGGCATATTGCATAATATTTTTCAGAACTAGTAAAGAATTTTACTACTTCAGTACAACCATTCAAATCGGTAGGCCATTTTTCCCAAGAGTCAAATCCTTTACCTGTTTTGTAAATGGCAAACTCTTGTATACCCTCTCCATCATTCTCGTTAAATCTTCTTATATTAAGTCTTTTTGTACTCAAACTAGCATTTTTAATCATAATATCCTCCATAATAACCTCAATGAAAACATACGTTCTCCACATCAATAATAGCATAGTATTAATATTAACTGCTAGTGTTTTCCAAATAAAGTTATTAAATTTTAAAGCCTGACCCCATTTTTTATTAAAAAATAAATGGCAGACATAAAGCCCACCACTTATAATATATTTAACTATTTTTATTACTACTCGTGTATTCCTACCTCTATATCTCGTAAACGTATTGGAGCTGCTCCGTGACCTACGTTAGCAATCTGTACTGGTTCACCTTTGGCACAGCTTGGTCTACCCCAGCAGTGCCACTCATCTGCATTACCGATGGCGTCGCAAGAGTTCCAAAAATGGGGAGTTAAATCGGTGTAGGCATTGTTTTTTAGCATTCCAACAATTTCACCGTCTTTAATTTTGTAGCCAATTTCACAACCAAAGTGAAAATTCATACGTTTATCATCTAAACTCCAGCTTTTGCTTACATCTAAAAATACACCATCATTGGTATCTTTTATTATTTCATCAAGTGACCAGTCACTTGGCTCTATGCAAATATTGGTCATACGAATAAGTGGAATATGTGACCAACCATCGGCTAACATTGCTCCATTACTATTTAATCCAAACCTTGGAGCTGTTTCGCGAGATGTTGTGTAATTATAAAAAATTCCATCTTTAATAATTGGGGTGTTTTGGGCTTTAATACCCTCATCATCATAACCATAAGTACCTAATCCACCTGCTACGGTGGCATCCATGTTTATGTTAACAATCTCCGAGCCATAACGAGTTTTGCGCCAATCTTCGGGGTTTAAAAAGCTGGTACCAGCAAAGGTTGCTTCACTTCCCAAAGCTCTATCGAGCTCTGTGGGGTGACCACACGACTCATGTAATTGTAAAGCTACCATAGAGCTTCCTAAAATAAGGCTGGTTTTTTCATGAGGACAAGACTCAGCACTTAGCAACTGTACTGCCTCATTACCCAATGTTTTGGCCTTTTCCTTAAAGTTCATTTGCTCTAGTAACTCCCAGCCACCTGTGCCATGATCTCGAAAGTGTCGTTTTTCAGCCTGACCGTCGGCTGTTGCCACTACATCCATTCTGCCACCAGTTTGGTAATTAGTTTGGTAAATATAGGAGTTATCTGTACTGGCAAAATGCTTTTCATCTTTAAAAAATCTTAAAAAACCACTATTAACTCTTATTGCAGGGTCTACTTTGGCCTCTGCTAAAGCATCTAGTAAAAACTCAGCTTTTTCTTCTGTTTTCATTAAAAAAGGGTCGATTTTTACTGGTGTATGATACTCTGTATCTATAGATGGAGCCTCAGACCACATTATAGGATTTTTATTTACAGCATTACTAGCTTTGGCAATTGCTAATGCCTCGTTAATAGCTTTTGGTAAAATCTGCTCAATTTCACTCTCTTCACTTACGGGCAAACCAGCAAAACCCCAGCCGTTTTTATATAAAATACGCACACCTACACCTTGGTTGCTGCTGTTTACCATGCCTGTAATAGACTCATCCGAAACATTAATGCGCTCTAGGTTTCGGCGAGTAAAACGAATATCTGCATATGAGGCACCAAGTTGTTTAGCCAATTCAATACCCTGTTTTAGTTCTTGTTTCATTATGTCACCCCCACCTAAAATGTAGTTGTTCCTGATATATTAAAGTCCTTAACCAATAATGATGGCAATAGCGAAATAAAACTACTCCACCAGTCTCGTACAGGTCGAGCATCGTTACCAATAGCTACTATATTATTTAAGGTATCTATAACACTTTGAGTAAATCTTACGTTATTAATACGTTGCTTTATTTTTCCATCTTCTATCCACATTGTACCGTCACGTGAGGTTCCAGTAGCTACTACACGATATGGCTCTGGGCAAGAGGTGTAATGGAATCTATTTATGATTATACCTCTCTCAATTTTTTTAATCATTTGAGATATGTTAGAAGTACCATTGTTCATTACCATAAAGGCAGGAGCACAGCCATATCCACCTGCATGACCAGTTAAAGGTTTATTGTATTGGTAGGCAGTAGCTGAATCATAAACAGCTCCTTTAGCTACCCCCTGCTCAATAAGAGGAACTACTTTTCGAATAACACCTTCGTTATCAAAAGGTAAATGAGGAGAGAACTCATGGTGTGCGTTATCTGTAATAGTGATTCTTGAATCTACAATTTGTTTATTCATGTTTTTGCTTAAATAGCTCCGCTTTTGCTCTACAGCTTGTCCGTTAAAAGCATGCATGGCCATAAATCTTAATAAATCTCCAACAGCAATAGGCTCTAATAAAACTGTATATTTACCAGCCTCTATTTGTAGTGGATTATTACATACTAAAGACTTCGCTGCAGCCAATTCCGCCAACTGAAGTGGCGTAAAATTACTTATACTGGTAATTACTTGGTCAGCATAACCAGTACAGTTTCCGTTATTCATTATGTTTCTAAAAAAACCATGGGCATATGGAGTATACTCGTTAAGTCCTAAAGAGTTCATAACTAGCATTTGCCCTGTATTAATAGAAAACGTACCAGAAGCCTCCAGGTTTTGACTTAAAGCATAATCTATAACTTGTCCAATTACCTCTGCTCTTTTTTGAGCTGTAAAATTCACTAACTCATTGTCTAAATTTTTTTGTACACTCTGTTCTTCTTGTTTGGGAAAAGACACAAAAGCCTTGTTGGGGGGTTGCATTTTAGCAATAGTTATCGCCTGATTAAGGGCATTTTCAACTTTATGCCACTTAGAAATATCGCTAACTGTAATACTACCTATTTGTTTACCAATTGCTACTTTAATTTGGGCAGACACAGTATGACGAACTAAATTTTGATGTATATAGTTTTCATTAAATCTACTAAATGCCTCATTATTTAGTTGAATATTAACTTGAGTTTGCTCTGCCTGTGAAGTTTTAATTATCTTTTTAGCTATCTGCTGTAAATCGTTGATATTCAAGCAACTCACCTCACTTTAGGTTATGAAATTAGTATTTCGTGGCGCGAAGCAATTTTCCTGCTTAAATTGTTGAGTTTATTTATAATTCCAACCAATGGGGACTGTCCCCATTGGCTGGAATCAGGAACTTATAACAGTTATTATCGTCGAAATTAGGAGGTGATGCATATGAAAAATAAAATTTTAGTCTCTCTTATATTAGCGTTACTCTTTGTTGTGGTAGGTTTTACATATAACTGCAATACTAATTTTAATAATAACCAAGTAATTAAAAAGACTGATAGTATTATTAATAGTGTTACACAACAAGTGTTAACAATTGAGCAACAAGTTAACTATAAGTTTACCGGTTATTCTCCAGGTTATCTACTTTGGATTATACCTAGTGATATAAATGTAGAGCAACTGGTAGAGAAGGTTCGAATAGATGACTAAGCATTTGGTAATGGTATCTTGTATTATATCTTCTTTTAATAATAGTTTCTAAAAACCTTAATGTATTATTTTTTATCAATTTATATATTTTTTACAATTACTATTGACAACAGCAAACCATAAATATACATTTAAGGTAGTCAAAAAGCTAAATAGGAGTGGTTTAAATGATTAAAAAGAAACTAGGGAGACCAACAAATAATCCAAAGCCTTATCGTATTGCTGTAAGACTCGATGAAGAAAGCAAACAAATATTAGACCAGTACTGCGAACAAGAGCAGGTTTATCAAATGGAGGCCGCAAGGCGAGGAATTAAAAAGTTAAAAGAGGATTTAAAATAATTAAAATGGTGATCTTGACAAGGTTCACACCTCTTCAATAACCCAAAAAAACTAAGTAGATAGAATTTTTTTAGTACATGGTGGTAATTCAAACAGGAAAACTAAGGGGAAAATTTACTACCTATATTATTAGATTTTACATAAAACTATTGAGATTTACTAAGCAAAACGGTAACTATTTGTAGGGGCTGACCTCGTGTCAGCCTATTTTATTTTAAACACGAAAAAAAGATTGCTTTTTTGGGGTTTTAATATGCGGTCGGGAGAACCCCGACCCTACAGATATTTAGCTGTGATAATGTAGTTTAAGGTTTAAAAATTATACACTAAGCTAAAACATAAGTTTTTTTGGTTGACCACTAAGACTAACTATGTTAAGTCAAGTGTTAAATTAAAATAATTTTGAACACGCACTCAAATAAGAGTAGATTTCTACTCTTATTTTTTATATAGTATTTTAGTTTCCTAACTAGCTTTAAATATTACATTATTTCTAAGCAAGTGATATATTACTCTAATTAATTTTCTTGCAACATGAGATAGAGCAACGAAATAATGCTTACCCTCATTTAGTTTTTTATTGAGATAATCTTTAAACACTGAATCATACATAGCTACTGATCTAGCAGCACTAATTAAAGCTGCTCTAAGATAAGTTGAACCTCGCTTAACCATCTTGCCATTACCTTTGAATTTTCCAGATTGCTTAGTTGAAGGATCTAAACCAGCATAGGCCAAAAGTTTAGAAGGTGAACTAAAGTTATGAATTGAGCCTATCTCAGATAATATGATAGAGCCATACACAATTGAGATCCCTGGTATTGAGAGTATTGGTGAATCAAGCTCTGTCATCATGACTTTAATTTCCTGCTCGATATTCTTTATTCTTTTCTGACATGCTTGTACTTCTTCTATGCTATATACTAAGTCCAGCTCATGCGACTTACAAACTACACCAATAGAGTTTTGAGCTAGTTTTTTTATTTTTATAGCTGTATCTTTGGTATATTTCCCATTAGAATTTTTTGTTAATATATTAGTTAACTTAGTGAGGTGTGCTTTTTTTAGAGACTCAGCAGATGGGTATTCCTTTAGTGCTTCATACATTGATTTTTGGTGTATTGAAGGGAAATTTTGCTTTAGTTCTGGAAAGGTACAGCTGAGGATTCTTGTAATAGATATTTTATGAGAACTGCATATTTTTACCCAACGAGTTCTTATTCTTGTTAGAGATTTAATCTCGTTTATATGGTATGATATTGGTGTAGGGCTTGTGGTCTTCAGTGTGCAATATTTTGGCAATCATTTTTGCGTCTATCTTATCTGTTTTTGTTTTGCGAAGGGTCTGAGCTTTTCGATATAGGTTAGTGCTGAGTGGGTTTAGTACTACTAAGTTAAAGCCCTTTTCATACAGGTAGTTACGTATATTATTGCTATAATGCCCTGTAGACTCAAGTCCAATTTTTATCTTGCTCTTATTTACCTTTGGTATCTTGGATAATAGTTTTTCAAACCCAGCTTTATTATTGGCTATTGTAAATACTTCTTCTATTACTTCACCCTCAGAGTTAACAATAAAACAGTCATGTTTTGTACTCGCTACATCAATTCCTACATAGATCATTAATTGACCTTCTCCTTTCATTGATGCTGTTATTCCATCAGCTTTATGTTCTATATCCTTGCTAGAGATAAAACGTCTATGCGTTATCTAACTAATTAATAGTTGTAACATAAAGCTGTGGTTATGGTCTTTGTGAAATAGTCTAAGCTATAGAACACAAGTAATAATCCACAGCATCTGTTACTTTGATTATACGCTATATTTCTAATAGCTTAACCACTCTTTTATTATACAAGAACGCTAAGGACACGAAGAGAAGATTGTTTTAATATGGTTTTGCTTTTTAAAATGTGAACTTAATATTGTAAGTATATTTTTCGTGATTCTAAGCTTTGAGGTTTAAACATGAGAATTACAGGGTTAAAACATAAGTTTTTTGATTAACCGCTAAGAACGCTAAGAATACGAAGATAAAGATTGGTTTATTTTGGGGTTTTTATATTTAAAATGTTGGTTAGTAGTTCAACTACTATCTAAAATGATACAGTCTGAGAGAATCACTATACCTCCCATTTGTCGCGATAGATTTACCATCTAATATGACACAATACTAAAACAATGCGGCCTCGATCTTTTCCTTACCTAGTGTTCAATTACCATCTAAAATGACACAATACTAAAACCTCCTGTTATCGTTGCGCCCGTTATTGCTTGTTCAATTACCATCTAAAATGACACAATACTAAAACAACGATGGCTGCTCAACTGATGATGATTCGGTTCAATTACCATCTAAAATGACACAATACTAAAACTAACCACATGCCTTTACCATGCCACCCTAAGTTCAATTACCATCTAAAATGACACAATACTAAAACAGAGCGAACCTGCAATTCGAGCGTGTATTCGTTCAATTACCATCTAAAATGACACAAAGTGTTAAAATAAAGGTTTACTTAATCGCCATTTTAATGGTCGCCCTATAGAGGGCTAAATCACAAAATTTATTTTGTGATTTTTTTATGTACTTTTTTAGGCAAAATAAAAAATTATGGTTTAATATTACCATAATTTTGTATATAACTCACATATAATTAATGTATTTAAGAACTATACTGCTTACTTTTAATACCTATCCTTAGTTTTATTAATATAATCCTCCATTATCATACCTAAACCACCAATGCTTGTTAAAATTCCACCTACCACTAATGATATTGCTTCACTTGATACTTGCTCTGAAAAAGCTATTATTATTAAGCCTAAAACAAAAAAGACTGTATATTTTACGTCATTCAATATTTTACTCCCCCGTTTTTTAATTTAGTTAATTTTACCACAGGTAAATGTAAATATATATGGTGGAATTTAAGGCATTAAGCCTAAGTTTTCTGATTAACCACAACGAATACCAAAAAAAGATTGGTTATATAGCTCTTGACTTTGAGGTTTAAACATGAAACATACAGATTTAAAACACCAGTTTTTTTGATTGACCACTAAGACTAACTATGTTAAGTCAAGTGTTAAATTAAAATAATTTTGAACACGCACTTAAATAAGAGTAGATTTCTACTCTTATTTTTTATATAGTATTTTAGTTTCTAACTAGCTTTAAACATTACATTATTTCTAAGTAAGTGATATATTACTCTAATTAATTTTCTTGCAACATGAGATAGAGCAACGAAATAATGCTTACCCTCATTTAGTTTTTTATTGAGATAATCTTTAAACACTGAATCATACATAGCTACTGATCTAGCAGCACTAATTAAAGCTGCTCTAAGATAAGTTGAACCTCGCTTAACCATCTTGCCATTACCTTTGAATTTTCCAGATTGCTTAGTTGAAGGATCTAAACCAGCATAGGCCAAAAGTTTAGAAGGTGAACTAAAGTTATGAATTGAGCCTATCTCAGATAATATGATAGAGCCATACACAATTGAGATCCCTGGTATTGAGAGTATTGGTGAATCAAGCCCTGTCATCATGCCTTTAATTTCTTGCTCGATATTCTTGATTCTTTTCTGACATGCTTGTACTTCTTCTATGCTATATACTAAGTCCATCTCATGCGACTTACAAACTACACCAATAGAGTTTTGAGCTAGTTTTTATTTTTATAGCTGTATCTTTTGTATATTTCCCATTAGAATTTTTGGTTAATATATTGGTTAACTTAGTGAGGTGTGCGTTTTTTAGAGACTCAGCAGATGGGTATTCCTTTAGTCTTCATACATTGATTTTTGATGTATTGAAGGGAAATTTTGCTTTAGTTCTGGAAAGGTACAGCTTAGGATTCTTGTAATAGATATTTTATGAGAACTGCATATTTTTACCCAGCGAGTTCTTATTCTTGTTAGAGATTTAATCTCGTTTATATGGTATGATATTGGGGTGTAGGGCTTGTGGTCTTCAGTGTGCAATATTTTGGCAATCATTTTTGCGTCTATCTTATCTGTTTTTGTTTTGCGAAGGGTCTGAGCTTTTCGATATAGGTTAGTGCTGAGTGGGTTTAGTACTACTAAGTTAAAGCCCTTTTCATACAGGTAGTTACGTATATTATTGCTATAATGCCCTGTAGACTCAAGTCCAATTTTTATCTTGCTCTTATTTACCTTTGGTATCTTGGATAATAGTTTTTCAAACCCAGCTTTATTATTGGCTATTGTAAATACTTCTTCTATTACTTCACCCTCAGAGTTAACAATAAAACAGTCATGTTTTGTACTCGCTACATCAATTCCTACATAGATCATTAATTGACCTTCTCCTTTCATTGATGCTGTTATTCCATCAGCTTTATGTTCTATATCCTTGCTAGAGATAAAACGTCTATGCGTTATCTAACTAATTAATAGTTGTAACATAAAGCTGTGGTTATGGTCTTTGTGAAATAGTCTAAGCTATAGAACACAAGTAATAATCCACAGCATCTGTTACTTTGATTATACGCTATATTTCTAATAGCTTAACCACTCTTTTATTATACAAGTACACGAAGAAAAGATTGGTTTTTGTGGTTTTTGATTTTTTAAATGCTACTTAATGCTTTAATATGCGGTCGGGAGAACCCCGACCCTACGTTTTTTACCTACTTTATCTCAGTAAGGGAATAGGCTTTTTTTATTAGCTTACTGTATAAATATACGTCATTTTTTAAAAAGTTATTTTCATTAATATATTCAACTGGTAGCCACTGTACTCCGCTGTTTTCATCTTTTTTAATTGTTAACTGTTCATTTTCATTGGCTATTAAGATATAGGCTACAGATAAATGCACATGACAGCTAATATACTTTTCTTTTTTAACATGCCCTCCAACTGGAAGAATATCTAGTGCTACTATTTTATTAGCTAAAGCTGTAACTGTTTTAATGCCTGTTTCTTCTTTGGCCTCTTTTATTGCTACCTTTAATAAGTCTGCCTCACCGTCGGCATGCCCACCTGTCCATGCCCAGTTATTAATAATATGGTGGTTAACCATTAGTACTTTTGCCAGCTCTTTGTTCATTATAAAACCCGAGCTGGTAATGTGGGCAAACTCGTTATCTCTTAACAATATGTTATGTGGAAACTGCTGTATGTATTTTAGTATTACCTTTTGATCTTGAGCTTCTTGGGCATTTATAGGTTGATAGTGTTTTATTTGATTTATATAGTTCATGGTTTATCCTCTTTATTATTTAGGTATTTTATATGTACCACTAGCCTGTACTTAATAACACTTTATATTATTTTACTACAATTTACGTTAACACTCATTTTTATTTTTGATATAGGGTAACCTAATTGTAGCAGTTAATTATGGGGGTTATATTTGTGGTTGAGAATTTATCTTATTTACATAAATCACACTCACTATGGCTGAGTGATATAGAGCGACCTAAGTTTCCTAAGCTTGTAGATAAACACAACGCCGATGTTGTGGTTATAGGTGGTGGAATTGTTGGTGTTACTACTGCCCTTTTGTTACAAGAACAGGGTTATAACACTATTTTATTAGAGGCCCGTAGCTTAGCAAGTGGTGCTAGTGGTCATACATCGGCAAAGATAACGTCTCAACACCAAGTTAAGTATAGTGAAATTTTAAAAGAGGTAGGGTTAAAAAAAACACAGTTATATGTTAAAGCCTCTAACGCAGGAGCTAGCTTAATTAGGCAATTAATTAATAAATATAAGATAGAGTGTGATTATCAAGAGCTACCTGCTTATGTTTATACAACTAATTCACAGCATTTAGCTAGCTTAAAACAAGAACAACAGGCGGCTAACAAGGCTGGTTTAAACTATGAGTTTGTAAAGAATATAGAATCATTGCCTTTTAAAATTGCAGGTGCTTTACAGCTAACAGGTCAAGCCCAGTTTAATCCAGTGAAATATATTTATGGATTGGCAAATGCGTTTATTAAGTTAGGCGGACACATTTATGAAAACTCACGGGTCTCTAAAATAAGCATTGCTAACCCAGCTTGGGCTTTTACTCGAGATGGTTTAGTTGAAACAAATAAACTAGTAATAGCTACACATTTTCCAATATATGATTTTTATAATGGTTTCACAGCAAGGCTGCATGGCGAACGCTCTTATGTAATAGCCATAAAGCCTAACTCCCCACAACCCAAAGGTATTTTTATTACAGCAGATAGACCTATTTTATCATTAAGAACTATGATTTATAACGGTGAAGAGCTTTTATTAGTTGGGGGATGTGGACATAGTACTGGTCTTTACCAAAAAAGTGTTTCACCATACCGTATTTTGATGGAGCGCATTAAAAAGTTTTACCCCCATGCTGAGCTAATAGCTACCTGGTCAGCTCAAGACTATATTAGTTTGGATAAACTGCCTTACATAGGCAGGTTAGTACCTTGGTATGGTGAGGCCTTGGTGGCAACTGGCTTTGCTAAATGGGGTATGACTATGGGCTCAGTTTCTGCATTAATTTTAGCCAATTTAGTTAAAAACAATGAACACCCTTTTAAAAAGGTTTTTTCACCTAGTAGGGCAGATATGTTGTATAAGTTTATGAATTTAATGCAAAATGGCTCCCGTTTTTTTAAACACCTGGTGATAAGCCGCATAAAACACCAAACTACTGAGCTTAGTAATATTGCTAAAGGAGACGGCGGCATTATTAATTACAACGGTAAAGCCGTTGGAGTTTATCGTGACTTTAACGGTAAACTACATGCAGTTAAACCCTACTGCTCTCATTTGGGTTGTATGCTTAGCTTTAATAAAGCAGAAAAAAGCTGGGACTGCCCCTGCCATGCCTCACGTTTTAATTACGATGGCAGTGTTATTGAGAGCCCTACTCGTATAAATTTAGAGACCATAGTACTGAAAGGATTTTATAATGGCACTGACAAAAAAGATTAAAAAAAACTGCAATTATTTTGAGGGCTGGTATTATCGTTTAATTAATCCTGTTAGTAAAAAGTCTTTGGCTTTTATACCTGGCATATCCTTAGGTAAAGATAAACATGCTTTTATTCAATTGTTAACTAGCGATGGTTTAATAGACTACTATCGATTTCCTGTAAATCAGTTTAGTTACAAAAAACCACTGACAATTAAGATTGCTGATAATTTTTTTAATAAAAAGGCTTTAGAGGTGAATTTAAATGGTGTTAATAAAATTAGTGGTTCTTTAAAGCTAACAGATATTCAGCCCCTAAGTTTTAATTTAATGGGCCCCTTTGCGCTTTTGCCTAATTTACCCTGTTACCACGGTGTTATTAGTATGCAACATAAGGTTAATGGCACCCTAAAAATAAATAATGAAGTAAGCCATTGGAATAACTTAGGGTATATTGAAACAGATAAAGGTCACTCGTTTCCTAATGGCCATATTTGGTTACAGTGTAATAGCTTTAGAAATTGTAAAAACCTAAGTTTATCATGTGCTATCTCCGAAATTACTATTGCTCGTAGGTCTATTCCAGTTTGTTATATTTTAATTCACCATAACAATAAACGGTATTATTTTACTACTTGGTTAGGTGCTAAAACTAAACATATTATTTATAAGAACAATAATTTAAATCTTATTATAAAACAACGTAACCACGATCTAAAAATTAACATACTTATGCCCCAAAACTATTTAAAAGAAAAAAATTTATTAGTTTCCCCAAGTCAAGGATCTATGGTAAGCCATGTTAATGAGATTTTAAATGCTAATATTCATTTAACTTATTTACACAAAAATAGAACTATTATTGATGATAAAGGTACAATGTGTGCTGTTGAAATTAAAAACATTCACTATCTCTATCCCTAATTTTTTTTAACCCATTTCTAACCACTATTTACTTTTTATATAATAAAATAAAATAGTGATTTTTAATTTTATAAACTTAATGCCTTGCTTAATAATTAATTTTATCCCCTATAAAAAATAAAATAATTAATATTGACATTAATATATTTAATGTGTAATATAATATTATTAAGTTAAATGTTAATAATAGTGGCGGTATTGCTTAATAATAAAATTAACAATTGTTTTCATTAGGGGGTAGATAAGGTGAACAAAAAAAAACTATTTAATAAAAATTTTGTGTTGCTTTGGTTAGGGCAAACTGTTTCACAGATAGGCAATACAGCTGGCTCTATTGCTTTAATATGGTGGATTACTACCGAGAGGTCGGTTGAGGCTTTAGGTATTATGGCAATGGTATCTGGCTTAGTTGCTGTAATTGCAGGCTCTTTTGCAGGGGCTTTAGTAGATAAGCTTAATAAAAAATATATTATTGTTATATGTGATTTACTACAGTTTATTATTTACGCAATTTTAGGGTATTGTGCCTTAAAAGCTAAATTAACTTTACCAGTATTATATACTTGCAGTGGTTTTTCTACTTTAGTAACAGTTATGTTTGGACCTGCAATTAGTGCATCTGTTCCCTTAATTGTTGATAAAGAGGACTTAGTTAAAGCTAATTCCTTAACTAAGTCTTCGGAGAGTTCTGTAAAAATAATTGGTTTTGTAGTGGGCGGAATTGGATTAAGCCTATTTGGAGTACCAATGTTTTTAGTCCTTGATAGCATTACCTATTTGATTTCAGCTATTTCCGAAATGTTTATTCTTATTCCTTATAAGGTAAAGAATAAGGTGAAAATAAAGTTTAAAGCTATTGTTTGTGATATAAAACTGGGTTATAACTATGTAAAAACAGACAAGGGTTTGTTTACAATTATGATTTTTGCCATGTTAGTTAATGTTTTATTTATTCCTATATTTTTATTACTACCTATGTATGTTAAATATACCTTAGGTTTTGATAGTAATGTGTATGGCTTTTTTTCAGCAGCCATGTTAACAGGCTTTTTATTAGGCTCACTAATTCTTTCTACTGTAGATGTTGCTAAAAAATTTCCCCAATTATTAAAGTGGTGTATGTTAATTATAGGTTTATGTTTATTACCTTTGTCATTACTACCACAACATTTATGGTACTTAAACTTAATAACCTTTGTTATATGTGGATTAGTTAACTCTATATTTAATATAAGCCTTATGACAAGCATTCAAAAAACTACTAAGCAGGAACACATGGGTAAAGTTTTTGGTTTTATGAATACAGTTTCTATGGGTTTACAACCAGCAGCCCAAGGTTTAACAGGTTATATAGCTAAGTTTGTTGCTATAACAACTATTTATTTAGTATGTAGTGTGTCAATAATAATATCTGGAATACAATTTGCCTTTAATAAGCTCATGGTAGCTAGAGTTACAGGCCATAATACTGAAACTCAACCTGCTATTGCGGATTAAAAGATATGTTACAAAACAAATAACATCTATTAAAGTCACATTAATAAAATAACTCAAAAAAGTAATTGCTTTTGGTAGCAATTGCTTTTTTATTATTGCTCTAAGAACTCATAGCAAAGTGTTTAGCAGTAAATAATATTGATATATTCGTTTACTTAGAGTTACTATTACACTACAATAGTAGCTATAGTAAAAAAACCAAACTATTTGGGAGTGTGAATATGGAGATACGCAAAATGAGCTTTATAAAAAGGCTAAAAGCAGCTGTAGCTAATTTTAATTTTGCTAATATTATTATTAAAGAAAGAACCCGTACAGCAGTTAAGTATTTTGCAATTTTAGCCTTTTGTATTAGTTTAGTAATTGGTGTTACCAGTTACCTAGTGTTAAAACCTGTTTTTGTAAGCATTGCAACACAGTTGGAAAATGAAGTACCAGATTTTAATATTACAAACGGCATTTTAACCGTAGATGGACCTCAACCTTATTATAATGATGACTCAGAAACTCTTTTGGTTGTGGATTCAACTGGTAACCTTAAAATAGAGGATTTAAAAGCTCAAACTACTACAAAGGATATTCTATTTTTTAGTAAGGATAAGGTGTATTATTATTCACCTAAAAACAGTAGTTTAAAACAAGAATTTAGTTATAGTTTACTAAAGGTTGATTTTAGCAAACAATCTATTTTAAATGCCTTACAAACCCATAATATTGCTTTTTTCTTAGCTTTATATGTTTCTGTAGTTGCATTTGTTGCTAAGTTTATTGGAACCATACTTGCCTGGATCTTAGCTTTAGCCACTGCCTCAATTAAAAGGGTAAAGTTAACTGGAGGTCAAAAATACTCTTTAGCTTTATATGCCCTAACTATTCCATCGTTGTTTAATGTAATGTTTAATTTATCTAGGTTTAGATTTTTTTATTACTTGATAATTGTTATTTATTTAGCTAAGTATATGGATGCTATAAAAAGAGATAAAAATAAAAATACTCACATTAATAATGATTCTTTTAGCATCAATAACCAAATCTAAATATATTAACTCACTTACTAAACATAAATTAATTAAGCTTGTAAGTCGTTTAAATAACGGCTTATTTTATTTTAAACACTTATGTCTTTACACATTTTCCATATCATGATAATATTATTATATGGACATAGTAATACTATAGTAAGATTAGGAGGTCGTTAACATGAATAATAATAATCAAGAGAAAATTACGTTTAATATTAATGTTATGGATTTAGCGAAAATTGACTATTTAGTTAATAATGGATTTTACAGCAATAGAAGTGATTTTTTACGAACTGCCCTGCGTAATCAAATGAATGTGCATCAAGCAATTGTTTCGGACATGGTTTTAAAAGATAAAATTGAAGAAGTTAAAATTGACTGTGAGGAAAAGATAACTACCTCTAGATGTTTAGGTATTATGGTTTTAGAAAAAAAGAACTTATTAGATCATCTTAGTGAACACAAAAAATATGATATTTTGGTATTTGGTTCTTTAATAATAGATAGAGATATTGAGGTAGATTTAATTAAACAAACAGTAAAAAAGCTAAAAGTTTATGGCTCTATAAAAGGCTCTAATGAAGTAGTAAAGTATATTAAAAATAATTATTGATAAAATATTAGTTTTATGTAGCTGGTTTGTGGTTTTTTATTAAAGTGGAGGTCATATGTAGTACACAAAGAACCTCCGCTTTCTTTACTTTTTATAAAACTCTATTTTTTGCTTCTAAACATAGTTGATAGGCTATACTACCTTTCCGTAGGTTTTGCTCAGCAGTAGTTAAGGGAAACCAACTAATATCATCTACTTCACTGCTAATATTAAACTCGCCCTTATTTACATGGGCTATAAAACCAAGCATTAACATAGATTTTTTTTCATAATAATAACTTTTAACATACAGCATTTTAGTTACTGATAAACCAGTTTCTTCATTAACCTCTTGTAATACTGTTTGCTCAGCCGAATCTCCTTTTTTGATGTAGCCAGCAATTAATACCCAATTATTAGTTGTTACGTAACTTTGTTTAATGAGAGCAATGTTGTTATCATTAATAACTGCTACTATTACACAGGTATTAAATACACTAGGAAATGCCTTACAACAATTATTACAATAAGGCAATAAACCCTCATCACCTATCTCTTTTAAAACTAGCTCTTTGCCACAGTTATTACAATATTTTATCTCCATAATTTCTCCCAGTATCTTTTTTATTTATTTTAACATCATATGCCTCTACAAGTAAGTTTCATTTTTAAAACTACACTTATTTTTAAACCCGCGCCAGCCAAACCGTAGCGAAGCTACCCACCCCGAATAGCCAACAGGTAATCCCAACACTATTAAGACAAATCTATTATAAACCTACAATGATAAATAAACCCGCGTCAGCCCCCACCATAACCCACAGGGTTATTCACTCCGTGTTTCCAACAACAGAAACACCCACCCCGCGATGTTTGCACAAACGAGCCCACCCCAAAGCAAGCATGAAAACCTGCCACTACAACTATTAAGATAAATCTCATTATAAACCTACAATGATAAATAAACCCGCGTCAGCCCAAACCGTAGCGAAGCTACCCACCCCGAATACCCAACAGGTATTCCCACCCCGCGACGTTTGCAAAACGAGCCCACTACACGATGTTTTAAGGAACGAGTCAATTATTACATCTTTTTATCATTTATAGCTCTCTTCTAGCTCTACACCTAAACCATCTGCTATGCTATTCTATATAAGTTAAAGTGAGTTCTTTATGTGTATTTACAGTCAATAAAGTAAAAACTGATTATAGGAATAAGTATATTTATAATTTTAAGGAGGAACTTACATGACAATAAAAATATTATTATATAGTTTTTGTGTTGTTTTAATAATATCATTGTTTTTAATTATTACAATAAACCCTACCTATTCTACTGAGTTACCCCTGCTATCTATTGTAAGGGTTATAGAAGGAGATTTAGAGAATAGGGTTTTAACATTAACCTCAAAAACACGCATTAGTGATGTAGCACAGGATAATGAAGCGGGCATATTTATTTATAAACAAATTGCTGGCACAGAAAGTTACATTGCTAACTCTCTTGGAATAACAGGTGATTTAGATCTCTCTGTTTTAAACCAGCAATTTAGCTACTCTACAACTACAACTGAATTACCCTATACTACAAAACGAGTTTACGATTACGATAATTTAACTTGGGGTGAGGCTAAAACAACAAAGGGAGTAAAAGGCTTAAGCATAGAGTTATGGGAAAATGACCCCTATAATAATAAACAATTGGTTTTAGAAAAAGTTGTTGTTGAACCAGTAGATAATATTACTAAAATAGGTCGTAAAAAAATTTATATAAATATTGATAAAAGTAAATATACAAAAATGAATGTAGAGGCTACTGCCTATATCGATAACCAAACAGCAACAGGTATTAAACCTTATAAAGGAGTTATTGCAGTAGACCCTAAGGTTATTCCTTTATATAGTAAAGTTTATATACCAGGCTACGGCATGGCTACTGCCCTTGATACAGGTGGGGCTATAAAAGGTAATAAAATTGATTTATTTTTTGAAGATAAAAAAGAAGTATATTTATTTGGCAGAAGAAATCTTACTATTTATGTTTTAAAATAATTCGTATGCAGGAATATTTAATTATGTACCGAATGTTTGTATAGCTAAGGTGAGGAGGACTTAAAATGAATATATCAGAACGTGCACGCAACCTACATTTCAACTCTTTTGTGATAGATACCCATTGTGATACTCTAATGAAGGTATGCAACTCATGGAATGCTAGGACAAGAAAGATGAATAATTTAGATGCTCCATACGATTTAAGTAAAGATTATGACTCACTACATTTAAATATACCTAAAATGAAAACGGGTGGTCATAATTTACAGTTTTTTGCAGTATACTTAGAGCCCCAGTATAAACCCTTCGGTTCATTAAAGCGTACCTTACAGGGTTTTGATGCTTTTTATGAAATGATAGAAAATAATCCCGAGGTTATGCTTGTAAAATCTTATGAGGATGCCCTAAAAGCTCAAAAAGCTAATTCTTTGGCTGGCTTATTGTCTATAGAAGGTGGAGAAGCTTTAGAGGGTGACTTAAGCGTTTTAAGAATGTTATATAAGCTTGGCTTAAGATGTATTGGTTTAACTTGGAACCAACGCAATAGAATTGCTGAAGGTGTTGGTGACTGCGTAAGTGGTGGTGGATTAACTGTATTTGGTAGAGAGCTCATTAAAGAAATGAATAGGCTTGGGGTAATAGTAGATGTTTCTCATTTATCTGAACCAGGTTTTTGGGATGTTATTAAATACAGCTCTAAATCCATAATCGCCTCTCACTCTAATGCCAAAGCAGTATGTGACCATGCCCGTAACCTAACAGATGAGCAAATTAAAGCTTTAGCTAAAAATGGTGGCGTTATGGGAATGAACTTCTGCCGAGCATTTGTGAAAAGTGGTGATACAGTAACTATAGAACATATGTTAGATCACATAGATCACATTATTAACTTAGTAGGACCCAACCATATTGGCATTGGCTCCGATTTTGACGGCATAGCTGCTGCTCCAGACGGATTAGAAAATGTTACTAAATTCCCTAACTTAACAGAGGGTTTAATAAGAAGAGGCCACAGTGATGAAACAATTAAAAAGCTGTTGGGCGAAAATTATTTAAGAGTTATGAAGAATACTTTGTAATATAAAACAAAAAAAGATTGCTTAATTGCAATCTTTTTTTTGTAGTGGGCTCGATTCTTAGAATCTCGCGGTTTGGGTGTTCCTAAAAGGAACACGGGGTGGGTTCGCCTTCGGCTTCACGGGGTGGATTTGCTACACAAATGGTAATGTTCACATCACATTAGCGGAGCGCAATGTAAAGTAACCGATACCAAAGGTATCCCAGACCACGAAATGAAATGAAGTCCAAACCGTAGATACGCAGTATCTACCCACCCCACAAAGTTCCGAAGGAACAAGTCCACCCCGTAGCTCCTAAGGAGCTATCAAAAATTAATTTGTAATTATTTTGCCACTATTCATTAGTACAATAAAGTGATAAACTGTACATACTAAGGATACAAAATAGCGTAAGCTCATATGATAAACTGAGGTGATTATTTTGTGTAGTTCATGTAATGCACCTATAGGTATTTTTGATTCTGGTGTAGGTGGAATTAGTGTACTTTGCACAGCAACTAAGCTTATGCCTAATGAAGATTTTATTTACTATGCCGACAACGCTTTTGCACCTTATGGTACGCAAACTGTGCAGGCTGTTAAAGATCATTCTTTTAGGGTAGCTAATTGGCTTCTTAACAAGGGTGTTAAAGCTATTGTGGTAGCTTGTAATACTGCTACTAGTGCTGCTATAAAGGATTTACGTGATTCTTTTACTATTCCTATCATTGGTATGGAACCAGCACTTAAACCTGCTATAGAGAAACATGGCAGTAAAAAAATAATTGTTTTGGCAACACCCATGACTCTGGCAAATAAAAAATTTAATTTGCTTATGAATAGGTATGGAAAAAACAAAGATATTGTTTCGTTACCAGCCCCAAAGCTTGTGGAAATGATTGAAAGTGGCAATTTTAACAATACTGTTATGCAAAATTACTTAAAGCATAAGTTTAATGATTATTTAAATTTGACATCTGCTATTGTTTTAGGTTGTACTCATTTTTTATATATTGCAAATATGTTACAAAAGCTTGTAGGCAAAAATGTTGTTTTAGTTGATGGAAATATTGGCACAATACGCCAACTAGCTAACACCCTGGCAAGAAACAATCTTTTAAATAAGCATGGTGGAAATATTAAAATTTGGTCATCTGGTGATGATTTAACTCTTAAGTTATGTAATAAGCTCTATGAGTATGGTAAAAATAATTTAAGATTTTATGAATAACCACTAATTGATATTGCTATATTTTAAGATTTTAGATATTATTTTTTTAGATTAAATACTATTGGAGGTGAAAGAATGCGATTTAAAACTGCTGTTATAGTTTTAATTGCAACTCTCTTGCTATTTACTGCATGTAAGCCAGAAGCTGTGCCCAAACACCAAATTGTTATTGAAACAATTCCGAGTCACCTTCTTGATATGATAGATGTAATGCAAAGTAAAAGCGGAGTTTTTGTTTTTAATACTAGTTTGTTTGCAACAGGTAACGATACTTATATGGTAATTAGCCATGGTAATCAGGACAGTAAAATGGTTGATATAACACATATGGAGTTTAACAAAGCTAAAAAGCTAGAGGTTCAGTTAACAGAAACTAATGCTTCTCAACCAAGGGCTTTTACGGTAGTAAAGTTTTTAGATTACAAGAAAGATGTAGCAGTTAAAAATTTAGATGGTAAGTGGCCAACTATTTCAACTGAGAATATGTCTTTCACCAGTAGAGGAAATATTGTTAAGTTAAAAAACAATGAAATACAGGTTAAAATTGATGACGCTGTTTTAACCTTTAACTTAGCTACTGAGTTAGCTAATAAACTTAAAACAACAAGTTTATCTTTTAATGAAAATGATGATGTTGTAGTACACTATACATTTACTGATAATACTCTAACAGTAAATGATATCTTAAATGTCTCAAGTAGCGGAGTTGCAGAAGGCAAATTTATAGGTTTTATTGACTCTCAATCAATTGAAGCTAAGGTAGAAGGCAAAGCCACTACCTACCGACTCTCTCACTCAGCTAAACAATGGTTAGATAAAAATGATTTAAAATCTGACCAAGCAATTAAGTTTGATTATTATATATTGAATGAAGATTCCCCTTATATAACAAAGTTTTATGATAAAAACTAGCTCTTGAGAGCTAGTTTTTTGGTTTGGATTCAGTTTTAATATTACAGAGTAATGCTCTGTAATATCTAAAATTTCATGGATTGGGTATTTCACCTTGTGAAATACGGTTTGGGCTTCATTTCATTTCGCGGCTTGGAATACCTTTGGTATCGATTAACTTACATTGCGCTTCGCTAATGTGATTTAGCGTAGCAGAACATTATACCATTTGAGCAGCAAATCCACTCCGTGAAGCCGAAGGCGAACCCATCCCGTGTTCCTCCAGGAACACCCCAACCGCGAGAATTTTATAATCGAGCCCACTCCCCTATTAATTCTACCTATTAAGCCACCAAATTGCGGCATTTAATATTGCTGCAAAGCTTACCCATATTAAATATGGATATAGTAAATATGCGGCTGGTTTAGAGACTGTTTTAAACGCTTTTATGGTGTACCAAATGCTGATAAGTAAAAGTAATATTATTAGTAATGCTAAAAACGGTGACTGTAAATAGAAAAAGGCAAAACTCCAAGCTAGGTTTAAAAATAGTTGTAAAAAAAATAGTTTTAAGGCCTGTCTAACATAGTAAATATCTGTATTTTGTCTCCATACTAAAAATAAGCTTATTCCCATTAAAATATAAATAAAAGTCCATACTGGCGCAAAAACGCTACTCGGGGGTGTAAAGCTGGGTTTATTAAGACTCATATACCAGTCATTAATGGAGGTAGCCGTAAATATGCTGCCTATATATCCTACTAACAGGGTTATTAACAATGATATCGCCAACAAAAATATATCGTTCTTTGTAAACTTTTTTTTCATAAAATCACCTAGTTTTTTTATTATATTAATTAATACTCTTAATAAATGTTTTTAATTACTTAATTTTCAATTTTCCCAAACTATATTTATCATGATATAATAGCTGTGATTGAGGTGATACATATGTTGAACAAACCGAAACTTGTTTTATGTGTAATTTTAATTGTGACTCTATTAACAATGTTTTCTGGATGTAAAAGAGACAATACTGGCGTTTTACTGAATAGTCTAAAATCGCTTTATAGTAATGAAGCCAATAAATTTGATTTTGTTTCTTCTCACAATATTAAAATTAACAAAGAGTATAAATCATCAACTGATTTAGAAAAAATTATTTTAGGTATTTTACCTGAGAATTTAAACGTAGACTTTGGTTTAACAATGTTTTATAATCTCTCTGAACTAAGGATTAGCGGTTATGCAGCAGGAACTCATGAAACAGCTTTGTTATTTAAAGAATGGCAGTTTGGTGTAGATATGGACTTTGATATTTATATAAATAAAGAAGAGGGTTTATATTTTAAAAGTGAAGATGGCTTTAATTTAATTAAAAATAAATATCCAGCTTTAGGTGATAAATTAACTAAAGACAATTGGCTTAAAGTTGGTTCAAAAGAAGAGGCATCATTAATTTTTACCGCCTTACAAAAGCTACGTAACCCAGAAGAGTTTGATAGTATTTTAAATAATAATCTAAAACAAGTTAAAACAGAAAAAAAAGATGACAATACTAAAATTGAGGCAGAGCTAAATATTTTTGAAATCTATAAAAATTTATTTAATAACTACAACACTAGCGAATTAAACTTAATAAAAAAACTTAACAACATTATAGAAAGTATTAACTTAACTACAACTTACACTATTAATAAAAATAACAAATTAACTGATACAACCTATTTACCTAGCAATAATGTTGCTGAAACAGAGTTTAATAAGGTTGTAAAAAGTTTTGGAGGCATAATCTACCGCTTTAATTATGAATCTTCAAATGAAAAATCTTTAAAACCAGATGGTGAGTATAAATGAGAGTAATGATTTTTACAGCGGGTGTAGGCAGCGGCCACAATCAGGTTGCCAAAACACTTCGTGATCAATTATTAGACAATCCCAACAACACCGTAGAGACTTTAGATGTTATTAAAACTATCAGCCCTTTTTTTAGCAAAGTGGTTTTAGATAGTTATTTAGCAATGTTAAAACATATGCCCAGCATGTGGGGACTTTTGCACGATCAGTTTGATCAATCTAGGGTTAAAGAAGAACCCTTTACTTTAATGAATAGCTTTTTAGCACGCGAACTTAACACTTGTATTGCGAATTTTGTGCCCGATATTATTGTAAACACCCACCCCTTTGCCAGTAACTTAATGGGTACATTAAGGCAACGAGGAAAAGTCAATTGCCCAGTTGTAACTTTAGTTACAGACTATAACGTTCATACTGCTTGGTTACATAGCTATATAGATAAATTCTATGTAGCTGCCCCCTTACTAAAATCTTTTGTAACTATGCTCAATATTCCTGAAACTCGAATAGTTAGCAAAGGACTGCCTGTTCGTAAACAATTTTTACAGGTACAACAACACCCTGTTGAAGAAATAAGAGCTAAACTAAGTTTAAACAGCATACCCACTCTCTTATTTATGGGTGGTGGTTTAGGTTTAGGAGATATTACTGAGGTTTTATCTTATACAGATAAAACAATTTCAGGTTGTCAAATTTTAGTTGTTTGTGGCAGTAATGATACATTATATAATGCTTTAGCAGCAAAGCAGTGGAATAATAGAGTTATATTATATAGGTTTATAGAAAACGTTGCTGAGCTAATGTATACGGCTGATTTGGTAATTACAAAACCTGGTGGTGTAACCTGCACTGAGGCCCTATGTTTAGGAAAACCTTTGGGGCTTATATCACCTATTCCGGGTCAAGAAACCCGTAACCAGCATTTCTTTTTAAATAATGGGGTTGCTATTAGTATTCCGAGTAACCGCTATGCGGGTTACATTATTGCGGATTTGTTAAAAAATAAAAAGAGAAGATTTGTTATGGGTCAGCTGGCAAAAGACCTTACAAATGTACATGCTGATATTGATATTATTAATGATTGGAATAGCCTATTTCAAAAATCAACTCTTGACACTTTAGGCTATAAATGATAGTATTTTTAATGCTTGCGGATGTGGCGAAACTGGCAGACGCGCTATCTTGAGGGGGTAGTGGGTGTATACCCTTGTGAGTTCGAGTCTCACCATCCGCACCATCAAAAAGAGTTAACTTGAATGAGTTAACTCTTTTTTTGTTTACCCTATATTTTTATATTTTTTTTGGGCAATTTTATGTTATTACTCTAAATAATGTTATAATAATTTTTTTCTACTTTATAATACAAAATTATTAATTTATATTAAAATAAGCTCACATTACAACCGTATTTCATTGCTATTAGTAATTATTTAGGTACTTTTAGGTACTTTATGATTTATAACTATTAATTCTTTTAGCACTATGCTAAAATTAATTTAATGCGAGGTGGTAGTGTGAAAAAGACTTTGTTATTATGTGCAATGCCCGAGGAACTGGAAATTATAAAAAACTCTTTGAAATTTGAGCCTGTAGAACAGTATAATTTTTTACCTTGGCCAGTATATAAACATCCTAAACTAAATATTTATGCAGGGGTAACCGGTATTAGTAAGGTTAATGCTGCTGCATGTGCGAGCGTATTACTTAATTTATTAAAGCCTGAACAACTCATTGGCATAGGGGTAGCTGGTGCAGTAGATCCCAAGCTAAAAATAGGTGACATAATTATTAGTAATAGCGCTATTCAGTATGACGTGGATGCTAGAACCTTTGGTTATCAATTGGGTGAGGTTCCTGGAATGGGCACAATAGATTATAAAGCGGATGACAATCTTTATACAACTGCCTTAAAAGTATCACAAACAATGGATTTAGATAGTAATATATTTATTGGGCAAATTATGTCTGGAGACTGTTTTGTTTCTGGAACTAAGGGCTCTGAAATTTATAGTACATTTAAGGGTCAATGTGTAGATATGGAGAGTGCCGCTTGGGCTCAAGTAGCTCATGTTTATAAGGTTCCCTGGCTTATTTTAAGAAGTATGTCCGATCAAGCAGATGGTACCGCACCAGATGACTTTGATGCGTTTTTACCTCAGGCAGTAAATAATTTATCTCATTTAGTGGAAGAATTATTAAAGAACGTTTAACATACTGAATAAAGGAGAGTTAATATGAAGCAAGATAGAATAAAAAAATTACATTTACTTGCCAAAACTAAAAACGATAGAGCGTTTTCCCCAGAAGAACATGCTGAGTACGAAGAGCTAAAAAAAGAGTATGTTGAAAGTATTAAGGATAATCTACACAGTCAACTTAAAAATGCTGGAGTACCTAAAAAAACTAAAGAATAACTCTAACTTAAATAATATAAATAGGAGCCAACTTACTAGCTTAAACTCTAGTAGTTGAGCTCCTTTATTAAACTATGTTACAGCTTACTGTATATGGCCTGCATTAAACCACAAGCCTTATGCTCATGCTCTTTAGCCTGCTGAATTAACTCAGCGGTTTTAGCCCTAATTTTAGGTTGACAAAAGCTCTTTAAGGTCTTTTCATTTTGCTCAAAACCACCTCTAATTTTGCACATTTCCATAGATATTTCGAGTATTTTTCTAAGGTATTTTGCAGCCTCATTACAATCATTTTGAACGTGCTTATTAGTATTACCTATCCATTCCATAAAGTACGCTGCATAAGCTCTTCCTTCACCTATCATAGTTTGAGCATCATTTTGACACATTAACCTCTCTATTAGCAGTGGTACTATAGTATTTTTAGAAAACTCTGCTTCATTAGTTATTGCTCGTGCCCATAACTCATAAGCTAACTGACCACCTGCGTAAGTTTGCATAGAGCGATTACCAGTATTAACTTTAATTGTATTTGTATTCATTATATTTAGGGCATTTTCGATTATTTCTTTTTGGCTTATATTTGCTTTTATTTCATCACCTATTGCTATTAACGCAATAGTATCCGGGTTTTGCCACCAATTGTTAGTAATATAATAACCACATTCATCTATTCCAGTATTCTTGTTAAATTCTTTGCAGTCTTGAAAACAGTTCCAACCAAGTAGTGTTTCGCCATTATTGCGATAGCCAGTTATTAAACCAGCTTCACACGGACCAATTATGCCCAATGAAATTACTGGCTTGCCACTGTTGATTTCTTTTTTAATAAACTCCATAAAATCTTGTTTGCTAGAGTTTGCTCTTTTTAGGATTTTACATTCCCGTTTAATTGCTTTAAATGCTCGTTTAAATGGCTCATAAGCATCTTGGTATATATTCATAATATCTACATTTCCGCCATCCCAATAACTTTTATTCCACCTTAATCTAAACGATGCCCCTGTTACTGCCATAATGTAGGTATAATTAATCCTGTGACCTAAGTATGCTAAACAAGATTTTAAAGAAACGACAAAGGGAGTACACTCTTTAAACGTATAAGCTACTTTTGGTACCCCATATAATATGCAACTACTATTTGTTTTAACTGTTTCTTTAGGTATAATATGTTTGTTTATGGAGGTATCATAGTATTCAATATCGTCGTCTTTTTTAAATATTACTGGTGCATACATGCCCATTAATATTCTTTTTCTGCCTACTTTGCTGTCTTTTTTTTTAAACTGGGATGGTGATACATCTGTTATTCTTTTAAATGACCTTGTAAAAGTATCATAACTATTAAATTTATATTCAAAAGCTATATCTGTTAATTTTTTATCACTTATACTGATATCAAAAGCAGCGTTAGCAATTTTTCTTTCTAGTATGTACTTAGATAGTGATTTCCCGGTATTTTCTTTAAAAATTTCTCGAATATGACGATAAGAAAAGCCTGTAGTTTTCTCCATGTGTTCATAATCTATTGTGCTTTTAACCCGAGCCTCTATGTATGTAGCCACAGACCAAATTGTAAGTGCATAATCCATTATATAACCGCCTTAACTGTAGTTCTTCCGGAAGTAATTTAATTATATAGTATTAGCTAAAACAAAACTCGACAAATTTGACCTTTAAGAGAACGTTTCCAGTTAAAAAGTGTTAAAATTACACTATAAAGCTTGTCACACATGTTAAGCCAAATATTATCAATTTGCTATATTTATACTATAATACTAACGCCATATAGTATTCATCTACATATTGACCATTTACTATTAGAGATTTTTGTTTTATTCCTTCTATAACAAAGCCCATTTTTTTATATAGGCTTACACCAGCCGTATTATGCTTCATAACAGTTAATTCTAACCGGGTTATGTTATTGGATGTTGCCCAGCTTTTAAGCTGTGTGAATAGCTTTTTACCTAAACCCTGGCCTTGATAATCTGCAAGTATGCCCACTGTAATATAGGCACAGTGTTTGATTCTGTTAGCAAAACCACGCTCCGCAGTTAAGTAGCCTACTAGTATATTATTGTGTTCTAAAACTAACATTAACGAGCCCAGCTCTAAAACTCGTTTTATTTCATTTTTTGTGTCCTCAACAACTTTACTTCTTTCTCCTTCTTCGTACATCATAAATTGGGTTTGTGAATCGAGTTGGCTTAATAAATTTAAATACAGTTGAGCATCATTAATAGTTAATGTTCTAATATTCATAGATTTCCTCACAGTAGTTTTAGTAGCTTATACTTTACCATATATGTTTATATAGTAAGCTATCTTAGTTAGTTCGGTTTTATTTATATCTTTTTACCAAATCAATACCTTTAATACAACTCATAAACTAATATGTAACAAAAAATGGCACTAAGAAAGTACCATTTAAGTCTTTATTTACCTTTAAATGCTGTAAAACAAAGAGTAGTTTGTTATTTTATTATTGAAAGCACTTTGTTATATATTTCTTCATGTATATCTTCACGTGATCTCATTTTACCATTTATTGTACACTCAATTACTGTCCAATCTTCTAGTTGTGCTACCTCGCAGGCTGCTTGGTAAGCAGCTAAAAGATGTTCTTTATCTGCCTCATGGATATCTACTGCTGAGTTTGTTTTTTTGCTTCTATCTTCTATAAGTTTCATAAATACTTGCGGATCTACCCGTAAAAAGAAAACTATATTAGGCTGTGGTAAACCAATTTTAAAATACTCTAAATCTTTTAACCATTCTAAAAACGCTAACCGCTGCTCTTTATTTGCTATTTTAGCAGTTTGATGAACCATATTAGCAGTTGTATATCTATTAGCAAAAACAATTCCTCCATCTTGGTAAAAACTACGCCACTCCTTAGCATATGAGGCAAATCTATCTACAGCATAAAAGGTAGAAGCAGCATAAGCATTTACATCATTAGCTCTTCTGCCAAGCTCTCCGCCTAAGTACATACGCACTGGTCCAGAAGACTCACTTTGGTAGTTTGGAAAATCTACTTTACGTATATTATAGTTTTCGTGTTTTAGTCTTTCGCAAAGTAATTGTGTTTGAGTTGCTTTGCCACTGCCATCTAAACCTTCCATAACAATTATTTTACCTTTTACAATCATCTATATCCTCCGACGGGCGGTATTCGCCTTCTTCAATTAAAATATCTACGAAGATATCATAGACCTGTTTATCAAACTTAGTTTCTGTTAATGCTGCTAGCTCTACAATAGCTTCCTCTACTGCTTTTGCTTCTCTATAACTTCTGTTTGTAGTCATAGCGTCATAGGCATCTACTAAAGAAATAATTCTGGCCTCCAGAGAGATTTCTTCGCCTTTTAAACCGTATGGATAACCAGAGCCATCTAATCTCTCATGGTGCTGAACTATAATAGGGCCTATATAACGCAAAAAAGATTGCTCCACAATCTCCTTACCAAAAATAGGGTGCATTTTAATCAGCTCCCATTCTTCAGCTGTAGGTTTACTATGTCCACCTACAATATTATCAGATAATTTAATTTTTCCTATATCGTGGAATAAAGCAGCATATAAAACTTTTTCTAATCTCTCGCCAGTTATTCCTAATTTTTGCGCTACTTTACCACTTATATCATGCACTCTTTTTCCATGGCTATGCGTATAATAATCTTTTTTTTCTACACTATTAACCATTTCCATTAAGTCTTTAATTTGTTTACTAATATAATGAAAAATTGGCTGAGTAGATACATATAAGAGCTTTGTTTCAGACAGTGTTTTTAAATATTCTTTGCCTTTAAAATGATGGGTATAAAAATAATCTCCAGCTTGTAGTATTTCCTCTTCGCTATTTTTTAGCCAAGCCAAGCTACCATCAAGTACATAAAAAAACTCCATTACGCTACTACTCTCTTGTGATACAACTTGAATTACTTTATTTGCTTTAATTTCTTGCATTAGTATTTCTGTACCGTCACCACGAGCAAGTAGCTCAAGGGTTGCGGAGTTTTGAGATACCTTCTCTAATGATCCTCCAGATTTCTCTATAAAAAAGCCCTTCATAACGTTGTCACTCCCCAACAATTATCATCAGATATACCTTAATTATAGCAAAAATTATTATAAAAATAACATGAAAATATAATTAATATAATTTAATACTAAAAAAGCCTGCCATTATTAAGCAGACTTTTTCAAAAAATTGTCACATGTTAAAATATAAGTTAATCAGAAATTACAAATAGAGGATCAATATAGGCTTTTTGGCCACCTACCATATAGACTTTAATTTCACATTTTACTTCTACTCCAAGTCTTGCTGCTTTATTTATTGCAGCCTTAGCTTTAAGACCTGTTTCGAACTCAAGCACATCTATAATGGTTTTTATACTCATTCTAGATATAAAATTATCGCCAATTATGTATATAATTTTGTCAGCAATTTCTTGAGCAGTGGCTACATCTCTTTCGATAGCGGCATTTGTTTCTTCTACCATTTCTTTTACATATTCAAGTTTACTGTTACTAGTTACATCTGCAAACGCTACTGAAGCAAATAAAGAGAGAACAAGGGTTATGGCCAGCACATTTGTAAATAATCTTTTCTTCATAAGTTACCCCCTAATAGTAAGTCAGTAAGGAAATTATAATATAATTTTTCCATATTTTCAACAAAAAAAACACTGCAATTAACTAACATTTAGTTTAATGTTACCTTAACTAACCTAATTTGTAATGAAATTAATAGTAGTGTTTTATAGAATTTACTTATTATTAAGAATACGTTCGAGTATAGTTTTTATTTGTTGACCATAGGTTTGATTAGCTTTATATGCCTCATTTACGCTATTGTATTTTCTGGTATCGTAACCAGGATAAGCCCAGCCCGTATTATTAGTATTAAGAGCATTTGCCAAGTCTTCGAGTCTTGTTGCTGTGCCACGTGTAACTAAAGAAAAGCGAGCATCAACACATGTTTGACTCAATGGCTCTGTTGAAGCATAAGCTTTGAGGTGCTGAATTTGAGCCCGTATTCCTTCGCGGGCTGTATTATAGGAACTACCGGTAACTCCTTTTTGGGTTGAGCCCATGCCTGCAAAGTTATACTGGTCTGGCTTTACGTTTCCACCAAATTTAAAGTAGCCAGTTTCTTGAATACTCTGAGCAAAAGCAAAGTCTCCTCTTACTCCTTCTTTTTCGCCCTCTTCGAGGTATATTTGAGCTAATTCTAATGCTGTACAAGGAATTTTTGGTTTAGAATTGTATTTTAGCAAAAATGTTGCCATTTGCTCTGCAGTGGCTTGGGATTTACCCATTATTGAGGTACTAGAGATATCAACCGCTTTGTCTTCATCACAGTTCTCTTCTTCTTGTGTGGTTGTAGATAATTTTATTGAATATGTTTTAGCATCCCAAGCTATCTCATAATTAAAGATATAGGCAATTAACCTTACAGGAACCATAGAAATATTGTTTATATTTTCTATGGCGGCACTCTCTAAAACAATACGACCATTTTTGTATAAACCTTTACCATTTAATAAAATCATCCAGGTATCTTCATTAAGTAAAACTGCAACGGCCGGCACATCTTCGCTCCATCTTACTTCTGCACCAAACAAATTACTAATCTCTCTTAAAGGTACAAACACTGTATCCTTAATGAGTGTTTGCTTTGTTTCTAAGTCTATCTTTTCTTCATTCAAATAAATATGATATGCATCAGCGCTACCAATTAAAGGTGTAAAAAGCACAATACATATCATTATTAAACTTATTATTTTTTTCATATATGTTGCCTCCATCTGCCCTACTATATAGTACAAGTATAGCTGGAGAACGTGTTTGCAACAACATTTGTAACATAATTGTAATATTACAAGCGCTTATTTTGTTGAATTATTGGGAACCTCGGCTTTCAATGAACTCATTCAAGAGCTTTTTAATAACAGCCATGGCAGGAACTCCCAAAAACATGCCTGCAATTCCATACAGTTTCCCACCAATTGTAATTGCCATTATAATCCATAAAGGGCTTAACCCTACACTGCCACCTAGTATTCTTGGCCCCAAATACCAGCCATCGAACTGCTGAAGCAAGAAGATAAATAACACAGTAGCAATTGCCTGCCAAAAGCCAGCAAACAGGGTTATTATAAACGCCGGAATCATACCTATAAAGGGTCCAAAGTACGGAATCATATTAGTTATACCAACTACTAAACCTAAGACTATAGCGTAGGGTATTTTCATGATAGCAAGGCCTACGTAACACATGATTCCAATGATTATAGAGTCTATTACTTTGCCAATAATATACTTAGAAAAAATATCATCAACATCTTGACCAAATTTTAATACTTTATTTGCCATGTTACCTTTTTTAAAAACTGCCTTTACCAGTTTACGTGAGCTGTTTATGATAATTTCTTTTTCCTTTAGCATATAAACTGATATTACTAACCCCATTAAAAAGGTTGCTACTAAGTTTGTGCCTCTTAACACCCCAGTTAATACTCCATTTAAGATTTGGGTTATAGTCTCTGTTAGTTTTGCTGCAATGCCACTAAAGGCAGTTTCTAGGTAGGCTACTAACCCAAAAGAGTCGTTTACTTTTATCTCAGCAATTTTTGCTGTTACCCATTTTTGGGCAATTTTATAATATCCGGGTATGGCCTCTGCTAAATCGGATATGTTACGAGTAAGGTTGGGAGATACTATTCTTATTACTAATACTATGCAGCCTATTACTATTGCATAAAGGATAAATAGGGTTACCCATCTTCGTCCCTTAGTTTTTTTATCTATGATAACCATAAGGGGGTTTAAAAAGTACGCAATTAAAAATGCCCATATAAAGTATGTAAATATAGAAACAAAAAAGCCTAATCCATTACTAAACATTTCTGAGCTATCTACCACTTTAAAAAGTATGATGCAGGTTAAAATCAAAGGAAGTAATTTAAAGTAGCTTTGCCAGCTTCTTTTGTCATTCATTACAACTCCCCCTTTCATATATTTATACTATCAATATCGGTTTTTTAAGCCTATTATTTAGCAGCATATTTACAGTATACCACTATTTACGAATACAAAACTCTTAACATTATCTTAATTATTTAAGGAATTACAGAACTGAAGACTTACTCTCAGTCAGTGGCTAACATTTTTAGTTAAGCTGAGGTAAACTAATCAGTTAGAACTTATGCTAGTGAGCAACACTAACACTTAAACTCTTATGTGTTTATAATTCTATGACCATAACCTCTTCGTGCCACATTATTTCTCCTGTTTTTTTAAACCCTATATTTTCATACAGCTTTTGAGCAATAAGATTTTTAGGCTCAACGCTTAAGTAAAATTTTATATTTCCCAGTTTATTTTTCAAAAATTTTACCAAATGTATCATTGATAGCTTTCCATAGCCTTTTCTTTGATATTTTTTATCAATCATAAATCTACTTAGTTCCCATCTACTAGTTTCTGGATCAAAATCATACATTAAAAAACCAATCATAGTTTCATTATCATAGATACCCAGAGGGTATAATTTTTCACCAAATTTAGCTTGTAATATTGAATACCAGTTTAACGCTACAAACTTTTTTTGATCGTTACTAACTTCTAAATCGATACACTCTTCCCAATTTTCTTTATTAATCTCTTTAAAAATAATATTCATATCTTTTCACTCCTTTTTATTATCTTATAAGCTGAAGAGTTTAAAACCCACTTCCTAATAGTGAGCATAAACATTTAGCAATAAGCTATGAGAGTAATGAATGATTAACGAGGTGTTACCCATTTCTAAACTGTATATACCGTACAATACGAAATACTATAGCCAGCTTTTAATGCTAAGTTTATGGAGGCTGTATTGGCAATAGAAACTGAGTAATGAGGTATTTTGCCTTTGTTAAGAATTGCTTCTGTGAGTTTACTAAGAGCTAACAAGCCTATATTTTTTCTACGCCATTTTGGTAAAACATTTATTCCTATACTGTATAATTCATGATGTAGTTGGGTAGCTGTGGCAATAGCTACAGGCTGGTGTTTATTCCATAAAATAAGGGTGAACTCATCTCTTTTATTTTCTTGATAACTTAAGGCGTTATCAAAACCCTCGTATTGAAATAAATCACTGTTATTTGTGGTTTTAAGCTCAATTCTTAAACTATAATCGTTGCTTATTAAATCTTGTTTAGGCTTTAACTTATGTAATACTAAGTAAGGACCACTTAGCATTTTATCAAACTCTCTAACCAAGCTCTCTAATAAGCTTAAATTATTGGCCTCAAAAAAATCTAGTTTGTTGTATCCCTCATAAATATTTTTTAATTCTTGACAATACACTGAATCTGCCTGAATAATGACTCCAGCACTTGTTGAAACTGCTAATAAACCTTGTTGGCCACACGCTGATTTGGTACTATCATTTTTTACACAAACAACACTTACATTTTGTTTTTCAAACAGACTTTCAGCACAAGCGAGATAACTACTAAGACTCTTAATAAGCTGTTTATTCACAGCAAACACCTCTATACATTTAAATTAAACCACTTTTCTGTATCTTATCATACAAAGGTAAAAATTTAATTAAAATAATTAAAGGGTTTTTTGAACCAAGCCAGAACTAGTCTAGTTAGTTTACATATCTACTACAAGGGGTGTATAAAATGAGAATAGCTATTGCGGAATTTGCCCATGAAACCTGTACTTTTTGTCCTGATAGAACAACATATAATACGCTTAATCCTTACGCCTCACGAGGCAGTAATGTTATTTACAAAAACAAGGGTTTACCCAACTATATTAATGGATTTTTAAATGTACTAGAGCAACACAATAGTGTTGAAATAGTACCTATTATTAGTGTGGGCATGGCTCCTGGACCCTATACAAGCTGGTTCACTGAGAACTGTTTTAATAAGTTTTGTACCGAAATTCAAGACCGACTAGTTAATTCTTTAGAGTTAGATGGAGTTTTACTGGCCCTACATGGTGCTATGGCTGTAGAGGGTATCGCTAAACCCGAGGCAGAGATTGTGCGCAGGGTAAGACAGGTTGTTGGTGATATACCTATTATGGTAACCCTCGATCTCCATGCTAATGAAGATGCTGAATTAACAGATGTTACAGATGCTGTTTTTGTACTTAAAACATATCCTCATCTTGATTCCCAAGAAATAGGTGAAACTGCTGCCCAGTGTATGTTAGATACCCTAGCAGGAAAGCTAAAACCTACTCAAGCATTAGTAAAACCAAATATTGTTTCTGCTAGTATTTTTCAGGCATCAGACTACTACCCAATGAAAGAGTTATATGATTTATGCCGAGAATGGGAGAAACAACAAGAGGTAATTTGTGTAAGTGTGGCTCCTGGCTTCGCTTATGCTGATGTTCCTGATATTGGCATGTCAGTAATTGCCGTTACAAATAATAACCAAGCTTTAGCTCAAAAAATAAGCCAAGAAATTGCAGCTAAGGCCTGGCAATTACGTGATGCTTTAAATCAAAAATTACCTAAAACAAAAGAGGCTGTAAATCAAGTGATAGAGTTAGTTAAGCAAGGCAAAGGGCCTGTATTAATGGCCGATGGTGCAGACCGAACTGGTGATAGTACCCATGTTCTTAAAGAACTATTACTACAAGGTGCTAAAAACTTTGCAATGCCAGGTATAGCTGACCCTGTTGCCACTGCTTATTTAGCAAAGAATCATAAAATTGGAGATACTGTAACTGTAAAAATAGGTGGCTGGGCAAGTGAGTTTTCGGGAGATCCAGTAGAAGTTACGGGAGAGATAATCTATATTGGCAGACCAGAATACCGCCTTATTGGACCTATGGGTAAAGGCAGTTTAGTTAAAAGTTGTTTAATTGTTACCCTTAGTTTAGGAAACGGCAGTTATGTAGTTGTTTCGGAGAACATGAGAGGTGCCATAGACAGCGGTGGTTTTACATCTGCTAAAATAGACTATAAAAAACTAGACATAGTAGTACTAAAAGACCGCGTACATCACCGTGCTTTTTGGGATAGCTACTGCAACGTAGATTTTAAAGTAGATGCCCCTGGTATTGGAGCAGTTGATTTAAAATCATTACACTACGATAATGTACCAGCTGAGGCGTACCCTATTGGTAAAAATTATTGTAAACAATAATTTTTAGGTATGGGCTTACGCTTTGCGTTACGCGGGATGGGTATTTCACTTTGTGAAATACGGGATGGGCAAGCCTTTGGCTTGCGGTTTTTTAGCTCGCTTAGCGTGACATTATTATAAGTTTTTAATTGAATAGCATAGAGGATAAAGCAACTCTACTTATTATAAAGTGTGTTATCCTCTTTTTATTTTAGCCAAAAAATTTTATCCCCACATCAACCACCAAAGCAGGCATGGAAACCTGCCACTACAACTATTAAGACGAGTCTCATTTTAAGACCTATAATGATAAATAAACCCGCGCCAGCCTAAACCGTAGCGAAGCTACCCACACCGAATGCCCAACAGGCATTCCCACTCCGCAATGCCAATACGTTTTATGGAATATAATGGATTAAAATCGTTACATTATAAAACCAACAAATATTAAAGGCGAGCCCTCACCAAAGCAGGCATGGAAACCTGCCACTACAACTATTAAGACGAGTCTCATTTTAAGACCTATAATGATAAATAAACCCGCGCCAGCCCAAACCGTAACCCACAGGGTTACCCAAACCGAATGCCCAACAGGCATTCCCACCCCGCGATGCCAATACGTTTTATGGAAACATAGTAGAATAAAATCGTTACATTATAAAACCAACAAATATTAAAGGCGAGCCCACCCCCAAATAAAAAAGCTTAGGCTTTTTTATTTGCCTAAGCTATTACTCAATTGTGGTATATGTTCTTTCTGTAATTTCTTCTCTATGCTGGGTTTTGCAGCAACGTACTACTATTGAAGCAACTACAGATAATACAGCTGAAATTCCAATTATTACTCCTATTGTTTTCCAAAGCTTTTTCATAAGTAATCCCCCTTAGCTTTTCCTCTTTGGTTAATTATAACAGTATTTAATATTAAACATCAGTTTAAATTACATTTTTAGTAAAGTCAACTGTTACGTTGGTGTATATTAGAGTTTTTCTCTTATATTATATGTGATTATTTTTTTTTAATTATAGTTTTTGCATAATATTTTATATTTGCACTGGGCGCATAACTCTTCCTGCTTTTCAAATTTGTTGTTTTTAATAGCTTTGTCAATTTTAAGTATTACATTATTTAAGAGATTTATGCAACTTATTTCATCTTTTAATTCATTTATATAGTTATATTGATTTCCAGACATCATAAAGTATATGATTAGTGATTGCGGATATTTTTTAAACTGTTTTTTTATGGCTAAAGCATAAAGAGCTATTTGCACTTTGTATTTATTGATTGCACTTTTGGTTTTTGAACCAGATTTAAAGTCTATTATTTTTAAGTTATTGTCGTTTAATACTTTATCTATTACCCCACTCAGTACATAAGACTCGTGTAGCATTGAAAATGGTATCTCAGAGCTAGTATTAATGGTTTGAGATATTTCTGCTAGTAGCTCAGAGTTATGGTACTTTTGCAGTATTTTTTCACTCTCTAATCGGCATATAGGTTTAAGGGCTTGAGGCAACTGTTGCTGTGCTACCACCTTGTTTAATATCTCAAAAAGGCTCTCTTTATTATTGGTTATTTCACATACTTTATGAACTATATCACCTAATAATACATTATCTACTTCTAACTGAAGATCTAGACTCTGCATAGTGGGTATCTTTAAGATATTTTTAAAATAAAATAGCTTAGGACAGCTACTAAAATCAATTAATGCTGAGGCCGAAATTACCGGTTTATTGTTAAATGTTTGGGCTACTTTATTTATTAAGCTAACACCAGTTTCTGTATTGCTACTAACATTTACCACCGAGTTGTTGTGGTAATTATAGGTTTCACCTAACGCCTGCTGTATTATAACTAAGTCTTTTACAGCTGTGTTTTGCTGTGGATAATTTGTTATATCTAAGTAATCTACTAATAGTTTAAGCCAAGATTTTTGCTCTTGCATTGGTAGATTATCGGGAGCAGCTGAAAATATTAATTTATGCTCTGCTCGAGTTGCCGCTACATATAACAATCTATATGATTCTTCGAGCTCCTTGCGTTTTTCGAAGTCTTTCATTTGGTTATAATAGATATTTTTTTGTAGTTTATCTTGCCAGTTCCTTCTGCGAACAACTAAGCCATACTCTTTGCTATACTCTAACATGCTATTTTGATTACCTTTAGATTCACGCTCACATTGGGCAATTATTACAGTGTTAAATTCTAGTCCTTTAGACTGATGAACTGTCATTATTTGCACCGCATTTTTGTTTTCAGTATTTAATGTTGCTTCTCCAAATTGAGCATCACTATCCTTTAATGCCTCTAGGTATCTTAAGATATTTACTTTTGTAATTATATTATTTTGCTCTAAGTTTATTATTGTATTAATAAGCTTCTCTACATTAGCCACTGCCTGTAAACCATAACCTAAAGAGCCCAACAACACGCTAAGATAGTTTGTATCATCTATAGCCATTTGCATAACCTCAGATACAGGTTTAAGGGTTAACATAGTGCGCCATTTTTTAAGCAGAATAAGGCTATTTAACCAAAGCTGCTGCTCTGTTTTGCTTAGTGCGTTACAGGGGGTTAGATTTAATAAGGCTTTTTCACTAGCTAAATAGTAAAGTGACTCATCACTCAAACCAAACAACGGCGATCTTAATATTCCAACTAAAGCCAAAGTGTTTTTGTTGTATACAAAATAGTTGAGCAGGTTTAAAATATCAAGTACTTCTTGTTTGGCAAAAAAACCTCTGCTACCTACCACAACATAAGGTATATTTTGTTTTTGCAACTGCCTCTCGTATATTTTTACATCCGATAAGGCTCTAAATAGTATAGCTATATCTCCAAAGTTAATGTTTTCACTTTGCTGCATTTTAACTATATTGTTGGCAATTATTTTTGCCTCAATCTCATGTCTTTCTTTTGATTTATTATTTTTCACATCTTTTTCTTCTGGCAGCCATAATTCTATTAACTGTTGATTTTCTTGTTCTTGTTTGCCAGCAACTACGATATCGTAGGTAATAGCGGTTTTAGCAAATACTTGTGCAAAAAAGCTATTAAAAAAATTAATTAATTGAGGTTCACTTCTAAAGTTTTCAGCTAAAACTATTCTTTCACCGCTAGCATTTTTAATACTCTCTTCCATTTCCATAAAACCCTCTACCTCTGCGGCTCTAAATCTATAGATAGACTGACGGGCATCACCCACTATAAATAGTTTTTGCTGATGGTAGGGAGCCAAGTATTTTATTAGTGTTTGCTGTAAGGGACTGGTATCTTGAAATTCATCTACCATAAGGTATTTAAATTTTGTTTGATACTCTTGTCTTATTCTTTCATTACTGGCTAAAAGGTTTAACAGCTGCCATTCTAAATCACTATAATCTAATAACCGTCTTTGTCTTTTAATACTGCTATACTGATAGTGTATTTTTGCTATTAAATCGCTTATTTTATGCCAAATAGGCAGGGCATCAAAGTATGCCAACACTGCCTCAAAATCATAAACTAAGCCGGTGTTTTTACTTTTGTTGCTTATTGATTTAACTAAATCTGCCAGTTCTTTTGGCGGTCTACTACAGTCTTCTTTAAGCTGTAAAAGCAGCTCATTCACTTCATAGTTCAAGAGACTATCTGCTTGCTTTATGGTATTAATATGATTATCTACATTTATATTTTGCCACTTTTTTACAAACTTAGTTTTACTTTTTGATTGCTTAACTTCTTCTTTTACTTCTCTTAAACTCTCTACTAATTCAAAGCGTATTGTATCTAAGAGGGTAACTGCTATAGAGTTAAAGTTTAGGGCTTGTTTTGCAACCGCTGTAGGCTCACCACCCAATGATCTTGACTTTAAGTAAACCTTTAATAAGGCATCTATAACAGCGTTACTGCTACCTAATAAAGAGACTAATTGTTTAATTTCATTGTTTTGTTTAAACTCGGTTGCTAAAATAGCTTTAATTACATCTTGTAAAGCCATATGTGACTGTATTTCATCCATTAAGCCAGACTCAGGATGAATTTGCGCCTCTAAGGGATAGTTTTTTAATACATTTAAACCAAAGCTATGAATTGTTGTTATATGGGCAGTATCAAGCTGGTTTTTTACTGATTTCCAATAGTTTTGCTCTGGTATTGTTTTTGCATGATCTACCTTACTATTAATAAGCTCTCTTACTCGCCTTTGCATATCTAATGCGGCTTTATTGGTAAAAGTTATTGCTAATATTTCACTTAATAAGGCTTTTTTTTGCTCTATTAACTGACTATATTTATTTACAAGTACGGTAGTTTTGCCCGATCCTGCCCCTGCGCTTACTGAGAGATTTTTGCCAAATGTCTTTATTGCTTTACTCTGATTCTTGGTAAATTTCATTTCTCTTAGCCTCCACTATGGCATGTAATAAAGGGGTCATTCTACAGATGTTTTTATAAGGGCAGAATGATGGACACGGTCTTTGAGGTGTTAGTTTAAAATTGCCATTAATGATATTATGTTGGTAGTTTAGCGCTAGTTCTTCTACATGGTTTTGCAAATCAAGCCAATCATCGGGTTTGACTTTATCGCTAATTCTATTACTAAGGTTCACCCTTGTTAAATAATCAGCATGCCACATGCCACTTTTGCGGTTGAAGTCTGCCCCAATGCGATAATATCCTCCCCCAATTATTTTTTTGTGGGGGTATTTAAAAGCAGCGGCTTTGCAGTAAAATGGTATCTGAAAAGCTACACCATCTTTAATGTCCTGCAGCTTAGCGGCAAGCCCAGATTTGTAATCATAAACAACTATTATTTCATCACCAATATCAATACGGTCAATAAAGCCCTCTACTTTTAGTTTATTAGTAGCTGACTTTAGCACTACGGCATGCTGTTTATTGAAGCTGTATTCAAAATCACTGGGTAACAGATTGGTACATTCTTGCAGTTTTATTTCATTTCTTAGCCATAATCTTAATAGGTACAGTATTCTATCACTCTCTATTAAAACCCAAGTTTCACCCTCATCGGTTAATAAGTTTTTCATTTTAACTATTTGTTTGTTTAATAAGTCTTTTAATTGCTGCTCATAGTTTTCGATTTCAGCCAGTTTTAATTGGCTATTACTCTTTAAAAAACTAGCTAAAACACTATGAATAATATTGCCTCTAATAAGTGGGTTAACTTCTATAGATAGTTGCTCGAGTTCTTTAACTTTTAACACCCTGTGCAAATAAAACGAAAAAGGACATTTTCCGTATTGCTCTAACATAGTTGTACTATAAATGGCGTTATCGCCAAACTTGCTACTAAGCTTAGTTTTTATTTTAGTATCACTAATTACCCCGTTATAGGCACTATACTCATTATTGTAACGTAGTTTTTCAATTAAAATTCTGTTATCTATATAGCTATTGTTTGCTAACCCTTTTATTAATACATTACGCAGTAATAACTCTTGTTCATTGTAAGCCAGCCTATGACTTTTATTTATTAAATCAATGCTTTTAGTAATTAAAGTACATTTATTATTTGTTAGCATTAATTCCGAAACATACTGGGATGCAAGCATTTCTTTTTCTTCGTTATTGCGAAGCAAATAAGAGATATTTAATACTTGAGTTGCGCTTTCTAACACTCTTATAAAACTAAGTTTTTCACTCTTGCGATAATCTTTAATGGCCTGAAGGGGTAGCTTTATTTCGTCATTACTAATATTTTGCAACCAAGACTCTTTACCACGCTGAGGCCATTTACCATCATTAAAGCCTACAATAAATAAATACCTATATTTGTTTCCGGCTACTTTGTGGGCATTAAGAAGTTCAACACAGTCACAAACTTCATTGTGATAGGCTACATTTTGCTGTTTTATTACATCTTGTAAGATTATAAAAAAACTATTCAGGCTCATTACCTCAGGCCACAGATAGCTGAACTGACTATGGGTTTTGAGCATGTTAATAAATAAAGACCAGCTTTTTATTAGGTTACTTGCCTCTATTTGAGATACTTCATTACACAGTAACAAAATGCTCTCATGCACACCAAAATTTTTAATAAGATTTAGCAGAGCATTGGCATGCTCTTGATAACTACCTTGTTGAGGTAAACTGCTATATAGTTTTTTTATTGAAAGCAAACTAGCTTCAATCTCTGCAAGTTGTTCATAACTTAATATTGTTGAATCTTCGCTGGTTAATTGCTCTAAGGAGCATAAATTCTTTTGTCTTCTACAGGCATTTATCCAGTTATGTAAAGGCCCTGGGCTAGGTGTTATTCTAATAAAGTCTGCTAGTAAGCTGGCATTAATACTACTAGGAAACTGATAGTTATTTGTTAAAAGGCTTAAAAATTCATCTGCAGACCAGTTGCTTAACTGCACCTTTAATAGCTGTAGGCTAAGTTTTATAGGCATACTATGGATTGCTACATTTAACACATTGGTTTTTAATTTTACTTGAGCCTGCTCAGCATAATAGCTTAATAAATTACTGTATTCATTGGTGTTTTTAGCTACTATCACTATATCTTTAGCAGCAATATTATTATTAAGTTGAATACTTTTTATTTTGCGAATAATATGCTTTGCCTCTAGTCTTTTGGAGTTATAACCCTGAATATTAACCGTTTGCCTATACTCATTTTTCTCATTAGTAAACAGGTACTGAGCTAAATCATGTTTGTTGTTATTTAAAAGCTTTCGTTTTGTAAAACCAAGATTTATAAAATGCTTAATTAGGCTAAACTCTCGCTCAAAAAAATCTTGTTTTTCATTTGCTTGCATAATTACTATTATGTTTGTAAACTTTTTTACCAATTGCTCAACTAAATCAAGTTGCAATTTATTATACTGTAAACCAGCTAAAACTAATAAATCTCCACCAAAACTTACTTCATCACTTTTACATAAATTTACAGCTAAACTAGTAGCCTGTTCAAAATCTATTAAATTATTTTTTAATAACTCTTGGTAATACAAATGATACACCAGCATAATATCATGGTACCTTAAAGGCATATCTGGCAGTAAAGTTAGTTGATTTGCTTTATTACTGTAGTAGTGTTTTATTTCTTTTATAGTTGTTAGTATTGCTGGGGCCATATCCTCGATATTGCTAAAATGATTATAGTATTTAAGCTTTTGTTGTTCTAAAAGCCGAAGCAGTATTTTAGCCACCAATACAGAAGCCATAGCTTTATCTATAATAGTGTAGTTAATATTATGTTTTTTTAATATTCTTTGCACTAATACCGTTAGTGATATAAAACCGCCGTTATAGGTTATATTACTATTGTTTACTAAATACTGTTTTGAAGCACGTTTAACAAGCCTAGCATTAGGTAAAACATAATAGGCAAGATTATTTGAATTAAGACTATTTTGTAGTTTTAGTAGCAGCTCATTGTTGATGGGTTCATAAGACCTTGTAAGCCAAATTTGTTTAGTCATTACTAAACTACCTCCAAAATTGTTGACTTTATTTATTATTTTGCATACTATAATAGTTGTTTTTAATAACCCTAAACTATTCATAAACATTGTTAAAATAACAAAAATTAGCAAAGTATCATAAACCTAGATAACGGAGTGATTATTAATGGCAATATTTAAACTAACCATACCAATATACACTATAGTATTTTTAGGGTGGTGGCTACAATACAAAGGTTATTATAATAAAGAGGTTAATAGTTTTATTTCGTTTATTACTTACAGAATAATGTTACCTTTATCAATATTTATGAAAATCAGTACTTCGGATATGGAAATTACAAATCAAACATTATTGTTCTTTAGTATACTGCTTGTTCAGTTATTTATTTTTTATATTTTCTTTAAAAAACTTTTTCAAAAACAGGGTTTTGAAAGCTTTGTTAACTCTATTCGCGGAAACTCAATTTATTTAGGTTTTCCGGTTATGATGCAGTTACTGCCAGCTAAAATTCTACCTTTAGGTATGGTTATTGCCAGTGCCTTTTCACCTATCACTATCTTTGGCATTGAAATAGTGTATAGATTAAACAGCAGAAAAAACGGCAAACAAATGCGTAAAGCCAGTTTTATAAAAAATCCGTTAATTCAGGGTCTTGTGCTTGGAGTAGTATTTAACTACTTTAATATTTGGAACCCTTTGTTAGGAGATTTAATTTCTCAAATAACTAAACCCGTAATGTTCTTATCGCTAATAATTGTAGGTGCTAACTTTAACACTAAATCTCTTAAAATGGCAAAACTAGGCATTCAAATGGTGGTAATCTTATTGGTTAAGTTAATTGCTTTACCAGTAATATTTATGGTCACCGCTCGATTATTAAATTTTGATATAAGCTACACTGCTATTGGCTTAATTTTATTTTCAACACCAGGGGGCGTTTCTAACTACGTTATCTTGGCAGAATTAGAGGAAGCCTCAGATTTAACTATTAACTGTACCTTAATAGGAACAGCTATTTATTTAGTTATGTTGCCTTTAATAGGTTACTTTGTTAGTTTAATAGTGTGATATGGTAATTAGGTTAAAATATTAATTACACGTTTCCTAAATATCTACTACGGAATCACACAGAGGTGATTCCCTACAGTTGTTCAATTATAATATATTGGTAGTGAACGTGCCTCCGTGCCGTTCATAATCTTGTTTTATTAGCTATTTATCTTTATTTAAAATAATAATTACACGTTTCCTTGGTATCTTCTACGGAATCACACAGAGGTGATTCCCTACAGTTGTACAATTACAATATATTGGTAGTGAACGTGCCTCTGTGCCGTTCATAATCTTGTTTTTTTAGGTGTTTATCTTTATTTAAATAATAATTACACGTTTCCTAAATATCTACAACGGAATCACACAGAGGTGATTCGCTACAGTTATACAATTACAATATATTGGTAGTGAACGTACCTCCGTGCCGTTGATATTCTTGTTTTATTAGCTATTTATCTTTATTTAAAATATTAACTATACGTTACCTCTGTATCTACTACGGAATCACACAGAGGTACTTCCCTACACTGAGAATTTTAATGAATATTGAGGTAGAATTCATAACTTAATTATACATTACTTTTATATTATTTGTATGAGTAAACAGTTAATTAGCGTGTTAATCATCCTAATTGCACAGCAATTACCTAACCATAAGAGCTAAAGCTCGAACCCACCCCGATTATCCAAGGGATAATACCAAACCCTATGCTAAAAGCATAGCCAAATCAGGACCACCCCTAAGAGGGGTGGTTTGGACAAGCCCTATAAGGGCCTACTACTTACCAGCGCCTAAATGACGCCCAGCTTGTACTTCGTTCAAGCCTAGTGGACTGATTACTTGCTACCCTTAAAAGGGTTTACGTACTCTTTGGTATATAATTTATCTTCTATTTGATCATGTTTATCTTGTTCTCTAATATATTTCTGTACTGTTGCAGTTCTTATACCTACAGTACTTACATAGTATCCTGTTGCCCAAAAATTTCTCTTCCCAAACTTATACTTTAAATTTGCATGCCTCTCAAATATCATCATTGCACTTTTCCCTTTAAGATATCCCATTACTTGTGATACACTCAACTTTGGAGGTATTGATAGCAACAGATGTACATGATCTGCTTTCATATATCCCTCTATGATTTCGATACCTTTCCATTTACATAAATCTTTTATTATATTTTGTATATCTTTTCTTAACTTATAGTATATTATTTTCCTTCTATACTTCGGGGTGAATACTATATGATATTTGCATACCCACTTTGTATGTGCTAAACTTTTTGCCATAAAAGCATCTCCTTATGTGTGTATAATCTAGGCTTGAACAACCATATTATACTTTAAGGTGATGCTTTTGCTTAAGCTTAAATCTCACCCGCGTAGCAGGTGGTTTTTGAAGGACTCTCCGAGTCCTTACACGTGCTAAAGCATAAACCAAAAAAAGGTCACTTCTTAAAAAGCGACCTTTTTGATATTATTGTAGATTTGTAAGGTAACGATTTGCTTTTGCAGATCGTATTATTATGAACTTCGCACACACACATTATTTGCGTGATCAGCAATTCTCTCAAAATTTGAAATTATGTCTAAATATACAATTCCAGACTGTGGGTGACAGGTTCCATCACTTAATCGTTTTATATGATGTTTACGAAGCTGAGCTTCAAGCAAATCAATTTCTTGCTCTTTCTCACCTACTCGTTTAATTAGTGGTTCGTTATGCTTTTTAAGAACATCTAAGCTATCTTCAACCATAGTTCTTATTTCATTATACATATTATTTAATTCATTATAGGCTGTTTTAGAGAATGGTAGCTTTTTATCTACTTTGTTTTCAGCTAACTCAGCAATGTTTTCAGTGTGGTCTCCAATACGCTCTATATCATTTACACACTCAAACAAGTAGTTAAGGCGTACAGATTGATCCTCTGTTAAACTACTTTGGGATACATCTACAAGGTAATCCATAACCTCTCGCTCTAACTGATTAATTGTTTGCTCTAATTCATATGCATGTTTTATTAGTTTTATATCATCGCTTAAAAACGCCTTTTCTGTTGAGTTTAACATATCTAGTGCTATTTCACCCATACGATAAATTTCTCGAGTAGCTTGACCTAAAGCTATAGATGGGTTACTTAATAACATTCTATCGAGATAAAGGTTTATATTACTACCTTCATCGACTTTATCTTTACTTTTTTCAGGAACGATTTTTTCAATAAACCTTACATAGTAAGTTATAAATGGTACAAGCATTAAGGTATTTGCTATGTTAAATATTGTATGCGCATTGGCAATTTGTCTCTCTGGTATCGTTGATGTTGACATGGCTAATACGGAGAAGGGTTTTAGTATTAACATAAAAATAACTACCCCTCCAACATTAAAAATAGCATGTGCTATGGCCGCCCTTCGAGAAGTAAGAGAGGTATTAATTGAAGCTATTAAAGCTGTAATTGTTGTGCCTATATTACTACCTAAAATAAGTGGTAAGGCCGCCTCAAAATCTAATAATCCTTGTGATGCTAAGGCTACTACTATTGCCGTTGTAGCACTACTACTCTGAATAATTGCGGTAAATACTGTTGCAATTGCTACTCCTAAGAGAGGATTTTGAGCCACACTCGCCATTAAATCTATAAATGGCTGATATGTTCTAAGTGGCTTCATTGCTTCGCTCATAGTATCCATACCAAAAAATAGGATACCAAAACCTAAAAAGATCTCGCCAACGTCTTTAGTACTTCTCTTTTTACCAAACATTAATAAGATAATGCCAATGCCAATGGCAACTGGAGCAAAGTGTGTGAGCTTAAAAGAAACCATTTGAGTTGTAATGGTTGTACCAATATTAGCACCTAAAATAACCCCTACTGCTTGCTTTAGAGTCATTAATCCTGCATTTACAAAACCAATAACCATAACCGATGTTGCACTACTGCTCTGCACAATTGCTGTAGTTACGGTTCCTACTAAAACCGCTAAAAGTGAGTTAGAAGTTAAAACCTCTAATAACCTCCTCATGCGATCTCCAGCAGCTTTTTGTAATCCACCAGCCATTAATTGCATTCCGTAAAGAAATAAACCTAAACCTGCGACTAGACTCAAACCAATCGCCTGAAAATCTAACATATTAGTTACGCTCCCCATTGAGTTTATTGTTAACTAAAATAAGATATTTATGTGCAACACTGGGTTAAAACACGATTACTATTATAATAAAAATTACACAAATAATCACTATTATTTATAAATATTTTAACATAATTTCAATACAATTTTAACAAAGTAGTGGACTATGTATATTTATAGCTTTATAATTTAAGAGTTGGACTAAATAAGTAACATGATTTACTGGCTTTATATACATTATATACTAACTTTACAATCTCTTTTCATTAAGAGCTAACTAGTTTAAGATGTTCCAATATTTATTAATTGAATTCTTATTTAAATCAACTATACTGGATTTAGATAGATAAATAGAAGCACGAAAGGATAATAATATGTACTTAGCAAGGGAGAAAAAGAGAAGAAAGGCTAAATATAATTTTGTTGTGTTTGTTATTGTGATTCTTGCTCTGGCAGTAACTTTAAATGTGTTTTTTATTCGCTCATTTGAAAAAAGACTACAGACAGAAATAGACTCATTAAAGGCTGAATTAGAGCAAAAACAACAAGAGAATGATAACCTTAAAACAGAGAACGAAAAACTAAACACAGACTTAGATGATTACAAAGCAAGGGTAGACAGGTTGAATGGGGTAGCAGTACCCCATCCCCCTGAAAAAACTGTTTACCTAACAATTGATGATGGTCCTAGTTCTCACACGGAACCAATATTAGATATCTTAAAAAAATATAATGTTAAAGCAACATTTTTTGTAATTGGTCATAATACTGACAATGCAAAAAGACTATATAAAAAAATAATTGATGAAGGTCATGCTTTAGGAAACCACACCTATAGTCACAACTATGGTCAAATATATAAATCGGTAGATGCTTTTATGGAGGATGTCTATAAGTTAGATAAATTTATCTACGAAATAACAGGCACTAAAATGACTGTAGTGCGTTACCCTGGAGGTTCTTCAAATAGATTAACAAACTTAGCAAGGATAAAAAGTATCGCAAAAAGATTATTGAGTGAAGGATATCAATACTTCGATTGGAACGTTGACAGTCAGGATGGAACAAGAAATCCCCCAGCAGCCGAAGTAATGACAAAGAAGATAGTAGATCAAGTTAAAAGAACCAAAACCTCAATAGTACTAATGCATGATTTAGGCAGCAAAAAATCTACCGTAGAGGCGTTACCTAAGATTATTGAACAACTAAGCGCCTTAGGTTATAAATTTGGCACACTTAATGAAAAATCATATTATGTTCATCATCGCTAATTTAGCTATAAAGTATTTTAAATAAATATTTTTGCCATATAAAGTCAATACTTTTATTAAAGGAGGGTTTATATGGATCCAAAAGTTAGATGCGATATTAAAAAATGTGTTCATAATTTGGGTGGAACAAATTGCGGGGCACAAACTTTAGAAATTCAATATAATAATAGTGCAGGGTCACAAGCTACCATCTGCAACACCTATCAGTCATATTATGAAGGTGCTGACAATGTAGTTTTAAACACTAATGCGAGCTATACAACCCAGTCCACTGCTAATATTAATTCTGTAAAAGTTAACCCTATTGCAAAATGTCAGGTCACAGACTGTAAATATAATGCGAATAATGGTTATTGTAATGCTAAATCTATTAGTGTTACCTTAAATAAAACTAGTGAATGTACTACTTATAATCCTAAAAAATAAAAAACACAGCTCGCTTTAAGCGGGCTGTGTTTTTTGTATTTTAAAAGCAATATTTTAATTTAAGTAATTTATATAAGCTATAACCAAGAGTTAGGCCTGCAATAATATCAGAAAAATAATGTACATGAAGTATCACTCTACTCACTGCAATTAATATTGCTAACAAGATTAAGGCTATTTTTATAGCTTTAATGTTTTTAAAATTCATTTTATTTAAAATTAAAGCTAAAGTTAAATAAAAACACATACTTATCATGGCGTGCCCACTTGGAAAACTAGGTGTGTGTTCAACAACCAAATGAGGTAATGGTGGGCGAGGTCTTTGGATAAGGTTTTTTATTATAGAGTTTAACAAATAACAACCCACTGACGAAAAAAATAGTATAGACAACACTCTAAAATTATTAAGCTTATTGTAAGTATAAAAAAGTGTTAAAATGCAAATAGCTCCAATAACTTTACCAGATCCTAAATTAGTTATAATAATAAAAAACTTATGAACTGTAGTATTGGTTATGGTACGTGATTTTAAATCTATAACATCATCAACTTGTTTCAATAACCCTGCTTGCATTAAGATGAATATTGCCATATAAATTAAGGTAAACACAATAGGAATGCGATATTTTTTTATAATAGCCATATATAAACCTCAAATTTTGTTTTTTATTATTATAAACTCATTTGCTATAAATAAAAATGTAATTTTTGTAAATGTGTTTCTTTTAAAAGAAAACACTCAAAATATTATTAATGTAATATTCTTTAGAAACCACAAATCACACTAAGATTAAAACTGTTCTTGCTGTGCTTTGTGGTATCAAAAACAAAAATTTTATTTCTAGCTATAAAGTATCATTATAAAATACTAGATTAGCTGTAATACATAAACATAACAATACTATGCTTTACGCGATAAACCCTTTTTATTTTTAGTAATTGGCAACTCGATAATAACCATGGCACCTAACTCTGGTAAATTATCTGCACTTATTGTGCCATGATGTTTTTGCACTATATCAGCAACTATTGCCATACCTAATCCCGTATTGCCACTATCTCCTTTATAAAAACGCTCAAAAATATGAGGTAGATCTTCTTCATTAAATCCTTGGCCATTATCAGCTACACTAATTATTATTGAATCTTCTTCTCTTACATCTATTCTAATAAAAGACCTTGTATGTCGTACAGCATTATCTAAAATATTGGCAACTGCTCTTACCAAAAAGGCATAGTTTCCATCAACAACTATTTCCTCGTTAATATTAACCTGTAAATCTATGTTACTTTGTTTAATACGGGTATAAACAGTTCTTATGGCATCGTTTACTACATCTGAAATACGTATTGTTTGAAACTCTAATTTCGCTTTATCATCATCTATTTTGCTAATATACAATAATTCTTCTATTAAATTTTTTAATCGCTGACATTCCTCAGAAATTATTTCATAAGCATTTTCTTCTTCTTCGTCATTAAATATTTCTTCTTGCAATCCCTCAGCGTAACCCTGTATATTCATCAAAGGACTTTTTAGCTCATGTGATGCATTTTGAATAAAACGAACCTGAGCTTGATTATATTGAACCAATTGTTTACTCATTTTATTAAAAGCTTTGGTTACATCACCAATTTCATCATCAATTTCAACCTCTAGCTTGCCCTCAAATTCACCACTAGCTATTTCTTTAATTCTTACCTCAAGTTTTTGCAGTGGCTGGATTAATCTTCTGGTTATATATCCTGAAAACACAATACCTAGTAATACCGCAACAAATATTATTCTTAAAACCGACGATAAAATGCTGTTTCTTATTATTATTGTTTCTTGATGATTGCTAAGTGCTAAAACGTAACCTAAGGTTAAACCAACACCACTGGTAGTAATAGGTTTTACTGCATAAAGATAACCTTTATATGCCCCTTTTTCTTTTCCTGATAGTATTTGACTTTGAAAATCAATAGGCAATCTTAAATAGCCTCCAAAAAGCTCATTATTGGAACTATTTATTTTAATGTTAAAGTGGTTGTCCAAAATAATAACTTTGGCATCTCTTTGTAACACTGGTTCATCATTAAGCCACTCTTCAAATGAACTAAAATCTCTTAATCCAAAGTTTTTAACTACATTAACAATAGCACTGGCCGTTGTTGTAAGCTCATAATGAGATCTTTGCATGATATAATTACTAAGGGTTAATGTAACAGACAATACAACAGAAACACTTACTAAGATTATTATAGCAACATGTACAATAGTTATTCTTATAACTATTGATTGACTATTTCTTTTCAAGTTTGTATCCGTAGCCCCATACAGTTTCTATTGTTACATTAGCGTTTCCTGTTTTTAGTTTTTTTCTTAATCTTCTTACTAAATCGTCTACTGATCTCATTTCACCTATATAATCATAACCCCAAATGGTATCAATAATTTGTTCACGGGACATAGCTTTGTGGGCATTTTCAACCAAATAGGTTATTAGTTCAAACTCTTTATTAGTTAGGTTAATATCATTATCATCAATACTAAAAATACGGGCATCTTTATTTATAAATAAGTTACCAATTGATACTCTATGAGATTTTAGCGATTTATTTTGAATAACTGATCTTCTCAATAAGGCTTTAATTCTCACCACTAACTCTCTAGGGCTAAATGGCTTAACTAAATAGTCATCTCCTCCTAGCTCTATTCCTAGTATTCGGTCTATCTCTTCACCCTTAGCTGACAAAAAAATTATTGGTGTATTAAATTCTCTTCTAATATTACGACATAAATCTAAACCATTTTCACCAGGCATCATTATATCTAATACCAAACAATCGGGTTGCAGGGCATGCATATTTTTTATTACATCTTTGCTGCTGGCAAAGGTAAGAACATCATAACCCTCTTTTACTAAAAACTTTCTAATAAGCTCTCTTATATTGGTATCATCATCAACAATGAAAACTCTATGTTTCATTAAACCACCCCAAAATATTTAATCGATTATTGCATTGTTTGCTTCTTTTATCATTTCTTGTACTCTTTGTTGACTAGTTAGGTACCTTGTTGTAGCTTCTTCTTTAACTCTATTGTTAGTATTAAACATAACATTTTGTACATTTATTTTTCCAGAAGAGTGAATCTCACTGACCCCTGTTGTTTTAACTATATCATAAATATTATTCTCGGAGACTCCAGCACCTGGCATTATTATTATTTTATTTTGAGAATATTTTACTAACTGTTTTATTAGATGTCTACCAGCAAAAGCATTTTGAGCTAAACCTGAGGTAAGCACTCTATCAACCCCTAATTCTATTAAGGTATTTAGGGCTTGCTGAGGCGCTTTTACTAAATCAAAGGCCCTATGAAAGGTAATACTTAGAGGTTTAGCAGCATTAATCATTTTTAATACATTTTTTTTAGCTATAGTTGCATCTTGGGTTAATGCCCCAATTACAACACCATCAACTCCAAGTTTTTTAAGCTCTAAAATGTCATTTACCATTATTTCTATGTCATTATCATTAAAGCAAAAGTCTCCTGATCTGGCCCTTATTAATACATTAAGTTTAATATCTGTTATTTTACGGACTTGTTTTACTAAACCAAAAGAGGGTGTTAGTCCACCTACACTTAGCTCGCTACATAGCTCTAGTCTGTCTGCTCCGGCATTTTTGGCGTTTAGGGCTGATTCATAACAATCTACACAGGCCTCAAATATTATTTTTTTCATTTAATTGTCCTTTAATAACTGCATGGCCACTAATTCTGCTACAGCAGACCTTTCCTCAGAGTATTGAGTAATCATTTCTAAACACAATTTTTTATTACTATTGTATAGGGTCGAAAACATATCCTCCATAACCTGCTGTTTGTTAAATTGCTGATCTTCAATTTTAGCAAAAGTTTGTTTAATATGTTCTTGCTGCTCTTTACTAAGCCTATCAGCATACCATGCTAAGTTATAGAAACTCCAAAATGCCATGTTTTCATCTTTAAAGATTTCATTAGGTGGATTATAGTGTTTATCTCTTGCTATATCTACATGGTGTCTTGCTGGCACCTCTTTTATACCACAATACCATGGGGTATAAACACTGAGGCAAGGAACCGATAATGCTCTCCATGCCAAACAACCAAATTCTACAGGATAATTACTTCTTAACTGAAAAATAGAACTCTCTTGGGTAGCTATATTACAGGCCATTCGTATTAAACAATGGTCTATATCAGCCTCATATCTGTGAGGGTTACCATCTGTGAAGTTAGTTAATTGTGGTATGTTTTCTAAATGACTTCTCAACAAACCCATTACCCACTTTACATTTACTTTTTGCTTTGGCTTTACTGCAAAAGGTAGTGCTGTTTTAGGTGGATATTCCGCAGTTTTACCAGAAATTAAACTCTGAACATACCACTGACGTGAATCTACCCCATATTTATTACGCAATGTTTCAGCATTTGCATTACTGCTATAGGCCTTGGTAAAGTTAAATTGCTCGTTTTTGTTATGCCATCCTCTGGCTATAGCATACTCTATTAAACCCTTAGAATAAATTGTTTTACTGGGGTCGTTTAAATGTATTTCCTGATTAATGATATGGGTGTTAGGAACAACTACTACCTTGTCATCTGGTACTCTATTGGCAATATAGTGTTTTCCTCTTACAATCGACATTATCCAGGCCTCATTGGCATCGGCAATAGTTAGAGTTCTGCCTGTACCTGTGTAACCAAATTGCTCTATTATTTTAGCAGCAACTAACACACCTTCTTTAGCAGTTTTAGCTAACATAGCAATGAGTTGGGGCAACATATAGCCAACCCCACCATCTACAATATCGCCTCTTTTGCTTACAATCTCTATGTCATCTTCTTTTGTGGGACAACCATTGCCTGCAACTGCTACCCCATGTTCATTAAAGCAATTATCGCTAAACTCTAAACCAGGGCTTTCCAGCCACAGGTAAGAGTATGTTTCACCGTTATATCTATATAGCCCACCATTATTCAATTTAATTCCAGATAGCCCACCATTATTCTCAATTTAATTCCAGATTCAGAGCTATACTTTTCTACCATAGTTTTGCTCATTATGACCAAATATTACTGATCCATCTGTGGTAGTTAGTTTGCCAGCAATTATTGCAAAACACATTTTACTCACCCTCATTCTTGTTATTATTGTATACTGTTATACCAGCAAGGATTGTTGTATGTACGGTTAACTCTTCATTACACAAAGCTATATCGGCAACCTTAAGTTCTTCTAAAGAGCCATAATCTTTATTTATGTTTAATAGTGTTGCAGGGTTTAAGCTTGCCATATTAACTACTTCACAGATACTTAAGTTGCTATTTTTCATAATATTTAGTATGGCCTTATTAAGGGTTAAGGTACTGCCTGCAAGGCTATTATTGTGTTTTAATCTGGCTATGTTATTTTTTACAACCACTGTTTGTCCGGCAAAATCATACTCTCCATCAGATAAACCAGTGGCCTTCATGGAGTCGGATATTAAAACAAGTTTGTTTAGCTTTTTTACGTTTGAGATAATTCTGTACCATGCAGGGTGAACATGAATATTGTCAGCAATTAACTCACAATAAATATCTTTTTCTAATACTGCCCCTACAATGCCTGGTTCACGATGATGCAGTGATGTCATGCCATTAAATAAATGGGTTGCACTTTTAACACCCCGCTCTAAAGCATAACAGGCAATATCATAACTAGCTAAACTATGCCCCATAGATAACACTATATTGGGGTAATGTTGGGTAAGATATTCTGTAAATATAAAATCATTATCTTGCTCGGGAGCATAAGTTATTATTTTAATTACATCACTAAATTCATCTATTAAAGTAGAGTTTGGCTTTACGATATACTGCTCGTTTTGAGCCCCTTTTTTTAGTTTATTTATAAAGGGTCCCTCTAGGTGCGCACCCAAAATCCTACTATTTAAAGCTAGTTTTTTACAATTTCTTATATTTATCAAAGCATTCTTAATATTATTTAATGAGTCAGTCATAGTTGTAGGTAAAAAACTTGTTATACCATTTTGACTATTAAAATCACAGATTGTTTTAAGAGATTTAGCACAACTATCCATGCTATCTGCACCACAATTACCATGGGTATGAATATCTATTAATCCTGGCAAAGCATAACCACCTTCAGCATCTATTTCCTGTTCATACTGACCAATGGGTAAAGGCATAGTGCCTATTTCTATTATTCTGTTGGTATATAAAAGGTATCCATTTGTTATAACCTTTTTGGGGGTTATTATCTTTGCATTATAAATTGCTTTCATTTTATTCCTCCAATAAGTCTAATGCTAACTTGGCACTACCTAAAGCACCCGCATCATTTAATAGTTTAGCAGGCAAAATTTTAACGGCTACACCTTTATTGCTTTTTAGGTTTAAGAGACTATTGAGCTCCTGCCACCAATGTTGTTTAGTATGAATTAAACCTCCACTTATAATAAAGGCTTGGGGATCTAAAATATTTTGAATACTAACTAAAAGAGTTGCAAGGTCATTGGCAAAGTTCATCATTACCTTTACTGCCTTAGGGTCTTTTTGCTTTAAGGCTACAAAAACATCTTCTCCACTTTTAGCCTCTCCACCTAAATCATTAAAATTGCTTACTAAGGCTGTTCCTGATAAGTAGAGCTCTGCACAACCCCGTTGACCACATAAACAGGCTTTACCATTAGGGTATAAAATACTATGCCCAATCTCTCCCCCTCGCCAACTATGGCCTGATAATACTCCAAATTTTTTATTAACATAGGCTCCTCCAACACTGGTGCCTAAAGTCACTACCATATAATCGCTCAGGTTTTGCCCTGCTCCTAACCAGCCTTCACCAATTGCGGCTGCATTGGCATCATTCTCTACAACAATAGGTAGATTAAAATGTTTACCTACATGTTCTCTTAGCTTGATGTTAACCCAGTCCTTAATTACTCCCATTGAGTATACTACAATACCCTCACTTGCATTCACATAGCCAGGTGTGCCTATGCCAATAGATTCTATATTTTTTTGTGATATTAAAGTATTTCTTATTAAATTAATTAATAGAGATAACACATGTTGTTGTCCTAAATACCCCTCTGTTTTAGCTGTTTCTTTATGTAAAATTATGCCCTTTTCATTGGTAACTATTGCACTAATTTTAGTTCCACCAATATCTATTCCTAGCACCTTAGCCATCTTATATCCAACTCTCTATTTTGTATAGCAATATTATAGCATTATGTTTGCTTGCAGCAAACGGGTGAACTCGTTTTGTTTTATAAATGATTCTTATTAATTAGGTATTTTTCTTATCTACATAAAAATGGTGGACATAAAGTCCACCACTAGCCTATTCACAAAACATTTTACTAATATTATTACCATGTTTAATTGTTCATACTAAGAATCCAATTTATAGCTACTTAATTTTCTTGAGTTATCATTTTTAGCAATGCCTCAATTTGGGCGTCTCTATTTTCTTTTATATCTTCTGCTACGGTATAAACTATTTCATGGGGTGTTAAGCAGGTTGCTGGGTCATTATTTTTATTTGGTCTAGTTAATTTTTTATATGATACTGTAAACATATATCCAGAGTTAGGCAACTGAAAACTTAAACAATCTCCATACCTTGTTGCAGAATTTCCTGTAGGCTCACCAATAATGGTGGCTATTTTATTGTCGTAGCTTATAACTGCAAACTGACAAGCAGTACCAAAGGTATGGTTTGAGGTTAATATATAAAATTTACCTTTAAATAAAAGGCTTTCTGCTTGATGTTTATTAATATTTAAGACATTTTTATATTGTTTGTAACCCCTTGTTTTGGCTATATTAGATTTTTGCTTAGCGGCATCTTTAGAGTATCTAACATATGAGTCATAGTATTTTAACTCATTTACAAAACCTAAATAAGAAAACAGCTCCGTTATAACGCTAAAATCTGCTTCCGTATTTTTTCTTATATCAATAGCTACATGCTGTATTTTTTTCGCTGCTACTTGTTTAAAAAATTTATGCAGCTTAGTTCTAAACTCATTATTATAGTTACCTGTATTAAGTTGAAATACCGCTAAGGACATCTCATCATAAAATATAGTAGTAATATTCTCAAGCTTTTGATTATTTACTTTAGCCAACTCCCTAGTACTTATAAGGGGCAAATTAGCAGTAAATTCTTGGTTTTCTCTTTTATAGGTTACGGTAACAGTGTTATCTAAATTAATGAGTCCTAAATGCCTTAGTATTACTTCTTTTTTTAACTCAGCTGGAGCTTTTGCTCGAATCCAACCTTTATTTTCGGCAGGAATAAAGTGAGCTAAGCTGTCAAAAATATTTGGTAAAGTATTATTGCCAATTTTTATTATTTGGTCACCTTGTTTTAATATATCTGTATCTTTAGTAACTACCACGCTTCTTTTTAACCAAGTTATAGGTAAATTGAGTGCTAGGCTTTGCTTTGTATTTTCACAATTGATATAAGTGTGGGAGTCTTGTAAAGAGCCAGCTATTTGGGTTACTTTAAAATAAAAATCACCCGCAGTTAAAGGTGTGGTAATTTGTTTATTTACAGCTTCTATTGCTTGCTCTAAATATTGAGGAATACCAGCTTGGGTAACTGGATGCACAGATTTTAACTTAGAAATTAAGTAATTAATATCTTCTTGCATTTGGCTAAGGCTCATTTCGGCTGAGGGTGATAATTGAGCTATAGTATTCAAATTGGTTTGACTAGTTATATTTAACCTTGAGGCTATAAATATTATTAATAGTAATCCTACTATAGCCAGACCTGTTTTTTTAGAATTCATAATAAGCCCTCCAAATTTATATGCTATTAATAAATAAACTAAATAGTACTATAAGTTAATTATATCAATGTTTATTGTTACAATTAGTCGAAACATGGTTGGGGCTTACACTTTGTGTTTCGCGGGGTGGAGATTGCGTTGGGAACGCTAGGGACGGGTGATTTTGTTCGGAAAACGAACAAAATCACCCGTCCCTAGCGTTCGGCAATTCTTACTTAAAGCTTCTCATTTTTAAACCAATAATTGTTTTTTAATCCGCGCCAGCCCAAACCGTGAACGAAGTGAACCTACCCCGAATACCCAACAGGTATTCCCAAACCGCGACGTTTCCCCAAACGAGCCCACCCCAAATAAAAAAGCTTAGGCTTTTTTATTCGCCTAAGCTTGGTGTTATAAAATTTTGCGTATAATAAGCTTTTTTATCTCCATCATAATAAAACACGCCTACTCCTAATTTGCTGTAATTGCCTAATATATTATCTCGGTGACTCTTTGAATTCATTAAAGCTTCAAATGCAAAGATAGAATTTCTTTGTCCTTTTGCGATATTTTCCGAGGCTAATACATATTTTAATCCATGCTCTGTCAATCTATCAAAAGGTGTTTTGCCTTTCTTGTTTGTGTGATCAAAATATTTATTTTTAGCCATGTCACAGCTATGACTATAGGCCACAGATGCTATGTTATTATCCCACTCAAAACAGTTTAAACTATTTCTTATGCGAATAGTATTATTTAAGTCAAACATTTGTTTACTCATTGCTTTTTGCCATTCTACTGAATCAAAATCATCATAATTACCTATATAAATATCATTAAAAGGCAGTTTTTTATCCCACATCATCATTCCTGTAACTGTATTATTATGATAAATGTCATAAAAGATATAGGCATATAATTGTTTGTTAAATTTGTATAGTGCCATACCATCATTATTAGTTACAGTGTATGTTTTATTACCCTCTTCAAAAGTGGGTAAAGGGCTTCCTAGTTTTCTATCAATTATACTTTTTTCTAAACCTAATTTAACAGAGTGTTCTAAATCCCAGTCGCCAATATTACTATATACGGCGATTACCTCGTTATCTTTAACCCCTGCCTGCACATACTTTTCTAAATTTTTATTATATACATACCAAGTAAATCCATGTATTGATGTATCCACTCTATTTGGTAATCCTAAAGCATCTATCAACTCATCTTTACTCATACCTACATTTACACCATTAATACCTGCACTATTAATACTTTTTAACTCACTAAATAAATCTTTTTTATCATTTATATGGGCTATCTTGTTTTTACTATCGTAAACGACCTCTTTGTTTAGTAGTTGAGAGACCTCTCTCAATGGCACATACAAAGTACCTTCATATGTCATGCTATTAACAGCAATAGGTTTATTATTAACATAAACCTGAGAATCATTAAACAAGACAGCTATGCGTTGATGCACTGAAGATGCCATAGCCGGTATTGTTAGTAGTACAAATAGTAATATACAAATATACTTTTTTTTAATACGCATTATTTAACTCCCCTATTTATATAAGACTTATTTATAATGGCCTTTTGCCACTCAACTAACTTCTTAGCATAAGCCATTGTGTATGCTGGACTAGAAGACGGTAATTTAATTAGTGTTTTATTTTCATACCATCTTTCATTAACATAACGTAAAAATAATTGTCTTGATTTTGCGCCATTAAACACAATTGTTTTAATATTAGGGAATGTAACAAATAACCACTGAAAGTTATTTACTAATGGCTTTTTAATGTCTGTATCTAAACTACCTTCTCTTACACATGACTTTACAACATCCCAAAGTGCAATTTTATTACTAAGCAAAAACTTTACTCTTTGCTCATAGTTATTTATGTATTCTGTATTAAATAAATCACATACTAAACGCCAAAACTGATTTCGTGAAAAAGCGTAATAGCGATGTTCGCTTAAAGACGTAACACTGGGCATTGAACCTAATATTAAAGTATTACACTGCTTATTAACTATTGGTCCAAAACCACTTATAAACATCTATTACATCCTTTCCTCTTACTGTTTTCGATAAACTACATCTATCTCTTTAATCTCTCTGCTGTCTAAGTACTTTAACCAATAAGATCTATAAAAGAGGTCTTCTATAGTTGTATCAAAGTATCTTGCCATTTTAATAGCTACATCCATCGATGGTTCCCTTAAACCTGTTTCAATTAGTCCGTAAAAACTTCTAGACATACCAAGCTCTTGCGCCAATTCTTTTTGAGTAAGTCCTTTTTTCTTACGCCTAATTCTGAGACCCTCTCTAATTTTCTTTTGCGAAACTTCTACCATGTGTTCTCCTCCTTGTTAATAGTTAAACATAATTATTTCACTCTCAACAATGTTATTGAGAATTAACTAATGAAATAGTTGTGTTTTTATCAAGGCAGTGTACTTGTTGAATCCATACATTGCCCTTATCATAAATCCACACGCGCCCATCATCAAGTCGGTATGTAAAGTGGTCATTTACACTGTCTTTTTTCCATATACCACTGTACATTTTTCCATTACGCAAAAATATGGCTTTACCTTTTCCTATTATGTTCATTTCGCTCTGTTTGTAATCTACAGGAACATTCACTAATTTTGTTGGCGCTTCAATTATTATTAAGTTATCTGCATATATGTTATTACCAGATGCAGTGATAAATACATCTCCATTTAAATACCTTAAATACTGATCTTTATCCTCTTGGTAAATCCATGTTACATCATGAGGATACTTATCAGTGCCATATATTATATCTAGTTTATTTATATCTCTACCGCCTGTTAATTTACCACGTATTAATTTAGGCAGTGGTTTAAGTTCGTAATTTCTTTTAGCGGCATATTTCAAAAGAGATTTAGTTGTTATGTAGGCATTATGGGGTGCTTCACGACTTTTATCTCTTACATAATAGCCACTTGCATTTGTTATGTCGCACATATCTTTAAGTCTTAAGTTTTTAATCATTGCCATCGCATCCATATTTCCACCAACATGTATGTAAAGAGTATCATATGGTTTAATAGCCTGAGCATAGTAATATCTTGCACTTCTTACAGGCCCAACTCTAACCGGATCTTTAGTATAAAACCCAGCCATGTATCTTGTTATAGTCCACTCGCAAATCATTTCATATACTATATCGGCTTTTTCTAAGTTTTGTTGAGGTCTAGCATTGGGGTGATCATCTACCATAACAAAAAAGGCACCTGGTAACTCCGGCTTAATTCTAATGATAGGATTAGCAGCTACATCTGGCATTGGGCTAGCAGATATAACGGGAGCAAAGTTGTCATTTTGGCACCCTACAAGAAACAAGAGTGTAACTAAAAAAAGAAATAACTTTTTTATAGGTTGCATTGTTTTTCTCCAATTCACTTATTTATGGCTAATATTCTATCAGTATAAACAGTTTTGTAAAAGGGCTAATTAAAATAAGTATAATAAACATTTAGTAAATTATCTATATTATTAATTTATTTATGTTTTTTTAGCTTTATTATTGTTTATTTTAACCAATTATGACATATATAAAAGAAATGACTTTACTAATTAATGTTTTATTTAATTTTTGATACATTCAAAAGACATTATGTTTAAAAATATTTAAACTATTTTTATTATAATACTCTAATTATACATATAAACATACTTGAAATTTTATATAGATCATAAACATATACATTTATATTGCCTATTTTACTAATAAAATTAAAACTTATGGTAATTTTGCATTCTATTTTAATCCATATTTTTCTTAAACACAATTATACAAAATTTTTAGATAACAATAAATAATGAATTTTATAAGAGCTTTTTACAAAACCAAGCTACTAGTGTATCTTTCATATAAAACTCGTAGTGATGGCCTGCTTTTTCATAAAACTTATACTCTAAGTCAATATTACCTTCTCTTTGCTGTAGTAGATTCACAAATTTAAAACTTCCATTATAGGAAACTGTTTCATCGTCTTTTGCATGCTGAATAAGCCAACTTATTTTACTTAGTTTAGCTATAAATTGAGAAGGCTCTGGAATATCATTCATAGCTTTAAGTATTTTTTCATTCATATTAATGTTAAAGTGTTCTTGAGCTTTAACATCATAATGATATGGTGAACCACTAACTGGAGCAGCCACTGAAAAGCGGTTGTCCAACAGAGGCAATATGTAGCTTATATACCCTCCCATAGAAAAGCCACTAATACCAACTGGGGTTTTGCAAGCTATATGTTTATTTTGCAAATAAGTAGTTAATTCACTTATTCCTTTTATGGTATCTTTGAATACCTTAAACATAGAGTAAATAAAGCTATCACTTGCAAATAACTCTTTAAAATTAGCTGGTTTTTCAAAGCCATGCCACTTGGCTTCTGGTAGAACTGCTACAAATCCAGCATTTGCTAAATCTAAAGCTGTAGTTAAACCCAAAAGTGGAGTATCTGTATAACCGTGAATAAACATTACCAGTGGTTTTTCACCCTTTTGATTATTGTTAAATATATAATATGGTAAGTTTTTATGGTATTTTCTTTTTGCAATTATATAGCCGCTTGTTAGTTCAACTTGTTTAAAACCTGTTTTTTTTAAGCTACTCCATATCTCCTTTATCTTCCACATTAAACTCACCCTCATCTCTTTTAGGTTGATATTAAGTTGATTAATGTTTAGTTTTTCACTAATTTAACCAATAAACTTGTTAGTATAATAACACGAATTATTATATCATGTTTATCTTATACAAACATCTCTACTCCAAGCTTAATTACAAAATCTGAGTAATCTACTGTAACAAATTTTATTAATAAAGTCACATAAAAAATAACTCGCATACACGAGTTATTTTTGTATATTTGCAATATCTATAGTACTTTGCTAACCTCAAACCAAAATGTAATACCCTCATTTTCAAGCTTCACTCCGTAATCATTTTGATCTGCTTCCATGATGGCTTTTACTATTGATAATCCTAAACCATGGCTACCCTCGCGGTAGGTTCTGGCTTCATCTCTTTTATAGAAGCTGTTCCACATTTTTTCTAGCTCATCTTCCTTTATACCACTACATGTGTTATAAACCTCAATACGTACATGTTTGTTTTTATCAACCATCTTTATTTTTAGGATTTTACGTTCATCTACATAATAAATGGCATTACTAATGTAGTTATTTAATACCTGCTCTACCTTAAGCATGTCTGCGTATACGTCAATAGGGTAAAGGCCATTAAATGTTACATCTATACCTTTGTTAGAAATTTTTTGCTGAAATTTCTTAATGCAATAGTCTACTAAGTCTACTATCTCAAACTCTGTTTTTCTTAGGGCTTTATCTCCAAATTCGAGCTGATTAATATTCAGTAAATTCTGTACTAAATAGTTCATCTTTTTGGTTTCATCAACTATTACATCACAATAAAAATCTGCTCTCTCCTGATCTTTAGCAATGTTAAGCTTCAACCCTTCGGCATAGCCCTGCATTAATGCTAGCGGAGTTTTTAGCTCATGTGATACATTATTCAATAGCTCTTTTCGTTTTTTATCAATTTTAATTTTTTCTTGTATTTGCTTTTGTAAGTTTTTATTACTACTGTTTAAGGATTTAATGGTACTTGCTAACTCCACCGACATTTCATTAATGCCTTGTGCTAGTTGCCCAATTTCATCATTAGAGTTTATTGTACAACAAATATTAAAATTTAAGTTTTTCATGTTCGCTGTGGCATTATTCATTAATACAATTGGTTTGGTAAAGTGTTTAGCTAAAAAATAAGCAGAAACTAAGCCTATAAAAAATAGTGGTATGCCGGTAATTAATAAAAATCTATTTGCTAAAGCAGTACTTGTTTTAATTGCTAATAATGAGGTAGTTAAATCTATGCCTAACCCATTATCTAATAGACCTGTTAAAATTAATACTCTGGTATGACTTCGCTGATCTTGGGCCCACATAAAGCTCACTTGTTTATTAACACTTTCTATTTTAACCACAGTAAGCGGGGGTCTGGGTGGTACAACATCCTTATTAAGTTTTGGGGGAATATTTTTCTTTTCAGTATTGTATTTTAAGGTTTGAGACTTTGAAGCATATATTACTTTACCATCTGCTGAGTACACAAGAATATCTGTATTAGACTGATTTTCAATAATAACAAAATCTTTTAAATAAGCTTGATAGTCTGTTGATTGATAGTCATTTATTTTTTTATAGTAATCCAAAAGCTGATTTTTCTCTCTGCTTAAATAATATCTTGGCAACAAATAGGTATTCGCTAATATTAATACAATAATAAGTATTATTATTATTGAACCTATCTGCGCAAAAAGCTTTTGCCTTATTGAATTCATGAACACACCTCTATTTTATAGCCATAACCTCTTACCGTTTGAATATAATAGCCACACTCTCTTAACTTTACCCTTAAACGATTTATATGGGTATCTACCGTTCTATCTGTTCCTTGATAATCAAATCCCCATACTTTATTTAGTAGTTGTTCTCGCGATAATACTATACCTTTATTTTCTAACAAAAACAATAACAAACTGTATTCAGTTTGACTAAGGTCTATTACTTCGTTTTTACACCATACCTTGTGTTTAAGCGTATTAATTGTTAAATCTCCAATAGCTACTTCAACCATATCTTTTTGATTGTAGGTTCGTGAATATAGAGCATTAACTCTTGCCACAAAAATTGAAGGACTAAAGGGTTTAGTTATGTACTCATCAACACCTTTAGTAAACCCCCGTAGTTCATCTGGTTCTGTATTTTTAGCTGTTAACATAATAATTGGAATTGTGCTAGTTTTTCTAACCTCTTGGCATACCTGCCAGCCATTAAGAAAAGGCATCATCACATCTAATACTATTAGTTTTATGTCCTTAACCTCTTTAAGCTTTACGAGAGCATCCTTGCCATTTGAAGCAACTATAACCTCATAACCTTCATGGATAAGAAAATCGCTTACTAACATTTGCATTCGCTGGTCATCTTCAGCAATAAGTACTTTTTTGCTCATAAATAATCACCACAATTCTTTTTTAAATCATTAAACTAATTGTGAGCTCTAGTTACTAAGCATTATGTAACAGTATTGTTACAGTTTTATAACAATTTAAAGTAGCTATAGTTATATTTTAACATTTTCTACCTGTAATACAACTGTGACATTTAAAGCTTAGTCTATTTGTATAGTTATTGTAATAACAAATCTTAAGAAAGGAAGTGTATATATGATTAATAAAAGGCATGAACTTAAGTATATGATTAACAAAATGGAATACCACATTATTGTTAATAAGCTAAGCAAAATATTAAACCGTGATAACAATAGTATAAATAATAATTACACTGTTTCAAGCTTGTATTTTGATAATTTTAATAATAAGGCTTATCATGACAAGCTAAATGGCGAAGCTATAAGGCATAAGTTTAGAGTTAGATATTACAACAATAACACTGAGCGTTTAAAGCTAGAGCAAAAATCTAAAATTAACCAAATAACCATTAAGCAGTCAGTTTTACTAACTAAGCTAGAGCTTACACAAATTTTTAAGAGCAATTTTAACTTTTTATTAGCAAAAAATCACTTGCTCTATTATAAATTTTATCAGCAACTACAACACGAGTTATTAAAACCTAAGGTAATTGTTAAATACCAAAGAGAAGCCTTTATTCATAAGGCCGGCAGGTTAAGAATTACCTTTGATAAACAAGTTAAAACAGCAAATAATCAAACAAATATTTTTGCAAAAAACCTTAAGTTTATTGATGCTATTGACCCAAGTATTATTATTATGGAAATTAAATTTAATGAGGTATTGCCTAGCTTTATAAAAGGTATACTTGAGTGCGCACATACAAGACAAATAGCAGCCTCAAAGTATGTTTTTTCACGAAAATATAATGCAATATTTTAATTTTTGGAGGATTATCATGACAACAATTAAAGATATTTTAGAGAATGGTTTATTTCAAAACACCGCCAGCATTTCAGCTGTACAAATTGCGATAACCTTATTTTTATCATTTATAGCGGGGATTTTTATCTATCAAATATATAAAAAGACATACCAAAGTGTTATTTACACCAAGAGCTTTAATATTGCCTTAGTAATGATGACTATGGTTACTTCATTTGTAATTTTGGCTGTAACCTCAAATGTTGTTTTATCACTTGGTATGGTTGGTGCCTTAAGTATAGTACGTTTTAGAAGCGCCATAAAAGACCCAATTGATATTGTTTTTATGTTTTGGTCTATTGCCTCAGGCATAGTTATTGGAGCAGGATTTTATTCATTGGCAGTTATAGGCTGTTTAGTAGTTGGGGTTATTTTATATGCATTAACTAATATGGTAACCAAAGATAATCCATTTTTATTATTGATTAACTTAACTGAATGTGGAGTAGAAGAAGAGGTGCTTAAAAAAGTAAAATCAACAGCTTCTAGGTACTTTGTAAGGTCAAAAACTATAAGTACAGATGGTGTAGAATTAACTCTTGAGTTAAGAATAAAAGACAACGAAACTAGCTTTATTAATGATTTAAAGTCATTAAGCAGTGTAAACAATGTTATGTTAATTAGTAATAACGAGTTTTCAAGTTAGGGTCAACTACTATGAAATTGCTTAAAACCTGTTTATGTATTGTAATAGTTTTAGCATTAACTATATTAGTTGATATGGTTACACTTTTTAGCATAAGTAATCTAAATACTGATTTAAGCTTAGTTGACACAAATGTTTTTCCTCATCATAAGGTAATAAACGTATCTATTACTATTGCAGAAGAAGATTATCAAAAGATGCTTGATACGCCCCTAAATGAAGAGTACTTTAAGGCCAATGTTGATTATAATGGTTACACCTTTAATAGTGTAGCCATAAGAACCAAAGGCAACTCAAGTCTTAAATCTGTAGCTAATACAAATAGTGATCGTTATAGTTTAAAGCTTGATTTAGACTACTATATTAGTGAGCAAAATCTATTTGGGATAAAGAACATTAACCTGAATAATTTATTTGCAGACAATACCATGATGGCAGAATATTTGGCTTACGAAATGTTAAGTGAACTAGAGACAGCTGTCCCACGAACTACCTATACAGCCCTTTATATTAATGATAAATATGTAGGACTCTATTTAAGCGTAGAACAGGTTGATGAGAGCTTTTTATTAAATAATTATGGTAATGCTAATGGTGAGCTATATAAGCCATATCAAGGTGAAGGATGTAATTTAGAGTATACTACTGATAATGGTAAAAGCTACTCAGGGTTACAGATTAAAAACAAGGTAAATAGCGCAAATAATAAGTTAGTTGAGCTATTAAAAGCTATTGAGTCACCAGAAAAGCTAGATAATATTTTTAATGTTGACTCATTTTTAAAATACCTAGCCATGAGTGTGGCTACTATTCATTTAGATTGTTACCAAGGTGGTATGTTTCATAACTACTATATTTATAATAATAATGATAGTTTTGAGTGGATAGCCTGGGATTTAAACATGGCTTTTAATGGTTTTCCCAAAGGCCCTAATGAACCAGAAGCTTTTGATTTTTATATAGATGAACCAGTAATTGGTAACATGAGTAACTACCCACTTATTGAAGCTATTTTTAGTAAAGATGAGTATGTTGATAAATATCATAATTATTTACAGCAAATAGCTAGTGGCTATTTTAACTATACTACTTTTAACGATAGGGTGTTAGAGATTTATAATATGATAAAAGGATATGTGAAAGCTGACCCCACTGCTTTTTACTCTTATGATGAATTTGAAGAGGCTCTGTTTGCAGATAGTGAAAACCATGTTAGTCTACTAAACTTTGCCAAGCTAAGTAGCACTAATATAAAACAACAACTAGCTGGAGATAAACAAAGCACTAACAATGGTAATGGCAATGTTTCTGGTACTAATAATAGAAACATAAATAAAAACAAACCACCTAATAATGGTGAACAAAAAGAGAAACCTACAGGAACTAAAAATGATAAAAACATGCCTTTTAAATTCAATGAAAACGGGCAGGTTATTCTTCCTAAAGATGTTAGTTTAAACGATTTGCCCTCTAGTTTACAGCAATATTTAATAAAAGGTGAACTACCACCCAGGCAAGAGTTTGAAAACATTTTAGAGCAATTTTCACCCGAACTTAAACAAAAATTAGGTTTAAATAAACAAATAGGTTTTGAGGGTGAACGACAGGTTCAAGATAAACAGCCCAAGCAATCATCTTTTTATGGGCTAATACCTAATTTAATATTGTTAATTCTAGGTACCTTAGGCTTAATAGTTTTTACATTATTTATTAAGCATAAATTTTAGACTATAATATGATATTCTTATTGACAAAATTCCTTATTTATTGTTAATGTTAATATATATTATATGAAAAGGATTTGTTATACATTAAAAGAAAAGCAATCATAACATATACTCATGTTTTTGCCATTGTAATATCATTAATTTTAGCTAACGTTTTCATTAAAGTAACCTATATTTACGTATATGCTCGAAATCAAAATTTGGCCATTGGTGAGAAGTTGAGCAAATATCTGCAAGATATTCTATACAAATCTCAGAATTTTAACTTAACTGTTTATTTTGTGGCATGCATACTAGCTATTGTAGCTGTAGAACTGTTAGTTTTTAATAAAAAGAATAGTGGAGAAAGTTTAGATTTATTGCCACAAGAAAGAGATATGAAAGCTGACAAATAGCTATAAATTGAACCTAAAAACGTTTAATAAGTGTTCTTATTAAATAAATTGGCATGATTACTTTATTACCTAAACAAAGTAATCATGCCTTTATAATATTATTTAAGCTTATACGGGATCATCTTCAAGTTGAATAGCTTCTATTTCGTGAAACTCAAATTCTAAATTTTGATCTTCCGGAATTGGGGTTTGCTCGGTGTTTTCATCTAAATTAGTAAAAACCTTAATCCAAAGCCTTGCTTCTCCTACAATTTGAGCATTATAGCTCATTTCTACAATAACACAAATTTCATTATCGCCTCTAATATAGGCATCTACAGCTGCAGGGGCTTTATTTAACTGAACTTCAGCGTATTCATTACTTCCCATACGGCTATAACCAATGTTTTTAACAGGAATATAATCGGTATAATGAATGCTCTCTTTCATTACAGCTGTTTGAGCTCCCCCACCAAATGCATACCAAATATGTACATCATATTTGCCCTTAACTTCTACCGCTCCCGGACCTGGTGCTGAGGTATGCATATGATTTTTGCAGGTATATCCTAGTATAATTTCTGGTTCATAATCGGCAATGAGAATATGCTTTTGACGATATTTTTTAGTACCTCTTGCTACAGTTGCCCTTGTCATTATTTCTCTTAAACCAGACTCCTGAAAGTTCATTTAAATCCCCCTTAATACTAACAATCTCTAACTCATAATTAGCAGGCATACTTATGTTTATGCTAAACACTATTTTATTAATACCATTTAGTTAATAAAGTGTTGTTTAAATTATTAAATAATATCTCTGCTTAAATATACGTATAGAATTAAGGGATTATTACTAGTAAACAAATTAACAACTACATTATAAGCTTTATTCCTTGGTTTAAACACTCTTTTACTACACTCTTAGGCCATATAGAAGATTGAACCTCTCCAATGTGTTTTTTACCTAACAAAAACATACATAACCTTGATTGACCAATACCACCACCTATTGTATAAGGCAACGATTTATTCAATACAGCTTGATGATATGGCAACACTAACTTATGGGTTACTTGGTTTAAAACACATTGATTTACAATTGATTGTTCACTCACTCTTATGCCCATAGAAGATAACTCCAGGGCATCTTTTAGTCTCTCATTCCAAACTAAAATATCGCCATTTAGTTGCCAGTCATCATAATCTGGAGCCCTAAAATCATGTCTTTCTCCAGACTGAAGCTTATGCCCTATTTGCATTAAAAAAACAGCACCTTTTTCTTTACAAATTGCTTGTTCTCTTTCTTTAGCTGTTAAGTGGCAATACTTATTCTCTAGTTCTTGACTCGTTATAAAATAAATTTTTTGAGGTAATATGTTGTTAAAATTTCCATAGTTTTTTACAACCATTTGCTGAGTACTATATAGGGCACTATAAATTTTACTTACTACCTGTTGCAAAAACTGTTTATTACGTTGTTTTTTGTTTATTACCAACTCCCAGTCCCATTGATCTACGTAAAACGAATGGGTGTTATCTACCTCTTCATCTTTTCTTATGGCATTCATATTGGTATACAGCCCCTCACCAACAGCAAAGCCAAACTGTGCCAGGGCTTGTCTTTTCCATTTGGCAAGTGACTGTACTATTTCTAAGTTTTTTTCTATAGATTTAGGTTTGAAACAAACTGGCTTTTCAATACCACTAAGGTTATCGTTTAGTCCTGAGCTTTGGCTAACAAATAACGGTGCGGTAACATTTATTAGGTTTAATTTACTCTCTAGCTGGTTTTTAAAATGCTCTTTAATACTCGTAATTGCTTTTTGAGTTGTAATTAAATCTGCCTTACCTACTTTTGGGGTTTGTTGTTTAATCATTTTGGTCTCCTTTACACCTAACAGATTTAAAAACAGAGAATTTATTATTTTTAAACTAAAAAACCTTCCGTTCCTTAAATAAAAGGGACGAAAGGTTATATTCCGCGGTACCACCCAAATTAGCATTGGCTCACTTAATCAGTACGGATATTATAATCGATACTGTCCATTCTGTAACGGTATGGTTCCGTCTAAGTCTACTACCTAAACTATCTGCAAAAACAGATAGCGGGTTCGGTTAGAAACTCCGAGATGTTCTTCAAAGTAGCTCTCATATTGACCTTCCACCAACGTCAATTCGCTATAATTACCTGCTACTTTTACTCTTCTCATCATAGTTTTTAAAATTGTCTATTAGGTTTTAATAATTTTTGCTAGTTTACTACATTTTAATGTTTGTGTCAACAAAAAAATATAAGTAGCTACTATTAAATTTCTAGGTATTGTTTTTTACGTTTAGTAAAGGTTACTAGTTTTTTATAACCAACCTCTTTAAGTTTAGGTATTATAAGCTCATTTAGTTTATAACCTGTATGTTTAGGATCATGGGCATCCGATGATACTGTTACCTCTATACCACACTCTTTTAACAAAGATAGATATTTAAGATTAGGAAACACTACCCCCGCAGGTCTATATAAACCACCCGAATTTATTTCAAAAACTATATCATACTTACTGGCTTCTTCAATAAAATTACTATACATTTTTTCTTCTTGTTTTATACTTAAACGATGTTTGTGATATGCTATATTACCACAGTGACCAAGGATATCAAAAATACCACTTTTAACATTGGCTAATAGTGTTTTAAAGTACTGTTGATACACCTCTAAAATATCTCTGTTTTGCCAATTAGGGTTGGTATCAAAACTCCAGTCATTAAGATAATGAACTGAACCTATTAAAAAATCTACTGGCAAATCCTTTACAAATTCTCTTATAAGATTTTCTTTATTTATAACATAATCCACCTCAAAACCCAGTTTAATAGGTTTGCCTTGTTGTATCATTGTATTTATAAAACTTAGATAATCTTGCATAACTCTATTTTGTTTAGCTTTAACATGTTCGTCTTGAAATAGTAAACCTTTGGCTTCTTTAAACATGTATAGATGCTCTACAATTCCAAATTGACTTATTCCTAAATTCTCTCCTACTGTTAAAAACTCATTTAACCATTCAGCGCTATAAGGACCTCTCTCTAAATGTACATGGTAATCTATCATAGTTTCATTATAAGCAAGGGATTAAAGTTGATATAATCAGCACTTACAAGGCTATACTCTATTCCTTGCCACCCTCCTATTATTGCGTTGTTAAAAGATTTTTGATCATGTAAATGACCATAAATAACTCTTTTTACATTGTATTGTTTAAACAAATCCATAAAACCAGAATGCTCCCTTTTTTCATTAAAGGGCGGAAAATGCATTAATACTATTATAGCTTGTCCTGGTTTTAATTTACAGCTTTTTAGGGATAATTCTAAGCGCTGCAACTCACGTAAATATATTTTTTCATCAGCTGTTTTATAATATAAACTACCGGGACAAAGCCAACCTCTACTGCCCGCTATATGTACGTTATTAATTAAGGTTGAGTTATTCTGTAAAAAAATCATATTATCATAAAGTGAGTTTAAGTACTTTATTTTTTTCCACCAATAATCATGGTTGCCTCTTAACATTATTTTAGTACCTGGCAAAGTGTGAAGCCAATGTAAATCTTCACTGACTTCATCTAAGCTCATAGCCCAGCTTATATCACCAGGAACTGCAATAATATCTTTTTCAGTTATCTTATTTACCCAGTTTTTTTCAATGTTAAATTGATGGTTATCCCAATGATCACCAAACTTACTCATAGGCTTATTTTGATTTCCATTTAAATGTAAATCACCTATTGCAAATAATTTCATTCATACACTCCTATTACAACTGCTTTTCCATAACAACCCATTTATTAAGGGATATTTTTTTTACACTCGCCTCTTTTTTTAGTTTGTTAACTACAGGTAATGGGTCTTTTGATACAGATAAAAAAACAGTATTATTGGTAGTTAATAACTTTCTTATCATTTGTTCTAATGCTATATTACTACTTGTAAAAGACTGCAATACAGTTAAACTATTAAAGTTCATTGCTCTAGTTTTTTTTACTAATAATAGTCCTTTAATCTTTTTTTCACTTACATATGCTAGTGACTGTTCACTATTTAAGATGTCCGACAAAACTTTTGGGTCTAAACCTGTCCACCAACAGTTATCTTGCGGAGAGGTAATTAAACCACCTGCACTGTTGTTATCGTGATGATTTTTTATATATGACCAACATTCATAAACCTTGTCTGGGCGTATTTTTATTACTGATGGCACAGTATTATTGGGATTTTTAGTTGTCAGCTTTAATCTGTGCCAAAGATTCGGTTTTGAAAACCCAAATTTATCAATCATTAAGTGTTGTACTCTACTATTTTTATGCCCTGTTGCAACTCTTAGGGTTTTGATAGACATCATTTTAGCTTGTGATATTTGGTATTTTGCAAACGCTGATCCTACACCTCGGCCTCGATGAGATGGCATGATATAAGCTGATTCTAACCATCCCTCATTAGAACTCGTTTTAGTTATATGCACCATACCTACTACCTTATTATAACAGGATATAACGTGAACACCAGCAGAATAGTTAGATACCACATACATGCTTCGCCATTTTAACGGTACATCTCTATATTTGTTAATAATGGCATAAAGTATAGGCTTATCTTTTTCTCTAAGTGGTCGGAATCTATACAAGAATACCAGACTCCTTTCATCTTCTCTAATTCATTATACGTAATTAAATACAATATGTTAGTTGTTCGTTTTTATTACAACTAGTTTTTATATCTTGCTGTGTTTAAGACAATAAAAAAGAGTAGAGTCTCTTTTATGACTCTACTCTTTGGGGTTCATTGTTGATATATAATATTATTTAATGTTTATATTCTCTTAGCTTGCTTTTTTTTCTTTTGCTATTTTTCTTATTAAGCTTCTTTTCCACTTATTACTTAAATAATAGTAAAGCACAATTGAACCTTCACTAACTGTATAAAAAATAAAACTCCAAGCTACCCAAATAAAAGATAATTTCCATACCCTTGTAGCAAAATAAACAAAAGGTAGCTGAATAAGCCATTGCCCAACAAAACCAGAAATCAAAAGTGGTAATGTATATCCTGAACCTATAAATATGGTGGCTAAACCAAAGTAAAAGCCAATTGGTATTAAACTAACAGACACAATTCTTAATGCAGGTGCCCCTATTTCTATTACTTTAAGATCATCAATAAATAATTTCATGATATTTGGAGCAAATAAACAAGTAAAGATGCCTAAAATAAGCATAGACAAGCCCCCTAAAACAGCAGAAGCTTTAGCGGTTTTATTAGCTCTGTCAATCTCTCCACTTCCTATGTTTTGACCTATCATAGCACTTCCACCATTAAGTAAGCCCTCAATTGGCATAAATAATAAGCCAAATAATCTGGTTAAGATACCCCAGGTTGCTATTGCGGCTGTTCCATATATAGTGGTAAATCTTAGTATAATTAAGTAAGCTATATTTCTTACAACCCCAGCACAGGCTGGAGGTGTACCCACTCTAAAAATTTCTTTTACTAAAGGAAAGTTTGGTTTATGTAAATCCTTAAACTTTAAACTCAAACTACTTTTAGATCCAAATAATATTTTATAACCAACTATAAATGAAAATGTATTAGATATTATGGTAGCTAATGCTACCCCAAATAAACCTAAACCAAGCCCCTTTATTCCTAAAAATGGAATAGTCTCAAACATAAAAATAGGGTCTAAAACCATATTAATAATTGAAGCAATAATTGTTATAAACATAGGACTTTTTGAATCACCGCTACACCTTAAAGCAGACTGTATAGTTAAAGATGAAAACACAACAGGCATAAATAGTGTTCGTAATAATCCATATCTCATAGCACCTTGTAATACTACTGCTTCATCTGTAAATAAACCCATTACGGGTTTCATAATTAATAAAGTAAAAATTGCAGCCCCTGTACCAACCATAAGCTTTAGTACAAACGAACTAGCTATAGCTTTCTCTGTTCTATTTTTGTTTCCTGAGCCAAAACTCTGTGAGATTATAGGCACTGAACCATAGCCAATAATATTATTCACAACATAAATGATAAAGTACAAAGAACTAAAAATGGTAATAGATGCTACTGCTTCGGCAGATAACCTACCGACCCATACCATATCTACTAAACTATAAAAGTTTTGGGCCATAGCACCCAACATTGCTGGTAGAGACATATATATTAAGTTATTATAAATACTACCCTTTGTTAAGTCACGCTTTCTCATCGCTAAACCTCCACAGCTAAGAGAGATATATTATACCATACCTTTAGCATAAATGAGAAAGCACTGAAATATACAGAATAAAGTGATTTATTTTATTTACATACATTTTCATTATAATAATTGAAGTTTATATTTGTTTTTACTCGTAAATTATTATTCTATAATTTAAATATTATCTTAAACAAAAACATACATAGCTAACTAATATAAAATAGGAGTTACCTAAACAGTAGCTCCTATTATTTTCTTTATTAAACTGTATATACACTTCGAGGCAACATAACCCTAATTACAATATTAATCTGCTGGTACAGGAGCGTTTTGATAGGCTGCTTCTTCTGCTTTTTTACGCCATGTACCTTTTTTGTAAAAACCCCAAATAACTATTCCCTCACATAAAGCAAATCCTAAATAAGATAAAGGTATAAATTGGAATGGTAATTTTAACACCTTAGAGAATAAGAAAATAAGTGGAATTTGTACGCCCCATTGACTTACTATACCTGCAACCAAAAAAGGTAAAGTATAGCCCGAGCCAGCAAATACTGTGGCTCTACCCATATAAGCTGCTATTATTGGCATACACATAATTCCATAACGTAATCCAGATACACCTAGCTTAATAACCTCTTTTTCATCATTAAAGATGCCAATAATTTGAGGTGTAAATAGATATGCTAAGGCACATATTGCTAACATGGAAATAAAACCAAACTTACCAGCTACAAAACCAGCTTTTTCAGCCCGGTCTAACCGACCTCCACCAATGTTTTGACCAACAACGGTACTGCCACCTTGTACTAAGCCATTAACAGGCATAAATAATAAGCCAAATAATCTACCAATAATACCCCATGCTGCTATAGCATAGGTTCCAAAAGCAGTTACAAAACCAAGTATAATTACATTAGCTAAGTTCCTAATTAAACCACTTACAGCTTGTGGCAAACCTATTTTTACAATTCGCCCAATTATATTCCAATCAAAAGTGAACAAATCTGTAAGTTTTAAGCTATAGGAACTTTTTGGTCCAAACATTATCCAATATGCAATAATAAATGATAGTGTTGTTGAAATTACCGTAGCCAAAGCTGCACCAAATACTCCTAGCCCAAACCCTGGTAATCCTATACCTGGTATTGTTTCAAAAATAAAAATGGGATCTAATACTATATTTAAACCCGCAGTAATCATAGTTATAATCATAGGACTTTTGGAATCACCACTACAACGTAAAGCAGTTGTAACCGTAAATGATGAGAACATCACAGGTAAAAATAGCACCCTAATTCTACCATACTGTAAGGCATCTCTTAGTGTTTGTGCGTCTTTTGCAAATACTCCCAATAATGGCTCCAATACTATATACAGAATTATAGAAGCTATTATACCGGCCATTAATTTAAAGGCAAAGGTATTTGCTATTCCTTTACGTGCTTCTTCATGATTACCAGAGCCAAAGCTTTGGGACAATACGGCAACTGATCCATTTCCAATAACATTATTCAATACAAATACCAAAAAATATATTGAACTAAAAACTGTTACACCTGCCATAGCTCCTGCAGAAATTTTTCCTATCCATATCATATCAACTAAATCGTACAATGTTTGGGTAACCATACTAAACATTACTGGAATTGACATATACATAATATTTTTAACTATACTACCTTGTGTTAAATCTCTACTTTTCATTTTTTCACCTTCTCACCTATTCTTAACAATAATAAAGTATCATGAAAAAATAATAATGTCAACTATAAATTTAATGTTTTTAAGGGTTAATCTTAAATTTATTAAAGTACAACTTGTCATTTTTAATATTATAGTGAAATGGAGAGAGATTAATTATTCATAAAAAGAGCCACTTAATAGTTAAGTAGCTCTTATATGTTGTAAAATCATTATTTTTTAGAATAAATGAAAATTTTAACTTAATAGCAAACTACTCAACAGCTTTTTCTTGAACTTTAGCTTTCCAGTTTCCTCTTGCAAAGAAATAGAAAATTAAAACTCCTTCTACCACGGTGTAAGCAATATTAGAAGCTGCCAAATAAACAAATGGTAAATTCCATAACTTTGTGATTAAATACATAACAGGTATTTGAACTATCCACTGACCAACAACTCCAGATATTAAAAACGGCAAGGTGTAACCTGTACCTGTAAATATAGTTGCTTTACCCATATATAAAGCCACAAAAGGCATGCTAATTATAATGATACGTAATACCTCTCCGCCCATTTTAGTAACCTCCCCATTATCTGTAAATAAATTTACAACTTGGGGAGCCACTTTATAGCCAAGTATAGCAACTACCATCATTACTAAAAATCCAATTTTACTTGCAATATTACTAGATTCTACTGCCCTATCATATTGTTTGGCACCAATATTTTGACCAACAACAGTACCTGAACCTTGCATTAATCCAAAAATAGGCATAAATAACAGGTTTAAAATCCTACTGACAATACCCCAGGCAGCTAAAGCTAGTGTTCCATAAGACGTTATAAATCCTAACATTATTACATTTGCCAAATTTCGTAGCATTTGCGATGTTGCTTGTGGTATACCTATTTTTACAATACGATAAACAATACTCCAGTCGATATTCCAAAAATCACTTAATTTAAGTTTATAAACACTTTTGGGACCAAACATTAGCCAATAAGAAATAATAAAAGAAAGCGTAACAGATATTACTGTAGCTAAAGCAGCTCCAAAAACACCTAAACCAAGGCCAGGTATTCCAATATAAGGGACTTTATCAAAAATAAAAATGGGATCTAAAACGATATTTAATACTGCAGATAAAAGTGTAATATACATAGGACTACGAGAATCTCCACTACAACGAAGGGCTGTAGTGACAGTAAATGAAGAAAACATAATAGGCATGAAAATTGCTCGAATTCTGCCGTAAGCTAAGGCATCATTTAATACCTGAGGATCATCTGTGAAGTGGTTTAATAAAGGCTCTAAAGCTAAGGATAAAACTATTGCCGCAATTATTCCCACTAACAACTTAAAAGCAAAGGTATTTGCTATAGCCGTTCGTGCTTTTTCCTTGTCTCCTGATCCAAAGCTCTGAGAGAGAACAGTAACCGAGCCCCCTCCAATAATACTATTTAGTGAACCCACTAAAAAATACAATGAGCTAAAAACTGTAACACCTGCTACTGCTACTGCAGATATTCGACCTATCCAAATCATATCTACAAGACTATAAAATGTTTGCATAACCATACTAAGCATTACAGGCAACGACATATAAAGAATATTAGATGTTAAATTGCCTTTGGTTAAGTCTCTTGTTCTTATTTTAATCCCTCCCTTACCATACCCTGTTTTTAGGGTGTTTTAGAAATATACCAATAAAGATATATTTAGTCAACTAAATTATTTCAATTTTTAAAGCATTGGTTATATATATTTTTTATAAAAAAAAAGAACATTTGTTTTTACTAAAACCAAAATACTATAAAACTGCTATAAAAAAAATAATTGCATCTATAATAATTATACATGCAATTATTTTAGTAGTTATACAGCTAATAATATATTACCTAAATTAGCTTGCACTTAGTTTTTATTATGGAAATGAAGTAAGCCAGCAAACATTTTAATGCCGTATGTTAGGGCATCTTCTTCTATTGTAAACTTAGAGTGATGAAGTGGATATTGCTCACCTTGTTTTAACTTGGTACCAAGCCTAAAGAAAGATCCAGGTTTATCCTGAACATAATAAGCAAAGTCCTCACCAAGCATTGAAGCAAAGGGAATCTCTATAACCTTACCTTCACCCAATAATTTATTACCAACATTTCTTAGTACATCAACACTCTCTTTATGATTGATTAATGGTGGATAGCCATTGGTATAGGTAAACTGATAGTCTCCCCCTTGAGCTTTAACTGTGTTAGCAATTACTTCTTCAATTCTAGATTTCACTAACTCACGAACTTCGGGTAACAGTGTTCTTACTGTGCCAGCTAGCTCTACTTTTTCAGCAATAACATTAAATCGAAAGCCACCATTAATTTGTCCTATAGTTAATACTGCTGCATGTTGAGGATTAACGTTTCTACTCACTATTGTTTGCAAGTTATTTATTACTTGCGCAGCTAATACAACAGCATCAACTGTTTGATGAGGAGAGGCTCCATGCCCACCTTTACCTATAATAGTTGCCTCAAACTTATCTGCTGCCGCCATCATTGGCCCATCTATAACTGAAATACTGCCAACTGGCACCTCTGGGCTACAATGTAGTCCATAAACATAGTCTACCCCTTGTAGCGCTGCATCATCAATTAATTGAATAGCTCCACCAGGAGGAGTTTCTTCGGCCGGTTGAAACAAAAACCTAAAACAACCATTGTATTCATGTAAATGGTCTTTTACAAACTTAATAGTTGTCATCAACATTGCCGTATGTGAGTCATGACCACAGGCATGCATAAAACCTTCATTTTGTGATTTAAAAGGCAATTTAGTTTCTTCTATAACTGGTAAGGCATCTATATCCGCTCTTAAAGCTATTGTTTTACCTGGTCTACCCGTATTAAGCTCTGCAATAATGCCTGTTGCTCCAGATTTTGTATACTTAATGTTTAATTCATTTAAGTAGCTAACTATAAACTCACTTGTTTTAAACTCATTAAATCCTTTTTCGGGATGTTGATGTAACCATCTTCTTAACTTTATTGCTTCATCAAGATAATTATTAGCGTTGTTAATGAAATCCATGTATTTCACTCCCTATACTCATTAGTTATTAAAGCATTACAAAAAAAATGTAGTACCCACTACCAGTGATTATAACAAAATTATTTAAAGTAGGCTTACTAAAATTACGATTATCTAAAAATAGCTTTTGCATTAAGTTACTTTAGCAGGATAACAATATAATATGCCGAATTTATACTTGGAAAATATAATTTAGGAGGAGAGCAATGACTAATAAACGTAGAATTACAGTTGAAGATTTATACAACATGAAATGGATTAGCGACCCTCAAATTTCACCAGACGGAAGCCTTATTGCTTACGTTTTAAAAACAGTTGATCCTAAAGATAAAATGAAATACCAAAACCATATTTGGATGGTGCCTACTGATGGTAGCAGAGAGGCCTATCAATTTACTAACCTGTGTAGTAGTGAAACAAATCCACGCTGGTCTCCAGACAGCAAAACCTTGATCTTTACAGCTAAACGAGATGAGTTTACCCAGGCTTGGTCTATTCCTGTAGCTGGAGGAGCTCCTCTGGAGGTAACTGATAATAGATTTAATACAGGAGCACCAGTATGGTCACCAGATGGTACTAAAATAGCTTATACAGCTAAAGTGAAACCTGAAAGTGATTGCAATGAAGCAGAAAAATCAGATGTAAAATATATAGATAAATTATTTTACAAACTAAATGGTACTGGCTTTTTAGATAACAAAGTTAGTCAGTTATTTGTTACTGACATAAATAGTGGTGATACTACACAACTAACCAAGAGTGAATTTGCAGTTGCTGCCCCTAGTTGGTCACCATGCAGTAAGTTTTTAGCCTTTAGCTCCAATAGAACTGAAGATGCAGAATACAATAATTTAACAGATATATGGACTATAGATTTAAAAGCAGAGAACCTAACTAAAATTACCACTACTGGGGGACGAGCTAGTTCACCATCATGGTCTCCTAATGGCAAATATATTGCCTATATTGGCGATAAAATGGAGCATGGCAGTGCAACTATTTCTACAATTTACTTAATTAATTTAGCAAGTAAAGAAGAAATTAATTTATTACCAAACTTAGAAACAGCTCCTCGACATGCCGTAGGTGGAGACAGTGTTTCATCTCCATCTAATGGCTTAATATGGAGTAAAAACAACAAACATATTTATTTCAACGCCAGTATGTACGGAAAAACTGCCTTATATAAAGTAGAGACTACTAAAGAAGCGAAACTCACCAAGTTAACAGAGGGTGATGAAGTTTTATATGGCATGAGTTATTCAGATGAATCTAAAACATTTGCTGTAACTCGATCTAGCTTTATTACAATAGGTGATTTATTTGTTATTGATGACAATAATAATAGGCGTCAATTAACAGATGTTAATAGTGCTTTATTAGCTGAAGTTGAATTATCTCAACCAGAACAGTTTAAGTATAACTATGATAGATTTGAAATTGAAGGTTGGATAATGAAACCTTACGGTTTTAAAGAGGGCGAAACATACCCCACAATACTAGAGATTCATGGTGGTCCACACGCTGCTTACGGCCATATTTTCTTCCATGAATTTCAATTGCTTGCTGCCAAAGGTTATACAGTTGTGTTCACTAATCCACCAGGAAGCAGTAACTATGGTCAAGATTTTTATACCCAAACCCACCATGATTGGGGTGGCTTAGATTACCGATCATTAATGGCCGCGGTAGATTATGTGAATGAAAACTATAATTACGTAGCCAAAGATAATTGGGGTGTAACAGGCGGAAGTTACGGTGGCTATATGGTTAACTGGATGATTGGTCAAACAGATTTCTTTAAAGCTGGTGTAAGTTTACGAAGCACTTGTAACCGCTATAGCCAATTTGGCACTAGTGATGTAGGCTTCTTTAACGGTAATTACGAGCAAAAAGGAAACCCTTGGGATAATGCAGAGTTTTACTTAAAGGTTTCACCTCTCACTTATGTAAACAACGTAAAAACTCCACTTATGTTAATTCACAGCGAAAACGATTTACGTTGTCCAATTAGCCAAGCAGAAGAGTTTTTCAGTGCCTTAAAATGGTTAAAAAAAGAGGTAGTTATGGTAAGATTCCCCAATGAAACCCATGAGCTTTCAAGGGCAGGAAAACCAAAACATCGCATAGAAAGATTAAACTATTTATTAGGCTGGTTTACAGACCATATTAAAATAAGTAATGATATGTACAGCAACTAAAAAATAACAAAAAATGAACGACTAAAGTCGTTCATTTTTTATTGCCTTAAATTTTAACGACAATTTAAATATAGGCTTCCTTAACACCCACAACGGAATCACACTGAGGTGATTGCCTACCAATTCAGTTTTTTTATGTATTTACCTTAGTGAACAACCTCTGTGTTGTTCAACTGTTTGTTATTACCTTATACTTTGATAATTAAATATAACATTACTTAATACCCACAATGGAATCACACTGAGGTGATTGCCTACCAGTTCAGTTTTTTTATGTATTTACCGTAGTGAACTACCTCTGTGTTGTTCAACTGTTTGTTATTACCTTATACTTTGATAATTAAATATAACATTCCTTAATACCCACAATGGAATCACACTGAGGTGATTGCCTACCAATTCAGTTTTTTTATGTATTTACCGTAGTGAACAACCTCTGTGTTGTTCAACTGTTTGTTATTACCTTATACTTAATTGACAATTTAAATATAGTATTCCTTAATACCCACAATGGAATCACACTGAGGTGATTGCCTACCAGTTCAGTTTTTTTATGTATTCGCCCATTACGTGAAAGATAAAAAGACCATTTAGAATAATCTAAATGGCCTTACAAAGCATAAAACTATTATTTAGAAGCCTCAAAAACTAAAGCAACCATCATTTCAACACCTGTAGCTAAACAATCATCAGAGGCATTGTAACGAGGATTATGTCCTGGGTAATCATCAACTTTAGCTCCTAAGTAGAAAAATGCACCCGGAACTTCTTTGGCAAAGTAAGCAAAGTCTTCGCCACCCATACCAGGTAATTCTCTATTATATATTTTGTCTGCTGGTAAGTGTTTTTCAGCAGTAGCTTTTACTATCTCTACAGCCTTTTTATCATTATAAACAGATGGGTATCCATACCAATAGTCTACAGTTGCTGTGGCACCATGAGCTAATGCTGTATGTTCAGCTACCTCAATAATTCTCTTTTTAAGTAACTCACGAGTTTCGGGTGTAAGTGTTCTCACAGTCAACTTCATTTCAGCTGTTTCCGCTATAATATTATTAACTGTACCACTATGCATACTACCAACTGTAACAACACCACTATCAATAGGGTTAACTGATCTACTAACAATAGAATGTAAACCTACTATTACATGACCAGCTACTGCCACAGCATCTACTCCTAAGTGAGGATAAGCACCATGAGCACCTTTGGCGTTAATTGTTATAGTGCAGCCATCTGTGTTAGCATGGCTATAGCCATTGTTAATCTCTACTGTGCCTATTGGTTTAGAAACACTAGTATGCAAAGCAAATACATACTCTGCATCAGGATTTTTAAGAACATTATTGGCTACCATACCTAATGCTCCTCCTGGTGGAACCTCCTCAGCTGGTTGAAACAAGAATTTTACTGTGCCAGGTACTTCGTCACGATATTTTGCCAAGGCTGTAGCAGCACCCATTAAAACTGTGGTATGAATATCATGTCCACAGGCATGCATTACGCCTTCATTTTGAGATTTATAAGAAACATCGGTTAATTCTTTAATAGGAAGAGCATCCATATCTGCTCTTAAAGCAATAGTTTTACCGGGTTTACCACCTTTAAGTACCCCCATTACCGCAGTAGAGTTAGGAAAACGAGTAACCTCAATTCCTGCTTCTGTTAAAGCCTTTTCTACTAATGCAGATGTTTTAAACTCCTCATTAGCTAATTCAGGGTTTTGATGTACAATGTGACGCCATTCTGTTACTTGTGCAATAACTTCATTTACAGCTTTTTTAATATCCACAACATTTCCTCCCTTTTTATTTATATATTGAGTTTCCTCAATGCACTGCTAGTATTATCTATTTGTTAAAAGGCTATAACAAATAGCCTAAATTAAACTTACCCACTAATAACTTGTTCACTTTTTTGCTTTTTAATTATAAATACCACAATTAATGATGCTAAGGCACTTATAAACATACTTATAGGTAAAACATAAAAGGTTTTAACAACTCCATAAGCATCGTTCAAAATACCAATAATATTATTGCCCACTAAAAAAATCATATGAGAAATTGCGGTTATATTAGCAGTTGCTCTAGCCTGATTGCCTTTAAACAATACAGCAATAGTTAACATGAGAGTTGGATAAATAATCGACTGAAAAAATCCTGCAATCGAGATAAACAGCAAACCATCTACTCCCCTTATTATACCAAATAAATATATAAACGCAGAGATTAAAGTTGTACCAATAATTGCTGTTAAATATGGCATCTTTTCAACTATAAAACCACCAACTAATCTGCCACCGGTAAACAACATAAAGAAAAGAGATAAGTAAAATGAGCTATCATTAGAATTTATGGCCCTACCCTCAACTGCATAACTAACAAACCAATTTGAGGTACCTATTTCACCAATTAGATAAAAACCAAGCATAATAATTAGACCTACATAGATTGAAAGATTATTTTTAACACTCTTTGATTTACTGTTAGCTCTTTTTTCTGCTTGCGGCAACTCTGTAAAAAATACAAATATAGCAAGTATAAAAGAAATACTAGCTAGTACTGGAAAAAATACTCTCCATGAAACATTTTTATATAAAAAATAACCACTCAGTCTTTGTGAAGTAGCTAACCCTAGTCCAAAGCAAAAATGCACTAAATTCATTAATACAGCTTTACGCGTTACTTTAAAATTAGGTACCGTTATATTAATAGCTAAAGTAACTAAACCCAAAGCAATACCCTGCCCTAACATACCTAAACACAAAACAAAATAGGTTTGGGAGCTAAAAATAATCAATAAAAACAGTGTTAAAGTAGCTAATGCCCCAGCTAAAACCTTTGAACTACCTATTTTCTCAACTAATCTGCCACCAAAATATATAGCCAATAAGTAGGATACGCTTTCAAAAGTAAATAACAAGGCAATAGCCTTACTATCAATAACAAAGGTACTCTTCCATACTGGAACTAAAACTCCTTTTAAACCAGCCGTTAAAGACATTATTAACATTGAAGCAAAAATAAGCACTATTGCTCTTATATTATTTTTTGATTTCATTAGATTTCCTCCAAGGCTGGTTTATTAACATCTGTATTCTTTGACATTTTGAAGATAATACCTGCTGTTATAGCCGAAATTAATACCCAAAACGGTACAATATAAAAGGTTTTAACAACACCAAAACTTACATTTAAATAGCCAATAACCATATGGCTTACATTGTTTATAATTGATACACCAATTGACACAAAAGACATTGCCCGTGCTGTATTATTTGGAAAATAACGTGGAATTGTAATCATAACAGTAGGATAAATAATAGCCTGAATTAAACCAGAAGCAGTAATTAAAATGAGTCCTTTTGTACCCATTAAAATTCCAAGTGTGAAGGTAAAGGCACTTATTACTTGAACCCAAAATACCCCACGTATGTAACCAAACTTTTCTAACACAAAACCTCCCGTAAACCTACCAATAGTAAACAACACAAAGAACAGCGATAAATAAATTGAACCAATATTTTCATTTATATTAAAGCCTCCTTTCATGTAATTCACAAACCAGTTATTAACACCATGCTCACCCATTAAACCAAAGCCAAGGGTAATAATAAGTAAGTAGAGCATTTTATTTGTTAGTAACTTATCCTTAGGTTTATTAAGCTCATTTTTAACCTTTGTTTTCTTTTCCTGTTGCCAAGGGTAAGACGAAAAGCTAACATATAGTAATACCAAAATGTGAAAAATAATAAAACCCAAAAACATATATCTCCAACTAATATTATTAGCTATAAAATATCCTGTAACTCTTTGAATAATTGCTGATCCTAAACCATAACATCCATGAATTATATTTAATAAAGCAGCCTGAAACGCTATTGCATATAAAGGGGTAGTGATATTAACACCCATAATTAAAAAGGCATTACCAATACCATTAATAAAATATCCTATAGTAAACCACATAAAACTGGGGCTCCAAAACATAATAGCTAAAGAACCAACAACTATTAAAACCCCTAGTTGCATTAAACGTTTATTGCCTAGTTTATAGATTAATGAACCAGCAACATAGGTAAATGCCATATAACCAAAAGTACTTATTAATAACATGGTACCAATACTACTATCGTCTATTAAAAAGTCTTTTTTTAGCACTGGAACCATTACTCCCCGAGAACCTCCCAAAAGTGCCATACCTAGCATAATACTAAGCAACGATGCTATAGATAAATACTGTTTCCTTTTGCTCATACTCTTTTTCCCCTTTTTATATCACCTGCAATTATAAACGGCTGTAAGCATAATAGCAATAGTTATACTATGTTATAGAGGAGTTGACTAATTACAGAAATTAACATACACTATTCCGCAAAACCTACACTTGCTAATTTTTGGGTAAGCAACAGTTGCGAGTGCCAGTTGTTAAGGCAGGACACATCATTCGGGTTTAGCCACCTACCACGATTCAAATTAATAGATATATTAAAGCTGTAAATTTACTTAAAGCAAATGCGTCAAGAAATATCCCTTGTGGGAGGTTATTGATACTTTTTTAGGTTCAGTTTGTAACAAACTAACCTAAAGCGTATAATTTAATTAAAGTCTATACCTTACGGCAACTTAAGCTCACAATATACATATTAGCTAATCTAGAGTTATTACAAAATACATTAATAGGAGGAATAAAGAGGAGGAATAAATGAAAAAAAACACTAAACTTTTATTATTTAGTTTACTTTTTTGGTTTACATTAGATATTACAGGCTTTTCATTAGGAAATTTCACGCTAGTTGAGAGTCCTGGCATAAAAAGCATAGATTTTATTTGGTGGCTATTTTTTATTATGTTTTCAATCTTATATTTACTTAAAAAGAGAATAGGTAAATATATATTATCTATATTTTTAGTTATTTGGACTGCTATTCAATACACCTCACACTGGCATTACACAATTTTTGGTGTTAGTGAAAGAAAACTAAGTAGCTATAACAGTTACTTTAGAAATACATATCACATTATACCCGCATCTACCAATATACTTATACCGGACTTATACCACATTATTTTGCATGTTTTAATAATTTCTTCACTTATTTCATTAGTAGTTAGTATAGTTAAAAAAAGGATTTAAAAAACAACTAAAACTTAGGGAGGTACAGCATGGCAGATTATATCGGAGATCTACGCAAGCTAATTGGAACTAAACCAATTATTATGTGTGGAGCAAATGTGATTTTAGTTAATGAGAAAAAGCAAATACTTTTGCACCATCGTACAGACAGAGATTGGTGGGGGTTACCTGGGGAGCTATGGAACTAGGTGAGAGTCTTGAAGAAACAGCTAAAAGAGAGGTTTGCGAAGAGGTTAATTTAATATGTAATAGCCTTCAGCTATTTAATGTTTACTCCGGTAAAGAACTATATTATAAATACCCCGATGGTAATGAAGTATACAATGTCACAGTCACTTATTTATGCAATGACTTTAATGGAAATATAAAAGTTGAACTAACAGAAGGCAGAGATGCAAAGTTTTTTAATTTAGACAAAATACCTAAAAATTTAAGTTCTACTATAAGATGCATCGTTGAGGATTATATAAAACTTGCGCATAAACCTAAAACATCTGTCCTACCTCACTGTAGGGTCTGACCTCCTTTACACTAGCTTGAACTTGATAATCTTTTAATAATATTTACAAAGGCAGATTTGACATAAGCAAGAGGCCTGACCCTTGTTGTAATTAAAGCTTATAGCTTTACCTTACAGCTCGTTATAAAGATGTTTGATTAACGCAGAGTTTATGAAAATTTATTGGTAGTTGGTGTTTGACCCATTACAGATTACAGTAACTTTATTCGCAGATCCTACGGCTTGCTAATTTTTGGGTAAGCAACGGTTGCGAGTACCAGTTGTTAAGGCAGGACACATCATTCGGGTCAGCCACCCACCACGATTCAAATTAATAGATATATTAAAGCTGTAAATTTACTTAAAGCAAATGCGTCAAGAAATGTCCCTTGTGGGAGGTTTTATGTAGAGTTTGGGTTGAGGTTATTAACAAACATAAACCAAAAACGTCTAGCTGACCTCACAGTAGCTGTTTCAATAATTGCAGCTATTCCCCTCCTTTAATTAAAGGTTTTCTAACTTTAACAGAGAATATTAGACTATGAAAATAAATGGAGGTGCTTAATTATGCGTATTTATCTGTCTGTAGATATAGAAGGAATTTGTGATGTAGTTAATAGTGAGCACACTAGCAATAAAGGCTTTTTATATAACTCAGCTCGTGAGCAAATGACTCGTGAAGCTAATGCGGCTATTGAGGGCGCTATAAGAGCGGGTGCTACAGAATTTGTAGTGAATGATTCACATGGCCCTATGGTTAATCTAATTCCGGGTTTGTTACATAAAAAAGCCGAGTTAATTACTGGCACTACTAAACCCTTAGGTATGATGCAGGGTTTTGATGGCAGTTTTGATGCAGCTATGTTTATTGGCTACCATGCTCGTAATAATACTCAGGGTGTTTTAAGCCATACCATTAGTGGTGGGGCTGTAGATAATATTTGGATAAACGACATTATTGTGGGTGAATCTGGCTTTAATGCTGCCATTGCGGGTGCTTATGATGTACCTGTGATTTTAGTGACAGGAGACAATGTAGTTAGTGCCGAGGTTAAAGAATTGCTTGGAGAAGATTTGGTTACAGCAGAAGTTAAAGAAGCTATTACTCGCTACAGTGCTAAGTGTTTACACCCAGAGCTTGCCTGCGAGCGTATTGAAGAAGCGGCTTTTAGAGCAGTAAATAGTATTAGTACCCGTAAACCATATAAATTACAAGGCCCTTATACCGCCAAGCTACAGCTACACAACTCGGGCTTAGCAGACAATGCTTCTCGTTTACCAAATTGTGTTAGGGTAAATGGAGATACCGTTAGTTATTCTGGAGATAATATTGTTGATGTATTAACTGCTATTAGAGTTATGATTTCTTTAAGTAGATAATTAAATTATATATATTAATTAAAGCGACAGTCGGGGAAATAGATTTTTTTCTATTTTGCTGGCTGTCTTTTGTTATATAGTACATGTTCAATATACTGTAAAAATACACGTTATGTTTTAATCCTACCAACTTAGTGAACGTGACTTCGCGCTTTTCTTTACCTTTACAATGAATTAAAATAACAATTTATATCATAAAAGTTCTGCTCAATAGCTTACCCATAATATAGTATTATTAATCAGTAGGGAGTATCCCTGCAAACAGCCCATTTTTTCTTAACCATGGGTTATAATCTATAACGATTAATATAGTAATAATTAAACATAGCCAATCATAATAATTGGGAGGTACTATTTTTTTTATCAAAATACCAGTTAGCTCTGATATCAAACCAATTAACAAATAACAGCAAAAGTACGTATTCTTTTGTAACATATTTGCTTAAGCTATATATAATAGTTGAGGAATGGTTAAAATCTAATTAGCTAAGTCGAAAAAAATATGTAGTAAAAAGTAGATAATTAACAAAATTAAATATATTTATTAATATAATTAATGTAACCATTAAATATCACAAACTAATGCCTTGACATAGTGGATAAATATATGATATATTATGGTTGGTTTAACGTTTATAGGGAGGTAAATAGAATGCGAAACTTTTTATCTATGCTAATTTATAACATTGGCAAAAAAAATAAAGAAAATAAAAATAGCATTTGCGATTCGCAAATGACATGCACTATAGATAAAGACTCAGATTATAATAATGGTAAGTTTAATCAATTTATTAATGTAGAATGTTTTTGGATAGTGTAACAAGAGGGGTTGTTTTTTCAACCCCCTAATAAACTAGATATTCATTTATAATGTATCTTAATATCTTTACATATTACTAGCATAAATTATCAGAATCTGTAGCTCAAAAAAGCTACAGATTCTTTTTTTTTGTCCTACCATACAACCCTTTTATAATACCTATTCTAAAACTTCGTAAATCATTTATCTTAATCTTTACTGAACAAACTCTTAATTTTAGCTTAATTATTATAGTAATATTTGTAATAAATTATATATATACGGGCAACCCCCTTATTTTTAGGGCTAGGAATATTGCTAATTTTGGATATATTACTTACATAATTCGGAAATTATGTTAAATAGCTGGTTTCTCAGTAAAACATCTACCTATAGAACAATATATTTTACATTGTGTTAACTATGAGAATCATCATATAATAAATTTAGCTTTATCCGGAACTTACATTGTTTTTATATTAAACATGTAATTGTTATTAATTTTAAAGAGATATTAGATTCACTGATTAAGAAGGGAGTTTTTATGATTAAGTTCTGGAAAAAATCATTTTATGTTGTTTTATTACTATCTGTATGTTTTCTAACTGCTATGCCTTTAAAAGCTGAAGCGGCTTCTTTAGTTACCACATCACAAGGTGAAGCAATTGCGAAAACAGCTTTGAGTTATGCTGGAAACGTAGAGTATAAGTACGGTGGATACTCAAGCGCAAGTCAAGGCCTAGATAATAAGGGTTTTGTAAAGTATGTATTAGCTAAACATGGCATTAATGTATCTTATTCAATGAGTAGTTTAGCTGCTGCTGGTTCAAAAGTTACCTCCTTAAAAGCTGGCGATGTAGTATTCTTTAGCAATCGCTCAGGTAGCAGCTTAAGTGCTGTTGGTATTTATGTTGGTAACGGATACTTTGTAGGATCATCATCTTATTTTGGTGGAGTTGTGAAAAAGAAGCTAAGCGCTTACGCTAGTGTTTACTATGGTGCTAGAAGAATGTCTACCACCGGAGAATCTTCTAATAACATAACAACACCTACTACACCAAGCCAAAGCAGTAAATATGGTTCATCAATCGTGGATAAAGCAAAAAGATATTTAGGTGTTCCATATGTGTTTGGATCTAGTGCAACTAGCTCAAGTAGTTTCGATTGTTCAAGCTTTGTTCAAAGAAGTGTATATGATGCTGGCTTAGGTAAATTACCTAGAACAGCTCGTTCACAAGCTTCTTATTTAGCATCATCAAGCAATGCTAAAACAATAACAAGCAAATCACAATTACAACCTGGAGATTTAATTTACTTTAAAAATATGGGTAGCCATGTAGCTGCTGGTACAGTATCACATGTAGCTATTTATATTGGCAACAACAAAATTATTCAGGCTATGCCTAACAAAGGTGTAATTATTTCTTACATGACAAGCTACTACACTGATTCAAGCAAATTTGCAGGAGCTTATCGTTTGGTAAAACCTATTAAATAGCAGTTTTTTATAAAGAGACTGATGAGAAAGTCAGCATAAGGAAACGATTTGCTAAGGCAAATCGTTTCCTTAAAACTTTTAAATAACTAAAAAACGAGGGTCATATGACTCTCGTTTTTTAGTTTTAACTTAAGAAAGTGCTTTCATTCTCATAATAACCTTGCCTTTACGTATAAAGGCATCTGTGGCAACCATATTACAGCTGAAACAGGTTTTTAAGCTAGGTAGGTTATCTGAGGCTACCTCACAATAAAAACCCTCACATTCCTTAATTGCTTTTTTTAATAATGCTTTTGCAATACCATGTTGACGGTAGTCTTTATGCACAACAGTAATAGCAAAACTACGACCTTGATCACCACAGGCCAACATGCCAACCACTTTATTATTATGCAAAGCAATTAATATGGTGTTTTGTTTATTAAGAATACTCTCTTTGGTGATTAAAGAGAACTGTTTAAAACCTTTAGCGGTTATATGACCATCTTTATAGCCTCTTATAAGCCTTGTTGCGAGGGCTTTATAATGAACATAATTACTGCCATTAACAATTATAATATTTATCAATTACCCCTCACCTCTTATTTGTTAAATATTTGCTATACTCAAATAAGGTTTGCATAGATTTATTTTGGGTGTCTTCTTCATCAAATTCCATTGGCTTTGAATTTGCCTCAAACAGCCACAGCCTTCCGCTTTTATCTATACCGATATCCATAGACATTATTCCAAAGCTGTAACCATAATACTGTTCAATTAAAGCTGGTACATCGGTTGTAATTTTAGTAATACTTCGATTTATCATTTCATCTTGTTGCATAAATGTTTGATTTAAGACTTTGCTTATAGGGGCTATCCGTCCACCGTTAGGTACATGGGTAGTTATTCTGCCTTCACCTGCAACTCTACAACCCATACCCATTAACTGCCACTCTCCAGAACTGTCTCGCTGAGATAATGCCCTAACATCAAATATATTATTGTTATACTCTGCTAAGTCTACTCCTTGCTGTATTATCATAGCCCTCTTTTTACGTCTTTTAAGCATACTCCACATATCATCATAGCTTTTAAAGACATGGGGTTTATTCTTTTTCTCGTCTCTACTTTGTACTATATATCCGTTTTTACTTCTGCTTATTTTTTGTATGCCATGACCTGCAAAACTATGAACAGGCTTTAAATATATCATTCCGTAGTCTTTAATGGCTTCAGCTAAGGATTTTTTATCGCCTGCCCATTTTAGAGTTTTGGGTATTAAATCAGCTAAATGGGTTTTAGAAAAGATTTTATGCAGCTCACTTTTATTTAAAAAATGCCTATTAAAAAAAGGTATATTTTGAGTAAGTATATAGCTTTTTGCCCATCTAACTTTTTTTTGTTGCTCATATAGACGTGATGGCACTCTATTGTAAACTACATCTGGCAATGGAGTGCTAACCTTATACCATTTTTTATGTTTATATGTGAAGCCGGTGAAAACTTTTGAGATAGGATTAATTCCATTTGGGGTAACAACAAACATATAAACACCAAATTTTTGAGCATGACTAATTAGCTGAGCAAAAAACTTGGGTCTACCAGCAAATGGCTTTGATCCATTACCCGACTGTGAGGTTAATATAGCTATTACAGGACCAAGTCGATAACTATTATTACCAGTACTCCACATATGCAGATGGGTAGATTTTGGAACCAAGGCCGAGACCGGAACTACCATAGTATTATAAGCTAAGTTTGGGTTTACAGAGAGTTTAAAACGCGCTGAATAAGAGCCAAAGCTCAATTTTAAGTTGTTTTTCAATTGATACTGATTAGAAATGTCACTAGAAACAATTATCAAATTTTGCGAGCCAGTGTTACTGGCTCTAACATTAATTATAGTTTGTTTATTCATTATTTACTCCTATACATCGCCAAATCCAGATAAATGTTGCATGTAATCAACAAGCATCTTATATGAAGCATATCTTTCTTTTGCTGCCCATTCTGGAGCGAATACAATTCTACCTGGCTTTGTATTAACCTCAAATAACCATAGATGTCCTAATTTATCTATAGCTATGTCCATTCCCAATTCTCCTAACATCCAACCCGACGCTCGTTCTGATGCTTTAGCTACTTTTATTGCAAAGGCATTTACTTCATTTAGCTTGGCTCCGCCATCTTTATATAACTTTTTTAAAAGCCAGTTTCCTGGCACAACTTTACCACCATTGCAAACATGAGTAGTTACTCCATTATTTCCTGCTAACTTTGCAGAAAGCCCTACTACTTGCCACTCACCTTTAATATTTTTTTGCACTGTTGCTCTTAAATCAAATGGTCTGTTTTCAAACTCTGCCAACTGTAAACCCTGTTGAACTATGCTTGTTTTCTTTTGGGTTGCTTTAAAAATAAAGCGCTCCAACTCACCCCTGTTATACACTGTACCTTTATTTAAACGCCCACTTTTTAAGTGATAAGAATACACAATATTTTTATCTGGTTTTTGAAACTTAATTACACCATGACCATGACTGCCTGAACATACTTTAATAAAAACTTCGGGATGTTTTCTCAGCATTTGATTAAGACTTTCTACCCCTCGATACTGAATTGTTTCAGGTAGATGTTGGGAGATACTGCCCTCTCGAGTAAGCACCTCGTGCATTTCCCATTTATAAAAATAATCATCAGGGCTTACTAACACATTTGTAACTGTTTTAAATAATTGTTTTGTTCTTAAAACATCAGCCCTTACCTCTGCACCTCTATGTGGCACTCTGTTCCATACTGCATCGGGTAAAGGATACCACTTTCTGACCCATGATCCTTGACCCTGCGGTAAATATGTTAAACCATAAACGGCTCTCTTTTGCCAGTCTATGCAATTAGGCGTAAATAAAAAAAGTGTCATATTACGTTTTGCTGCTATCTCCATAAATCGTGAGAAAAAAACTCTACGTTTTTTACCTATTTGAAATTGAAAGTGACTCCCCTTGTAAGGGGGAGCTGTGGTCATTATCCCAACTATAGGGCCTAATACTACCCTACCCTGACTAGCCAGAATATGAAGGTCTATAGCTTGAGGTAAATACAATTTTTCTGTAATATTTTTAGATACAATAACAGTATTATTTGGCGATACTTTTACATTTGCTTGAATCTTTTTTTGTCCATATTTAACTTTCACTTTACTAAAGGATTCATCTTTTACTTGGTTATATAGTTGTTTAGGAAGCAAAATTAGTGGTTTATCTGTTCCTAATCGACATTCTACTTTATAAACCCCCACTAAATCCCCTCCTATCATAAATTTTTTCATACCTAGAGTACTTTTTAGCTAATAAATACTGCCCATAATGCAAAGGATTAACTATAGAGTTATGCCTTGCCTCGTAGTCGCCTGTGTGCAAAAAGACTTTTCTGCCGGGTTTAGAGTTGACCTCAATTAGCCAAACTCTTTTTTTAGTATCAAGGCCAACATCTAAACCAAACTCGGCAAACTTATTGCTCTCTCTATCTAACTCCCTAGCAACCTTAATTGCTAAATCCTCAATTTCTGCTATTATGAACTGCGCGTTAAAATCTGTTTCGCCAATTTCTCTTAAAACTCTAATAAGCTTTTTGGCTGTTCCTCCGCCATGTAAATTAGAGGTAACACCCTCGGTTGGACCTACCCTTACAGCATGGCCAGTAATAACCCACTTGCCATTAACCCCTTTTTGCACAACAACTCTTACATCACATGGGGCATTGTGATACACACGTAGTGATAGACCTTGTTGAATTAAAAACTTTCTCTCACCCATAAAGGCACGTAGAATTAGTATTAGCTCATCTAAACTTCCAGCAACACCAGCAACACTTCTACCACCCCGTGTTCTGCCTTTATATCTTACAACCCTACTGGGGGAAATCTGTAGCCTCATTACTCCCTTGCCTTGAGTTCCCATATTGGGCTTAATAAACACAGTTTCATATTTTTGAAGCATTTTAAGCAGGGCATCTATATCTGAAAAAATTATTGTCTCAGGTATATACGGACGAATCTCTTTCTTTAAGGCTAATGTTTTGTAAACATCCCATTTACCATGCAAAGAACTATTCATCCAAATTACTTCACCACTATCTCTTAGACTTTTGGCGTATCTCCAAAGAGCAGCATTTACATCACCCTTACCAGGAAATAAACGGTCATAAACTACATCTGGAAAAGGATAAAAATTTCTCTGCCATGTTTTAATACTATTATTTGGGGTCCACCCTATTACCCTTTGATGAGCCCAATTTATTTCTAAAGGAGAAAACACAAAAACTTTTACTCCTAGTACTTTACCTTCGTTAATTAAATTCGCAAAAAAGCCTGCTTCTGCAAACGGCAATTTGGCACTTTTTCTCCTGTGTGCCATAACCCCTATTAAAGGAATACGCTCAGGCACATAATGCACCCTCTTTCATAATTAAAGTTTATTGCACATGTGTTTTGGAATATTTACTCTCCAATATCTTCTTAAATCCACCGACTCTTTCCACACCTGATTATTTAAAATCATAGACTCAATTTTTCTAATATATTTATAATTTTCACTAAAGGCTGGGCACTCTCTTAAGTCGTCCCATAATACCTTTACTATTGGTCTAAAATAATTCTTGTCACATCTATAATATGCATTTCTTGCCACAGTTGAGTCTAAAAAATTTTTTGTTAATATAGGATAACTGATTGCAATAATATAACCTAGCGTAATAACACCAAGGGCAATATCTTCACTTATTAACCAGCTGGCTGGTGTTCGATATTCAAAACCACCATGGCTCTTAACTCTAAAATCTCCTAACCTGCCATACTTTTTGCGCCTATTCATTGCAGGTATAGGTTTTTCAACCATTAACAATGGCAGAGATAAATAGTTATCGAATGCCCGTAACATTCTACTATTGGGTAAAATACTATAATGAATATGACCACCAATAGGAAACCCCATTGGTGTATTGTAATAAACTGAGATAATGAGTTATTCTCTCTTACTATTCTATGTATATGTGTTCATAAAAGGACTCAAATTTTACCTTGCACCCACAATAACAACTAACGCTATGTAGGGGATGTCCTTGTGTCATCCCGTGTTTATTTATAAGGAATCGTTAATAAACCACGTACCAATTTATTTAATTCAGTTTATGCTTTATAATGAAATATATTGATATACATAAATTGGGAGGGTTAATATGAAACTACTTATTATTGGTGGTAAAAAGTTTTTAGGATACCATGTAGCACAAGAGGCTGTAAAAAGAGGCCACCAAGTAACACTATTTAACAGAGGTAAAACTTACCCTGAGTTATTACCAGAGTTACCTACAATTATTGGAGACCGTAATACAGATATCGACCGTTTAGCAAATATGCAGTTTGATGCCGTTATAGATACCTGTGCTTATTTTCCTAAGCAGGTAGAACAGGCCGTAAAAGTGTTAGGTGATAACATAAAAAAATACCAGTTAGTATCAACTATTTCAGCCTGTGATAATACCGTAGTTGGCATAGATGAAGACGGTCCTATTTGTGGTTTAGATTTTGAATCAACTGAAATTACTGGCGAAACCTATGGACCATTAAAGGCTGCCTGTGAAAAACAGCTTACAGATATGTTAGGTGATAAAGGGCTATTAATAAGACCAGGCTTTATAGTTGGTGACCGTGACCATACCGACCGATTTAGTTACTGGCCAGTAATGATGCATAACCATAATGAAATGATAGTTCCTGAAACAAACGATTTAAAAATTCAATTTATTGATGTAAGAGATTTAGCTATATTTATGATAGATGCTCTTGAAAAAGACCTTAGTGGAATATACCATTTAACAGGCCCTGTAGAGCCACTTAATTTTTCTAACTTTATAGAAGCCTGTCATAAAACCATAAATGAGAATTGTAAGCTAATAAAGGTTAGTGATGAATGGCTTGATAATAATAAAATAGTAAAGCATGCTGCTTTTCCACTCTGCATTGAACTAAAAGAATTTGCGGGACTCCATAAGGTAAATATTAATAAAGCTATAAATGCAGGACTAAAAACACGAGCAATTGAAGATACCCTTAAATCAACATTAGCTTGGTATCAAGAGTATAAAGGCGATGTAAGCAAATTAGCAGCAGGAATGAAACCTAGTGACATGAAAGAGCTTATTGAAAAACTTAATTAGTAAAAAAAGCTAGCTCGCAAGAGTTAGCTTTTTTGTGGTATACTTGCATTTTATTAACCTGTTTAAATTCTACTTTGGGGTCAGGCTCGAAACTAGTATTTTTGCTGTGGTTTGAGGTTGCTCCCTCGCTTACAACAATGTGTTTAATTTTCATTAAATATTTTTATAAGCTTAAGTTTTCGTCATACCATACAACGGTACGCATACACTGCGTACCCTACATAAGTACATTATTAGTCATACAGTTCAGTTATGCTTAAATACCTATCGTTATATGAATAGCCTGATTAAATTCTAGTTTGGGGTCAGGCTCGAAACTAGTATTTTGTTTATGCATTGTATTAATGTATAATTTTCTCTATTAATCGCTAATTTTAATTTCGATATTATTGTTACTAGCAAATACTCTTACCATTTTTATTGCCATAGCTTTTATTTTAATTGGATACTTAGCTATTATTTCATCCTTACTTAGTTTTTCATTATTAATTACATGTACAACATTCCAGTTTTTTATATGTACCACCTTCTTTTAATGCAGTTATATATTTATATGAGAATACGGGTTGTACACTTTACAATTTACTTTTTTTGAAAGCTTAAGTTCTCGTAATGCCATACAAGGATACGCATACAATTCTTACTCTACACAAGTACAATATTACAAATAATTTTAAGTGAATTAAATCACCCCTTTTAACAATATAAATGTTATAAGGGGTGAATTTATGAAAAAGGCAGCATTATATATTAGAGTTTCTACTACTGGGCAAGCTGAAGAGGGTTTATCTATACCGGCACAAAAAAAGTTACTTAAGGAATATGCCTTAAAGCATGACTATGTTATTAGTGCTGAACATATTTATATAGATGCTGGTGAGTCTGCTAAATCAGCAGATAGGCCTAAGTTTCAATTAATGATAGCCAATGCCAAAGTAAAGCCCAAACCTTTTGATGCTGTTTTGGTTCATAAAACAGATAGATTTGCCCGTAATAGGTTAGACAGCTCGGTATATAAAACTCTGTTACGTAAAGAGTGTGGTATTGATGTTATTTCTATAACTGAAAACTTTAGTGATGATCCCTATGGTGTAATGATGGAAGGTATTATGGAGTTATTTGCTGAGTTTTACTCACTTAACTTAAGTACTGAGGTACGTAAAGGCATGAGTGAGGCTGCAGGCTCGGGCATTGCTTTAGGTAGAGTGCCTTTTGGTTTTGTTATTGACCCTAATACTAATAAGTATGTTATTAGTGAAAATCAGGCAGAAATCATAAGGTATATTTATGAGCTGTATGTTAAAGAGGGTTATGGTGTTGATAGTATTCATACTTATTTAAACTCTAAGGCTGCAGAACATAAATTTGGTAAGTCTTTAAGAGTGCAAAGCTCTAAGGCCCAAAAAAAGATTCATTACTTTGGTAAAAAGCGTGAGCTTAAATGGTCGGCTCATGCTATTAGATATATTTTAAAGAACGATGTTTATACAGGTGTTTTTAGGTGGAAAGCAAAAGATAAAGAGGAAATAGTTATTAAAGATAACCACCCTGCTATTATAGCTGAATCTACATTTATAGAAGCCCAGCAGTTAATGGCTAAACGCCGTACTAGGCGTAATGGTGTTGCCCATGAGTATATGTTAAGGGGTTTAGTTAAGTGTGCTTACTGTGGCAGACAAATGGTTATTTTTTCGACTAAACGCAAAGATAAGTATTATAGCTATGTTAGGTGCAGCAATAAAAATAAAGACAGTGTATGCCATAAAAACGGTATGCCTTTAAATGCCTTGCAGGGCTTGGTAATAGATAATTTAATACCTGTGTTAGATAACGCTAATTTGCTTGATAAGATTAAAATTGTAAGCAATAACAAGCTTAATAATGAAAAAGAAATTAATAGGGTTAAAGGTTTATTGGCTGATTTTAATAGTAAGTTCGACCGCCAAATGCAGGCGTTTGAGTCCGGTATTATTGACTTACAGCAGCTTAAACACTATAAAGAAAAGCTACAGGCTGAAAAGCAAGGGCTTGAGGCTGAGTTAGTGCTATTAAAAAAACAAGCTAATAATAGCTTGCAGATAAATGAACAAGAGTTTATTACCCAGTTAACTAATGTGGCTAAGCAGCTTAAAAGTGAAGATAATAGTGAATATAGTAAGCAGAGAGCTTTGACCAGTATTGTTGATAAAATTAAAGTTGATAAGTTTAATAAATCTATAGAAATATACTATAAAGGGGTGTAGTTTTTTTCCACGGTGGCTTCCACAATTAAACTATCTTGGCGTCATACACTTAAATCTGACACCATAATAATCGATTATTTTAATATTACTATTAATCGATTTACAAGTGATTGATAGTAGCTGAAAGATATAAATATATCTTTTTCCTAACTTAAAGTACTTTATTCTTTTATAGTTTTGAGGTGTTGTTTTTTTTATTATTGATTACAGCAACTACAGCATGTGGATTTAAGCAATTAGTTAGATTAGTTAAAAGCTTATTAACTACCTACTCATGACTCCATGTATTTCATTAATACTATTATACCAAAAATAAATACTCTCTTATATTATTAATAAAGAGAATATTAAATTTAGATATTAATTTTTCTTGCTAATAATAGATTCAACTAGTTCTTCTATATCATTATATGATGCTAAATCGAACTTAAAATAATTATCGTAGCTACCTAATTTTTTAGGAAGATCATCACTTTTATTAATACTAATCATATCTGGCCATAAACCAAGCCAATAAGTTATATCATTCTTGGTTATTGACAAAGAATACATTGGTCCAGTACGAAATTCATCAGTTTTCAAAGGTTTATGCTTGTCTTTAAATATTATTTTATTAACTTTATTATACAATTCTTTATTGTTAATGTTATTTAGCAGCTTTGTCTTAAATGTAATATATCATATTTTAAGATACTTGTTATCAGTTCATTAAAATAATTATGTACTATTATATAAATTTTGGATATATGGTATTATTTAATGTATGACATTAGGAGATTATTATGAAAGATAAAACTAAAGGTATCAGTTTATTAATTATTTTAGGTATTATATATGGCTATGTTATGAGTATTCTTTTGAGTTTAGGATCAAGTCTAAATGATAGAAAAATAAGATTTGTAATTATAATGATAATAGTCATTGTAGGTCCAATGATAATGCGTTGGGTTGCAAATAAGTTCTTAAGCAAAAACAGATTTGTTGCTGGGTGTATAGCTCTTTTTACAGGAGTTGTATTTGCATGGGTATTTTACAGGTTAGGTTAGGTTTAATATGAAAGATAAAACAAAAGGAATTATAGTATGTTGTATAGCTGGGCTAATTGGTGCAATAGGTTGTGTAATTAGTATTTATTTACCGAGAAATTATATAATAAGATTTTTGATGTTATTATTTCTTGTGATTATACCCCCTTCAATAACTAGCTCAGCAGTGAGTACTTATTTAAATGGGAATAGACGGCTTGGTATTTTAATATCTTTAGTACCTATGTTTTTATTGCTGCTTGCTTTAACTATAGGTAATTCGATATGAGAGATAAAACCAAAGGTATTTTAATATGTTTGTTGTCGGGAATAGTATTTATTACGATTTTTGCAATGGGACTTGATTTGGAACCAGAGTGGTTGAGTTATTTATTACTATTTTTAGGTGTTTCAACTTCATCTTCATTAACAAGGTCAGCTATTAAAAGATATTTAGATGAAGATAGCTTTGTGGGTTGGTCTTATACTGGTATGCCAATTATTTTAGGATTTTTTATAGTATACATAGCTATTTTAAAAAAAACATTTTAGATGTTAATAGGTGTAACAATTACTTTATGTTAGCTATTAAAGTATACTAAAAGCATGCTACTTTATAAAAATTCACTTCTTTAGATAGCTGAAAAAGTCGCTCTCGGAAGTATTAAAATTGTTTTTTTAGGGTAGGATATTTTATTTTAAAAATCCCTGTCATACGAAATTTAGCAAGAAAACGCATACTACTTGTATTACGTTTCCCTACTAAATTTCTAGCTCCTTGACAACAGACTTTTCAAAACACAGTAAATTACCAATATATGTATTTATTACAATACACCAATAGGGAATCCTTTTAACGGGCAACTGCCTGCTATCCATGCTACATTGTTACATGGTATATAGTGGATTCCCTTTTGCATTGTTTTACGAATATTTTCTACTAATTGTTTTGGATTATTAGCAGGATTTGGTCTAAGCTCGGCTAACGGATAACCATGTCGTGGATAATAAATTGCTCTATCATCTGTTCCTACTGTTCCATTACGAGGAAAATATTCTGATGCTATTAACCACCTTCTTGTGATGCGATCATATAATAAAAACTCCGGATCGGCACCTAATTTTAGATTAGTCCAACTCTCAGTTTTTGGTTTTTCTACAAACCTAATCTCATTGCTCCATAAGTTTTTTTCACGATTAATCCATTTACTCCATAATCCTAAAGACCGCTCAGATAAGTTATTGGCAATTTCTATAGACTGTACAAACTTTGTATCGCTATTAGAAACGCATACCGTCACTACACCAAAATCTAAACCCAATGAATAGAGCGTTTTTACTGCTATTTCACAAACAATTTTGGTTGTTTTAAGACTCATGTTTTTTATTTGCACATAATTTTTGTTTTTAGAATAACGAGCCATTACCCTAATAACTTGCAAATCAAAAACATCTATAATATACTTGGTTTTCCATCTATAATTGTGTGAATCGCTTCTAATATAATTAATTCTTTCTCCCTTTAAAATACTCTCTACTCTGTCTTCGTAATTTAAGATACTTATATTTTGGTTAAAAGTATAATAGGTACCTAAGCTTTCATTGTTATGAGAAAAATTTAGTACAACATCAGCTTTATCAATAACATCACAACTATTTATTCCGGACACCAAGGATCGTAATTTATTTACATTAGCATTAGAGCAGCCTGTAACGGCAACTCTCATTTACTCACCCCCTGGCCTGACAGTGAACCCAGCTAAATAACCTGCATAGTCTATAATTCTTCGCGATGAGAGTCTAGCACTCTGAGGTATTCTCTGGACATCTGTAGAAATATCACGTGCTGGACGAGAGTTAACTTCAATTAACCAAAGGTATCCGTATACATCCATAGCTAAATCAAGACCTAACTCTCCAAATTTTATTTGCATTGAACTCTCTAACTGGTTACATACGTCTATACTATAGTTAATTATTGCTGTTTTAAGCGTTCTATAGCTTGTATGTTTACCAGCATTTCTCTTAAGTATATAATAAACAGATGTTAAACTGCCTCCATGTTCAAAGTTGCTAACTTTGCTACCATCAGCGGCAACCCTACCAATGAATGTAGTAAATTTCCAATCACCTTCACTGTTTTTTTGCATTAACACTCTTATGTCTGCGGGTTTAGAATTAGCATAAGATAAATTTAATCCTTGCTGTACTATATATCTTTTACGTCTAATTAATCTTCCTACAAATTTAGATAATTCTTGCGGATGACCTACACACCAAGCACTCTCATCACCTTGCCAGTTGATATAATGGCCATAATATCCGTATCTGTTTTTGGTAACCCAGCAAATACCTTTACCATGGCTCCCATTCACAGGTTTAATATAAATTTGCCGATACCGATTTAACATGTAGTATATATCGTTCATGTCAACACATAATCTTGTTTCGGGCATGTGTCTTCGTATAGTAGAATTTGGAGATAAATGTTTGTAAACATCCCATTTATCAAGATAGCTTTTGTTAAAATAATTTGAGTTACAGGTATCTATTAAAAAGTTACGTGTTCTTCTTACTCTAGGCTTACGTTGAAGCCTTCTACTTAAAACACGGTCATATACTACATCTGGAATAGGAAATTTTCTTTTTACCCATCGTTTGCTTTTAAATTTAAAGTAATAGCCAGTTAATGTTAATTTACTGTAATCGATGTTTTGAGGTCCAAAAACGTAAACTAGTGCTCCATTACGTTGACCTGCCAATTGAATTTCCTGTATTAACCTATTAATTTCACCATAGGGGTTACTTGCAGACCCTGTTCTAATAGCATAAAGTCCTAATATAGGACCTAAACTCAGTTGATTAAAGCCTTGATTATAGTTTACTTTCACACTTATATCAGATGGTATATTTAGTTTCTTTAAAATAGCAGTGCTAATTTTAATAACTTCTTCATTATGGAATGATGTTAAATCTACTACTGCGTCACTAATGCAAGTACCAGCCTTAAGCTGGATGGCTTGCTTTGACCTAAAACTGCATATTCTTGCTAAACCTCTATTTGGTACAAACACAAGCTCATCTGAAACAATTTCTTCTATTCTATATGTTTTAATTTCCTTATGTTTCACAGTTTCACCTCAGTCTGGCATACAACTGCTCTTTTCTGGAATATAATATGTTTTTGTTTTAGAAAAGGGAACTATCAACTAGGGATATTTGGGTAGTACATATGGCATAATAATTGACTTAAATAACCTTAGTTTTAATACTAAACTATTTGTAATAGTTTAGTTAAAATCATTGATACTTTAAAATTGATTTATCACTCTATCTTGCTAATATTATATGATATAATTACATCTAATAATCGTTATAATTACTTAGGTTTTCATATAAAATTAACATACGGAGAAAAACCATGATTAAAAAACTTATTTTACTAGACCTACTTATTATTGTATTTATTTTTCCACTTAAAGTTAATGCTTTAACCGATATATCTGGTCATTGGGCAGAATCAGATATTATTATCTTAAGTAATGAGGGAATTATCAACGGTTATAATGATAAAAGCTTTAAACCCCAAAGCCCTATTAAACGTGATGAGTTTATTTGTATGGTTGTGAGGCTTATTAAAGAGCATGTTGGGAGTAATACTTTTAATAGTTTATTAACAAACACTAATAAAAACCTTCAGTCATGGCAAAAAGATTATAATAAGGTTTATTACAATTTAGTTTTACCAAATACCTACTGGGCAAAAAACACTATTAAGCAAGCTGTAGACTTAAGGCTTTTGCCATATGAATATAATACTACGCCTTTTTTAAATATAAGTGATTATCAAAAAAATATTACTAGAGGTGAAGCAGCTTATATTTTAACTATGGCTGCTAGTTATTATGATTTACATGCTGATAAAATGCTACAAAACTATGCTATTAAAAAAATTACAGACTTAAATAATACTCACCCTTACAAAAATGCCTTACTTAATGCTTATATTTTAGGAATAATATCTGGTTATGATGATAACACTATTAAGCCAAATAATAGCCTAAGCAGAGCAGAAGCTGTGGCCACTTTAATAAAGTTCTTTATACCATCAAGGCTTCAACCTTTTGCACCAGAGAGTACCCCATTTATTATGCTTAATAGTGTAGCTGGACCTCTCACATCATTACGATATTACCCACCACTCATAAATGATAAAATAGTATTAGATACCCTTAATTTTGTAAAAAGAATTGTAGAAGCCAAAGAAAAAACTAAGGGTTATATTCAGTTATTATATAACCCTAAAAACGCAACTCTAGGGGTTGAATTTTATAACTCTGAGTATGATTATAAACAATTAATAAATGCATCTTCACAATCAAGCTATAATCAAACAATACCTTATACCCTGTATATGACTTTAACAATTAGTCCCCAAAACATGCAAAAACATTCAGTATCAAAACGTGTTAACAAGTTAAATAGCAAATATAACCCTTATATGCTAATTACTTGGGGTAATGGATTTGAGCAAGATATTCTCAATAATCACAGTGAAGTTTTACAAGAGTTATTTTCTTATTTGTTTGACACTGAAGCAAGTGACTTTATGGAAAAATTAAAAAACTACTTAACCTATGGAGAAGGTGGGCTAACTACTTATAGGCAGTATAATGGTAGGTATGCATCTTGGAAACCATTGGGCCAGGGAGTATCCATAATAGAAATAATGGAATTAGACTGATGAGAGTGACCTCTCTCGGCATTACTGAGATAATTTTAAACTTCAGCATACAACTGTATTGCTTCGCCTTAGTTTATTTTTGCGCCAGAAAACATTTTCTCTATTCTACTTTTTTAAATGCATATGCTTCTTCTCTTCGTACCTTTTTTATTTACTTTTTCTTATTAACTTACACAGGCTGGCGTGGAAACCAGCCCCTACTTTGTCGTAGATGTTATTGTAACAAGTTGGTCAGCTTACATTGAGGTTGTACAAAGGCTGTTTAAAATATAAAGTCGACATATTTCCGGGGAAATATGTCGACTGTTCTTTTAAACATATCTTTCTATAAGTTCTCTGCGCAACCAGTCTATGCAACTTAACATAGCCCGTTTTCTAATACTATCTCTTGATCTATTGGGGAACAAGAACCTTTTAGTTATTACCTCACCATTTATATAGAGTCCACAGTAAACTAAACCTACTGGTTTGGTTTCGGTTCCACCAGTAGGACCAGCAATACCAGTAGTAGATAATCCTATGTTAGTACCAGCTGTTTTGGCAACACCTTCAGCCATTTCTGCTGCTACTTGGCAGCTGACTGCGCCAGTCTTTTTTAGACTATTACTGTTTACATTAAGTCTTTTAGCTTTTGCCTCATTACTGTAAGCAATAACAGCTTCTTTAAAAATTTTAGAAACTCCAGGTACATTAATTAACAGTGAACTTACTAAACCACCTGTGCATGATTCAGCACACGCTAAAGTTAGGTTATGCTTGTTAAGTAAATCTATTGTAACACTTTCAATAGTATCATCATCAACCCCAAAGATATTAAGCTTAAACCGTTTTCTTAACTCTTGTTCCATAGGCTCTATAAGTGCTAATGCTTCTTGCTCGTTATCTGCTCTGGCAGTTATTCTAAATGTTACCTGACCATATTTTGCATAGGGTGCAATGGAAGGGTTACTTTGGTTATCTATAATATCCCTAATAATCTCTTCAGCAGCAGATTCGCCTATTCCTAAGATTTTTAGAACCCGTGAACGCAGTATAATTTTGGTTTGCTTTTGTATCCAAGGCTTTATGTATAGTTGAAACATTGGTTTCATTTCAACAGGTGGCCCTGGCATTAAAAATACAGTTTTTTGATTGATTTGTAGCATACATCCAGGCGCTGTTCCATATTCATTAAAAAGAGGAGTTGAACCTACTGGAAAATTGGCTTGTCGCCAGTTGTTTTCGGTTAGGGTAAATCCTTTATCTATAAAACGTTGTTGAATCCAGTTAGCGGCATCTTCATTACGCTGTAACTCTAATGAACAGGCTTGTGCTAAAGCCTCTTTTGTTAAATCATCTTGAGTTGGTCCTAAACCACCGGTACTAATAACAATATCAGCACGTTGTAGGGCTAGTCCATAGGCCTCTTTTAATCTTTGGTGGTTGTCACCTATTACAACTTGGCGGTATACACTAACACCTAAAGAGGCTAACTCTTTAGCTATCCACGCAGCATTGGTATTAACTATGTCTCCAAGTAATAACTCTGTGCCAACACATAGTATTTCAGCAATCATTTTTTTCTCCTTTTCTATTTTTTGTAAATAACAAATAAAGATTTTATATTTACCTTAAAACTGACATTTTACAAATCGTTATCATATGTTTATAATAGAGATGAAAAGAATTCCTGCGATGTACGTTGTGATTTGCTATTCTCAAACCAACACATTAACATTGGGAGCTTAAGTCATTTAACGATGTAATGCCTTTTCGAAAGGACTACAAAAGTAAGTGAGATAGCACCCCCCTAGTAGCTAGGGCTTTGAGAATAAAGATCATACGGCATTGTGGGATTCAGTTTTCAAATTTATGTACGATTTACAAATTGTATAATTTACAGAATCTCTCTTATTATGATAAGAGTAGATTCTTTTTATTTTTAGCTAAAGTTGTTTTTATATGTACTCTTTTTAGGTATTTGGTAAAGCATTGTTAGCAAAGTTAGCATTTTGCCATGTTAATAGTTTAAGCTTTTTTCACAGTCTATGCCTAAAATAGTACTTTTATTGTTCTTCAACCTCTGTTTAATTACATCGGCTATTTTTTTAACAACTGTAGCAATTTACAGTTTTGATTTTTAACTGCAAAAGTTGCTAGTTTAGCTCTTCATGTTTGTAAGTTATAGCTTTAATATGGGTGAATTAAAAACCACAGCTATTGTTATATTTTCATGTACACTTTTGTTTATAACTAATGGTACAGCAATTTGTTTTGCCAGGTATTTTTATAATAGGGGTAGCCCATATATTATATATAAGGTAAGCTTGTTTATTTTAGGGTTATATTTATATCACAAAAATACAGGTTTAAAGTGCAAAAGAGCAAAGTATGTATTACCCGCTCTTTACTGTTATAAGTAACTTTTGATATTGCACCTTGCTACTAACATTTAATTACTATTATCTTAAAAGTGATTTTATTTGCGGCACTGCCTTTTTAGCTGCTTCTTCCCCTAATTTCACTAATTGATCAACATCATTTATAACATGAAAAGGTATATTGCGCATATCTGGTGATATTAAGACATCGGCAAATTGTCGTCCAATTGTAGCGTTATTTGTCATCATTAGGTTAAAAGTGGCGTAGAGTACTTCAAAATAACTTCCAGTATTTATTTGAGGAATAGAGTTAGAATGAAGGTCAACACCAACAACTATATCGGAGCCCATAGCTTTAACAATATTTGTGGGAACATTGTTTAAAACTCCACCGTCAACTAAAATTTGATCTTTACTCCTTATGGGAGAAAAAATACCCGGTACACAACTACTTGCCGTAACAGCATCTGCTACTTTACCAGTGTTAATAATAACCTCTTTACCCTTAAGCACATCTACCGCAACTGCACAATAAGGTATCTTTAACTCTTCTATATTACAGTCGCCTATAATTTTAATCATTATTTTACCAATAGTATTGGGATCATAACCAATGCTCCAACGTTTCCATTTTAAAACATCACGGGTTTTAAAATAGCGGGCATAACTTAACATTTCTACCCAGGAAACACCGGCTGCATAGGCGGCACCTATAATGCTACCTATGCTAGTTCCAGATACATAATCAAACTTTATTCTAAAATCATCAAAAACCTTTAACGCACCTATATGGGCAATGCCACGGGCAGCTCCTCCACCTAAAGCTAATCCTATTTTCTTTTTTTGCTCACCCATATTATCTACTCCTTAAACTATTTCGCTTTCTTTAGCCCATAATTTATTGTATAAACTTTTGGTTTGACCTTGCATAAGAAGTAGTTGTTTTTCGGCTCGTTTGTCCTTAGCTAAATGCGCAAACATTTGCTCACCCTCACGGTTACATAAACGATCGTGTAAAGGAAATACCTCTCTCAATAAGTACTGGGTGTATTTAACCAACCGATATGGTCCATAAGATCTCTCGTGTTCATTTGGTAAATTGGCTACAGCAACACTATAAAACTTTTTAATATTGGCAATTAAACACTCTGTTTGTAACTCTTCTGCAAATACAACTGTGTAAAACCAGCCAAAAAGCCTATTTATATTACAACCATGAGCATCACTGGCACCTAAAATGGCAATATTTCTCCCTTTAGCCCGCTCTTCTTGATACCTTGCTACCTGTAGTCTATTAGCATATTCTTCATGTGAATAAAATCCACCTAGTATTTCAACAGCATCAAATAAGCTATTTGCCATCATATAATCAATTACTGTGCGAGACACATAGTAGCCAGTCCAAACCTCCCAAAATGGGTGACAAAAAACTCCTAGACCACCATATTGCCTAATTTTTTCAAAGCCCCATTTTGAGGAGGCCAGCTGAAAACGAGCATCTTTATCTTGGATATGCATTAATTCTTTTTCGTTACGGTGTACCTGGTGATAATATTCTTCTTCATTTTTACGTACAAACTGGTTTAAACTGCTCTTACCACCAAAGTTAACAATATGTACAGGGTTATCTGGTAAATGAACTTCTTCTCCCTCACATATAAGTAAATCGGTTGCTGTTTCTGCAAAGCATTTTTGCGCCTCTAAAGATGGCTCATATTGATGGTGATCTGTTACTGCCATAAAATCGAAACCAACTCTTCTACAGCTAGCCGCTATAAAACCTGGAGACTCCTCCCCATCAGAGTAATAACTATGGGTATGGGTATCTCCTTTGTAAGGTCGTTTGCTGAATAAGTCTGGTTTTAGCGAATAAATACGTACGTTTAATGGTTCCATTTTTTCTTCAAGATCATTAATAATAATCATGTGCTCTTGTTCACCACTAAACAACTGCTCAATTACTAACATTCCGTTTTTAGCAACTGCTAATTTTGGCATTTCATATCTGTATTCACCGTGTGGAGAAATCCTCTCCATTGGGTAATACAATACCTCATACTCTGCACCTTCTTCGAATTGAACGTGCTCAAATAATGGCCTTATATGAATAGTTACGGTTTTATCTGCCGGAACTAGCTTTGGATAAATATCATAAAATTCTAGTGCTTTTTGCATAAAATCATCCCTTAAAAGTGATATAAGCATTATTCAACACCTAATTAATAAAACCTGCAAGTTTATTGTTACAAATCTATGTTTGCTTAGTTTTTTACATAATATTTTTGGTTTTAGCCTAATACTTACTATATAAGTATGGCTTTATTGAAAAATAATAATACTTTAGGCTTATATTTAAATTAATCTAAGAGGTAAACTAACAAATGGGGCTGTAGGTAAATATAAAAGCTTTTAAATAACATGTTAGAGAATTGCTTGGCTATGGTTTAAGCCTAAACTGCACCGAAATACGTTTAGCACAATGTGGTAATCTTAAGCTAATGGCTTGACTTTTGTTAGTCGAAACATGGAGTAAAAATTGTGAGGACGTAGCAAATTTTTTGGCAGTAATTGCATTTGGATACGTCAACAATGAGATTGGGTTTTGTGAGCACCTATTTAACACATAAAGACAGCCAGAAAACTAAAAATTCTATTTTCCGACCATCTTATAACACGTTACTTATTTTATTATTGTATATATTCTATATCTTTAATAGTGATTTCTATATAATTAAACTTAGATTGATCTAAGTCCCATTCAGCGTGACCAGCTAAAGGTAAATAAATGTCACTTAATACACCCCATTTATTAAGTGGAGTTGACCATTTACGAGCTATATTTCCTTCATCTGCCATATACCATCTATTACACTCAAAGTTTAAGAGTTTATTTTCGCTAATGGTTAACTCCGCAGTAGTAGTTATTGCTGAATCTATAAAAGTAGCCAGTAGTTTATTTTCTGCTGTTTGCTGATAATGCAGTTTATTACTTAAGTACATTTGAGGAAACCACATTATTTCATTCAGATAACGAGAGTGTGATCCTTCATTAACCTCTTTGCCAGTGGCATTCACTACCGTAAAAAATGGCAACACTTTAATTTTCATATAACCTTTGCCCTCTTGGTAAATGTCCATTCCTCTGATTATGGGTATCCCTAAAATTTTAATAGTAGTATTCCAAACAAAGGCAGGTTTATCTAGTCGATAATACTGTTCAGCTGTAAAGCTAAGCCATTTACCATTAGGCTTAAGTCTTATTCTACCCTGCTGTTCTAATCTAACTTTATTAACATATGGCTTACCAACTAAACCACTCTTAGCTAAATAGTTCTGCATAAGGGGTGGTAGTCTGTTTAAGTCTGCTTTAGATATTGTGCCCTGTGCTAGTGGTTTGTCTTTAAATATCTCTTTTACTTTAGCATTATAGGCCCTTTGAAAGCTATAATTACTATAGCTAAATGTTACAATTAAAAGTACAATTAGTACCATAACTATTTTTAAAAAAATTCTCATAATTAATCCTCCTTAGTACAGTAGTTTCTTTAAGTGGCCTACTGATTTTACCTTATCTTTACCTAAACACCGGGGTCCCCTCATTTTATAGAGCTTTTTGCCTTGCTTGCTCTTAACTTCTAGTCATTTTAAATACTTTAGAACCTAATATTATTAGCTCACCAATTAGGTAATATGTTACCCTTTATATTAGGTAGTATATTACCTAATTTAAATTATGTCAAGATTTGTCCTTTACATGTTCATTTTAAATATCTCAATAAAGTAGTATTTCCTGATTATTAGTAGTTAACCTCTTACATAAATACATATTAAAATTGAGAAAGTGCTGAATATGAGTTTGCGTTATAAAAGAAAAAGGTAGTAAAATAAAGGTATAATCAATAATAAAAAAAGATTTAGTAGCAACTCACTAAACCTTTTAATTCTTAATTACTATATTTGGTTATGACTTCATCAAGCATTTTAGCTGTTTCTGCAATTATCATATTACAGTCATTTTTATGCATAGCACGGAGTTCGTAACATTCTCTGCTACATAATTGTTTGTCGAAATAATCTATATAGTCTTTAACTATATCTTTTAAATGGGGACATTTATGGGCTTTTTCTATAGCAAATATTCGTCCAAGTATCATAACAGCACCTATCATAGCCCCGCAGGTTCCCCGTACGGCCATTCCTCCACCTAAACTAGCAGCCATTTTTTGGTCTTCCCGAGTTATACCTAAGTTATATGCTTTATTTGCACCGCAAACTATCTGTTCTGCTCAATTTAAATCTAATGCTTTCATATCTGTGTCTTTTAAAAATTGATATAACATTACGCTCTCCTTTCACTTTTAATATATCTTTCTTAATAATTCTCAATCTTAGTAATTATTCAATTACATTTATAAAATACCTGCCCATATCCTTAAAACATTGCATATTTTATTATTATTTATACATTGTATAAATAGTACACGTTATTTAGTGAGTACTTATTCTAGTCGATAATTTAACTGATTTGCTAGGATAATTTTTGTTTTTAAACAATGAGTCAATGTGATAAACAATTATATTTAAGAGCAATTAAAAAAACTTTATTTTTTTTAATCAAAAGTATTGACAAAATACAAAATTGAGTTTATTATTTAATTGTAATCATTACAAATTTGAAAGTAAAACAATTAACAATGAAAATAAACTATATAACTTAGGAGGTTATAAAAATGAAAAAACATGTATGTGGACCTTGCTTTTATGTGTATGAGCCTGAAATGACAGATGTAGACGGTAACCCCATGTCTTTTGAAAATTTACCTGAGGATTGGGTTTGCCCAGTTTGTGGTGCAGGTAAAGAAGCCTTTGAAGAGCAAGAAGAGTAGCGCTAATAAGTTTAGTTGATTTGATTTTAACCCTAAATGCGATTAATATTAACAGTACTTAACTGATGAAAAAGAGCATGTTAGTAAAGTATTACCCAAAAATTACTATGTACTACTTTATTGACTTCTTTTTCAACAGTCAGCCAGAAGGTACATAATAACTTACTGGCGAATAATTAACAAACTTTATTATAGAAGAGGAGAGTTTATAATGAAATATGTATGTACAGTTTGCGGTTATATTCATGAAGGTGATGAAGCCCCAGAAAAATGTCCTATTTGCGGTGCCCCACGTGAAAAGTTTAAGCTATTAAACGATGAAATGGATTTTGCTGATGGCCACGTAGTTGGTGTTGCTAAAGGCGCTAATGAAGAGGTTGTTGAAGGTTTAAGACAAAACTTTCAAGGTGAATGTATGGAAGTAGGCATGTATTTAGCTATGAGTAGACAGGCTGAAAGAGAAGGTTATCCAGAAGTAGCTGAAGCATTTAGAAGATATGCATTTGAAGAAGCTGAGCATGCTGCAAAGTTTGCTGAATTACTTGGTGAAGTGTTAACTGACTCTACAAAGAAAAACTTGTCTCTAAGAGCTCAAGCAGAACATGGCGCTTGCGCTGGTAAAAAAGAGTTAGCCACCCTAGCTAAAAAACTTAACCTAGATGCTATTCATGACACAGTTCACGAAATGGCCAAAGATGAAGCGCGTCATGGTCAAGGTTTTAGAGGTTTACTAAAGAGATATTTTAGTTAATAATATAAGGGCACCGTATTAGCATAGAGGCTAATACGGTAGCCTATTGTTACTCTTTAAAAGAACAGGGTGGAAAAATCCCCACCCTAAATGTATAAATTAGAAAGAAGATGGTATTGTGACAATTAGTGAAATTAAAGCGCATTTAACTGAACATGGAGTTAAACCATCTTTACCAAGAATAAAAATATTTGATTATTTAATTAAGTATAAATCTCACCCAACAGTTGATGAGATTTATAATGCCTTGTCTTCTGAACTAGTTACGCTATCTAAAACAACTGTATACAATACACTTGATTTATTTATAAAAAATAATATAGCTATTGCAATACTTATTGAAGATAAAGAAACAAGATACGATGCCGATACCTCCAACCATGGTCATTTTAAGTGTACTCAATGTAATAAAGTTTACGACTTTGATTACGATTTATCTAACTACCAAATTGAACAGCTTAAGGGGTTTAAAGCAACAGAGTACCATACCTATATTAAAGGTATTTGTAAAGAATGTTATAAGAGTTTAAAGCACTGAGTTATAGTTATAGCCTATTCCCCTACTCAGGGCTTCTTTTTTTTTAAAGGCTTTCAGCCTTTGTTGGGGGTAATTGTTATATTTAAAAAATATAACAATTACGGGGTGGACTTGCCTACGGCTTCGTGGAGTGGGTATTCCCTTGGAATACGGGGTGGGCTTCGCGGATTAGCTCCTTACCAATACATTTTTAACCAAGTATAGTAGAGTTATGTTACCTACCGCGCTAGCCCAATCCGTGAACGCAGTGAACCCACTCCGTATCTCGCAGAGGTACCCACCCCGTTTGTCATCAGCAAACCCTAACCATATAAATAGAGTGGATAATTGTTTTATTCTATTTTTAATGTAACGATTTTTTACATTACATTCCATAAATCGTAGCACAATTATGGGGTGGACTTGCCTACGGCTTCGTGGGGTGGGTATTCCCTTGGAATACGGGGTGGGCTTCGCGGATTAGCTCCTTACAATACACTTTTAACTTACCATTACATCAGCCAAAATCTTTTTTTAAAAATAGTAGCAACTATTGTGTTGCTTAATTTCCGCTCTAGCCCAACCCGTGAACGCAGTGAACCCACTCCGTATCTCGCAGAGATATCCACCCCGTTTGCCATCAGCAAACCCAATCCGCTATAAATGGAGTGGATAATTGTTTTTATTCTATTTTTAAATGTAACGATTTTATTACATTACATTTCATAAATCGTAGAACAATTACGGGGTGGACTCGCCTATCGGCTTCGTGGTGGGGGTATTCCTTTGGAATACGGTGGGGGCTTCGCGGATTAGCTCCTTACAATACACTTTTAACTTACCATTACATCAGCCAAAATCTTTTTTTAAAAATAGTAGCAACTATTGTGTTGCTTTAACTTCCGTGCTAGCCCAACCCGTGAACTCAGTGAACCCACTCCGTATCTCGCAGAGATACCCACTCCGTTTGCCATCAGCAAACCCAAACCGCTATAAAAAAGCTCGCCACTAAAGGCGAGCGTATTTTAAAGCATTAATGTTTAGGCAATAAATCAAGTGGTGGCACAGCGTTAGCTGGTAGTGGACATTTATAAGGGTTGTCTTTTGTTTTAGCCTTAAATTCTGCCTGTGCCTTTTTTACAAGCTCTTGGTCATGTAATAACTTACTTGCAGTTAGTGCCATTGCTTTAGCGGCATATATTAGCCCTTTATGACCTATGCTCATGCCTGAGCAAGACACAACTTGCCACGAGTGTCCTGGGGTACCCAATGCTAAACAAGCTGTTGTTATTTGACCTGTTGCTGTGATCCAACTTACGTCAGATACATCTGTAGAGCCAGCACCACATTTACCTTTATCTAAAGGATCTATTACCTCATCATGAAGATAAGTACTTTTGTATTTTTCATATAAGTTATTAACACGTAATGACTTAACTTTCATAGGCTCAAATGTTTGTGTCAATTCTTTAGCAAAATTAATTTCTGTTTCACTCCATTTGGGAGCCCCTATTTCTTTAAGGCTCTCGAGCATTACATCACCTATAGTATCATTGGGTAAGTAGTTATAAGCTGCTGCAAGAATATTGTAATCCATGGTTGTTCCTGTCATTATAGCTGCACCTTTAGCTACATCTACTACTCTCTCAAATATTTCGTCTACATAGTCTCGGCGTGGTGCTCTAACATAATACCATACCTGTGCTTTATCAGGCACAACATTTGGCTCACCACCCCCATTGGTTATTACGTAATGTATACGAGCATCGGGTATTACATGCTCTCTTAAGTAGTTTACACCTACATTCATTAACTCAACTGCATCTAAGGCTGATCTACCATTGTGGGGATCTCCTGCAGCATGAGCTGTTTTTCCATGAAAGTTAAATTTAACAGAGTTCATGGCATTACAGCTACCTGCCCAAGTTGTGTTCATTTGACTTGGGTGCCAAGTTATAGCTAAATCAAGGTCATTAAATAAACCCTCGCGTGCCATAAATACTTTGCCAACTAGGGTTTCTTCAGCAGGGCAGCCATAAAATACTATTGTACCTTTAAGATTATCTGCTTTCATTTCTGCTTGCAAACCTAAAACAGCACCTAAAACAGCAGCGCCATATAAGTTATGTCCACAGCCATGACCTGGAGCATCATTAATTAGAGGTTGTTTAGTTGTTTGAGCTTTTTGGCTTAAATGTGGTAAGGCATCATACTCAGCTAAAAATCCTATTTTAGGCTTACCGTTACCCCATGTGGCAGTAAAAGCAGTCGGCATTCCTGCCACTGCACTCTCTACCTTAAAGCCATGTTTTGTTAGTACCTCTGCTAACAGTTTCGATGACTTGTGCTCCTGTAAACCAACCTCAGCATATTGCCATATTTTATCACTCACATCAATATAACAAGTCTTGTGCTCTTCAATAAACTTAACAGCTTTGTTTACCATTTTTATGCCCCCTTATTAAAATAATAAATTTAATAATACTTAATAACACTTTTACAATTCATAAATTTATGTATAACATAAAAAAATAAATACTATATTAAAAGATAAGTTTGGGTTTAGTTAGGTCATAGTTTTAATCAACAACAGGTTGATCAATAAAAATAATAGGATATTAAAGTTTTAGGTTATAAAACGAAGTAAGATTAGTCATGTTGCGGATTATACTGTTAGATGTTTAGCTTAATTAAGAATTTTCTATATCAAATTGCTACCACATTAAATACAAGAAAGAAGAGGTACATAATACCTCTTCTTATGTTATTTTAATATATAGGGGTTTCCCAAACTTTTTTACCTTCGATATAAGTTGCTTCAATTGCAGTTGTGTGGGCAAATGGGTGTCCACCTAAAACAATAAAGTCAGCGTCCTTACCAACCTCTAAAGAACCTACTCTATCTTCAATTCCTAGCTGTTCTGCTGGGTTTATGGTCATCATTTTTAAGGTATCGTTTAAACTAATACCATACTTTGATGAAACCGCACCGTAAACTAAGAAATGACGGCAGTTCAAAAACGGATGATCGGTCATTAAACAAACCTTTACTCCGGCCTTATGCAAAATAGCTGGGTTAGCATCTGTAAAATTAGCTGTTTCAACTTTGCTTGCACCGCTTAGACCAGGTCCTACACAGGCTACAACCTTATGTTCAGCTAAATAGTCGGCAATTAAGTGACCATCTGTACAGTGCTCAATAGTATATTTAACACCTAATTCTTCACATAAACGCACTACTGTTACTATGTCATCATGACGATGGGCGTGAACTCTAAATGGAATTTCACCTTTCATTACCATAACGCCTGGTTCATAGTGCATGTTTTTATCAAAGGCTGTATCTTCGGCCTCTGCTTTATTCTTTTTAACCATATAGGCCTTTACTTCTTCGAAGTATTCACGAATTAAACCAGCAGTTCCCATACGAGTTGATGGAGCATGTTTTAAGCTTTGACCGTGAAAACGTTTAGGATTTTCTCCTAAAGCACCCTTTAATCCGGTAGGATTTTTTATAACCATATTATCTATAATGGTGCCTTCAGTTTTACAAGCAAAACCTAAACCACCAATAGGGTTACCAGAACCAGGTAATATTTGAACAGTTGTAATACCACCCTCTTGGGCACCTTTAAAGCTTATTTGACGTGGATTTGCAGCATCAAGGGCACTAACCTTAGGGTTAACAGCTGCAGGTTTTTCGTTTCCATCATAACCAGCAGGGCCTTCACCATCTCCCCATACACCTACGTGAGAGTGAATATCTATTAAACCTGGTAAAACTGTTTTACCATTTAAATCTACTACGTTAACATTGGCTGGGGCATTGACTGTTGTACCAATAGCGGCAATTTTACCACTATCATCAACTAACATTTGACCATTATCTATAACATCACCTGTTACGGGATATAATTTAGCGTTTTTAATTAATAACATTATAGTACCTCCCGTTCGTAAACTACTTTACCTTCTACTACGGTTAAATCTGCAAATGTTGTAAAGGCCAAAGGATGACCAGACCATACTACAAAGTCAGCGTCTTTACCAACCTCTAAAGAACCAACTTGGTCTTGTAAACCAATATGACGAGCTGAGTTAATAGTAATTGCTTTTAAAGCTAAGTCCTCACTCATACCTCTACTTACAGCAATACCAGCTGTTGTTCTTAAATGACGGCCAGATACTACACTGTGATCGGTGGTAAAACAAAATTTTACACCCTCACGAGCAAATAATATTGGAGTTCTAAAATCACGTTCTTTATTCTCAACTTTAGAGCCATAGTGCATGGTTGGTCCAACTGCACAATCTATATCATTATCTACAAAGAAATCTACAATTAAATAACCCTCTGTAACATGCTCTAACACATAACGTAGGTTAAACTCTTTACATACACGTACTGCTGTAACTATATCGTCAGCACGATGACAGTGTATTATTAAAGGAAGCTCTCGCTTCATAACTGGAATCATTGCCTCATAAGATTTATTAAACTTAGGGTTTTCGCCTGCCTCTTTTTTTCGTAAATATTGCTGTGCTTTAAGTAAAGCTTCACGCATAACAGCAGCATTACCCATACGGGTTGAAGGAGATTTATTTTTTCTGCCATAAGCACCTTTTGGATTTTCACCATAGGCAGATTTCATGCCAGTTTCTTTAATAACTGCTTCATCTACTATTGAAGTTTTCTTTAGCTTAACGGCTACCCCAATACCACCTAATAAATTTGCACTACCTGGTAATACTCCTGCAGTTGTTATACCAGCCTCACGAAACTCATTAAAATCATCTGCTAACATATTTATAGCATCTTTAGCATTACACCAAGGAGTAATAGGTGAGGTAGCTTCGTTTGCATCTCTACCTTCGGCACCTAAACCTTTTTCATTTATGCCTGCATGGCAATGAGCCTCTACAATACCTGGTGTAACTGTGCGTCCTGCTGCATCAATTATTTTTGCACCCTCTGGAACTTGAACATCAGCACCAAGTTTAGCTATTTTACCATCTTTTACTAAAAGTGTTCCTTTTTCTATAACACCATTAGTAACTGTATTAATACGTGCATTAATTACTGCTAACATAGTTTTCCCTCCTTAATTAGCGTACTTTTTATTACCTTACTAGTATTCCACAACTCAATAATAATACCTTCTTTCTATAATGAAAATAAATATTACACATTTTGCATTTATGCAATTATTATTTGTGATGTTACAAATTTAATGCCTTATAATTTAGGATTCTAGATATAACAAAAAATGAACGGCACAGAGGCCGTTCACTACAAGATTTTATTAATATATTACAATTATTTGCTTGCTTATTCGAAACGCAGGGCCTCTATAGGATCTAACTTGGCTGCTTTATTGGCAGGGTATGATCCAAAGAATAGGCCAATTAAGGCCGAAAATGCCCATGCTATTAGTATTGATGATACTGATATTACTCGCGGTATGCCAAATGCTCCTGCGATAACATAAGCTCCAGATAAACCTAGTATTGTTCCTATTATTCCACCACCCATTGTTAGCAGAATAGCTTCTAATATAAACTGAATAAGAATATCTCTTCTCCTGGCTCCTATTGCTTTTCTTATACCTATTTCACGGGTTCGCTCTGTTACCGAAACTAACATGATGTTCATTACCCCAATACCACCAACTAAGAGCGAGATGGCAGCTATGCCACTAACTAAAAGCGTAATATTATTCATTACCTTGTTTACCATAGATAATTGCTCTTCTGCACTGGAGCCACGATATTTATCTTCACCAGCATTTTTATGACGGCTCTCTAATAGTGAAATCATTTTATTCATTTCGGCACTTACATTAACATCGGATGCCATGTTTATGTTAACACTATTAACATATCTTGAGCTGCCTGTTACTTTATTAACAGTTGTATATGGCATATAGGCTGAGTAGTTTTCATTCATTCCTGAAAACATACTATCCTGAAACTCATAAATACCTATAATAGTTGCAGGTGTTTTTTTCTTACCTGTATCCAGAAATATTCTTTGACCCAAAGCAGTTTTAGAGTTCTCAAATAGTTCTTCAGCTAAGTCCTCTCCTATTACAATTACATCTCTCCTGTTTTGTAAATCGTTTTCATTTAAATAACGACCTAATAATATTTTTTTCTCTTCAATGGAGTTGTAATTATCATAAACGCCACTAATAGTTATATTAGCACTTTTCTTATTAACTGTTGAACTTGCTAACATATTTTTTGTTGGAGATATAGCTACAGTTGTTTCCGAAAAGTTTTTTTGCAATGCTTTAATGTCTTCTTCTGTTAGCCTATCTTTATTGGTTACATCTTCTGTTCGGCCGTTAAGGTAAATTATTACTCTATTTACACCAAAGTCTTCGAAGTTTCCTTCAATAGATTTTCGGCTACCTTGCCCCATACTAACTACTGTTATTACCGAAGAAATACCAATAATAATACCCAGCATAGTTAAAAATGAACGCATTTTATGGGCCCATATAGCTGAAAGAGATATTTTGAATCCCTCTAAGAATTTCATTTTGCCCACCTCCGCTCAGCTTCATTAATTTGTTTATTAGAGATAATCTCTCCATCACGCAAAGTTACCACTCTTTTAGTGTACTCTGCTACATCATCTTCATGGGTTACAATAATTATGGTAACACCCTCGTCATTTAGCTCACAAAACAGGTTCATTATTTCTTTGGTTGTAGCAGTATCGAGGTTACCTGTTGGCTCATCTGCTAAGATTACTGTTGGGTTGCTTACTAAAGCCCGAGCTATAGCAACACGCTGTTTTTGACCACCCGATAATTCATTAGGTCTATGATGGGTACGCTCTGCTAAACCCACCCTTGATAAAGCTGACATTGCCCGTTTTCTACGCTCTGCTTGAGGTACGTGGGAATAAACCAAAGGAAGCTCTACATTCTGTAAAGCAGTTACCCGTGGCAAAAGGTTGAAAGATTGAAATACAAAGCCTATTTTTTTATTTCTTATTTGGGCTAAATCATCCTCTTTTAGGTTGGCAACATTTGCTTCATCAATTTCATATATGCCATTTGTAGGTCTATCTAAACAACCAATAATGTTCATTAAGGTAGATTTGCCTGAACCAGATTGCCCCATTATCGCCACAAACTCACCTTGATCAACATTAAAGCTAACCTTTTTTAAGGCGTTAACTTGAATATCTCCCTGCCCATATATTTTGTCTATCTCTTGTAGTTTAAGCATAGAGACTACCTCCCACCTGACCTTTTTCCGCCACCTAGCATAAACCCTGCCTGCTTGTTTGTTGCTGCCCCTGCACCAGAAACAACTAGGTCACCTTCTTTTATTTCATCACTAATTATTTGTATATATAGGTCACTTTCAACTCCTGTTTCTACCTTTATTAGTTTAAACTCCTCACCATCTTTAAGCCTTACCATATTTTCACCTTTGGCACCCTTAATTACTGTATCTATTGGAACAGTTAAAGCTGCCTCTACAGAAGATACCACTATGTCAGCATTGGCTGTAAAGTTTGGCTTAAGCTCCTGGGTTTCATCTTTTATATCTATAAGTATATCTACTACTGTTTCATTTCCAGATTTAGTAGCAGCAGCCGCAATATTACTTACCTCACCTGTATACTGATTATTAAAGGCATCTCCAGAAATTATTACGGGCATACCCACCTGTAGTTTGTTTACATCATACTCACCCACTGTAGTGGTTATCTCTAACTCGTCTAAAACGGCTACTTCAAATAATGGACTTTTATTATTTACATAGCTTGTTTCAGCTATTTTAACGTTTGTTACTACACCTGTCATTGGACTTTTTATGGTTGCAGCAGCTAAATCTTTATAGAGATTATTTAAGTTGGATTCACTTTGCTGATACTGTAGGTATTTAATCTCTAGCGTAGTTGGCGTATTATCATCTACATTTATATCTAACTCTGCCTTAGCATCGTCATACTGCTCTTTGGCATTATCTAACTCATTCTTACTAATAGAATCAACTGCATACAAAGCCTTTTTTTCTTCGTAGGTATCTTTACTGTCTTTAAGGTTGTCTTCGGCGTTTTGTTTAGCTTGTTGGTAGTTATTTTTATCAATTTTATAGCTAATTTCTTTTTGCTTAATTTGCTCTTTAAGGTCTGCTACTTCTAAATAGGCTATTTCTTGACCTTTAACAACAGAGTCACCAGCCTTTACAAGGATTTGAGCTACTACACCACTGGTTTCTGCTAAAATTGTGGCAGATTTTTTGGGCTTTATGGCTCCACTAGCGTAAATAGTACTTTGCAGGTCTCTAATAGTTACTGGTACTGTACTTAGCGCTTGCGCTTGCTGATTATTTGTGTTGGCTTTTGCTGATTTACTTTTGTAAATACTGCTTACCCCAATAACCGCTATTATTGCTACAACAACAATTATAATAATAGTTTTCTTAGTTAGTTTTTTCATAAATATGCTCCCTACTTACTCTCGTAAATGTATTTAATATTAAAGCTTTCATAGCTTTTATTAAGATTTGCTATATTAGATTGAAGCTGATACTGAATATTTTTTAGTGACAAATTTGCCTGTAAATATTCATTTTTACTTACAGCACCCTTATTGTATTTAAGTTGAACAGCTTTAAAATTGCTTTGCTCTATTTTTAACTGTAGCTCTAATAGCTTGTTGTTTTCTAGTAAACTTAAAACACTATTGCCATCAACAGTAATACTCTTATAGAGATTTTTCTTGGCTTTTACAAGGGCATTATCTGCTTTCTCTTTTTCTGTAGCTACATCTAGGTATTCGTCTTTAGATGTTTTAAATTCTTCACCTGCATACTGTAGCTTCATTTTTGCAAACTCTGTTTCTTTTTGCAATTTATAAATGTTTTCGTTTACTATTAAGGCTTTTTCATATAGTGAATCGGTATTAAAACTCCATAGTTTTGGCACCTTAAGCTCAAGATTATCTGCAATATTTAAATTATTATTAAGCTCTTTACCCAAAAATTCGTTTAAATTATATTGGGCTTTTTTATAGTTATTGTTTGCCTCAAATACCTTAAGCTGTTTAGCAGCAACATTATGTTTTTGACTTGTAAACTGGTTTGCAGATATATTGCCGTTTTGTAGTTTTATTTTAGCTGATTCATAATTATTATTGGCAATTTTTAGTTCAAGATTTGCTTTATCTATAGCTATTGTTGCTAAATGAAGTTGCCAATAGGCATACTCTGTATCTACTAAACGCTGGGTTATCCGTTGATTTTCATTTCTTGTTGCTAATTCTATATTCATTTGAGATTGCAACGGACTGATATATTTTTTCACCTTACTGTTTAATTGGGTTTCTGCTGTACCAGCTAAAACATTAGTATCTTCAGCATCTTCTAAGGCTTGATCTTTAGCTTCTACTAACTCTGTAATATCTTTTTGAGCAAGTATAGCATCTATATCTGAAGACTGAGATTCTTGTCTAGCTTGAGTTATTGTTAAAATGTTTTCGATAGCCTGAACTGAAAACGTTGTTACAATAACTAAAGTGGTAATTAAGGCTATTACCTTTATAACTTTACTCATTAGTGACCCCTTCCTTGTGATGTACTTATTTGAGCTGTTTGAGCAATATTAATGTTTAAACCAGCATTACTAATACAATTAAATTTGTAAACTTGAGTATTATAATCATAAATAGCTTTTAAGTATGTTATATGAGCATCGTTATAATTTAATTGAGCCTCTAAAACCTGATTTTCTGTTGCTTTACCCTGTTTAAACTGTTCTTTTAGCTTTAAGTAGTCACTGTTTAAATCGTTACGGTTATTAATAAGCGTTTGAATTCTAAAATTACTATATTGTAAGTCTAAATAAGCATTTCGTATTTCTTTTTCGACCTGTATTTTCTTTTTTTGAAGTTCGTAATATAAACGATCATTATCTTTATTTAATTGATCATAGCTTTTTTGTTGAGTTTCACTTAAATCACTGTAATTAAGGTATTTATCATAGGTATCTATAGTTAACTTATTAGTGGCAATTTGGTCTTGTAATAACACTATATCTAACCTATTTTTTAAAGCCTGTTTGATATATGGCTCTACGAAATTATGTTCTAGCTTTTCTTCACTCTCCCATATATTTATTTCATATATTTTTGCAAAGTCAGTACCAATAAGCAAAGCAAGCGCTTGTTCACTTTGCTCTTGTTTTCTTTTAGCATCATTTAAATTGTTTTGATTTTGTACTAAGTTAAGCTTTGCTTTTTCTAAGTCCTGTAAACTAATTTTATGTTGTTTATAAAGTAGCTCGTTCTTGGCATAATTTGCCTCACTAATACTGGCTGTATTTTGTAATAAATCAGCCCTAACTCTGCTCTGCCAATAGTTTAAATAGCTATTTCTTAGCTCTATATATAGGCTACTTTTTTGTGTTTCTGTGGATAGCTGTTGCTGTTTATACAAAACCTCAGCTTTTGTTAAAGCAACACTTCTTTGCATAACTGTGCCAAATTTCATTTCATTGGTAATCTCTATAGCCAGTTTATTTAGCATATCTACGGTATTGCTCCACGAAGAACTTGCATCTTTTACATCTTTTTGAGATTGTTGATATGATCTTAATGCATCATTAAGACTTAGTTGTTTTTCTCTTAAGTCAGTATTATTATTCTCAAATGTTTTAAGCATTTTACTATAGCTTATTTCACCATTAGCACTAGAAACATTTAGCTGAGGTGATAATATTATTAAGCCAATAGCTAAGATTATGATGAGTATTTTAGGCTTAAATGTCATATACATCCTCCTTGATTTTTATATGTAATTTCACTCTTTCTTAACTGTTTTATTGTAGCCTTTGTTTTAGGCAAAAATGTGGCATTTACTATAATATAATGTGAATATGATGTTATATTTTAAGTTGTTTTTAAATTATTATAAACTAAAAAGAGACCACTTTAAATATGATCTCTTATCGTGGGATATTATTATTAAATATCTAGCTCTTGCATTACTTCGTTAATGCTCATTTCATGTAAAGCTATACTTAATTTTCTCCCTAATAATCTTTCGGCCTTTTTAACTAAATAAGTAACAGATATTATATTATGCACACTATGAGCCATTATTGAAGCTACTAAACCATAAGACAAATAGGTAAATGCTAAAATGAGTCCAATAATTCCTGTAATAATATTAACTGGATACTGATTATGGGCTAAGCCAAACAAGATTGAGGTAATTAGTAGGGGTAATAAGCCTGGTAAAACGTGATTTAGTAAACTAATACCTATAAATCTAAACAATACTTCTTCTGCTACTGGTGCTATAATGGCTACTAACAATACTGTTTTTAAGGGTGATCTTTTCCATAATATTAGTATACCTTTTAGGGACCTATCTTCTCCTTTTGATTTAATAAATTTACCAAAGTGAGAGGTAATGATTCCTGTTGCACTACCAATTAATAAACCCATAAACAAATTAAATATATTAAAGTTAATACTACTCCACTGCATAAATTCATCTCCTATATATCTCTAATGATGTAAAACCCCAGTATTATTACTATTCTGCTGCTGAAAATAACTCTAGTTCTTATTTTTTTAGTATAGGCTTATTATAAGAAAACAATGTTATTTATTATTATAGCCTTGTCAACTATTATTAGCTATATATATCTTAATAATATCTGTATTACAAACAATAATAAATAATATACTTTAAATATAAATGACAATTTTAGAGGAGGTTGTTGATTATTAAAAAATCACTATTAATGGTTTTAATATTAGTTATGGTAGTTACAATAATAAGCTTTGTAACGAATCCCAGTAAGATCAGTTCACTTTATGGTTAGCAGATAAAATTGAAAAACGAATTGCCAGTGAAAATCCTAGTGAGCTTGAATCCAAAATAAGTAACTACTTAACTAACTACCTAGGCAAAAACCTCTTAGACATGGCCACCACCCATTATGATTACAAATTATTTAGCATATATAAGCTTAAAATGCTGAATGAAGAATTAACTTTTGTAGGGTTATTTAATGTTTTTATTAAAATTAAATAGGCTATAAAAGACACATTACACCAAAATGCTTAAAGCATTTAGGCGTTTTTTTTTATAAGCAATATTTAAAATTAATAATGTAAAGCTAACTTGACATTAGTTAATCTTGTATGTTATTCTAGCAATGTAAAGCTTGCTTTACATTACGCTTAAGAGGTGGAGCCTAAATGAATATTATTTGTAAAGATATAAGTAAAGTTATTAAAAACAAAAAGATAATTAAAAATATTAGTTTTAATGTTAATGAGGGTGAAATTTTTGGTTTAGTTGGACCTAATGGGGCCGGCAAAACTACCTTAATTAGACTAATACTAAATCTCTACAATTTATCTAATGGAGATATATGGGTAAATGGTATTAGTGTTAGTTCTAAAAGCTTTTTAAAACTCAAAAGTGATATATCTGTATTACTTGATTCGCTATGTTTATATAAAGATTTAACAGCTTGGGAGAATATTGAGTTTTTTGATAGGATTTATTATAACAATTCAACTATGCATGATAGAAAAAAACGAATACAAGAATCCTTAAAAAAGGTAGGATTATTAGATAATAAAAACGATAAAATTATATTTTTTTCTAAGGGCATGCGCCAAAGATTAGCTTTAGCAAGAGCATTTAATGCCAATGCTAAACTCTTAATTTTAGATGAGCCGACTATAGGCTTAGATGTAGATGGTCAATTAATGATTAGAGAACAGCTATTGCAGTTACAAAAAAGGAAAACGACTATCATAATTAGTTCACACAACTTAAATGAGCTACAAAAAATTTGCAAGCGTTATGCTTTTATTAAAGATGGTAAGCTTAAGGCATCTGGTACACTAACAGAAATTAATAACAGTATTTTACTAGATACAAACAATACCGACCTTGAGACTATTTATAAAGGCATTATGGATATATCAGATAATGGCCAATAATCCGTTTCTCTGGAAGGAGTTAAAGACGCTAAAAAACAATCTGCTATATACGATTATGATTGTAGCTATTTCAATAGCTTTGGCTGTAAAGGTAGATTTGAATATTAATTATATAACCTATTATCTATGTGCTTATATTTTTCTTTCAGGCATAAGCTTTAGCTTTATTAAGATATTAAAAACTAATATACAGGCTATGTTAACTCTTCCCTGTTCTATAACTAAAATTATAAAATTAAAAGCAGCTGCCTATTTATTAATTAAGCTCGTCACAATAATAGTTATTACCATTTTAATTGTGTTATTTTATTGCTCAAAATTTAGTTTTACAGTAGAGTTGGTTATTAATCTTCTACAATATCTTTTATTTTTAATATCTTTATGGAACTGGGGTTTGTTAATAGCTACCTTAACCCTGTTAAATGGAAAAAACAGCATAATAATTGAGCTGTGTAAATGTATTTTTTTCTTGGCAATATTCAAATTTTCAAATACATCTTATGTTTATGGGGGCTACAGTCTACTAACACTGGCTACAATTCTATTAAATAAAATAGCTTTTAAAAAATTAAATAATGAAAGCTTACTAATGAAAGGATTATTATCATGAAGGCAATATTATGGAAAAAGTATCTTAATATTAAAAAAAATAAGGTAAAAACACTTCTGTTTTTACTAATGCCTATTGTCTACTTTATACTAAATACTATTAAAGAAATAAACATTAACACTACCATTGCTTATTTTCCTTTTATATGCACCTTGCTTAGCAATTTATGTAATTGGAGTTTAGAAGACTTAGTATATACTGAGGTAATACTAACAAGTAAAATCAACATTAAAAGCATTTGGAAAGCAAATCACTTATTTATAGCTATAGCTGGCTATTGTTATTCGTTAACTGTCTTGTTTATAGCTGTAATAACAAGCTCTATACTATATAATAATGTTCATGGCATATCTGTTTTGGCTGTGCTAATGTGTTTCTTTTTTGTTTTAGCTGATATTGCAATTTTAGCTAACTCAACAGTGCATTATTCGGATTTCTCTAAGCTTAAGCAAATATACTCAAGTATATTTGGTATTGCATCTATTGCTTTACCCACTTTGTTTTTATTTAAAACTCAATATTTTGCAGTAAACCCTTTGTATTTTTCAGGTATTGTTGGAGGCTCAATAATTTTATTGTATGTTGCTAACTTAATTGTTAACACAACTAATAATGAGTCATTAATCATAAACATGCAAAAATTACAAATAGGGTATATTAACAGCGTTATTTTAGAATAGAGGTAATAATATGAATAGAATCTTAATGGGTATTATTTGGAGTTTTCTTGGTTTAGCAATAATGATTGCTATCATGTTAATTAAGTATAGTCCAAAAAATGGACTCAGCAAAAAAGCTATAAAAAAAACTTTTATTAAAATGATAATGATATGGTTAATGATATCTGCATTTTTTTTATTAGCTAAAAAATGGTAACTTTTAGTTAGGAGAATTATATTGATTAATAAAATAAAAGAATATCGAGAAATTAATAATATAACTCAACAGGGTTTAGCAGAATCTGTAGGTGTTTCAAGGCAAACTATTAGCTCACTAGAGAGTGGTAGGTATAACCCTTCTGCTATTTTGGCCTATAAAGTTGCTCAGGTTTTTAATGTAAGTATAGAGGAAGTATTTTTATTTGAGGAGGAGTTACACAATGTATAAAAAGCTTAAAAAAGAGATTATTAACAACATATTATTCGTTGTTTTAGGCTTAGCTTTTATAGGTTATGGTTATTTTATGGCTAAGGATAATCCTTACCTTATATCTATGGGAATAATGTTTGCTGTTATAGGTAGTATACAATGCCTAATTTACTATTTTAATAAAAATAATAAAAAAATTGCAAAGAATTTAAGCCTTGAAAATGAAGAAAGAAATGTTTTTATTAGAAACGAAAGCACACGTAAAGCGTTTTGGATTATGTTCTTTTTTGTGCTAATTACTAGTAATTTAAACTACTTTAATAAGCTTAATGTTAATACCTATGGAGTGGTAATAATATGTGTAATGTCTGTTTTATACTTTGTTTTGTTAAGTATTAATTGTAAAAAGTATTAGTAGGCTTCTCTAACTACTGGGTGGACTCGCCTGCGGCAGGTGGATAGTTGGTAAATCAACTACGGTTGGGGCTTACGCGGGTTTAAACCAGCTCTTTAAATAAAGCAGCTTTGATCTTATAGTACATTTTATTAGCAAACATGAATACAACTGCAAAAACAACTTGAAGTGCCATGATTTTAAAGACCAAGTTACCATAGTAGGTGGTAAGCTGGTCTTCGCCTTTTTATTGATTATTCGAGGTATTACTTAGGCGAACACGAGGTTCGCCCCTACTACCCCTTTTAACTCAATTAACTTAATTGGTGGTTTAAAATGTAATAAGATATTTTTTGAATACTAAGTTACTCACCGTACTCATAAACCCACCCCGTAACCCAGGGTTACCCACACCGAAGTTGCGTTAGCTACTTGCCAAACCATGGATGCAAAGCAAATCCACCACGTACCTAAAGCATACCTACTCTATTAACAATTCTGTTAAAGACCTCCCATATTATCCAACTAGGTAAGGATTTTAATAAGCTCAATTGCCAACGCTCTGGTTCACTTATTATTCCTTTTTCATGTAGGTTTTCTAAGGCTTTTTTGCCTAAAGAAAGTCTCCAGTCATCTGCTTTTTTTAATAGCCTCATAGGATCAACAGAGTTATTAAATTGACTATTAGTAGAGTGCCAAAAATGCTTATCATTATAATGACCAATTCGTATTTCAAAGTATAAAAACGGAGGTGATATACAACTCACTACCCCAGTTGTAGCTACTGAATCACCCTGTTTAACGTTAAAACCTATATCAACATCAATAGAGTTTAAATTAGCATAAATACTACAAAATTCATTGTGTTGTATAATTAAATATTTTCCATATGCTGTTTCATTACTAAGTTCCACAACTGTTCCATCTGCAACTGCGAATACTTCTGAAAAAAGTGCACAATTAAATTTTATGCCATCACATTTATTATTATTGCTTTGTAGTTCACCGTATTTACTAATTATATGGCGTGATTTACTAGGATATATTATAGATTCCATTATTTATTGCTAATGCAAATACACCTCCGCAAAATTAAAGATTATTATAAAGTAGGCACTAATTTTCTTTTATTCATAACATACTTAAAGAATTTTATTAGCTTTAAGGTTTGTCTTGTAATATACACTATGCGTAGGGTTGTTCTAAAATACATTAATTAGTTAGTAAAATGAGATATAAAAGCAATTTATTTTAACTAGCTTACTGTAACTCTAATTTTTTAATACTTAAACGATAAAATATGTTTTTGTGTGGATTATATACATTTTTTAGTATCTTAATTAATACACTAGGTACAAGATAGTTAACTGGAGATACTTTTATGTCTAAAAAATTTATTTTAGTTTACTTACCGTTTCTATTAATGCTTATTTTAGTAATTATGGCTTACAAACCAATATTTATTAGTTTAAATAATGTGCCTATTGAGTTTACTATAAATCCTATTTTAGTAAATGATACTATTATTGTTTCACTACCAGAAATTGCGAATATACTTAATGCAAAAACATTAATAAATAACAGCAAACAATCAATATTAATTTTCAATAACTATAATTACATTATGTTTTATCCTCAAGCTAAAAAGTATATTGTTGATGGCTTAGAGTATAACCTTAAAATTGATTTGCCAATTATAAAAAACACCTACATGGTACCCTTAAACCCTGTTTTAAAATGCTTTGGTGCTACTATAGAAAGAGAAAATTATAGAAAAAAGCTAGTTATTAATATTAGCTACTAAAGCTTTTTATTAAATGAGAAATACAAGATTTTTTTTGATCTTCATAGTCTATAAATTTTTGCAAATTTAATCTGTAAATATCTAAGCCTGTTTTGAGATATTGAGTGGTATATGAAATAAACTCAAATGGTATGTTTAAAATATTAAGTAATAAAATAATATCACTATTACTATAACCCGATCTTTTAACGTAGCTTGCTAAACAATTACCAATAAGTTCTGTATTCCATTTTAAACTTTTAATAAATTTTATTAAATCATATATAACTGTGTTATATTGAAAACTTTCTAAATCAATAATATAAATACCAGAGTCACTTTTAATAAAATTACGCAAACCACTATCTCCATGGCATAACTGTTTTACCTTTTGGCAGTATATTAAATGCTCATTTAAAGTAGGCAATATCATATTACCTTTAATTGCTTGCTCTTTATAATAACTATAGTGATTTAAAAAAATATTACTAACTTCGCTTTGATGAGTCTTAACCTGATTATTTAATGTTTCAAATTCCTGACTAAATCCTTTTATTTTTTTTGGCAATCTATCATACTTTATTTTACTGTCAAGAATATTTATAGTTAAGTTTTGCATATGTTTATGCATTAATGCTAAGCTATTGATAGCTTGTAAAACATTTTCGCCTTCGCTTGAAGAAATATTGCTTCCATCAATAAAGTCATATAGATAATAGTAATTTGTTTCATATAAAAAATATCTTTGATTGTTGATGTTTATAAGAATATTAACTGTGCTAAGTTTACTTTGCATAATAAAGTTTATAGCATTATTGTATTGAATTTCAACTAAATCTGTATTCCATTTTTTTAGTACTTTTAGGCCCTTATTGGTTATTAGCTTAATAACTCTATTGGGTTTTAATACTTTAAAATCCAATACAGTTAAATCATATAAATGTTCTACTATACTCATATTGTTTATAAACAAGTTTATCCATCCTTTTTAATTAACCATTATCATATTATTGTATTAGCTAATAGCCTATAATGTTAGTTAAGTTATTAATAAACTTGAGTATAGTTATGTAATAGCTATCAGTAATAGAAAAACGTGTTTAACTATAGTAGAACTAAAAATTATTATACCTATCATATTTAACATTAACCTCACAAAGCCAAAAAGGCTGTTTTACCTTTTGGTAAAACAGCCTTATATTATACTATTATTTTTATGCTATTTATAATGTTTATTGCGCTTTAGCAATGTCTAATTCTATTTCACCACTAATAATTTTTTCTAAAACATCAACAGATTCATACTCTAAATCTTTTGCGTATTGTAAAAACTCATCACGCTTTTCTTCTTTACCAGCATAGTGATAAACAATACATAAATTAGAAGCAATAACAGCATTCTTTTTATCACTTAACTCCCAAGCTTTTTCACCATGTTCTATGGCGCTTTCAAACTCACCAATATAAAGTTCAGCAAAAACTAAACTTTGTAAAGCTGGTGCATTATCTTCATTGATTTCTAAAGATTTATTATAATACTCTATAGCTTTATCGTAATCACCTTGACTACGATAAAGTACACCAAGACCAACATAAGAATTGTCGTCTTTATCATTTAATGAAAGAGCCTTTTCAAAGTTCTCAGTAGCTTTTTCATACTCATCTAACTCATAGTTTATCCAACCTAAAAGCCTAAATCCTAAATAATCTTCAGAATATTTTTCAACATACTCAGTTGCCAAATTAAATGCTTCTTGGTATTTTCCTTCATCATATAAATCACTGATCTCTATAACTTTCTTAGTATTTGATTTGCTTGAACAGCCAACTAATAAACTCAAAGTTACTAGTAAAACAACTACAATTTTTACAAACTTTTTCATAGTTTAGTTTCCCCTTTTTTTCTTAAGTTGCAATAAAATTTTAACATTTAAAAAGAATCTGAGCAATTTATTAACAGTAGTATATGTTGTAACTAATTATAAGATAATAACATTATTATATACTCAAAGCATATAAACATGTAACACCTATTAACAAGAACTTAATATATATTATTGATCTAACATTTCTAAAAAAGTATTAATTCTCTGTTGTTCTTTAATTAAAGCTTGTTTCCAAATTTGCAGCTGTTGTTTACCTTGCTCGGTTATCATATAAACCCTTTGCTCAGGCCCATTACTAGATTCACGCCAAGTTGATGAAACAAAATTTAACTGCTCAAGGTTTCTTAAATTACGATAGAGTGAACTAATATCTACCTTCTCTTTAAGGTTATGTTTAATAATATCTTGCTGTAAAGTATAACCATATTGTTCTCCCTTACTAAGTAACAGTAAAATCGAGGCACGTAAAAAGCCTTTTATTTGGCATCTGCATTTTTCTTTTTTATTTGAACATGTATTTGTTTCACACATAATAACTCTCCTTCACTTCTCTATATGCATAATGCATATACTAGCTATAATGATAATAAAAATAGCTATTGTTTGTCAAATAATTATTACCAGTTATAATAACTTACTTGGGCAAATATTTTATTATTTTCACTATATGCACCTTGACAATAGTAAAGATGCTGTTATACTCATAGTATATGCATAGTGCATATAGCTAAATTAGATTTTTACCCCTTTTTACTTTAGCTTAAAAGAGGTAATTAGTTGTTTATAAATTAAGCTTAAATACAGGTAATTTTAATTATTTGTTTTGAAAGGAGTTAAACTACATGAAAAAAAGTAAAAACAAAGCCAGTTTTAAAACAGTAATAAAACTTTTTGCTCTATTTAAAGGGCATAGCAAAGCGCTATTTTTAGGTTTGTTTTTATTATTTACTACTACCTTATTTACTTTATTGCCACCAGTATTAATTAAACAGGCAGTAGACACTATAAAAACATCACAGGCAGACACCTTATTTTATACCTTTTTATTAATTATTGTAGCTACTATTGTAAAAGGCTTTTTTTACTATGGTCAACGCATTTTAATGGAAAACACTGGTCAAAAAATTGTGCATAACTTAAGGTCTCAAACTTTAGCCCACATAAACAGCTTAAGCTTTTCATTTTTTGATAAAACTGAAACAGGTGATTTAGTAAGCAGGGCTACCTCAGATGTAGATATGTTAGCCAAGTTTTATAGCTTTAGCTTGGTTAATATTATTAATAATATTCTTACCTTTATAGGAATACTGGCAGTTTTGCTTTATTGGCAGCCGCTACTTTCTTTATCCTTTATTGCATTATTACCATTTATTTTTCATGCCATGAAAAAGTATGCCTTAGGTGTTCGTCCTGTATTGGGGCAAATACGTAAAGGATTTGGTGGTTTAACTACCTCTGTTCAGCAGACTTTTTCGGGCATTGAAACTATTAAAATATTGGGTGCCGAAGAATACGAGAGTAAAAAGTTTGCTAAAAGCTCTGCTCAGCTGTTAAAACGCAATATAAAAGCAGGTAAAATTGCCTCTACTTGGTTTCCTTATGTTCATTTTTTAATGGCATTAGGTACAGCTTTTACACTGCTTTGGGGTGGTTATTTAACCATAACTAACTCAATTTCTGAAGGTATGTTGTTTGGTTTTTTAACCTACCTAGGCATGTTATTAAGACCTATCCGACAAACTGGTATGTTAATGGGTATGACCTTAAGCTCTGCCGCAGCTGCTGAGCGTGTTTTTGAAATTCTAAATCATAAAACAGAAGATTTACATAGTGGTCAGTTTCCAAAACAATTAAAAGGTAAAATTGAGCTTAAAAATATTAGCTTTGCTTACGATAACAGCCAACAAATATTAAACAACCTTAACTTAACTATAAAAGCTAAAGAAACGCTGGCCTTAGTAGGGCCTTCGGGAGCGGGTAAGTCTACAATTGCCTCCTTAATTCCGGGTTTTTATACTGCTAGTGAAGGCGAAGTAGTGATAGACAATATTTCACTAAACAATATTAATTTAAACAAGTTAAGAAAATCTATTGGCTACATGCACCAGCAACCATTTATGTTTGATGGAACAATTTATGATAACCTCACCTTTGGCAAACCCCATGCTACCAAACAAGAGGTTAAACAAGCCGCTCAAAAAGCCATGTTACATGACTTTATTGAGTCTTTACCTAATAAATATCAAACTCAAATTGGCGAAAAAGGGGTTTTATTATCTGGAGGTCAAAAACAGCGTTTAGCAATGGCTAGGGTACTAATAACAGACCCCAAGATTTTAATACTAGATGAGCCAACATCTAATTTAGATAAAGAAACAGAAGAAAAGCTGAATAGAGCTCTAGTTGAGGTATTTAAAGATAGAACGGTCATAATTATTGCCCATAGACTATGGACCATTAAAACTGCCTCTAACATTGCTTTTATTAAAAATGGTGAGCTAGTAGCTAGTGGTAGTCATGAACAGTTAATCGCAAACTCTACTGAGTATCAGCAGTTTTTACAGAGTCAGGTAAGTAATGATAGGAGTGAAGCATAATGAGAGGAGGAATGGGCCACAGATTTGGCAGTAACGGGGAAAAATTTAATTTACGCAAATTAAATAAACAGGCTTTAGCTATTCTAAAAAACAACTTAAAAGGGCAAGGCAAAAGTCTATTTGTGGCAATTACCTTAACCCTAATTATTTCTGCTTCACATACTATACTGCCCTTGTTAACTAAAACAGCAATTGATGACCATATAGTGGCAAAGCACTTTAACGGTTTAGTATTAGTTGTGATTGCTTATGTTGCAGTAGCTTTAATACAATGGCTTACTTCTTCTTGGCAAATGTATTTAGCTAGAAAAATTGCCTATAACGTGATAACCTCATTACGAAATAAAATTTACAGTCATCTTATAAAACTAGATATCAATTTTCATAATAACAACAAGGTTGGAGATATTAGCTCGGTAATTATGAATGATGTAGAGACCCTTTACAACCTTATATCACAGGGTTTTGTTTACTTTATAAGTGACTTAATAACCATAGTAGCTATTGCTGTAAGCCTGTACTTGTTAAACGGAAAATTAGCTATTATTTTGCTTATAAGCATGCCAATTATTATATTTTGCACCAATCTTATTGGCAAGTTATTACGTAAAGCTCAACAGCAAGTGCGTAAAAATATTGCTAAATTAACAACAGGCATAGAACAAAACATATCGGGAGTAAGGGCTGTAAAGACATTTGCTCAAGAAACAACTCAAAACAAAAAGGTCGAAGAATTAAGTCAACAGGCACGTAAAGCTAATATTAAGTCTACCGCTATCTCGGCTTTGTTGTTTCCAATAATGGACTTAGCAGGAGCTATTGGTTTGGCCTTAGTTATTTGGCAAGGTGGTTTATTATATGCCCAAAATGCTATCTCTTTAGGTGTTTTAATGGCGGCAATAAGTTATAGCCGTAGAATCTATGGTCCGTTAATGGATTTAAGCCAAATATATACCACCTACCAAACAGCCGCCGCTTCACTTGATAGGGTTTATTCATTCATTAAAAATAAACCCAACATAAAGTATTTAAAACACGATGTGGAGTTAAAGGATTCAACTATTGAGTTAAATAAGGTAAGCTTTGCTTATGAAGAAAATCAAGAACATATACTAGAAAACCTAGATTTTACAATAGCGAGTGGTGCAAAAATAGGCATTATTGGACCATCTGGGGTAGGCAAAAGTACTATTATTAAGCTAATATCTCGCCAATATGACCCCTTACAGGGTGTGATAAGAATTGGTAATATACCGCTAAAAAATGTACCTAAAACTAAGTTGCGTAATATGGTGCAGGTTATACCTCAAGACACTTATTTATTTCCGGTTTCGGTATGGGAGAATATTGCCTATGGACTACCCCATACTTCTAAACAAGATGTAGAAAAAATTATTAACGACTTGCAGTTAAATGAGTTTTTTGACAGGCTAGATAATGGCATAGACAGCCTTGTTGGGGAGAATGGCAAAACTTTATCTGGTGGGCAAAGACAGGCAATTGCTATTACGAGAGCCATGGTAAGGAATCCTAAGATATTAATTTTAGATGAGGCGGCCTCTAATTTAGACCCTCAAATCGAGCAATTAATATATAGTAACACTAAAAAGCTATGGCAAGATAAAACTATTATTATAGTAACCCACCGTACCACATCTTTAAAATTAGTAGATAAGGTATATGAAATAAATGAAAAGAAGCTAGTGGAGATTAACAAAGAGCAGGTTAAATTGGCGGGTTGGTAGTTGAAAAACAATAGTTTACACGAACGAAGTGAGTACACCACATAATTTATACGTTTTATGGAATGAAATGAAGTAAAATCGTTACCTTTAGAAATTTAATAAAAATTCAATTATACACCACACGAAGTAATATGATTTTATGAAGCGTAAAGTAATAAAATCATTTCCTTATAAAATAAGGTGAAACCAGTAAATGATAAAAGCGAGTACACTACGGGGCTGTATATACAGCCCCTTGAATATCTTATTGACTAATGCCTATTAATTCATCTACATAATTATCTCCGTAAATTCTTTTTACTAAACCAATATCTTTTGCATAATAACTCACTGATTTAAAATCTCCTAAGCTATAGGTAATCTCTATTGTTTTATACTTGCCTAATGGGGTTTCTATTTTTACATTTACGTCTGTTATTTCGTATTCTCCCCCATTGTCAGTACTCCATTTTGTGCCTTTTTTTATAGGGGTTTTAATAATTACATTGTTCGCATTGGGCTGAAAGTTAGAGATATAGTCTTCTTCAAAATGGCCAACTATCTCTTTATTGTAGACTTGAACTACCTCTTCATCACTTAATTCATAAATAAACACTACGTCAACTGCACAATCTTCTTGTTTAACTTGAACCTTATTTTCTTTAAACAAATCATAATTACGACTAAAACCTTCGTTTTCAAAACCACCACTAAACTCTTTAACCATTGGCTCTTTAGGGAAATAGTCTTGGGCTGTTAAGTGCTTTTTATTAAGATTATTAAACATACATAAACCAGCTATTATAAACAAAATGAAACAAACAGTGAAAATTTTATTTTTCATTAAACTCCCCCCCCCTTATATATGTATATTGAAGGTAAAGTCTTTATACCTGTAACTATTAAAAAACTAATTTAAGCTACTATAACAACTCCCACAATGAATAAAAAGATTATTTAAACCGCAAAGAACGCAAAGAACACAAAGAAAAGATAAAGATAAAAAAAATATAACCCATCATAACAACTATCACAACGTAGGGGTTGGTTTCCATGCCAACCCTTGTTTCTTTTTAGGAATTTAATTTAATGCTATCTTTTAATATCCCTAACAAACTCATCTAAATCTTTATCTATTTCATTGTTATTAATCTGTTTTTGACCAAATTTTGCATATGCTACCATTGAGTCCTTAGGGGTAGGAAACTGGTTTATGTTATTAGAGCTGTTGGCACAGGTTATTACCCATGCTACTTTAGGCAGGGTATACTTATCACAAAGTGCTACTAGAGCAGGGGCAATATTGCCCGCCCACATGGGAGAGCATAAAACAACTAAATCATACTGTTCTGGGTTATGTTTTAGGGGCTCTATATTTGTGCTTTTATGTTTAGCAGCAGTATAACCACCTTTAATAAAACCAAAAATACCTTTATAATTTGCTTTATCAATAATCTCTTCGCAATCTGCACCTAGTTTTTCTGCTAATTTTTTGGCTACTATTTTTGTTTTACCAGATCTACTATAATAAGCCACCAAAATTTTATTATTTAAAGACATCTATCTTTACCTCCATAAGTATTACTAATAAAAGACGTTTATAATAATTTAATTACACACATGCTCTAAAAATCCTCTATAAATTAAATATTGCCTAAAAGAAGGTATTAAAACCCTATAATTGTGGTATAATTGTTTTTGAGCAAAGGAGGTTTTGCCAATGACAGAAGACAAAAATACTTGCCATGACGAATGCTGCGAAGAAGAAATGGATGTTATTACAATTACTTTAGAAGATGATTCAGAAGTTGATTGTTATGTAATTATGACATTTGAGCTAGATGGCAAAGATTATATTGCGTTGTTACCAGAAGATGCTGACGAAATTCTTTTGTATAACTTTAAAGAATTAGAAGATGGCGATCTTGAATTAGATAATATTGATGACGACGCTGAATTCGAAAAAGCCGCTGAAGCATTTCACGCTTTATACGAAGAAGAAGAAGGATGCGACTGCGACGACGAAAACTGCGAGTCAGATAACTGTGAATGTGGTAACCACAAATAATTACTTAGAATATTAATCATGAATGACCTTATTATCAAGTGTTTTACAGTTGACGATAAGGTTGTTTGGGTTTATAATGTATATCTGCATGCATCCGTAGCTCAGCTGGATAGAGTAACGGACTTCGAATCCGGGGGTCGCAGGTTCGAATCCTGCCGGGTGCGCCATTAAAAAAGTTGCCTTTTTGGCAACTTTTTTTTGATTTGTAGTTTTAATGGATAGCTATCTAATAACACACACGGGATGCATAAAATGCATCCCTTACATAGGTATAATCGTTACGGTTGTTTATGCGTTATTCGGTTGTTTATCATTTTGGTAACTAGACTATCACCAAATACATACGCCAAACCTCAGGTGGGGTCTGGCCTCAACATGACTGCAACTACATATCTCTTTAGGTAACACATGGCTGAAAGCACAAGCTAAATTACTTGTAAGAGGCCTGACCCCTAAATAGAATTTATATGTTGATTTTAAGAAATTGTCAGTGAATGTTGTTGTAGTTGTTATGGTTAGTTACGTAATACCACATTAATTTATGCATTAATTTTCTTTAATTCCCACTCATAAAACCAGATTTCTTTATGGTCTTTAGTTCTACATTTAATTTGTTCTCTACCTATTTCTAAAACAAACATGTAATCTTTTGATAACCTATGCATAACTTTATCTTTAGTATTAAACATTTTTATACCTCCTAAGCAATATTCTATTAATTAGAAACTTCATTATATAAAAAAACACCCTAATTAGAGCATTTGGGCTTCTTCTTCAGTTATCCAGTTTATTAATATGGCTTTTTGTTTCATTGCTGTTGTTAGCTTACCTTTGTCACTTAGGCGTTTTAATATTTTGTACATTATTGACATATTACTGCCCTCCTTGTAGAACAGCTAATGTTAGCTCTTCAATTTCAGATTCTAAAGCTGTAATACGTTGTTGTTCGGGTGACTCATAGCCATTATCATTGTTTGAAAGGGTTTTAATAAAAGAATCATTCTTATACATATCACCAATACCAAACCCCGACGCTAGCTCTTTAATAGTTGCTTCTGGAAACAACCCTTGTGCAATCTCTAAAGTCTCAACTAATATTGTGTTTTTGACTACTTCGTTTTGAATTATTGCTACTATCATTTTCTTTCTCCTATCCGTAAATTATAATAATTCCATCTGCTCCATTACCGCCTTTACCACCACTACCAACCTCACTACTGCCCCTAGCTCCACCACCTCCTCCGCCTCCTCCTCCGCCGTTGCCTGGAATGAGAGGGGTAGAACCATTACCACCATTTGCTGTATCGGGTGCTCCATACCTACCTCCACCTTCGCCACCAGTACTACCGTCAGCACCTTTACCACCCATGGCACAACCGTTATTTAGCGTACATGAACCTGCACCTCCGCCACCTCCTCCGCCACAACCATAATTAACTCCAGGCTCATATGGGTTTTTATAAAAGTATCTCGCTTTCTCATATGAAGCGTAGTCAGTTATCAAGAAACTTGCTGTTTTACCATCTTCACCACGTTGCCCTATATAACTGTTATTTTGTTGACCATTTCGTCCACCTCTGCCGCCAAGAACCCATTCTGCTTCTCCTGTTGTAAAATTATTAAATGATGAGTTTCCTCCCGAGTTCCCATCTTTCCCACCTTCGCCAGAATAACTCGATGAAGGTAAACCTCCTAACCCACCTGTACCACCAGCACCCACTACACATATGTAATTATGACCTGAAACCACAGGAAGCTTGGATATAAATAAAGATTTGCCTGCACTACCGCCTACACCACCTTCTCCACCAAAACCGAAAGAACTTGAATTAGAATAACCGCCTCCTGATCCGCCCCTGCCTCCTTTGCCACCACCAACAAGAAACACATCTATCTCAGTAATATCGGCAGGGCAAATCCACGTTCCACTTGTTGTAAATCTTGCAATCTCTTTTTTAGGCTGTAGCGACTTCAAAAGCCTTGTATTCTCTTGAATTTGCAGATAACTAAATAATGATATGTCAGACATTCTATTTACTCCTTCTGTATTACTTCATTAGTGATACCAGTTATATTTCCACTTTCATCTTTAACAAGCGACGTAGTTCTCTTATAATCGCTTATTTCTGTTTCTATCTTATTTACAGCTCCTTCACTGTCTCTTATTACACGAAGTGTTTTAGTAACTGTATCACCGTTCTTAACTTTAACTTTGGTTATTAACCCTTCATCATCCTTTACAATTTCTACTGACCTTGTATCTATATTAAAAGTATCTGAATATACTTTATTTATATCACTGTTTGATTCTCCAAGCTTTAGGGCACCTATCTGGTCTGTTGAAATTCCATGTGGATTACCAAAGTCTGTGGCATGAGCTAAAGGGGTAGCCCCTACTTGATTAGCAGTAACCCTATGTGGATTATTAGAATCCGATGCATGAGCTATAGGTGTCGCACCTATCTGCTCTATAGTAACACTATGAGGATTACTCTTATTTACTAAATGTTCATCAATCTCTGAACTATCAAAATTACTAAGCTCCGCCAACTTCTGCTTTTGCTCATTTGTAAAGTCATTACTAGACAAACCCTTACCAACTTCTTTATCTACCTTATTAAACAGCTCCGTATCTACAATATCCATATTATTATTAATAACTGCTATATCAGCTATACTATTATCATCTGGTATTTCTAAGTTATAATTTGTTGTTTTTGGCAATTAAATCTCACCCTCTCTTATATCTTTCTATATTTTTATTTTGATTTGTCCCCAAGTTCTATACTTAAAGGTATATATTATACATCAGTCTAAAAACGCGTTGTTAATGCGTTATCTTAGTTTCCTGCCCAAAAACATATATCAAACCTCACGGTGGGGTCTGGCCTCAATATGACTGCCACTACACATCTCTTTAATTAACAGATTGCTGAAATTACAAGCTAAATTACTTGTAAGAGGCCTGACCCCTAAATAGAATTTATATGTTGATTTTAAGAAATTTTCAGTGAATATTGTTGTAGTTGTTATGGTTAGTTACGTAATACCACATTAATTTATGCATTAATTTTCTTTAATTCCCATTCATAAAATCATATCTCTTTATAGTCTTTGGTTCTACATTTAATTTGTTCTCTACCTATTTCTAGAACAAACATGTAATCTTTTGATAACTTATGCATAACTTTATCTTTAGTCCTAAACATTTTTTAAGTCCTAAATAATCCTCCAATTATTAGCAATTAATTTTATATAAAAAAACACTCTAATTAGAGCGTTTGGGCTTCTTGTTCAGTTATCCAGTTTAGAGATATGGCTTTTTGTTTCATTGTTTCAGTTAATTTATTTGAGTCTTTTAAGTTTTTTAACACTACATACATTGATGACATCTACATACCTCCTTAACTTTGAAGCATTGCTAATGTAAGTGCTTCAATTTGTTTTGCTTGTAGTTTTAATTGAGCTTCTACATCTACTGGTTCTTCATAATTTGGGTTTAAAGAAAAAGTATCATTATTAAATAAATACTTTCCACCCACAAGATCATCTGGTACCTTTATATCTGTCTCTATTAAAGTTAAGTTAAGTGAAAACGGATAAACAGTGTTTAGAGACTTAATATAAAATCCTTTTTTATTATCATCACTAATAATATCACTGTCTGTTACTATAACTACGTTATCGTTATCTATAAGTAACTTCATTAATCTACCTCCCAAAATGGTTTTACTATTATTGAATTTTTAGATATACCATGACCAACTGTTCTTTCCAAGCCAACATACTTATCTCCACAATTTACTTCTTTAAACTCATTAGATGACCCAGACATTAAAACTCTAGCTGTTTCTCCAATGATAGCATCTTCTAAAGCTATTCCTATATCCTTAGCATCTGGCTTTACTGATTCTACTATTAATGCCTGCCCATTATTATGATTAAATGCAATTACTACTTTAGAATTTGTTACTGAGACTATTGAACAGTAATTCAGCGTTTGCTCATTAGATAAGTATTCATATTTACTATCACTAACTAAATTATTGTCATCAGATATTGTAAAGTATTCAACATATCCACATGTACTGTTACTATTTTTACAGTAATTAAGAGCTACTCTATTATCATTTAGAATTGTTACATCTGTATAGTGGCTAATCGTTACACGAACAGCAGATCCATAAACAATTGATTGATTATCTTTAATTTCACCAATACAAAGATAACTCCCATAATTATAACTATGGGAATATAAAAAAATAAATTTATTATTGGATAATACACATATTTTTATTTTAAACAATGTACGATCACCTATATGGAAGTGGCTTTTCTTACCTATCTCAATTGAACTATTATTATTTATTTTGATTACATTACTATAAATATATTTACCAAGATTATGAATAACTGCTATTTCATTCTGAGATAATTTAGTGGCTGAAATATGACCTACATCGCTGCTTTCAAAAACCATCTCGGAGCTAAAGTTTATAGACTGATCACAAAGAATATTAGCTATTTTTATTTTCCCATAAGAATTATCAGCATCAGGATTATTATTTACATACAAAATTCCAAACTTGCTTTCTGTTAAAACTACTATTGAGTTATTATAAGACCTATTTTCCCCATTAAAAAAATACGCTAATCCAAACTCTATAGTTTTGTTACTATTGATATCACCAACAATAATTTTACAAGCATAGGATGATCCAATTTGATACTTTATTAACACTCTCGAATTACTTACAGCTACAACGGAAATATTACCGTAAAGAGATGTGCTCTCAAAAGTATAATCAGGACCAAATTCAATGTTTTCGTCAACAATATCTCCAACAATAATATTGCCTGTATAAATTGATGATGGATAAGTTCTTCTATAAGCTATTATAATTCTTTTATCTGTTAATTTAGTAATAGATATACTATCCACCCTAACTGAATTAAAGTTTTGAATATTACCTAAAGCCTTGCTGTTAAATACTTTATTGCTTGCAACATGAACAACCTCTTGTGCTTTAATATCATGTAATCCTGTTACTTCAAACTCATTGATAATTTTTTGAAGGTAGTTATTAATATCCAAGTTATTTTCAGCTACCATACTCATTAATACTGGTACGGAACTCATGTTACCACCACTCCTGTCTTTGTAACTACACCATTCTGCCATGTATAAGTAACAGTAACTATTGTAGTTTTAATCAGCTGATTACTATCATCAAATTCATTAAGTAAATATGTTTCTCGCTGGACTCTAACTCCATCCCACACGTAATCTACTTGTTTAATTATGTTGTTGTTACTATCATAATGTAGTTGCTTAATAATCTTTTTAGCATCCCATTGATACTCTACCCTTACACCTTCAAAGGCATCTTGCATTTTAAGAGTCAAAATTTCATTAACTGTCATAGCGCCCAATTGCTCAGCAGTAACCCCATGCGGATTATTAGTTAATGCTATATGCTCATCAATATATTGCTTTGTTTTCTGCTCCGCAGCATTAGCTTTTTCTTGTGCACCTCCAGGAGTCTCTGCACCAACCTGCTCAGCAGTAACCCCATGCGGGTTACTCTTGCTTCCTATATGCTCATCAACGCCAGAACTATCAAAATTACTAAGCTCCCCCAACTTCTGCTTTTCCACATTGGTAAAGTCATTACAAGACAAACCCTTACCTACTTCTTTGTCTACCTTATTGAACAGCTCAGTATCTACAATATCCATATTATTGTTAATAACTTCTATATCAGCTATGTTATTATCATTTGGTTTTTCTAAATTGTAATTTGTTGTCTTTGGCAATTAAATCTCACCCTCTCTTACATCTTTCCAGGTTTTTGTTTTTATTTCTGCCCATGTTTTAGCTTTTAGTTCGCCCCATGTGCGATATTTAAAGGTATAGGTTATGGCTAAATGGGCGGGTTTTGATGTTTCTAGAGAATTTTTTATTCCTTGAAAATCACGCGGTACGCCATAAGTACTTATAAACTCAACCTCTATGGTATCTTCTTTAAACTTTATTTCTATAGCTCCATTACGCCAGCTATCTGCTAGGTTTTGTAATAGCTCTAGGTCGCTTTTACCACCCATCTTCCAGCGGGCTTCTATTTGGCTTCTGCGGTCTTCTATGGTGCTATTGTTATTGGTTTTAAAGTTTAGTTGTTTTTCGTAGATAGCTATACCAACAATACTCATTGTATCGAACCAATGTTCTTGTTCTAGAGCGGTTATATCGGCATTAAGGCTATTTAAGGCTTGACCTGCACTATTAAACAAGGCATTTATAAACTCATCTTGACGAAAGAGTTTTTGCAGATTGTTAATTAGTGTTTGTTTACTCATTTAAGGTTACACTCCTTAATACGGCAACCTCTTCTTCGCCTATAGTTACATTTACATTTGCGTTATTAAGTAAAACCGAAGTCCATTCTTCTACCCCATTGGTATCTAAGATTAGACTGGTTATTTGGGCATAAGAGACATAGTTTTTTTCGAAAGCAATTTCCTTGAGGTATTCTGTTATTTTAGTGCTAATTGCCTCTTTAACATTAACCAGTTCAAAGCCTGTTTGAAGCTTTATAGTAGCTATTACGTCAATATCTACTTTTGTTGCACTATTTACTGTGCAGTATGCTCCAATAGGTGCTTGACCTTTACCTATGCCCCAAGTACTATTGTTTTCACCTTTGGGGTCGATATGTTCTTGTACTTTGTTTATTAGGTTTTGATCGGCTGGTAGTTTATTGTCATCTATAATGAGCACCTTCACTGTGTTTTTACCATTCCATTGCGAAAATACCTTGGCATCACCTACACCTGTAACCTCTCGTGCCCATAATAAATAGTGATAGATATTGGCACTTGTAGGGGGTTTTTGTAGGGCTAAGTAATATCTATCTCTTAGGCTATCATCGCTTTCTTGATCATAACCCCCTGTGGTTTGATTATTAGTTACTGCGGTAATACCTGTTATGGTTATAGGCAAATAGGTAATTGTATTGGCACCCACCATGCCACTTGAGCCAGTTATTACGGCCTCTATTTTTACCTGACCAGAGCTGTTAATGTTAACTGTTTCAGTAGCCCTAAATTGAGTACCTAACTCTGTTTCAAATAGGTCTCCTTTGTTGATTGTTCCTGTACCGGTTACCGATAAAATACCCTGAGCTCTGCCTGCTGGTTTTCTGTTTATTCCTTTGCGTTGTTTTATAAACCTAGTTAGTTCTTCTCCTGTCAGCTTATCTACATCGGTTTTGTTTAGTACTTCTGCTACCTTGTTATAGGCTTTTTTTAGCTCTATGGCAAAGGATTTTGTTAAATCAGCTACTAAAAATCCGGTGCTTTTTTCATAGTCATCGGAAATATTGTTGAGTAATTCTTGATGAATATTTTCTACTGTTTTGTTTTCATACACTATAGTTCCACCTCATTTACCATAAGCTCACCATGCTCTAAAATGACTGTTAGTTTAATTACTAGCTTATTTTTTGTAAAGTTTAAGAGTATTTTTTCTAGCCTTTTAATTAGCTTACATGACTCTAGTTTTTCAGTAATTTCTCTTTTTATTTCAGCCTGTAAATAATCGCTGGAGATTAGGTTATGACCCCTTAGGTTATAGAGGTCTAACATACCAAAGTTAGTTTCTTTGTATACCTCGTATTTATTTAGCTCAGTTCTTAAAAGCAGCTCAATCCATTGCAGAGCTGCTTGTTTGTAATTAGCTTTTACAGGCTTACCATCTTTAAATATTAACTGACCTGTTTTAAAATCAAACAAAAAAATTCTACCCATTTTTTGCTGTAGAACCTCTTCTTTATTAGCTGTAGAAATATTTACTTTTGGAAAGATAGACATTTAATCACCCACCTTTTTAAGCTTGTAATCTATAAACCAAGTTTGTTCATTTTCTGCTGGTGTTACTTTAACAAGATCATTTTTTAGAAGAGCTAGGTTACTATTTATATATAACTGCTGGGCAAACAATACCACCTTACCATTTAAGATACTCACGCTTAGAGGATTTGTAGATATTACTTTACCCACAACAGTACCAATTTTTAGGGGGTTCTCATTTTTGGCTATTATTTTTGTCATTTTGATACCATAATTAATACCACTCATTTATAGTTCCTCCAAACTCAAGCTACATTTATGCAAACCATTATTGTAAGTATGTTTGCAGTCTTTTATTAAAAAGTCTCCGTTTATATCATAACTTGCTAAGTTTAAGTGCAAAATTCTACCAGCATTTAATTCATCGTTACCCAATATTTCAATATTAGTGCTGGTAATAATTTTACTTAACTCTGCTAATTTTTTACTGGCAATATTACGGGCTTGAGCTATATCTTTGTTTTCCACTTTAATAGTGTCTTGTAATAAGCCAAACTGTTGCATATTAGCTGTATCTTTAGCAGTTGCTTCTACACTGTTATAACTCTCACTGGCAGAATACACTACTATACTGTTTTTCATGTCTATGATGCTTCTTGACCTTTTTAGGCTTGCTATAGCCTGTAAAGAGTTAAAGCTAGCTATGTTTTTGGCTAGCTGTACCTTTGCTTGCACCACTAAATCAGTATATTTCTCTACAAATAGCTTGCCTTTACGCATCTCTAAGCGATATTTTAGGCCTGTTTCGGCAGTTGCTTTATTAAGCATGTCTTTAATTATCTCTGCTAGAGATTTTTCGTTATAGATATTAGTAATTAGTGTTGCTATATTACATACTTTGCCTATAGGAATACTGTAGCTATTACATAACTGGGTTATGGCATTTGATACACTAATAGCTTTAAACTGTTTAATAATTTTGTTTTGATTAAGGTAAAAGGCAAAATCTAAACAGGAAAATGCTTTTTTATACTGCTCAATATCCTCGGTAACCACAATACCTCTAAAGATCTCATTATTATTGTTGGTAAGAACTATAAAACTCCCAACCTCTACTGAATCAAAAACATTGAGGTATTTATCTTTAGGGTTTCTGGCTGTATCGAAGCTAAGCTTGGTACCTAAAGAGTTAATACTATTAGACCAACTAAGGTTTCCGATAATATTAGTTATATCAATTTGTAAGTTATTTTTTACTAGTTTAACTTTGTAATTATCCATGTTAAATACCCACAAATCTGTACTCTTTAATATCTAATGTGTAGGCAATATCTTTATTTTGTTTAACTGAATAAGAGAAATTATTTATTGTACACGGCATATTTAATATTGTTTTGTCACCATCTATAATTACAACCCTAATAGGTATTTTGGCTTTACGCCATTTTTCAAAAAAGTCTACACATTGCCAGCCTAGGGTTGCTGCTTTTGCAAGCCAGGGATAGCTTTTAGTAGGAAAAAATGTTGCTAAGCTTAAACTTATTAAACCTATATCACCAATAATATTAAGAGTTCCATTATTAATAGTTTTAAACTCTTCATTTTGCTGGGGTTTGTTTATAGCAATATTAGGAGGAACATAGGGTATTTGAATTATTTCTTCGTTGTTATTTGCAGAAAAAGTTATATTCATTTTGCACCTCCTAAACCGTTACAATATTAGCTCTATTGGCTTTATAAACTTCTACAAAAGCCTGAGAAACTCTATTTTTAAAGTCATCAAATCCATAAACATCACCTTTAAATATAATTTGTATATTTTCACCACTTGCCCCATTTAAACTAGCTATTTGATCTGCATTGTAGCCAGTATTAAAGGATTGCTGTGTAGTAGCATTTTGAGGTGCTGCTATATCTTTGGCTTCGGTAGAAGACTCAGCTTTGCTGTAAGCTGTGCTGGTAAGCTCTGGATTTTGTACTAACTCATCCACTTTGTTAAGTACCTTTTTTTGAGGGCTTGTTAATAAATCTGCTTCTTTTAAATTAAAGCCAAAGGTTTTGCCACCAATACCTGGCACCCATTTAGGTATTTTAATTTTAAACTTATTAAGTTTGCCTACTATCCAATTCCATATTTTAATAAAGAAATTGGCAAAGCCTCTTACTCCTTCTTTAAGACCATCCCAAAGTTTAGCACCTGTGGCTTTTATTTTATCCCAGTTTTTTACAATTAAGATTCCTGCTGTTATTAAAGCTGCTATACCTGCAATTACTAAACCGATAGGGTTAGCATTCATAGCTACGTTCCACGCCCATTGAGCAGCAGCTAACGCATTTGTATAGCCTGTTTGAGCTAAAGTAATAAGCTTATAGGTAGCCATAGCGCCTACTATAGTAAGAATTATAGGAGCTATTGTGCTCCAATTGTTACTTATAAAGTTATACAGTTTTACAGCTTTATCTATGATAAAGCCTATAACAGATTTTACGATTTCAAGCTGTGGCTTAGACTTTTCAACAAACTCTTTTACTTTATCTAATACTCCTAAAATAAATGTTTGAATCATTGGTATTTTAGAACCAAACCACTGATACAAATTAGCTAAAACGGGCAATAATTTTTTACCAACTTCAGCTTGCATATTATGCCAAGCATTTTTGGCATTTTGAATTTTGCCAGAGTCAGTATTTGCTAGCTTTTTATTTACCCCACCTACATTGGCTTTTAATACATCTGTTACAACTGCTGCCTTTTGTGATTCCGTACCAAACTGCAGAATTTTTTGTTGAGCCTTGGTAAAGCTAATGCCTACTTGGCTTAAGGCATCATGTTGACCATTCATTACTTTACCAACCATATCACCTATATCAGTAGCATCTTGCTGTGTTGCATTAAGTCCTTTTTGCTTTGCCAATAAATCTTGCATTCCGGGCATTAGGGTTTTTATTGTATTTGCTTGTAATTTATATGAACCTAATTGACTTACACCTGCTAGGCTTACTTCTTTGCTGATAACACCCTGTTTTTGCAAAACAGAGTTATATCTTTTAATACCTGCTATTTGTTTACCTGTAATACCTTGAGTATTTTGTAATACTTCTTGTAGTCTATTTTCTGCTGTTATTTGAACTTTGGCAGCATTTATGGATTGTTTAGCAAATTCACAAGCCAAAGAGGCTGCCTGTTTTGCAGTATTTTTAAGAGTTTTTAAGGCTTTTCCTTTAAAATTCTTGAGTGAATTAATCAGCTTTCCTTTAAAAGTTTTTGCAGAACCACTACCCTTACTAGCTGCTGCTTTAAGAGAGCTATTATTGGCACTATTGTTTTGTTTTTTGTTGGTATTTGTACCGTGTGCCTTTTGGGCATTATAAGCAAGTTTTTTTAGCTCCTTAGACTGTTTTTTATAGTTCTTTATTTTCTTTTCAACAGCCATATTATGTTTTTTTATGCTTACATTGTTTTTATCATATATCTTTTTGGTATTTTTTAAGGTTTGCTGTAAATTCTGCTCACAAACATCTTGCATAATAGTTGCCTTAGATGCTCTAGAAAGATAATTACTCATACGATAAGCAGCATTAGCTACCTTATTAGCATTTATAGCCATTTTTTTCATTTGTAAATTAGCAGCATTACCAAGCTTTTCTATAACTACTTTAGTATTTTTTAGCTCTTTGTTTAGATCCTTAATGCTTTTAATTACTTTAACAGCAGGAGAGCTAAACTGGTCATCTAATATTATTGTTTTTGTAGTTACCATTTTTAGACCCCCATTATGGCTTCAATATATTTTTGTTTATCTTCAAGGTCTTTTTCCATAAAGACCTTGAGTGTTACTTTTTCAACTGTGTTTAGATTACATAAAAACTCTAGGCTTTGACCCCGAGCAAGGTAATATCTCATAAGTGTTAAATCAATATCACCTTGCTCTAAACGTTTTTTACTAAATCTTCTAGTTGTTCAAGTCCATAAAAAGAGTTGGCAATGTTTACGATATCGGCCATTTCGCCAATATTGTCTTCTAACATAACCGATGGTAAATCGGTTGCCTCACCTACATTATAAAGCTGCAGGGCTTGTTTAACTTCATCTGCTGGAGCATTACAAAACATAGGGCACATGTGATAAAGAAGCCTATTCATACCCTCTATGCTTCCTAAGTTTTCGTTGTTTTCAGCTATTTCCATAAACTGATTTAGGGGAATTTTTTTAATTTCAATCTCCATATTAAGTGTTTTTGAAAAATATGTTTTAATTCTTAGTTTGTTTAATTCACCCTGTTGTTTACGAGCTAGTATCTCTGTTAAGCTTGCTTTTACTCTTTTATTCTTACCCATGGCTTAACTCCTACTGTAAAACTTCATAGTCAGCAGCCTTCAAGGGCAACTCTATTTCGGTAATTTTGCGGTTCTCAAATTGACTTAAAGGAAACTCATCAACGGTAACCCCAATATACTTTATACGTTCTGTTTTGCCTGTTACTGGGTGTTCTTCTTTAATGATTACACTTATATCAAGGGCATTGTCTTTATCTCGCTTTAGTTCTTGTAAGATTTTTTCATTGCCTTTTTTGCGAATTGAAATGCTGCCACTAATTGCATAACCAACTGGTACTTGTAACATACCGTTGCCGTTTTGACTTGGAATTTCTTCGTAATTGTTTTGGCGTTTCATCTCCGCTTTATAACAATCGGCATATAAAACATCATTAATCCATACTCTACCTTTGTTGCCTATAAAATAACTATTCATGTTATATCTCCTTTACATAATGATATCTAGTTCAATATCTTCTTGAATATTAAGAATCTTAATTGTTGCTTTTAAGTAGATACTTGTGCCAACAGTCATCTTTAAGAGTTTATCTTCACTCCATAAAGCTACTTCATCTTGTCCATATTTAGTTGTATTAGCTAAACGTTGTTTGTTAGTGTCTATTACGACTTTGTTTTCATAATCGCTATCTAAAATGTTATCGTCAGCTAATTTTTTAAAATAGGTGTTTAAGGCACTTACAACTAACATTTGGTTATCTAAGCTGTTGGGATATTTACCTTTATAAAAGTTTTTCCAAGTGCTATAGATATCGGTATATATTAAGTCCATAATTTCTACTACATGAATAAACTTCATATCATCAGTTACACCAGCACCAGTGGTAGTTAAGCTGTTTACACCACGGGCTACCATTACATCTTTTTCGTCATTAATTAAAACAAATTCACCATTATTAATGCTCTCTTCAATATTGGCGGGTTGTTGTACATAACTTAATAAATTTAGTTTTTTGGCAATAGCACTCATTGAATTAGGTAAACCTGCTAAATATCCTAGGATATAAGGTACAGCTTTATCACCATTCTGCTCAGCTCTAGAATCGTTAAAGTTAACTTTTTCATTGGTAAAGTTAACAACATGCATATTATCTGATGCTACTTTATAAACAAGTGCTTTGTAACACTTATTAGAAGCTACTACAAAATCAGCTACTGCTTTTTGATCAGTGGCTTCACTAGAGGCTACTGCTAACCATGCTGCCATTGGTGCAACAGTTGCTAAGTAGTTTAAGGTATCAGCAATAGCTGAATCGGTGTTCATTCTAAACACAATTAACTTATTGGGTTTGCAAGATAAACAGTCTTTAATTAACTGTAAGTTATCTGCTGTAAACTTAACAGCTTCTGTACTTGTTAAATCACTAATTGATCTGTATTCTTTAGTTTTAAAGCTTGTGTCTGTACTATCTTTAACAATTAAACAAGCAACTCCAGCCTGACCTCTTTGTACAGCACTTGATCCTAACCCTGAGAATTTAATATTTATTTTTGGTAATCCTACATTTGCCATAATAAACCTCCTTGTATCTCTATATCTTCAATTTTTGGTAATTCATTAGCTAATTTTAGCTCGCCATATAACACTATATCGAACTCACACTGAAGTACTTTTTCAACTACTTTAAAACGTAGTTCATAAATCTCTGCTTGTGAATTAGTAGTAGTAATAGTGTTATTTTCAAAAAATAATTGCTTTAAATCATTCTGCATTTGTAATAATTCAAGGTAATTATTGTTTTCATCTTTAGCTAGATACTTTAAAGTAATTGTTAAATAATTATCTTGAGTAACAGCCATAAACTTTTCTACTTTTATTTCTTTAAACTGCACAAAAAAAGAAGGCCTCTTAAAACCCTCTGTGCTTTCGTTGCTTACTACTGGGATATCGCTAAATTTACTGTTTAGCTTTTCTATGATTGAATTTAAAACCTGCTCATATTTAATCATATAATCACCTGCTATCTTTACTTATTAATTACTACGCTGATAAAATGCAAAATTAACATTTACATCTTTTATTTCCGTCTCCCTTCTTGTTGTTTAATACAAAAGCGACATATACTAACACTATGAATAACAGAATTTTCATGATAGTAAAAAAGAGCCCCCACAGGCTCTTTTTGCTTTTTATATTATTTTTCATTAACATAATAACATAAAAAACATAGATTTAAACGAACAAAAAAGGAACTTATTTTATTGGTGGATTATATATAAAAGTCAGCGGGTAGAATTATAGCTAAAGATGTAAAAAGATATTTGTAATAATATTACATTAATGTAAATACCAATATAGAGGTGAGCTTACCACTATTAAAGATTGTTGAGGTAAATTTAATGTTGTGATCAGTTTGCAGAGTTTTAGTGTTTAATATTTTAATATAGCAAAACAATAACCAGTGTAGCAATTTAATTATAAGAAAAGGACAATAAAATGAAAAACTTAAAAATTGTATTATTGATAACTGTTTGTGTTTTAATAACAGTACCTCAAGTTGCTTTAGCTTTAGAAACTACAAATACCTTATCTGTAGAAGATATTTATGCTTCAATTAAAGAAAACATTGTAAACGACTATAGTGGAATATATAATTTAGCTAACTTTACCTATGACTATTCAGTTAGACATGAGAATAATGAAGAGTTTATAGATATTAACATATATACAGACATGACCCTTACCCGCCCGGCCTCTAAGAGTCCTTTTATTAAGGGTATGCAAAAGGCCTTAAAAGACACTAATAATAAGCAATATGAGGGCTATATAAATAATTATATTGCGCTTATTAATGAAAATTATTTAGTTCCTAATAGCTCTACCTTTACTTACACTGCCAGAGTTTTAGCAGATGGTAGTTATAAGCTATATTATAGAAATGACACTGTGCTCATAGATGTTGAAAATTTAGCACCAGTTGAAGATAAAGCTACTGCTATTCAACAGGGTTATAACCGCTTGATTAGTGACATTAATAATAAAAATGAAGATTTTTCGCTAATGTCTTCGTTTACCTATGACAGATTAGCTGCCAGAAATTGGGCCAGAAATAATGCCTATGCAGCACAAGAATACCCTTCGAGTACAGTTAATGGTTCGGATTGTGCTAATTTTGTCTCTAAGGCTTTACATGCTGGCGGTATTCCAGAAGATAAACCTGGCAAATGGTATGGTTCAACTACCTGGGGTGGTTGGTCTGGTATTAATTGGCTGAGAACAGGCTATAACAATAATGGTGGCGTTGTAACATACATGACTGACAAAGGCTATTTTTATAAACAAACCGACGAAAGCAAAGTATTTGCGGGTAGCATTATGTACTGGAAAACCACAAGCCATGTAGCTTTAGTAACTTATGGAGATGGAACAGCTATAAAATATACCCAGCATGGAGCAACTCAGTCTAAAGATACTGTATATAGAGATGCCAATACTTTACCGACTATTAGCGTAAAGTTTTATATGCCATCGTCATCGATTATGGATTAATAAGTTAACTTAAACATTTGCTAACGTAAAATATTACCTTGTAAATCACAATAAATTATCTTGTACAAAAAAGTTTCCTTTTTAAGGAAACTTTTTTATATGCCTCCGCTATTTTTTATAACAAAGTGATTAGTAATGCCATACAACGGAATGCATGCAATGCGTTCCCTACATGAATACATATTATTGATAGATTATTGGTTGGCTGATTTGATACTGTAAAAATACCATTTTAGTTTAGATATTTTAATTCAAAAATTCTTGTTTACAGAATTAAGTTTAGTTTTAACAAAAGTAAAAATTTTTAAACATAATACTAGCTATGCCATACAGCGGAACGCATGCAATGCGTTCCCTACATGAATACATATTATTGGTAGGTTGTTGCTTGGCTGATTTGATACTGTAAAAATACCATTTTAGTTTAGGATATTTTAATTCAAAAATTCTTGTTTACAGAATTAAGTTTAGTTTTAACAAAAGTAAAAATTTTTAAACATAATACTAGCTATGCCATACAGCGGAACGCATGTAATGCGTTCCCTACATGAATACATATTCTTGATAGGTTATTGATTGGCTGATTTGATACATTAAAAAAACTAGCCAAGCCAGAGATAGATCATTCTAAGAAGCGTCCGTGGAAAAAAGCAATGATTTAACAATTGAAGCTTGTCATTATGCCATGGTTTACAGAATTGAGTTTAGTTCAAGGCGTAGTATAAAAATAGAACAACATAATATATACCTATATATGTTGTCTTATTTTTATGCGTACAACGCAGAAATAAACTTAATTATGGAAGCCTCCGTGGAAATAACCTTTTACTAGACTCTAAACAAATACCACAAACACTGCCCCACCTCATACTTTAACTCCATCAATCGCTTTTCACCATTGAGCTCTGTTTGGCATTTATATACATACATTTGATTACCAGCTAAACGCTCTTCTTTACATTCTAAAATTTTTTTTATATCTACTACATAATTTTTTTGTTTTTTACCTTGGGCAAGAAAACGTACAGGTTTAGGAATTCCAGCTACTGAAACATACGTTATCATATCTATAGGCTTTGAAACTACACGCATAATAACACCTCCCCCTATAGAATACTGCTCATCATTTGATAATCTTCTTCTACAATTCCACCTAGTATTGGTCTTTGACCACTGTGTAAAAATACCCCCCGAGTTAATGCATTGTTGCCATATCTTTTTCGTAAAGAGTCTACGGTTTTATCTATGTTTTGTAATTTATAGTGTTGTTTGGCATTCATTATTAACATCTGGCTTTCTTCTTTTTGTTTTAGCTGAGAGAGCCTTACTCTTAGGTGTCTTACTGGCTCATGTTGCCAGCACTCATCAAAAAGCTGGCAGGCTGTATAATAAATTTCGTTAGTTACATCTGTAGGAGCTCTTAGTTTCATTTGATGAGAATACCTTACAAACTCACTACTTTTTACGGATACACTAACAACCTGAGCTGTAAAACCACCATCTCTTAAACGCATTGCTACTTTTTCGGTTAAGGATAATAGTATTTTATAAGCTGTTTTTTTATCTGTAACATCAAATGCAATGGTTGAACCATTGCCAACCCCTCTATGGGGCAGGTAATCACCCACATGTACCGCAGTGTCATCTATGCCATTGGCGTAACGCCAAACTAGTTCTCCATGGCTTTTTAAATGGGCTCGTAGTAAATTAACATCGGCTTTGGCTAAGTCTCCTATGGTGGTAATGCCTATTTTTAAAAGCTTGCGAACTGTTGCAGAGCCTGCCATAAATAAATCACTTACAGGCAAGGGCCACATTTTTTCTGCCATTTGCTCTGGAAAAAGAGTGTGTACATTATTTGGTTTTTTAAAGTCCGATGCCATTTTGGCAAGTAGTTTATTTGATGAAACCCCTACATTTACGGTAAACCCAAACTGCTCTTTTATTTGATTTTTTAGTTTATAAGCAGCATCAATAGGGTCACCATGTAAGTGATTGGATCTTGTATAGTCTATAAAACATTCATCCACGGAAAATCGCTGAACAAATGGCGAATAGGTTTGTAGTAAATCATATAACGCATTACTGGCTTTCATGTATAGCTCATAACGGGCTGGCACCGATACTAGTTTGGGGCATTTTTGTCTTGCTTTAACTAAAGGCTCTCCTGTTTTTACACCATACTTTTTGGCGGGAATAGATTTTGCTAATACAATACCATGACGGCTTTTTTCACTACCACCAACCACCGCTGGAATAGTTCTTAAATCTAACTTTGCGCCATGTTGTAACCGATATACTGCCTCCCAACTTAAATATGCCGAATTAACATCTACATGAAACACAATCATTTTTCTACCCCCTTTGTATTATTATACTACAAACATATGTTTGCATGTATGTTTTTTTTAAAATTTTTTTATGGAAAAGTTTTAAATAAAAAAAGCTTACTATTTAAAAGAAACAACTAAAAAACCCTGTACTGCAGTACAGGGTAAGGTGCTATTTTACAATTTTTAGTGAGGATAATGCTATTTTTATACCTAAGTACTAATTTTATTATTTTATCTAGTTACAAAGTATAAATTTTATTATAAATTGATTGCCAGTATTCCTCATAAGTTAATTTACTCTCATATATTTTAACTGCATGTTTTTTACCTACATATCTTATATGCCATGGCTCAAACTTTACGCCTGTTTGCCATTGTTTATCTTCAGGATACCTAATAATAAAGCCATGTTTGTGGGCATTAGTTTGTAAATATTTATAAAACTCGGTGTGCTGTAGTTGGTTAGAGCGCACCCCTGCCTGGGCAATATCGATTGCTAAGCCCGTTTGATGTTCGCTACAACCTGGCGTAGCTACGTAACCTTTTCGTTTATACTCAGGAACTCTATCATAAAGATTTTTTTGTATATCATATGATCTGTAGGCGCTAGTAACTCTGATATCATAGTTTTTAGAGCAACTTTTTTTAAAGTCCTGTAATAATTCAATTAGGTGTTTTGCAACATTTTTATTTGCTAAATACAACCTATTATCATTAACTCTAATTAAATTATTTAACTCTACTAAATCCTGAGGCACAAAATCATTACTTAATTGATTGTTTTCATTTACTAGTATTAAAAGTTGCCAATCTTCATATAAAGTTGGATCTATCAAAAACTTATCTGTAGTCTCTGGTTTTCTACTATTTATATAGAAAATTGTTATGACAATTAAAGCTACAGTTGCTATTGTCATAAGTTTTTTCTTCATAACTCTACTCTCCTATTTCTTACTTAAACTGTTTAATATTGTAGTGGCCTTAAGTACATTTGTAAAGTTTGTTAACAAAACAATACAGGCAGTATCTACACTGCCTGTTTGTATTATACCTATTTTATTAGATTTTATTATTTTAGCTTAAGTTCCATTACCAGTTCGTCTTCTTCCATTCTGTCAGTATCTACAAATCCCAATCTTTTATATACGTTAACAGCACTATGCTCACCTGGTACATAACTTAACTCAATTTTTTCAGCATTAGCAAATGTTTTCACATACTCAATTACTAGTTGTAAAGCTTTTGAACCAAAGCCTAACTTTTGATATTGTTTATCTATCATAAAACGCCATAAGTAAAAATCGGGCTTTTCTGTATCAATATATAACATTAAAAATCCTACAGGTGTATCATCGGCATATATTGCCCTAAACCAAGCATGTTCATCAAAATATGCTTGGGCAATAGAAACTGCATTACTGGCAACATAGTTTTTTTGATAATCATGTACCTCTAATTTCATGATAGAGCGTGCTGTATCTTTAGTAACTTCTCTCAAAAACACCTTAGAGTTTTTGCTTATTTCGCTCATAGTTCTAATTTCTCCTTTTATTAAATCTTATTATACATGATTCTACTATACGTTCTATCATATCTTCATAACAAATTCCAGCCTCTAAAGCAGCTTTTGGAAAATCGCTATATCCTTTTTGTAATCCAGGAAGTGTATTAACCTCAATAATTTTGGGCTGCTCGTTTTTTGTTAAACGAATATCTATACGGGCATAATCACAGCATCCTAAAGTTTTATAGGCATTTAGGACTACACTTGCAATATTCTTTTTTAGTGACTCACCTACATTTGTTGGGCAAATTGTTTCTACTCCATCTAATGACTTTACATTATGAGAATAAAAACCTCCCTTACTTTTAAATGCAATCTCAACAAAAGGAAGTACTTGAGGGTTTTCATTGCCCAATACACCTACTGTAAATTCTCGACCAATAACAAACTCTTCCACTAAAGCAGGTTGCTGATAGTTATTGATTATATAGTTAGCTTTTGTAATACAATCACTTTCGTTATAAACAATGCTATCATTAGATATTCCTATACTAGAGCCTTCATGCTCTGGTTTCACTATTAATGGATATTGTAAGTCATTATTTAATTCTTCGCCTGAGTGTTTAATAACCTGAAATTTAGGGGTAGGTAAACCCTGAGATTGAAATATTAATTTTGCCAATGGTTTATAGAGGGCTAAATTATGAACCAATTGGCAAGATCCTGTAAAAGGGATATTTAAAAGCTCTAACATTCCAGCTATTTGAGGCTGACTGCTTTTATCATGTATTCCGGTGCAGTTGTTAAAAATACAGTCTGGTTTTATTTGCTGTAATTTCTGCATCATACTATAGTCTGCTGGTAGGCTTATTACTTCATGTCCCTTGCCACGTAAAGCCTGGCAAATATTATGATTAGTTCCTTGTAGTTGTGTAACTCCATGTTGATTATGCGGTCGGTATTGACGCTTTTCTTCTACGGTATAAACAAGTGCTATTTTCACCTAAAAACCCCTTACTCACTATTTTTTTCGTCATTTTTTGCTACTAATTAGTCCAAGATTTTGACAAACAATAGGCAAATCCTTTATAATACTATAGTAACATATATTTGTAAAGAGAAATTAACATTTTCAAAAAATAATTTAAGGAGAGACTTATTATTGAAAACATAAAACTAAATATTGATAATTTATGCCTACAATCGCGACTAAAGTGCAAGCCAACTTTTACAATTTTAGGTGCAGGCAATGGTGGACAAACTTTGGCAGGCCATTTGGCTTTAAAGGGTTTTAAAGTTAACTTATATGACCCTGATCCTGATAAGATACGGACTATTAGAAAAATTAAAGGTATTAATCTAATAGGAGCTATTCGAGGATTTGGTAAACTAAGTATAATTACTACTAATCTTAAGGATGCTCTTAAAGGATCTAATATAATAATGGTAGTAGTACCTGCAGATGCCCATAAAGATGTTGCAATAACATGTGCCCCATATTTAACAGAAGATCAAATAGTTATTCTAAACCCTGGACGCACAGGTGGCGCTCTGGAATTTAGCAGATATATAAACGAAAATATTGTTGTTGCTGAAGCACAAACTTTAATATATGCTTGTAGAAGCCTTAAACCAGGCCTTTGCCAAGTTTATGGCATTAAAAAATCTGTTCCTATCGCTGCTTTTCCCGGTTATAAAATTCCACAAGTAATTAGCCACATTAAGTCAGCTATACCTCAATTCGTTCCCTGTAAAAGCGTTATTGAAACAAGCCTTAGTAATATAGGAGCTGTATTTCACCCCATAATAACCATCTTAAATTCATCCCGAATTGAAAACGGAGAAAAATTTAATTTTTATACCGATGGAGTAACAAAATCTGTAGCTAGTATAATAGAAGAAGTAGATAAAGAACGTATTGCCATTGCTAAATCCTTAGGAGTAAATGTTATATCTGCACATAAATGGCTACTACAAGCCTATGGCTCCAAAGGTAAAGATTTATACTCAGCTATTCATAATACCCACTCATATAAAGGCATTATAGCCCCAAGTAGCTTACAAACTCGTTACTTATATGAAGATGTACCAACAGGTTTAATTCCATTAGCCAGCATTGGCAAGCTATTAGAAGTAAAAACTACAACCATCAACTCCCTAATCAACATTGCATCAATTATTTGCAATAAAGATTTCACTCTAACTGGCAGAACCATATTTGATATGGGTCTAAATAGTTTAAATAAAAATTCAATAGAAAATTATGTTATTAATGGGAGGAATAGTGATGACGAAAAAGAATCCGCTTAAAATTATAGCTGCCGCCATTGGAAACTGCGTTCACGTGGCAGGATCCATAAACTTTTTAAATTTAGCACAGCAAAATGGCTATAAAACTCGCTTTTTAGGTCCTGCAATTAACATTGATGAGTTATTATTAACAGCTAAAAAAACTAAAGCCGATATTGTTGGAGTAAGCTATCGCTTGGATCCAAATGCTGCTTTTCGTTTATTTAAGTTATTAAAGATTAAAGCTACTGAATTAGGCTTAATTGATAAGTGCCAATTTCTTTGTGGTTGCACTCCATCGGTTGCTGTTGAAGCACGTAAATTTAATTTTTTCACAAAGATATTTGATGGCAGTGAACAAGTCTCTGAAATAATGCAATTCTTAAATGCAGACATCTCTACAAAGGGTGAGCAGTTATTAGGCAGTGATTTACTTACTAGACTTAAAAATAAAAAGCCTTTTCCACTTTTAAGACATCATTTTGGTTTACCTAAAGTAGAAAAAACCATTAAAGGCATAGAAAAGATTGCAAAAGCTAAAGTTTTAGATATTATTTCTATTGGCCCAGACCAAAATGCTCAGTTTTCTTTTTTTAGACCCACTGAAATGGATAGTATGTTAGAGGGTGGTGGTGGAGTAGCAATTAGAACAAAGCAACACATGAAGCAACTATATCAAGCAGCTCAACAAGGAAACTATCCGTTACTTCGTTGTTATAGTGGTACTAGAGATTTAAAAAAATGGGCCGAACTAAATGCTACAACTATTCACAATGCTTGGGCTGCCATACCTCTTTGTTGGTATAGTGTTTTAGATGGTAGATCAAACAGACCACTGGTGGAGGCAATAACTGAAAATCAAGCTACTATAGCATGGCATGCTAAGAAAAACATACCTGTTGAGGTCAATGAGTCTCATCATTGGAGTTTAAGACATGCCCCAGATGTTATTGCAGTTGTTATGGCCTATTTAGCTGCCTATAATGCCAAAGCTTTAGGAGTTAAAAACTACATTGCTCAGTACATGTTAAATACTCCATATGGCACCCATTATAATATGGATATAGCTAAAATGCTAGCTAAAATATCTTTAATAAATAGTTTGCATGATACCAACTTTAGCAGTATTAAACAAGTACGCACCGGGTTAGCTAGTTTATCAACTGATTTAAATATAGCTAAAGGTCAACTGGCCTCCTCTATTCATTTAGCCATGAGTTTAAATCCCGATATTGTACATGTTGTAGGTTTTTCTGAAGCCAATCATGCTGCCAAGCCCGAGGATGTTATCGAAAGCTGTAAAATAGTACAGGGTGTTATTAACAATACTTTAACTGGTTTACCTTACGTGGCTTTAGATCCAGCCATTTTTAAGAGAAAAAAAGAATTGCTAAAAGAAGCAAAAATTCTTTTAGCTGCAATAGCTAAGCTTGCTGTAGCAGGTAAAGACCCTTATACTGACCCAAATGTGATTACTAAGGCTATAAAAATTGGGCTTCTTGATGCTCCCCATTTAAAAGGTAATGTTTATGCCGCAGGTAAAATTTATACTAGTTTGATAGATGGTAAGTGTTTGACAGTTAATCAGCACAACCAAAAAGCATTATCCGAACAAGAAAGAATAGCTAAGCTCACTGAAAGTAAAAATACTGATTTTATTGTTGCATCTTCATAACTTTAGATTTATAAAAAAACAGGCTCTAATAAAACGCCTGTTTTTTTATATAATAATCTTTTTCACATACGGAGAAGTCATAGTATTTAAAACCCCCACATAATCAAGTGTGAACTCTATAGTATCACCTACAGTATAAACATGATTATTAGGCATACTTACCAAAAGATGATCACTGCTAGCTCCCAATACTTTTAGGCTTTTATCTATAGGAACTAATCTCTCTGGAAAAACATCCTGTTTACCAATAGCTAACAATGCCCGATAATGCCAGCCAATATCTTTAAACACAGGTATATTGCCAAAGGCATCAAAACCAGTTTTGTCATCAGGAATAGAGGGTTTGTATTTTAGTTCAATAATCTCTGCTTGTAAAATAAAAGTGTCATTATGAGTATTTTCAATAGCTCCTTGGTGTACGGTATCTCTGCCCAACATAATTCCTTCACCAATACGTAAATTATTAATACCAGCAGGCATTTTATTTTGCCATACTAATCCTAAACTACTGGAATTACCACCAGATAAAATTTTTATATCAATATTCAACACTTCTTTAAACAATTGTGCTACCTGAATAAGTCTTTGAGAAATTTCTACTGTAGGAACAACACCCCCAAAACATGTTAAGTTTGTGCCAATTCCTACTATCTCTATGTTGTTCATTTTGGGTAATTGACTTAAAAATTTGGTAACACGTTTATAATAAACTCCCTCTCTTAGGTCTCCAACATCAATCATAATCATTACTTTTTGCTGTGTTTTATAAAAATTTGCGGCTTTATTTAAGGCCCTTAAAATTTTAATTTCTGAAACCAAACAAATATCTACATATTGAATTATAAGATCAATTTCAGACATCATTGCTATCCTTAATAATACTAAGTTATTTAAATTTGCTTTATTTAATCTAACAATATTTCTAATACGCGAATCTGCTAAAGCCACAACTCCTGCATCATTCATTATGTTAGCTATTGTAGGGTCACCGCAACATACCTTTGTTACACCCCATACATCTATTCCAATCTCTTTACATTTATCTACTATAATTTTGGCATTATCAAAAATCTTACTTTTGCTAATTTTAATACAAGGATATCTCATTATAAATCCATCTCCTAAATAATCATATCAATCTTAAATATGTCTTTTATCATTTCGTTTAATATCATAATCCTTGAAATAACTAATTTAATTGTAATTAATTTCTATAAATTAAGAAATTACTACTAGCTTGCCTTTATTTATTATAACACATATTAAACTAACAAAATTTATGCGCTACTCTGATTTATTTTAAACTATGATTACATTCTGCTCTTTAGTAGCAAATAGTTGCTCTAATTCATTTATGTATTTCTTCATTAAAATACCGTAGCCAGCTAATTCATAAAGCAGGTCGTCTGATTTATTTTTAAAACATTTTTCTAGTAAGGCGCTTTTATCTGCTAATTGAAATGCGCCAATAGTAGCAGAGATACCCTTTAAATCATGAATTGTGTGACTAATATTGCTCTCATTGCGATTATACATATCTATTAATAATTTATCTTTAGATTCTTTTAAGTAGCTTAAAAAATATAACAATAAATTTCTATACAACTTATAGTTACCCTCAACTACCTCCATTACCTCACTCAGTTTAAACAAAGGTATCTGCTTAAGCTTTTCAAACCATAACTCTGTAGTAATTGCTGTTTTGGGTTTAAATTTTATTAGCTTATTAACTGCTAACCACTTGCGAATTACGGCATAGAATATTTTAGGATTAATAGGCTTTGTTATGTAATCATCTAATCCCGTTCTTTCACTAAATGTTTTGTCTCCATCTAGGGTATGAGCAGTCATGGCTATTATGGGTACTTTTTTGGCATTTTCTTTATCTAACGCTCTTATTTTTTTTGTTGCAGTGTAACCATCCATTATAGGCATTTCTATATCCATTAGTACCAAGCTATAGTTATTTTGTTTAAGATACTCTAAAGCTTCAACTCCATTACTAGCAATCTCTACGTTTAAGCTACATTTTTTTAGTAATTCCTGTACTACAAGTTGATTTATTTTAACATCTTCTACAACTAAAATAGAGCTATTATATGCTACTTTTTTTATACCATTTATTTGATTTTTAATAAGGTTGGGGTCTTTATTTTTTTCTGTAATTAGCTGTAAAATAACTTTTGCAACTTTCTGGGTATTTAAAGGTTTATGTATAACCTTAACTTTATCCATTTTATTTACCATTAATTGATTATCTAATTCACTATAGTCATCTTTAATAATAATTGTAGGAGCATTAAGAATTCCACTTTTAATTATAAAATCAAAAAGCTTAGAGACCATTAAATCCTTTTCGCTTAAATCTATAATAAATAAAATATAATCACTGCTATTAATGTTCTTTAATAAACCTAAACCTTCAATGGAGGTATCTAATATTTCCCCCGACAAATCTAAACTATTTAATACTGAGTTAAGTAAAAAACCTGTATCCTTTTTTCCAATTATTAAAACCTGATTTTTATTATTATTACTCTTTAAGGTTAAGGTTTTAATTGCTTCTTTATTATTTTTACTTATTAAATATGGTAAAACCACATTAAATTCACTACCAACTCCTACAGTGCTATTAACCCAAATTTCACCTTTCATCAACTCTGTTAATTGTTTACATATTGTTAAACCAAGCCCTGTACCACCATATTCTCTAGTGGTAGAATCATCTGCCTGCGTAAATGCTTGAAATATTTTATCTAAACTATCTGCAGCTATGCCAATGCCAGTATCTTTAACTGTAAATTTAACTTCTATTACATTACCATTAATCTTATTGACATCTATCTCTAACATAATCACCCCAGAATCTGTAAATTTAATAGCATTAGAGACTAAGTTATTTATAATTTGAATAGTTCTTACTGGGTCTCCAATAATTAAATCCGGAACAGCATCATTAACTTTTACCTTAATAACTAGGTTTTTTTGACCTACTCGTTGCTCAAAAAGCTCCACTGACTTAGCTAAACTAGTCCTTAAACTAAACTGTATTTTTTCTAAAGATATTTTTCCTGCTTCAATTTTAGAAAAATCAAGGGTATTATTAATAATATCATTTAACCAGTTTGAAGCTATTTGCAGTTTTTGCAGGTATTTTCTTTGTTGATATGTAAGGTTAGGATCATTTAATAAATGAACTATGCCACTTATAGCATTTAAGGGAGTTCTTAATTCGTGGTTTAAGTTTGCTAAAATTCGGCTCTTTTCATTACTTGCAAATTCGGCTTTTTCTTTGGCAATTAAAATTTCACTCTCTAGCTCTTTTTGTTTGGTTATATCTTGAGCCAATCCCTGATGGTATAGAACTTCTCCATCTCCATCTTTTACTGAAATAGATGAACATAATAATGCCCTTTTTTCACCATTAGGATGAACATATTCTAAAACCTCTGAAAAGCTATCGTTAGCAAAATAATTGCAATCAAATAACTCATCACAGTCTATCCAATTTATTGACGTTCTCCAATCACTTCCAATTATTTCACTAATAGGTTTACCTAATAGGACTTGCGCTCCCGGGCTTACATAAGTGAAAATATTTTCATTAGAATATGTATAAAAAAAGAACCCTTCACAAGCAGACTCAAATAAGTCTCTTCTATTATTGTTACCCGTTTCAAAAGCTGTTTCAAAGATTCTATGTTTGGTTATGTCCTGTACAGAAGATACTAATTGTATCACTTCTCCTTTACTATTGCTTATAACCTCTCTTCGACACTGTAATAACATATATTTGTTTTCTTGATTTAAAACTCTAAATTCCAAAAATTGAGGTTGTTTATTTTGTAATGATAATTGTAATGAATGGGTAACTTTACTTTTATCTTCTTGATGTATTTTTTTGTTTAGGTCCTCTAACGATATAATTTTTTGATTGTAGTTAAGACCTAATATTCTTCTACCAGCCTCTGAGACATGAATATGTTTAGTACCAACCTCCCATATCCAATAACCAATATAATTAATAAACTTACCTTCAGTTAAAATTTTTTCACTTCTTTTTATTGCTTTAGTTAATCTATTGTTTAAATCACTTATTATCATTTGTTCATCACAATAGAGGCATTCAGATTCTGCGTTGACAAGAAACTCATTACAGTTATTAATCTCACTACATTTTTTAATAATACCCAGTGCAATACTAGTGTATTTGCTAATATACAAATTACCATTAAGCAGTTTCACAAATGTATCTAACTCTTTTTTATGTTCTTTTAAATTATTTTGTTTATTCATTGCCACAAAAAAGCCATATAGATCACCCTCTGGTCCTAATATAGGGGCCTGATGATAGTATTTTAGCTTATTAAAGTTTGATATTTCACTTGCTTTAATAAAAGATTTTTTTACGATATCAATTAATTTACTAGAGTTAGTTAAAGAGCCTATATCTAAGTCTTTGCTGATAGGGTAATTATTGCTTAAAAACATAAAACTACTGTTTTTATTAGTGTGCAAAATTTTTAAATATTTTGTTTTATTCTCAATAATATAAGCACAGCTAATGTTTTGGTCAGTACATAAATCATTTAATTTTTGTCTACAATCATCTTCAATTTGCTTGTTTATTTTGTGCATCATACAAGAACATAACCTAGATTTTATCATTACACATAGTCTCCATTTCTGAGTTAATAAATTAATCAACATTTAATAGTATTTTTATTCTATTCACCTAAAATTATGTTTTGCGTAATACTAGTTCATTAATTATCACCTTCGTAAATTGTTTTCCAGTATTTTCTTTGATATTGAACGTATGAAATCCTTTAATATTTTATATATTTTTGTTAAAGATTATTGAAATCTTTCATAAAATATGTTTGTTTCATAATATAAATATAAAGTATAGTTATACTTACTAGTAGTTTTTTATAAATAACCATTTAGATATAGCTTTATTAGTTTATTTGAAATAAAATATATGTATACATAGCTAAATATTTGGTGGAATACCATTGATTAAGAAATTTTTTCATAATATTTACATATATTTACCTGAAATATCTAAACTTATTAAACTTAGAAAAAATATATTACCAGACCAAATATGATATAATGAAAATAATGATTGTTTTGAGATTTTATATACATAGGGGTTGATTATTATAAACAAGATGAGTTCAATTTTACTTATTATTTTAGCTTTAACTATTATGTTAACAGCTTGTGCAAAAAGTGTTACATTACCTGAACAAACTGCTGAACCAAGTCAACCTCCTAAACCTCCACAACCTGTATATAGATACGTAGTAGATTTAAATGAACTGCCCCAAGGTTTTAGCTTTAAGTATCAAGATAAAAGCTATAGCCAACAAGATTTAAAACTAGAATACTGCTTTAATGATAAAACTGAGAAGTTTCATTTAATTACAGAAGAATATGAAAAAGATTATAATTTTAATAACTACTCTAATACTACAAACATACCGCTTAGTTCATTAGCTAATGAGCTAATTAGGGTAAACATACCAATTGAAGTAAGACCTGCAAAACCCCAAACCTATACTATTCATGTTCCTATTGGAGCAATTGTTAGTTTTAGAGATAAAACTTTTATTGGAGATAATGAGTATATCCTGTTAAAAGAAGTAAACTATGATGAAAGCTTTACAGTTAAATGTGAAGGGTTCTCTAAAGAGTTTTATTTTGAAAGCTTTAATAATAATGACACAATAAAAGTTAAATCTTTAATGAACTATAAAAGTTTAAAAGATCTTAAATTTCAAAAAACCAATTTGGGTTGCAAAGTAGAGATACCTAATAACTCTCAATTATCGGTTAGCTCTTTGAGTAATAAAAAATTTATTGTTTCAGATACTAACAATACTCTGGCTTATGTTAATAAAAACTTTCAAATACAACCTGTTATTTACCCTAACCATCTAAAAATTGCTAAATCGAACAGTGGTAAAAAATATGCCTACTTAGATAATAGCTATTTAGTTATAAGAGATAATAATGGTATGTTAATTTCTCGCACTTACTTTGGTAAAGACAGTGTAGTATGTGAGGGTTTAAACTGGTCTCCTAATGAAAAATATCTTTTGGGGGTGTTTTTAAATACCGGTTCTCAGGCAAAATTTTATATTTTTAATACTACTAATAAAAAATTCACTGTTATTGGAGGACTTCAAAAAAATTGGTTTGATAAAATAACCTGGGCAGCTAATAGCTCTGGCTTAGCTTTTTATAGAATTCACCAAGGATATTCTGAAAGCACTGAGGGTGAATATTTATACTACAATATAAAGCAAAAAAAGCTGACCAGCTTACAAGGAAGTTTTCGAGATAAGATTAAATGGGTAAATAACAAACCACGTTTAATTAAAAATAATAATGGATTAAGATTTGAGATTTATGACCCTGTTAGAGATGAGTTTAAATCAAAATATGATAGTTGTTGTGATCCTAGCTATCCAGAGGATTTTATGGGTTCTATACTTAAAATCTTTGATAAAGAAAATAAAGAATTAGCCTCTATAGATTTATTTGAGTTGTTTAAAGAACATAACTTAGAAATACCTCAAAATATTAAAAGATTTTTACCTTATGTAGCTAAAAATGATGTAAATGATTTTCTTTATTTTAGTGTTGATTGGCAATATCTTAGCATAGAAGATAGAGCCAATGGTTTAGAGCCTATTACAAATATAATTGGTTTTATTAACTTAAAGAATATGAAGGTACAGTTTATTAAAGATTTTACAAACCTTAATTACTATTATAGTAATGGCGAATATAAGTACATTAATAACTACCAAGTAGACACTAATAATATGTTAATTTATTACTATAGAGGAAATAAAGTTGATATATTTAATATTGCAACTAGTGAATCAAAAACCTATAATTTGCTCTCTAACTTTAACAAAAAATACTACTATAAAGACATTCTGTTTATTGCCACAGATAATAATATCATGGCAATAAGTCCGCTAAAATCAGTGGTATTATTTGAGAGTAAAGATAAGTTTAACTATTCGTTTGACAACAATATTTTGGCTATTACAACCAAGTCAATAGAAAACGATAAACGGATTATTAATTTTGATTATTATAATCTTGATGAGCTAATTAAAAATGAATTAACTGATTAAAAATAGAAGGGGTGAGCTCGTTCTTTGAACATCGCGGGGTGGATATTCCTGTTAGGAATATGGAGTGGACTCGCTAAAGCTCGTGTTATTGATTTGCTATGCAAATGGTGAATATACGTTTCGCTTTGCTTACGTGAATGTAATTATTCCGTGAGCAGAATTGCGAACCATACCATGTAGAGCGAAGCTCAAATCCACTCCGTATTTGACTTGTCAAATACCTAAACCGCGAAGCCATAGGCAGTAAGCCCAAACCAAGGCAGGAAACCTGCCACTACAAAACAATAATAATTAAGCTAATTAACGTAAAAAAGGGCTATAGTACAGCCCCTGCCTTCAACAGCACTTAAATCGCTTTAACCTAATTTCAATTGTATCTTCATTTACCTCTATTACTTTATCATCGGTCATCATTCCTACTATAGTTAGCTCAGTATCCGTATCGCTCTCGCCAGCTAGCTCCCAATAGTATTCTTCCATTGCCTCAGATTTAGGGTAGTTGAGGTATTTTATAAGTTTATCTAGCTTTTTTTGATCCATAAATTTGTAGTTACAGGTTAGGTTTAAAGCATAGTGGTCATCATTGTCTTTTAAATTTACGGTAATGTCATTTGCTCCTATGTTTAAAAAATAGGTAAATAGCTCATCTACTATTTTGCACAGTCTTTTATTTACGTGTTTCACTCAACTTCTTCCTTTCTGAATGCATTAATTATAGGTACTAAAAATGCCGCTACTAATCCCGCTGAAAATCCATTATTGTATAAGTTTGTGCCTGCGTGTAATACCCCTACATTTAATACGACTGAGGAGTGGATAAATCCTGCTAAAATACCATAAAACCAGCCATACTCACCCGCTATAGGTGCTAAACCTGTACCAAATAAGGCCGCCAATAAAATAGCTGGTTCATTTATAGCCCATACTTTAGTAATTGATCCTAGTAAAACACCTAAAAATATTGGAACAATATTAGCACAGTGCTTACCAAAAGCACTAAAGCCTACAATTGTTAAAATACCTGCTATTGTTGGTCCGTTTATGTCACCTTTTACTATAATAACATAGGCTGTTGCTAACAAGCCGTTTACTGCCATGTTAATTAAAGTTGCTGCAAATCCCTCTAAAAAAACAAAGTCTTCTACTAATCTACCAGGGTATTCTAGTATATTTGTAAATTTTTTAAAAGCATCTTTATCTAAAATATAGCCTAAAACCATCATAAATAAAAACACTAAGATTAAATAAAGCCCTAATACCGTATTGTTTCCGGTAGTCCATATTAGGCGTGGGGTTGCTAAAAAGCCATAGGATTTAAATACCGATATAAAAATAGTACCGATTATGCCCGCTGTAAAACCAATATTATATAAGTTATAACCCTGATGAACACGTAACAAAAAGGTGGAAAGTGGAGCTAAAATAAAACCAGCAAAGGTACCAATTAAAGCCGCCAATAGTATTCTTAAATTAGGTACCAAAAAATCCGAAAACATTACCTCAGTTACTAAGGGAGCTAAGGCAGTACCAAATAAAGCTATATACAAATACTTAGTAAACTTTTCTTTTTGGTAACGTGAGTATAAATAAACACCCAAAATTATAAACCAAACGTTTAATAAATTCTTACCGAAAAACGCAAAACCTGAGATTGTGAATAACGAGGCTATTGTAACACCACTTACATTTACCTTTAACTTATAAATCATAAAAATAAAAATCAAGGTAAGCAAACCAGAGTTCACAAAAGTAGCTCCCATTCCACCAACACCAATATAGTCGGTAATAAGAGTATCGCTTTGTGTTAGTATATTTTTTAGTCCTAATAAAATTTCACTAGGAGTAGCCATAATAAACCCGAATACTACAAGCGAAAATGCATACAGAGTTAGTATTTTTATTTTTATACTATTTGATATTGGCTTCATTCAATTTATCCCCACCTTTGCGTTTATTATAATATATTACCTGTATTATTGATATGCATTTTGCCTAATTTTTATTAAATTAAATTAAAAAAGATGATATTGGTAGTTAGTTTGCGTTTATTGCTTAGTATATACGTGTTTTTTTGCTTAAATAACCATTAAATAAATTGTTAGTTCTGTGAATCTATATTTTGACATATATAGATTAAAACATATGATATGAAGTTAAACTGTATACTAAATTATAGAATAATATTTTTATTATAATTATTTTTACGAAAAATAGTTATAATTATAGTAAAAAACATAATTAATTAATAAAATATTTAGGATATATTTACTTTTAAAGTTGATATTTACTAATTATTTATATATAATCTACATATGTTGTTAACATTTTACAACTAAAAAATAAAATTTAGGAGAAATATCATGCTAAAAAAAAGTTTTGTAACTATCCAAATTATTGCTTTAATTCTAGTTGTATTTAGTGGAATCTCTAGTGCACAGAGTAATGAAATAATGGAGTTTAGTCTTAATCCGCTTGAAAATGTAAATTTTTCTAATAATATAAACAGCGTATTAAAGGCTACAGATAATACAAGTGAAATCAACAATAATTTAGAATTTTCCTTTAGTGTAATTGGAAAAGATGAAGATACCAATAAAACTAAAGCGAAAATAAAGGGTATATTGCGTATTGCTGGTAACAACATAAGTTTTGATACTATTGCTCTTTTAGATAGCATAATTGTCAATGATAATATAGTATATGTTGGTCCTGCTAGTATAGAATGGGACAATAATTGGATTAACTTAGGCATTCATTATTCAAAAAAACACCATAAAGCTTTAGTTACATGTGTTATGACTAATAAGGATGATGGTACTTTATATCGACAATATTTTGGTGAAGCAGTGGAAGACATGAGTATTGCTAACAAAAAAATTATGGAGACAAGCAAAAAGACAATAATAGAAGATAACACTAAATTAGAAAGCAATCTTATGAAGAATAGTGTTGTTAATCCTGTATATTATGGTATTGAACATAAATATGCTAATTCCTATAAAGTTTGTACAGTTACTTTTTACAAACAACCTTACACAGTTAATGATGAATTAGATACATTTGTTAAAAGTAATTCTAACTCTAGCGGAGTAAAAAGCTATTATGATGAAACGTACGAATATTATGCTCCAGGTCAAGAGACTGAAGAAGAAGTTGTTAGCGTCTCTACTATTGAGTCATATACCTACATAGATTTTAAATCTGAAAATATTGGTGCTAATGTGTTTTCCCATTTACCCAACAATAAAGTAAAAACTTTAACAATACCAATCTACACTCCATGGGGAGGATCAACATTAACATTCACTTATTATAAGGTTACATCAACAATTGAAAGCCTAGATGGTACTGGTTTTAATGAATATGTAGCTTGGCATGGCAATGGTTATAACATGAATAAAGAAACTGATTTTTGCAGTACTACAACTTCTGGTTATGCTAAAGCAAAAAATGGACACGGTGGGAAAGCTGAAATGAACCATAACACTACAGATCCAGAAAATGACTTTCCTGGACAAGGAGAAGCTGGAGCATATTTTAAGTATGATGTAAAAATAAAACTAAATAATGATGATTATAATGATTATATTATATCTGAATATTTTACATCTCCAACAGCTAAAGTAAATTTTGATATAGTGTATGGGAACTAAAGTCAATAATAGCAAGTCTAATGTGTAAAATCAAATGGAGTATACTAATGAAAAAACAAAAACTTATTTTAATCTTAATAATTTTAAGTATTTTGCTCTTTGTTTTTGTATTTAATTCTGTTTTGGTTCATAAGAAACTATTATATAGCACATTACATAATTTAATAAATAGCGAAAGAATAACTAGTTCTTATCATAGAATATTTCGTTTAAATAATGTGACCGAACAGTCTACTCCATATATGGAATTTGCAAAGAAATTACATAATGGCTTTGAAACTTCTTTTTCACCTACAATTTTAATAGATAATAATGATGCTACTCTTTTCTATTATTATATGAGTCTATTAGACTACTCCTTAACTCAATCAGTTATTGATAAAAATGAAGAGCAACTACAGACAATTATTAAGTCACTGCAATATATTGAAAAAGAAATTAAAGCTCTACATGACAAACTAAGCGCAAAAAGTATTTATCAAATACCAATTATTGGACTTTATGAAATGAAAAAAGAGTATTCAATAACTCTTCAAAACATTAATGAATCATTAAAAGGTGTTATTGAAAATGACGAAAAGTTTAAAGAATACTTAAATATGGAGCCTAAATAAACACTTTACTAAACTGTGCTTTAATTCTTTTGTTTTAATTACAACAGGGGTCAGATACTATGGAATTGTCAAGCTGAAAAAATTTAAAAAGAAACACCCTAAAAAATTAACAGCAAATTTTTTGTAAAAGTAGTATATAAACATTCAAAAAACCGAACATGTCTCGTATTAGCCTGTGTGCTACTAGTTTGCAAAGCAGTGACTTATTGTACTATTCAATATTAAAAAGAGATATGAAGGTTGAGACAATCTGACCCACGTGCTTAAAAACACAATTCCTCTAACGAATTTCCTTCATAGTACTACCTACAAAAATATGTTATAATAAAAAAGCCTGTGAAAGTCCATCAAACTCGAGTTAAGTATGCATTTAGCATATGATGAGTCCCTGTACGGACTTTTTTATTTTGGCTTTCAATTAAACATTTTTTAGTAAACCTTTTAACTTTGCTATTAAATAAAGGATTACTAGCAGTAGGGGGGATTAAACTTTTCACCAGAATGAATCATTTTTATAATAACTCTCAAGATTTTATGAGCTGTTGCAGTAATAGCAAGTTTAATATTCTTACCCTTTTCAATAACAAGTCTATTATAATAAGCTGTAAAATAACCTATTGTAGTAATAAGTTGGTGAGCTAATTGAACCATAACACTTCTTAAACGAGTATGTCCTATCCTAGATATTTTCTCTCTTTTTTCAGAAGTGCCACTCTGGTTTTTTGTAGGGGTAAGCCCTGCAAATTGAGCAGCTTTACTACCATCTTCAAACCTATAGGGGTTGTTAAGATAAGCAATTATTCTGCTTAAAGTAATAACGCCCATACCATTTAGCTCCATAATGTTTTCAGTGAATTCAAAGTTAGCTAACAAGGTATCCAAAATAATAGTTGCCTCATTCATATATTTCTCAAGCAATAGATATCTTTCAATGTATTCTGTAAGGGTTTGAACCTTGGATTTAATAATAGGCTTCTGTGGCAATAGCATTTGCTTAGCTCTTTCACTAAATTTTATAGCATAGGCTTTTCTTAAAGTGTAGCCATGTTCCTTAAACATATCTAATATATCTTGTGCTGACATGGCTTTTAGTTCCTTTGGTTCAGGTAATATGTTAAGAAATTGACTACCTGAAACGGTTTCAATTAAAGGACATCCTTTTTTCTCAAACCCTGGATAAAGTTCATCTAAGTAAACATGTATCTGGTTTTTTAATATTGTTTTATGCTTAGTATAATTATCTACTCTTCTAACTACCTCTTTTATCTCTTCAAAAATATGGTCATTAAAAGGCATTTTATATGAATTTCCTTGTATTAATAAATCTAAGATGGCTTGGGTATCGATAGAATCTGTTTTATTTCTTTCCATAGCCGTATCTCTTTGTGACTTTGTTGCTTTAGGATTTATTAGTCTAAAGTAGGCATTACAGTAATCTTCTTTTAGTTTATACATTAGGTTTAAGTAGTAATGTCCTGATGGTTCACACCCTATAATTATTTTCTTTGGGTTTTCTAAGCTGATTATTCTATCTAGTCTGTTTCTTAGCTCTTTATAACCACTTTCTTTACTATTAAACTCATAAGATTTTAGGATTACGTCTCTATACCCATTCCAAATACTCACTACATGGTTATACTTTCCAATATCTATTCCTACAAACAGTATCTTTTCATGACCATATTCTTTAAATAGTCCTTTTAAAATTTCATAACTCATCATAAATACCTCTCTTTCTTTTAACCATGGTACCATATGAGTTTATTAATTTTTAATAATCCTATCACAGGCCTCGTGCTGGTAAAGTAGTTATTTCTTTCAGCCATATGCTTACTAAATGATTAAGGTAAAATTAGTCCTGTTGAGGCCAGACCCCACCGTGAGGTTTGCCAGTCATTTTGGGGTGGGAGGTTTTTTGGTGCGGCGAAATTGGCAGCCGTGGGTTATTTAACAATTAGCAAGCTGTAAGGCTCTGCGGAATAACGTTTTAATTAAACTGCAATATGTAAAAAGGTTTTAACTAAGCCTTTTATTAATGCCTAACGGTTAATTGTAACAGGGGTCAGGCCTCGTGCTGGTGAGATAGTTATTTCTTTCAGCCATAATGCTTCTAAATGATTAAGGTAGAGTTAGTCCTGTTGAGGCCAGACCCCACCTTGAGGTTTGCCTGTCGTTTTGGGGGAGAGGTTTTTTGGTGCGACTAAATTGGCAGCCGTGGGTTATTTATCAATTAGCAAGCCGTAAGGCTCTGCGGAATAACGTTTTAATTAAACTGCAATATGTAAAAAGGTTTTAACTAAGCCTTTTATTAATGCCTAACGGTTAATTGTAACAGGGGTCAGGCCTCGTGCTGGTGAGATAGTTATTTCTTTCAGCCATAATGCTTGTAAATGATTAAGGTAGAGTTAGTCCTGTTGAGGCCAGACCCCACCTTGAGGTTTGCCTGTCGTTTTGGGTGACGGGTTTTTTGGTACGGCGAAATTGACAGCCGTGGGTTATTTAACAATTAGAAAGCCGTAAGGCTCTGCGGAATAACGTTTCAATTAAACTGCAATATGTAAAAAGGCTTTAACTAAGCCTTTTATTAATGCCTAACGGTTAATTGTAACAGGGGTCAGGCCTCGTGCTGGTAATGTAGTTATTTCTTTCAGCCATAATGTTTCTAAATGATTAAGGTAGAGCTAGTCCTGTTGAGGCCAGACCCCACCGTGAGGTTTGCCAGTCATTTTGGGTGGGAGTTTTTTTGATAGGTTTACGTTATAACAGATACAGGATGGCACAAGGCCATCCCCTACTTTGGCTTTGCTTTTATGCGTTAATTATATGTAAAAAACAGGGCTTCTCTTTGTAGAGTAGCCCTGTTGATGTCTTATAATTGTAACTAAAACATTTTCTTCTTTAATAACAAATACACAGATACTCCACAGAAAACTATAGATACCCCTATAGTCACTAAAAATGCCCATGGATTGTTTTGCAATGGTAGCGGTACATTCATACCGTAAAAGCTAAAAACTATTGTTGGTATAGCCAATACAATTGTTATAGAGGCTAAAAATTTCATTACCATATTTAAGTTATTAGATATAACCGAGGCAAAGGCATCCATAGTGCCACTTAAAATACTACTATAAATAGTTGCCATTTCTATGGCCTGTTTATTCTCGATAATTACATCATCTAATAATTCAACATCTTCTTCGTATAACTTAAACTCACCCATTCTACGTAAACGCTCCAACACTACCTCATTAGATTTTAGGGATGTTGAAAAATATACCAGTGATTTTTCTAGTTTTAACAGCTCTATTAATTCACTATTTTTAAGTGATTTATGCAGTTCTTTTTCTATTTTACTGCTTTTATTATCTATTCTTCTTAAATAGATTAAATAGCGAGTTGAAGCTCGTAACAATATTTGTAATACAAAACGGCTCTTAAAATTAGTATAAAATCCTCTTATTCTTCTTTTAATAAAGTCTTTTATAATGGTGTTTTCTGCTAAACAAACTGTAACTACACCTTGGTCAAACAGTATTATACCCAGCGGAATTGTTGTGTGAAAATTGTCATCGTCTTCTTGTTTTCTAATAAGAGGTATATCAATAATAATTAAAATTTGACCGTTATCCGACTCAATATGTGATCTTTCTTCTTCATCTAGGGCAGCCCTTATATAGTCGGTATCAATACCTAGCTTGCCAACACGGTCAATCTCTTGCTCTGTAGGGTTAATTAAATTAATCCAAATATTGTTTTCAAAGTCCTGTAATTCTTTAAGATTATTGTCAACAGTTTTTAAAATCTGTAACATGGTTATCCCTCCCTTTTAGTCGAAGAGATACCTTATTTGCCACTCACTTTATGGCAATAAAATGTATGGCAAAATAAGCTTTCTCTATTGGTTATGTTACTCACTAAGCCCCATTTACTAGGGTCGCCGTCCATTCCATCACCTCCGAAATTATATTGCTAACTAAGTTAACAATGCTAAGCTGTAGAAAATGTTTGTTTGTATATAACGTTATACTATAGTATGTGTATTTTATAGTATCTTATAACGATGTAAACAAGCATAGTCAGCAGTTTATTATACGGGTAGCTAAAGCAAATTGTTACCCTCATAAAACTCCAAAAACAAAAAGGCTTCTTTCAACAAGTGAAAGAAGCCTTGGTTTTACAATAACTCAAATATTCTGCAAATCGTTGCAAAATAATTATGCTATTCAATTGCCTTAAAGCAACCGTAGCTACATATTCACCCGTTGAGCTTTAGCACTGCACAGCTTTGGATAAACCAGCTACATTAAGTAGAGCCTTATATTCGGCAATACCTGTTAACCCATTGGCATCTCTCGATGTTTCCGGGTAGCAGCATATATCTGTACAGGAACCTCACCTAACGCGGTTTTTGGATTACTATCATTATAACACATTTTAAATATTTTATTAACCTCAAGAAGTTACTTTTATAAACATAAGTGTTTATTATTTATTCACCTTTAATAAGTTGCTCAAGTTCTGACTTTACCTCTGAAAATTGAAGTTCATTTGCAATGCAATAATCTCTTATTGTTTGATTTTCATCAGCTAATTTACTTTTAATAATTTCCTCAAGCTCTTCAACCTCAACACCTTTTGCAATGATCTCTTTAAAAGTTGTTTTTCCATTAACAACTTTTTCTTCATTATTCTGCTCATTATTGTTTGTTTCATTCACTTCACTTACTTGTATCGGCTCTACAAGGTGGCTTTGTATATATGTTATTTGCTCATCATTAAGTATTGCATTATTTAATAAAATTTGTTCAGCTGACTTAGGAAAATAAGTGTCATCATCTAAGTCAATTGGTAGCCCTTTATATAGAGCCACAAAAACTTTTACTGAATGGGTACCAACCTCTTTACCTTGTTCAGCTGACTCAGCGTAAAGCTCTTCGAGATATTTACACAAAAATTCTGCTTTTGGTTGGTCTTCTGGTACTGCAAAAGCAGTTGCTAGGTCATTTAAGGAAATATTAAATAAACTACTAATATTTTCAAAGGTATAAGAACCGCGTATATCTAAAGGATTATACTCTCCAGCAAACTCACCATTTTTAAATTTTACAGGAATCTTACTACTTTGAGTGTTCCATAAACCAAATACAGAAGATAAAGCTATACTTCCAAAAAGTATAGTTACTACTGATATTGCTAAAACAAACTTTCTAACCCTCATATTTTTTAGCCTCCTGTTTTAGCTTTGTTGATAAAGTAACAGTGTTTGCTATTGGACAAGCTGCCTCACTAGTACACTGCATGCAGGATATACATTGGTGATCATTAACTGAATTTTTTTGGGAAACCTTTATATTCATAGGACAACTAACATCACAGGCACCACAATTAATACATGTACTTTCAGCTCTACGTATTTTAAAAATTCTTATATAATTAAAGAGACCTAAAATACTTCCATAAGGGCATAAATATTTACAGAAAGGTCTTTCAATAAATAAAGACAGTACAAGTGTCATTATTAGAGCAATATAAGCTGTAATAGCAACCTCGTTTGTAAAGAAATTAAACAATGCATAATAGGGGTCATAGTTTTGGAAAACTAACTTTGCAGTAACAGCCGTATTATATAACACTAACCCTAAAACAAAATAGCGTATATATCTTAAGTAATAATCCAATTTTACTGGTATAAAGTTATTGTATCTTCTCTTAAAAATTTTACGACCTATTTTTCCAACAAACTCCTGTACAGTGCCAAAAGGACAAATCCAGCTACAAAAAGCTGGACCAAATAAGATTGATATAATAAATACCGCCACTGTCAAAACCATTGAAGATGCATGAATTTTTTGAACAAATACGCCAGCTGTAAATAAACTATATAATGATTCAATACCACCAAATGGACATATAGCATGTAATGACATATGTCCTAAAAAGGGTATGCCCTGTCCATTTTCTACTAAAGCTTTATTAATAACTATTAACAACACAAGTATGAAAAAGAAAAATTGCACAACAAGCCTAAGGGATTTTCTTTTAGGCTTTTGTGCATTTGATATTTTACTCATTTTACCCGCTCCCATCTTGTCTTAATATAGCTTTATTGTGTGTCAGCTATGTGGCAGATTGGGACTATATAAGGTTTTTTTATATTTGTACATACTTATATACGTTACTTATTATTATTATTAATTTTCTCTGCTAAATCGGTTAAATATTCCCACCTAATCATCAACTGATCTAGTTGATTCTCTTGCGTTGTTAGCTTATCTGCTAACTCTTGAAGTAGGGTATAATTATCTCCTGCTGTATTTATTTGATTATTAATATCTTGAATTTGCAGCTCTGTGTTTTCAATTTTATTTTCTATTTCTTCATATTCTTGTTTTTCTTTATAGGTAAATTTTAAATTTGGTTCTTTTTTATATTTCTTATTATTTTCAGTTTTTTTTGTTTCTTTAGCTGTTTTAACTTCTATATTGCTGGTTAATTTTAAATACTCGGCATAACCTCCAAAAAATTGCTTAACTTGTGCACTATTATTAAAAGAAAATATTTTATTGGCAATTTTATCTAAAAAGTATCTATCATGTGAGACCGCAATAATAACACCCTTAAAGGCTGTTATATACTGCTCTAAAATAGTTAATGTTTGAATATCTAAATCATTAGTCGGCTCATCTAATAATAAAACATTAGGGCATTTCATTAACTCTCGTAATAAATAAAGTCTTTTTCGCTCACCACCAGATAATTTACTGATAGGGCAGTATTGCATACTCGCAGTAAATAAAAATAACTCTAACATTTGTGAGGCAGTTATAAAGTTACCATCTTCAGTACTCATAACCTCTGCAACTTCTTTTATATAGTCTATTGCTCTTTTCTTGGGATCTATTTGCTGATAATCCTGTTTATAATAACTTAATTTTACTGTAGAGCCATACTCAATACTACCACTATCCGGCTGTATACTAGTTGATATCAGATTCAATAAGGTTGATTTGCCTGCTCCGTTAACACCAACAATACCAATTCTGTCGTTAGGGTGTATGGAACATGTAAAGTCTTTGATTACAGTTTTATTGTCATAACTTTTACTAATATTATTTATTTCAATAACCTTTTTACCTAAACGGCTCACCCCTACATTAATGCTCAAATCGTTTTTATTCTCGTAGCTGTTTAGGTCTTCTTTTAATTCATTAAATCTAGCTATTCTGGCTTTTTGTTTAGTGCTTCGTGCCCTAGCACCCCGCCTCATCCAAGCTAATTCTTGCCTAAAAATATTTCGCTTTTTGCTTTGTGTTGCCAGTAACTCTAATTCTCTTTCTGCCTTTTTTTCAACAAAAACAGAGTAATTACCCTCATATGAGTAAATTTTGCTTCTATCAAGCTCTAAAATTCTATTTGTTACTCTATCCAAAAAATAACGATCATGGGTTACCATTAATAAGGCACCTTTACGCTCTAGAAGGTATTTTTCTAGCCATTCAATAGTTTCGTTATCTATATGATTGGTCGGCTCGTCTAATATTAATAGTTGAGAAGGTTGAATTAAAGCCTCCGCTAAAGCTACTCGCTTTTTTTGTCCACCAGATAGTGTTCCTATTTTTTTATTAAAGTCGTAAATTCCTAGCTTGGTTAAGATGCTTTTAGCTTCATTCTCTAATTGCCAAGCGTGTTTATTATCCATTTCGGAAATTAACTTCATTAATGTATTTTGCAGTTTTTCATCGCTAGGGTTTTCTATTGTCTTTATGTTTGCTAACTCGTACCTTTTAACTAATTCAAATAATGGCTCGTTACAATTAAATATTTGCTCTAAAACTGTAAGATCATTGTCTAAATTTGGGTTTTGAGCTAAATACTTAATGGTAGTTTCTTTTCTTTTAGTAATTTTGCCAGAGTTAGCTTGTTCTTTACCTGCAATAATTTTTAATAGGGTAGATTTTCCTACTCCATTTACCCCAATCAAACCTATTTTATCAGCACTAACTATGCCAAATGTAATCATACTGAATAACTCTTTATCGAGATAGCTTTTACTTAAGTTTTCAATCGCTACTAGATTCATATTTATACCTATTTCTTTAGTTTTAAAGCCCTAAAATTTCAATACGTTCGTTGTTTGGTCCTCTAAAAAATATTATTTTACCAATCTCTGTATTGCGGGCTGGTCCATCAAATTTTATATTTAAATCTTTAAGTTCCTGTACTTTTTTTTCAAAATTATCCACTTTAAATGCTAAATGTTCTACTGGACCAATAGTTCTTAAGCTATTTTTAGGTTTATAAATTAACTCAATTGTTACTCCATGAGCATCTAAAAACACTAATTGGGTTTCTTGTTTTTGTAATTTATTTATTACTGAGCAATCCAATACCTGAGTATAAAACTTAATTGACTCGGGTAGATTTAATACCTTTATTCCAATGTGTTCGAATTTCATGTGTTGGTCCCCCTAAAGTATTTTATTTTACTAACCCAATATACCATAAAGCCTCTACATTGTTAAAATAAATTTTAGATCATTTGTTCATATATTTTATTTCATTAAGTATTGTGAACACACCCTGTTTTATTTGCTGTTTTGATAAAGCTGAGATACATAATCTTAAGCTATTTTGTACACTCTTTTGTTTAGCATAAAAGTTCTTAGCTGAACTTATTAAAATATTTTTGTTAAGAAGCCTTAACTCTAATTTGTTTACATTTATTTTTTTTGGCAACGTTAGCCACACAAAAAACCCAGTTTCAGCCTTTATAAAATCTAAACCCGGTACTAAGTTAGTTTTTAAACAGGCATTAGCATAGTTCATTTTGCTTTTGTATTCAGACCGAATTTTTAATAAATGATTGTTAAACATACCACTTTTAATAAAAATAGCCAAGCCACCTTGGGCTAAAATAGAGGTGTTTATATCATCATATTTTTTGTATTTAGTAAAGCTTGTTTGTAGCTTTGTTGGTAAAATAATAGCACCTATTCGTAAACCTGGCATAAATGATTTAGAGAAACTTTTTAGGTATATTACCTTTTCACCTGTATCGTAGTTAAACAAAGTAAGATTATTGTTACTAGTAGCTAAATCTCCTAAGTAATCATCTTCAACAATATATACATTATAGATATTGGCAAGTTCAACTATTTGCTGTTTTTGCTTGTCTGTGTAAGAACTACCTAAGGGGTTATGAAAGCGAGGTATGGTGTAAAAAAATTTAATATTATTATTGGCAAAGTGATATTTTAGCTCAGCCATATCTATGCCCTGTTTGTCTCTTTTAATGCCATAAACTTGACCTTTACCTAACTCTGCAATTCGCTGCATTAAATTATATGTTGGTTGTTCCACTAAAATATTATATTTATTGTTAATTGGCATATTCATTAGAATGTTGAGGGCCTGCTGTACTCCAGAGGTTATAAAAATGTTTTCTGTTTTGCTATATATATTATTTTGCCAAAGTAAATTTTGAACAATTTCTCTAAGTTGCATTAAGCCTTTTACCTCTCCGTAGGTAAAAAGCTCTTGTTTATAAACAGCTATGGCTTTAGTAATGCTATGGTTAAACTCTTTATAGGGTAATAAACGGGAATCTGGCAGGGTTGTTTTAAAGTCAATTAACTGACTATTACTCTTGTTATTCTTGGTGAGGCTATCTACTACGTAATAGCCACTTTTAGGTATTGAATAAAGATAGTGATTTAGTTCTAATTCTTTATAGGCTCTAATCACCGTGTCCTTATTGCAAGTGTATTTAGTTGCCATATGTCTAATAGAAGGCAATTTGTCTCCAGCATTGAGCTTACTGTTTAAAATTAAGTTTTTAATATCTCTAACTATTTGCTCATATTTCATCTAAAAACTCCTCTAATATATATAAAATCAAAAATAGACTTACCACTACTATCTACCTGTACCCGTACAGAACTAAATTTTAAAAGGTGTCCTGTCTTTATTAAGCCATATAATAATTATAAAAGCAAACTAGGAGGAATAAAAATGAATAACAAACAACATATTTTAAAATGCCACGGAATATTAGATATTGATATTATTGAGGCCACCCAAGCAGTATTAACAACTAGTAACAATAAAAAAATTATAGACTTTGAAGCTGGAATTTGGTGTACTGCTTTAGGTCATAATAATGAGGCAATTAACTCAGTTATTGCAGATCAAATAACAAAGGTAAGTCATTTAAACACTCGTCTTGTAAGTCCTTGGGCTGAAAAACTGGCTAATTTGTTAACTGAAATTACTGGTCTTAACCATGGTAAAGCCACTTTTTTAAGCTCGGGTAGTGAGGCAGTAGAAATGGCGATTACACTGGCTAAATTAGTTACTAACAAGTCAAAGCTATTAAGCTTTAATAATTCTTATTTATCAGCATATAGTCATATGAGTATGCCTAGATCTCAAAAAATATTTACCGAAATAGATTTTAGACACTGTAATAGCTGTAACAAACACTATAAATGTCTTAATTGCCCTGTAGTAAAGAACATAGATTTTAGTAAAATTGCTGCCTTTGTATTCGAGCCAGGTAATACCTCAGGAAAAGTGATTTTACCAAACAACAAGCTTGTAGAATTTTTAGTACATCAAGTTCAAAATAACGGAGGTTTACTTGTTATAAATGAAGTAACTACTGGCTTTGGAAGAACTGGCATGTGGTTTGGTTACAATCACTACAACATAAAACCTAATATTATTGCAATGGGCAAAGCTTTAGGTAATGGCTACCCCATAAGTGCCGTAGTTATGGACAAAAACACTGCTTTTGAGGTAGAAAATAAAAAATTTACCTATGCTCAATCACACCAAAATGACCCTTTAGGTTGTAGAATTGCTTGCCAAGTGATTAGTCAGTTTAAAAAGCAAGAGCTATTAAAAAAATCTCAAGAGCTAAGTCAGTTTTTTATAAAAAGTCTACAAACTATTAATAGTAAACAAATTAGGGGTGTAAGAGGAAGGGGATTAATGTTAGCCTTAGAGTTAAATAAAGAAAATTTAGCCAGCTTAATGTATAAAGAGTTACTTAAAAGAGGCTTTTTAGTTGGCTACCACCCCACTGAGAATATTTTGAGGTTTTATCCTACTCTATTAATTACTAAACAACAAATATTGGCTTTATGTGATGAAATAGCTACCATTTTAACAGGGGTATAATGACGTGGCTAGAAAAAAAGCTTTAATAATGCTTATTATCGCTGCTGTATTATGGAGTACAGGTGGTATTTTAATTAAAAACATAAATCAAAATGCCTTTGTAATAGCGGGAACCCGTAGTGGTATAGCCGCATGTGTAATTTTTATTTATTTGCATAAACAAAAAATAAAGACCTACCCTACTAAAAATAATTTAGTAGGAGCATTGTTGTATATGTTAATGGTTGTTTTATATGTAATTGCCAATAAACTAACCTCTGCTGCTAATGCTATATTATTGCAATTTTCTGCACCTATTTGGGTTGCTATTTTAGCTAAGTATTTTCTAAATGAAGATATTAAAAAACAAGATTTAGTAGCTATTATTTTAGTAATAAGTGGCTTAACCATTTTCTTTATTGAGAATTTATCATTTACTCAAGTTTTAGGTAATAGCCTAGCTGTTTTAAGTGGAGTAGCACTGGCTAGTGTGGTAATATGCTTTAAACTCACAGGAAGTGACTCTGCAATTACTACTACTTTTTTAGGCAACAGTTTAACCTTTATAACTTGTTTTATATTTGTTATAAAAGCAAACTTTAGTTATGGTGATATTATTAATTTAATGGTGTTAGGTATTTTTCAGTTAGGTATCTCTTATGTAGTTTACAGCATTGCGGTTCAACATGTAACAGCAGTAGAGGCCATTTTAATAACTGTGATTGAGCCTATTCTTAATCCTATTTGGGTATTTATTTTTTCTGGTGAAAAACTTACCTTAAATGCCCTTATGGGTGGAACCATTGTGGTACTTACTATCGTTGTAAGAGCAATATACAATACAAAAAAATCTAATTTAATAAACAATAACACATATAATTAAATGCAAGCTATAAGGGGTTGCTACAATACTTTTTGTACTACCCCTTATTTATGTTATATAAAAAGCTTTGTTAATATCTGTAATACAAAATCATGTAAGTATGGTACCCCATGTTTAGCTGAATTAATGCTATATCTAAAAACATTTATGATATTTTGCCAATTTAGCTTGCTGTATTCATACATATACATACCTGTACCATTTTGGTTATAAAATCCTACTATTCCTTTAATCTCAGCACCTATAGTCATATCTGCTAAAGCAACACCTCCAACTGCAAATACCTTGGCAATAGCACAACCACCAACGGCTATTAAGTAAGAGAATGCGACACCACCTATGGCAAAACCCAAAGATAGTGCTATTCCACCAAATGCACCGATAATACCTAAAGATATTCCTCCCATAGCTATTATCCCTAAAGGCAAACCGCCTATGCTAAGTAAGCCAAAAGAAAATCCACCTATACTTATTAAGCCAACTGCAATATTACCAATAGCAACTATGCCCTTGGCAACTCTACGGTTTTTGGTATTTACATGAACCAAAGGAATACCAAATACTTTAGTATTTGAAATATATTCATAACCCATTAGCTTATTTTCTTTTAAATTAAGATTTTCAATAAACTCTAAAGCAACCTCGTAAGGATTACCTAACAGATCTTCTGCACTTCTGTTAAAGCTATACTCTCTCTTTTCAGCAAGAGATATTAATAAATCTTCTTTTATACGATTCTTTAGTTTTTTTGAACAATTAATATGTGATAGAACTTTATTGATATATATTTTATCTTTATTATACATTTATAACCCCTACCCCTCTAACACTTGATTTGTTGCAAAAACAAAGTCCTGCCAAGACCTTAAATATTCTTGATAGGTTTCTAGGCCTAACTTAGTAATTGAATAATACTTACGAGGAACAGAGCGTTTAGTTTGCTGATATATTATTTCATTTTCAATTAAACCTTTGTCCTCTAACCTATATAAAACTGGATACAATGACCCCTCTTTTAAGCTAAAAAATTCATTACTTTTGGCAGTTAGTATTTTTATTATTTTGTAGCCATAGAGACTTTCATTTTTACTAAGTAAAGATAATATGAGTATATCCAGTACACCCTTTTTTAGCTGTTTATCTATTTTATTCACATTAGCACTCCTTAGTACTTAGTAATACTAAGTATATTATTTATCTAAGTATTTTGTCAATAATACTTTCAAAGATAATGTTGTTTAACTAGGTTAATTTATTACCTTAAAAATTAATACATTACTCTTTAAGAAAGTCTTAATGATTTGTTAATCTTTTTTGTAATAAGTAGTTGCTACAATAAAATTACATTAAAGATTATGGTAGTGTTATAATATGGACATAAAAACTCTAGAGGTGATTGTTAATGAATATTTTGGTATGCGATGACGATAAGGAAATTGTTGAGGCAATATCAATTTATCTTAAAAATGATGGTTACAACGTAATTAAAACCTACAATGGTTATGAAGCGATAAAGGCTCTGGAAACAGAAGATATTCAATTAATTATTATGGATATAATGATGCCAAAACTAGATGGTATTCAAGCCACCACTAGAATTCGTGAAACAAAAAATGTTCCTATTATAATGGTATCTGCCAAAGCTGAAGATATTGATAAAATCATGGGATTAAATATGGGGGCTGATGATTATATAACTAAACCCTTTAATCCCTTAGAGCTCCTGGCCAGAGTTAAATCTCAGCTTAGACGCTATACTAATCTTGGTGCAATGACTCCTAATACTAATAAGTTTATTAATGGAGGCTTAATTATTGATGATAATAGCAAACAAGTTACTCTTGACGGTGATGAAATTAAGTTAACTCCTATAGAGTACAATATTTTAAAGCTATTAGTGAAAAATGCTGGAAGAGTGTATTCAATAGACCAAATCTATGAAAATGTTTGGAATGAACCAGCTCTTAATCCCGAAAACACAGTAGCAGTGCATATTAGAAGAATTCGTCAAAAAATTGAGATTAACTCTAAAAACCCTAAATATCTTAAGGTGGTTTGGGGTGTTGGTTACAAAGTTGAAAAGTATTAATTATAAATTAATTAAGACATAGTTAAATAACTTATCTTAATTAATTTTTTGGAGGTGCGAGTTACATGCTTGCTAAAAAAATTTTTTACAACCCTTTATTAAAAACAATTGCCTTTATTCTTGTTATTGTTTTATTAACAAGCAGTATTATAAATACAATACAAGTTGTAAAAGATATAGGTTACCCGGAGGCACTGATTAATAAAAACTTACTAGAGACTTCTCAGTTTAAGTCTGAAGTAATGTCAAAAATACACCATATAGTATACCCCTTAAAAAAATATAGAAGTGAAGAATATATAAAGCAGGGTAATACACTACCAGATATATTTGAATATAATACTGAGACCCGAGATTTATTTGATAAATATAAAGATGAATTATCTAAGTCTGATTCAGATAAATACTCAAATTCAAGTCAATCTGAATTAAAGCAGTTATTTATTAAAGAACGAGCTACTGAAATAGAAGAAGCCCAAAAAGAATTAATTGCTGAGCACTTAGAATATTTTAATAACGCCCTTGTTGAGGTGAAGGAGCTTGAAAATATAAACTTTTATATGTTATATAATGGTATAGAGTACACAAATAATGCAAAGCTATCTATATCAAGCTTAAAAACGAAGCCAATTTATTTTTACTATGAAAATAATGACTCATATTCAAATATAAGTATAAGTAGATATACAGTATATCAATATAGATATCTCTCCGACTTTAACCGTAAAGATAAACTTTACGTTAGCTTTGATGAAAATTATCTACGAGCTTATACTAATGATTGGGATAATGATAGAGGGGCTACCACAGGTTTATATAGAAATATTGCTTGGAAAATGGCAATTTTTTTAGTACTGTTAATTTATTTGTTTATTGTAAGTGGTAAACGTTTTTATGATGATAAAATACATTTAAACTTGTATGATAAAATTTTCTTTGAACTACATTGTATTGTTATAACATTAGTTTTTGCAGGAATATGTAATGAGGCATGTTATTTAAACTTAGGCTCCAAAACAGAGTATGTTCTTATGTTTTCGTATTTAGCTGGCTTAATTACCCTAGTTCTAGGTTTATCATTGGCTGTAGCAAAACATATTAAGAATAAATCCTTTTTAAACTTTTTAGGTGTTTACTTTATAACCTCAAAAGCAATAGAGTTAATAAAAATGATACTAAATAGTTTTCCAATAGCATTTAAAATGTTACCAACCCCCAATAATGCTAATAATCTAAAGAATATTGTCAATGGAATAAAGCAGGTTAAAGATGGTGAACTCGATTATGTTATAAAGACAAGAGGTAATGGCGTTTATGCTGAAATTGCTAATGATATTAACAATATTAGCCAAGGACTTAAAACTGCCATTAATAGTGAGTTAAAAAGTGAACGCCTAAAAACTGAGTTAATAACTAATGTTTCTCATGATATTAGAACACCACTTACCTCAATTATTACGTATATTGATTTGCTAAAAAAAGAGGGTCTTAATTCAGAAAACTTTGAAAAATATCTTGAGGTTTTAGAGAGCAAATCTTTACGCTTAAAGAATCTTACCGATGATTTATTTGAGGCCTCTAAAGCCTCGACAGGTAATATTCCAGTTGAGCTAGAAACTATTGATATTATTTCATTGGTGAAACAAGGTATGGGTGAGCTAGAGGATAAAATTAATGACTCAGGCTTAGACTTTAGGTTGAATTATAAAAAAGATAAAATACTGGTGAGTGCCGATGGTAGATTGCTTTGGAGAGTAATTGAAAACTTAATGTCTAATACTTTTAAGTATGCTATGCCAAACTCACGGGTTTATATAGATATAAAAGAAAATAGTCAAACTGTTGAGTTAATAATTAAAAATGTTTCTAAATACGAGCTTAATTTAGATGCTAACGAATTAGTGCAACGCTTTACAAGAGGAGAAGAATCAAGAACAAGTGAAGGCAGTGGCTTAGGCCTAAACATAGCTAAAAGCCTGATAGAATTACAACATGGTAAGTTTAATATTGTGATAGATGGTGATTTATTTAAGGTTAAGTTAATTATCTTAAAGTCATTTGAGCCCCTAAAAGTTGAAGAGATAGCCAAAGATACAGATATTAATGAAGAATAAAAACAGGGTTCACTGAAAAGTGAACCCTGTTTTTTACTCATTTGTCTTAAGATATAGTTCAACCAAAGCCTTTTTACCAACAATTTTTATTACGTTTTTACCTGGCTCTAAACTAAAATCTATAGAATCTTTACCCTCTTCTTCTAGTAGAGTAATAACCTCTTTATTGGCATTTACAAGTACCACTTTAAACTGGCCTTGTTTTATTTTTATATCATAATGCAAAGTCATGTTTTTGCTTTCTGTTGTAGAAAAACTCCAAATAGTATCTACCCCTGTTAGTTGAAAGCTTAGTTCAGCAACATTATCTTTAACTTGACCTTGCCTACTAAGGTAGCTATAGGAGTCTGCTGAACCAGCAATAATTTTATCGTTATTGTAAATATTGTTTTGATTAAAACCACTAAATAACCATTTCATCATTGGGTTAAAAACAAAAGTACCCACTAAAACAGTAAGAAAAATTATAACTAATAAAACCTTTATATTCTTATTCATTAACATCTCCTCAATTAATTTGTCTGTGTGAATCTAGTATACTAGATTTACTTAATTTTTTCATTAAGAAAACATATTGCAGCCTCTAGTTGGCTATCTTTTTCTTGTAAAACATCGCTTAGTTTTAAGTTTACATAAAGATCTATAGAGCTATAGGTGTTCTCTAAATGTTTATAATTTATATCTCTAGTTTCAAAAAAACCATAGGTTACCGCATATTTACCACTAGGTAAAGCTATGGAGGTTGGCAAGCCATATCCCGACAAGGGTATTGTATTACCTATAACTGTAGCTAAATCGTAATCTAAACAAGCTTTTGCAAAAAATGAAGCAGAACTAAAAATACGTTCATTAACCAAAAGTGCAACAGGTATTGAAGTTAAATACTGCTCATCATTGGGTTTAACTGACCACGCCCACCATTTGCTATAACCTTTTTCAGCAAAAACTTTAACTGTTCTACTTCGCATATTTTCATATATTTCTCTAAAATAATACATATCTAAAAATCGCTCAGATTTTCGCAATCGGTAGTAAGCAATATCAATAGTTTCGGTTACTAAAAAGCTTAGTACATCTCTAAAACTGCTGTTACCTCCCCTATTATGCCTTATATCTATTACAACAGCTTTTATCTTATCTTTTTTAAGCTCTTTAACTATGTCTTCGAATCTTCTTCGGATAAATCTTCTTTCACTTATGAAGGTTGGGATTTTTATATAGGCTATGTCTTGATTAATTTTTCTATAGGAGGGTAGTTGAGATTTAAATACTCCAAAATTAACACCTTGAATATTATTAAGAGGTACCTTATTATATTGTTTAGTTGTGTCTAATTGCCATATGCTTTTACTACCATTAAATTCTCTTAGTTCAATATTTAATGTCTTTGGTAATTTGTAATTATCTTCATAAAAATACCGCCAAAAAGTCCCCAATACTGCGATATCAGATCGACCCAATGTTTTATCCTCAAATCTACCATACTTTTCGTTTATGTTATCTACAATTTTATTAAAGTTGATACCATCGATAGAGATTATTTCTTTACCCAATACACTATTGCTACTTAAGGTATAGTGAGGTGAGGCCGCAACTATAATCGGTCTATTTTCTATGTATCTTACTTTAAATAAACTAGTGATTGAGTAATTAAAGTTATAAGGATATTCTACTAAAACGTTAAAAGAAGAGTGACCATCACGTAGTTTATATAACATTTGGCAAGCTAACTCATAAAAATCTGCTTCTGTTTTTATATTTTTTAATTCATTAATAGCCTCTTCATACAATTGCTGCCAGCTAAAATTAAATAGTTCTTCTTTATATTTAAGGTTAACATAGTTATTTTTAATTTCCTGATATAAAAACTCTAAGTCTGCAGCATATCTTTCACTATCGCTTTTAAACTCATCATAAGTAGCCAAATGTTTATCGTATATTCCATAAAAATTAAACCCTTTTAAGGTTATTAAAAAATAACTAATCGTAAATAAAAATATAACTATAGATAACCCAATTATCTGCCATTTACATTTCTTTATTTTAAGCAAAAAGCTATAACCTCCCTAAAAAAACACAGCTATATATAAATCACTTATAATTATTATATGTGTATGTTAGTTAAAGAAACTTAACTATCTTAGTATTTATAATAACTTAATATACTATATTATGGCAAGTTATGACTGAAATGGTAGTATAAAAAGAGTAACATCTTAATATTTAGGTAGAGACTATAAAAACTTAACTTATACGACAAATAATATAGCTTCTGTGCCATATACATGTTATATTATATATATGGCTGCCTTGCATAAGACAGTTATGCACTCATATTTTTTATATTTATTTATAAAAAAGCCACTTAAAGTGGCTTTTTTATGTTTATATCTAAGATAAAATTACTAAAATTAAACATAAGAACACAAAAATGAGTTCTTTATGGATATTCTTCAAAAATTATTAGTGTTAAAGCTATCTAACTAAAGTGTTACATTTCAATTTGTAATAGTAAAAAATATTGTTTTATTTTAAAGCTAGTTAATTTAATTTAAGTTCATCATACAAACAAATAAAACTATTTAAATTATTTATACAAGCCACAATATCTTCTTTATACTCCGCTAAAAGTTCTATACCTAAAGCAGTTATACTATATACTTTTTTTGGGGCACCACTTTCACTCTCTATCCATTGCGAAGTAAGTCTTTTATCGTTTTCTAAGGCCTTTAAAGCTCTATAAATTGCAGCACTATCTATAGTATTTTCAGTACATATATTATTTAGCTTATTTAGAATTTCTAAGCCATAGGCAGGCTTTTTAGCCAGTATTAATAATACAAATGCAGGAGCATGCCTACCTCTTTTATGTTTTTTCATTTTTAACCCTCTCACTACAGTAATACTTTAAGCTGCTTCTATTTTAGCATATATTTCAGTCTTTGTTTTATTACATAATAAACGTTCCATTAACAAACTACCTGTTACATACACTGTTAAACTACTTAGTATATGAATAATAGTAAATCTACCTCCCAAAGAAGCCCATTCATACATAATTATTGGTAACTTCATACTCGACCAAGTACTGACAAATAAAAATACATAAGATAAGCGAGCACCTTTTTTAAGTAATAAAGCTGCTACTGGAAAAGCTACATAAAGAGGTCCAGCCCCTATGGCTCCCATAAAAACAGCTATAATTCCTCCGAATAAACCAGACTTGTCACCCATGTATTTAATCATAGTTTCACGGGGCACCCAAACGTCTATTAAACCGATAATCACAAAAATAGGAGGCAATAAAGTTAATACAGTTTTAACATTACTAATAGATAAGTTAAAAGCCATTAGGCCTTTTTGTTGATTAACTAAATACATAACTAAAATAACTAAAGATGTTAGAAGAGTCCATTTGTATTTTTTAAGAATTTTCATTACATTAACCCCCATACTAAAATTACAAATACTATTGAAGCAAATAAACCAAGTAAGTTACGAATAATTGAAGTCCGAACCCCAAAATACTTACTCTCTACTCCAAAACTAATAACTCCTACAGCCATTAGGGTAGAGATAAAGCCTGCAACTTGTGGGTATCCTGCACCATACTGCAGTAAATTGGCACCCAAAGGAAACGCAACAAAACTCGGTACAAAAGCAACAGCCCCTAATATTAAACCTAATATTACGCCATAAACCCCTGACCCACTTCCGAAAACTCTTGAAATAAATTGGGCATTAACAATAGCTAATATTGCACCCATCATAATCATCATTGGTATTAAGGTTGGTGCTAACTTTAAGGCAGATTTGCCTGCTTTAACTAAAGCTTTTTTGGTTTTTTCACGGCTTTTTACCAAAGATATTATTAGCAATATGACTGCTATGCCATACAGAATTGAGCCATTCATTTACATCACTTGCCTTTCTTGATTGCTCAACTGCTTTATACATATATATGCTTTATACATATATATGTTATTTACATATATCATGTTTTTAGTTTAATTTGTAGTTGAGAATTTGTCAAGCGTTTTTTGTAATTACTTATTTTATGTAATTTAGCATAACTGAAAGGGAAACGAACGCTGGGGACGGGTGATTTTGTTCGTTATCCGAACAAAATCACCCGTCCCCAGCGTTCGTAAAGTAAAACTACTGCTAAAACAAATCGTTATATAAGTTCACAGTAAATAAAAAAACTGTACACTTGCTTAAAGCAGTGTACAGTTTTTTTTATTTTAGCGATTCAATTACTTTATAGGCATAGTTTTTTGCCAATGCAACTGCTTTATCATTTGTAAAAGTTGTTTTACTATCTAAGTCTTGCACTGCTAACATTCCTAAGTAGTGCAAATTAGAGTGTTTAGCGTAGCGTTTTACTCCCTCTTCGAATACCCCTGCTCCCTCTTCTATTTCATAACCACAGGTTGTTACCAAAGCCAACTTTTTGTTTTTCCATAAACAAGGTCCTGGCTCTTCGCCATAGTATTTATTCATACCATATACCAACCTATCCATAACTGCTTTAAGTGGTGGGGTACAGTACCATGAGTAAATAGGTGAAGCAAACACAATGCAGTCAGACTCTAATACAGAGCTATAAATAAGATGCATATCATCTTTTTTAGGACAGCCAGGTTTGTCAAAGATATCCTGACATCGCCAACATGCAGTACATGGCTCGATGTGCATATCCTTTATGGTTAAAAAATCTACCTCTACATTGTTATTTTGCAACTCTGTTATAAATGGTTGTAATAATAATTTTGTGTTACTGTTATTGCGTAAACTAGCAAATAAAATACTTACTTTCATTGTTCTCCTATCCTTTAACTAAAATCTTTTTTGTTATATTTAATTAATCCTACAATATATGATAATACAGCTATTGATATTAACACAGCAACATTTGAAGACTGTAAAGCATAGCCAACCTCTGTTACATTGCTATTAATGTAACCAAAAGGGGTTATTTGTGTTAGTATTTTAGTTTTTGAAGAAATACCTCCAAATGAATCCATGAAATACATAACTAATATAATAACCATAGCTACTTGTGAGCTGTTAAAAGAGCCTTTAACTATTGCTGAAAATGCAAAACTCAAACTGGCTAACACTATTATTAGTAACAACATATAAATATTTAACACAATAAAACTATTAAGATTGTACTTAGTAAATAACCCTTGTTTAAGTATTGTACCATTTAGTAGCTTATTAAGTTCATCTACTTTGTTTTCATTATTTATTTTATTTAAAAAGAAGCTTGGTGATATAGCATAAAAGTCTTTTACTAGATTTTTAGAGGCTAAAAATTGACTTTTAAAAGCTATAAACTCTGTTTCACTTTCACTTACAGAAGCTAAAAACTCTTCATCACTAAGATCAGTTATCCCAAACATTTTTTTAAATTTGGTAGGGTTTTGCTTAATAGCTATAAAAATGCTCTCGGGTGAATCTAACAATTGCTTAAGCATTTCATCTATGTCTTGCTTTTTTATACCACTCTCTTTTATTTCTTGCTCGTTACTTTTATACTCTGTTAATAACATGTCATAAGCAAAGCCGTTAAAGTCTTGCTCTATAAAACTTAGCCAGTTAGAAACAGTTTGAGAGTTTTTTAGTATGTTAGTTTCTATTTCTGTTGTATGTTTACTTATGTTTAGTTGATAAGGAGCCGCCTTTTTTTGAACCTCTAATGAAACATAGCCAACTGTAGCTAATACTACCGAAAACACTAAAATTAAAACTAATAATACCAGATACTTGCTTGCATATATTCTTGACCTAGTTGTTGGTCGTGATAAGAGGTACTCTATAGAGCCTTGTTTTTCTTCTTTGGCAATTAGCTCGGCAGCAAAATAGCTAAAGAATATAGAGCCTACTAATACAATCCACATAGAGGAATATGCAGCATAAAAGCCCATTAAAGAGCCAAAGGCATTAGCATTCATGCCAAATGCAGTCATCATATTTTTCATAAACTCATTTTGCATAAAACCCTCTAACATATCCATGTTTTCTGCAATAGTAGGAAAAAATGTCATACTAAAAAAAATCATACTACCTAAAATTAAAACGGTAAAGAGTACTTTTTTGTAATTCATTTTAAGCTCTGATTTAAACTGATTATTCATTTATTTATTGCCCCCCTACTCATAGTAGTGTTTAAATATATCTTCGAGTGTTGGTTCGGTTACAGTTAAATTAGTAATACTATATTTCGCTAACTTTTTCACCAAGTCATTTACTTTTCCTGAGTAATTAAAGCTAATTTTACTTGTAGTATTATTCACTTTATTAATAGTAAGGCTCTGAGAGTTAACTGTTAAATTAAATGATGTTAATAAACTATTTATATGGCTTTGATTTACCCATATTGCTACCTTTTTTAGGTTATTTTGTTTTAAATGCTCTACTCCTTCATCTCTTATTATTTCGCCATTTTTAATTATGGCAACTTTATCACATACCTTTTCAACCTCACTTAAAATATGAGAAGAGAAAAAGATAGTACAGCCTAAATCATGCTGTTCTTTTAAAAGATCGAAATATTTGTCTTGCATTAGGGGGTCTAACCCACCTGTAGGTTCATCTAAAATGAGTATTTTGGGGCTGTGTATCATACTTAAGATAATACCCATTTTTTTTGTATTGCCAAATGATAAGTCAGCTATTTTTTTATTAACATCTAGCTGTAGAGTATCTACAAGGTAGTTTACCTTAGTATTCATCATTTCTTTTCGCTTTAAGGGAGTTAATTTATAGATACAATCTTGCCAATCTTGGGCAATACTCTCATCTAGCCATGAGGTATGTTGATAATACTCAAGGCTTTGCTTTATTAGCTGAAACACTTTAAGTTCTTTATAAAGATTTATTGATGATGGTAAATAACCAACAAAATGCTTAATATCTAAAGCATTGGTAACAATGTTTTTACCTAAAATAGTACCCTCACCACTAGTAGGAAAAATTATATTCATCAACATCCTAAGGGTGGTAGATTTGCCTGCACCGTTTGGTCCAATAAATCCATAAAAACTACCACTTGGGATAGTTAAATTAATATCTTTGGCTCCTAAAGTTTTTCCATAGTACTTTGTTAAAGACTTCATTTCTATTGCATTCATCGCCCTGCCTCCTACTCAAATATCTCATTTACTACAGCTCTTATCATGTGCATATTAAAAATATCTATATTGCTATTAAGCTCAGTTGCTGTTGTTTGTAAATAGAATAAAGATCTCAACATATCAATTGCCAGCTGTGGTGTCACTTTAAGGATTAAATCTTGTTCTATTAATTGCTCTAAAAGCTGTTGATCTGCCTTTAATAACTGCTGTTTTAAACCCTTAGGAATATTTTGCAGTACATCTTGAATAACATCTCCTTGTAGTATAGCTTTAAATAGTTCATTGTGGCGACACTCTAAAGTTAGCTTGCTCATAATTTCTATTAAAAATTGCTTTTTATTTGTTGAATTACTCATTGTTACAATTATTTGATTATGAAACTGTTTCTCTAACTCCGAAAAAATAGTTATTAATAGCTCCTCTTTAGAGCTAAAAAAATTATAAAAACTACCTTTGGCAATACCTAGTTTTTTAGTTATAGCACTTATCTTAACTTCTTTGTAGGGTTTTTGTTTAAATAAATCACTTGCAACTGTAATGATTTTCTGTTTAATTTCAGCTTTTTCTATTTCGGTAAATGCTCTTGCCATAGAACTGCCCCCCACTACCTCAATTAAGCTCTTGTTATTCATCGTAATACTATGACCAATAGCTACAATAAAGTCATTGGTTGCATAAAAAAATAAGAGCTATGACCAAAACTCAGTTATGAGTCATTTATATAGTAACACTGCCACTATAAACTGTCAATATATTTAAATTGTTAAGCTAAAAGATTACATGAAAAACTAAAGTGCTTAGCTTCTAAATATAGAATCTAAGCACTACAGCATATTTTAGTTTAAATACCTATCTATTTAGTTGTAAGCTAACCTTGTTTTTTCATCACAAATAACATCTTTAATAAGCTCCTGCCACCTATCTGACTGCCATGTTTTTAGTTCTTTATGGGTGTCATAATATTTTTGTGGAATTGGATGGGTTCCTATTACTACTTTTATGCCATACTTTGTTTCAATAAACTCTTTAAATTTAGTTATTCTTGGACATGGTGGGTAACCAACAACTAAACCAGTTGCCAAGTGAATAACTTGAGCCCCATTCTTTTTCATTTCAGCAGGGGCATACTCAATATTACCGCCTGGACAACCGTCACAGGTGGTATAACCTACTAATTCTACATCTTGACCTTTATACAAGCTAAAGGCACCTTCTCTGTTTTGCAAGGCTCTAAAACACTTTCCACCAGCACAGGTATGGTACCTGTTACAGATGATAATAGCAACTTTAATTTTTTCTCCCATTATGTATCACTCCCTACCTATAAGTATAGTAAGGTGCTCTAGTAGAGTCAATATTTTTTTAGACATATGGTCATCTATTTTGCTTGATTAGTTGTATGTAAAATGCCTGATTATTATTTTTAATGCTTGGGTAAATGTTTTAATATGCAACACTAATAAATAATAGCATAAATTATCCTTTGTTATGAACTAGAAAATTGTATTTTTATCTTTTAAGACAACATCTATATAATATTAATGTAAATTAATATTATATTTACACACACATTCAATTATTGTATAATACTGTATTAGTGGTAGTTTAATTATATAACGGATTAATAGGTAAATAATGTTATTAAGTTAGTAACGTGATTAAAAAGTAAAAATACTTAGAAGGAGAAACATAATATGATAAATAAAGGGATTAGTTTAATTATTGTAATAGCTTTAGTGGTAACATGTAGTATGACAGCATTTGCATATAATGAGAATGGATATGTTGCTAGATTTAGATTCGAAGACACTACTAATATGTCAATTCATAATGTTGATGTTGTAGCGTATGTGTATGATATAGATGGTAATGCTACACAATTACAAAATATTATCCAGACTAAAGATGGCATTTTTGAGTTAGTTGTTAGTAACTCCATATTAAATAAATATATACATAATGATTTATTACATTTTAATATTAAGGCATTCGCTGATGGTAAACAAATGGTTTCTAAGCATTGGTCTGTAAATCCTAATGAAGTTACAACAAGTAAAGCGACTAATAATACTGAATTAATTGTTATGAAATCTGTATTAAGAAATAAAACAATAAAAATGAGAAGTGGAACAGGAGTATTTAGAGTTAGAAAGGCTTATTCTACCCATACAAATAAAAATGTAATAATTGGTGAGATGCATGTTATGCCTGACTCAAAAGGTTTCTGTGAGTATGAAAACTCAAAAAAAATCAAAATAACAACAGCAATTAAAAGTGGATATTCTTGGGCTCCCAATGTTAATTCCTCGGTAGCTATTAAAGGCTCAATGGGAGGAACCTTACAATCGGGATCTACAGAAAATTCATTTTATATTGAGGCCCCTCATTCATTCGCCCATGAATACTGGGTTAGAGAAGAACTGCATGATGATGTGTATGAAAAATGGGTTGAAGTAGATAAATGGGAGGAGATGGTTCCCTTATCCTATAATGGAGGGTTATTAAAGGGTTCAAGCGTTGATTCTAGTACAAATCAAGATGGTATATCAGATCCAAGTAATAGTCTTTATAATATAAGTACCCTTACTAAAGGTAATTCATGGAGCAAAAGTTTAATGGGCACCTATATTAATGAAGCTGGTTGGGAAATTGATGGGGTCGGAATTAAAATCCAAGCATCATATAACTCTAACTTTAAATTGACATACTCTACTGATCATGCAACTAAATCATTCTGGCTTTATGCACCAGAAAACAATCTGTTAATTTGGTACATATCATTAAAAAGTGAATAACAGATTTTAATAGATTTGCTTAATCTCGTTTGAAAAATTAAACTACCGTCTTTTGACAAGTCCTAGATAGGACTTGTCAAACTAAAAAATAATTTTTTTGCTTATGTTGTGATACTTGTATTGTATAATAATGTTGTAATGTTAGACTAGATAACTAGCTAATATATATAATGTTTTAATTAATCAGGAAATAGTAATAGTTTTAGGTAGGAGGAATACATTTAATGTTGAAAAAACAACTTGGAATTTACATGTACAAATACAGATTCCTACTATTATTAGTTTTTATATTTATTATAATCTTATTAATTTTAGGAGTTGGCAATTTTCTAGCTGGAGATAGATTAGACCTATGTACTTATGAAAATAAAATTACAAATTCCATTGGTAAATACAGAGTCTACACCCTCAAAGCCTACGCAAATAAAAGTAGTGCAATTACTTTAGAGGACATTAAAGTTGAAGGATATGCTGGTGCAGAGTTAGAGTGTATCTCATTTTATAAAGGTAACTATGATGATTTACCATTTATGATTGCAGATGAAAAGGAATATCAAGATATGCTACTTTTACTTAAGGATTATAAAGGGCAAAAATTGCTTCCATTACCGCGCAAGGAAGGTGAAGTTGAATACCTAGTATTTGTCTTTAAGATAACAGAAGATCCTGCTAAAGTTCCGGGATTAATAACAGTCACTTACAAGTGGGGTTGGTTTAAAAGAACACAATCATTTGGTTGGATTTGTGAGAATTAGAATTGTTTATGTGGACGTACCTTGTGCGTCTTTTTTGTTTTAAAGCTTAAAATGCAATGCAATTCTGCAAATCCTTACAACTTGCAAGTAGCACCTCCACCTAAAAACATCTGAATTAACTCACGGTGGGGTCTGGCCTCAAAATTATATGTAACCCTATTAATAACTTGGCAATCGTCTTAAGCTACAATATCAGGAGCTATCGCTTAAGTATATCTTTTCATAATTGTTATATTTTTTGTTTAACCACAAAGCACACAAAGAGAAAAGAAGATGGTATTGCTTATCGATAATTCCGTGCCTCAGCACCTTCATCAATAGTCCATTCATGTTTTTAAAAAATTGCAAAAGGCAAATAATTTACTAAATTAAATTACTACATTAAATTTTAAATTATATTTTTTCCCTTGTCCGTATGTAGGGAATCACATCTAGGTAATTTCTGTGGATACGTAAGTACCATGTATTAAAAACCTTTTACTTGCCCCCTTAAGTATTCTTGTACTATTCTTTTATCTATCATTTAGATTAGTATTGGTAGTCTTTTAACTCCTTTTCATGTTTACTTTTAATTAGGTCTCACTTTGTAGTATTAATTCCTACAGCTCCAAAGCGACTTCATGTTACAAAGTAACACTATTATTCCCATACCTACAAAGTTTTTTTGCATATTTCTATAATTCTGGTATACTTAATTAGTTCTAAAAATAATAATAACAATTATATGTTTATATATAGAAGGGTGATAACATGAATGATTTTAGTAGATTAGGGGTTAGTACTGCTTTAGTTGAGGTATTAGCTAAACATGGCATAACAACACCTACTGCAATTCAAGAAAAGACGATTAGGTTAATTAAAAACGGCAAAAACATTATCGCAAAAGCACAAACAGGCACAGGTAAAACTTTAGCCTTTTTACTACCGATGTTTGAGAACATGTCTGTAGATCAAAATTATGTACAGGCTTTAATTGTTACTCCTACCAGAGAGTTGGCCATTCAAATTACCAATGAAGCAGAAAAGTTAACTGAAGCTAAACCTCTTAATATTTTAGCTGTTTATGGTGGAAAGAGTATAGATTCTCAGCTACATAAACTAAAAGGTAATGTACAATTAGTTATTGGCACTCCAGGTAGATTATTAGACCATATTATTAGAGGTACAATAAATTTTAATCACTTAAATACTTTGGTTTTAGATGAAGCAGATCAAATGTTGCATATGGGATTTTTAAGCGAAGTTGAAACTATTATTGCGCAATCACCAACAAGAAAACAATCACTTTGTTTTTCTGCAACAATGGGTAATCATGTTAAAAAACTTGCCCAAAAAATAATGCAAAATCCCTTATATATTTCAGTTGAAAATGAGCGAGTTACTTTAGAAAACATTGAACAATTAGTAATAGAAACAGTAGATGAAAATAAATATAATGACTTAAAGTCTGTAATTGACTCTCATAATCCTTTTATGGCTATAATCTTTTGTGGCACTAAAAAAAGAGCTATGAAGTTAGATGAAGACCTACATCGAGAGGGTTATAATTGTGAGGCTTTGCATGGAGATTTATCACAGGTAAAACGAGAAGCTATTATGAAAAGGTTTAGAAGTGCCAAAACTCAATTCTTAGTGGCCACAGACTTAGCTGCTAGGGGTTTGGATATAGATGGAGTAACACATGTATATAGCTACGATATAGCAGATAGCACAAAATGGTACATTCACCGCATTGGTAGAACCGGCCGGGCTGGTAAACAGGGAATTGCAGTAACCTTTGTTACCCCTAAAGATAGTATAAATCTCAGCAATATTGAAAAAGATATTGAGTTTGATATTCCTAGTCGAAAAATTTCTGTATCGGGAGTTCCTCAGCCTAAGAGTTTAAGGCGTAAAAAAACTGCTTTAAAAGAGGTAGATGAAAAAGAGCCTAAAAAAAGACTTAATAAAAAACCTTATAAAAGAAATAAAACTGATAAACCTAAAAAAAGTAAAACCCGCAGAAGTAAAAATAAGAGTAGCAAAAAACCTAGTAAAAAAAGGTAGTGAAGGAGCTGTCGCTCCTTGGTTTGGGTAATTGCCTATTGGACTATAATGTAGTTTTATTACATTGCATTCCATAAAACGTATTGCAATTACGGAGTGGGCTCCCCTGCGGGCTTCGCGGTGTAGCTATCCCTTTGGGATACGGGGTTGACTTCGTGGTTTGTAAACATATTCTCTTTATTACACTGCTCCCTATTAACTAGATAGGGAGCTTTTCATTTTGTTGAAATTTTTGTATTGCAACAACTCTATTAATAATAAAACTTCCTACCCCTATTATAATAAATAAACTAGTTAATGATAGGTTATCTGCAATAAAGCCAAATAAGGGTGCTAAAGCTATAGTAAAAAAGGATCTAAATTGACTCTCTACAGATAAAACAGTTGCTCGCTCTTTTTTGTGCATGTATTCACCTAAAACATCAACTACTAATGGTCTGCGAGCATTTTTAAATAGGTATAATATAAACTGTATAAATACAACTACTATAGTTATATTATTTTTAATGCCTAAAGCCATAACTATTGCTAAAACAGCGGTAATATCAAAAGAGATATTCATTATTGTTTGAGAGTTATATTTTTCACTTAGTTTGTGTACATTTTTTGAGGCAAAAGAGCTAAAAACATAAAATATAGCGTAGATAATACCTAGCCAAATTTTAAGAGTTTTTTCAGCTGTTATTGTACTTATTGAAGAACCTAAATTTGCTAAGATAGCAACCTGTAATATGGGTTGGATATAGTCCTTAGTACACTTAAAGATACTGTCATATAATGATGAACTCACTAGTACTTTACGTAGCTCTTTTCTTTTAAATATACTGGCTAACTGTTTAACTCCGCCTATAAAAAACTCTTTAATATCTATAGTTGACTTATGCCGTTCATCTAGGCTATCTGGATATGAACTTATCAGCAAAAAGTCTGCAATATAAGGTAAGATACAAATTAAAAAAATCCACTTCATATTAGGCAGATTTAAAACAAATATAATTGATACTAATGCAGATAGAGCAGAGCCAATTAGTGAAAACGAGCGAGTTCTACCATATACATAGGCTTTGTACTGAAACCAATTTTTTTGCTCTAAATAAGCTAAAATCATTGCTTTGTGAGTACCAGATCTAAAGGCATCACCTAACCCAAAAAAAACCATGGCTATTACTAAAATAAAGTAATTAATGCCAAAGAAAAATAAGACAAATGAAATAATATAAAACACAAAACACATTTTTAGTTCTTTCTTTTTGCCATAGTTATCTGCTATTAATCCGGAAGGCACCTCAAATAAATAGACAATTATTTCTCTTATAGAGTATAACGCACCTATTTTAAATAAGTTTAATCCCAAAGACATTAAGTAAATTACTAAGTATGGCTCAAAGAACTTTAAGTTTTTAAGTAAACCATACAAACTGAATTTAAATATTTGTTTATCTTTATTAATTAGCTTTTTAGTATCTATCATTTATACTCCCTACTCACTGCTCAATATAAAAAACCTTACCCATAATACACTATTTACTATGTTATTAAAAAACAATAAACTTAGCACTGCTACCTGTGTTGTTTGCTGTTACCTCTAATCGAGCACTTATCCGTTCTTTTAGCTCGGGTACATGAGATATTATGCCAACTAATCTACCACTATTTTGCAAATCAATTAAGCAGTTTATAGCGTTATCTAAAGACTCGGGGTCGAGTGTGCCAAAGCCCTCGTCTACAAACATGGTATCTAGCTTTATACCACCTGCATAGGCTTGTACTACATCCGAAAGACCCAAGGCCATTGAGAGTGAGGCCTTAAAGCTTTCTCCACCCGAAAGGGTTTTTACATGGCGAGTTAAGCCTGTATAGTTATCGAAAACCTCTAGCTCTAATCCACTTTGTTTGTTTTTACGGTCAATTTCCTCGGTGCGTGCTAACTGGTATCTACCACTAGTCATTTTTTGCAATCTCAAATTAGCTGCCTGTAAAATATCTTCTAAAAATGCCGCTAATACATATCTTTCAAAAGTAATTTTAGCAACCTCATTGCTTTTTCCATTTGCTATTTTAGCTAAATGTCCTATTAGCTCATAACGCTGTTCTTGCTGTTGTATTTGCTCTGTTATCTCATTAATTTGTTTTAAAGCCTTGCTGTTATTGTTTATTTTGTGATTTAGTTGGCTTGTTTTTTCTCGTAATTCCTGCAGTTTTTTATCCTGAGTAAGTATTTGTTGATCTAAGTCTGTAATATTAGCTTCTACAATGTTATTTGTTTGTTTGTTAATATCTTTTAACTGCTCCTGTAAGGAGTATAGCTCGTTAAAATAGTCTGTAACTTGTTGTTTTATATGGGCTATTTGCTGTTCGGTTAATTTAGACTGTTGATACTCACTTTCACTTAAAAACCCGTGTTTAGTTATCTGTAAAGCAAAATCTTGTTTTAACTCTTGTAGGTTTGCAGTTTTACCACTAATGACCGTATTTAGTTGCTCTATTTGAGAACTTACTAAAGCAAGTTCTTTGTTTAGTTTAAAATAGGCATTGTTAGCAAGCTCTAAGTTAATTTCACACTGTTTATACTGCTGCTGTTTATGCTTGAGCTTATTATTTAAACTAGCTAAATCTCTAACATTTGGGGGTAAATCCTGATAAATATTCTCTATAGTAGATTTTAATTTTGCTAATATATTTGAGTTACTTAAGAGCTCTTGATTAAGTCTTTTAAGCTTCTTTTCGTCAACTATTAGTCTGTTACTTAGTTCATTATTTTTACTATTAAGGCTATTGGTGTTATTAACAATTAATATTAGTTTTTTCTCAGTAGATTTTAAAATGCTTTGTTTACTTTCAAGATCTTGTTTAATTTTAAATGCCTCTTTTATGTCTGTAAGAATATTCATGGTTAAGCTATTCTTTAACTCTTCAAAAGCACTATTATACTGCTGTTGTTTTTGTAGTAGTTGCCCTTTAATTTGGGCCAATTCTTCAGTTTCTTTATGGGCTATTTTAGTAAAAACTTCAAGCTCTTTCTCTAGCTCTGTTAGCTCTTGTTCGCTAACAACCTCAGCTGAAAACTGTGCTAAGTGAGGGTGTTTTTCTGAGCCACATACAGGGCATTTATCTCCCTGTTTTAATTGTTTGGCTAAAACAGCCGCTTGGTTGAGTAAAAAGTTAATTTTTTGCTGTTTAACAAAATTGACTTTATCCGTTAAGATATTTTGAGTTAATTTTACTTTATTTATAAACTCTTGCTCTTTGCTTTTATAGTTTCTAAAATCATTTTTAAAAGCCAGGGTTTTAGTTACTAAGCTTAATAAGTTTGTATTTTTTAACTGCTCATTTTTATTTTGTTCTAGCTGTATAGTACTCTGTTTGCAAATATCTAACTCTTTTAGGGTCTTCTCTTTTTGCTGTTTAGTGTTAGTTATTTTTGCTTCGGTAATCATAATTTGTTGGTTTAAGCTAGTAATTTTATCTTCTGTTTTTTCTTTTTCTTGTTCAAAGCTGGCTAAATTAGTTACTTTTTCAACCAATGACTCTAAAGATAAGATATCGGCATAGATACTTTTGCGAAACTCTACAGCCTTGCAAGATTGCTCTTTTTCATAGCGAGAACAGGCTACTTGGTAATTACTTTTTACAGTATCCAGTTGTTGATTCAAAATACTTAGCTTTTCTCTTTGTTCATTTAGCTCTTTTGTTTGAATTAATAAGTTGTTTTCTTGGGCTATTAATCTATAGGCCTTTTCAGCTTTTTCGGCTTTAACTTGCAGTTGATTATAGTTGTTTTGCTGCTGTTGTTGCTGCATAACAGAGCTCATAAGTTGTTGTTTTTTTAGTAGTTTATTATTATTCTCTATTGCCTCTCGTTTTTCATTTTCGAGTTGTTTAAGATAATTATTTTGAGTATTTATATTATTTTTAAGCTCTTTGAGTATTATATTATCTTGAGATATTACTTTATTTGTGAGCTCTACAATAAAACTTACCTTTTCAAAACTTTCAATAAGCTCTTTTAGTACATAATTATCTCCATAATCTATGTTTTTAAGTGCTTCTTGTCTTCTAATTGTTTTTTCTTTAACTGAGGCGTAAATATCTTTGGCTTGTAGCTCAAGTTTAAACTGAATACGATTATATACTTTGCTATCAAAGAGCTTTTGTAAAACCTTTTCACGCTCTTTACTATCAGAAACTAGTAGTTTACGAAACTCACCTTGTGGAATCATCATTATTTGTTTAAACTGCTCGGCGTTTAAGCCAATAATACTCTGTAGCTTTTTGGTTACTGTAGTAGAACCTGTATATACTTTGTTTTCATCATTTTTAATAACTGTTAAGTTTGCTTGCACACTCTGCTCGGTAAATCCTTCGCCACGGGATTTTGGTTTAAGCTGTTTAGGAATACGTTCAACAAGATACTGTACATTATTTAGCTCAAATAATAGGCTTACTGTTGTTAAAGTATGGGCACTAGCAAAATGACTCCTAAGGCTTTCTGCTGTTCGAGCTGAACCACTGCTTTCACCATATAAGGCAAAACAAATGGCATCAAAAATTGTAGTTTTTCCAGAACCAGTTGCTCCAGATATTAAAAAAAGATTTTTACTCTGTAGTTTTGTAAAATCTATAACTTGTTTATTGGCATAAGGACCAAAGGCTGTCATAGTAAGAGTTAGGGGTCTCATTATTGCTGCCTCCCCTCAATATTTAGCTCATTAATTACAGAGGCTATAACTTGCTGTTTTTCTTCAGTAAACTCTTGTTTACTGATATTCTCATAAAACTCTTTAAATAATTCTAAGCTATTCTTTTTAAAAATATCGCTACTAGCTGAGGTTTTGTTATCACCAGCATCATCATTGGCAATTTTTCTCTCCAGTTTTAGAATATTAGGATAAACAGCCCGTAGCTTACTCATAGCGTTTATTAACTCACCTTTATCTGTTAAATCAGCCTTAATATAATCATTAATATTAGTATTTTTATAGCTTTCTTCGACTAAAAGTTGCTTTAGCTCACCTTTAATTACCCTTAAGTCTCGCAAGGGTTTAAGCTGCTTTAACTCTATGTTAACCTCACCGTTTTCTGCTAGGTTTACTATGGTAACTGATTTACGTTGTTTTGCCTCCGAAAAGGAGTATTTCATCAGAGAACCTGCGTATCTAATATGATTATATTTTACCTTTTGAGCCTGATGTAAGTGACCCAAAGCCACATAATTAAAGTGTTTAAAATACTCAACATCTATATACTCTGAGCCCCCAATAGCCAAAGGACGCTCGGAATCACTTGTAATTAGATCACTGCCTCCAAGTAAGTAACCATGAGTTATACATACATTACGTACTTGAGGATTAAGTTTTTTATTTATATGACTCAGTATTTTCAACATTGCGCTATCATGACTTTTTATATTTTTATCCTCATATAAGTTACGTACTACTGGGTAATCTGTATAAGGTATAGGGTAAAAATGCACCTCACCGTATTGATCATTTATAATAATTGGCTCAACTGTGTAAGGTAAACTACCAGCAATAGTTAGTCCCTTAGATTTTAGTATTTTATTAGCAAAACCTAATCTATCAGGGCTATCGTGATTCCCGGCTATAATTATTACCTTGGTATTTAGTTGCAACAGTATTTGAGATAAAATTTCATCTAACAATAAAACTGCCTCAATAGGTGGAACAGAGCGGTCATAAATGTCTCCCGCAATGATTAAAACTTGGGGTTTTTCTTCCTCTATTAATTTAGTAAGTTGGTTAAGCAAGTATTGCTGATCGGCAGTTAAATGGACACCGTGCACTAGTTTACCGATATGCCAATCACTGGTATGAATAATTTTCATTTTTATCTCCTGCTCTTTAATGCAATTGATTTTGCAATAGGGCTAATTTAAGCTCGTTGTAGCTATAAACCTCTGGTAAAAGTTCTTTTAATTGTTTGAGTGATTGAGGTTTATGTTTGTGGTATACATCTTGAATATGCTCCATTTTCTCTATAGCTACAAACTCAGTGAAATCAAGTTCATAACCTTTTTTTAAACAAACTTCTAGGTGTTTTATGATTGTATTAACAGTTAAATTACGCTCTTTGGCAATTTGCTCTAGACTATTACCAGTTAAGTATTGCTGATAGGTCTGTTCATATCTGTCCTGCTTTGGCTCGGTAGCTAATGATCTATAAGTTTTAGCTTTTTGTAATTCTTGCTGTTCATTGTTCGTTTTTATAATATTATTCTCTAAGCAAAACTCTTGAATTAGCCCTAAAAACTGCTCACCATAGTTTTCATATTTTTGGTCACCCACACCCTTAATATTAAGCATTTCTGCTTTTGTTTGGGGGTAATAATAGGCCATTGCTTGCAGGCTTCTATTATGAAAAATCATAAAGCTAGGTATGTCTTTGTCTAGGGCTAGGTCTCTTCTTAAGGCACTTAGCTTAATAAATAAATCCACATTGTATTTTAAGTCATCTGCCATAGGTAATTTAGCTTTATCTCTTGCTTTTTCTTTAAGGGGGCTTAAACGAGCCTGTTTTAAATACACCTGTTTATGTCCTTTTAACACATCTCTGGCAGATTCTAAAATCTTTAATACTGGATAATTATCTGTAGTCATGCGCAAATAACCCTCTGCAATTAGGGTCATAATTAGCTCCCGTATTTCTCCAACACTACGCTGCTGCATTATGCCATAGGTTGAGTTTTCATTTAGTCCAATTTGCATTAGCTTTTTCTCTTTAGAACCACGAAGGGTTTTTATGATTGTTGTTACCCCATAATTTTGCCCTGTTTTATAAATACAGGATAGTATTTTTTGGACATCAACCGAAACATCTACTAGCTCAGATTGATCTAAACAATTTCCACAATTATCACATTTATCATAGTCTGTTAAATCTCCAAAATACTCTATAATTGCCTTACGTAAACAGTTATTTGTATGGCAGTAATTAACTAAATGCTGCAGGTTAGCATTCATTATCTCTAAACGATTTTCATCACTACAACTACTAGTTATTAAGAGCTTTTGTTTAACTATATCGGCAGGAGAATACAGCAATAAACACTCACTTCTTTCACCATCACGCCCTGCTCTTCCTGCCTCCTGATAATAAGCCTCCATATTTTTAGGCATATTATAGTGAATTACAAACCGTACATCTGGTTTATCTATACCCATACCAAAGGCATTGGTAGCTACTATAATACGGGTTTTGTCAAACATAAAGTTTTCTTGTACTTGTTTACGTATCTCTGTATTCATACCACCGTGATAACCATCTACACTAAAGCCTTTTTCAAAGAGTCTTTCCGCCAAGGTATCTACTGTTTTACGAGTAGAGCAATAAATAATTCCCGATTGCTCTATAAAATTCTCCTGTAAGTACTCTAGGGTATATTTAAATTTATCTTTGGGCTTAATCACTCTATAAAACAGGTTAGGTCTATCAAAGCCAGTAGTTATTTCAAAGGGATTAATTAGGTTTAGTAGTCTTTTTATATCACTAACAATGTGTTTGGTTGCCGTAGCTGTAAAAGCTGCTACAACAGGGCGTTTTGCAAAACTACTAATAAACCTGGGTATTTGAGCATAACTGGGTCTAAAATCATGCCCCCACTGGCTAATACAATGGGCCTCATCTATGGCCACAAAAGGTATCTCAATAAGCCTAGTTAACTCCAAAAACTGCATAGTATTTAAGCGCTCTGGAGCAACATAAACTAGTTTATACTTACCCTCAATTATCTCTCTATTTCGTTTATATAAGACCTCACCACTAACACTGCTATTAATAAAAGTTGCACTAATACCCATTTCACTCATACTATCTACTTGGTCTTTCATCAGTGAAATAAGGGGCGAGATAACCAAAGTCACACCCTTAAACATTAATGATGGTAGCTGAAAACAAAGCGATTTACCGCCACCAGTGGGCATTATTCCTAAACAATCTCTTCCTACTAATATGTTATCTATAAGTGGTTCTTGACCCTTTAGAAATTTATCGTATCCAAAGTATTTTTTTAAGAGTTTATTTTTCTGCATAAGAAGGCTCCCTATTTTACTACTAAAAACTTACTATTATTTTTATCTAAATTATATCTTATATTTTAGTATATCTAAAGTCATTCACCCAATTTATGTTTAACTCATATTTATAAACAAGAGTTAAATTAAGACTAAGGGAGGTTTATGCTTTGAGCAAATTCTGTACACTTTTAAAAGAAGCTAAAAAGCAACAATACGAATCATATAAAAAATACTGCAAAATTGCCGGCTCAGCCCCTAATGAAAAAGTTAAGAAGAAAATGCTTACATATGCTAAAAATGAATATGACTGTTATTTAGCCCTAAAGTGTTTAGCTAAAAAGCACTGCCAAGTTTAATGATGCTACTTGATAAAGCTTTTTTGGGTTATCACCTTTTGGTACAAACTCTCATATTATGCAACGAGAGGGCTGATACCTAGAAGGGAGATTATCACAATGAAAAAGTATTGCTCAATGATGAAATCATATATGATGGATCAGCAAAAGATGATGAGTAAGTGCAAGGAAATCATGAATATGTCTCCAACAAAGTGTTCAAAAGATATGATGATGAATATGAATAGAGATATGAATATGCACTATCGTCACTGCATGTCAATGTATGATATGTATTGCATGAAAAAGAACGGTTAGGTTTAAAAGGCTAGCTTTAGCTAAGCTAGTCTTTTTTATTTATTGTTGATTTATCTTTGGTTACTTTATTTATTATTGTTTGATGTTCTTTAATAAGTTGTTTTTTTAATTGAGGCATAATTTTTTTTCTAACTGCTTTAGGTTTCATCATTAAACCTATTAAATAGGATTGCATAATTGAAAGCTTATTTTTGTGAGGAAAATCGTATAGTTTATACCGTTTATAAAACCTATGATCTTCTAACATAAGACCCTGCATAGAGTATATTAAGTCTCTAAAAACCTTCATTCCTCCTACCCCTAAAAAATTCACAGGGCGTTCTGCTTTATTATTTAAAGCCCACATTATTTTCTTTGTTAATGACTCTATATTATGGCTTATAGTAGCTGAATTATTTTCATCAGTAACTATATCGCATAAATATAGTTTTCCTACCTCACAACGAGCCTCTATAATTTCTCGTAGATTCGGCTCCGCACTTAGGTTTCCAGAAACTAAATAGGCTATAGGTTTTCCCATAGAGCTAATACGGTGACCATTGCTAAATTGTCTGTCTGTAAACTTTTTAAATAAACTACCAAAAGAATGTTTTTTTATGTTAGTAGCGTAAATGACACAGTCGCTGCCTGTCACATAGGTATTAAATGCCTCTTTGTGATCATCTTTAATAACACAAACTCCTTCAATAGTGCAGTGCATACACCCAATACATCCACTTTTGATAACTACATTATTTAGGTTTAAAACTTGAACACTATTTGGCATTAACTTAATAAATGTATCTATCATTTGTTGTAAATTAGAGTTTGCTTCATTACAATCAGTTATTAGTGTAATTTTATACGTTTTTTCTTTTGGCGTAATTTCTTTTAGATTATTTGATTGATACTTATTTATATCGTGTTGAACCGCTAGATATTTTTTACTAGATGTAAAATTGTTATTTACATGTAGTTCAATTTCTTTTAAAAAGGTAGCTAGATTTTTTTGACCCTCAACCCGTTTAAGATCTTCCATATCTGAAATATGACCTGGAATAATGTTCATATTAAAGTCTTCACATATTTGCAGTAAATAATTATAGGCTGTGTGGTCATAAAAATGGCGAGATGTAGATAACTGGCTAGTATACTTGCCTTTAAGCTTGCAAACATCGGTATTCTCTGTTAAAAGTTCAATAAACTTAATTAGCTGATAGGGTACTAAAAATGTGTATACAGGATAAATCCACAGAACAACATCACTGTTTACCATAGAAGAGTAAACCTCGTTTAAATATGCTTTATTTTTCTCTAAGCTAATAATACGCTGAGCCACATGATGCACTGTAAAGCAATGTTTTGTACTAGCTAAAGCCTGCAAGTATTTTGCAGATTGATAGGTTACACTATAGTTGCCTTTAGGGCTTCCATTTATAACAGTAATTTTCATGTGTGTCTCCTAATAGTAAATTTTTATTTCAAATTGAACAAAACTCAAATTCAATAGCAGTGAGAATTTATATTTTTATATCTCAAAATATAAAAAAAGAAATATCTTTATAAACAAATGTTATCAAGCTAATTATTATCATGCTTTAGGGAGATTTATTAACACCTTATAGTCAGGACGAGGTGAATCTGTTGTGTTAAGGATTATTGCTGATTTGTGCTTTAAGTTTATTATAATAATTGCTTAATTTGAGATTGTAATAATGCTCACATTTTGATTGACATTTATACTACTTAATTGACATAAATTAATTATAACATATTTAAAAACTCAACATACTTAAAAGCTATAAGGCACAAATAACTCAGTGTTATTGCTTTGTACTAAGGTATTGAACACATAATATGATGTAAACAGTAAAGCAGCCAGTAATAAAAAATCCATTAGCTGACTGCCCTTTATACTTTTTATTTGTTTACTTTTTTACTTTCCATTCTTGCCACACTTTACCTACAAGTTCGGCATTAGGTTTTAAGGTTTTTTCACCTGGTACCCAATCTGCTGGGGTCGCTTCTTTTCCTTTACTATTTCTTACATGCTGTAAGGCTTGAATTAAACGAATTGTTTCTGATAGGTTTCTACCTACTGAAGGTGTTACTATTTCTAAGGCCTGTACATTACCATCAGGATCAATTATAAATCTGCCTCTATTATTAACAAACTTTTCTTCGTCGTATACTCCGTACATGCTACCAATTTTACCACCTTGATCAGATAACATTGGAAACTGGGCTCCACCTTCTGCCATTTTGCTTAGCTCTTGTTCGTCCCATACTTTATGTACAAAAATACTATCAACACTAACTGTTAATACTTTTACACCAAGTTTCTGTAATTCTTTAAATTTGTCAGCAACTGCTGCAACTTCTGTTGCTCAAACAAAGGTGAAATCTCCTGGGTAAAAAACTAATAATACCCAATTACCTTTATAAGAACTAAAATCAACTTTAGATAACTCACCTTTAATATAAGCAGGGGCAGAAAAGTTAGGGGCTGGTTTACCAACACTAATCATATTTATCTCTCCTTACATGTATGTTTTACATAACCTTAGTCGTTAAACTTAAGATTAGTATTAACTAAAATCTACGTTTTATTGTTACTGTAACCTAAAGCAATTATTCAATTAACTACTATATAGTTTTAGTTTATTAGCCTTTACGTCATTTGAAAATCTACTTTAAAATTTGCCTACTTTATTTAAATTATAACATAACAAACTGCTTTAAAATATTAAAGTACTAACTTTAATAAAATCCTGCTAAAGTTAGTACTTAATATTTAGTCACTAGTTCTTTTGTTCTTTATTTAATTCTTTAAGTTGGCTTAGATGATTCTCTAATGAGCTAATTCTTTCTGTTAAAGTTTGTTCATTATTATTAAAGCTGTTATAGCCTCTACCAAAACCTAAACCACGTGTTCGATTGCCTCTACAACCTCGACCTCTACCGAAACCATATGCTACACTACCTTCACAATTTCCTCTATTACGTCCTGTTTTTGGGCCCTCACCATTAGGACCAGTACCATCAAATCTAGGCATTATAAAACCTCCCTTTTATGTGCTTATGCACATTATAATACTATTATGTGCATATGTCAACAATAAAAGAATTTATTTTTTAATTTTTTTTAATGTTTATCCACAGATCTTCAAGCTGTTTATTTATTAATGTATTATGTGCATATTCTACAACAGGAGTATTATTTACAACAGACTCAATAAATATTTTATCGTAGTCAATTTTACCTACTATTTTTATATTATTTTTTGTACATATATCTTCAATTAGTTTGCAGTTTTCTAGGTGTAAGTTGGCTTTGTTTATACATACTAAGGCCTCAACCTTAAGCTGTTTAATAAGCTGTAAAATTCGCTCTAAGTCATGTATTGCTGAAAGAGTTGGTTCTGTAACAACTAGTGCTTTATCTGCACCTGTAAGAGCTGAAACCACTGGACAACCAATGCCTGGCGGACCATCAATAAGTATTAGTTCGGTATCTTTAGTTTTCAGCTGATAGGCCTTTTGTTTTATTTTTGCTACGAGTTTACCACTATTACCCTCTGCAATACCCAATCTACCATGAACCATAGGACCATACTTTGTCTCCGATAAGTAATACTCTCCAGATTCATGGTCTTCAATAGTTATAGCATTATTTTTACAACTATAATAACAAACAGCACAACCCTCACAAGCAATTTGATTTACAGTGTAGTCTTTTATGGCATGAAACCGACAATTATTCACACAGGCATTACATTTTATACATTTGTCCTGATTTATTTGAGCCTTTATTCCACCCACAAAGTTATATGTTTCGTGAATATGGGGGTTTAATAATAAGTGTAAATTGGCTGCATCTACATCACAATCTGCATATATTGAATTTTTTGCCATAACTGCTAAACTTGCTGTAATACTAGTTTTGCCTGTTCCACCTTTACCGCTTAACACTACTAATTCAGTCATTTTTAATCATCCTCTCTATATTGCTATAAAGATTTTGAAACTTAAGCTGGTACTTAGGGTTAACTTCAGTAATTAACTTACCACTAGCATAGGCCTGTGCTACTTCTCTTTTTTGAGGTATTTTGGCAATTACAGGTATATTATTTCTTTTGCAATAACGCTCTGTTAAGCTATCGCTGGTTTCATATTTATTTATTACAACAGCAACTTTAACGTTAAGTGCCTTAACCATATCTACAGCAAGCTCTAAATCATGTAATCCAAAGGGAGTAGGTTCAGAGACCAATACACAAAAATCTGCCTCACTAACAGCAGCTATTGCTGTACAGGATGTTCCTGGTGGAGCATCTACTATTGTTAAATAGTTTTTTTGCTGTTTAGCTAACGCTTCGTTAATAACCTCTGGAGCCTGTATCGCTCTTACTTTAAGTTTTCCAATTACCATATCTATATTTTTATTATGATACGACTCAATTGTGCCAATTTCTTTGCTTCCTTCAGTTATAGCATTATTAGGGCAAGATAATATACAGCCCCCACAGCTATGACATATATCTGTAAACAAAAGTACTTTATTTTTTAGTACCGATAGAGCATTAAACTGACAACGCTCAGCACATAAGCCACAATGACAACAATTATCATTATCAATAACAGGCACTAAGCTTTTTACAATTTCTGTTTCGCTATCACTTACTGGTATAAAAATATGGCTATTTGGTTCTTCTACATCACAGTCAATTAATTGAACTCTATTATTTTGGCCCAAGCTATAAGCAAGGTTGGTAGAGATAAATGTTTTACCTGTACCCCCCTTGCCGCTAGCAATTACAATGCGCACTTTATAATCACCCTCTACTGACAATGATCCTCATGCTCGTCGTGATCGCAGGTACTTTCGCCAGCAACCAATTTATTAGCTGAGTACAATTCTATAACGTTGTTTATTTCACCTTGGCATCCTAAAATCATTTTTATATTATATTGGTTAAATAAATCTTGAGCCTTTCCACCCATGCCAGAAGCTATAATGCAATTAACTCCTTGCTCTGCTAAATACTTTGGTAAAAAACCAGGTTCATGTCCTGGATTGGCTAAATTTCTTACATCACTAACAGTGTTATTAGCATAGTTAAATAAGGTATATTTTTCACAGCGGCCAAAATGGGCTGCAACATTGGTTCCATCTGTTGGTATTGCAATTATCATAGTTTAAGTCTCCTTAGTTACACTTTTTTAGTTTTTTTGCCTCAAATTCCAGTATGTTTTCTGCTACTGTTCCTTCTTTGGCTTCATATAGTTTAATTTCAGCTGTATTAATAACATCTAAGGCCTTAGGCCCAACGCGCATTGCAAGAATAACTTCTACGTTTTCATCACACATAAGTTGAGCAGTAGATACTCCTGCTCCGCCTGGGGCATTAGCGGCCTCATTATTGATAACTTTAAACTCACCATCGTTATAAATTATAAAGGCCTCAGACCTACCAAAGCGTTCATTAATTACGTCTGTTAGTTTACTACCCTTTACAGGTATTGCAATTTTCATTTTTACACCTCCATATTAGTCATATGTCATCTATAATTATAACGCCTTAATGTGCATATGTCCATATATTTATTTATTACGAGCAAAATTTTTACGTTGCAGGGCCTGACATTGCTAGTCCGTATAATGAAAATTCTTACTATAATTATTAATTAAATCTTTGTAATTAAATAGGCAGACACAAGGCCTGCCACTACGAAGGGGGTTTGATTTTATGGTATTGAATATTTAATACGTAGTACTGTTGTTATTTTTGACTGGCAATAAACTTGGGGCAATTTATATCTTTATCTTCTTTATCACATCTAACATTTTCTTTAAACTTAAATGTACAATGTGGACACTGCAATAGCTCGTCTGCTAGCCGATAATTACCACCATCAATACGAATTGCTCCACCATTAATTAAGGCCATTGCAACCTTATTTCTGGCTGATGCTAGTATTCTTTGAAAGGTTGTTCTTGACACATTCATTTTTACAGCACACTGTTCATTATCTAAATTTTCTATATCCTTAAGCCTTAAGGATTCGAGCTCTTCAAAAGATACTGTGTATTCTTTTAGTCTCGATTTAGCAACACCTGCCGGTTTAAAATATATAAACTGAGGTATTGTTTCTATTCTTCTTTGTTTAGGTGGTCGAGCCATGTTTTCACTCCTATATTATTCTGGATATATTATTATAATAACATAAATAAGCACTACATTATAAGTTCTTAGCTTATTTAATTTGGTAATTATTAAACACGTTTTAATAATTCTTATTTTTTTTAACTCTATATATATGTTATATTAACTTCATTGGGGTGATTTAATATGAAAACTTTCTACTACATTTTATTAACGGTAATTATTATTATAACAGTAATGTGGTTTAACTCTGAACCTACGGTTATAAGTTATGGCCCTATGCACCAAAACACTAAAGTAGACACAAATATTACTATTGGTTTTAATACAAATATCAATGCTCAAAGTGCCATTGATAACCTAAGTATTTCTCCTCATATAGAATATGAATGGCAGTATACAAAAGAAAATAAAACCCTAATAATTAAGCCTAAAACTGATTTAATACACCAGACTACTTATACAGTAAAGCTTAGTGCTGGAGTAAAACATCATATTAGAAAACCTAGTACAAAAGAGTTTAGTTTTGAGTTTACTACAGCGGACTACAACCGCATTAATATTACTTTATTAGGTGATACGGTGCTTTACCATCTTGAAAATGAGTTAAAACAAGAAAATACAAACTATGCTTTTGAAAAACTAAATGATGATATTTTAAGTAAAGATAATTTTATTTTTACTAATCTTGAAAACCCTATTTCGGATAGAGGTACCGAAATTAATAATAAAGCCTATAGATTTAGGTCAAGCCCAAATACTGTTGAAATATTAAAACACGCCAAGATAAACGCAGTAGCTCTTGCTAACAACCATGCCCTTGATTATGGCCCAGATGCCTTAATTGATACTGTTTCATACTGCAAAAAAGCAGACATAACCTGTGTTGGTTATTTTAAAAATGCTCAAGAAAAACAAATGCCCCCTATTATTAATTATAAAGGCATTAAAATTGGATTAGCCTCTTATTTAGACAAAATTATTGTTCCATATTGGCATCACAAGCTTTGGCAAGGCAATGCAAATAGTGCAGGTGTTGAGTTTATTAATGACAACATTTTAGAAGATATAAAATATTTAAGAGATAATTCAGATATAGTTATTGTAGCGCTACACTGGGGAATTGAGCGTGAAAAAGAAACTACTACCCAACAAACAAAGCTAGCTCATTTATTAATAGATAACGGGGCAGATATTATTATGGGACATCACCCTCATGTTGTGCAGGCGGTGGAAAAATATAATGGTGGACTTGTTTTTTATAGCCTGGGAAATTTTGTGTTTCCACCAACAAACGAACATAGAAGAGATACATTTTCAGCTGTGATTAAGGTCAATAAACAAGGTATTATTGATACTACTTTATATCCCTTAACGCCTATTGAAGGTAGACCTCACTCCATGAATGAGCAACAAACAGCAGAGTTTTATCAAGAGATTAAAAAGCTAAGTTCAAAGTTTAATTCGGAGTTGGTACTAAATTCAACAACAATTACTGTAAAATAGTAAGATATTTTGATTTTATCTGTTGTAAATATGTTATAAGCTCGCTACCTGCTAAAATTCGACTATTCTTCTTTCTTAAAAGTGCTAAAATAAACTTGTCAATATTAGTTTCAGTGACTATTTAATTTAGGAGAATGCCTAGTGACTAATCATGAGCAATATGTTATTTTAATAGTTAATGATAATAAGCAAATTTACAGTGACCTTCACCAAGCGTTTAGCTACGCTAATTATCAGGTTGAATATACTACAAATGAATGCCAAGCTCTCGATTTTATAGACTTTAACCTTCCTGATTTAATTGTATATTATGCTAAGCTATATGACGTGCATAAAGACCTAGATTATAAACTGAAAAATAGTAAAGACTTTAGCAGTATTCCTATTATTTTAATTGATTATGATACAACAGAAGCAGAAATAGTGGCAGGCTTTAAACACGGTTGTATTGACTATATTAGCAAACCTATTTTTGCACAAGAACTTATTGCTAGAGTAAATTCTCATTTAGCAGTGAAACAACAAATTAAGGACTTACAGGCGTCTATTATTTCATTGCAGAAAGCTGTAGTTGAAATTCAGCAAAAAAATATTGACTTAAAGCAAATGATGGGTAAACTAAAAATAGCGTCAACTACCGACTACCTAACTGGTATTTATAATAAAAGATATGCCATAGAAATATTTCAAGAGCATATTTCCAATGGCAATAATATAGAGCCATTTACAGTTATTATTGCGGATATAGACTCCTTTAAAAGTATAAATGATACCTATGGTCATTTATGTGGTGATGCTATTCTAAAATCTGTTGTAAACACTCTTAAGTCTTCTTTACGTGAAGGTGACCTATTTTGTAGATGGGGCGGAGAAGAGTTTTTATTTTTACTGCCCTGCTCTAACATAGAGAAAGCTAAAGTTTTTGCAGAAAGAATGCGTAAACTAGTAACAAGCACTTTATATAAATGTGATGTGGAAGAAATCTCGGTAACTATTACCATGGGAATTGCAGAGTATAGTGATGAACTAGGCATTGAGGGTACCATTAAAAAAGCTGATGACGCTTTATATAAAGGCAAAAGAAATGGTAAAAACCAGGTTATATTAGCTTCACTTTAATACCAAATATAAAATCAGGAAACAGCTAAGTTTCCTGATTTTTATTAATACTGTTAAACTACTTCTTCTGGCTCTGATAATTCTTTGTAGCAGGTTAATTTATCTGTAATCGCTGTTAATTTTAGTTGATTGTAGACCTCTGTTAAGGCTGTTTCTTGGTAAGGGAATACAAAAAAAATACCTATGCCAAATGCTATTGAACCTAATATATACCATCCTAAAAAAGTTAAGTCAAACACAAATAAATTCCATTTATGCCCATCAGTCATATCCATACTTAATTCTAACGCCCGGCTTGGCTTCATGTTAGGGTTATCTGCTAAAAGATATGGCACAAACCTATACGCATATGACATTATTATTCCTGGAATAATTAAAAGCAGCGACCACAAGAATAATAGAATGTTTTTGTAGAGCATGGTTTTAACTATATTTGTATACCTACTCTTGCAAAAGCCATACCCTATAGTACCTATATTATTATGCCCTTTACATAAATCTAATAGGTATCTACGTGAACCAACATCAAGAATATATCCGATTAAAATGCGTATCACCATAATTACTAACAAACCCACTGCTATTTTAATATAATTTGAATTAGTGAGATAGTAATCCTTATGTTCATAGGTATAACGAAAAGTATTACTATAGTTTCCATTCACTATTGCAACTAACAAACAAACCAAAAAAGCTGACCAATATGTTCCATTTAATACTCGCTTAGCCTGTTCTTTTACATTACTAATTGACCACATATTTTCTCCTAACGTTTTTAAATATACATTTTAATTTATGAAATATGAAAGGGAATAATGTCTATGCAAATTAACTAGGGTCAAATTTATATCCTACTCCCCATACTGTTTTAATATATGTTGGCTGGTTACTGTCTTGCTCGAGTTTTTGCCTAAGTTTTCTAATATGTACTGTAACTGTGTTTAAATCTCCAGTATATTCATAACCCCAAATTTGATCATATAACTGTTGGCGAGTATACACCTTATGGGGGTTTTGAGCTAAATAACTAAGTAGCTGAAATGATTTATTATTAAGCTGTATTGGTTTATTATGTAAATTAACACTGTAGTTATTGAGGTCTATAACCAAACTCTTAAATTTAAGATTATTTTTTTTACTAGCAGAAAGTTCTTTATATCTTCTCAACAAAGCCTTTACCTGTGCTACTAATACATTAGGACTAAAAGGCTTAGTCATATAGTCATCAGCGCCAAAGCCTAGAGATAAAATTTTATCTACATCACTCTGTCGGGCACTTAGCATTAATAAAGGTATATTAGACAACATTCTTATTTTTTTGCATAAATCCATACCACTCATACCAGGCATCATTATGTCTAATATCATTAAACTTGGTTGTAAGCAGTTAAAAAGTTTTAAAGCATCTTTTGCATTATAAGCTATTTCAACTCTATAAGACTCGCTTACTAAATAGTCTCTAATTAATTCTGCTATTTCTTTTTCATCATCAACTACAATAATTAAGTCACTCAAGCTTTATGCTCCCTTCTTATTAATTAAAAAGTGGCAAGGTAAATACTATGCTAGTACCTTCACCTTTTTCACTTTTTGCTTTTATTTGTCCGTTATGCAGTTCAACTATTTCTTTACAGATAGCTAAACCCATTCCTGAGCCACCGGCTTTTTCAGCGTTATTTGGTACATAAGTAAAGAATCTTTCAAATACCTTTTTAATGTTATTTGATTCTATGCCAATACCGTTGTCTGTAATTGTTATTTGCAAAAAATCGTTTACAACTCTGCAACATATATTAATATTATTTGCCCCAAATTTTACTGAATTAACAATTATATTTCTAAAAACCCTATCAATTTGTTTTTTATCTATGTATAAAAGTTCATTTTCTACTAAACAGCTTTCAGCTATGACGATAGGCACTTCATACTCTTTATTTAAATATGGCTTTAATAAATCTAGTTTTTTAACAGGCTTTTGATTAACTTTTAACTGACCTAACTCAAGCTGTGAAAAGGTAAATAAATCGTTTATTAAAAAATCTAGTTCATTAGTTTTGTCATTTATTACTTTATAGTATCGCTCTAAAGCCTGTTTATCTTTAACAATACCGTCTTGTAGACCCTCAATATAACCCTTAATAGAGGTAATTGGGGTTCTTAAATCATGGGCTATATTGCCAATTAATAATTTACGTGCCTCCGACTCTTGTACTAGGTTTTGCCTACTTATTAATAACTGTTGTTTCATGTCATTAAAGGCATTACAAAATTTACCCATCTCATCGTTTTTGTTATAGGTAACTTCTTTAGTGAAATCCTTATTAGCTATAGCTTTTGCTGAACTGTTTAGTTGATTGAGAGGAATAAGCATCTTACACTTTATTACTCTAGAAAGAATATAAACAATTACTATAAGTGAGGCATACATAAAAGCACTTAGTCTTTTAGAGTTTAAGTGTGCTTTAGATGAGATAGAATTTAATAAATCAGTATAATTTACAATATACATTCCATAAATATCATTATTTTCTTGATTTATCTTAAACTCATACCGATACCAATCCTCATCATGATTTGAATTCATTACTGTGAATTTCCCATTTTTAGAGTTTATGAAGTTAGCGTTATAGGCAAAAAAAGAATACTTGAATTTTAAATCTGAATTACCTAAATAGTCTGGGTTTATAATTTTAGTTTTGGGAGTGTTATCATGTGAGTCGAATAAAACATAGTTTTTTTCATTATGTAGAATTAATCTACTATTGTCATTAAGATATGGTGTCATAATTGTTTTAAATGTATTATAGTCATTTATCTTACTAACATTTTTAGTTGTAAGGTCTACTATTTCCTTAACAAGCTGATAATCAGTTCGCAGTTGCTGCATTTCTACAGACTTGTATAAACTCTTTCCCACTACTTGAACACCACCCATGAATTCTATTAAAGGAATTAAAAGAATAGCCACAAACAGTATGTATAAAGCTATTCTAATACTAATACCATGTTTTTTCATTTATTTCACCTCTTATTTATTATGATAGCTTAATTCTACTAGTAAAAACTTGAATAATAATAAATAATATATTAAATTTTAATAAACTAGTTGATTTTTATAATACATAAAATATAATAGTTTTATTACATATGTAAGGCGGTGGCAATATGATTATTGAAAAGATTACCAGCTTTTCTATTACAGATTTAAACAAGTTAGGTAAGTATGGCTACACAGCAAATGAAAAGTATGTAGTTGAGAGGTATTTTATTAATAATGAGCTAATAATTCGTTTTAGAAAAGAGGCCCTAAAGGAGCCTTATGATAAGACTTGGCCGATACTACAAACCCACTTGGATTATTATAATACTGTCTTAGAACAAGGAAATTGCTATGCAGCATATTTAGAAAACGAGTTATTAGGTGTAATAATTTTGGACATACGCAAGTGGAATAAAACTCTTTTTATAGATTTAATACAGGTCTCTGATAAACATCATAACGAGGGTATTGGTACGGAATTGTTGGCAAAAGCCAAGGAAATAGCTATTGAAAACAAACTAAGAATTGTGGCACTAGAGACTCAAAATACTAATGTAAACGCTATTGAATTTTATAAAAAAAATGGCTTTACCATAGATGGATTTGATTTGTCTTATTACGATAATAACTACCCCTATAATGAGGTTGCAATTTTTATGAAATGCAAGCTTTAGACTCGCCTAATAGACTTCGTGGGGTGGATATTTCACAGAGTGAAATATGGGGTGGGCTCGTTTCACGTCGCGGGGTGGGTGTTCCTGATAGGAACACGGTTTGGGCTAGCGCGGTTTTAAAAATTATTGTAGATTTAAAAATGATACTTATATTTTCATATGCTTATGGTAATAAGCTAATTATATATATAAACTCCACTCCACAAATGATAGAGTGGAGTTTCCTTTATGGATACAGGAGTATTTATACTATTATTAAAACAAAAAATGTCACATAAATAATTTTTAGTATCCTCTATGAAAACATTACGATGCGAAGCAAGAATAATATGTTTTATGGAGCGAAGCGAACACTCCGCAACCTAAAAGGTTGCCCACCCCGCGAGGTTTTGAAAACCGAGCCCACCCCATAATTCACAGAGTGAATTATCAACTCCACGAAGTAAAACGAGTCCACCCTATCTTATATGAATAACTTTATTTTCAATATCTCTAATTGAGCTTTGGATATAATTTTGCTGTACTTTATTGCTTAGTTTTTCTATCCATTCTGGATGTTGGCTAAAATCTGTTATATCTAAAGATCTTCTTAGTCTGGCTATAAGATAAAGCCTATGAAACCTCATAAAAAGAGGTAATAAGGTGAGTTCTTCGTCGCTAACTTCTTTATGTAATCTATAGGATTCTATAAATCTATTAAAATCTTTATTAGTTATGTCTATCTTTTCATTGGCAAACATACTACGAACAGCGTATAAAATATCTGCAGCGAACCATAGTACACACATATCATCAAAGTCTATAATTGATATTTCATTGTTATTAAATATAATATTATCTGTTTCAAAATCAAAATGAATTAGTCCATAATTATTTTCATTAACAGGTAGTTTACTAAGGGCTTCATATATTTTATGATATTCATTTAACAGTTGTGTTTCATTATTTTTTATATGCTCTTTAATAAAACCCATTAAATCTTGCCAATTAGGTCTATTATGCAATTGAACTTGGTTTTGTAATGCACTATGTAGTTTACCTAATTCTGCTCCCCAAAGTTTTAATTGTTGCTCATTAATTTCATGGTATTCAAACATAACTCCAGCTATTCTTTTATAAACCATTGCTATAAAAGTTCCTAAATTGCTATCTACTAGTTCGTAGTAGTTTCCTGTCAATGATTTTAGGGGTTTACAAACACTAAAGCCATTATCATTTAAGTAATTGAGCACCTCAACTTCAGCTTTAATTAAATCAACAGATCGCTCATTAATAGAGTTAAATCTTAAAACATAACTGTCTTGTTTGGTAACTACTTCAAAAATAAAGTTTGAGCTAGCACGCCAGTAAATCACCTTTTTAATGTCATTAAACCATCTACTAGCAATTTCATGAGCTAAGGGTGAACTATGTTCTTCATTTATAGTTGCCACAACCCTACTCATTAAAGATAATTTCATCATATAATAAATATTTCTCCATTTTCTTTTATTTACTAAAACTTAGTATAACATATGATTCATAAAAGTAGCTGTTTCCCTAACTCTACAAAGTCTATACCTAGGCTGCAGTATTTATTGGTTTATAAATCTTACTTAAAGCTAATACATTTTTGTTATAAACCGCAAAGTACACCTCTTACTTAGGCTCTTACTTTAAAAGGCAGACACAGTCCTGCTATTACGAGTGGCGTTATAGTTACATATATCTTTTTAAGCAATCTTTTTCTTCGTGCCCTTTGTGTCTAAAATCTATTAACTAATTGTGGATCCTGATTTTTAAAGCTGTTACTAGTATATTATTACAATTTAAGGTTTAAAAATCGAGCTTAGAGTAAAGAATTAATATTTATATTGAAACCACAAAGTGCGCAAAGAGGAAAGAAGATGGTATTGCTAAAATGATAATCTCTACGCCTCAGCACCTTAATCTATAGTCCATCCATTTTGCAAAATACGTACTAACTCCTACAATCGCATAGTTATTTTCTCTTTATGTTTGTGGTTTAAGTTATTTTTATTGGCAAAAAGGCTGCCACATTAGCTTTTTTATTTCTGCTAATGCGACAGCCTCTTATTATTCTAGCGTATATTAAATCAGCTTATAACTAATTTACTTAATAAGTTCTTTGTGGCTTTAGCTACATTTTGTTTGCCTAGAATTGCTGATATAACAGCCACCCCAGCAAATCCTTGTTGCATTAACTGGCCACAATTATTTTCATTGATGCCCCCTATGCCGACAATAGGAATAGGTATTTCCTTAACAATTTTGTTAATATCATCAGTAATGACTACAGCATCATCTTTAGAGTTGGTGGGAAATACTGCCCCTAAACCAATATAATCTGCCCCTGCTTCATAGGCCTTTAGGGCATGATTATAGCTGTTAGCAGATACTCCAATTATTTTATTCGGGAATAATTTTTTGCATAGCTCTATAGGCAAATCACTTTGACCCACATGTAAACCATCGGCATCTACAGCTAAAGCTATGTCTAACCTATCGTTAATAATTAAAGGAACTTGGTATTTTTTACACATTGTTTTTAGCTTTAAGGCTGTTTCGTAAAACTCTTTAGATCCCATATTCTTTTCACGCACTTGCAACAGAGTTACTCCACTCTTTAAGGCCTGCTCAATGGTGTTATAAAAATCTCTGTTACCCATTATTTTTTTATCTGTTACCAAATATAGTGTGTAATTAACATTTTTCATAACTTATTTTACCTCGTGAATTAATAATTTGATCATTTAGCTGCTCTATCTTATCAAATATTTTAGTTCTAAAGGTGCCAATGCCAGCATCACCTAGGTTCTCGTACGCCAGTTCACCTGCTAAACCCATAGCACAAATACCATAACTGGCGGCTTCTATAGGCTCTGCAAGGGTCAAAAATGCTGCTATAAGAGCAGTAGTCATACAGCCAGTTCCAGTAACCTTAGCTAAGTATTTAACGCCATTATTAATTTTAACTAGCTCTTTACCATTGCAGATATAGTCAGTTGCTCCAGTTATAGCAACATTAGTACCTAGCAGTTTACTGGCCTGTACAGCAACTACTTTACCATCGCTTTCATCAGCAACCGAGTCAACTCCTTTAGTTTGACCTGCTAACCCAATAAGGGCCTTGATTTCCGACATATTGCCACGCACTAAGTCTATTTTGATCTCCTTGATTAATTTTAGAGCAGTTTCGGTTCTAAATTTAGTTGCACCAGCTCCTACTGGGTCTAAAACAATAGGCACTGCTAGCTCATTGGCTCTAGCACCAGCAAATAACATATTTTTTACCTGCTCTGTGTCTAGGGTGCCAATATTTAAAACCAAAGCCCCCCCAACTGCCTTTACAACTGCTAATAAATCTTGGGTATCTTGGGGTGAGTGACTCATAACAGGTGATGCCCCAATAGCTAATAAAACATTAGCTACATCATTTACTGAAACATAGTTTGTTATATTGTGAACTAAAGGTGCTTTTTCTTTTAACTTAGCTAACGCTAAGGCAAAACTATTATTGTTTATCATTAAATTATTCTCCTTATTGAGTATTTTATTAATGCCTTATTATGATTAATCTATTTACTATTAGAGCTATAAAACTCATAAAAATGGTGGGTAGGACCTACCCCTTTGCCAATACTAAAACTATTCACAATAGCTCCAGTTATATACTGTTTAGCCTTTTCTACAGCCTTTGGAACAGCCATTCCTTTGGCAATATTGGCTGCGATAGCACTCGATAACGTACATCCTGTGCCATGCGTATTTTTGGTATTAATTCGTTTACTTTTATAAACAAAAAACTCGTTGCCATCGTATAAAATATCTACAGCTATCTCATCACTTAAATGCCCACCCTTTAACAAAACATATTTAGGGCCAAGAGCATGTATTTTAAGGGCTGCCTGTCTCATATCTGCTATAGATTTAATCGGCATTTTTACAAAAACCGCTGCCTCCGGAATATTAGGCGTTACCACTAAAGCCATTGGCAAGAGCCTTTTGATTAGGCTATTTTCAGCCTCAGGTAACAACAGTTTATAACCACTTTTTGAGACCATTACAGGGTCAAGTATTATATTTTTATAGTTATACTTAGCTAAAGATGTGGCTATTGCTTCTATGGATGCTATTTGGGATACCATACCAATCTTTACTGCATCTATGTTAATATCCTCAAATAAAACCTCTATTTGTTTGCTAATAATCCCGGGGTCAACATCCTGCACCGCAAAAACCCCTTGGCTGTTTTGAGCTGTAATTGCTGTAATTACACTCATAGCGTAAACCCCATTAGCACTCATGCTTTTTATATCGGCCTGTATTCCTGCACCACCACATGAATCACTGCCTGCAATTGTACATGCAATTTTCATTATTACACCCCACTTTTTTATTTATGTGTCGCTTATATCACAAAAAAACCATGTTCCAGAAAAAGAACATGGTCATAATTTCATACAGCCTTCCTTTCGCTGGAATTACCCAGGGCAAGTTCATGGGTCAAAAGATTATGGTCTTTTATCTCAGCCAGCCAATTGTGGCACCCCAAGGACACTATTCAATTACATTCACAATAACAAATATTTACTCTAAAATCAATACAATTAGGCTTTATTACCAGCATTTTTTTACTTAAAATCCTTAAAATCTTTAGTTTATGCAACCATGAAATTCCATACATTACAATGAATATTAATCCATTTTGCCCTTTTACCTTGTTTCGACATATTTCGGGGTGCTATACTAACCCTGCGATTGTTTAACATTCATGCCTAAAAAAACAATCATTTAGCTAAAGATAGGTGATAAGTTCATAAAAATATAGCTAGAGAGGAAGTTGAGAATGGATGAAAAACAAGTATTTTTAAATATTCAATCAGAAATAGGTAAGTTAAATTCAGTATTATTGCACCGTCCTGGTAAAGAGCTAGAAAGATTAACTCCAGAAAACCTTGAAAAATCATTGTTTGACGACATACCATGGGTAAAACAAATGCAAGTTGAACACGATGGATTTGCTGATGTTTTAAGAAGTAGAGGGGTTAATGTTCACTATATTGAAGATTTAATTGAAGACATTATTAAAGTTAAAGATCAAAAAGACATAATTATTAAGGCTGTATTACAAGATGCGGGTTTACGTAGTAAAGCTTTAGAGTCTGTATTACATGACTTTTTAACTGATCAACCCAGTGAAAAGGTTGTTGAATACTTAATAGCGGGTTTAGAAAAGTCTGAAACTAATCACCTTAAACGTGAGTTTACTTTAGCTGACCATATTAAAGCACATCATAAATTTTTCTTAAACCCAATTCCAAACCTATACTTTATGCGAGATCCAGCTACAGTTGTAGGTAATGCTTTGAGTGTTAATACCATGAATACCGCTGCCAGAAAACGTGAAAGCTTATTATTACAATATGTATATGAATATCATACTTTATTTAATAAAAGTAAAACACCATTAATTCACCATGTAAATGATGATAGCAGTATTGAAGGTGGAGATATCTTAATTTTGAGTAATAAGGTAATAGCTATTGGCTGTAGCCAAAGAACATCACCTTTTGCTATTGAAAGATTAGCCCAAAATGCTTTTGATAAATTACCTGAACTTACAGAAATTTTAGTAGTGCAAATCCCTAAGGTTAGGTCATTTATGCATTTAGATACTGTATTTACTATGGTAGACTATAATAAGTTTACAGTTTACCCTGGCATTTACAATGCATTTAGACTATTTAAAATTAGTCGTGGTAAAGATGTACTAAAGTACAATGCAATAACAGATTCTCTCATTCATACCCTAGAGAAGTCTCTTAATATAGACAAAATTGATTTAATAAGAAGTGGCGGTGGATGCCCAATTACCGCAGCTAGAGAGCAATGGAATGATAGTACAAATACCCTAGCAATTGCCCCAGGTGTTGTTGTAACCTACAGCCGTAACGAAGCCTCTAATGCTGTGTTACGTCAACATGGAGTTGAGGTGCTTGAAATTGCTGACTCTGAATTAATTAGAGGTAGAGGTGGCCCTCGCTGTATGAGTATGCCACTGCAAAGACAACCTTTATAGAATAAAAAAGAGTTGTAGTTAAAATAACTACAACTTTTTTATTGGGGTGGGTATTTCACTTTGTGAAATACGGGGGGGACTCGCCTTACGGCATTGTGGGGTGGGCAACCCTTTAGGTTGCGGGGTGGGTAACCCCTTGGGTTACGGGAGAGTATGCTCGCTGACGCATCGCATGAATATCTATTTAATTACAGAAAAAAAACTTATTGCCATAAAGATAGTGACATTTTTAAATCTGCAATGACATTAAAAAATCGCGACAGCCCACACCGAATGCCCAACAGGCATTCCCACCCCATAATTCACTATGTGAATTATCCACACCACGAAGACAAAGTCAAGTCCTAACCAAGCATTTCTATAAATGCTTCTAAGCGGGTTTTTATTTGGCCGCTGTCGTTTTGCGAGAAGTTTGTTTCAAGCATTAAATATGGGGTTTCTTTCTCTTCGTTTACAAATTGTTTTATGGTTTTAGCTTCTATGTTATAGGTATGGCAGGCCTGTAAAACTACCTCAACTACCCCATCTACTTGGTATTCATCTATTAATTGATTTAGTAAATCTAATCTACTTTTATTGGGACTCATTACGGAGCAACAAATATTGAGGTATTTTTTAGTTAGGGCATCATAGGGGTCTATTGTTTCATCTGTGTTTAGCTCTAGGTTTTTAACACCACCACAGTTTTCAAAACAAACAACTACTGCTCCTAAATCTTCTATAACTTTAGTAATCTTTTCATTAACCCCACCCATAGGGCAGCCTGTTATAAGTATTCGGGGAGCTACCTTAGATATTGGTTTAAATCCTTGTTCATATTCTTTTTTGATAGTTTGCGTAATTTCTACTACATCCTGTAGTAAATCATCTCTATTAGCTGTAAAATTATTGGCCTCAAGCACAATTTGCATTTCACTACCACTAATTGCAGGTGGACATAGTTTACCTAGCTCATAAAACTCTCGTAAAATTCGGTGCTCTTCGTTGTGCAAGGCTATGGCATCTTTTAATTTTTGCTCAGTTATTTCGGTATTAAACTCTTGTTCTAATCTGCTTTTAAGTTTATATAACTCGTTTTTCCACAACTCACAGGCCTCTTTGCCCTCTGTTGTTTGAGGCAAATTCATAACATGCATGGGTTTAACCTTGCTTAGTAGCTCGTACATTTTTTTCTTGCCATCACAGGTTGTTTCTGCAACTAACATATCCGAAAAATAAAAATATGGGCATTTATCTGTTATGCCATAACCATAACTAGATTTAATAAGGGGGCATAAATTACGCGGTAAATCACGCTCTGCTGCTTTTATAGGCTCTTCTTTAGTACCACATAAGCCTACTGGTATAGCACCCGATGCGGTAATTAACTCTTTGGGAGTATACGTACAATAGGTGCCAACTACTTTTTGGCCATTTTCTTTAAGCTCTTTAAACTCTATAAAACCATTTCTTCGGGCATCAACCAACTGTGCAAAAAACTCTTTTCTTGACATATGTTTCTCCTTAATTTAAGTTATATCCTACAATTGCTGCCCCTAAAGCACCAATTAATTGGGAGTTTTCATAGGTAATTACTGGCACACCTAAGCTCTTCTCTATAGCTAATTTTAGTAAATTACTTTGAGAGAGACCTCCTGTAAAAATAATTTCATCTTTATAGTTTACTCTTTTAATCATATTACAAGCTCTATTAGCAATTGATTCTATTATGCCTGCCGCTATCGAGGCCTTGTCTACACCATTAGCTAAAAGACTAATTACCTCTGATTCTGCAAAAACTGTACACATATTAGATATTTCAGCTGGCTTAGCTCCACTAGCTAGCTGGTCTATTTTGCCAATATCTTCACCTAATTTATTAACCATTACCTGTAAAAACCGACCTGTACCCGCCGCACATTTATCATTCATTAAAAAATCTACTACCTTGCCATTACTATTTAGAGAAATTACTTTACTGTCTTGCCCCCCAATATCTAAAATTGTTCGGGCTTTATTATTTAAGTAGTATGCACCTGTGGCATGACATTTAATTTCAGTTACTGTTTTATTTACAAACTTCATTGATACCCTACCGTAACCTGTACCAATAACTTTTACATTATTTTGTTTAGCCTCATTTAACAAACAGTTGTAAACCTTAAGCGATGTTTTTTGAGGACTCCACCCCGTTGGCACTATCATACTTTTAACAATAGCACCGTTGTATAAAACCCCTTTGGTAGCAACTGATCCTGAGTCTATTCCTATAGAATAAATAATAATTACCCCCTAAAAATAAGCCACTTTAATATTTATATAAACAAGCTAAAGAGATTATAACATATTTTTATGTGTTGGATAATATTTTTTTATGTAAAAATATTATGGGATGGACTCGCCTTCGGCATCGTGGGGTGGGTATTTCACAAAGTGAAATACGGAGTGGGCAACCCTTTAGGTTGCGGGGTGGGTTAACCATAATCGCGATGACAAAGTCGAGCACCCCCCGTAGCCTAAAGGGCTACCCACCCCACGAGCCATAGCGAGTCCACCCCGTATTTGCCAAGCAAAATACCAACCCCGCGATGCTTTTGCAAAAACAAGCCCAAACCAAAAAAAGTGGCTATAAGCCACTTTTTTACCTTTTAATATTGGATAACATTAATTTTATTCTATTACGCTGATTAACAGCCGAAGCTCCTGGGTCATAATCTATTGCTACTATATTAGCTTGGGGGTAGTTTTCTTTTATAATTTTCATGGATCCTTTACCCGAAATATGGTTAGGCAAACAACCAAATGGCTGAGCACAAACTATATTTGGGGCATCATGTTTTATGAGCTCTATCATTTCGGCTGTTAATAACCAGCCTTCGCCCATTCTATTTCCTCGTGAAACAATGCCCTTTACTAAGCCCTTTAATTTGTCGAACTCTATGGGTCTAGAGAATCCTGCTTTCGCTAGTATGTCTCTACTATAGTCTCTTACTTTTTCAATATAGCTTATCATAAAGTGAACTGCATGTTTTTTAATTGCCTTACCGCCATACCAATCTACTTCTAGGGCTCGATAATCTAGCTTAAACAGGATAAAATCCATTAAAGGGGGTACAACTACCTCTACTTGTTCACCTCGTAAAAAGTCCTCTAAATTGTTATTACCAATAGCTGAAAACTTAACATAAATTTCACCCACTATACCTACCTTAGGTAATTTATTGCCTGTTACAGCTATGTTAGCAAAATCACTAACCATTTTTTTAGTATTTTTTTTATAGGCCTTGCTATTTAACACAGAGTCATGTTTATAGCTGTGCATAATCTTTTGTTTCCATTTAGCCACTAAGGCATCTGTTTCACCTTTATTGATTTCATAGGGCATAACTTCATTATAAAGCTGTAACATTAGGTCACCGTAAAAAACACTCCAAATTGCCTTAAACCAAAACTTAATAGACGGTTTAAACCCTGGATTTGCTTCCAGCTTAGAAATATTAAGAGATATAACTGGAACCTGTGCTAATCCAGTTTTTTTAAGGGCTGCTCTTAACAGATGAATATAATTACTTGCCCTACAACCCCCACCAGTTTGGGTAATGATAACTGCAATTTTATCTTTATCGTAACCCTTATTTTTTATGGCATCTAAAACTTGACCAATTACTAACAAAGCAGGATAACAAGAATCATTATGCACATATTTTAATCCCTCAGAAACTAAATTAGGCCCTACATTATCTAAAAGCTCCGACTTAAACCCTTCTTGATTTAAGGTCTCTACCAACAGGTCAAAGTGAAATGGTGCCATTTGTGGAACCAATATAGTGTATTCTTTGCGCATTTCTTCGGTAAAAAGTAGTCTACCATCTTCGTTATATTGTAACTCTGCCATTCTATTCACCTCGTTTCTCTAACATTGTTGATATAAGTGAACGAATCCTTATTTTAACTGCTCCCAAATTACTCATCTCATCAATTTTAATTTGTGTATATACCTTACCACTCTGTTCTAGTATTCGTTTGGTTTCATCTGAAGTTATTGCATCTAAACCACAACCAAACGATACCAATTGAATTAGTTGCATGTTATTGTTATTACTATCTGCCACATATTTAGCTGCATCATACAGCCTAGTATGGTATGTCCATTGGTTTAAGACCTTAGCCGAGCTATGATCAGCCAAACTCGAAACACAATCTTCTGTTAAAGTAACTATATCTAATGATGATAATAAATCTGTTATACCATGGTTAACCTCTGGGTCAATATGGTATGGTCTACCAGCAAGTACTATTACTTTTTTGTGGTTTTGATTGGCAAATTCTAAAGCCTCTTTTCCATAATCTATTACAGCTTTTTTATATTTTAGATAGGCTAACATACCTTGCTCATAGGCTTTTCCGATTTCTCTACTAGACTTTATAATAGCCATTTGTTTTAACTCTGGAATCATTTTTTTAGTAAAGACCTTTTTATCGTTAAGTGTTATATAAGGTATTACAAAGTTTTTATCTTTTATTCTACTAACATTATTTTTTATAACCTCTGCATATGAGGCAACAACCGGACAATTATAATGATTTTTAGGGTAATCCTTTTCTTTAAAGTTATATACTATACAAGGATAAAATATGGTTTCTATCCCCAAATCTAATAAGCTTTCAATATGGCCATGTACCATTTTAGCTGGATAACAAACCGTATCACTAGGAATAGTATGTTGACCTTTTTCGTAGGTCTCACGGGTAGATATTTCACTAGTAACTACCTCAACTCCAAGCACATTAAAAAACTCTACCCAAAACGGCAGGTTTTCGTACATATTAAGTACCAGAGGTATACCTATTTTTTGGCTGTGCTTATTTGATTTAAGGTTTTGCAGGTAATTTAGTTTAAATTTATTGGCATCATAACTTTGTTTTTTCTTAGATAAACCTAAACCTTTTTCACATCTATTTCCAGATATATATTTGCTGCCATTATTAAATGTAGAGATTGTTAAGCTACAACGGTTATTACATTTTTTACAGGTAACTGTGGTATTTTTTACGCTAAAATCACTAATTTCTTGTGGCGATATTATGCTTGATTTACTGCCTGTTATTCTCTTTTTAGCAAGCAGAGCAATGCCAAATGCTCCCATTAAACCTGCGATAGATGGCCTAACCACTGTGCTATTTGTTTCTAATTCAAAGGAACGTAAAATAGCGTCATTATAAAAAGTACCACCTTGAACAACTATGTTTTTACCTAAATCTTCAGCACTGTTTACTCTTAACACTTTATACAAAGCGTTTTTAACAACACTAATGCCAAGTCCTGCTGCAATATCCTCTACGCTTGCACCCTCTTTTTGAGCCTGTTTAACACTTGAGTTCATAAAAATAGTGCATCTCGAACCAAGATCTACAGGCTGTTTTGCCTTTAAGGCCAACTCAGCAAACTGTTCTACACTGTAGTTTAAGGAGTTTGCAAAGGTAGATATAAATGAACCACAGCCCGAAGAACAAGCCTCGTTAAGCACTATAGACTCAATAACACCGTTGCTTATTTTTAAACACTTCATATCTTGGCCACCAATATCTATTATAAAATCTACTTCGGGCATAAAGTGTTTTGCTGCTTCAAAGTGAGCAATAGTCTCAACTTCGCCAATATCTAGGTTAAACGCGGCTTTAATTAATTCCTCACCATAGCCCGTTACCCCTACGGCTTTTATAAGAGCGTTTTTATGTTTTAAGCTAGTTATTTCAACTAACTGTTGTTTTACTACCTCAATTACACTTCCATGATTATAGTCATAATAAGAGTGTAGTATTTCGTTATTTTTACCTATAACTAATATTTTGGTTGTGGTTGAACCTGCATCTATGCCAATATATATATCATCTTGGTATTCACTTAATTTCTGCTTTACAAAATCAACCTGATGATGTCTTCTTAAAAACTGTTCTTTTTCTAGCTCATTATTAAAAAGGGGCTTTAGTCTATTGGTAATGCTATAAGCTAAATTGGTGTTTGACAGTTTTTTTATTAAATCATGTAGATCTATTTCTTTCATATCTTGGGCATATAATGCACAGCCCAAAGCAATGTAGTATTCGGAGTTATCTGGAAATACAATTTCACTATCCTTTAGCTTAAGGGTTTTTATAAACTGATTTCTTAACTCGCTAAAAAAGGTTAAAGGTCCTCCTAAAAAGCAAATATTGCCTTTAAATTCTCTTCCCTGTGCTAACCCCGCAATGGTTTGATTAACTACAGCCTGAAAAATACTAATAGAGATATCTTCTTTAGTTACTCCTTGGTTAATAAGGGCTTGAATATCTGTTTTAGCAAACACCCCACAACGAGAAGCAATTGCATAAACCTTGTTAGCTTTTTTTGCTTTTTCATTAAGCTCTGCGGGCGTAATATTTAGTAACTTAGACATCTGATCAATAAAGGCTCCAGTACCTCCTGCACAAGTACTATTCATACGTTGCTCAATAGTTTGGTCAAAGAATATTACTTTTACATCCTCACCGCCAATTTCAATCACAGCATCGGTATGTGGCTGGTACTTTTGAACAGCCAGAGTTGCTGCTATAACCTCTTGAGTAAATTCAATCTCTAATATTTCAGCAATATCCATGCCAGCTGAGCCAGCTATTGATACCTTGGCATGATTAATATTTGTTTCTTGCATTAAATCTTTTAGTATATCTATTAAGTTTTCTTGGATTTTTGAGTAATGTCTTCGATATCGTTTAAAAATAATTTCATTATTATCATTTAAACAAATCAGTTTCACCGTTGTACTTCCTATATCAATTCCTATATGCATTCTTTCACCTCTATTACCTATTAAGTAAACTTACTAAATTCCTCACATAGTCGTTTAAACTAAGGTTGTGATCAATTCTACTGTGAACTAAAAAACCTAATAAACTAGCTAGTAACACCTTTTGCTTTTCAACACATTTAATATTGTAGTGTTTACCGATAACATTCCTTGTAATATTCAATCTATTACCGAGCTCTACCTGTAGTTTAGGCATACTATTTGCTAGGTTGGTAAATTCAATTAGTAGCATTAAATTTGGAATAATAAACTTGCTTAATACCTTCTCTATATCTTCATTTTCACTAATGTTGTTGATGCTTTCGCAAAATGCACCGTTTTTATATATTAATACAGCTATAAAGAGATCCTCTTTAGAACTAAAGTAATGATGTACTAAACCATGATTCACACCTGCATTTTTGGCTATTTCTTTTATAGTAGTTTTATTACTTCCGTTCAAGAGCAACGTTTTATGGACTGATTCTAGTAGTAATTCTCTTGTACTTGTTTTCATTAGCTTTAGAATCTCCTCATTGTTAGTCACACGACTAACTACCTTACAGGTAGTTATAATATACTATAAATAAGTTAAAATCTAGTTAAATTATATAAATAAATAAAATCTTATTAATTGCATTGAAACTAAAGCCTTATTATAAATAAAATCACACACTCTTATATGAATGTGTGTAAAGTATTAGTCTGAAATGCTCAATGTTTTTTGATAATCTTTGGTTATTTCTTTATACTGTTTGATTAGTATCTTATCTAAATTCATTATTGTATTATACTCATATAAAACTTTATTGCTAATGTCAGATATCCTCTCCCCAAAACAATCTGCATTATAAAGCTCTTTAAAAGATAACACATGCTGTAAGCTACGAGTATTATCCATATTAATATTCATAATTAACTGGTTTACTTTAACATCTAGTTGCTCAATATATTCATTTCTTTGCTGATAATTATTATGTAATTCTTGTAGCTGTTTTGGTGTTTTTTTTAATGTCAGCTCATAATTAATATTACGCAACTCACTTAGGATTTTTAATTTTTCGTTCATAAGATCTTTAATTCTCTCAACCAGTGTTCTCGACATTTCCACTCCCTCACTTTTAAACACAAGGCTAATATCTGTAACTATTGCTCAATTTTTTATTTATGTATTATTGATAGTTATAATTATAAACCCTGTTTTTTTTATGCACCTTAATTTTTATTTATTGTTATATAAATGCTTTTTATAACAATATGTTAAATATAGACATCAACAAACAATTTTATCATTAATAATTCATTTGTAAATAGAATTGTTTAAATTATTTATTTTTATATCTATTTTTATTAAATTTACTTAAATTAAGTCTTTTGTTTTTTTTGTTTATGAATTATTTAATGTGCTAGGGATAATCCCTCTGCCTCTATAATTAGGGGTGGAAGAAGTGAATTGAAAGTTCGATGTACAGCAACTAAAAAATAACAAAGAGGAACGACTGTGTGGTTCCTCTTTGTTATTACTTAAAAATGAATTAAATATAGGACTGCTTAACACCCCAAACGGAATCACACTGAGGTGATTCCAGTTTTATTCACCGTAACAAACATGCCGTTCATTACTTGTTTGTTATTGCGAATTCTTAAAACAAGTAACAGTTAAACAATTTAAATGTTGTTCATCTACCATGTATATTATCCTAAATAGGAATGATTATAGGTTTGTTATTTATTTCATCCAAAATAATTTTTGTTTTAAGCTTAAATACCTGTTGAATTAGTTGTTCATTAATAACATCTGTTACACTGCCCTGAGCCTTTACTTGACCCTTATTCATGACAATAATATTATCTGAATATCTAGCAGCTTGATTAATATCATGCAAAACCATAACAATAGTTATTTTTTGCTGTTCATTGAGTTTTTTTATTAGCTCAAGGGTTTCATATTGGTGATTTATATCTAAAAAAGTTGTAGGTTCATCTAACAATAAGAGCTGCGGCTCTTGGGCTAAAGTCATTGCTATCCAAGCACGTTGTTTTTCACCACCCGACATCTCATGTAGGTATTTTTCCTGTAAATTGACTATATTAGTTTGTTTAATAACCCTCTCTATAACCTCTTTATCAGCACCAGATAAACCTGAATTCCATTTATGAAAAGGGTAGCGTCCCAAAGTAATCAGCTGTTTTGCCGTTATACTATAGGGAATTTGGGGATTCTGAGGCAACAAAGCTATTATTTTTGCAAGCTCTTTATACTTTATTTTCATCAAAGGTTTGCCATTTAAACTAATAGATCCTGCATTTATGCGTTTGCCTTTACTTATGGCCTTTAGCAAGGTAGATTTACCACAACCATTGGGGCCAATAATTGTTGTTATTTTGTGTTTAATAAACTGGCATGAGAGCTTATTTACTACTACCTGATTATCGTAAGCTATTGATACATTATTTAGCTCTAGCATTCTTCATACCACCCTTTAGTAAATACAAGAAAAAAGGTACCCCAATTATAGACATTACTATTCCTAAGGGTAATTCTAGTGGTGCAAAAATAACCCTTGAGATAGTGTCACATATTAGTACTAGTCCCGCCCCTAAAATAGCACTTGCAGCAAATAATACACGGTGTTCTGATCCAACTAAAATCCTAGCAATATGGGGAACAATTAAGCCCACAAAGCCTAACAATCCTACTATGCTAACTGCACTAGCAGCCAACACAGAGGATAAGATTATTAAAAATAAACGTGTTAATTCTACGTTTAAACCTAAGCTGCCAGCAATATCATCGCCTAACATTAATACATTTAGTTTTTCAGCAACGATAATAGCTAATACAAAGCCCACAACGGTATAAGGCACTAGTTGATAAAATTCATGCCAAGTTATAGCTGTTAAACTTCCTATTTTAAACCCTAATGTATCCGATACTCTGTCTGGATAAAATATTAAGATTAAACTTATAAAAGCATTTAATAGTGTTGAAACAGCTATACCAGCTAAAATCATTCTTAAAGGTTGAATGCCATTCTTCCACGATAAACCATATATAATAATAGTTGTTGTTAATGCCCCTATAAAGGCAAAAGGGGTAAGCATAAATGTTAGTTTAGGCAGCAGAATTAAAGAAACAGTGGCCATAAAGCCCGCCCCCGAAGATACTCCAATAATATTAGGAGAAGCCAGGGGTTTCGCATAACCCCCTGGAGAATTGCTCCTGCCAAGGCTAAGCTTGTTCCAACTAAAGAGGCCACTAAAGAACGCGGAATTCTAAGATTTAATATAATTCTACTATTTAAGCTATTATCATTATGCATTATTGCTTTTAAGATCTCTTTTATAGGTATGTGATAAGCCCCTAAGCTTACGCTTAGTAAAAAGCTAATAACGGTAAATGCCAAAAATACAAATAACAATGTTCCTGTTTTTTTGGCTTTATTATTATTCATTTTATTTAAATGTCTCTGGATAAATAATTTTAGCTAAATAACTTAATGCCTCTGGGTATTGAGCATTTGGTTTATACACATAGTTTTCTTTTGGCAAATAGTATACTCTATTATTTTTTACGGCGTCCATTTCCGACCAAATTGCGTTTTTCTTGATATCTTTTGCTACTTTTTCTTTACATGCATCTACATCACCCATAGTACAAATAAACAAATACTGAGGGTCTCTAGCCGCTAAAACTTCTAAACTAAAGTCTACTCTGGTGCTACCTGCAACAGGAATATCTTTACCTTTTATAATATTTTGAGCGCCTAATAAGTCAAGCATTTCACCGGTTAAAGAGTGCTGTGTTTCTGATCTAATTGACTTACTAGTTACATATAAAACTGCTATGTTAGGCTTCTCTGATATAGTCTCAGCTTTTTTGATAATAGAGTTACACTCATCTGTAATAGCCTTAATTTTCTCATTAAAAATATCTTGGGTTCCTAAAATTTCAGTCATTAAATAAAGGTTCTTTTGAAAGGCGGTATAAGCCTGTGTTCCAGTATCCATAGGGGCACACTCAATATTATTATCAGATAGAGTTTTATAGAGCTTTTTATGGGCAGATGAAGTGCTGGATAGTAATACTAAATCAGGCTCAAGAGCCATTACAGCCTCAGCACTAACTGTTGCAAAGCTACCTAAAATTGGTAGATCAGCAGCTTCAGTCGGTACATTTACGGTACCCTTTACCCTTGCTATAGATTCGCCACCTGCTAAATACCAAAGATCTAGTATAGAGTTTAATAATACTACTACTTTTTTAGGTTTTTTAGTAACTGTAATAGACTCTCCATCTACATTTACATAAGTAACACTTGTTTCATTTGAGTCTGTAACAAACTCAGGATATACTGACTGAAAATCTGTGTTTTTATCTGCTGGTTTAGTGTTATTGGTACATCCGGCCAAACAACCGGTAATTAGTATAGATAATACTAATAAACTAATTAGTTTATTTTTCATATTTTCTCCTCTTATTCTTTATAACATTTTGTTTATATCATCAATTCCATTAACCACCCATTTATAGGGTAGTTGTGGTCGAGATAACATTATTACTTCTACATTATTTTGCTGGGCTGCCTCTAGCTTTTGAACAAGACCTCCTTCATAACCGCTATCTTTAGTTACCAGATATTTTATATTAAATTGCTTTAATAGACTGCTATTTAATTCCGTGCTACATGGTCCCTGTATGGCAATTATTTGACTAGGTTTTAAACCCGCATTCTCAGCCTTTTTTAGCGATGAACTAACTGGCAACAGCCTTGCAATTATTCGGTTTTTATCAACAACCTTAGTTATTAGGTTAAGATTATTGGCTCCTATTGTTAATAGAATGTTTCCTTTATGCTGCTTAAGGTAGTAGTTTATTTCCACATAAGAGTTAAGCTTAGTTATATTCGACCGATTAACAGATGGTCGATCATAACGAATGGCCTTTATTTTTAAATGTGTACTAACTTTAATAATATTTTGAGATATTTCTACGGCATAAGGATGAGTAGCATCTATTATTGTTGTGACTTTTTCAGTTTTTATTAATGTGCAAATTTCCTCAAAATCTAGTTTTCCGTGAATCTTTTTTAAATTAGGATGATTACTTAGTAAATTAATACCGTACTCAGTAGCAGTAGAAGCAATAACCTTATACCCTTTAGTTAGGAGCAAGTTTATGATCTCTCTGCCGTCTTTAGTGCCTCCAAATACTAAAATCAATATGAATACCCCCTAGGGGTTATCAGTTTATTGCCATGGATATAGCTTTTGGAGTTACCCACAATAACCATAGTTGACATATTAATTTCGCATTCACACATGTTTGCTAAGTCTGTAATCTCTATTTCCTGTTGATCTCGCTTAGCATTCCTAACTATCCCAACAGGGGTATTAGGGCTTTTATACTGCAATAGTATTTGCTGAGCTTTATTGATATGGGTAGCCCTGCCTTTGCTTTTAGGGTTATAAATGGCAACTACAAAATCCCCTTCTCCAGCACAATGAAGTCGCTTACTTATTACATCCCAATCGGTTAATAAATCACTCAAACTAATGGTGACATAATCATGCATAAGAGCCGCCCCCAAAGATGCAGCTGCTGCATTGGCTGATGTAATACCAGGTATAACTTCAACTTTAATATCACTGCCTTGTTTTATGACAATTTCATTCATTAGACCAGCCATGCCATATACTCCTGCATCGCCGCCACTTACTAATGCCACTGTTTTACCGAGGCTTGCCAATTGTAAAGCTTTATGGCAACGCTCTACTTCGCCACGCATTCCTGTAGTAAACACCTGTTGATTTGTTAATAGTTGCTTAATTAAATTTACATAGGTTTTATAACCAACAACGACCTCACAGTTTTTTATTAAATTTAAGGCTTTAACAGATAAATAATCTGTTGAACCTGGTCCAATGCCAATTACATATATCACTTTTTTACCCCCTCTTGCCAGATAGATAGTGTCACGCCCGAGTGTTTCTCTTTTTTTACTAAACATTCACCTTGCTGTGAGGCTAAGTAACCAGCCGCCTCACAAACCGTACCCACCCCTATTGTCTTTTTCACAAATTGAGATATTTCAAATAAATGTTCAACCTCATTTAGTTCCTTTACAGAATAGGTTATATAGCTAACACCTAACTTTTTAGCAAGTTCTAAAATTGCAGGCTCATTCTTTTTAATATCTACGGAGGCTATTTTAACAACAGCTTCATTGGCTAAATTTAGTTGTTTTAGCTTGGCATAAACAGTGTTTATGACGTGGTTTGCTTCTATACCTTTTTTGCAACCAATACCAATTACAATATTGGGCTTTATTAGCTGAACAAGCTCCCCTGAAAACTGAGGCAATACCTGTTTATTGGTAATATAAATTAAACCATTAATATCATTGTTTATGCTTTTTATTATTTTTACATTGTGGGGCAACAACACCCTTTTAAGAGCAAAGTCTGTTAAAATTCCCACCTGTTCTTCGTTAATTATTAAGGAAGTTACTAGTTTAGCATTATTAAAATCTTTTATAACTAAGTTATTCTGCTTAGCAAACATATCTACAGCTAACTTATGGTTTAAATCTGAGGCTGTTGTTATTATGGCAGTGGCCAAAATCTCTTTAGCAAGTTGCTCTGCTTTTTCATTTGCTCCACCTAAATGACCAGATAACAAGCTGATAACATACTGAGCTTTGTTATCTACTACTAACACAGCTGGGTCAAGCGATTTATGTTTTAAATATGGGGCTATAGAACGTACCACAATACCCGTTGCCATTATAAATATTAAGGTATCGTATTTGTTAAATATATCCCCCACAAAACTGCTAAATTTACCATCTATAAGCTCAGTACCTTCTAGCTGATATTTTGACATTGTATATATACAATAACTATTGTTTGTTTGTTTTATTTTAAGTGCTAAATCTCGGGCTGCTTTCGAAAGTGTTATGATGGCAGTCGACATTTACTTTGCCTCTCTAAACATATGGCTAAAGTTTTCATCATACAACTTAGAAAACTGATATTCACAGTCGATAAAATCACCTACAAGTATTTGAGCAGTGCGAGTTATGTTAGCCTCTTTAACTTTAGCTGCTATATTAGCTAGGGTACCGATAACTATTTTTTGATTAGGCCAAGTAGCTCGCTCTACTACAGCCACTGGAGTTGTTTCTCCATAATGCTTAGTAAGTCGTTTTACAACCTTATCAATCATTTGCACCGATAAAAATATAGCCATACTAGCTTGGTGGCTTGCTAAAAGCTCTAATTGCTCTAGTTTTGGCACGGGAGTTCTGCCTTCAAGTCTGGTACATATTACGGTTTGGGTAACGCCAGGCAAGGTAAACTCTCGCTTTATAGCAGCGGCAGAGGCAGTAAAGGAGCTAACCCCTGGTACTACTTCATATTCAATATTATGCTTTAGTAAAAAGTCCATTTGTTCTTGGATAGCTCCATATATACTAGGGTCTCCAGTATGAATGCGAACTACCGATTTATGGTTGGCAACAGCCTCTACCATTACTTTTAATACCTCTGGTAAGCTCATTTGAGCACTATTATAAACAATAGCTGAATCCTTTTTATCCTGATAAACTAAAGGGTTTACTAATGAGCCAGCATAAATTATTACATCAGCATTGTCTATTAATTTTTTTCCTTTAAGCGTAAGTAACTCTGGATCGCCAGGTCCGGCACCAATGAAGAAAACTTTTTTCATTATCTCTACCTCTTTTATTTTTGGGCGCTAATAATATATACTGGGTTATTTGCTATCATCATAGTTAAGTTGGCTAACGACTTGCCTTTTGCTATGCTAGCCTGCACTATTTCAATATTTTTGTACTGGTACTGCTTTAAGAGATTTATTATTTTAACTGCGTTTTCTAAGGTAATACAGTTTGCCACAACAATGCCTTGAGCTATAAGATTAGTAGCTAGCCAGCTAAAGATATTATCAAGCTGTCCCCCACTGCCACCGATAAAAGCACTAGTTAAATTTGTTATTATAGGTAAATCTACTGGTGCCTTACCCTCTATAATTTCTACATTTTGTAGTTTAAACTTGGCAATATTTTGTTTAATAATTGGCAAGGCTTTTTCACTTTTTTCAATTGCATATACCATACCTTTAGGACAATTAAGGGCACATTCTACTGTAACAGAACCCGAGCCTGCTCCAATATCTACTACCGTATTATGAGGCATTAGCTGGAGCTTACTAAGGGTTATAGCCCGTACCTCAGCCTTAGTCATTGGCACCTCACCCCTAATAAAGAGGTCATCTTTCAAACCATATTTACTCATTGTTTTACTCCTTAATTTTGCAAATAATCACGGTATTTATATGCGGTGTCGAAAATGCCATTGCCTCTGGTACTGTTAATTGATGGATGTGCTCATTCTCGTAAGATAAATTTTCACCTATATAAAGCCTATAGTTTAATAAGTCATTGTTTATTAGTAAACTTGCGATTGCTGCTGGGCTATTTATTTTATCTGTCAGTACCCCTACATAGTCATGAATTTTAACCTTATCTATAATATCGTTAGCTCTACCATGCAGGCTGGTTAAATGGGCCTGCTGATAGCTCTGTTTTATTTTGGCAAACATATATTGCATACTACTAATACCGGGGTAAACAGTTAGCTCATTATCCTGTAAAAATCCTTTAAGGTAATTAAGTAGGCTATAAAAACCGGTATCACCAGATACCACAACAGCTATTTTTGTGGTGTTCTTATTGCTTAATATAAACTCTTTAACTTCAGTTAGGTTTTTATCAATAAGTAAAGTTTGTTGATTCTTTATTTCTATACTGGCAAGATTACGTTTAGCTGCTATTACAACTTGGCAGTCTTTTATTATCTTGTTACTGATTGGCAGAATATAATCTCTACTGCCAGGACCTAACCCTACTACCCTAACTTTTGGCATTTTTAAACTCCTTTAATAGATTATCGGCATTAGCTGATCTACCCAATTCTCCAAAACCCTGAGAGAATATTATGCACTCAATTTTTAGGCTATCATGGGTTCTTTTAGTGGCTCTGTTAGCTACTTTATTGGCCAAAATGTTAAAGACCTTAGTTAACTTATTATCCTTTATAAGTTCTACAGCTTGCTCGGTAGTATTACAATTAAGTATTTCATTAGTAAGAATACTGCTGGCTCCTATGGAGGCACAGTAAGCCGCCAATATCTCCATTCTGGCATCAGCGTATTTGCTATGGGTTTGAAAAATTCCCCCTGCAACCTTAACCAACTTTCCTAAATGGCCGATAATAAGTATTCTTTGTAGCCCTATCTCTTCGGCTTTATCTAAAATAAAGCCTATAAAATTACTTGTTTTTATTATTTTATTGCTATCTACATTTAGTGATAAAGCATAACTAAAGCCATAATTACCAGGAACAAAAACCAAGGCTTTATTACCCGACTCAACTTGAATATTTAACTCTAAAGCTAAAGATTCTTTAAGCGCCTGTTGAGACATTGGCTCAACTATGCCACTTGTACCTATAATTGAAATACCACCAACAATACCTAGGTTAGGATTAAAGGTTTTCTGGGCAATTTGTTCACCATTTGGCACACTAATTTTTATTAATACGGCTTTATTTTCAGGTAAAACCTTACTAACTTCATTTATTATCATTTGCCTGGGTACAGGATTAATAGCAGGCTCACCTACCGCTACTGATAAGCCCTTTTTGGTAACTACTCCTATACCTTTTCCACCAATTATTTTAAGGCTTTCATTTAAACTAACTGTGGCAAAAACTTTAATTCCATTAGTTATATCAGGATCGTCTCCACTATCTTTAATTACTGAACAGCTAACAAAGTCTTTAGATATTTCTATATCGTGAATATTAAGCTCTAGTCTCCAACCCTTTGGGGTATCTATCAACACTGTTTTAAGAGGCTTTTGAGTTAAAAGCATTTTAGTAGCTGCTTTAGCAGCAGCTGTAGCGCAAGAACCTGTAGTATAGCCATATCTTAGTTTTTTTCCGCCTTTATTAATAAATTTATTAAGCATAGTTAGCCTACTTTATTTGTTTTAATAAGGCGTTAATAATTGCTACAGTAACAGTACTTCCACCTTTACGACCTTCAACTGTTATATAAGGAATATGTTTATGGTTAGCTAATTGTTGTTTAGACTCTGCTGCCCCCACAAATCCTACAGGTACCCCAATAATAATGGGGGTTTCTTTGGTATACTGATTACAGAGTTCTAATAATTTAAACAAAGCAGTTGGGGCATTACCTATGGCAAATATTTTAATATTTTTATTAAAATATGCCTTTTCAATAGCTGCCATTGATCTGGTAATGCCCTGCTCTTTAGCTATTTTCTTGATATCGTCATCGTGTACATAGTTGCATAACTCACAGTTTAATGAAGCCAGTTTTGTTTTATTAACACCTGCCTTAATCATGCTGGTGTCAGTATAAATTTGGCAGCCCTCTTTTAAGTATTTTAGGGCTTTACTTATTACTTCACCATTGAATTTTATTAACTGCTCATACTCAAAATCCGCAGTGGTGTGGATAACTCTCTTAATTACAGGTAATTGAATTTTTGAAAAACCAGCAGGATTTTTCATTATAGATTCAATGATTTCCATGCTTTTTTCCTCTATAAGATATGGGTTTACTATATAGTTAGTCATTTTTTCTCCCCTTTTTTAAGTAGTTGTTAACAGATTTTACAAGGTTTTGTGGAAAACTTAAGTTTGCATAATAGTGTAAATGAGCATATGAACCCACACCATTAAGTTTTGAAAGACCACATGTCCATTCTTTTATAACCTGTTGTTTACGTATTTTTTGTAAACTAAAAACTTTGGTTTCAGTGTTTGGCAATAGCTTAGAGCGATGAAACTCGTGAACTTTCGTTGTGTGATTTTCATCTCCATAAATGTTACTGCTTAAATTTGTTAGGGTAGCATAACCAAAACGCTGTAATCTTTTTGTCATTACAGCATCACTATTAAACCAAGCTACCATACTATGCTTTTTGTCTTGTAGGGTAGTTATTGAATTACATAAATACATCAACCCACCACACTCTGCTACATAAGGTAGTCCTAAAGAAAGCTTATTTTTTATATCTGTTAACATTGCTTTATTGCTCTCTAATTCAGCAGCAAAGACCTCTGGAAAACCCCCACCGAACATAACCATGTTCGCTTCAATAGGTAGACATTTATCTGTTAAGGGGCTGAATTTTATAATATTTACACCTAGTTCTTGTAACAAATCTAAATTATCTTGGTAATAAAAATTAAAGGCTTTATCATAAGCAAGTGCTAGATTTAAGTCTGTTATTTTTTCTATGTTTATAAACTCAGCTTTTATAGGCTTAGCCTTTTTAGCTAAAGCCTTTATACCATTAAGGTCTATTGTTTGCTCTGCTAAGTAAGCTAATTTATTTATAATATTGTTTAGTTGACCTTGCTCAATTGCTGGAACCAAACCCAAATGCCTCTCGGGTAACATAACCTCTTGTGATTTTGTTAAATAACCGAGGGCTTTAACATTGCTGTATTTTTCAACAGCCTCTTTAAGAAGTTGATAGTGTTTTTCACCGCTTACATTATTAAATATAACAGCCTTAAGGTTTAAATCTTTATCAAAATCAGCATAACCTTTAACTATAGCGGCAACTGATTGGGAGATTCCTTGCGCATTAACTACTAAAATTACTGGCAAGCTAAGTATTTTTGCAATTTTAGCAGTACTGCCAATATCACTGCCAATTTCAGCACCATCAAATAACCCCATAACTCCCTCTATGATGCTAATATCTGCATCGTTGTTATTCTTTAAATAAAGGTATTTTAAGTATTTTTCCTGAACCATCCAGGAGTCTAGATTGCGACAACTACGTTTTGTAATATAGCTATGAAAAGCAGGATCAATATAATCTGGACCTACTTTAAAAGGCTGTACTTTATGGTGTTTTGCCAAAGCAGCCATTATAGCCATAGATACTGTTGTTTTTCCAGCGCCACTGTTGGTACCTGCGATAACTACTGCTGACATTTAACTTACCTCATTCTAAAATTTTAATAAGACAACTATTTTTAAAGCAAAAAACACACCTAGGAATAGGTGTGCATAAATAATAAAAGTATTATTAATTACTACTGCCACCTACCTCCCACCGAAGTAGTTGATTAACTTGATATAAGGCAGGTCTCCTGGCTCACAATCACTCTACTCTCTTGCCTTCCCATTTAGTTAAAATAGTGGCTTAATTAAGATTTCGTCATGTTTACAGTAACGGGGGCTGCAACGGTTTTTCACCGTTTTCCCTCTTAGCCTTTGTTTTACCAACAAAGGAACCTTAAATCGCTATTCAATTTTTAATTATAAAATTAATTAATAATTTATTACATCATATTCATTAAAATTATGTTATTAAACAAATAAAATTAATCTTTTTTTATATAATTCTGAATTCATTCTATAGACTTTCTTATTATTAGTCAAGAAGAGCTTGTAAAATGTTATTTTCTACGAATAGTTAGTATATTTTCAATGAACAAAGGCATTAACTAAGTTATTTCCTTTTTTATTGTCCCTGTTTTAAATGTTTCACAAATATGTCTCTAATCTCTGGTATCTCTCCAAGTCCAGTTAAATTTACTTCAACTAAGTAACCTTGACTCTCTAATAATGATTTCCATGAATCTGGCTCTTCACTTGCCATATCATTTTGGGCATGATCACCAGCTACAATCATAAAAGGCATTAGATGTATTTTAGAGATATCTTTACATTTAATAGTAAGCATTAAATCCTCTATTTCAGGGTGCCCTTCTACTGTTCCAACATAAATATTTTCTTGAGCCAACTCTCTAAAGGCATCTTCTAAATTTAAATAGGATTCGTTTGCAGCATGCTCTGTACCATGTCCCATTAAAAATAAAGCCTCATTATCCTTAAGTTGAGGTATGTATTTTAAAACTGCTTTTGCGGAAGATATATAATCTTCATGAGAAGACAACAAAGGTTTACCAAAAGAAAACATACTAAATTTATTACTAAATTCTTTTATTTCTGCTAAAGTTTTATCATATTCAAAACCATTTATTACATGCGTGCTTTGGCACATTACTTCTTCATAGTTTTTTTGCAATATTTTTTCTAGTGCTTCTGTTGGTGTATTAACAATTATGTTATCTCTATCCTTAAGTTTTTTTATTACCTTTCGTGATGTAAATGCTCTAAATACATCATATCCCTCAAATTTATTTGCAAAGTTCTGTTCTATTGCCAAAATAGTTTTTTCTCTTGTTTCTTGATATGTTGTGCCAAAACTTATTACCAATAAAGCTTTTTTACCCATAGTTACCCTCCTATTTTTTTAAAACAAAAAAAACACCAAAAATTGGTGTGATTTTTAAATAAAATAAAACTATATCACCAACTTCCCTCCGAAGTAGCTTGTCACGGTAAAAGGCAGGTCTCCTGGCTCACAATCTCTCTACTCTCTTGCCTTCCCATTTTTTAAATAGTGGCTATTTAAGATTTCGTCATGTTTACAGTAGCGGGGGCTGCAACGGCTTTTACCGTTTTCCCTCTTAGCTTTTATATAAAAAATATAAAAGAACCTTAAACTGTTTATTAAGTTGTTTTTAATTTTAATACCGGTGTTATATTTAGTCAAGCCAATTAAGGTAAATAGCTAGCTTTTTTATCAGCTACTGAGCAAATATCATGATTTGCTTTGCCACCTACCGCCTCAATCAACTCAACATATTGATTATAAGAATCTACTTCAGCTACCATTCTGGCTAATTCTATTTTTTCATAATGTTTTATTAAAAGATTGACAATTTCAATGTCTTTTTGGCTTTCTGAAAACATTTTTTTTAGTTCAAAGATTACCTTCTCCTTTGGAAACCTTTTTCGATACATTCTATCTTCTCTTAATGCACTAAACACATCTGCAATAGTAAGGATTCTACACTGTATTGGTAAATATTGAGCATAAATATTAAACGGATAACCTTTACCGTCTGGCTTTTCATGGTGGTAAGCTGCCCAATCTCGCACATCTTTTAATCCTTTAATTTTCTCTAAAACTCTGTATGTATCATATGGGTGTTTTTTTATGTAACTAAACTCAACTTGACTCAACTTTGAGGCTTTGTAAAGTATTTCATCTGGCACTCCTAGCTTGCCAATGTCATGAACATAACCAGCTATTTTCAGTTTATCACATTCCTCATCGGGTAAACCACATAAAACACCTAAATAATATGAGGTTATTGCTACCCCATAAGAATGATTTATGGTATTTGGACTTTTAAAGTCGATCATATAGGCTATGATTATAGCAAATGAACATATTTCTTTATAGGTTAACATAGTATCAAACTCTTTAATTTTCTTTAACCTTAACTGTGTAATCCTAGCCGAAGGACTCACAATATGTAACCAAAAACAATCTTTATTTGTTACATTTAAAAATGCTTCTTTTACTTTGGTACTTATATCTATACAATTATTATTTGCAGTTTCTACTATTTGAGATTTTTGAACTAAGCTGTTTTCTGTTAAATCTAATTCACGAGCAATATAACAAGATAAACGAACTATATCGCTTTGAATTTTTGCAGTTTCTGTTGATACATTAATATCTTCTCTAAAGATTAAACACTTAAAAATATTGCTGATATTTTCAACCCTACTACACTTGCTTAGTATTTTGTACATAGAACGGCAATAAACTCTTTTAATCTTTGATTGGAGCTTATCACTATTGAACTCAAAGTTTGTAATCAATGTACCTACGCAATGTAACAAAGAGCATACTACTAAATCCCTTTGTTGTACGCTATTTAATCCATAACTTTGTCCAATACCGTATGCAATTCTAGCTGTAACAACGCTATGTTCATGTAAATTAGGATTCGCTAATTTTAAAGATTCAACAATACATTCAACCATATCCAGTAATGTAACTTGAGTCGTATTAGTCATTTGCAATTCTCCTAATATATGTATAAGCTACCTTTAAACTATATCGACAAATTTTATATTTTTTTTAGGATATATTATTAAGTTTTTTAGTTGATTTAAGAAAAAAAGCATATGAGAATCATTAATTACAAATTAAGTTATTATTATAGGCATTTGTTGTAGATGACTTAAAATTAAATATATTTTTGTAGTTTTTAATTTATAACATAAAAAAAACTGCCGCTTTATATGCGACAGCTTTATATGCAACATTGTAATATCTTATATTCTTAGGCAGCCTCTCTTTCAACTACAGTCGGCTGCATTTGTTTTTTATTAATAACAACAGATATTACCCCTAATATTAATTGACCAACACAAAGGCCTAATAACATGCCAATATAACCATTTATTTTTGAGCCCATAACTGTTGCAGGTATGAGTAAAACACAAGTGCCTAGCCCGTTTATTATGAAACCCCAAAATGGCTTACCAATAGCATTTAACTTTTGTCCTGCCCAATTATAGAGGTTTAGCCCAATAGAACCAAATAACATAATTTTTAAGTACCAAACCGTTAATTTTATTACTTGAGGATCCTGAGAAAATACTCTTGTTAAAGGCTCGGCAAAAACAACTGCTGCCACAAACATAAATAAACCAAATACTATAGCTATTTGATTAATTATTTTACGTAATTCGCTAACTCTACCGTACTGTTTTGCCCCCCAATTTTGCCCGATTAGTGGAACTATAGTTGTGCCCACTGCACCACTAATTACAAAACCAAAACTCTCTATGCGGGTTCCTGCTGCAATTGCTGCTACCGCTGTTGAACCAGCAGTTGCCGCTGCTAAAGCTGTTAAAACACTTCTTAAAATCTGGGGGAAGAGCCTGACTACAGCACCAGGTAAACCTACATGTAAAATCCTTTTCCATGACTCAAAAACAGTTTTAAAACTCCTGATTTTAAAATCTAATAATCCATGATGAAAGTGTAAAAAGGAAAGCGTAGCAATCATACCTGCAAACCTAGAAATTATAGTTGCTAAAGCAGCTCCCTTAATACCCATAGCAGGCAAACCAAACCAACCAAAAATTAGGATTGGATCTAAAATTATATTGGTAATTGCACATACCAGCATCACTAAAAAGGGTCTAACCATATCTCCTAAAGCCCTCATACACGAATCACTTACAGGAGGCATAATCACCACAAATACACACGAATACCAAATAGTCATATACTCTTTTACCAAGGGCAAAGTTTCACTGTCTGCTCCCAATAGTTTAAATACAGGATTTAAAGTCAATAAACCAATTATAGAAATAATTATTACTGTAAGTGCAGATAACAAGATACCATCTGTTGCTGTTCTTTTCATTAGGTTTTTATCTTTATTACCTACTGCTCTTGCCAATACAGAGGTTGCACCTATGCTCATACCAGATGCAATAGAACCCACAATCATAACAACAGGAAATGTAAACCCCATAGCCGCCAATGATTGTGTGCCTAGCTTACCTACAAAATAGGTATCTGTTAAGTTAAAGATAGTGAAAGCTAACATACCACCTATAGTTGGAATAGCTAGTCTTATCATATGTCTCCATATACTACCCGTTGTTAAATCTAAGTACTTTTTTTTCTTGCTCATTTTTGTTTTACTCCATTCTATTCACACACCTCATAACATAATGAACTGAATGAACTAACCAATAAAAATTATACCATAAAAAGATATTAAAGAATCCACTTTAAGCATTTAAAACTCGTAAATATGAAAAAAAACAACCAACTAAATATAAATATATTTAAACATATACAAACATTATATCAAAACGTTAACATTTTTCAAGTAAACAATTCTATAAGTATTGCCAGAGCTAAGTAATCATGTTAACTTTGTACAATCCTAATTTATTAATTTAGTAAAAAATAATTCAATTCAAAAATTACTTCTGACTATTTAAATATGGTAGGGTTACTCTATTCATTGATAATTGTAGGTAAGTAAAAAAGGGCTGTTTTTTAAACTGCCCTCTTTTGTTTTATATTATTTAAACATTGACTGCTTTAAATATTTTGCTGATAAGTAGGGGTTTAGCGAACCCATTATTGCGGACATAACAGCTACTCCATATGCACCAGCTTGTATTACTTTGGCTATATTCTTTTCACTTATTCCACCTAAAGCTATAATCGGTATTTTCACCTGTGTCTTTATTGCTTTAATTAATTCAAGACCTTTAGGTTTAAGACCTTGTTTGCATTTTGTTGGATAAATATGACTTGCCAAGACATACTGGGCGTGTCTCTGTTCTGCATAAACAGCCTCTTTAATATTATGCACAGACATACCATAGGGCATATTATTTAAGTTTAGCTTTTGTTTTAAGTAGTCCTCATAACCAATATGAAAAAAATCTGCTTTAATTTTTTGAGCTGTTTTAAAACAGCTATTGATTATTAGCTTTTTACCATATTGGTGAGTAATATTATTAAGTTTTAGAGCTATAGGTAGTAATTCATTATATGATAAATCCTTTTCTCTTAAAATAACTGCATCTACCCCACCTCGATATGCCTCTGAAACAACACTATAGATATCACCACGTTTTATTAAATGCCTATTAGTTATAAGATATAACATTTTTCACCTTTAACTATAGCTGTAACCAGTCTTTACAAACTGGCTGATAACCCCGTGATAATAGATATTGTTTCATTTCAGCTACATTACGGTTATCTGATATTTCAAACTGACTGTCGCTTGTACTATCGGCAGAGTGACCTCCAACTTTGGTAGAAACCCCTGCAGACATTTTTGTTACACCTAAAGGTACTAAGTTATTTCTAAAACTTTTACTCTCTCTAGTAGAAATATTAATTGCAACTCTAGGCATAAAAACTCGTAACGCTATCATCATTTGAACCATATTTTTTTCCTCTATATTTATAAAGCTATTAAAGCTACCAATATGGGGTCTCAATCGTGGTAATGAAACGCCTACTTCTACATCGGGGTATTTATTTTGCAGATAATTGGCATGTATTCCTGTAAAAAAGGCCTCTTTACGCCAATCATCAAGCCCAAGTAAAGCACCTATATTAACACTATGCATTTTTGCTAAACAGCCACGTTCAACTGCATCTAACCTAAACCTATAGTTCTTTTTTGGACCAGAAATATGAACTTTATCGTAAATTGTTTCGTTGTAGACCTCTTGATATACAGTAAGTGAATCTACCCCAGCTTCAACAACCCTACAGTATTCTTCTTGTGTAAGTGGGTAAATTTCAATAGCTATAGAATCGAAGTATTGCTTTAAAACTTTAACTGCATCAACAATATATGAAACAGGCGTGTGTTTATTTGACTCCCCTGTTAAAATTAAGATATGTCGTAAACCTGTTGCTGATATTGACTGGGCTTCTGCTTTTATCTCGGCCATGTTTAACTGCTTTCGGGCAATTTTGTTTCCAATATTAAATCCACAATAAGCACATTTGTTAATGCAATAGTTTGCCAAATACATAGGTGTATAAAGCTGAATTGTTTTACCAAAGTTTTGAACTGTTAGGCTATGTGCTTTTTGGGCTATCTGCTCTAAAAGACCCTCGGCAGTGGGAGAAAGTAAATTTAGGTAATCATTCATGCTAAGTTGATGTTGGGAGATTGACCTAATTACATTTTCTTTTGTAACACTACTAAAAAAGGTATTAAAAACAAAGTGTTTGTATTTAAGATACTCTTTATAAAATGACATTTTTAATCTCCTTATTTAGTCAAAAAGCCTGTTAAAGGAGAGGAAGCATCAGCACATATTTTTTCGGCTCCTGTCTTGGCTAAGTAAGCAATTCTACCAGCTTTAACACTTAAGTTAAAGGCTTTTGCCATCTGCACTGGGTCTCCAGCAGTAGCAATAGCTGTATTTACTAAAACAGCAGCAGCGCCCATTTCCATAGCTTCTGTTGCTTGAGACGGTTTACCAATGCCTGCATCAACAATAATTGGCAACTTTATTTCTGCTATTAATATTCTTAGTAGTTCTTTAGTTTTAAGCCCTCTATTTGTACCTATAGGTGCACCTAAAGGCATAACTGCTGCAGCACCTGCATTAACAAGACTTTTAGCGACCATTAAGTCAGGATTCATATAAGGTAAAACAATAAAACCTTCTTTTGCTAATATCTCTGTTGCTTTAATTGTTTCATAATTATCAGGCATTAAATACTTATTATCAGAAATAACTTCTATTTTAATCCAGTCTCCACAGCCCATAGCTTTTGCTAACCTAGCTATCCTGACAGCTTCCTCTGCATTTCTGGCCCCAGAGGTATTAGGCAACAAGATGTTTTGTTTAGGTATATAGTTTAGAATATTTTCTTCTGTTGAGTTTAAATCAACCCTTCTTAAAGCCATGGTTATAATTTGGGACTCAGAGCTGTTTATGACCTGAGGTATGAGTCGTTTATCTGGAAATTTTCCTGAACCAATTAAAAGCCTACTACTAAGTTCGTGCCCTGCAATAATAAGTTTATCCATAGTTTATACATCCTTTTCGTCCATTAATATTCTTAAAACAGTATTTGCTTGATGATTGGCAGCAATAGCAACTCGAGGAGCCATAAGTCCACATCCTGGTTTTGCTTCAGAGACACTGTCACCTATTAAGTAAAAATTATCTTTAATTTTCTTGGTGATTATTGTGTTGTTAGAGAAATAACCAGCTACACCAGAGGCCGATACAATTATTTTATGAGGCATTTTTAACATTACTGTATTAATAAGAGTTGCCTTTGAAACTGCACTATCTAATGCCTCTACAATTATATTTGCATCCTTAAATAACTGCTCTATATTGTTTTCCTCTATAAATATATCTTGCGTTTTTACTTCAACATAGGGATTAATGTTATAAAGTAAATCTTTTAATGCCTCTGTTTTTTTCATACCAATGTGCTTAATAAAATACTGCTGTCGGTTTAAATTACAAGGTTCAACAATATCAAAATCTAGCAAAGTTAAATGGCCAATACCAATGCGAGCCAATGATACCGCAATATTAGATCCTAATCCACCTAAGCCAGCTATGGCAACCCTAGCATTTTTAATTCTGTTATGCACGCCCGGACTATGCCGAGCTATCAAAAGACTCTCAAGCTCTTCTCTTAAGGGAATTTCACCCCTTTTTATCAGGGTAAGTGTATCATTTTCTTTAAGAGCAGCATCTTTATTTATAATAAAGCCATTTAAAATAACCATATCAGCATTAGCTTTGTAAATTTGTTTCACTGTAAACGCTGTTGTATTAGCTGTCACCCTAAATTCTTTTTCATTTACCAAAATTTTTATTTTAACCACCACCTACAAAGCTAATAATTTCAATTTTATCTTCTTGTTTAAGTTTATAACTATCATAATGCTGTTTAGCAATAATTTGTAGGTTAACCTCAACAACAACCTTATTTTGTGATAGCTGCAACTTAGTGAGTAGCTGGGCAATAGTAATATTATTAATTTTCATTGCTTTACCGTTAACTATCATAATAGTCTCCTTTCTCTAGGGAAAAGAGCAAATAATAAATAAAAAAGAAGTAGAATAATCTCTACTCCCCTCATAACATATATTTTAAAATTAAAAATCACAAATCCTAAGAAATTTGTGATAGATAGTTAACATATTATATCTGACTTTCCTACGATGGCATTATCCACATCAGGTTATGAGGGTCAGAGATAACATCTCTTTCTCAGCCTATTTATACAGGCTCCCCTAGTTTTTATTAAGTTTTCTAAAGAGATTTTAGCATAGCTTTATATTTTTTACAATAGAACTGTAAAAATATGTGTTATTACTAACACTTTAATTATTATTATTTCTTAGTTCTTCTCTTACTTTACTTAAATAAACTCGTACTCTTTCGTCATCTAAAAATGGGTATTGGTAGTTGAGTTTATCTGCCACCCTAGAGCCAACCTTACGTATAAAATTGCCTGCTTTTTCGAGGCTATCCCAAATTTGCTCATAATTTGTGGTAGCATGAAGCTCAATAAATTCTTGATATTCTTTTTTATTTAGATAGTTTTTATACCACTTGCCTGCCTTACCTAAGTTAACTTTCCAATTATAGTTATAGGCAATATCCCAATCTATTAAAGCTCTAATTGCCTTCATTAAATAAACATCATATACTCTACGTACATATGGAAACTCATCTCTCCAAATCCCTTTGGCAATGTAAGGCTGTATCCACCATGCTTCATTAATAGTAGCATTATACGTTTTTTCATCTGGCTTTTGAATAAAATAGCTACTCTCATTAGGCTCAGGTAACTTTGGTGCCATGTTATCTTTATCTAATAACCACATACTAAGACTATCTTGTTTAGCTCGCTGTGACATTTTTTTTAGTGACTCAAATGATAAATCTATTCTAAAGTCTTCAAACTGCATTAAAAATATATATGAATTATTCTTATTATCATTCTGTTGAACAATTACAGGATTACCAAAGTAGTCATAAATCCAATTATCATCAATACGGTAGTCATTATTTGCAAGATCCTTTATAAAAAATACTACATCGTAATCCTGCATTTTATCTACTGGAGCATTTTTATTTACTCTAGAACCATTAAGTAAAACAGCTCTAATACAGGTTTCTTTATTTGCAAAATTGAGTATTATCTTTATAATATCGTCTTGAATTAATGAATTAAAATTCATTGTTTTTCTCCCTTTATTGTATTAATCATTAGCTAACTGTTTATTTGTTTGTTCTATAATTATTCTTAGTATAGCTATAAATGTATTTGCTATTTTGCTTAAAATTACTACATCAATATATCGGCGCTATTGTCAGATACATTAACTATATTTATATTTTTCTTTCACTTATTTTTATATAATTTTTAATAAAGACCCAACTAACCGCACTTTACTATTAAAATAAGCAAAGGGCTCGCTTATTATGCAAACCCCCTGTAGTCATTTACTTAAAATGTTTTTTATCCAAAAAACCTCTTAGACAATTGCTCTAAAAATATTCTGGTATGTTCTTCTGTTGCTTTACGTGCTTGGTCTATATCTCTATTTTTTATTGCTGTTGCTATTCCTCTTAATGAGTCTTGAAACCATAATCTATCTTCTAATACATAATTTATATACTGTAAAAAACGAGCAGTTTTTATATTTAGTTCATCGAGTACATTATTTAGGATAGGATTATTGGCTGCCTCTCTAGTTAGCTTATGAAACTTTTGATCTTCTATTATACATTGTTTATAGTCAACAACAATATTAATATGTTCGAACCTCTCTACAATAGCAAAAAGCTCATTAATAACCTCATCACTAGCTCTTTGAGCTGCCAATTCAGCAGCTAATCCTTCAAGATTTTTTTTCACTTCATAAGCATGTTTTACAGACATTAAGTCTATTTGGGTAACAAATGTACCAATTCGAGGACGTATTTCAAGAAGTCCAATTTGAGATAACTTAATAATAGCCTCTCTTACTGGAGTTCTACTAACGTTAAACTCTTCTATTAAATGTTTTTCATTAATAGAATCGCCTGGTTTATATTCTAGTTCAACTATTCGCCTTTTCAGTTCATTATATATTTCAACATTAGCAGTTTTACTCATTATATCAACCCTTTTACAACAGCTATTTATAAACTACCAATTAAATTACTTTTGTCCCAAAAATATAAAGCAAGATTATCAGCAGTGCAGTACTTTGTAGCAGTATAAACAGCTTAGCTAATTTCTTTTGTTATACTATACACCAATTATAATATAATAGGTAGAATTATTTAACCCAATCTCTTCTCATTTTTTGCCATTTTGCATCACGATAATCTTTAATGACCTTGATATCTGCTTCTTTTAAGTGTTTAAATCTACCCTGAACCTTCAAGTAATCTTCTACACTTGCAAACTCTTTAGGATTACGATTTAAGCTAAACTCACCCTTTTCGTATTCTGCTAAATACCATAAACCACTGTCTACAGCTAACTTTGCTAAGCTAATAGTGATATCACTAGCGTGTCCCCAACCTGTTGGGCATGGTGCAATTACATGTATATATGATGTACCCTTAGTATTTTTTGCTTTTTCAACTTTATTCATAAAATCTTCTAAATAACCAACACTTGCTGTTGCAGCATAAGCAATACCATGAGCAGCTACAATCTCAAACATATTTTTCTTCATTGTAATAGAACCCGGCAAGTTATCTCCAGCAGGTGAAGTAGTTGTACGAGTACCATAAGGAGTTAAGCCACTTTTTTGAATACCAGTATTCATATAAGCTTCGTTATCATTACAAATATAAATAATATCATCATTACGATCTATTGCACCAGATAAAGCCTGTAAACCAATATCTGCAGTACCGCCATCACCAGCAAAACCAACTGTTTGGGTTTCTTTAATGCCCAAGGCTTTTAGTCCAACTGACATACCAGAGGCTACTGCTCCAGTTGAGGCAAAGGGTGTGATAATAGCATTATTTGTAAAAGCCATGTTAGGATATATAAAAGACACCGCAGACATACATCCAGCTGGTAAAGCTGCAAATGTCCTTTCCCCTAACACCTTCATAGCTAATCTTATTGCTAAACTCTCTCCACAACCACCACAGGCTTTATGGCCATAAAACTGCTCTTTATTTGTTATTGTACGAGCGTTATATTTTTTATTCATTATAGCTCACACCTCACATTTACATACTGTATTCTCTCTTGTTCTTTACCTCGAGCGGCCAGACTTAAAGAGTTAAAAATACCGCTAATATTTTCTTTAGTTATGTCTCTACCACCTAAACCTCCAATAAAGTTATAGGTTTTAGGTAATTTTTTTAGGGTTGTTAATGCTGAATTAACATTTGTAAATATTGATCCTTCATATCCAAAAGATATATTTTTATCCACCACTCCTACTGCCTTAGCATTTTTTACTGCCTTAGCTATTTGTTTTGCTGGGAATGGACGAAGATAACGTAGTTTTAGTAAACCAACTTTTTCACCTTCAGCACGTAAGTTATCTACAACAACTCGAGCTGTGCCAGTTACACTACCTGTTGTAATTAAAATTACCTCGGCATCATCACATCTATACTGCTCTATTAAACCCTGATATGACCTGCCAAACTGCTTGGCAAAGTCTGCATCTACTTGCTCTAACACTTTAACTGAGTTTTGCATATCGATTTCTTGTTTAATTTTAAACTCCATATTAAAATCGTTACCAGCAGATATACATAAACTCTTAGGATTATTTACATCCATAACTTGTTCTGTTAAATTAATAGGGGGTAAAAATTCATTAACTTTTGCTTGATCAGGAATATCTACTAATTCATAAGTATGGGTTAACACAAAACCATCTAAGTTAACCATAACTGGTATCATTACATCTTTATGTTCAGCAATTTTATAGGCTTGAATCATCATATCTAATGCTTCTTGAGCATCTTCTACATAGATTTGAATCCATCCTGAATTAATTAAAAACATGGAATCCATTTGATCTCCATAGATATTCCATGGGGTAGCAATAGCTCTATTGGCATTCATCATAACAATTGGCAAACGTTGACCGCTAGCATATGGTAAACACTCTGCCATGTATAATAAGCCTTGTGAAGAGGTAGCTGTAAAGGCCCTAGCCCCTACTGAGCTTACTCCTATAGCACATGCCAAAGCACTATGTTCGGACTCTACATGCATGTATTCAGCTTTTAATGATCCGTCTTCAACCATTTCAGAAAGTCTTTCAACAGCGATAGTTTGAGGGGTGATTGGATAGGCTGAAATAACATGAGGTTTTGCTAAACGTACACCCTCTGCAACAGCATCATTACCGCTTATAAATTTTTTGGCCATTTATTTTTCCTCCCTTACCATATCAATGGCCTTTAGCTTGCACTCATAAGCACAAACTCCACAGCCTTTACAATAGTCGTAGTCTATCTCTAGTTTTTCACCTGATTTATCAATAGCACCGTCTGGGCATACTAAAAAACAGCGTAAACAATTAACACATTTACTAAAATCAATAACAGGTTTAAAGGTTCTCCAACCAGCATTAATACTTGTTAAGTGATCACCTTTACAGGTAGAACCAAGTGGATAATCTTTTATTGTTTTTGGCTCAGTCCATTTACGTACCTTAGGTCTATCCATTAGTTATTCCCCTTTCACCATGTGATAAGCTTTATCTATTAATTTTATATTTTTATCAGCTATTTTTGCATGCATGCCATGTTTTATGGCATTTTTGCAATCATCTAAAGAAACCATTTCACTCGTAGCTACTAAAGCACCTAACATTGCAGTGTTTGTAATAGGTCTACCCAAAATTTCAAGTGCTATTTTTGTAGCATCAAGTGTGATTATTTTATTTGGAATTATGTCTTGATATTTTTGAGGGCTATCTGTATTTATAATAATTACGGTAGCTTCTTTTAGTCCTGTTAAAACTGCTTTACCCCACAGAGTTTCATCTAAAACTACAACATAATCACAGCTATTAACTTCACTGCGATCTGTAATTTTTTCTTCTGAAATACGAGTAAATCCTAAAACAGGTGCACCACGACGCTCGGGACCAAACGATGGAAATGCTTGAGCATACTTTCCATTGTACACTGAGGCAGCCATTCCTAACAGCTTTGCTATAGTAAAGCTACCCTGTCCACCCCTTCCATGCCATCTTACTTCTATCATTTTATTTTTCCTCCCAAATATGATTAATATATCAGTTTTCTAACAACTGATATACTAGTGATATATTAGCTATATATATTATAGATGTAAAGTGAAAATCTTGCAATGATTTTGATGAATTAAACACAATAAAATAAAATTTACATAACCTTAAAAGATTATTTAAACAACTATATTGTTGCTTTTTACATTTTTATATACTACCATTTAACTAATTATAAAAAACATACATTTATATAAGAGGTATTTTAATGAAAAAACTTATTGTTATTAATGGAACAATGGGTGTTGGGAAAACTGCTGTTAGCTCTATGCTTAATAAAAAACTTAAACCATCTGTTTGGCTAGATGGAGACTGGTGTTGGCACATGAATCCGTGGATAATTGATGAACAAAACAAAAAAATGGTAGAAGATAATATTTCGTATCTATTAAATAATTTTTTAAAGAATGATAATTATCAATACATTATTTTTAATTGGGTTTTGCATAAAGAAAGTATTTGGCAATCACTAAATAGTAAACTTATAAAAAAAGATTATGATTTACACCGATTCACTTTAATATGTTCTGAAAAAAAGCTAAGAGAAAGAATGATAAAGGATAATAGAGCAGTAGCTGTTGTTGAAAGGTCTGTTCAAAACTACCAACGTTACTTAGTCCAAAATACAACAAAAATAGATACTACTGACTTATTAATAAACGAGGTAGTTGATAGGATTATAGGGCTGTTATAACAGCCCTGTGGTGTACTCACTATTCTCGTGGTGAGTTTTCATTATATCTATTGAAGTTTGCTTTTAGTCAGCAGTATTATAATGAGCTTTCACTTGCAGTTGTTCTTTTGAGAGCTTTATTAGCTTACCATTTTCTATTTTTAGTATTTCATCAACCATATCTAATAAATCTAAATTCACCTTATGAGTAACCATTATACATGTAGTATTTTTGAGATTCAAAATGGTTTTCTCTACCTCTTTAGCGGTTTCGGGATCTAGTGATGATGTCATTTCATCAATTAATAATACTGGTGTTTTTCTTAAAATAGCTCGAGCAATTGCTATTCTTTGTTTTTCTCCACCTGATAAGTTTGATCCACCTTCCTCTATAATCATATCCCACTTATCCATATATTTATAAAGCTGAGCATCTTGTAAAGCAGATTGTACTTCTTTATCCTCATACTTTTTAAATAGAGTTATATTATCATATAAGCTAGTACTAAATAGGAAAATATCTTGATGAATCATAGCCATAATCTTACTAACAGATTTATAATTAAACGATTTCATATCTATATTATCAACTCTAATTTCTCCTTTGTTTGCATGAACAGCTTTCATTAATAACTTTAACAAGGTAGACTTACCACATCCACTCTCTCCAATAAGTAGATATTTCTTTCCTTTTTTAAATTCTAAATTTAAATTATCAAACAAAACATTATTGCTGTAGGAAAACTGCAAACCTTCAACTTTAATACTTTTATTAAAAGTAACTGCTGTAGTTAATGCACTTGATTCTGAAGATATATCTGTACTATTGCTTTTATTATATAACTTGACCTTTTTAATAATTCCTTTTACTGAATTAAACTTATTAATGTTATTGGCTACACTCATAATAGGCGATGCCAAATTGTTAGTTAATTGAATCGAGGCAATCATAGTACCTAAGGTTACTTGTCCTATTATTACTAAATAGGTTCCTACAGACATAATTACAATAAATACTAATGTGCTAAGCATACTGTTTAAAGAACTTATAGCCACAGTTATATTGTTAAATTTATATCTTTTTTCTTCAACGCTATTATTAGAAGCATTATAATTATTTAAAACATCGTCAACAATATTAAAGCTTTTAATGGTATGTATTCCTAAAATATATTCCTTTATACTTCTAACCTGATTTACAAGAGCATTTGTATAGTTTAGCCTAGATTTGGATATTGCTTTGCCTGTTTTAGATGCCACCAGTATAGGTATAAGAGATGATATTATGACTGCTATAGTTAGCCAAACACTTAGGTAAAGCATATACACTAGAGCTATAACCGCTGTGGAAATACTGAGTGTTGTTTTAAATATATTTCTATAATAGTCATTTTCGAGAAGGTTAATGTCATTGTTTAGTAAAGATATTATTTTAGATGATTCATGTTTTTGTGACTCATCTAAAATAACATTTTTAAAAATATTTCTTTTTAAGCGAGTAAGGTTATTCTTTATTAACTTATTTTGCATTATGTTACTTAAAAATCCGATAATTGTGGTTAAAATAAGATATGCAATAGCCAATTTTATTGTATTAATAAGAACACTAACATCTCCTGTTACAGATGAATCTACAATTTTCTTTAGTATTATAGCTATATAAACTGTAAAAAAAGCATTTAAGATAGTAAATATAATACTTAGAATAAAAAGAGAACCTTTTTTAATCACTTGTCAACTCAACTCCTCACAAATTTTTATATCATTTGAGAATAATTTATTAACTAAAATTTTATATTTTTAAGCAAAACTATAATAAATACGAAAACTACTCTATGGGTAAACCTCGTGTTCACTTGCGTTTATCTCATTTAAAAAAGTAATATATTAAATTATTTAAGAATATATCCACTGATTTTAATATAATACCTTTATATTTACTACATTTTCAAGATTATGTCAACTATATTTAAACTAATTATTTATGGTAATTTCTAATTCTTATGTAGTATAGTTGTTTTATTCTTGTTTTTTCTTCCTAAGACAAACACGGGTGAACACAAGGTTCACCCCTACATTGGGTTTGTGTATTTATTATAATTTTAGTTTAATGGGGATTTTGTAACTATCCTATTCTTGTTCATCTCTTCTTATGACAAACACGGGTGAACACGAACGTATTTATTGCAGTTTTAGTATAATGAAATTTTTAGTAACGCCGAGAGCGGACCACCTCGTAAGAATCAGCCTAATTTCCAGCCTAGGTCTTCCAACTGTTTATACACCTGATACCAGCCCTTTTCTTGAGCCAGTTGTTCTGGACTACCAGATTGTACTAAGTCTCCATTAGCTATAATATGAACAGTGTCAGCATCTACTATGCCAGACAAACGATGGCTTATTGTTATTATGGTACGTTGTTTACTGGCCTGTCGTAGGGCTTTAAACACCTGTTCTTCAGTAATGGTATCCATTTGAGAAGTTGGCTCATCAAGTAATAATACAGGGGGATTACATACAATGGCTCTTGCTATGGATAAAAGTTGAGATTGCCCAAAAGATAATTTCATTCCAAGTGTACCCAGTACTGTATCGTATCCATTTTCGAGTTTTTTTATAAACTCATGTAATCCTACTGATTTGGCAGCTTCAATCACTGTCTCTCTAGGTATTTCATCACTATTTAAGGTAATATTATCAGCTACGCTTCCTTCAAATATAACAACCTGTTGTGGAACTATACCTATTAGTTTCCTACGATCGTTTGGATTTAGGTTGTATGGATTAATTCCATAAATCTTTACATTACCCTTATTTGGAGCATATAATCCAGCTATTAAATTCATTACAGTTGTTTTACCAGCGCCTGTTCTACCCACTAAGGCTACTTTTTCACCCTGCGGTATTTTAATTGACATATTGTTTACGACATTTTGATTTTCATTGTAGGCAAAGCTAACATTTTGTAGCTCTATGCTATAAGGGTTATGATAGTATGCTATATTACCATTAAAGCTTTCTACTTCTGTCTTTTGTTCTGTTTTAACTGACAATAATTCAGCTACTCTTTTGATGCCAGCTACAGCTTGCTGAATGATTTGTATTTGATTACTTAGTGATTCTATAGGACCGATTAAACGTGCTAAAAGGTCTATCATCGCTGCTAAGCTACCTACAGATATAGCTAAACTATCAGTTACTGAGGTTTTTGCTGCCAAGAATACTACTAAGGCAATAATAAATGACCTTAGAACCTGCATTACACAAGGAAATGCCGAGATATAAAAAGCTGCCTTATGGCTTACCTTAAGGCTATTCTCTAATGGTTGCTGAAATTTATGGCAATAATCATTTTCTTTATCAAAAGATTTTATAATTCTCATTCCACTAAAGATTTCTTGTAGATAGGTATTAATAAGACTTATAGATTTTCGTATTAACATTTGAGCCTGTAACATGTTTTTACGAAAATATTTTGCTAATACATAAACAATTGGCAATACTATTAGGCTCACAAAACACAAGGTAGGGCTTATAATATACATGGCAGCTAACACGCCAAATACTTGAAAAAGACTAGTAATAGAGTTAATTAAGCCTGCTGAGAATATTTTATCAATAGCATCTACATCCGATGTTACTCTACTAATTAGTTCCCCAACTGGGGTTTTATTGTAGTATTTAATAGACAGCTTTGATAAATGTGTTGCCAATTTTAAGCGCATATCATATAACAGATATTGCCCAATAAATGAGGTTAAATAGGTTTGTAAAAACTGCATAAAACTACTACCTAAATATACCAAAAGATATAATGTAGCTGCTTGCCAGAGCCCTTGTGTTATGCCTAACTTAATATAGTTATCAATAACTCTTCTTAAAATTAATGGTGGAAGTAAAGCAAAAAACATACTTACAATTGCTACAATAAATACTGCAGTAAATTTTGTCCATAATTTAGGCCAAGATTCTTTAATAGATAATTTTATTAATTGCCCAGGATTTATTTTATTATTCATTTTGTTCATCCTCCAACCATGTTTGAGCTGTATATATTTTATTATAGGTTTTGCCATTTTTAATAAGATGCGCATGGCTTCCTTGCTCAATAATATTACCGTCGTTAAGTACAATTATATGATCTAAATAAGGAAATGCATTTAGCCTATGGGAGAATAAAAAAGCAGTTTTACCTTTTAGAGCTTTTCTCAATCGCTCAATTATTCGTCTTTCTGTACCTATATCAACAGCGGAAAAAGGATCATCTAAAATTTGCACATCGTTATCTGTATATAGAGCTCTGGCTAAGGCAATTCTCTGACGTTGGCCACCAGAGACTCTTACCCCACGCTCTCCAATTAGGGTATCTGAACCATTCTCAAACAGTTCTAAATCATCACTTAAAGCTACTAAGTAAAGAGCCTGCTCTAGTCTTTTATTATCATTATCTTGAAAACTACTACTAAACTTAATATTATCAGCAACAGATGCTGAAAATAAAAATGCATCCTGCCCCGCATAGGCTATAAGGTTGGCTTTTTGCTCTTTACTAAGATGAGAAAGCTCTTTATTACCATATTTTATGTTACCATCATAACTGTATAAGCCTGTTAACACTAAAGCTAAAGCTGATTTACCAGAACCTATAGCGCCAGTTATTCCCACTAAAGAACCAATCGGTACTTCAAAATTTATATTATTTAAAACATTTTGGCTTGTATTTGGATACTTAAAACTCATATTTTTAACAGATATGCTTTCATCTTTATTAAATTTAACTTTTTCAGCTGAATTTTCGTTTGATAGGTTGTTCTCAGTAAGGATTTTTTCTTTAATTCGTTGCCACGAGGCTAATGCACCATGCCAACGGTTAAATACATTTGCGGCTACCCAAGTTCTACGTGACATAGCTGTAAACATTGTTAAGTATGCTGTAAAGGTTCCGATACTCCAAAGTTTCTTAGCTACCATTTCACCACCCAAAGCTATTGCTGCAATAATACCTATTGAAGCTAAAAAAGCATATATAGGCATCATACCTTGTTTTAAAAGGGTGGTTTTAATGTTCCATTTTACTTGCTCATTGGCGTAATGTGCTAATTTCTTTTTTTCAGCTTTTTCTCTACCATAGAGCCTTAGAATTGCTACACTATTGATTGTAGAATATAAATGGGAGGTTACTCTGGAGGCATACTGTCTGGCTTTTAAAGAGTATTGGTAAAGTGGGTGACGAGCACTCTCTGCTATCCATAAAGCAAAAGGAATCGGAATTGAACATACTAAAGTAATTTTGAAGTTATAGAATAGAAGTACAACAAAATATGATATCATTAACAGCCACGTATCCCAAGCCTCATTAATGGTATATTGCACTGTATCAACAAGTTGTTCTACATCGCCAACTGTTCTAGACATCATGTCTCCTACTGATTCTTGTTCAATTGAGCCCATATCTTTAGCTAAGGTACTTTCAAGCAAGCCAGCTCTCATATCACCTCTTATCAGAAAACACATTTTTCTAATATAACGTCTTTTAATGTAGCGAGCATATTGAAAAAATGCAGTAGACAAAATAAATAATGTACACCAAAAGATTAAGCTTTGAACTCTTATAGAAGTAACCCCTTGGTTTAATAATAATGAAACTACGTCTATGGCTTTACCCAGTATAATTGGGCCAGTAACAATAATGGTATTGTATATAATACCACCTGCTGCCTCTAACCAAAATAATCCACGATGGCGATTAATATAAGATATTAACTTATGCTGATTGTTTTCAGGTAGTTTAAATTTCATCTACTTCTCCCCTCACCATATTTATTATTTTATTTTTAGTTCACTAACTAACTCTTTTAGATAATTACGAGCATTCTTTAGCTCTTCTTTACCCAGCTCTGTTATTTCATAGTATTTTCTTATTTTTCCGTTTACGTTTTTTTCAAAATGAGCTAATAAACCCTCTTTTTCTAAGCTGTGTAATATAGGGTAAAGGGTACCAGGACTTAAGTTATAGCCATGTTCAGCTAACTCAGCTAACATCCAACTGCCATAAATTGCTTCTTTATTGGCATGATGTAAGATGTGCAGACTAATTAAGCCCTGAGATAATCTTTTCATTGTTAATCCCATTTTTAAACTCCTTTTCAGTATTTCGTTATCGATTTTCGATATCATATTTAGTAATAACAGTATAATTGTTTATCTCAAATAATGCAAGTATAAAATCAAAATAAAAAAGCTGTCCACATTTAAGTGCAACAGCTTATTATTATTAGTTTATGAATCAATAAACACAACTAAGTTTTTACTCTCTGCCTACATTATTTTTAACGCAATATGCTGCTAAATAACCAAACCCCGACCAGCAATCTCCAGCTAAACTTAAAATAACTTCAATAATCTTATTAGCCTCATCTTTCATACCTGTTAGGGCTAAATATCTACTAATTCCATATGCTTTTGTTACATATTCCATATTAGCAAAACGATATTTCTCTTTTATTTCCAAAACTTCTTCAAAGGTTTTAGTCCCTTTATATACCTGTATCATATCTCTGTATACAAAGTTTTCTCCACAGGGCATTTTAGGGTCAACTAAACTAGCTAAATCATTGGCGTAATCAAATTCACCCATTTCCATCAGGTTAATTACTCGCCAATTAACAATTGCAGGAAACAACTCACAGTCTAAAGCAGTCATCTCATAACAGGTTTTATACGCTTTTTCTGCTCTTTCAAAATCACCTATTAAATGATAAGCAAAGCCTAGGTGATACCATATATTCCAATTATTTTGCTCTATTCTCGAGGCAAGTTCAAAGTCTGCGGCTCCCTCATAAAACCTATAACTACTTAGTAAACGATGCCCTCTATGTCGATAGAGTAGCGCATTAAAGGGATCTAAACAAATAGCTTTTGAAAATGCCTCAACAGCCTCTCTATAAAGCTTTTGTTTTGCTAAACCTAACCCTTTTTTCATCCATAGCTCTGCATTACAACAATCTTTTGCTATTTTTTTTTCTAATTCTTTTACTTCTTTGCTATGTTGTATTGTAGGTACGTTTTCAAATACTTGACTCTCTTTTGTTGCAGTCACATCTGTTACAGTATACGATAGCTTATTTTTACTCACTAGTAAGTCCCCTTTAACAATATCGTTAACAATTATGTATTTATCTTATATTCAATACTTAGTTTTATTATGTAAATTCTCCTGCATATTACTCTATTTTATTGTTAGCAGTTAAACATCATTTAATGTAGGTATAATTAAGTTATTAATTTTAAAGCTTTATTTTCTTTTGTTTACGGAGCAAATGAGCATATTTAGTAGCGTACAACCTTTAAATATTTAAAAGGGTTTTTTAGCAAAACGATTATACTAATAAAACCCCTATCTTTTACAATACTTTAATTTCTGCTGGCTGAGTGGCAGTATAAACAAAGCGTAATGCTTCTTTAATTACTTGCTCTTGTAACTCAACATTATTTGGTTTACCAACTGTACAACCAAATGGATTTTCAATATTAATAGCTCTTGGAATACCTATAATTGATACAATTTGTTTTATTAAATTAAAAGTTACAGTTGGTACACCACTCTTTTCAATCTCTCTTGCAACTAGTCCACCGGACTGTTGACAGATAGGTCAAACAGGAACTATCAGCGCTATATCTACACCTAACTGCTTAATTCTTTGAGCAATTTGTTTACCTGTTTCAAACAAATATTTAGGCTCAGGTATAAAACCTGTAATGCTAAAATTAACTTCGCTAACCTTATTTATAAAGCCCTGCTCTGCCAACTGCTTAAGCCTTTGTACAGGAAATATTACGTTTAAATCTACTGCTGAAAAATCTTTGTTAAAGTGTTCATGAGCAATACTTAAATCTGTATACGAAGTAGTTAATGTAATCTCCCTAAAGCCTTCATCTATATCTTTTCTATTGACTATGTTAAAAGCTTTATCGGTATTTTCATAAATACCACCAGTAGTAACAACTGCTACTTTACATTCAGCTAAAGGTTTGTTAGGTTTTGCAAAAGGTATGTTACTTGCTCTTACCCAATCAAAGGTTTCAATAAACTTTTTCAACTTAGAATTTGTCATTATGACCTCCTTAGTTATTAAGTGTATAAAGGTAATGATTATTATAACATACCTTTACGTCAACGTCAATTTACATGGGATTATTATATGCTATAATAGCTATAGTTAATTTGTATTTGTGGGGTGAATATTATGCACGAAAATAATAAGCTACTAAAAATCGGCAAATTAAGTAAAATGGCAAATATGAGTTGCAGAGCAATTCGGTACTATGAAGAACTCGAAATAATCCACCCTACCAGTGTTAGTGAAGGTGGTTTTAGATTATACGATGAAACAGTTCTTCACAAGTTATCTGTTATTAAGGATTTTAAAGAACTGGGTTTTTCACTTGAGCAAATTAAAGATATACTATTGCCTAAACCCGAGCTTACCAAAACAAAGCTCTTGAAATACTCTCGTAATATTATTAAAACTCAATTAAAGGCCATTAATAAAGATATTGAACACCTATTAGAGCTTAAGAAAAAAAACGAAAGTGCCTTAAAAAAATTGCAAATTTGTGAGAAGTGTACTGCAAATATATGTGATGAAGAATGTGAAAATAAAAAGGCATATATTATTTAAAGTTGAGGTAGTTTAAGATGCGAAAAATATTTTCTATTATACTATTGCTTGTTGTTTTGTCTACAAACATATTATCTGTTAATGCTCTTAGTAAATATAGTTATAAATATGATGACTTTCTTTCTAAATATCGTATCCTTGTTAAGACTAAGTATGATGTCATTGTTTATGGTAGTGATCCTGAGGGAATTTCTACTGCTGTCTCTGCAGCAAGGGCGGGTAGTAAAGTTCTATTAATAGATAAAAGAGACAAAATAGGTGGATTATTCACTTTGGGTTGGCTTAATTTTTTAGACATGAACTATTACAAACAAACTCTTTTAACTGGAGGTATTTTTGAGGAGTTTTTTAATAAAGTAGAAGGATATGCTTTTAAAATAACTACAGCGATAAAAGTTTTTAACAAAATGATAAAAGATGAAACAAATATTACTGTTCTATTAAATGCCAAAAATATTACGCCAATTATACATAACAATAAAATAACTGGTATTAAAGCAACTATTCTTAATTCAAACAAACATTTTTATTGTGACTCTATAATAGATGCTAGCCAAAATGGTGATTTGGCGTCAGATGCAGGTGTACCCTTTACACTAGGACAAGCTGCAATTGGAGGACCCGAATACGGTATGGCTGTAACTCAGGTATTTAGTCTTAAAGGTATGAGTTCTGCTGAATGGAATAAATTATGTAAGTATTTAAAAAATGATAATGATATACATAGTAATTCTAATAAGAATACTGCTTGGGGATTTGGAAACTTTAGCGATTTATATAAGCCTACGCAAAATAATGTACAACTGCGTGGTTTAAATTTAGCAAGAGAACCGAACGGTATAATTATGGTAAATGCCTTAAAAATATACGCTATAAACCCGTTAGATAATAAAAGTTTAGAAGAAGCTAAAAAAATGGCTAAAGAGGAACTTAAACTTATTATTCCTTTTTTAAGAAAAAACGTACCTTATATGAAACACATTGAACTTGATTCTCTTGCACCTGAATTGTATATACGTGAATCAAGACATTTTTCTACTGTTTATCAATTAACAATAGATGATATACTAGAAAATAAAGATTTTGATGATAGAATAGCGCTAGGTAGTTATCCTGTTGACATGCAAGGTACTACCCCAAAGGACGCTTTAATAGTTGGCAACCCTCTTAAGTACTCAGTGCCGCTCAGAAGTATTGTGCCCATTAATATAGATAATCTATTTATTGTGGGTAGAACAGCAGGGTTTGATGCCCTTGCTCATGGAAGTACGAGGGTTGTTCCTATAGGCATGTGTACTGGTGAAGCAGCAGGACTAGCAGCTACATTCATAAATAAACATAAAATTAGCAATAAGCAATTAGTTGATAACAAAAAGCTAGTAAGTGAGCTACAAAATAAATTAATAGCAAATGGGGCTTATTTAAAACCCTTTAATATAAAGACTGAAATTACTAAACACCCTTGTTATGATGGATTAAAACTAGTTAGAAAATATGGTCAAATTTGTGGCAATTACAATAATGATTATCTTCTTGATAAAAATATTACTAATATGCAGTTTATGTGGTTGTTTGATGGTTTAAGCAAAAGAATTAAATGGGAACTAACTGACATTTTTAATAGAATCTATGACTACGAACCCCTTACTTTCAATAATGTATTATATAATTTCAGTAAAAATAAAGAACTATGTGAGTACCTAAAAATATCAGAAATGTTTAAGGATATAGATTATGAAAAGAAATTAACAAAAGGTGAATCAACTATGGTACTTTATTACTGTAAACAATTTATTAGTAAATAAACTTAGTTTAAAGATATGATAAAAGGTTCAGGTAAGATAATAATTATTATTTTACCTGAATTTTTATCGATTTAAAATAATTATTATAGCCATACTTGCCTATAAAGAAAACTTAACTATTCCTTTAGAAAACAAACCTATACTAATATTAAATATGGACTGTCTTTTGTAAATTATATATTCATTATAATTTATTGTGCTAAGTTTAAGCTTATTTCATAATAGGAAAAGCAATAACATCTTTGATATTATCTGTTTGGGTCAAAAACATAATTAATCTATCTATACCTACACCTAATCCGCCTGTTGGGGGCATTCCAATATCAATAGCACGTGCAAACTCTTCGTCCATGGGAAAAGCCGTCTCTGATCCTGCTCTTAGCTGCTCTGCTTGTTGCTGTAATAGCTCTCTTTGTATTAGGGGATTATTTAGCTCTGAGTAGGCATTGCCAAGCTCTATTCCCATTACAAAGGGCTCAAATCGTTCGATAAGCTCTTCATTAGCTCTATGCTTTTTACATAAAGGAGATGTTTCATAGGGGTGATTTATAACAAAGGTAGGTTGTTTTATTTTACCTTCACAATAAGCTTCAAATAAACTATTTACTAAACTGCCTTTACTGGTATTATTCACATCTATTTCTGTTAACCCTAGGTTATTGTTTAGGCTATTACTTAATATAAACTGCTTTAATTGATGTTCACACATATTGTAAAGGTTAATATTAAATTCATTATTTACTAAATCATACATAGGTCTTTTGCACCAAGGAGCTTTAAAATCTATTTCTGTGCCATTTATTAAAACCTTTGTGGTTCCAATAACATTTGTGAACACATACTCATACATCTCTTGCATAAGAGTCATCATATCATTATAGTCACTATAAGCCTCATAACACTCTAACAAAACAAACTCAGGGTAATGAGTTTTATCTATTCCCTCATTCCTAAAGGAACGGCTAAAAGTAAATACCTTTTCAATTCCCCCTACGATATATCGTTTTAAATAAAGCTCGGGTGAAACTGCTAAATAAACCTCTGTATTTAAGGCATTAATGTGAGTCACAAAAGGTGCAGCTTCGCCTCCGCCATATTTAGAATCTAAAATAGGAGTATCTACCTCAAGATAACCTTTATTAATTAAGAACTCTCTAATAGCTGATATTGCTTTTGACCTTTTTATAAATCTATTTTTAACCTCATCATTCATTATCATATCTAGTGAACGATATCTATATTTATATTCTGTATTTTGAATTCCATGATATTTTTCTGGCAGTGCTCGTAAACACTTAGTTAATAACGTAATTTCTTTTACTCTTAAGGTGAGTTCTCCTGTTTTTGTTTTAAATACAGGTCCTATAACAGCAATTATATCTCCTATATCAACATTGATAATGTTAAAATCCACCTGAGTATTTTTTGTATTTAAGTAGAGCTGGATACTACCCGATTGATCTTTAAGATTCATAAATACAGACTTACCCATATTACGAACTTGCATAACCCTACCAGCAATATTAAAGAAATTCTCACTAGCTGAATTAGCTAAAACATCACTGATAAAATGCTCTTTTTTATAACTATAGGGGTAGGGATTAACTTTATTATTAACAATAGCTTGAGTCTTATTGATACGATGAATGGTGTATTCATTAGCATCTGGCATTATCTTGCGTAATTTTTTAAGATTGTTATACTCATTAAACATCATTATTCTCCTTTCTACCTTAACTAACTTTATAAATTCATTAAAAAAGCTACTACTTTAATAATCATGATTACCTAAAAACAATACAAAAAAACCCTCACCTCCAAGACTGTTGTCTTGAGGACGAGAGTTATTACTTCGTGGTACCACCTCAGTTTATTGTTATATTGCTATAACAACCTTATCAAGTACGGCAAAACATGCTTATACTCTAGCTCTTTTAACGGAAGCAACCGCCGTATTATCCCTAACTAATGTTAGTTCCTCTACGAAGCTCCGAGTCTTTTTTCATTAAGATAAATCTTAACCTCTTTTCAGCTAACAAGGCTCTCTGTATAAGCTTATTCTTAACTACTCTTCTCTTCATTGCATTTATAATATTGTATTGTATTATAATTAGCCAGCAGTTGTTTGTCAACTATTTTTTGTTATAATATTCCTTAAATTCATTAAGTTGTTGTTCAGTAAATATCTTTATATCATTTTCTAATAACATTTGGCTTGTAAAACCATTGCCTTTTACAAAATTACCACTAAAGCTTCCATCATAAATTTTTAAATAACCACATGATGGACTTCTGGACTGTAATACTGCAATTTTAGCATTTACAATTTGTGCAATTTGCAAAGTTTTAGTAGCCCCTTCTTTAAAGAAACTTGTTATATCCTCATTTTTAGTATTTATAACTTTTTTTTCATTTGCATGATTCACAATCTCACAACAGGGTCTTGGTATGGGTAAACCCCCTAAAACTTCTGGGCATAAAGGCAAAGCCTCACCTGTTGTTATTAGATTCTGCAAATATTCTATATTCGTACATTTTCCATTATATCTACACTTAATTCCCACTAAACAAGCACTAACAATAACCATTTTAAATACTCCTTATTCTTGAAAGTTATATTTACCTAATCTATACTAAAATAAAGCATACAAAAGTGGGTAATAACTATGAACAAATTTTTGAACTACATTAAAATTCTTATTTTAGCAGCTGTTATTATAATACAGCAAATAACAACTACATCTTTTAACCATGTAATTTTTGTAGTTTTAGTTTTAGCCTTTATCTTAAACCATCAAATACGCCTAAGATTAAAGAATGACTCCTCATTTATTATAACTATCTTAATAGATTTAGCAATAGTTGCATTTTTAGTTTATAACTTTAGTATAAACAATAGCTTACTGTTATTAATAAGTTCAGTTGATGTTTTTACTTATAAAAACTATAACTATGCCCTAACTTTATTATTAGCTTTTTGTTATACCACCCTTAACATTTTAAACTACAATGCTACAACTCTTGTAAGCCTACTTTTCTTTTATACTTTTTTGATTACCCAATTAATTATTAGTAAACAGCATAGTAATAACATAAAATTAAATTATTTATACGACGATATTAGAAAATACAGCTATGAATTAGAAAGAGCTAAAGCTCAAATAGAACGTTATAGTGCCCAAGTAAGTGAGCTCAGTACTATTAAAGAACGTAATAGAATAGCAGAAGATATTCACGACTCAGTAGGTCACCAGCTTACATCTTTATTATTTAGGTTACAAGCATGTGAAATTGAGCTAAAAAACAATAAGGAAAAGGGTTTAATTCAATTAACGGCTATTACCGAAACACTTAGAAATAATCTTGTTTTATTAAGAAATAAGGTAAAAAATGTAGAGGTAAAAAGCTACTCAAATTTTAATAATACTATAGTAGAGCTACTTGAAGAGTTTAAAAAAGATAAACCTTTTAAAATCAGTTTCAGTATGAAAGGGCATGTAGTAAAACTATCACCCGAAATTGAAACAGTATTATTTAATAATATCCGTGAGTCTCTAACTAATGCTGCAAAACATAGTAATGGTGATGAAATAGCTATTACCATAATGTATAAAGCCAATAACATAGTATTAACTTTTGTAGACAATGGCAATAATAGTAAAACTTATAAAGTAGGTTATGGATTACGGGCTATGCAAAATAGAACAACTTTATTAAATGGATCAATGACTATAATTAATGAACAGGGTTTTTTACTTAAATTTATAATACCTTTTAAGGAGAACTAATATGAAAGTACTTATTGTAGACGATGATCATATGTTATGCCAAAGCCTAAAACAAATTTTAAACTGTCAAAATATTAATATTGTTGGCACTGCCAATAATGGTGATGATGCTTATAAATTTTGCATGAATAATCAAGTTGATATTATTTTAATGGATATTAGAATGCCTATATGCGATGGAGTTATCGCTACAAAGAAGATTAAAGATAGTTTTCCTAATCTAAAAATTGTAATTTTAACTACCTTTGATGATGATGAATATATAGCTGAAGCTATTAGAAATGGTGCTTCAGCATATATTCTTAAAACAGCTAAGCCCACTAAAATAGTAGAAACCTTAAAATTAACGTATGAGGGAGATATGGTAATAAACTCTCCGATTGTCAATAAAATGAGTTCTATGCTAAGCAAAAATCCTAAAATAGACTATAGTAAATATTCTTTAGGAGATAATCATATTATAATAATTGAGCTAATCGCTAAGGGTTATAACAATAAGGAGATATCTAAAGCTATTCATTTAAGTGAAGGCACTATCAGAAACAAAATAAGCGATATTTTAGCTCAGTTAAATTTGAGAGACCGCACTCAAATAGCAATTTTTTGGCACACAAAAGGCTTATATAAACAAAGCAATAACAAGTGATAACTTTAGATTGATAAACATGCAGGAAAAAAATTGGGATAATTCTCTATTAGTACATTTCTTAATAGCAACTTTTATGTAAATTTTCACTTCAATTATAATACTCTTTATACCTCTTTTGTGTAAATCTGTTTAAAAAAACAAACTCCGTTGTTTGTACTTTCCAACCTTCAACTCTGTTCATGACATTTGTCATTACAGCTAGTGATTAAAGTCAATTGTTTAGTGGTTCTCTATATCATACAATAGAATTACCAAGGGGGTATTGACTATGATTGAGCTAAAAAATGTTATTAAAAGATACGGTAACACCATTGCTGTAGATAACCTAAGTTTAAAAATAAATAAGGGTGAAATTTTTGCTCTATTGGGCCCTAATGGTGCGGGCAAAAGTACCATAAATAAAATGATTATAGGTCTGTTAAAAGCTAGTAGTGGAGAAATATTAGTTAACGGTTTAAACATTAATAAACAGGGTTTAAAGGCACGTGAATACTTAGCTTTAGTACCTCAAGAACTTGCTCTATATGAAAGCATGAGTGCAATAGATAACGTACTGTTTTTTGCAAAATTAGCAGGTTTACGAGGTAAGCAGTTAAGAGATAAAACCGATAAAGCCCTTAGCTTTTGTGGACTAGAGGATACTAAAACTAAAAAGGTAAGTACTTTTTCGGGTGGCATGAAACGTAGGCTAAACATTGCATGTGCCATAGTACATGAACCTCAAATAATTATTATGGATGAACCAACTGTTGGCATTGACCCCCAGTCTCGTACCCATATTTTAGATTCTATTAAACAGCTTAATAATAAAGATATGACAGTAATATATACTAGCCATTACATGAGTGAGGTTGAGCGTATATGTGATCGAGTAGGTATAATTGATAATGGTAAGCTAATTGCAGTAGGCACTACTAATGAACTAAAATCTCAGCTAAAAGAACAAGAAAAAATTATTATAGACATACTAGATTTAAACTACACAGCCTTAAATGAAATTAAGCAATTATATGGTGTAAATGATGCTTATTATAATAACTATAGGCTTGAAATAAATACTACTATAAGCAAAAATACAACCCTAGAAGCACTAACTATTTTGGCTAAACACAATATGCAAATCCAAAAAATTGAAATAGAAAAACCTAGCCTTGAAGATGTATATTTATCTTTAACAGGCAAAAGCTTAAGAGACTAGGTAACGCCATGAACGAAATAAAAACGATTGTAATCAGAAACCTCAAAGAACAGTTTAAAAGTCCAATTTTTTGGGCTATCTTAGTTTTATTTCCTCTTGCTATGCTCTTTATGTTTAATGAAATGTTTGTTAATGACTCAACTCATGTAGCAAATTCAGCAATTAAAATTACTATTTTAAATGTCACAGATAACCATTATGCTTTTAGTAAACTTGCGATTGTTGTATTAGCTCAATTTTTTTTAATTAGTAGTGTTGTGGCATCAGGCTCTTTAATTCAGGTGAAGACAAATAAAACATTAATGAGAATTTTTACTTACCCTATAACAAAATCAAAAATTTTAATAGCTCATTTTCTTAGTGTAATAATTGAGCTAACGGTTGTTATGAGTCTAGTAATGATATTAATAAGTGTCATATTTAAAGTAGTTTGGTCAATCAATTATTTTGGCTTAGTAATTACTAGCTTATTATGTATTATTTTATGCTCTAGCTTTGGTCTATTTTTATCATTACTATTCAAAAATGGTAATATAGCTAGTGGAATTATGAGTGGGGTTGTAATATTGATGTCGTTCTTAAATGGTGATATGACCTCTGGTAAATTACCATTTAAAAACAGTGATTTTTTCACCTTAAATAAATGGATAACTTCAGCCTTTAATAAATTATACATCAGCAATAACTTTAGTAATCTCTATAAAGATATTTTAGTTATTTTGTGTTTGGGTTTAGGTTTTACAATCTTATCAATAGTTCTATTTAGTAAGGAGAATAGTTATGAGTAGTTTAATGATTGCCAAAAATGTTATTGTTAGAATCTGCAAACAAGCTACTATAGTAATATTTTTAATAGTTTTTCCATTAATTTCTTCTTTACTAGGAGCTCTAACAGCAAAACCAAATGAACCACTTAATATAGGTATAGTAGTAACAGAAAATAACAAAGACTTAGTAGCAAAAATAAGCAAATTGCCAGAGTATAATGTAATTAGTTTACAAACAAATGAGGTCATAGATAAACTAAACAGTAATAGTGTTAGTGTTGTAATTAAGCCGTTATTAGATCAACCTAGTTATGAAATTGTAGCAAAAAACAGTGGCTCACATGTTACCAATTTAGAAAAACAACTACAACATTATCTTAACAACAATAGTATATACTCTGTATCTAAAAGTGATAAAGATTTTGATTTAACTTCAGTATCCATTTTTCTACTATTTATGATTATGTTTATGGGAGCTAGTGCAGCAGTTATTTATGATGATAAAAGGAACAAAACCTATATGAGACTATTTTGTTTTGCTACTAGTGGTAAGAGTATTGCTTTTGGTTACCTGCTTGCTTTTTTTGCTTTAGGAACAACTCAAGTTTCAATATTTATACTAACATTGAAATTATTTTTAGCAGCTAGCTTAACTATTAGCATAACCACTTTATTTACAATACTTGTTGCTTTTTTAGTTGCAATTATTGGTTTATGTATAGCACTCACAAGCATAATTAAACAAAAAGATCATTATCAAGTAATAATACCTATACTGGCACTCTTTACTACTTTTTTATCTGGCGGCATAATTCCTACTAAACTTATGGGTAAAACATTTAAGTTTATAGCTTACTTTTCACCTCAATTCTATGTTAATAAAACGTTAGTTGCTACAGCAACAGTTATAAATTCTACTCAAAATATTTTAATATTACTACTGTTTGCTTTAGTATTCTTTTCTTTTGGTACTAAAATGCTTGATAAAGAATCTTTATAATTGAATTTAAATCAAATATTTATTGGCAATTGCTACACTAGGCAATTGCTAATTTTTTAATTATATAGTTAAATAGTTAACATAATATATGTGAGAGGGAGAAGTTATAATGAATAAAATTAGAATTAGACAAGTCACTATGGCAGACTTAGATACCGTAACAAAAATAGAAGCTATTTGTTTTCCAGCCACAGAAAAGGCCAGTAAAGATTCTTTTAAACAGCGTATTAGTACTTTCCCCCGTGGTTTTTGGCTAGCAGAGCTTAATAATGAAATTATAGGTTTTATAAATGGAGCAGCCAGTAATAAAACCACTATAGAAGATGAGTTTTTTAGTGATATGAGTTTACACTGTGATAACGGTGAAAACATTGCAATTTTTGGTCTAGATGTATTACCACAATACCAGCGAAACGGCTACGCTGCCCAGCTTATTAAACACTATATTAAAATTGCTAAAGAAGACAACCGAAAAAAAGTACTACTAACCTGTAAGAAGCATTTAGTTCACTATTATACTAAATTTGGATTTAACAATTGTGGTGTATCACAATCTGTACATGGTGGGGCTCAGTGGTTTGATATGGAGTTAAATCTAGTATCTTTAACAAATTCCTCTGTATGATTTTGTAAGCATTTTTATTACTAATTAAACACTTGTTTTACTACACTTTATTGGCCAGCAGATGAGCTTGTTAACAAGTTAAACCAAAAAAATTAATGTTTTACCTAACAAAAAAGGAGCAGCTAGTTAACTAATAAAAATTAGTTTCTAACAGCCCCTTTTAGTTCATTAATAATAAGTAACACGTTCCTCCTCATATCTATCCGTAAACTCTTTCTCTTCTGCTGGATATCCAATTGCTATTAAAGAATAAGGCAATTTTTCATCTGTTAAATTAAATTGCTCTTTAATTGCTAACATTCTTTCATCAATTGGAGCTATGCCAATCCACACTGATCCTAAACCCAAATCACAGGCCTCTACTAAAATATTTTGGGTGCAAGCACCTAAATCTTGCTCCCAGAAACACGGATATTTCATAAAAGTAGTATTTCCTAATACTACTATGGCTAAAGGTGCATCAGCTGTCATTGCTCCATTGGGGCTTGCTTCTGCTAACTTTCTCAATTCTGCTTTGTCCTGCACCACTATAAATTGCCAAGGCTGTTGATTACCTGCAGAAGGAGCTTGCATAGCTGCACGTAATATTTTCTCTATTTTTTCCTGCTCCACCACTTTGTTTTGATATTTTCGGATACTGCTACGATTAAAAATTGCGTTCATGTTACCCTCCTTATTTAATAAACAGTTTACCCACTTTTGCAACTGCTCTTATTACAGGCGTTTCAATATCTTTTTGAACATTTTTAAAATACTCTCTTATTTTAAGGTTTTGAGGACATGCTTTTTCACATTTTCCACAGTCTATACACATAGTAGTCCATTTAGGTTTTTTGCTTGTCATGCCAACAATTCTTGCATACATTAATCTACGAGAGAGTCTGCCCCCAAACATATGATGATTATTATAAGTTTGAAAAGCATACGGTATATCGATACCAGCAGGACAGGGAATACAATACCTACAGCCTGTACAACCTATTTTTAGTAAACGCTGATAGGTCTCTTTTACCTCGTTTATTATAGCTAACTCTTTTTTACTCAAGCTATTTGCTTTTGCCTCGTTTGCTATTTTTATGTTTTCAATAATATGGGCATCTTCACTCATGCCAGATAAAACCACAATAACGGCAGGGTGATTGTAAATAAACCTAAATGCCCACTCAGCTGGGCTTCTTTTAATAGAGGCTTTATCCCATATTGCTTGAACTGCTTTAGGTATAGCTCCAACTAACTGACCACCACGTAATGGTTCCATTACTATTACACCTATATTCTTACTGTAAGCATAATTTAATCCATCAATACCAGCTTGAAAATATTCATCCAAATAATTATACTGTATTTGACAAAAATCCCAATCATAACCATCTATTATTTCATAAAAATCTTCTTTAGTACCATGATATGAAAAACCCATATAGGTAATTTTGCCTTCTTTTTTTATTCTATTCATAAAATCGAGTACCCCAAAGCGAAGCATTTTTCGCCATGTAGGTCCATCTAGGGAGTGTAGTAGATAATAATCTATGTTATTAATCTTTAACTTACTTAACTGTTTATTAAGATATTTATCCATGTCCTGAGATTTATTAACTAAATAGGTGGGTAATTTTGTAGCAACTTTAACTTTCTCTCGATAACCGTCTTTTAAGATATATTCCCCTAAAAAACTCTCCGACTCACCTCTATGATAAGGATATGCGGTATCCAAATAATTAACTCCATTATCTATTGCCATACGAACCTGCTTAATAGCATTTTCTTTAGCTATTTTACCAAAACTATTGGTCTTAAATCTCATACAACCATACCCTAGTACAGATAGTTTATCTTTTGTTTTGGGCATAATTCTATATTGCATAGTTACCACCCTTTACTTTTATTATAGTATACAAATACTAATATTTAAGAATAGAAGAAACTCTAACTTTTAAACTATCTGGTAAACTTTGATTTAAACATCTTTTAATCAAAATTGGATTCACTAGTTGATGTTTTAAATGTTCTTCTAATATATCGGCTTTTATCTCTCTTTGCATTAGCAAATATAAAAAATACCAATCTTCTAAACTAGTATAATTTAATTTAACACCATTTACAATTTCGGTAGCTGTTATTGACTCTTTATCAAAAATATACTCATAACTACCTTGCTCATGATGAATAATAAACTTGCCCATTATATCTACTTCTATATCATTAACACTAAATTTACTAAAAAATTTTGTACCATACGTTTTTGATTGGGCAACAACTTGTTTTTGACCCATTGTATTTAGTATTTCTTCTACTTTGCTATAATCACTTTCAGCTACAATTAAATCTATGTCGTTAGCTTTAGTAACTAAACCATGGTACTTTAACATTAAAGAACCACCTATTCCCCAGCTAATACTTTGTTCGTTTAGCTGCTTAGCAATTGTTACTAATGTGTGTTTCATAGTGTCTCCTCTAACTAACGTATTTTTTTTATTTTAAACTATATTATTGAAATAGGCAAACATATGTGCTATAATTTTTTTACACTTAATATATGTATTTAATATCATTAATTAAAATTATAGAATAATTTTACATACAAAACTATATCTTTAGGAGGTATTATGAAAAACTTAGCTTACTGTGGCTTGTTGTGTAATGAATGTGAAATATTCAAAGCAACGCTTGCTGATGACTGTGATTATAAAGAACAGGTTGCTAAAAATTTTTCTAGTCCTCAGTACCCTTTAACTAGTGCTGATATAAACTGTTATGGTTGCTCAGACAATAACAAAGCAATTTTTAAGTTTTGTGAAGAATGTGAAATTAGATTATGTGGAATAGCTAAGTCCTTAACAAATTGTGGGCAGTGTAAAAGTTTTGCCTGTGATAAATTACATAAAGCTTTTGAACATAATCCCGAGAATAAAAAGCGTTTAGAAAAAGTATTTATTAAGTAAGATTTTTCTTTATATAGGTTATGCACTCATATATTCATTAAAAGCAAAAAGAGAGTCACCGCCTCTCTTTTTGCTTTTTAAATTTGTTTTTCATTCCAGTAAAACTACTCAACTATGTTTATGCCTTGAGCCCTGCAAAATTTACTTTTTCACTCAATAATATTAACCACTAAGTTACTATATTTTGATGTAGGATATACAGGTTTAGTAGACTCTCTATTCTGTTTAAAGAACTCTATGATATATTCCTTATCTGTATAATCTCCACCATGACCTATTTTTTAAATCACTACCCTTTACTAACTATCAGCTTCTTAATATTTTCAGTAGCATCAAGTAAAGGTGCTATAGATTGATCGTTATTAATATTAAAAATTATATTGGCTAAAAACTCTGCCATGTCTACCTCTACAAACCACTCACAGTCTTTTAATTCTTGTGAAATATGGGTTAGGTTAGTAGAGTAAACACGCTCCACTAATCCTTGCTCATACAACTTATCATACCTTTTTTTACCTTCAGTAAATAAAGCAAAGGTTGTTGCGATATATATTTTTTTTGCTTTACGCCGTTTTAATTCTAAAATAATATCTATTAGTGATTCTCCAGATGAAATCATATCATCTGTTACAAATACATCTAAACCCTCTACATCTCTGCCCATGTATTCGTGCTGCACTATAGGATTTTTTCCGTTAACTACTTGGCTATAATCTCTACGTTTATAAAACAAACCTATATCTAAGCCCAATACACTAGCATAATAAATTGACCTATCCATAGCACCGGTATCGGGACTTATAACAATCATATTATCATTATTAATATTTAACTCTGTTTCTTTTTCAATAAAAGTTTTTACAATGTCATAGGTAGGGTAAAGGTTTTGAAATGAAACAAGTGGTATGGCATTTTGCACATTGGGGTCATGTACATCAAAGGTTATTATATTATTAACCCCTAGTTTTTCAAGCTCTTGTAAAGCAATAGCACAGTCTAAAGATTCTCTCATTTTTCGACGGTGTTGTCGTGAAGCATATAACATAGGCATAACAACTGTCACTCTTCTAGCTCTACCACAAAGTGCAGAAACAGTTCGTTTAATGTCTTGAAAATGTTCATCTGGCCCTTTATGGTTAGTAAAGTTAAATAGTTTGTAAGTAGTGCTATAATTACCTACATCACAAAGAATAAAGATATCTTTTCCTCGTACTGTTTCCTCAATAACTACCTTACCTTCTCCATTAGAGAATCTTATTTCTTGGGTTTTAAGTAGATTAGACTTATTAATATTTTGAGACTTACACTGTAAAAAAATATCTATTTTTTCACCTAAATCTCTACAACTTTCAAGGGCTATAATACCTAATTCACCATTTGGAGCTCTACTGCTAGTAGTAAAACTCATTTTATCCCACCTATCTCAAACTTATTATTTCAAAGTCATTATAGCTTACTAGTAAAAACATTTCAATGAGCTAACTTACTATAATTTTAAAATAAAATAAGAGGACAATTTGCCCCCCAATACATGCTTATTTAGCTTTATTAAAATAACAAAAATTATATATTGTATATACTTTCATCCATTGTTTATTTATTTATTTTTAAAATAATCTTTTTAAGTTGATTAAATTCGCTAGCATTTATTAAACCTTCATTTAGTAACAACTTCAGCTCTCGTAATTCCTTTGAAATCCTTATTACCCTAAACTCCGACTCAAGCTCTGATTGTAATTTGCTATCTAAGATTACTTGTTCTTCATTTTCTTCGTTATTGTTATTTTTTGTTTCAAATTCAATAACTAAATCTGTATAAGATTTTATGTAGTCGGTAATTGAGTTAATGAGTTTGTCGTTATACTTAATACCTATACTATCACATTTTCTTTTATACTGTACTATCATAGCTAAGGCATCTGATAGTATTTCGTATATTTTTGGATCATCACCAATGTACTCATAAATATTCATAGCTTTACTGATTTTATTAATTGACTCACTAGGATTAGGATTAATTATTTTTAAGCCATACCATGGGTCATTATACCTAAATGAGTATTCTTCAACTAAGTCATTAATTAGTCTAAATTTTGTTGCTAAGTTGCTATAAACAGGGCTATTAATGAAATCTATTCTGCGTTGAATTTGTCCCATTTTTTATCACCTCCAATTCAATAACAAACCTACTACCAGTCTCACTAACATAATAACATATCTTTTCTCAACAATTTCTTAAAATACTTTTAGTAGTTTTTTAAATGTATTTATTTTATTTTTAAATTAATCATAGTTTTTTTAGATTAAAGCTTTTTTAACTTACTTTACGTTATTTAATTAAAGCCATAGGTAATTTTTATGGATAAAAAAATCGCTCATAGAGCGATTTAATCTTAAAAACTATTTATTTAAACTACTACTGGATGTTTCGTTTTATTTATTTAACATATCTCTCTTCCAGCATATCTGCAATCACAGATTTATTCTTAAGTGCAGTGTAGTTAAAGAATATACTGCCCTTTACTTCTGAATACGTGCTGTTTAAATCTAACTGTCTCACTAATTCAGCTGAACCATACCAAGCACTATCCGGGTTGCTACTGCCAGCGCGATAAGCGGCTTGTCCAATATACAAATCAACATTGCTATCTTTTACAACATCTGTCCACCAAGCTAAAAGCTTACTATAATCTGCTATATCAAATCCTATATGCCAATAAATTTGAGGCACAATATAGTCTATATATTCTTCTTTAACCCATTTTCTAGAATCTGCATACTGATCAACATAAGACTGCATACCTCTAGTATCACTGCCCATTTTCGAAGAGCTTTTATTACACCAAATACCAAATGGACTTATACCGTAACTAACTTTGCTTGATTTTGCTTTTATAGCAATCCCTAAGTCTTTAATAAGCTTATTCACATTATCTCTTCGCCAGTCATCGATATTATTGAATTTTGTGCCATACTCAGCATATGTTTTGCCATCATTAAAATTTTTACTCGGATAAAAGTAATCATCTAAGTGTATGCCATCAATATCATATTTCTCTATTAACTCCATGCTACTATCTATAATTAATTGTCTTACCTCTGGTAAACCGGGGTTAAAGTACAAATTTCCATCTGTATGCTCTACTACCCAATCGGGGTTTTTAATAGCAGGATGACTTGGGTCTAAACTGGCATAATCTAAGGCTGGCTCTCCAGCTTTTTTCTTAGTAATTCTATATGGATTAATCCAAGCATGAAGCTCTATACCACGGTCGTGAGCCTCTTTAACCCAGTAAGTTAACGGATCAAAATCATAGTTTGGCGCGGTTCCTTGTTTACCTGTTAAATACTTAGACCAAGGAAAATATTCTGATTTATATAAAGCATCAGCAGTTGGTCTAACCTGTAAAAAAATTGAGTTTAAACCTAATTGCTCAGCTTTGTCTAGGATAGCGTTTGCCTCAACCTTTAGCTTTGTGTCATTTACAGAAGGCACACTTGGATAATCTAAGTTTATTACAGAAGCAACCCATAAGCCTCTCATTTCCTCATTTTGAGACTTATTATTAACTGTAATACTAACTGTTTTTGTACTGTTATTCCAGTCTACAGTCGCGTGTAAACTCTCTGCCACAAACCTTGCTGGTACCATGGTTCTATTACCTATAATTGTTGGAGCAACGTTAAGCACTATTGAACTTCCATTTAACAGTGCATTTTTATTATTAAGAGTTAAAGATACTCGTGTAGAATCTTTATAACCGGATACTGTTTTTGTTTGCTCATCCCAATGTACTGTTGCACCTAACGCCTCAAAAATAGCTCTCATAGGCACCATAGTTGTTTGATTAATAATTGTTGGAGAAACATCTGTTACTAATTGATTTCCATTAATGTATATGTTAGTAGATATTGCATGTCCGGCTTGTACTGTTGTTAATAATAAGGCAAACATTAAAAAACTTACAAGTATTTTAAACCCCTTCATCTCATTCTCCCTTTTTATCTTTGTATAATGTGTATAAGACTATCTTAACTATGCTATGTTCCATAATACCAAATATAAACTCAAAACAGCGAAATTTTATAGAAATATATTATGATTTTAACATAAATATTTTTTTTATAAAATGTAATATTTTATTAAAATATTCTTTTGTCTATAGCTATTTTTTAAAAAAGTAATTTTAACAAATTATCTTAGGTCATAATTATCTTTAAAACTAAACCTTTAATAATATTGAACTTAATCTCTAAGACTTAATATAAACCTCTACTATTTTAGTTAGTAGACTAGTTATTATTCTGCTTCTCCAGCATTTCTGTAAACTGTTTTTTTATGTGAGGGATTAAGAAAAGCTTGTCTACTAAAGTAAGCTTTATAGCCAAACCTTTATACATACTTTCTATATAACAAAAGAGGTCTTCATTATCAGTTACCATTTCAGTAGGCATTGCTATGTTTTGATTAAAGTGAGATAAAATAAATTTCTGAAAGCTTTCTGCAAATTTTAGAGGACTACACATATGTTGAGCTACAACTCTTTGACTCTCTGTATCTACCATTAACAAGTTAATGGGATAAAATATAAGACCATCTTGCTCAACTGGGTATGGATAATAGAAATAGCTAATTTCCCATACCTGATTAAGCTTTTTAGTGTTTCTTTTTAACCGTGCTAAACTAAGCTCATCATAAGCAACAGGTACTTTTAAAATCCTTTGATAATCCTTTAACATGTCTTCTATAACCATGCTTTTATCTACATAACTATTGTCTTTGTTAATCTCTCTTAAATAACAGATATTCTGCTCAAAAAAGCTTTCATCGCTAACATTATACTGTTTTAAATCCACTATAAAATCTGTAGCATAACTTAATATATCTGCTATTAAACTTAAGTCATTATCATTTGGTCTTACTGGGTAAAAACCTGGCTTATAAACCCTAAAGGCAGGCCATAGTTTTTCATCTTCAAAACATTCTCCACTGGTAAAAGCATAGTCGTAATCTTCTTTTGGCAGATCTGATTTATCATTAAAATAAACAGCAAAACCTTGCTGACACAATAAAAACTCATTGTAATTTTCATAACCCTTAACAAAGGTATCTATTAAATTAACTAAACCAGGTATGCCTTTGTATATTGTTAAACCTAATTCTTTTTCTTTATTACCTAATACACTGCAAAAATAAATATCTTGATATTTAGGCATCTTTAAGGCAAATATATCTGTAGAAAATAACCACTTCCATGGCCTTAAATTATTAAACTTCTTGGCAAATTGATATAATTTTAATTCATTCATTTTATACCTCAATTCTTCTTGCTATTCTAATGGTACACAAAAAACATATCTTACACAATAACAATAACTATAATTTAATATACAAACATATATTTGTTTAGGATGATATAAAAAAAATAGAACTACCTATGTATTGGTAATTCTAAATAAAGGCCTAATATGTTAATTGTTTAGGGTAAAAACAGTTTTATTTTTCAAATGATACTATTATTCGTCGTCCATACTCATCAACATAATAGTTAAATACAACAATTTCATTATCTTTAAAAGACTCTTTACATTCCTTTATGCTTTCAACTGTAGTCCAAAAAAATTCATCTTTATCTTCTATTGAAATAATACAAATATCACCCTCTGTAACCTCTTTAAACTTTCCTAAACCAATTAAACCTTGCCAATCCTCTGGCACTGCTGGCAACGAGGCTTGCTCTAAAGAGCAAACCTCTAATTCGCCATTTGAGTTCTTGAAATAACTTATATCCAAAGCCATATTTTTTTGCAATTTAAGAGTATTACTTTCTTGTTCTGTACTATATTTAAACATATAACTCTCTTCTGTTGTTTTTACACTAATATATTTTTCATCAAGCCTTTTACTGTAAATGCCATTTAGCTCCTCAACTTTAAGGTGATTTTCTACCTTAATAAGCTCTCCGTTGCTGCCTTTATAGTCTATAAAATCTACGTCTATTGTTTTTTCACTCGCACTAACTTTAAGCAATAAATAAGGATATGTTAACGCCATAGTAACCATGCTATCTTTTTTAGGTTTATTAAGTTTAACCTTAAATGTTACTTTATCTACACCTTCAATTACCTCTGTTACCTCTAAGCTATAACCACCAGTCTTCATTTCACCAGCTGATATTAACAAGTATCTGTATGATTTTTCGTTATATATTGCTAGTATTTTATATCCATGTTCTTTTTTATTGCTTTCAACCCAATACTTATCTTGATCACGTTCTAAATCTGTAATATTTATAACTGTATATTCGGTTTTTTTGTCAGATAATAATGTAGGAAAATTATCTGCATCAGGATGTGTACGTGGTTTATTTGTTAGTTGTTTACATAATACCAAACACATAACTACACCAATTAATAGAACAACACTTATTAATTTTTTCAAAACTACCACTCCTTGTATTCCTAACATCTTAGACCTCTAATATTAGAATATGTTCCCAATTAATACAAGATTTAAACGTTTAACAAAGCTGATTTTTATCAAAACTAATTAATCTATTAATCGAAAGTAAAAAGGGGCTTTTGCTTCAACTTTTGAAGCAGCCCCATTTACACCTATATGCTATTTTTTTTTACCCAAGCTAAACCTACAGTACGTGGTCCTGTATGCACACTTATTACTGGAGATAATTCACTAACAATTATCTCGTGTGTTGGGTAAATTAATTTTATTTCATCTTGTAGTTTTTTTACATAATCTTCGGCACTTGCATGAGCTAACATAATTACAGAGTTTTCACACAATTGCTCACTTTTTAATATCTCTATTATTTTTGCATGTGATTTTTTTATTGTTCTTACTTTTTGTTTAACTACAATTTTACCATCTATAAAATGAAGTAAAGGTTTAATTTTTAACACAGTACCTATCGAAGCAGCCGCTAAACTTATTCTACCAGTCCTATGTAAATGTTTTAAATCCCCTACTACTAAAAGTATTTCAGAATTATCTCTTATGAACTCTAAGTGTTTAATAATGTCCTTAACATCTTTAGCTTTTTTAGCTAAACAAAGGGCTTCAATAACCATTTGTCTTTGTACTACTGATGTACTTAAAGTATCAAAAATCGTTATTTTATCTTTAGCTACCATTGATCTAACTAGCTCTCCAGTTTGATAAGTGCCACTTATTCCCGAGCTTATAGTAATATAAATAATATGATCATAGTCAATTAAAATATCTTCAAAAAGTTTAGTCAGTTCACCCACTAATGGCTGTGAGGTAGTTGGTAATTGTTCGGTTTCATGCATTAAGCTAAAAAACTCTTCCTGAGTTAAGTCAATTCCATCATTATAAGTATTATTACCTATTATTATTTGTAAAGGTATCGTATATAAGTTGTTATGCTTATTCAATAAATTCTTTTCGATAACAGCTGTGCTATCTGTAACAATTGCAATTTTACTCAAATTTCTCACCCCTTTTACTCTTCAACTGATTTTTTCTCAATTTACAGTAAAAATGTTATACTAGTAACAAGTTAGACACTTGTTACATTTACATATTACCATTATAATTATAAAAAGAGACAACAGTCAATTAAACTGAACAAGTTACACATATAAGGAGTATTGTTACAAATGAATCATACAGATAAAAAAGTTAATCCTATTACTATTCGCTCAAAAAAGTGGATTGTTGACTCCTTGATTGAGTTAATGGAAGAAAAGCCTTACAAAGATATTTCAATAAAAGAAATAGCAGATAGGGCTGGTTTAGTTAGGCAAACTGTATACCGAAATTTTAAAACCAAAGATGCTATAGTAAAACACTATGTAGATAATTTTTATATCTTTTTTTATAACATGATTTCCGAAAAAGAATCTATTTCTTTTTATGATTTACTGCTCCTTTATTTTGAATACTGGGATCAAAATAGAAACTTTATAAAAAAATTAATAGATAATGATATTTATATTTTATTATTAGATATGCATTTAGATTATATTAAAAACATGGCTGGAGATGCAAAATTTGAGAAACTTATTTTTAGAATACGCAGTAAACATGAAAGATATATGAACCACTTTTCAGCAGGCGGTTTATGGTTTGTTTTAAAGAAATGGATAGAGGATGATAACCCCGCAAAACCAGCAGAAATGGCAAATATAATTCTCAATTTTTACAATATCAAAAGACTAAATACCAAGTATATTTCGTTTTTAGAAAATAGATCATAAGCTAACATTAACAAAAAGAGGGGGCTGTCCCATTAGAAGAAATTAAAAAATACAAAAGTGATAGTATATTTACAACAATTATTCCTATATTTTCTATAAAAATATAATAATTTATAGACATAGATTTAAAAAAAGTAAAAATACAACTTAAAATTTTAGTAAGGCTGGTAAATTAAATTACTAATTTTAACTGCTTTTATTTGCAAATGAATAAGTCTAAAAAACAGTTTTAAAAATCATAATCAAGGATAAAGCAAAATATTGATTTAAAACCACAAAGTACACAAAGAGAAAAGAAGGGGTTATTGCTTACCGTCAATTCCGTGCCTCAGCACCTTAATCTAAAGTCAATCCATGTTCAAAAGATTAATAATAAGCTTCATTTTTCAAACCACAATAGTACCTCATTTTTGTTGTAATTTCAACATCAAAAAGATTTGTCCGTATCCATGTAATCCTCACTGTGTGATTCTGTGGACACTTAAGTAACATGCATTTATTACTAAATCAGACTACATCATATAAAAGCATAGGGGCGTGGAAATTGAAAAAAATTATTTCCTTGCCCCTTTTATTATCCGTGAATTATTTTATTATCTAGCATTTGATTTAACATTGTTATCTTTAAGTTTACTTTTATTTAGATCTTCACTTTGTAGAATTAATGCGACAGCCCCTTAAGAACCTCTATTAAATTTAACCTTGCCCTATACCCCTACTTATAATACTCTTCTGTTATAAATTTAACTGCTGCATTAACAGCCTCTTGGTGTTTATTAATATCAATTGTTAGCTCATACGAGTCTTGCATAGTATGGTGCCTTTGAATCTCTTGTAATTGTTTAAACATTACCGAAGGAACTCCACATACCGTAAAGGTTACATGGTCACTGCTCAATATATAACTAGATCTTGAGGCAATACCTATATTCTTTGTATAATTTACTATTTGTTCACTGAGCTTAATTGAGTTTGTACCCGCATAACATATCTCTAAATACTCTGCTCCTTTTGCCCCAATCATATCAAAATTTAACATTGTTGTATAATCCAATGACACTAATGGGTTAGACACATAGTGATTAGAACCAGCAAAATACTCTTCTTCACCATTAAAGGCAATAAAAATAATATCATACTCCGGTCTTTCATCTTTTGCTAATAAGGTTCTGGCAATTTCTAAAATACCTGCAATTCCTGAGGCATTATCTAACGCTCCAGGATTATATGTTTCATCTTTATTGTCTCCAATATGATCCAAATGTGCCCCAACTATTAGGTGTTTCTTACTCTTTTGATTTGTACCCTCTATTATACCAATAACATTAGAGCTCTTACATTTCTCTAAAGAGAAATCTACCTTTAAATATGCAGAATCTCCTCTCTCAGCAGCCTCCTGTAAGTATGGGTAGGCATCATTTGAGCAATACATTAAAATAGGTCCATTTTTATTATTCAGCTTTTTACCACCTCTATTTAAGCGCCTCATTTGTTTACTCACATGAAAATAGCCATCTCTTTTATTATCAAAATTAATTATAGCGGCCTTTATGTATCCGCTTAGTGATTTAACCTTGTTAACAATGCCCTCAGCCTGACGAGCATCATACTGTAAAGCGTAAGCTAAACGTTTGTCAATTAACAAAACTTTATTTTTAATTTTTTTGTTAGCTCTACTTAATTGCTCCATGCTCGTAACATTTACTAACTCTGCCTTAACTTCACCCTTTATCATGGTATGAGGCCATAATGCTAACCCATTATAATCAGATAAATTATTATATTCACCTGTTACCTCACCTGTTTTTCTGCTTGTTATCAATACAGCAGGTGAATTTACCACCATTAAATCCTGTTGAAAGCTTTGTAAGTAATCTGGATATTTAGTAGGAGGTGTTAGTCCTAACGACTTAAACTGCTCTACTAAAAACTTAACTGTTTTTAAATTACCGGCTGTGCCAGGTAACCTACCCATATATGAAGCTGAGGTTATTTCTTTTATTACATTATAGGTATAATCATCTACTGGTTTGTGTACTATGGAACTAAGAGGTATTTCTTTAATTGCATTTTGTTCAGAGGTATATAAAATACCACTGACAATTATCATTAATATTAATAATGATGTTAATAAATACTTCAATTCTCAACACCTCTTTTACTTTCAGACTTTTAATGATAACGATTATCTATATTAATAATATCGGCTGCTAGACCTTTTTTTTAACTAGTAAAATTAAGCATTTATATTATATCACTAATGGCTAAGCAACCATATTATTTTATCTTTTTACAAAAAAAATAAAAACATACTTGACATTTATTAATATTATATATAGAATGAACAAAAATAATTTAAGTGGAAGATGATTATTGGAGATATCTTTTTAGATAACCGTAGAAGCAAGGAATATTTTTGCTTGAACTTATTCTGAAACTTTCAGGTCAATAACAATAATCTGACACTACCCTGGAGAGACTCATTTAATTGAGCATCGACGAAGAAACTTATGATTAATAAGGAAACTTTCAGATAAAAGGACAGGGAATAAAAAGCAATTAAAGGCTTTTTATTCCCTGTTCTTTTTAGTACATGCGAATAAAAGGCGTATTATAACTGAAAGGAGTAGTTATTATGTTTTGGTTTAATGTATTTGATATTATAGGCACTGTCGCATTTGCAATATCTGGAGCTTTGGCTGGCATGAGAAAACAGCTTGATTTATTTGGTGTTATTACACTATCTATTACTACTGCTTCTTTTGGAGGATTAATGCGTGATATCTTTATAGGTAAACTTCCTCCAACTATTTTTACAAACCCAAAATATGTTGTAATAAGTTTAATTACAGCACTTATAACTTTTGTTATATACCCAATTATCTTAAAAACTCTTTCGATCAAAACAAATAAATTTGGCATAAACCTAATATTAATCCTTGATGCTATAGGTCTAGGAGCTTTTACTGCTTTAGGAACAGAGATAGCAATATCCCATGATATAAACAATATTTTTAGCGTAGTATTTATGGGCACTGTTTCTGGAGTTGGCGGTGGCGTTATTAGAGATGTTTTTATTAGAAATATACCCCTTATCTTAAAAAAAGAAATATACGCCTTAGCATCCATCACGGGTGCTACAATAATGTTTTTTTCACATAGTTTATTACCAACAATGCTTGCTATGTACCTTTGTTTTATAGCAACAGTTTCACTAAGAATTTTATCTATGCGATTTCAGCTTAATCTACCAACGGCTAAAATATGTTTAGATGAATTAGATGAAAATTGTACTGATAAATCCTGGTGCTAATGAGTTAGGTAGTTGGTTATTATTCATTGGTTTGGCTACTGGTTTATGTATTGTTTATTATAGAACTACCACTATAGTTTACAAACATAAACTTATAGCCAAACCAACCCCTCCCACTAAAATAACTAATCAGTATTATTCATCTCTACATAATAAATTTTATACGCTATAATATTCCCTACAAAAAAATAGAAATTAAATCCATCACTAAATATTATTAATATTGATATCCACCACTATATTTGTATAATATTATTGGTATAATAGCATTAAAAATTACTATAGGAGAATAAGGATGAGTAAAAAATTATATAGCTTTAAAAATGACTATAGTGAAGGTGCACACCAAAATATTATTAAAGCTTTAACTGAAACAAATTTAGTTCAGCAACACGGTTATGGAGAAGATGATTACTGTAAAAGTGCCAAAAACCTTATTGCAAAACACTTAGAGAATAAAAATTCTCAAATTCACTTTACATCTGGAGGTACCCAAGCTAATTTAGTAGTTATATCCTCTATTTTAAGGCCTTATGAAGCTGTGTTATCGGCTGATAACGGTCATATATATGTGCATGAAACTGGTGCTATAGAGGCAACCGGACATAAAGTATATGCTGTTGATTGTAAAGATGGCAAAATTACGGCTAATATGGTTAGAAAAGCTGTTAATTTTCATGCAGATGAACACATGGTAAAAATAAAAATGGTATATATCTCAAATGCTACAGATATGGGTGCTGTTTTTACAAAACAGGAACTAAGTGATTTACGAAAAGTATGTGATGAGTTAGGTCTGTATTTATTTATGGATGGCGCAAGATTGGGCTCAGCCCTTAGTTCTTCTTACAGCGACTTAACGTTAGCAGACTGTGCTAAATTAACTGATGTATTTTATATAGGAGGAACAAAAAACGGAGCACTACTTGGTGAAGCCATTGTTATTAACAATCAATGCTTACAAGAATATTTTCGCTATAGTTTAAAACAAAAAGGTGCTTTGTTAGCAAAAGGTAGATTATTAGGTCTTCAATTTTATGAACTGTTTAAAAATAATTTATTCTTTGACTTGGCAAAACATGCTAACAAAATGGCAACTATCTTAAGTGAAGAATTAAGTGAATGTGGAATAACTTTTAAAACTAAACCATCATGTAATATTATTTTTGCAATCTTACCCAATAGTTTAGTTAAGGAACTTCTTAAAAAATATGATTTTTATGTAATAGAAAAACATAATGAAGACAGTTCAGTAGTTAGATTGGTAACTTCTTGGGCTACTCCCGAAAGTATTGTAAAACAGTTTATTGCTGATTTAAACAAATTGTTATAAAAAAATATACACCCCTTAATAGCCAAAGGGGTGTTATTTATTATCTATATGTAACACAATATTATAAATATGTGTTGCGATCTGGATCTTTGCCATCAACTAACCACTTAACGCCAGTTGTCTCCCAAGTAGCACTAGAGGCAGCATCGATATATCTTTTTTGCTTGTCTTTACCTGCTTTTTTCATTAAACGTTTAAACTGCATTGCTGTAACAATACCTTCTAAAATAACTACTGATTTGTCTAGTCCATTTTCTAACAATAATTTATGACCTTCAATCATAGGTGCCTGTGACTCAGATGGCAGTGTTTTCATTTCTCTAATATCAATAAAAACATTAAAGCCTTTACCTAAACTAGGAACTAGTGATTTTACTTCTCCAAGCCATTTATTCATTTCACTCTCTTGAATAAAGCCACTAAAAGCCATTTTTACTCCGTATTTTTGTTTATTAATAATATACATAATTGCTCTCCTTTATATAATGTTGTTACCATGACAAAATTAGCCCTCTCCTAAATGTAAAAAATATCAAATAAACACACACTTCCTAAAATACTTTTATAACAAATACCCCTCCTTAAATATCTGTATTTAATTTTAGTAATTATTAATTTATGTAGTAATTATTTCTTTAAAATTATATCATTATTCAACAACTCTTATTTTTCCATTAAAAATCCACAACAAAATTCACCAATTAATTTTAATAATTTTTATTAACTTATTCTCTAATTTTTATTATGGCTTTTATGTAGGAGAATTAAATATACTATGTCTTTATATAAATTGAAATAACAATGAATTAATAGAGAAATGTTTTGCTAATGACAAATATTTTTGCGACCTAATATTTATATAGACGTAATATTTTTAGTAAATTTTGTACATATTGTAGCACTACGTATGCTTCTACTAGTATTATCGGCAATTATAAGATTTTATTAAATATAATTTTTATAAATTTTTAGCTTAATTTAAAATTACCTTTAGGCTATATATATAATTTTACTATTAGTAAACCTACTATTTAGCTGCTTAATTAAAAATTGGGTGCTTTCTTCTTTAATTTTAGGCCTATAACAATATTTACCTCTACCTCTGCCTGTCATAATATTTTTATTAAAGAAACTATAAGCGTTAGGAAAAGCCTCTGTGTTTATAGCATTCTGCACATAACTATAGGTCATAAATATCATTTCAAAAAATAACTGTTTTTTAACTTTAGTAGATAAGTTATCTGCTAAAAACGTAAATAACTCTACATATTCTTTTTGCCAATCCTTTATTAGTATAATTGGAGCTATCAGTATTCCTACTTGGTAACCTGCCTCAGCAAGTTTATTAATCGCCTCAACTCTAGTATTTAGTGACGATGTTCCTAACTCAATTCTATTTATTATTAATGCTGGATTAACACTCATTCTTACTATAACTTTTCCGTTATGATTAAGCGGTAAAATACTATCTACCATACTAAATTTAGTAGGAAAAGTTATTTTAGCTTTTTCATTAGCACAAAACTCATTAATGGTATAGATTAAGTTATTGGTAATTTCATTCTCTAAAATTAAATCACTATTACTGCCAATTTCGAACACAGCATTGGGTTGTTTTTGGGCTTGTACAATAAGCTTTTTCATCATTTTTTCTCTATTTACAAACAGTCTTAAGTAAGAACATTTATTATAATTACAAACTAAATAACAATACAAACAAGCTGCACTACAACCCGATGATGTCCAAGGAACTAAATAGTTTGATACCTTTTGATTAGGTACATATCTATGCGTTTTACGAGTACCAATAATTATTAGTTTTTTTAAATAGGTAAAATCACTATTTGCCATTTTACGTAATTCTGGAATATTATTATGGTTTGAAATTTCTACCCACTCACAGTTTTTAAACCTACTCATTAACTGTTTACCTAAATCATAGTCTTTAATAGTCTGTTCAAAATAAATTTTAGCTGGTTTTATCATTTAATTACTTCTCGAAACGATTTAGTTTAAACAACTGCATATCTTTATTTTCTTTTCCTAAATAAAGATCAGTTAAAAACATTCCTGCAAGCATAGCATATACAATGCCATTAGCTCCATATCCTAAAGCAAACCATAGCTTATCACGATCTGGGTCTTTTCCAATAAAACCCACATTATCTCTTGTTGAAGCAAAGTTACCGCAATATTTGTAGGCCACTTTTATATGCTCTTTAATATTCGGAAACATGGCCTTTAACTTATCTAGTAGAATACTGTACTTTTCTTCTGCAGTATTTTCATTACATAAATCTACAGTACAACTAATATCCTCTCCACCAATAATTATTCTTTTATCGTGGGTTGTTCTTAAATAATTGTACGCTTCTTTATTATCTCTAATAACACACTCATTTTTCCAACCATTTATTTCTGGTAGCGGTTCTGTAACAATATTAAAAGTAGTTGAAAATGTACCATATTTTTTATTAGTAAATAAACCTGTATTATATCCTGTGGCAGCAACAATGATTTCACCTTTAACCTTTGTCCCAAAATTATTAATTACTGTAACGTAATCTTTTTCATATTCAATTTTAACTACCTCAGTGTTTTCATATATTTTTGCTCCTAGTTTTTCGGCTTCTTTAGCTACTTGGTGAGTAAACAAAAATGGATCTAATACTGCACCACCACCAATGCTATAAATACCAGCTTCTAAATTAAAGCTAAAAGGATTAGATTTTTTATCGTAAAACTCTACCTCAAAACCGTTATTTACTCTATACTCAAATTCTTTTTTAATCTCTGCTATTTCTCCTTTTTTAGCTGTATAAAGCAAACAGTCTCTTTTTTTATAGTGGCATTCATTGCCATAGTTATTAATAAAATCATCAATCTCTTTTAAAGCCTGCTGACAGAGTTGATAAACCCTTATTACATTAGCCTCAGTTGTATAGTCTAAAATACCTGCCAAGTTGCTATCTAACTCATACTGTAAAAGTGATGTTGCAATACAAGTACTACCACTAGCAATTTGATATTTTTCTAAAACAGCTACTTTTATACCTGCCTTTGCCATATAATAAGCTAATAAACAGCCACCTATGCCGCCTCCAACTATAATTACATCTACTTTTAAATCCTCTGTTAAGTAATTATATTGTTTTGGTTTAACGTTTTCTTTGTAAAAAAAACTACTGCCTTTTACATTCATAAAATACTCTCCTAAATATCTTTTGTATATTATTTCACTAAACAAAAGATATATTCCAAATAAAAAGTACAGTTATCATTTTAAGTAAAATAATAAAGAGACTGTAACATAAGTGTTTTTATGTTAAGTCTCTTAGTATATACATTTGTAATTTTTTATATTTATTGTGAGAGTATCAATACACCTCTAACTTGTTAATTATTTAGTATGGAAACTAACCTAGTATTATACTCACTTAATTTTTGCTCTTCATTATCTTTTAAAGCATATAGTTGATCAACTAAAAGGCTAACTTTACTATAAATATTATCAACGCTTTTCTTAGCAGAGTTTATTTTCGATTGAACAAAATAGTCCGAGATTAAGCCATCAAAAAAGTAATCTATAAATACATCAAAACCCTCAATATTAATATTTATTGTTTCATCAATATTTATATCTAGCAACTCATTTTTAAACATCCTTAAATAGGTTTGCACTTGCTCAGACTGTTTTTTTGCCTCATTAATATGAGAGTGTTTAATCATGCTAGTAATTAATCCACCACCAACCATATCCCAAATGCCCCAGCCTTGGGCACTTTTTAAACTATCAATAATACCTACAATACCTTTAACAGCTAAATCACCGGCATCTAATGCTTCGTCTATTTCTTTTAGCTTAGCCTTACACTCTGCTATTTTATTAGTAAGCAAAATAGTATCTTCAGTATTATTAAGCTCAAAGCCTTTTATTAACTCTATCTTTTCATTATAAAGTTCTTGTAGTTTGTTACTACAATTCTTATATTTTATTTTTTCTACCATTCTATCTTTAATCTCAGATTCAATATTCTGTAACTCTGTTAAACATTGATTATATTTTAAATGTGCTGCAAATGCCTCTTGTTTTTCTTGATCCAGTTTTACATCATAACTGCCAAAAAGTTTATAGAATAAATTTGTTACACTTAATCCTTCTAACTTTTCTACGTCATTACTCTCTTTATCTAATTCTGCTTTTAATTGTGCTTGTTTAGCTACAACTTTCTCTTTATCGTTTCGCAAACTTTCTATAATACTATTAAGCTTTAAGTATCTCTCTTCGCCAGATTTTAGTTCTGCAATTTGCTCATTAATTTCCTTAAACAACACCTTACTCCCCCTATTTATTAAACAACATAACTTAATAAATATTTACCCAATATTCTATAAAACTAACTGCCTATTTTAAATACCTGCGATACACCTGGTATGTCATCTAGTAGTTCTTGGCTTTCTGTATACTCAATTTGCAATTGACTGTAAAGATTACTCCAAAATTTTACAGCTGGCAAGTTGTTTGCAATTTGCTCAATTTTATAGGTTCCAACATGGCATTTAAATAGCACCTGAATAGCACGTTTACCAAAACCTTTTCTTCTATAAGATTTTAGTATAAAAAATTCATGTACACTTAAATCAACATCTTTTGGAACATATCTGCCCATATTAACTAGTATAAACCCTATTATGTTATTTTCTAATTTAATAAAATAAGGCAGTAAATCTGGTTGTTTAAAATATAACTCAATACCCTCATAAATAAACAAACCATTCTTATTTATTTGCAAATCATCTGCATATTGTGATAAATCATGTAAATATAATGAAACTATATTTTTTAAGACTTCTTGTTGTTCTTCACTTACAATCTCAATATTAATATTTTGATCAGAATTCATATTTTCTCCTTTATTTATGTGTTAAATTTACATTTAAATTATTATATTATATTAACATAATTAATTAATATTTATAAATATATCATATTTTCCATTATTATTCAAAATAGTTTATTATAAATTGAAAGAGCCATTTAATAAATAACTCTTTCAATTACTACCTTATTGTTTCTGCTATTTCAAATAAAGTTTTATTTTTCAATTAAACATACATCTCTACAATTTTATGATACACTAATTTTTTTATTTTTGCTTTACAAGCTTGGTAAACTGATGTTTTAACTTAGTTAATTCTAAGTATTCTTTATCAAGCTGCTTATAAGCTTCACTACTTAATTCTAAGCCATTAAATTCACTTACTATTATCGCTAATCTGTTCTTTATAATCATAAGCTGTTCATGAGCATAATTTTGAAGTTCATTTTTGTGTTGCTTTTCTTGTAGCTGTATATACTGCACAAAAGAATACTCATATCTCTTGATTTTTTTATTCTCAAATACTAGTACCTTATCACATATTTTGTTTAAAAAATAACGATCATGAGATACAACTATAAGTGTTCCTTTATAGTCTTTAAGTGTTTTCTCTAACATCTCTCTGCTGTGCAAATCTAAATGATTAGTTGGTTCATCTAGTATCAATACATTATTATTTTGCAGAATCATCTTGGCTATTTTTATTCTTGTTATTTCACCTAAACTAAGGGTTTGTATTTGTTTATAGACCATTTCGTTAGTAAATCCTAAATTTGCTAAAGTAGTTTGTACTAAGGCCTGCTGTTTAAAGTTACTTGTTTCAAAATAATCTAAAATTGTTTGATTTTCATTTAAGGTTAGGTCATCTTGGCTTAAATAAGCTACTTTAGCTGAAGAGCTAAGGTATAGTTTACCTTGATTTAACTTCCTACTTTTTAAAATAGCTTTTATTAAAGTAGTTTTACCACAACCATTGGCTCCAAAAAGGGCTATTTTTTCTGCTCTTTTAATATAAAAAGAACTATTACTAAAGATAATATTATTTGCATAGTTTACAGCTATATTTTGAGCCTCTAGTACCCTTTCACCACCAATGTTATGGCTTGTAATCTTAAATTTAATAGCTTGTTCTGCATTTGGTTTAGCTAACCCTGTTAAATTAATTTTTTGTAATTTTTTTATTTTGGATTTAATCTGTTTATCCTTCTTTTTTGCTTTAACTCTAAAGTACTCTTTTAATCCATCTTTTTTTGTTGATTGAGAATGTGCTTTAGCAGACCATTGTCTTAGCTGGTTTATTTCCTCCTTAATGCTTTGTTTATGCTTCTCTTGTTCTTTAAATTTTTGTAATTGATCATTATATCTTTTTTGCTTTAGCTTACGATAATAACTATAGTTTCCCTTATATAGCTGTGCTGTACCACGCTCAATTTCAATTGTTTTACTCACACATTGATCTATAAAATAGCGATCATGTGATATTATTATTATGGTACCTTGGTAGTTATTAATCTCTTTTATAAGCCAATTTATACCCAAATAATCTAAATGATTTGTGGGTTCATCTAATATTAATAGCTGTGGTTTTTTTGCCCAAACACTTGCTATTGCTAACTTACGCTGCTCTCCTCCACTAAGACTATTCAACCTATTTTCACAAAAATCATAAACTTTATTTATACCGAGCTGCTTTGTTGTATAAAGATAGTTTTTTAAAGAGTCACTTTTATTGATTTGCTCAAAATCTTTATTATTATATACAATAGCTTGTTTTAAATATCCCTTACTATAATTATGACTATGCCATATAATTTGGCCTTCATCTGGCTGAATATTATTTAACAAAATATTTACTAAAGTGGTTTTACCAGCCCCATTATCTCCAACAATTGCAATTTTTTCACCAAGCTTAACCTCAAAATTAATGTTTTTTAAGATAACTCTATCACCATATCTTTTTTTAATATTTATACATTTAAACAATAAACTCAATTGTATCGCCTCCTACCATATTTAGTTCAACAGAAATTAAATATTGGTACATAGGTGGTACACTTTTAGCTAATTAATATTTAACAACAAAAAAACTGCAAATTGAACTTAATCAACTTACAGCCTATTTATACCATACCAAAACCCTATACGGGCTTATTGTAATTTAAGTATATAGCAGTAGTATATAAATACTAACGAAATAAGTTATTATTGTTCTTAGCTAATTTGTGTACAAAACACGCAATATTAAAACTAATGTTAAGTAAACACTAATTTATTGAATGTTTATTACGCAATATTTAATTAATTAAGCTAAAAACAAATTAATCATTTCGTTCTCCTTATCTTTTTTACTTACTACTTATTATATTAACAGCGTAAATTTTTAATGTCAACTACTGGATAATTTTTGACATATACCTTAATCAAAACTCTTTATAGTTAAGCTATCTATGCTGTTACTAAATCTTATTATACTTTTTTAGATTAATAATATTAGATATTATAGTAACAACCCCCATAATTAAGGATGAAGTAGCCCAGGTTGAATGTTTAGTATAAAACCATTTTACACTCATTAAAACAAGTATAACACCTAGTATAGCACCCACACTTGAACCAATTACAGCTATCTTTTTGGGTGGATTAGTTAAGGTCTCTACAGATCTACTAGACATTTTATGAGATTTATCCACTATCTCTTGGGTTTTATTAAGTACTTTTTCAGTATAATTTTTCATTATAGTACTCCTTTCATTTACATACCGAACAAATGTATGTTAATAGTCATTAAAAAAACTAAATTTACATTTAGCTTATTTTAATATTTAATTAAGCAAAAACTGCATCTCTAAATTCCCTTAATTCTAACATTACTTCACTGTCAATAACGGGTAAGCCCAGGCTATCAAATAGTTTTTTAATAAACACAATTTTATTTGTAAATTCAACCTTTGTGACGTTTACTACGCTTGGATTAATCCAAATATTAAGTAGAATCATAATAACCTCAGATAACTCTTTTGAGTCACTAACTTTAATAGATCCATCGTTTATACCTTCTATCAAAATCTCATTTATTAGTGGAGCATATACAGTTATGCAATTGTTAATTTGCATAGCCAATATTTTAGGATTTTTTAAAAGTGATGGCGACGATTTTAATAGTTTTTTTTGTTGCTGATTAGAGACCGAAGCTATAAAAACACGCTTTAACTTTTGTAAACCATTTATGCTATTATCACTCTTTATTTTATTAATAGGGTTTTGCTCTTCAAAAAGTCTTGTAGTAACAGCATCTATTATTTCCTCTTTAGACTTAAAGTGATGATAAATAGCCCCTCTGCTTAGTCCGTTAAGATTATCTACTATATCTTTAATAGTTGTTTTATCGTAGCCTTTTTCAATAAAGAGATTAAGTGATACATCGAGTATTTTATTAATAGTATTCTCTGGATATTTATTTCGTGGCATACTTAGCTCCTAACATACATTCATTTGGTATGTATATTAAAACATAATAATGATAGTAATGTCAATATTGTAATTTAAGATTAACAGATAGGATTTAAATAAATTTTTACATCAGTTAAAAAAAGAGACTAATAATTAGCTTTATAAGCTAATTAAATAATCTCTTAGAAAAAACTAGCTTTAAAAACATCGCATTTTTACGCAAACAAACTTAATAAAAAGCATTAATCTAACTAATTAATGCTTTTTATTGCATTATTATATTGACTTGATGCATTTTAATGCATATAATTAAGGTGATAATTACTTAGGAGGTTGTTTTATGTTTATAGAAGAGCGTCAGCAATTAATACTCGAGCAACTAGCTAAACACAAAAAGGTGGTAGTCGTTGAACTTGCCCAATTATTAAAGGTTTCGGTAGACACCATACGAAGAGATCTTATTATTTTGGAAAATAATGGATTATTAAAGAGGACTAGAGGTGGTGCTATTTGTCCTAATAAACTAAGAGCAAAGCATACCAGAAACTATAATGTAAGAGATATAAAAGAAGTAAATCCCTATTACGATGTTATTGCTAAACAGGCTTGTTTATTCATTAATGAAAATGATACTATTTATTTGGCTGGCACTAGTATTGATTATTTAATGATAAAGTATTTACCAAAAGATATTAGCTATACTGTAATTACTAATTCAGTTATAACAGCAGATGAGCTTAAAGGCTTTGAAAATATTGAGGTATTTATAACCTGCGGAAAAGTAAGAGGTCGTGGTAGCATGAATGACCCATTAGTTATTGATTTTATACGAAATGTTCGTATTGATAAAGCCTTTATTTCTGGTCCATTTATTTCAGCTAATTTTGGCATTAGCACTACTACATTTGAAACCGCCAAGCTACAAAAAGCGGTAATAGATATCGCTAAACAAGTTATTTGTCCTGTTCCTAATGTTAAGTTTGGAATTGAATCTTTTGTTAAAATTGCTGATATAAAAGACATTAATATGGTTATAACAGATAGTGAATCCTTAGAGGAAGAAATTATTAAAATTGAAGAGCTTGGAGTTCAAGTTGTTATTGCTCAAGAGGAAAATTAAGTTAATATACTACCGATTTTTAAGAAAGTTTGTAAAAATTAAATAACTAAAAAATAGTTCTACCGCAAAGTATGCAAAGTTCACAAATTTATTCTTTAGTTAAAAACTGAATAACTCTTTTATATAAATCAATAAAAGATACTTGTTCTTAGCACTCTTTGCGGTTACACTGTTTATTGTTTCTTTCTACTTTTATGGTAGCCAATATAACTTAGGATTACTGAAATAAAAATTAAAGCAATGATATTATGCAAATAGTAAATATTACGACCAACATATCTCTCTATTAGTGTATTTCCAATAATTGAATATGGTATTAAAAGTAATACAGAAAAAGAAGATAAATACCACTTATTAAACTTTGAGTAGCTCAAAATACATATTACAATAAATGAATATGCTATAGTTATAATTGCCAATGGTAATGCTAATGCTGACACCCAACCTTTAACTGTTATTAAACTCTCAATTAAATATAAATATGGAATACTTGTAATAGCTAAACCTATTAAGGTTACTAGCCACTTATTCCTTTTTAAATTTATAAGAGGCATTAAGGTAAACCAGGCTACTACTAAACCCCCTATTACATAATAAGACCAACTTAGCTTATCATTAATAGCCATATCACAAATACCACAAATAACTATAGTTAACATAAATATAGAAGATAGGGCGATAGTGAGCTTTTTTGCAAAATCCTTAGTTTTCTTATGTTTACCTTTTCTGTTTCAACTTTTTCACCCATGAGTATCTCATTGGCTGTTACCCCTAAAGCTTTAGCCAATGGCAAAACTGTTTCAATATCTGGGTAACCCAAACCTCTCTCCCATTTTGAAATAGCTTTATCGGTAATACCAAGTTGCTCTGCTAATTGTTTTTGAGTTAAAGATTTTTGTTTTCTTAAGGTTGATATAAATGTTCCTGTTTTGGCACTGTTCATAGTAATTTGTTTCCTTCATCTGTTTTGTATATGCTAATAATAGTATTGTTTGTGTTATTAATCAATAATCTTACTGTTTACTAGCCAGGTAAACTAATCGTAGAGTTATAATTTTTATTGTAACAATAATTTTTTTTGCATTAAAAATTACCAAATTCACAAGTTCATAAAAGCTTTAGTATAAGGTACTTAATTAAAAAAGGCTGTTACATTAGCTATTATTGCAAATGCCTCAGCCACTTTATTTACTTAATAAATCTCTAGTTCTTCTAAAAAACTAATCATATCTTGTTTATTGCAAAAGTGTTTTAAAACCTGAAAACTAGTTCCATTAAATACTTTGCTGGTTGTAATCATTAAAGAAAAATCATTTACTATTTCAACCTCAATAACTGAGTGTTTTCTAATATAACGTTGTTCTATTTTTATAAAATCAGTATTGCTTTTCTTACTTAGAGTTTTTTTATTTTGGTTTTCTTTAACCACTGGCTTTTCTAAACTCTCAGTTACCACTTTACTAGCTAATCTGCAAAATGTCTCTGCTTCGTCTTTAATTACATTATTAACCTTCTCTACTCCGTTATCATATTCAATAATTATTTTGGTATTTACTGAGTCTACTTGCCAATGAACTTTATTAATCTCTGTTAGCGCTATATCATATTCCTGCGAAACGGTAAACGGCATATCATCGTAAAATATTATTCTCTTATTGGTTAAAGCAATAATTGCAGAGTCTGCTTTTTTATCTTCTAAACGACCACTAGTAAAATATAGTACATCTTCTTTATCATGAATTAATTTAGGTAAAATATTAATCTCATTCTTCACAAACCAGGTAGAAGTTAAATTTTCGGCAATTTTTTGTATTTGATTTCTAGCTCTTATCTCGTTCTCCAAATCTCTCCCCCGTTTCATATTCATCTGCTAATAATTTAAATATATCATGCTTATCAAAAAAAACAAAGTTTACAAACTTAAAAACCACATAAACTATGGCTAGTTTATGTGGTTTTTAATATTAATTTTATTATTAAATACTTAGTTTAAAGAGCTCTTTAGCATTATTGTAAAAGACATTTTTATGATGTTCATTAGGAACAATCTGCTTTACAAAGTTAATATAAGATGCTAAATCAACTAAAGGCCAATCCGAGCCAAATAAAAACTTTTCATAGTTTTCTGCATAAATTAAGGCTTTTTTAAAGTGATCTTGATATAATTTTTGACCACCCATATAAGATACAGCTTCGTTATCTCCAATAATTAAGCCGGATAAATCTGCGTAAACATTACTATTTTTACTAACAACTTCAGCACAATCCATAGTCCACGGACAACCCATATGAGCTATTACAAAATTAACATCTCTATGAGTTACGGCCAGTTCATCTACATTTAAAGGATGAGAATATTTTAGTAAACCTCGCTCACTATAGGTATCTCCAGAGTGAATAACAACAGGAACCTTATAACTAGCAGCTAAATCATATATTGGCTCATATACCTTATCAAAAACATGAAAATGATAATAACCAGCATATATTTTTATTCCTACAAAGTTATCATATTTTAAATACTTTTCTATATTTTCAAGCTCATCATTAGCATGTAAACCTAGTAGCTTAGTGGGGTTAATTCCTAAACAGCAAAATAAGTTATTAGGTGTTTTTTTTGCTAAATCAAGTATCATTGGGTTGCGACATTTATTGTCAGGAAAGGCCCCTGCACTTTTCTCTTGAATACCCATACCAATACTAGCAACTACCTTGTTTTTTGCAAAAGATTCGCTAAAGCCTTCATATGAATAATCAACTATAGAGATTGCTTTAGCTGTATCTTTAAACGATTGGATATTAGAAAAGTGAATATGGGCATCTATTATTTTCATTTAGGTTCCTCCGAGTTGTAAACTACTTAAATCATATCTTAAATTTTAACTTATTTAAATCATTAAGCATATCTTCTGTAAGATTTTCTTTACTAAAGAGCATAAATTGCGGTTTGGTAGTAAATGTTTCACCATCATTAACACTATGACTACTATAATTGGTACTATAAGATACAAGATTTGTATTACTAAACCAATGTAGGTCTTCAGTATTTATAACCCTATATAAACTATAATCTGTTGTTTTTGATTTAAACTGCAATATGTTTTTTAATTGAATTTCATACTGTAAGTTACCACAACTAAACTCAGCTTTTTGGCCATTATCTGTATAAATAATGCTGTTATTAGCTATGTCTGCTTGCTGAATGAAGCTCTTTTGCACCATATTTAACTTACTAAAATATTTTCCAGCGTTTTGATTTATTACTGCAAATGAACACACAATTGGAATGCCTGACAAAAGAAGATAATACTCGGTTATTGTTAGTCCTTTATACTTATCATGTTCAGTTATTTCTAAGCAGGTTTTAACTCCACTCCATACATTTCCAAAAATATCTGTTACTTCAATAAAGCCTGCAGATTTTTGCTCGTTATGAACAGAGGCATAACTTATATTACCAGGAAGCATGGATGTTCCACCAGTCCAATAGTTCCACCATCCTTTAATACTTGGAGTTGGAAAACTATTATTAAACCACTCTTTGCCTTTATAAATTATAGAGTAAATACCAGGTGCATATTCAGGAGAAGACTTTATTACTATATGCTCATTACTTACCTCATAAACTGTATTATCTCCTTTGTTGTGTTTTAATTGTTTTACTGGAGTATTGTTTTTAAAAAATAGTAGTTTTTCTTGTTGCATTTTTTTAAAGTTTAAACTAAAGTCTAAACTTAATATATCTAATTCAGGCTTTTTCACAATAGACTTATTAACTACAGCCTTGTTATTATTAAATTTAAACTCTGTGCAGCTATTGCTCTGTGTAAAGCAATTATACTTACTGCTTACACTTAGCTTACCTTCTATAGCTAGTTTTTTATGCTGCTCACACTCTAATATAATTTTATCAGTTATAAATGGATTATTGTTATTTATTTTACACATAAATGAATCACTAACGTCGCTAGAGCTTAGGGGATTTTCATAACCTAAATAACTTCTAAATTGCTGCCATGAGTTAAAGCTATCCATAGTATAGATTATGGGCTTAGTTCTTGTTGTATATGAGCTATTTACTTTACTTTCTATCATAACAACTATATTATCAAAGGACACATTACAGCTATCATGCCAGCTCAAACCAGCTTTAACTTTTGTGTTATTAAAAACCCAGTTTTCGCTAAATTTGTTAATGTCCCATTGTTTAAGAAGTATTCCCTCAAAGTTTTTACTATTAATAACTTCTCCATTATAAGGTAAATACGCGTCAATTAATAAGAATTTACAGTCTTGAGTAACATAAAGATCTTTAATACTACTCTTATTTTCTAAATCACAATATAGCTTAATAATACCATCTTGAAAGAGTTCTATATAATAATGCATAATTACATTTGCAAATTTCTCTGATTTAAATGTTGCTTTAATAATCTCACTAGTACTTTTAGTAATGAACTCTACTTTAATAGGTTTTTTACTTTTAAACTCATTGTAATAGGGTTTACCAAGCCTTGGTATTGCTGCGCTTAGTTCATAAGTAGAGTTAGTAGCAAGTTTAGAAATATTGGTAGCATTATTTGCTTTCATTAATCTGGCACAAAAAGCACCGTTATATAGCTCATAGGCTTTATCCGACTCTCCATGAAACACCCCAGAGTATCCTCTAAAAACTGTTTTACAGTTTGCTAAGTAGTTAATATTATTATCTTGAGTTTTTATGTTTACTTCAAAATCTTCATTATAAAAACTATATTTTTTAACAATACAATTAACCAATAAGGATTTTTTTTGCTTAGCATTTAACTTTACAACCTGTTGGGCATTTATAAAACTAACGTTATCTGTGTCTTTTAAACTAAAGTTGATTTCTATATCTTCATTAAAGTTATTTTCTAGGTTAATATAACATTTATTTTCCTTATTTAACTGCTTAACTTGGTTAGCATTAGCAACCTCAATTTCTATAGGCCTTTTTGGATTAACACCTATTTTAAATACTGACTCTTTGCCATTAATGTTTATGATAGATGTAACACAAGGGTGAGTTTTTAATGCTTGTTGTACATGTTTAATAGGCTCTATAAAAAACTTGCTTACTACCTGCTGCTTATTTTTTATACTAAAACTTAAATCAGCACTGTATTTAATATTTTTATTATCTACACCTTTAATTTTAATATTTAAAGGTTTGCCACTCTTATTTACTAATTCATATGTAATATCATACTCTTTACCAAAAACCAATTTTTGCTCAGCTAGTCTCACTTTTACCAGATAATCATTGGTTTCAATACAGGTGAGACCTCTACCTTTACGCTCAAATTCCATACTCAACATTAAATCATTTTTTTGCCAGCTATACTTATAAAAATGAAAGTCCCCTTCAATATTGCCATCACTCTCAACCTTAATTTCACGGGTACTATCTTTATACCAATCTATCGTATTAAAATACTGCGCTACTGCTTCAGTTTTTTTAACGTAAGGTAAAAAATTCATTAAATGAGTATATTCATCATATTTTTCCCAAAAGAAACCACACTTTTTATACAAAGGAACAGCCTTTTCATTACCTTGCCAAGTGTATAAATCTAACCTTGGCCATTTTGAATTTATAGCAGCAGCTACACATGTTAATACTAACTTTTTACCAACCCCTTTACCATGGTAATCGGGTCTTACATTTAGTAGCGGTATGTACGAGGCTCCTTCATCTTCTTTGTAGTTTGAAAAACTACAGTAACCAACAACATCATTATTATGTAAGGCTAAAAAAGAATGGATATTGCCAGCATTTTTTTCCTCTTCCATAACACTTTCAGCAGTGTGAATAACACTCTCTCCGCCCCAGCTATCGCCACTTTTGGACCACATATCAGCTAGTGACTCTGCGTATTTATAGTCAAATTCAACAATTTTAATATCGTTCATGTTCTCCTCCTAAAACCCATTATGTAAATCAACCTTTAAAATAATAAAAGTTGTAGTATAACCACAACTTAAATAAATATAGTTAATCAAGATTTTAAAGTTTGCTACCTTGAACACATATTATGAAATAAAAAGCTGTAGTTATAATAGCTACAGTCTAAAATTTTAAAAACTATAAATTAAACTGTAGGTCATGAAATAAAACTTCACTATCTTTTACACCTGTATTTGCTTTTATCATTATCATGACCTCCTCTTTCTAAATTTGCTTATTATTTGCATACCATAATAAAACATAATATGATTATACATTATTTAGCAATAATAATAAAGAATTAATTATAATTTAATGAAAGTGTAACAAATATTACTAAAGCAACACTTTCATTAAATATTCTAAAATCATAATTTATAACTTAGTTAGTTAGTTTAAATCTCACTTGTTTTAAATCCTTCAACATTTCTTTTGATAGGCTTTCTTTACTAAAAATGCCAAACTGAGGAATAATAATCACAGGACTATTACTTGCTAAACTAATATCAACAACATCATAAGCATAATAAGTGTTTTTAGTATAGAAAGAAACATGTTTTCCATCATTCAACAATCTGGTTAAAGTATAATCTACTGTTTTTGAGCCATGAATAGTTATATCTTTAGCTACTATTTCAAACTCTCTCTCACCATATTGAAATACAACATCTTCACTGCCTTCACATCTCTTAATCCAATTTTGGGTGCGATCAGTTGTTTGTTCAATAAAAGAATACAATTGTAAACTTAAATTTTGTTTAAAACTACCCTTTGTTTGCGAAACTACAGCAAAATTAGCTACCACAGGAACACCATTTAGTAATAAATAATACTCGTTAACTGTTATTCCTTTATATTTTTCGTGTTTAGTCACAATAAGGCTTGTTTTAATACCAGACCATACATTACCTAAATTATCTTCAATTCTAACAAATTGGGCTTGTTTTTCTTCTTTATTTAGTGAAGCAAAGCTGAATTCATCTAACATTGTAAACATTCCACCTGTATAACAATTCCACCAAGCTTTTATTGATGGCTCGGGAAAACTACTATTTAACCATTCGCTACCCTTATACTGCATAGAATATATTCCTGGCGAAAAATTAGGTGCAGCTTTTAGGCTTATAATACCGTTATTTACTTCATAAATACTTTTGCCCTTTTCTGTAAACTGCTTAGATTTTATCGCTTTTGAATCTACAAAGAATATTGCTTTTTCCCTCTTAAGATTTTGGGTATTTAGCTCAATATTGAGTTTAACAATATCTATCTCTGGCCTAGCATTAAGTAAAGCAGATTTTACAGCTTTTCTATTTTGGATACATAGATTTGTTTTTGCTATAGTTATTGAGTTATTAAAAGATTCGACTTCTATACTACCTTTAATCTCTTGTCGTTTATTTTCATAGATTAATAACTCAAATTGATCTTTTATAAATGGATTATTATTATTAATACTACTTATTAAGCTATTTTGGCTAGCAACTGAATTTAATTTTTTAGTATAACCCAAATAATTTCTAAACTCCTGCCAATTTTTAAAGGTATCTATGGTAAGTATGATAGGCTTAGTAAAGACCGATTTATGTGCCTGTATATTATTTATTTTACTCTCTATCATAGTAGAGACCCCTCTAAAAATAGCCTCTAAACTTGGGTGCCACGCTATGCCTTTAGTATTTCTAAAATCACTAAATAACCAGTTTTCGCTTAATTTTTTGGCATCCCAATTACCTACATCAACACCATCTGCACATTCACTTATAATAATGCCTTGTTCATAAGGCAAATAACCATTATTTAATAACAGGTAACTATCCTGACATACAAATAAATCCTTCACATTTTTGTCTGAGTTGTTTTCAACTTCATAGTAAATTTTTATTATTCCACCTGAAAAAAGCTCAAGGATATAGTTTAAAGCTATATTTGGTAATTTTTCTGAATTAAATTTTAAAATTAAACACTCACTATTACTTTTTTCAACATATTTAACTTCATTGGGTTTTTTATTTTTAAACTCACTGTAATAAGGTTTTCCAAACTGAGGTATACTTGTATCAATAACCTCCTCTTCATCCATACCTAGTTTATAAAACTCTGTGTAGTTAGATTCTTTAATGAATTTAACAACATATGGACCATTGTAAAGATAATATGCTTCTTCTGTTTCACCATGAAACATGCCATAATAACCTCTAAAAGTAGTTTTTAAATTAGTAACATGCTCTACAAGATTATTATTTACAGCTATTTTTACCTGTAACTGCTCACTGTAAAATCCATAAGACTTAATAATACAGGGTATTGCTAAATGGTGTTTTTGTTTAGGCTCTAACTCTAAAGCAATATTTTTATTTTTAAACTCTACCAAATCATTATTGATTAGCTCAAAATTAAGCTTAATATTCTGTTCAAAATTATTTTCGATATTAATATAACAAATACTATCTGCATTAAGCTGTTTATATTCATTATCATTAGCAATATCAATCTTAATAGGTTGAATTGCATTAACACCAATTTTAAACAATGATTTTTTACCATTTATTTTAATTAAAGAGCTAACACAGGGATGAGTTTTTATTTTAGCCTGTTTCTCTTTTATATCTTCTACAAAAAACTGCCCGTAAACTATTTCAGTATTGTTTATATCGTTACTATAATTAAAGTTAAACTTAATATTTTTATCATTTTGACCTTCAATACTAACTTGTAAAGGTTTGCCACTTTTATTAGTTAACTCATACTTTATTTTATAACTTGAACCACAAATTAACTTTTGTTTTTCTAGCCTAGTTTTTATTAAATAATCATTTGTTTCTATACAGGTTAAGCCACGGCCACGTCGCTCAAATTCCATATTTAAAACTAAGTCATTTTTTTGCCAATTATATTCGTAAAAATCAAACTGACCTTCAACGTTTCCATCGCTCTTAATTTCAATTTTGCGCTTATTATCTTGATACCAATCTATCTCTTTAAAGTACTCTTTAACAGCCTCGGTATCCATTACATAAGGCAAAAAATTCATTAAATGTGTATATGCATCTTCTTCCTCCCAAAAAAATCCACATTTTTTATAGAGAGGAACTGCTTTATTATTACCAGTCCAGGTATATAAGTCGAGCCTGGGCCACTCACATTTTAAGGCCATTTCAACACATTTAAGAACCAACATCTTACCTACCTTTTTGCCTAAATAGTCGGGTCTTACATTTAAAAGGGGAATATATGAGGCCCCTTCATCTTCTTTGTAATTAGAAAAACTACAATAACCAACAACCTCTTCACCAGCTACTGCTAAAAAGGTATAAATATTACTGTATCTTTCTTCTGCCTCTTTTACACTTTCTGCAGTTCGAATAGTGCTATCTCCACCCCAATTTTGACCGCTTTTATTCCACATATGAGCCAATGATGCAGCATACTTTGGTTCATAGTGTACAATTTTAACTTCGTTCATTATGATCCTCCTCTGTATGTATAAAGAGTTATGATTTTACATATTCTCTTTTTAAACAACTTTCTAAGTAAAAAGCTGTAGCCTTAATATGGCTACAGCTTTTATTATTTTTATAAGTAAACTAATGAGTTACTAACTTAATAATAGCAAAATAATAGTGTAGGCCATTTAAAATCTTAGTATTTAATTTATGTTCATTTAAATCAATGTTAATCATTTTTTTGGCCTCCTTTTGATAGTATTTTATTTGTAACACAAACACATTATATAGTAAATAAAGTAAACTATAAAGTACAATAACATGTATGTATTATTTATGTTCGTTAAATAAGCTCTGCTAATTGAACAAACGTGCATTAATCAATATTAACTGGGCATAATAGTAAAAAATTTTTAATGAGGTGTTGTTATGGCAAAACAAGGAATGAAAAGACCTAATCCTAGTGATTCACATGGTACTGAAAGTAATAAAAAAATGAATCATGATAAAAATGATTTTGAACCAGTTCCAGAGATAAAAGGTAAAGCAAAAAAAGGCCATAAAAAAGCTGGCCCTATGTAAGATCTTAATAAGGGGCTGAACATTAGTATAATTTAAAGCTAGTATTCAGCTCTGTAATATACTCGCTTTTAGCTTCGACTACAGTGTTTGACAAGTTAACTACGTGGTTTGCTCACTTAGTTTTCCTAGTATTTATACCCTATGCTAGCTAATAAACTTTAATTTTTTCTGCCCTATCTGATGATAACCTAGCTAAAGCCCATAAAAAAAGAACTGTTAACAGTTCTATAGTTAAGTCTTAACTCATCATTTCTAACACTTTTTTTATTGTTTTTAGATTTCTTGTTGTTGATACCACATTAGCTTTTTTCTCAATAAAGGCATTATTGACTTTGCTTTTACTATAGCCATCTGGTAAGTATAAGTATATTTCTTTTTCGTTAATCCTGCACAAATCAAACTCTTTTAAACTACTATTTATCTGCTCTGTAAAATCTACTTTGCTTGCAGTTTTTAACAAAGTTACATATAGATTTTTATTGTTTTCTGTCTCAAAAGGAAATTTATCTACTATAGCTTGCAACTCTCTTTTTGTTCTTATAATAACCTCTATATTAAGCCCCTTGTTATGTTTAATCATGTTTTGAATTTCTTTTTCTATTAAATTGGTGTTTCTTTTACGAGTTCCTATAAAAACAATGTTGCCAGTGTTTAAATAGGTGGCTATTTTAAAATAGCCAAGTTTAGTGTAAATACTTACAATTTCACTCATCTTAATTTTGTTATTAACTCCAACATTTATACCCCTTAAAAACGATACCATCACCTTTGTACATTCCTTCCATAATTTTTTATTTTGCACTTATTGCAAAATTATTTATATCCATAGATGATTATTCTTAGGTGACTATTTATATATATCTTCAATACAACTTATTATCGATTTAAAAAAATAAAAATTTTAAATATTATTAAGACATTTATAGTGAAATGAAAAAAGTATTATAAATTCATGATTTTATATTATCACATTTCTTTAACGATGTGAGTAAAATTTATTGCTAAATAAAAAAAATAAGTTAAATATGGCAAAATATTTAATGTTATATGTCCATAATGAACAATCATATTTAATTTTAAAACACATATCATAATATTGACAAAAAAAACGAACTAACGTACTATGAAATATGTATTAATTAATATAAGGAGGTGAGAGTAGTGACAATAGCGAGAAATGTATTACTTACAAATTGGTTTGTAGATTTCTGTAATATTATTAGCAATAAAGCACATTTACAAAAGGCAAATTGGGTTAGTGCGTCATTCTATTGTAATTTATTAACAAATTTGGCAACTAACAATGTAATCAAAGTAAATAATGATAATAGTTTAGTTCGCTATTTTAAACTATACCGTTTAACTAACCTCTTGCCTTTATATAAAGGGAATACTGCATAAGCACCTTAGCTTATTTAGTTAACTCATTTTATAAATATAAAATGATAATCCCCTAATACCGGCATTAACCGGTATTAGGGGATTTTTGTGTTTAAAAAAAAGAAAAACAAAGGAGTGATTTTTATGAACTTAAAAAAATACTGTAAAACAGCAACAATGACTGCAAAAGCCCAAACCAATGCTGGCGTTTTTTATTTGTTGCCTAACTATATTCTTAAAATTGTATACTTAATTCCCTTAATATTTTTATGGAGAACTCTAATGACTAGCGGTGTTAAAACTGATATGTCATTAAAACAAATGCTTAGCTATACCTATATGAGTACTTTGTTAGGTGGACTTTTAGTAGTTAGAACTCCTTTAGGAAACTGGATTTACGAAGGGCTAATAATTGGTCTATATCAAAGACCGTTATCAATTTATGGGCATATAGTTGCTCAAACCATTGGCACAAGCTTGGTTGATTTATTGCTATTCACTCTTCCAATGTTAATTTTATCACCGTTATTTGCAGTAACAATTACCCCTGATTCGTGGTGGTTTTTAGTTAGCTTAATTCTATGTATTTCATTAGGAATAGCAATGGATTTTATCTTTGCTTGTATTCAAATAAGAATGATAAATGCCTCTTGGTTGGTCTATAACATTCGCAATGCTATTGTTTTAGTTTTTTCAGGCAGTGTTATACCCCTAGCAATTTTACCTTGGGGGCTTGGCAATATCTTAATTTATCAGCCGTTTGCCAGCTTAGGAGGAGCTACCCTAGCTATTTACACAGGTATATCAGAGCCATTTAAGCCTATTATGATTCAAGTTATTTGGAATATTGTACTGTGGATTTTAGCTATATTATTCTTTAAAAAATCTCAGGAGAGGATGATAAGCCATGGAGGTTAAAAAGCAATTTAAATCTTTGCAACTACTAAAGTTATTAGGTTTTTATGCCAAATTAGACTTAATGTGGTTACTAAGAGATACTAAAATAGCAGTATTTGCGATTTTATCAGAATCTATTGCAGCACTGGCATCGATTAGCTCTATTTTTTTACTAGCAATGAGATTTAAAGGTATTGGTAATATGAGCCACTATGAGGTTTTATTTATGTTAGGTTATGTGACTTCTGTATTTGGAGTTTTTAATACCTTTTGCTCCATGAACAATGTGGGTCATATAAGTAGGCGAATTGGTAGGGGGCAATTTGAACACATGTTTATTCAACCGTTATCAATGCCCATTCAGCTTATTAGTGAGGGTTTTATTCCCTTTACAGGGAGTAGCACCTTAGTGGTTGGCATATCTATAACCTGCATAGCACTAAGTAAACTTGCTGTATGCGTTACTTGGTGGTGGGTTTTAAGTTTTATTGGTAGTTTATTAGTTAGCATAGTAATAATTTTAAGTCTATCATATTTGTTTTCAAGCACAGCATTTTATGCCCCTGTTGCTTGTGAAGAAATATCGATGTTATTAATAGATAATTTAAGTTCATTAACAAAATATCCCCTAACAGGTATGCCAAAATTTATTGTTTATCCGTTAATAACTGTTTTGCCATACGGCTTATTGGGCTGGTTTCCAAGCATGACTTTATTAGGTAAACAACCATTGGCATTACCAAATATATTTCCAGCATTAGTTGCTTTAACGTTATTTATAATAACTTATTTTGTATTTAAGAAAGGATTTAATCATTATGTTAAAACAGGTGCAAATAGATACAAAGACATGGGACACCGAAGATAACCTAGCTATAAACATTACAAACGTTACAAAAACCTTTGAGCAGTGGCAAAGAACTAATAACTTTAAAGATATAATAAGTAACCTAATAAAACCCCAAAAAAGAACCATTACAGCCTTAGATAATGTATCTTTTCAGGTTAAAAAAGGGGAGTTTGTGGCTTATGCAGGTGCTAATGGAGCAGGTAAAAGCACTACAATGAAGCTCTTAGCTGGCATGTTAATGCCTAAAAACGGAGATATAAGTATTTTAGGTTTATCTCCAAAACGTAATCGAATTAAACTCATGCATAAGCTTGGCGTGTTATTTGGTAACCGAACCGAGCTCTGGTGGGATCACCCTATTATTCAGAGTTATGAGTGGAAAAAAGTTGTGTGGAACATTGATAAAAAAAGATATAACAAAATGTTAGATATGGTAGTAGAATTATTAGATCTAAAAGGCATCTTAAATACCTTTGCCAGAGAGTTATCATTAGGGCAAAGAATGAAAGCCGACTTAGGATTAATGCTTTTACATGAACCCCAAGTTATACTGCTAGATGAACCAACTTTAGGCTTAGATGTACTAGCAAAAAGAAACATGATTGACTTTTTAAAAAGAATAAACAAAGAAAACAAGGTAACCGTAGTGGTTACTAGCCATGACATGGATGACCTTGAGGAAATGGCCCACAGAATAATTCTTTTATCTAAAGGTAAAATAGCCTATGATGGTGGTTTTAAAAAGCTAAGAGCTAGTATAGGTGTTAATAAGACTATTACAATAACTACTAAAGGCACTTTATCCCCTGTATTTAATAACGCCAAATTGCTAAGTAGCGAGCAAAATATTCACGAGTATCAGCTCAATAAGGGAGTAAATATTGCTTCATTATTAACTGAAATAGCTCAACTAAATGAGGTTATAGATATTGAGACCAATAGAGCTCCTATTGAAAAAATAGTAGCAAAATTGTATAAAGAGTGGCGATAAACAAGACAAAATCCATTCATTTTGAGGCAGTGATTAATCACTGCCTCTTTTGCTTCTTATACTAAGTAGAAATATAAGTTTCAATATTAGTTAATAGTAAATATTTACCACTTAAAATACACAGTATTGTTAAAAATCACATAACATATATTACACATGTAAATTTAGCAGATAAAGATAAACCATTTATAAGGAGTGTAATTGTATGTCAGCTTACTACTATCAACGTGTTTGTAGTAAAATGAAAAAAACCAAAATATATCAAAAGAACAGACATGTTAAACCGTATATACCCGAAACTATTTTTTTAAATACTAATAATTTAACATACATGCTCAATAAATATCCTATGGTAGTTTTTAAACCTAATATTGGTGAACGGGGTATATTTGTAGGCTCTATTAGCAGAACTAGTGTTTTAGGGCAATATGATATTCATTATTTAACAGATATTCAGAAAAACCTTTATATGGACGAGGTAATTAATTTTATTAGTAAACTAGCTCCCAAAAAACGATTTTTGCTACAACAAGGTATTGACCTAATAAAACATCAGCATAAACCAGTAGATATACGAGCAGTTGTACAAAAACCTTATGACTATTGGCTAGTAACTGGCTATATTGCCAGAATCGCAGCAGATAATAAAATGGTCACAAATCTCGACAGCGGGGGCAAAGGCCTGCCTTTAAATAGTTTTTTAAAGTCTACTGACTTAACTAAGCAAGAGATTGTTAAGCTTAAAAAATCTATAATATTTATCTCAAAAAATATTGCCAATACCTTAACAAAAAGATACCCTCATCTAAGAGAACTGGGGGTAGATTTTGGTGTTGATAATAATTTGTATCCTTGGGTATTAGAGGTTAATACTTGGCCTGGTTATTGGCGTTTTAAGTATTTTAAAGATAAGTCTTTGTATTACAAAATTCATCGCAATCATAAAATAATTGTTAGTTCCTCAAAAAAAATAATCCATTAAAATGTTTATGTAAAAAGGCTGTACTTACTTAAGTTACAGTCTTTAGTTTATTTAATCACGGCTCTTTTTATTCTAAAATTAATGTAATTACTTAAATAATTGTAGCACCAAAAAAATTCGTTTTTACACTAATTTTTTTATTCATTATTTTAAATCATTTTAAAGGAATACATATCTCGATTTTATCTACATATTTACCGTCTTTTCTATACTCTCTCTCAAGATAATAACTAAAGTCTACTTTACAGTCATTTGCTTCACAATATTCACTTGCTGCAAGATATAATTGTTTGCTCTTTAGCTTTTTTAACCCAACCTTTTCTGGGTCTATCCAAGTACTAAATACTAGGTAGCTCTTGCCTTTAAGCTCTTTTTCATGTAGCTTATTAGGATAAGTCTTAAAGCTCTGCTTAATTTGCACAGCAGCAAATACACTATTCACTATTGCTTTATTTTTATTTAAGTAAAAAGCCTTAGTTGTAGAATCTCCATATACTAAACTAAAAGTGTTATTGCCAGCAATTATTTTAGCAGAACAATTATCACCTGCTTTATATATACTGTTAGCTAACTTATACCAGGGTATTTTTTTGCTCCAGAGCTTAGTATTTTCTTTTTGCTCAAATAAACAGCCTGCTAATATAATAGTTGGCAATGTTACTATTTGTGGCTCTAACTGCATATGTATTTGAGGGCTTAGTTGCTCTTGATTATTTATTTTTACAATAGGCAGTAGTAAATCTAACTGCCTATTGGCGTCATTTTTTTCAGCATTAAAACTAAAACAATCTATACACTGCTCTAAATAGTGGCGATTATCTTTTGGTCTCCAGTCAAGTTTATAGATGTCGCTTTCTTCAACCCAGCTATTCAGTTGATCCCAACGCTCTCCTACAATAGGTAAATAAGCTGGAATAGCGGCATATAACCCTGTAGCTACTTCTTTTTTAATATATGGATCTTTAACCTCAAAATCTTGGGCTATTGTAACCCACATTTCATAGCCATACTTTCCTTCGCTATTATTAAAACCATAGCCATAAATTCTAAAGCCTAACTGCTGATGTAAGTTATTTTTTACTATTAGCTTATTAAGCTGTTGATGACAGTCCTGTTCAGGAGTTTTACTTATTACTCTGTAACTCGCTACCATCATTTTAGATATGCTAACTATTCTCACATCATTTGAGCTATACACATTACTCAAATTCAATTTCCTTTCTGAGAGTGCTATTTGAAGTGCGTTTTTTAGTTCATTAAATGCTACATTATTGGGTGTATCTATCGCATTAAAGGCTGAGGATAAGCTCTGTTTAGAATCTACTATAACTATAAGTTTTTTAAGTAATAGCTTAATGGACTTAAGGTAGTCAATGTGTTGCTCAGTTTTATATAAATGATTTTCTAATACCTTAACAATAGTAGCTAACTCAGTAGAGTTAAATATTTGGCTAATATCCTGTAAAGGCAAGTTTAGTTTTCTTAACAAAACAATTTGCTTTACTTTAACAATATTATCATTATTAAAGTAGCGATAGCCATTAGTTAATCTGGTGCTTTTAATTAAACCAGCACTCTCCCAATAACGTAAAGTTCTATTTGAAACACCATAGGCCTTTGAAACATCACCAATTCTAACCATGCACTTCACCCCTCAGCTAAATTATGAACCCTTACCTCGTGTAAGGGTCAATAACTTCATTTTACTAAATTACAAATTAAATATCACTAGTTTAGCAAAGCTTAGATTAAAAAACTTATAATAGATACTAAAACGACAAAACACATCATATTTCCCGGGTAATAGCTATAATTCGGGAAATATGATGTGCGTTTTGAAGATTAAAGTAGTAATTTAGCACGAAGAGAACCGTCCCCATGTGTTAAAAAGAATTAGTTTTTACACTAATTCTTTTCTTTGTTTAAGTTCTGCTTGAGCTGCTGCTAAGCGAGCAATGGGAACTCGGTAGGTTGAACAACTTACAAAGTCTAGCCCTAGTTCATTACATAATGCTATTGACTCTGGGTCTCCACCGTGTTCTCCACATATACCAATTAGTATATTAGGGTTAGTTTGTTTACCTAAAGTTATCGCTATATCCATTAGTTTGCCTACACTCGAGCGGTCTAGGGTTACAAATGGGTTATTTTTTAAGATTTTAGCATCTAAATAGTGTTGCATAAATTTACTTTCGGCATCATCTCTAGAGAATCCGAATGTTGTTTGGGTTAAGTCATTGGTGCCAAATGAGAAGAAATCAGCCTCTTTTGCTATTTCATCTGCTGTTAGTGCTGCTCTAGGTAATTCAATCATGGTACCAATGGTATAGCTAAACTTAACATTGTGCTCTTGCATTATTTGTTCTGCAATCTCGATAGTTTGTTTTTTTAGTAATTCTAGTTCTTTTACATCGACGATTAAAGGAATCTCTACCTCTGGCAATACTTCATAACCCTGTTTAACCAACTCAGCCACAGCTAAAAATATGGCTTGTGCTTGCATAGCATAAATCTCTGGATAAGTTATTGCTAAACGACAACCCCTATGTCCAAGCATTGGGTTAAATTCGTGTAAAGATTCTATTTTTTTAAGTAAAGCTTCTTTAGTTTTAATTATATTTAAATCTGCATTTCTTAGCTTTAGTTCAGTAAGTTCTACTTTTAAGTCTTCTTTGTTTGGTAAAAACTCATGCAAAGGAGGGTCTAATAATCTTATACACACGTGATATCCTTGCATGGCTTTTAAAATTTCATAAAAATCTTGTTTTTGATATGGTAATAGCTTTTGCAAATATTCTTTGCGCTCGTTAAGGGTATCTGCTAATATCATTTTTTGTACTATAGGTAAACGTTCTTTTTCCATAAACATGTGCTCTGTTCTGGTAAGTCCTATGCCTGTAGCACCAAATTCACGAGCCTTTAAGGCATCTTCGCCATTATCTGCGTTGGCTCTAACACCAAGTTTTTTTACCTCATCTGCCCAAGCTAAAAACTCTGTAAACTCATCTGCTAGTTTAGGTAATGACATGGCTACTAAGCCTAGTATTACTAAGCCAGTTGCGCCATCTATAGAGATAATATCTCCTTCATGCACCCTAGTGTTAGTTGTTACAAAGTATTTCTCTTTAAAATTAATTTTAATTTGCTCACAACCACACACTGCTGGTTTGCCCATACCCCTTGCTACTACAGCTGCATGACTTGTCATACCACCTCTGCTAGTTAAGACTCCTTGCGACATTACTAAGCCGTGGATATCGTCTGGGGTGGTCTCGTTACGTACTAGTATTACATTTTCACCCTCATTGCCAAGCTTTTCGGCTTTGTCAGCACTAAAAACTACCATACCAGAGGCAGCCCCTGGTGAGGCAGGCAAACCCTTAGCTATTGTGTTTAAATCATTAGTGTTTTCAATATTGGGGTGTAATAGTTGACTTATTTGTTTGGCATCAACCATTAGTAAAGCCTGCTCTTTAGTAATTAAACCCTCTTTTACTAAGTCTACAGCTATTTTAATTGAGGCTGCAGCAGTACGTTTACCATTACGAGTTTGTAAAAGATAAAGTTTTTCTTTTTCTATTGTAAACTCAATGTCCTGCATATTTTTATAATGTTTTTCAAGAATGCTGCAAATTTTAAGAAGCTGATTATAAATAGCTGGCATATCCTTCTCTAATTCACTAATAGGTAACGGAGTACGACTGCCAGAAACAACATCTTCTCCCTGGGCATTAAATAAATACTCGCCATAAATTTGGTTAACTCCTGTTGATGGGTTACGGGTAAAGGCTACTCCAGTACCACAATCATCACCTAAGTTGCCAAATACCATAGCTTGAATATTAACAGCTGTACCTAAATCATGCGCAATTTTATTATAATTACGATAATAAACTGCTCTATCACTATTCCAAGAGTTAAATACTGCATTAATCGCTAATAATAACTGTTTATAAGGGTCTTGGGGAAACTCTTCATTAGTGTGCTTTAAGTATAGCTCCTTATACTGCTCTATAATTTGCTTTAACGATTCAGCAGTTAACTGATAGTCGTATTCTACACCTTGTTTTTGCTTGATACTATTGAGAATTTGCTCAAATAAAAAATGGGGAATGTTCATAGCAACATCACCAAACATTTGAATAAATCTTCGGTAACAGTCTAAGGCAAAACACTCATTATTGCTGGCCTTGATTAAGCCTAAAACTGTTTTATCGTTTAATCCTAAGTTTAAAATGGTATCCATCATACCGGGCATAGAAATACTTGCACCCGATCTTACTGAAAAAAGCAATGGTTTATTAGTATTGCCAAACTCTTTATTTAGCTGCTGTTCTACATTCTTTATTCCTAACTCTAGCTGCTGTTCTAATCCTAAAGGTAGCTTTTCACCTATATCATAATACTCGTTACACGCCTCAGTGGTAATTGTAAACCCAGGGGGTACTGGTAAGCCTATATTGGTCATTTCAGCTAAGTTTGCCCCTTTACCACCCAGTAATGATCTCATACTTGCATTACCATCTTTAAATAAGTAAACATACTTTTTGTTTTTCATAATTAACTCCCTTCAGTTACCTATATGTAACATAGTAAATTCATTATTTGTATATATAGTGTATACTATTTAGTTAATTAGTGTATACTATTTAAACTATAATGTCACATACGCCTATATTATATCATTTATAAAGATAATTAGTATACTTTATTTATAAATTATTCAAAACGTGCATACTTTATTTAGTAATAGCTGTTTAGATTAAAACTTTTACTGTTAAGCTAGTTATTTTTATCCTAAATTATAAAAAAAAGAGCCACAAAGTGACTCTTGCATTTTGTTGACGTTTACAATGTGGTTAAATTACTGCTTGAACTACTTATCTATTCTTTTCATTTTAAACACACTTAAAACTTTTACCCAAACTCAACTAAGCTGCTCTTTAAACCACTACTCTTATTTACTGTAATAACCTGTTTATCGGCTTCTTTTATAGAATATTCCGTTAGCTTCTTCACTCATGTGATAGATCACCTAATTTAATATCTGTATTCTATAATAGATTTAACTAAAAGTAACTCGTTAGTATTACCGATGTTAGCATGTGTAAATAAGGGTCTGCTATATAACAGACACCAAAGTATTTAATGTACGTGTAGTTTAGTAATTATATATTACAATTAAATTAATTTTGCTTCAGTTAACAACCTATAAAGAATAGCAGCAAGTTCTGCCTTAGTTATATTACTTTTAGGGCATAATTGACCTTTTTCATTTCCTTTAAGGAGGTTATTTTTAATACATAATGCCATAACCTGCTTTGCCCAGTTTCCTACTTGATCTTTATCTGCGAACTTATTAAGCTCTTGCTCTATTTCCTGCTCGGTAATCTCCACACTTAAACCTGCCAGCTTCATTGTTCTTACAATAAGGGCTGCTGCCTCTTCTCGGGTTATCTTGTTGTGAGGTCTTAGGGTGTTATCTACAGCATAGCCACTTATTAAGTTATACTCAAGGGCAGTCGCTACATAGCCAAAGTAGTCATCGGTTTGCTTAACATCAGTAAACTTAGAAACCGTTCCCTTATCGCCAATACCAAGTGCCTTTACTATTGTTTTGGTAAAGTATAATCTTGTTATCTCTTGATTAGGTTTAAAGTTTGTATCAGTTGATGGTGCTACAATCATTCGGGAGCCCATTTCATTACAGATATTTTCTGCCCAGTGTCCCTCTACATCTTCATACTGCTGTGGGTTATAAATCACCGAATAGGTACTATTAGTTAAGCTATTAATTTTAGCATAGTACTTTTTACCTATTACTATTATTTTTGTTGGTACATGGCAGAATGATCCATCGTGGTAAACCACTATACCTGTAGTTATTTTACTAGCTTCTACTCCCTCTGGTATGGCTATTGTTCTCTCTACATAGCTATTGTATTTTTTCACTTCTACAGTCTTATTTTTATAGCTGCACTTCACCGTAAAGTCTACTGGAGGCACTACCAAGGTTAGTTTATCTTTTTCAGCTGTCTTTTCAACTACTTTTATCATTTCCTTTGGTGTTCCACCAATTTCAATACCTACCTCAATATCCTCTAGATCAAGATCTTCTCCTAGTTGCTCTGAAACCTCATCTATATTAATCTGTTCAGCAGGTAGAGCATAAGAGGCTATTTGGGTTTGAATTTCTATTACTGCTTCTTTTTGCTCCATGGTTTTTACTATTTTCCCATTTAGCTTACTTTTAACTGTGCTTATTTTATTGCTTATTGGTATATGTACCACTGGCTTTTCCTCTTGCTCTAGTTTCTTTTGCAATTTCTTTTCGTCTACAGTTACTATTGTCACCCGCTTGCCGTTTTGATATTTAGTTTGAGATTTAGCTACAAATTGCTGCACCTCTCCATTTACCTCTACTGGTATCCATGTGCTTGAGCTTCCACTATTGCTTGGTTTTATCGCTGTAAAGCTCCATGTATCTTTATTGCTAATTCCTGCAAAAGCATTACCTGAGCTATCCTTGAAGCAAGTGTTATCTATTGCTACATAGTACTTAGTGGATTTTTGTAAAGGGTTTGTTAGGGTAGTGCTTGCAATATTATTTACAACTGATACCTTACTAACAGGTATTGCCTCTACTATGCTATCATCGCTATATTTTTTTAGTGTTATGTTACCTGTTCCTTTAACTATATTTTCAATAAAGGTCAGTTCTAAATTAGTGCTAGTTGATACTGATGTTGCTCCAGTTGCTGGGTTATATGCTGTTACTGTAGGGGCTACTGTATCCTCTGTTCCTGTTCCTTTTAGGGTAAAGTTAAGGGTGCTATTGGCTTTATCGTTAGTGGTAATAGTTACAGTTGCTGTTTTCTCACCCGTAGTGCTTGGATCAAATTTTATTTCAAAAATCGTCTCAGACCCTGGTAATACATCACCAGCAGCAGTTTGTATATAAAATCCACTTCCACTACAATTAAAAGAATCAACTAATAAAATATAGTTTCCTGAGTTATGTATTGTAAATACTTTAGTAGCAGAACCAGTATTAATATCTACATCACCAAAATCCGTATCGTTGCTTGTACTTGGGGCACCACCATTATTAATAACACGACTATTTCCAGTTACGCTCATAATCACAATTTCATTGTCTTTTGTAATTACATTTACTTTTTTGCTTAAGCTATTGTAGTCTGAAGCGGGGCTAGTTGAACTAATGTTTATATCGCTTGTTATATCCCCATCTAGGTCAGTATCGTCAACACCTGTTATTGTTACTAGGTGCTCTACATTCCATTTAGCGTTTTCTATTGTAATAGATGTACTAGATAAGGCTACTTCACTTTCATCTGTTGGTGCTAATGTTATTTTCACATCGTCTGTTGGTTGGGTTGCTAACTTAATAGCTATTTGATCTGTTGAACCTTCAGTAACACTAGTTGTACCGCCCGCTTCAATTATTATTAGATCTGGTACATCATTATCTACTGTTGTTACTTTAACTGCTTGATTTACTACTGAGTCGAAGTTATTATCACTTTCTGTACTATTTATACTTAATGTAATATTAGTATCTTGATTACCATCTTTTAAATAATCATCTACACCCGTTACTGTTACTGTTTGGGGATTGTTCCAATTAGAGTTTGTAAAGGTTAAGCTGTTTTTATCTAGGGTTAGTTCAGCTGTATTGGGGTTACTTATATCTAAAACAACATCTATTATTGGTTGGGCATCTAAAACTACGCTAAAGCTATCTGTAGCACCATCTTCTGCTACTGATGTATTGCCATTTGTTTGGGTTATGGTAAATCCTGCTGTATCATCGCTTGTTGTTGTAACAGAAACTGTTTTATTTAAATTATGATACTGACTATCACTGGTATCATTTTTTACGGCTATGCTAATATTTGAAGCTATATTGCCATCTATAAGGCTATCGTCAACACCTGTGAGTGTTACTGTTTTATTACTGTAGTCATCTTTAGTAAAGGTTAAGGCAGCTGGGCTAGCAGTTACTTCACCTGTATCTGAGCTACTAACTTCTAATACTACTTTATCTTGTGGTTCTGTATCTATAGCTATAGTAAAAGTGTCTGTTGAACCATTCTCACTAACTGTTTTCCCTGTTGTATCTGTTAGGGTTAATCCTGCTACATCATTATCCAATGTTAATACTGCAATTATTTGACCTATATTATGGAAATAAGGGTCACTATTTGTGCTATCTACACTTAAATTAATACTGGTTGTTATATAGCCGTCTATTAAATGATCATCTAGTCCTGTTACAGTTACTACCTGCTTAATATTCCAGTTATCTTTATTAAAGACTAGGCTAGTGGTGTCTAGTTCTACCTCACTAGTGTCCGATTTATTTATGTTGATTACAACATTATTTACAGGCTTTGCATCTAAAACTACTGTAAAGGTATCTGTAGTTCCTGCCTCACTTACTTCTGTATCTCCCGCTGTTTCTTCAACAGTAAAACCAGCTATCTCATTATCTTCTGTTGTTACTGATAGAGTATCTCTTAGGCTATGGTAATGGATATTACTACTTGAGTTATTTACGCCTAATTCAATTCCTACTTCTTTATCTCCATCTACAAAGGTATCATTTATAGCTGTTACAACTACTGTTTGTACCTTATCCCAATTAGAACTGGTAAATGTTAAGCTACTTTTACTAAGTGTTAACTCCTCGATGTTTAGAACAGTTAAGTCTATAACCACATTGTTAGCTGGCCTTGCATCTAATACTACGGCAAAGCAGTCTGTTGCTCCATTTTCAGTAACAGTAGTATTTCCATCTGTTTCAGTTACAGTAAAGCCTGCAACCTCATTATCTTCTGTTGTTACAACTAGAGTTTCGCTTACATTATGATAAGTTAGGTCACTATTTGAATTATTTACACTCAGGTTAATATTAGTGGTTACATTACCATCTACCAGGTTATCATCTAATCCTGTTACAGTAACAGTTTGAGCTTGATTCCAATCACTTGTTGTAAAGGTTAAGCTATCGTCACTAATTTTTATTTCTCCCACAGTAGATTTCGTTATATTTATAACTACATTACTGGTTGGTTTAGTATCTAGCACTACATCAAAGGTATCTGTAGTGGTTTCTTCTGACACTATCGTTTTATCTCCTGTTTGAATTAATGTTATGCCTGCTTCATCATCATCAACTGTTGTTACAGTAATCTTTTGATTAGCAATAGGGTCAAAGCTATCATCACTTTTTTCATCATTGATACTTACTGTTATATCTGTATTTTGATTTCCATCATCTATGTAATCATCTATTCCTGTTACTGTTACTGTTTGGGGATTGTTCCAATTAGAGTTTGTAAAGGTTAAGCTGCTTTTATCTAGGGTTAGTTCAGCTGTATTGGGGTTACTTATATCTAAAACAACATCTATTATTGGTTGGGCATCTAAAACTACGCTAAAGCTATCTGTAGCACCATCTTCTGCTACTGATGTATTGCCATTTGTTTGGGTTATGGTAAATCCTGCTGTATCATCGCTTGTTGTTGTAACAAAAACTGTTTTATTTAAATTATGATACTGACTATCACTGGTATCATTTTTTACGGCTATGCTAATATTTGAAGCTATATTGCCATCTATAAGGCTATCGTCAACACCTGTGAGTGTTACTGTTTTATTACTGTAGTCATCTTTAGTAAAGGTTAAGGCAGCTGGGCTAGCAGTTACTTCACCTGTATCTGAGCTACTAACTTCTAATACTACTTTATCTTGTGGTTCTGTATCTATAGCTATAGTAAAAGTGTCTGTTGAACCATTCTCACTAACTGTTTTCCCTGTTGTATCTGTTAGGGTTAATCCTGCTACATCATTATCACTTATAGTGGCAGTTACTGCTTGCTCACCTTTCTCAGTGCCATTATTTACTGATGTTATCTCAACATTAATTCTTTCTTGACCTTCAGCTATATTATCATTTGTGCTTGTTATAGTAATGCAGTTTTCAATATCACCAGCATTGATTTTAATAATAGTAGGCGCTACATAGTCTTCATTACTTGCATCACCTGTGTATGCTAGGTTTACTGTTATGTTTTTACCTGACTCTTCTGACAGTGTAGCTTTTAGAGTAGCCTGTCCACTATTTTCAGCTAAGTTGCTTTTTTCTATTGTTAATGTTACTGTTGGAGGATCATCATCGTCTAAGATAGTTATTGTATGTTGTTGTGTTCCATCTTCAGTTCCACCTGTCACTGAATCAACATCTATAATAATAGTTTCATCTTCTTCATCTAAGGTATCCTGAACACTTGTTAGTATTGTTGTTGCTTGATTCAGGTTTGCTGGTATTGTTATGGTATTACTTGCTAAGTTATAATCTGTACTCGACCCTGTAGCAGTTGTGCCAGAGGATAGTACAGCTAAATTTACTGTTATATCTTGAGTTGTGCTGCCAGTTTTATGAAATGTTATTGTACATGTCTCATTATTTTCTAATATTTGAGTTGAGCTCACCTCAAGAGTTACTAAGGGCTTATCGCTGTCGTCATTTATCTTACAAATAACCTGCTGGATTCCATTTTCCCTACCATTAGTTACTGAGTCTATGTCAACAATAATGGACTCTTCCTCTTCATAGATGGTGTCTTTAATTCCCTTTAGAACTGTTGTTGCAAATAGCTGACCACTAGGAATTATAATAGAGGAAGTGGCTGTGTAATCTGTTATATTAGTAGCTACTCCCGAAAATGCAAGGTTAACTGTAATATCTTTGTTAAATTTATGTAATAATGTAGCTTTAAGATTTGTAGTACCACCATTTTCATTAATTTCAGAGCTAGGATCTAAGATTAGTGTTACTGTTGGTTGTGATATGACGTTTAAGGTAGCTGTGTAAATATCATCACTATCAAAAGCCCCATCATTTACCTTAAAAGTAAATGCAGAATTGTGACCATTGGAGTTTATGTATTTAAATTGACTATTATCTAAATTTGCTTTAGTAACTATTGAATCAACAGTAAGGGCAGTCTCCTCATTATCTATTGTATTACTATTATTTAAATCTATCCATAAAGACCCAATCTTAGGAGTGGCTGTTATTTTTACATGATCTAATTTATTTTCATTTTTTCTATCAAAGTCTGTGGTTTTAAAGGTATGAGCAGTGTCTTGATAAATGGATGATACTGTAAAACTAGTTGCTGTTGGTTTTTGAATTACTGTAAAATTATAAGCTAAGGGATTAATGGAATATGGTGTACTATTTGTAGCATCAACATCCCAGTTATTTAAATCATTTATTGCTTCTCTTAAAACCTCTGGAGTACCTGAGGTAACTGATTCGTCATTATACATAAAATTATCTTTTTCAATTATTTGAGAGTTCTTAATACCGTATACCCATATTGCAGCATTATTATCTTTTAAAACATTTGGTAAGGCAGAGGTTGAACCAGAACTAACTCCTCCATCCCAGTTTTCTTCAGTAGTGCTAGGAGTACCTATTTCATAATTATAGTGAATACCAGCTATCAAAGTTTCAGGATTAGTATAATCAGATCCTTGGTAAATGAATAACTGATCACCATTAAAATGAAGATACATTGCAGGTTTATTAGGTTCATTAATTACCTCTATATTATCATTAGATACTACCGGATTATCTCCTTTGGTTTTTATATGTACTACAGTTCCAGCATCTAAGTCTTGCTTTACTGTACACTTCAATATCCCATCTGAACCATCATCTACAAATCCAGTACTATCATCCCAACCTTCATCAGTTATGTACAAAATAGTTCCAGACTCTATATCTTTTAATAAAACAAAAGCAAAGTCGTCATTGCCATCTGCGTTAAGTCCAACAAAGGCAATATCCCCTGTATTTAAAGACGTAGCTGCTTGTGCTGGTGTTGTGGTTATTGATAAAAAAATAATTACACTTATTACAATTGCCAGAAACTTTAGTCTTATTCTCATGCTGCTTTCTCCTTTACTTATCATATTCCAATTAAATATTATAGTTTAATATGAATAATCATTCCATACTTATGTGCATAATTATTAATGATAGTTAATAAACATTTATACTTAAAGAATTAAGCTCTTCACTAGTTAAACTTAAATTTTATTTATAGCTGAGTTTGTTTCACTTGTTTTTGTTACATTAATAAACTCTAGTACACTCATTGTATAGCTCCCTTAAGGCTTTATTATTAAAACATTATCGGTTTAACATAATTCCTTATAAGACTAAATGCTCTTCTATTTTAATGTTTTATGACACATTGTTACTATTCATAATTTTGTAAATAAAAAAGCCCCTATCCCTAAAGATTAGAGCTTTAACTAATTATTTTTTATTTTACACTATTTACTAAATCCAGTATTTCTTTATTAATAAGCTGAGGTTTATACTGATGAATGAAGTGATTAGTATCCTTAATTACAACTTGACTGCTATTTGTAGACCAACGTGTTAGTTGTTCTTGACTAGTTTTCCACTTTAATAAACCTTCTTCTAATCTTTGGGCAGATACCTCTGCAGTTAATATTCTTAGTGGAATATCACCTAAATAACCACCGTCTACTACCTTTTGGGCGTTGCTCTTGAGGCTTTTTATTTCGTTAAGAGCATCTTTACTAATTAAATGTTTTAAAAACATGGTATTATTAAGATCTTTGTACTGGGTAGGAAGCAATTCTAAGTTATTTTTGTTGCTATTAATATTGGCAAAAAACTTATCTTTTTGTAAATTAGCCTGTAGCCTAAATAAACCAAACTTCTTTAATATTCTCATTACTGAAACCTGTTTTTCAAATTTTTTGGCATCTTGATTATTTAAATAATAGTTTGGTGAGCCACCGTCTAACAATAGTATTGCTTTTACCTCATTAGGATAAAGCTGGGCATACCGAAATACCTCCAAAGAGGATAATGAATGTGCTACAAAGATATAGGGTGCTTCTTGGTTAGTTTTACTAAGGCACTCTCGAATTTCCCAAACTATGGTATCAATATCTCTTGAGTCATTGGCAGTTTCACTAAAACCATATCCTGGTCGTTCATATACTACAACTCTGCTATGTTTAGCTATTTCGTTATGTAAATTATAAAAATCTGCATACGGGCTGGGGGTTCCATTTCCAGCAGCAAATACAACTGTTTCGTTGCCCTGACCTTTTGCATATACATGCATATCATGGCTATTAACTTTAACTAATAAACCAGCAGGCTTTAATGTTTTTGTAGTTTTGTTTAAGAAGTAACTCTCATACAGATAACTTACTAATAAAATTAATAATACAAGAATTAAAATGACCACAAAAACTTTTTTTAGAATAGCCCATACTCCTAGTTTTGAACGTAATTTTACACTCATGTTTTTCTCCTTTTTGTTAGTACCAAATTGTGTAATACCAAGAAGCAGACATAACAAACACCGGTATAATAAAATTCATACTGGTAATCGCAAATATTTTGGTGTATTTCATATTTAAAACTAAAATTATATAACTACTCTTAAAATATCATTAATTGAAATATTTTACAATATATTATTTTTAATATATTTAGCAACAGCATCTTCATCATTGCTACCTATTACTTTTTTGGCAACCTGCTTTACTTCAGCTATAGCATTACTTACTGCAACACCGTAAAAATAATCTATCATGCCAATATCATTAGTATCATCACCAAAACAAATTACTTGTTCTTTTTTAATATTAAAGTGCTGTGCTACGGCTTTTATGGCATCAATTTTATTAGAATCTTTATGGGCAAACCTACCCCATAGTTCACCTCTATAGGGTGTATAACAGCATAGAGGGTATTTTTTTAGTAATTTTTGAGCAGACTCGGGTTTATAAACCTCGCAGGTTATTTTATAGGTTTCTTTATTTAGTGGTTTACTATAATCATTAAAGGTTGCATTTAAATAGTCTCTTTCAGCTTCTATTCTTTTTTTATTATTTCTAAAATAAAAGTCTCTTGTTTCAACTGTTATTTCACCAATGTTTTTATCAGTTAAACAGTCTTTAATAAAGTTATTAGATAACTCTACAGGCAACATGCTCTCAAAAATTATTTTGCCTTTATATTTAGCTAATGCTCCTCCATTAGAAATAATTAAGTCTGGCTTGATTATATTTAAATATTTTTCAGCTGTTCGCTCCGACCTAGCAGTAGCAACACCAAAAATAACTCCTTTTTGTTTACACTCATTTATCACATCTAAACTAAACTGAGATATTGCTTTGTTTGACCTTAAAAAAGTATTATCTAAATCTGTAAGTATTAGTTTGAAATTACTTGTCATTAAAGAGCCCCCTTTAATTTTTCTGATAATTATAACATACCTCAAGATTAAATGTTATATAATTGAAATAATTTGTATTTTTAGTGAAAATTATTATGCTAATATACTATAATAAAGTGAAATAAATATGTTCAGTAGGATTAAGCGGCTGCACTAAGGACTGTTTTACTCATTATATTTTGTTAACTGTTATAGAAAAAAAATATAATATCGAAAGAGTATTAGTGAGGTATAATAGAGGTAGCTTTATTAAACAACTAAAGCAACTAGATTATCCTGAAAAAGCTTTTATTGAAAGGAGCTTTTTTCATATTAGCTAAAACATAATTGCTATAAATACAAAATAAATAACATATGAGGTACTATGAACAACTACAAATCGAACAGTAACAATCTAAATTATCGTTTTACGGCAGCTATTCTTGTAATTTATTACTCTGTATGGACTATGTTTAGACTTTTGTTTAATAATCCTTTTCATCCTGCAATTCAATCATTTAAAACTATATCTATATTTTTTTTAATTGTTATTTGCATTCAATCACTTACCAATTACTTTCCTTGTTTTTTATTTGCTAAACTAAAAAAACAGTCTTTTAAAGATTTATTGAGATTAAATAAAGTATCTTTAAAACAATTACTACTTACCTTGGTTATTTTTTTAGGATTTAATGCCATGGCAGTATTTTTAATAAAAGCACAAGATATTATTATCAATATGTTTGGCTTAAAATTTGAGATGAACAATTATATGTTAGCAGAAAGCCTACCTACCTTAATTATTTTAATTATCACAGCTGGAATTATTATTCCTATTGGTGAAGAACTATTTTTTAGAGGGCTTTTAATTAGAGGCTGCGAGGGTTTAGGTATAAAATTTGCTATATTTGTGTCTGCTTTTTATTTTGCCATAAATCATAATAATCCACATAGGTTAATAACCTTATTTTTATATGCCTATTTAGTTGGTTTAATTGTACACTACACAAATTCTGTTATACCTGGTATGGTAATTCATATCATTACCAATACAGTATTTGAGGTATATACATATATTCAAGGCAAAGCTAATATGGCTCAAATATACAGTAATGTAGCCAATACAGAGCATAACATTTTAAGCAATAATTTTGCATTATTCATGGTTTTTATTTTAGGTAGTTTAGCTTGTTATATAGCTTTAAAACAGCTTAAAAAGCTAGCTGAACCTCAAAACCAACAGGTTATGACACAATCTGGTTTAAATAAAAACAGAGCTGTAATTTTAATAGTTACAGCCTTGATAATTACTACTTTAATTTATATGTTTTGGGCTATTTTGTAAATGCAAAAAAATAATTATCTATTTTTTACTCATAGCTATATAAATATTTTTTAGGGCTAGTCAACTCTAGGTTTTTGAATATCTTAATAAAGTATTGTTCGTTATCAAAACCAACTATTTCTGCTACCTCTTTAATACTATACTTATTAAGCTTAAGTAATCTTTTAGCTTCTGCTATTCTTTTTAACTGAATATATTGAGTTACAGATATTTTTATGTCTTTTTTAAACTGCCTAGATAAATGTAAATCCTGCACATTAAACTTTTTAGCTATTTGTTTAGTAGAGATATTTTTTTTATAGTTTTGCTGTATATACTCACATACTTTTTTTGTAAGCCCTGTGCTATTAAAACACTTGCTTTCAAATACAGCTTGAGCATATAGCCCTACTGTTTGGCTTAAGTGTTGATGGATTTCACTTATTTGGCGTAATTTTTTAAGTTTAAATGTAAAATTTAAACTAATTATAAGTGAATCTATAAAGTCTAAACCTCCTATACAGGCAGATTTTCTTATATTGCTATTTAACCTAGTAAGGTAGTTCTTCCACTCTTCGAGTATAACAATAGGACAATTATGTAGTTTAAGCAACTCTTGTAAACCAATTAAGGCCTTTTGTTTGTCTCCTAACTCTATATAGTGATATATTTCTTCGGTATTCTGTAGTATTTTATAATAATTTTCACTAACACTGTTTGTACTCATTATAAAACCCCATAACAATTATTTTATTGTAATAATTTTCTATTTTTAACCTTAATTATCCTTTAATTGCTATTCAGAGGCAACGTCATTGTTCTACATATTGTTGCATTATATTACTTATTGCTCTACTTATTTATATTTGATTTACTCTACTAAATATGATTACCTAATAAAATTATTATAGAAGGGAAAAATAGCTATATTAAATATTTAGAGGTGTAAAAATGAAAAAGAAAAATAATGCTAACAACAAAACCAACCAAACTAATGTAACCTATGGCAAGCCAATTGAGTATAACGAGTCTTTTAAAAACAGTAAAGTACAAGATTTAGAGAACCTTGAAAGCAAAATGGATAAACTACGTACTAAACCTGTAGCTGAGGTTCAAGTAGAGCATAATAAAAACCTTAAAAAGAACCAACTAAAGTAACCAAGTTAAACTAAGTGTAAAGGACACAAAAAAATATAATATGTGTCCTTTAAAATATTTATGTATACCTATTTTTATTTAAGCTACTGCTTATACCTAACTAATTTTAAGTTTATTTTAGTCCATGTTTATCTTTATATGAAATAATAGTAAATTATACTTAATGCATTAATGCAGGATTATGTTACCATTAATTCTTTAATAGTTAAATAAGCAATTGTGAAGAAAAACATTTTACACTACTCTTTCACCTGCAATAAATACTTGCTCCACATTTGTAAAGTTACTTAAAGGGTGGCCATCAAATATAACTAAATCTGCCTCTTTACCCACCTCGATACTGCCAATTTTATCGCTCATAGCTATTAACTCAGCTGCATTAATGGTAATAGCCTTAAATGCTGCTTCCTCGTCTAAGCCATACCGTATTGCTAAGCCAGCATTCATTGCTAAATACTTTGTATGCGAAGCAGGGGTTACAGCATCCATAGTTATTATTACTTTTGCACCAGCCTTATTTAATACAGCAGGGGTCGACATTCTTACATCCCACAGCTCGTGTTTATATGGCCCAATAATTAATGGTCCTATTACACAAAAACACCCTTTATCAGCCAATATATCTGCCACATGATAACCCTGTGTGCAATGCTCTATTGAATAATCTAAGTTAAACTCTTCCGCTATTCTAATAGCAGTTATAATATCATCTGCTCGGTGGGCATGTATTCTGGCTTTATATTCTCTGTTTAAAACTTTGGCTAGTTGCTCTAAACCCAAATCTCTATTAAAATGTTTACCTTCTTTTTGGGCTTGTTTTTGTTTTATCACATAGTCTTCTGCCTTCATAAGAGCTTGACGCATGACAGCGGCATTACCCATACGTGTTGAGGGTATTTTTTTTTGCTCTTTATATACACCTTTAGGGTTTTCTCCTAAAGCAAATTTCATTGCCTCTTTACCTTGCACTACCATATCGTATACAGTGTTGCCATGGGTTTTAATGACAAAGCCCGTTCCGCCTATAATATTTCCACTACCAGGACCAGTATATGCTGTAGTGACACCACCCTGTAAAGATAATTTAATAGCTGGGTCTTGAGGATTAAAGGAGTCTATTCCTCTTACAAAAGGGCTAACTGGGTTTGTCATTTCATTACCATCTGCAGTTGCTGGCACATTAATTTCACCGAATGTACCTAAATGTGTATGCGCATCTATTAAACCCGGCGTTAAACATTTGCTTTTTGCATTAATTATTTTATAGCCAGCTGGAACCTTTAAAGAACTAGTACCTACGGCCTCAATAAGTCCATTTTTAACTAAAACTACTCCGTTATTAATAATACCCTTTGTTATTGTGTAAATTTTAGCACCAACAATTGCGAACATTGTATATTCCTCTTTTCTAAACACAGTTTTTTTATATACAATTTATTATTCAATTTTAAATTAAATTTACCTTTTATTGCTTTTAAAATATTGCATAAAAAAAGGGGCTGTTTGCATAGCAGAAGAGCAAAAAATGATATGTGATAGTGTATTTACAATTGTGTTTTCTAGCAAAACAAAATAATTTGCAAATATAGATGTTTAAAAGAAAAAATACATCTAAAAATTTTAGTTATACTAGTAAAGTAAATTACTAATTTTAAATTCTTATTATTGCTAATGAGTAAGTCTAGACACATTAAAATCAAAATCAAGGGTAAATCAGTAATATTGTTTAAAAACACAAAGCACACGAAGGGAAAAGAAGATGGTATTGCAAGCCGATAATATTTATGGCTCAGCCACCTCAATGTATAGTTAATCCATGTTCAAGAGATTAATAATAAGTTTAATTTTTTGTTGTTATCTCAGCATCTAATAAAATTGTGCGTATGTAGAGAATTTTCTCTGTATGATTTTGAACATGTATTTAATATTACATATAACAGCAAAAGGGCAGGAAATTTAAAAAAACTTTCCTTGCCCCTTTTAATATTCTCTAATTATTTTTTTACCTACCATTTGACTTACCATTGTTAGTCTTTAAAATCCTGTTAAAGTTTACTTTTATTTAGGTCTTCTCTTTGTAGAGCTAGTGAGACATTCCTCTCTCTCACTTATTACTTAATTGAATTGTTAGTAAACTCTATTGCGTCTATTTTATTGGCATTAGTAGTTTTTAAGTAAGAGATACTTATCTCGTCACTTTTTTCTGTTAATGCAATGGTTGGGAATTGATCTACAGATACTACATATAGTAAATCACTGTTTTCGATTTTTACTATAAAATAACCATCCTTAAACTCTCCCACTCTCACAACTTTACCAGCGATTTTTTCAAGGCTACTATACTGATTATTTAAGGAGTTTGAGCCACCCTCTGTAATTAAAATTCTGTTATACTCAGTTTGAGCCTCTCTTAGGGTTTTACCCCAAGCAACTGCCCGATAATTTTTAACTGAGCATAAGGCATAACCTACTACATTGCCACTATTACCTTTTAGGGTAGATAAATAGGTTGCTTCGCCGTTAACATTAATTAAATAGGGATACTTGGCTATATAACCAGCGTTTTGCACAAGCTCTTCCATTAAACCCATTGCCTTTTGCTCTGTAGAACCCGAAATTCTATTATACTGAGCTTTAGCGGTACGTGGGTTGTAAATTAAAAAACCTGTTGTAGCTTCATCGCCACCGTAAGATGTTATACCGGTATAAAAATAAATGTTACCATCTTTAAACACATAACCAATGCCATTGGTATTTCTTAATTTACCAGTATCAGAAGGATTCCACCAACCGTTAATTAGTTTACCCCAATTGCGTAAATGTTCATGAAAAATACCTACAGATGAAACTCGGTCTACCCATTGAGGCTGTTTACCTTTTTCATAGTAGTTAACATCTTTGGTAATAGGGTCTACAATAACTGTTCCCAATACTTGAGAAGTAGCTACGCCAGCTTTATGGGTATAAGCTGTAATAACCCATTTAGGATTACCATTAGAATCCTCCTCAAAAGAATAGTCAGTTAAAGCAAAGTTTTTATGTTTTTTATACACTACCCGTTTTAAGTCATTACTAAAATAGGCCGATGGAGCAACCTTAAACTGTTTTTCTACAAACACCGCTTTACCAGTGGTTGCACTAACTTTAATATAACCAGGAATAGTTTTATTTTTTATATACTTAAAAAATCCTGAGTGTTCTAAAGGAAAAAGCCAATACGGTTTACCGTTTATTACCGATAAAGTTCCATATTTTTGAGATATTGAATACATTGAACCTAGCGATGGATCTTTTTCGGTTATTAACTTTTCACCAAATCTAATTGCATCTGATTCATCCCAAATAATTAAGTTGGCCATATCTACATTTGGTACAGTTTCATCAAAAACTACCTCTTCTACATCTAACATTTTTTGTTTTACAGATGCTTTAAAAATAGCTGATGAAGATACAGTTGCAATAAGCACATAAAGCAATGTAACAATAATTATTAAACCACCAATTTTAGCGTGTTGATGTTTTGTTTTCTTTTTAATTGTTGTAAGATAACCAACCAAAATCATAATTACTGCAAAAATTAAGGTTAGTATTGCTAAATGAATAAATTTTAAACTAATTACAGGCAACATAATAAATGAAATTAGTAAAACTATAATAGCTGCTACTATAGCTCCAACAATAGTCTGTTTCATTTTTTCTCTCCCTCATCCCTTCTTGGCAGTTTCATAACCACCACTATAAAATACGTAAACAACATTACAGTTAATTATATACCCTTTATCTTACTGTTATAATCAAATTAATAAAGTTATTTTTAATAATTATTTTACATTTACAATAATCAGTACATTTTGGTAAGAATGTTGAACTCTTAAGAGATTATCTATAAACATAGTTAAAAGGAGTAGCCTATTATGGCACTCCTTATTAATACGTGTATTTTTTTATTTAGTTTATGGTTTAATTTGTGACCATCTTTCAACTAGCCATACTTCAGTTTGATTGGCTTGAGGAATAACTATATTACCAAATGAACCGTTTCTTAGGGCAAAAAGAGTAAGTGTTTTTGTAGTTGGATTATGATTTTTTAATCTGCCAAATCTCCAATAACCATTCATATTTTTTAACAGTAACCATTTGTTATGGTAGTTACTCCAGTTAATATTAGCAACACTTGCTAACCTTCGTTTCCTATTATATACAATGCCAAGTTTTTTATTTTTAGGCATTATTCCTCTCTCCTTTTAAAAAGTATTACATAATAGCATATGAATTTTTAAGGAAATATGGGACAAGGCTAAATAAAATATAATTATTATTTATGAACCACAAAAGTATTATTTAGATAAGTATGTTATTTTTAAAAAAAAATATAAGATTATAGTCAAAATTACTTTGAGTATAGCCTTATACTTAATATAACTATTTTTATTGTAATTTGTGAATTTTATACCCGCCTTCTTCACGTACCCTTAGCCCTTGCTTTGTCCATCGAGGCTCTAAGGAATTTTTTATCCTTGTATCACAGCCTGTTGTTAAATCTACAACTATTACATCACCGTCTGTTGATTCATATGCTAAGTATCTACCATCTAAACTCCTTAAAGACATTGTTCTACTTCGTGGCAATAGATTTTTAGCTTCAAACTTAGACAGGTTTCCAGCTAAATCTAAAAGTAAAAACTCATTGTTTTTTTCGGTTGAAGTTTGAATTATTATTTTTTCTTCAAGCCAACCACAATGCAAAATGGTACTACCTTCTTCCATTAATAAGACCTTTTCCATATTAGTATTAAAATCATACACAGCTATCCCGTTAGTAAACGGAATATTACCACCTTCAAAATCTTTGGGTTTAGTGTAAACTGCCATTGTTGCATTTTGATTAAGAAAAATTTGTGAGCTTGCTTGCTCTTTTTCAAGAATTACTTCCTCTTCTCCATTAAATAAAACCTTACGAAGAGAATAATCTTTTCCTACATAAATAATATCGCCATTAGGGAAAGCATCAGCTGAAAGACCATCTAAAACTAATGTTTTATTTGTATCCAAGTATTTTACACTCAACTTTATTTCTGGTAGCACCTCTCCGTATAATAGTGTGATTTCCACTTTGTCATTTTGTTGAAGATTCATGCGCCTTAAATTATTAGTATATCCTCCTATTAACACACATGCTCCAACAATCATAATACAGATAGCTACTATTAATATTTTATTAGTTTTCATTCTTAGCACCTCCATAATGAATTAAATTATTATCATAGGGGCATATTCGTGTTGTTGAGTTAGTATAAACATTAAAATCTAAGTGATCACCGCTGGAATATCCTGTGTTTCCCATCAATGCAATTCTTACATTTTGGTTTATGTTGTCATTTAAATTTACAATATTAGATTGATATTTGAGGTGCCCATATACACTATAAGTGCCATCAAGATGGTCTATTTTGATATAAGTACCCCAATCTGGAGGACCTGCTGGGTAATTATTATATTCGTCTTGTTCCACCTTTATTACTCTTCCACCCTTTGCTGCGTAAATATTATCACCTGTTTTACCATCGTAATCTGTTGCCTTATGCCCATCATAAGCATGACCATACGCCCAAGAAGTACCTGTCCATCCTGTCCAATCTCTTATATTTCCACTAGTAGTATCTAAATCAAAAAAAGAGGAAATGGGAATAAATTCAGCTACTGGTCTTGAGTATTCTTTTATTGACTTTTTGTTTACTCTAAGCCTATATTCCCCATCAGAGCTAGACCATTGATATGCTTTAATTAAAAATGCATAATCACCAGTAGAGGTTGTATTGTAGACAATATGCTCAGCTGTAGTTTCACTTTCTAACGACGTACCTACTAAATTACCGTTAGGGTTATATAAGAAAATATCATAATCATTCGGTAATTTATACATATCAATTACAATTTGTTCGCCACTTGAAGCAGAAATTTTGTACCAATCTTGATCAATGGCGTTATCTATAGTTGCTCTATATTCATAGTTACCAAAGGTTAGATTTGAAGTATACAAAAGGTTATCATTAGGCTCATAATCGTCGTAACTAGATGAAAAATATGTAGATAATGAATAGCTATTATTTGCATCAAAACTATTATCAGGCACAATTCTAACATAATAATCTGCTGTTGCACCAATATAACTAAACTGTTCTTTGCTATTACCTGAGTAGTGAGATTTGCTCTTTAAATATAAGGTATTACTGACAAGTTTATAAAGGTATATATCATAATCACAACTGGTAGGGATATTTTTTAATTCTACAGTTATTTTCCCTGGATTAGGCATAGAAATTTTAAACCAGTCTATATCACTGGTAGAACTTATTGTTCCTGTAATTTCAGTTGCAAAGGCTATTGAATTAGCTTGGTGAGGCTCATTATTAGGCTCAGATTCAGATACTGCCATTATTGAAACATTACTTGTTTTTGATATGTTTTCAACTATAAACTCTTCGATATAGTTTGACTTACCATCTTGAAGCTTTACTTGAATCTGAGAATCACTATAATTTATTAAGTTCTCCTTCTCCATATTAAGAGATATACTAAAAGCATGTAAAGGTATTATTAAAAACAGACACACAACAAATAATCCTAACTTCTTCTTCATAGGTTTAACCCTCCTTAATGTTAATTTAATCTTAAATTGCTTCCTTATCTTTGCAAAATTATCTGCCTCTCAATTGGAAGCTTATTTTTTTTATATGTTATTATATACCATATTTTGCTTATATTATGTCGACTTATGTATGTGAATTTAGGTTAAATAAAAACTGGCATAAAACATTATTTTACTTCATTTCATAATAATGTTATTTATATAACGTAAAGAGAAGTAGTTTTTCGCAAACTACTTCTCTTTATATTAAAACCTTTTATGTTGTTTTCCGTTGATTAGAATAAAACTAACTATTGTTATACTACTTCTGTACAGCCGCTTTTAATAATTACTTTATAATTTTACAAATATTATTAGAGAACTCTACAGGATCACTAATTGGTAAACCCTCTATTAATAAAGCCTGATTATACAATAGGTTGGTATAAACCTCTAGTTTATCATTGTCTTTATCAAAGGCATTTTTTAAGGCTTCAAAAACTTGGTGATTAAGATTAATTTCTAATATTTTATCTGCTTTAATTCCTTGATTATTAGGCATAGTATTTAAGATTTTTTCCATTTCAATAGAGACTTCGCCCTCATTAGCTAAACACACAGGGTGAGTTTTTAATCTTTTAGAGGCTCGTACTTCTTTAACTTTATCTGCTAAAATTTCTTTCATTTTGACAAATAAATCTTTGTTTTCATCGGCTTTAGTATCTTGAGTATCGGTTTCCTCTGTATCAATACCTAAGTCACCACTAGAAACAGATTTAAACTCTTTTTCAGCATGTTCTTTTAAAACTTTTAGGGCAAACTCATCAATATCTTCAGTTAAGTATAAGATTTCGTAACCTTTATCTGCAACAATTTCTGTTTTAGGTAGCTTTTCAATTTTTTCTACACTCTCACCAGCTGCATAATAGATATACTTTTGATCCTCTTTCATACGTGAAACATACTCATTAAGGGTAACCAGTTTTTTCTCTGTAGATGAATAAAACATTAATAAAGACTCAAGTACATCTTTATTGCTACCAAATTTCTCATAAACGCCATATTTTAATTGTCTGCCAAAAGAGTTATAAAACTTTTCATAACTCTCACGGTCATTTTTAAGCATGTTTTCAAGTTCATTTTTTATTTTAGTTTGAATATTTTTAGCAATCCGTTTTAACTGCCTATTATGCTGTAACATTTCACGTGAGATATTTAAAGATAAATCTGCTGAATCAACCATTCCTTTAACAAAGCTAAAGTAGTCTGGTAAAAGGTCTTGGCATTTATTCATTATTAATACACCATTAGAGTATAACTCTAAGCCTTTTTCATACTCCTTGGAGTAATAATCAAAGGGAATTTGCTCTGGTATATATAATATAGCATTATAACTAATCATACCTTCTACACTTATGTGTAAATGCTTTAAAGGTTTATCAAAACCATAACGTTTTTCGGTATAGAAATTTTCGTAATCTTCTTTAGTTAGCTCTTTTTTGTTTTTTCTCCAAATTGGAACCATACTATTAACTGTTTTTTCTTCTACAACTTCTTCGTAATCTTCTTCACTGCCCTCTTTTAATTTATGGCTAGTAGTATCCATTTTAATTGGGTAACGAATAAAATCTGAGTATTTTTTTATTATTGATTTTAATTTGTACTCTTCTAAGTATTCATCATAGTTTTCGTCTTCGGTATTTTGCTTTAAAGTAAGTGTAATTTCGGTACCTGTTGTTGGCTTTTGGCACTCTTCAATTGTATAACCATCAGCACCACTAGACTGCCATTTATAGGCTTCATTATTATCTAAAGCTTTACTTATTACAGTAACATCTTCGGCTACCATAAAGGCTGAGTAAAAGCCTACTCCAAATTGACCAATAATATCAAAGCCATCTTTCATTTCATTTTCTTTTTTAAATGCCAATGAGCCACTTTGAGCAATTGTTCCTAAATTATTCTCTAACTCATCTTTAGTCATACCTATACCAGTATCAATAACTGTTAATGTTCTGTTTTCTTTATTGGCAATTATTTTTATATAATAATCGTCTTTATTAAAAGTTTGAGAACTATCAGCTAAATCTCGGTAGTAGATTTTATCAATGGCATCACTAGAATTGGAGATTAGTTCTCTTAAAAATATTTCTTTGTGGGTGTAGATTGAATTAATCATCATATCTAACAATCTTTTAGATTCGGTTTTAAACGCTTTTTTAACCATTTTGAGTTCTCCTTAAGTATTATAAGTAGTTATTAGCACTCTCGTGCTGCGAGTGCTAATTTATTATACATTATTTTACTTATTTTTGTAAATGATTAATTTTTTATAGTTCCTTTTTTATTCACTATAAACTAAATACTTAATAATTGTCTTTAAACTAAAAACTACATATTTATTATTTTGGTAGCTACATTGTTAGCAAACACCTTCATTGTGTTCTACAAATATTAAGCTTGGCTTTAACAGCAATTAAGCTTGCATGTCATTATTACTCACTAAAAAAAGTGAAAAAAATAAAAGATAACTTACTCTTAATTAGGAAAATATAAATACCTATTATAAGCTACTTATTAAAATATTCGCTCTCTAAAATAGCAAAAAAATATTGGTCAGTCCATTTGTTATTCCAAAACAGCTCTTCTTTAAAGACTGCTTCTTTTCTCATACCTACCTTTTGCATTATAGTGGCTGAACCTACATTGTTAGCATTACACATACCTACTACTTTATGTGTTTTAAGTTGCTCAAAGGCAAACTTGAGTAAACTTTTAGTTGCATCACAGCCAAAGCCCTGTTTTTGATACTGGGGTAAAATGACATAGCCTATTTCATAACTTTTGCGATACTCACTATAAAGCCAAGTATAAGCCACCCCAATTGCTGTTTTGGTATTATCATTTTTTCTACTAATAATAAAATCAAAATTTTTTACTTCTGGCCTCATTCTCTTAATAAATAACTCTCGTGTTTTTTGTTTATCCTCTTTTACATATTCCTCGTAATACCATAAGTCTTTATTGGTCTCAACATCAACTATAAAATCTAAATCTTTAGCTGTTTCTAGTGGTCTTAATATTACTTTTTCGCCTGCTATATTATTTATCAAAAATGAACACCTCCTTATGTTAATATTAAATGATTATTATTTACTTATTATCTTGATATTTTTCTAAGTACATCTCTAAAGGATATAAAATTAAAACAATTACTACTAGTGCGTATAATATAGGTCTAAACTTAGCATGAATACTAAAGGCATAGACCTCTGTTTCTGTAATGTAATTTCCAGCCGCAATATATTTTGTTAAACTACCAATTACTCCAATGATTAAGGTAACAATTTTGTATTTACGTAGTATAACTAGAGATTTTTTAATATTAATATCAATGTTACTTTTAAAATAACATTTTATTATTTTATAAAAATCTTTAACAGTTTTAGTAGCTAACATAAATAAAAATAAGTTTAAAACTACAAACAGAATCTCCTTTAAATCTATAATTATATTTATAGGAACCATACTTGCTATGCATATTATAAAAAAAATAATGTAAATTAAAATGCCCATTTTTTCTCCTACCTATAATTTATTTTAGTGATTTTACTATTATACAACTACCTCTTTTACTCTTTCTCTAAAAATATAGCTTTACCTAGTTCTTTAAATCCACATTTATCATAAAGCTTTTGGGCAGCAATATTATGGGTATATAACCTTATGGATTGGGCCCGTGTTTGTTTTTGTATATCTATGGCTTTACTCATTAGCTTATAAGCAATTTGCCTACGCCTAAACTCTGGTGCGGTCCAAAGCTCGTCAACATACAACACTCCTTTATTCCACTTACCCACTTTTGGCATATAAATGAGTGAAATCCAGCCAATAAGTATATTCTGATATTCGGCCGCAAATACGTAAAAATCGTTATGATTTAGTTCACTATAAGCGTCACCAAAAGTTTTTTTTGCGTTCAGCTCTTTTTCTTCATTTGTTCTTGCACAACCTGTTTGTCGCCAATACACCATGTTATCAAATTTATGATAATTGTTTTTAGTTATTCTTTTTATCTTAATATCTATGCTATTGTTCATTGGATGCCCTCCTGAAAATTACTAATTCGTTATATAATCTAAAAATAAATAGTTTTGCCTTTTTTACGTCATTATAGGATTAATATTATTATAAAACATCTGCCAATTTGTTCGATTTCTTTAATATAAAAGTAGGAATTTCATGCTCTAACTCCCAGGTTATACTTATTGGTTTTGATCCTGCATGAGATACATAGTTTGCTTTGCCTAATAAGTAATAAGGGCTCGTTATACCATTTTCTCTTTTATTTTCTCTAACAAACAATATCACAGTATTTTCATTTTTACGTTGATTAACATATCTCTGACCTGTTGCTGAGGTAATAGATGTTCTGCTTTGTGATTGCCAGTGAAAAAGCTTAGAGCTAATGGCATAATCTTCGTAAAGAGTAGTTTTTGTAAAGTCCTTTTCTGATTTATTGAGGGTTACAAAAAATAAATCTGTGTTTTTTTCTTTAATATATAATACCCCTTCTCTAAAAGGCTTTTGATAGTATTCCGTGTTTACAGCAAAGGCAGTTAAGATTTGCTTTATATTATATTTTGCATATAGCTCAAGTGGACAATTGTATTCTAAGGAAATACTTTTACCAATAAAATCTATTGTATGTTTGTTATATTCAAGCAATTCTATTATCTCATTAAAAATTTCTGAATTATCATTTTTTAGTCTGTAAAGATACTCAACTGTCTTGCCATCTGGTGACTTATTCCAAACAGTATAGTGAAACATTGTTAACATAAGCTTTTCATCTGAATTTAGCGTTTGTAAAGTGTAAACCTTTTGCTTTAAGTAACTCAAAATAAAATCTATAAATTTCTTAGAGTTAATATATAGTACTCTTTGAAACACACTTTTTAAATCATTTTTATCCTTTTGAATTACATTTTGTTTAATGTTTTCTAAAACACCTAGTTCATATAGACTTGATGTTTTATAGATTTGCCAAGATTTTAACTGATAATATTCTAAAAAATTTAAAACCGTTAAAGGAAGATTTGTCTGATGTTTATAGTTCCTAATCAGCCTTCTTAATTTATTTTTATCTACATATATATTTTTTAAGTTTTCAAGAATATAGTCTTTTGCTTTTCTTTCTAATTGTATATAACACCCTTTTGGAAGTGTAGGAAAGTCTTTTTCAACTTCATTCTTTATGCTGTGTGCAGTTTTTCCAATAATACTTCTTATTTTAGAGTTGTAGTCATAGTTACCATTTGCTTGACCCACAAAATCTAAAACAGTTAACACATCTTTATCTTCAGAAATTCTTAATCCTCTTCCTAACTGCTGAATAAATATAGTGGCTGAATCAGTTGGTCTTAAAAATAATACCGTATTTATAGCTGGTATATCTACACCTTCATTGTATATGTCAACTACAAAAATAAATTTCAAATCTCCACTTTTTAGTTTATCTTTAGCTGATTTTCTCTGCTCTTTAGAAGAACTAGAGTCGATGTTTATTGATGGAATATTACATTTATTAAAGTAATAACTCATAAATTTTGCGTGGTCTTGACTTACACAAAAGCCTATGCCTTTAACTTCATTAATGTCATTTATGTATTTATCTAACTGCCTGACTATTAAATCTGCTCTCATATCATTTCCTGTGTACAAATTACTTAATTCACTAGTTTCATATCTACCCCTACTCCAAGTAACAGTATCTAAACTCACACTATCTGTTATACCAAAATAATGAAAAGGGCATAGTAAATTTCTATCTATAGCCTCATGTAATCTAATTTCATATGAAATTCTATCATTAAAATACTTCAAAATATCTATATTATCTGTTCTTTCTGGAGTTGCTGTTAATCCCAGTAAAATTTGTGGACTAAAGTACAACAGTATTTTGTCATATGAAAAAGCAGCACCATGATGGGCTTCGTCGAGAATAATATAATCAAAATAGTTTTCTTCAAATAATAAAAACTTATTATTATAGTTTAGGGTTTGAATTGAAGCAAACAACTGATTATATTGAGTTGGTTTATGCTCACCAATCCAAAGGTCACCAAAGTTATTATCATTTAAAATGGTTCTAAATGTAATTAAACTTTGCTCTAAAATTTCTTTACGATGAGCCAAATATAAAAACCTACAGCTCTTATTTTTTTTATAATACTGCTTAAAATCAAAAGCAGATACAACTGTTTTACCTGTTCCTGTTGCAGCAACTATTAGGTTTTTAAATGATTTATATACTGTTCTTTCTACTTCCAGTTTATCTAAAATTTCTTGTTGATACATATAAGGTTTTATGATAAAAGAGTAATTAATATTATTTTCGGTTTGCTCTTTGCTAAGCGATTTTTTTAATACTCTTACATCATTCTCATTATTACCATCAAAATGTACAAAGTCATTTGCATACCAATATGTTTCAAAAGTAACCCTATACTTATTTATTATTTCGGGTGAAGTATATTCAGAGATTTTTAGATTCCATTCTGTTCCCTCTGATAAAGCTGCTTTTGATATATTTGAAGAACCAATATAGGCTGTACTAAAACCCGATTCTCTGTGAAAATAATAAGCTTTAGCATGTAGTCTGGTTCTTTTAGTATCGTAGGAAATCTTTATTTCGGTATTTGGCAATTCTGATAGTATTTTTATTGCCTTAAAATCAGATGCCCCCATATAAGACGTTGTTATAACTCTCAGTTTTTTATTCTTTGTATGTTCTTTTAAACAATCAATTAATAACCTTAATCCACTATGTTTTATAAATGATACTAATAAATCAACTCTATCAGCAGTTGCAATCTCTTTTCTTAATTCACTAAAAACGGTTGGTTCAGTATACGAACCTGTAAAAAGAGTACTGTTTGCAATTGAGGTCACCGGAAATATTATCTCTTGGTTTTTATTAAAAATCTCTTTTGCAAATATTCCTTTTAGTAATTCAAAATCAGCTACTTGATATTTGTTAAAGCTCTTATCATCAACAAGTATAGATAATTGACTTATTATGTTATTGACAATGTTAATTTGAGTTACAAGATCATCATTTGAACTCTTAAAGTAGTTTAAACCTTTTTTCATTATTAAGTTAAAATAGGTAGTTAATATACTCGCTGAATCTGTATAATCAATTTTGTCTTTTAATACTTCAATATCTTTTTCACTTGTAATAAGAGCAGATATATCTTTATTAATTACTTGCTCATATGCACCTTTTATTAGTTTCATATATTTCTCCATATTTATAAATATAAAATAATATCTCTAATGTTTATATAGACATAATAATATTCTGTATAGTATGGTTATTTCCTTGTATTTTGTGAAATATACAATAATATAAAAATCTAACCAAGGTGTCTCTTCCTTAGTTAGATTTTTAACTCAAAATACAATGATTTAGTTCCCTCTTCTTCAAACTCTTCTATACATTTAAACCCTACTTTTTTTAACATTTTACTTGAGCATATGTTGGCTTTAAATGTAAAGGCACTTATTTTAATTAGGCTGTATTTATCTTTAATTAGTTCTATAAAGTCCCTTAACACCTGTGCCCCTATGCCCTTACCCCAGTAGTTTTTATTAAATATAACTATGCTTAAAAAGCAGTTTTTTGCTACTTGATCAATACCATAACACCAAACATCACCTATGTAACTATTGTTAACATAAATTGTTTTACCAAAGCTTGTGGCATTAGGTAATAATGAATTTTCATATTGCTCTATTGTTTGCTCTAAAGTGATTTTTTGAAATGGAAATAGGATTTGCAAATGTGGATCTTTTGATTCTTGATAAAATTTTTTTACGTGTTGTAATTCTCTATTTTCTAGTGATATTTGATTCATAAACCAACCCCCTAATCAATATAATTTTTACTTTCGATTTTATCTTTGATTTAATATTATTATACTATTATTTACTTATATATTAAAATATGTTTACAAGTCAACTCTAAATTACTTTAAAAAGAAAAAAACACCTAACAGTGTTTACTTTTATTACTTTTTAAGAGCTATAAAATCTAATACCTGTTTATCGAAGTTGTATCTTGGCATAATGTAGCTATAAATTTCTCCAATATTAAAATCTGCAAAATATTTATGTACATCGTCTTTATTAAAATAGCGTTTTAATTTATTAGCAATTAAATAATAATTATCTTCTATTTTTTTACCTACAGAGTTCTTTAGATTCTTCTCTAATTCTTTAAGTGAATTTACTCTACAAATTACTGCTCCATCCTTTATTAAAACCCTTTTAAGTTCTTTTAAAATAGCATGGGTTGTTTTTTCACTAAAATAATGTAAAGATAAGTCACTAATAATAATAGCTACTGACCCATCTTGAAATGGCAATGGCTGTTGCATATCTACTAACTTTACATTGGCTTTTTCCATAAATGTATTTATTCTATTAAGGGCTTCTTGAGAAAAATCGCATGCCAATGTTTTAAACCCTCTTTGAGATAAGTAATAACTATCATTTCCAAAACCACAACCTAAATCTACTATTAGTTTGTGTTTATGCTTTTTTAAAATAAACATGTACTTTTCAAGCCAATCATCTGTTTTAGGGGTTTTTAGTGGTATGTTTTTAAACACTTCATTCCATACTTGTTGTTGGTTTTTCATAGTTACCTCTTTAAATAAATATTAGTTAAACCTTTGCATTATACTTAAACAATGTGTTAGTATTATATTAAACAAATAAACTAATAGTTTGCGTTTACATAAACATATTATCATAAAATATTATAAAAGGAAATGTAATAATGAAAAGCATTTTAAGAGACATACAAAGCTTAAATTATAAAATTGCGATAATACCCATTGAGTGTTTACAGGAGGTAGCGAGAGAAATAAACGAATTAAAAGATAATAATAATATTGGCAAACTTCAAAACTGGATAATTAATGAAATGTACGTTTTAGATTATTCATCTTTAAGCTTTAAACCAAAGTCTATTGTTTTGACTGCCAAAAAACATGACATAAAGCAAATTGTTTTCAATTATCATGGTAAAAAAATTACTGATTATTTAAGTTTATTTAACACTAAGTTAAAAGATTCTTGCACCAAGGTATTTAAAAGTTATGGTTATAAACTAAGCTATAAGTTTTGGTTACCTTCAAAACGTTTAGCAGTGAAAGCGGGCATTTGCGAATATGGTCGCAACAATATAACCTACGTTAAAGGTTGGGGAAGTTTTTTTGAGCACGCTTCATTTTTTAGTGATCTTGAACCCCCTAAAAACTATGTATGGCGAGCTGTAAAAAACATGGATTTATGCCAAAAATGTAAGGCCTGTATAAGTGCTTGCCCTACATCAGCTATTATAAAAGACCGATTTTTAATAAACCCAGATTATTGTATATCAAATTTTAATGAAATGGGCACAGAGCCTTTTCCAGATTTTATTCCTAAAGAGTCACACCTAAGCATAGTAGACTGTTTAATTTGCCAAAAAGCGTGCCCATATAATAAAGCTGTTTTAAAGGCTGTAAATAGTACAGTAGAATTTAATGAAATGGAAACAGAGTTGTTACTTAAAGGTGTACCTATAGATAAACTGCCAACAACCTTAAAAGATAAGGTAGATATACTTAACATGAAATGGTTTTATGAAAGTATACCTAGAAACTTAAAAGCTCTACTATATAATGCAGTGTAAGTTATCTCAATAGCTTATGTTATTCAATAACTATCACTGCTCCGTTTTCTATATCAATCCAATCGTACATAAACTGAGCATGACTTGTAAAGTTACGTACACACATACTTGAGCGAGGAAAGGTACCAATAGTTTGCAGGTATTCTATATGACCGGGGTCTTTTTGCTCACCATTTTCTACTATGTAATTTACAGGCACTCCATGGGTGTAAGCCCCACCGGTAAAGCGTATTGCATAAGGAGCATAACCAGCTATTTCACTTGTGCCTTTTTTTAAGTATTGAAACCTATCTTTTTTTTCGAGTGTTTTATACATACCTAAAGTTGTTACAAATGAATAGTCTGCTTTAACTCCAGTTGTTGCTATTGTATAAGATATAAGATTTAGTTGCTCATTGTCTACTTCAAAGGTAGCTTCGTTTTGCTGACTTCTATCTACAACAATTACTTTTTTGAGCTGTTTTAAACTTTCATTTAAATTAATATACTGTTTTGGCACATAATAATTGCCCTCAAAGGTTGGCACATTAACATAATAAAAATCATTAATCTCCTCTAAAACTCGTACTAAAATACCATCGGGAATATATCTAAAACTACTATTTATATCTGCTTGTAAATAAGCAGGAGCGCTATGGGTATGTCTAAAGCCATACTCGTCTACATTTTCATTATTTATACGAGGTGAAGCGCCATTGTAGTTTTTATAGTTTCGTATAAAATGCAGTTCACCTTCTCTTAGTAATTTTTGCAAATCAGCTACTTCGGCTTGCATTTTATTAAATTGAAATTTACGAGGAGTGCCTTGTGAACTATGAATATAGCCTTCTTTAATTTCATTATTGTTTTCTAGTACTACTCTATACCAAATATTTGAGCCTTCTTGTTGCTCTGCTTGTACTTTTTGTAATAAGGTTATTTTTTCTAGGGTAGCTATTGTTGCTAAAACAGGAGAATTAACTTTGGGTTTTTCTTTTAAACTTGCTTCATCCGCAGTTATTAAAAAATAATCAAAGGCCAAATTATATTGAAAATACTTAATATCATTATTAATATTATTAGGAAGTCTACTTTTATAGTCTTTAAGCACAGTAACTGAGCTACTATTAAATAAGTTGGCAAACAGTTCTATTTTTTTATTTTGACCTACACAGTAAGCTCTATGGGCTTCATTTTGTAATACAATTTGGGTTAGTCTCATATCATCTACTAAGCTATAACCATTTATATCTTCGTCTATTTCTACTTGTTGTTGTTTTGGCACAGAATTAATTTTTCTAAAATAAAAATATCCAGACGTAACTATAACAGCAATAATTAATAATCCTAAAATTAATTTTCTATTCATCTTAACCCTACCTTCTTAATTCTCTTGTTTATTTTTTTCAAGCAGTTACATAATTATGTATTAATACTCAAAAATAAATGTCATGAACTAAGCAACTAGGATTAGTATTAAAAAATAGAGATAAAAAAAAGCATTTAAGAGTTTTGTTGTAGTAGTTATATATAATTTATCATTTTAATAATTAGTTTGAGCACAAAAGAAAAATAACTAAGCTTGTATGATAAATATTGTTATTAAACACAAATATCAACCATTACTCATTTGCATATTCTATCGTAGGCTTTAAACAAAACTAATAGATTTCTCGGAATAGCTTTAAGCCAATCCTTCATACCTAAAATATCAACTTTTCTCCGTAGCTGAGAATCAAATTCTTGATAATTTACTTGAGATAGTATTATTTCTGTTTCTTGTTCTGTAAATTTTATTGGACCTATAATATTGTTAATATAATTTTTATTCATTGGACAAATAATTTGACATTTTAAACAATCATAAATACAGTGATGTGCGGATAGTGGTATCCATTCAGGAAATTCTCGAGGACTTTCATTAAAGTAAGACAAACATTTATCGTTATCAATTAAAAACTTATGTTCCTTAATGGCATTTGTAGGGCAACTATTAATACAAGCTTTGCAATTAGTACAGCTAGGAGATTTTTTAACTATAGTCCAATCGTCTTTTAAACAAGGAACATCACTATAATAAGCCACTAAGGTTAATGAACTACCCATTCCAGCTACATAACAAATATTATTTCTGCCATAAGTGGCTAATCCACTTCGGGCAGCTACCCGTTTATAAGGTAGATTAGGTGCCAGTTTAATATGGTAACCCTGTGGTGAAAGTAAATTAGTTAAGTATTTTTCAGTTTCTATAAAGGCATTTTCATTGTTCATATTAGATATAACTAAGCTTTTTAGTTTATAACTTTTACCTTGGTATATAAACTCAACATTAGCATACATGGGCCTTGGCACTGCTATTATTATAATTGATTGCACATTAAAATCCACTGTAGGTACATCGAAGTTATAAATATTATTGACTATGTATTTTTGGAATTTATTTAGTTTGTTTTGCTCTTTAAATCTATCAATATCTTGCTTTAAATCTTTAAGCCTGTTTACAGCTAGTATGCTCGCTTTGTCACCTTGTTTAATAACCTCTTGTTTTAATAAATTAATCAAATTTACCACCTCATATATAAAAACTAATTATTTTCTGCAATCCATATCTTATAGCTAAAGCATCTGCTAATAAAATATCTCTCTTAGAGTAGGTATTTTTTGCTTGTTGTAATTATACTAGTTCTAAATTGCTTATTCATTACTTCTAATGCAAAAAATAATATAATTTACTATTATTATAAGTTAATAAAAGCAATTTTGTAAACTTCTTAGTTAGTTTACATACAATATTATGTACAAGTTATCGTATAGAAAGGAATGTATACAAATGCCTTTAGTAGATATATATAAAATTAAAGCTAGTGAAACCGTTGATATTACTGGAAGAGAAGAAAATAATATAAGCTTGGCATTAGAATTAAACGGTGGGGCAACTGGTGGAACTGTTTTAGGAACAGTTTCGGATTTACAGGGAAATCCAATTAAAGATGCCACTGTTAAATTATGTTTAACTGATTTATCAACTTTTAAACATTCTAAAACTAATCCAAAAGGAAGTTATTCCTTTAATAATATTCCTGTGGGTTCATACCTTATAACTGCTAAAAAAGATGATTATTTATTACCATCTGCAATTACTGTTTCAGTAAATGCAAATAGAACCTCAACAGTAAATCTAATTTTAGTAAGTGATCCTTATGCAAATTTAAATGTAATATTTGGGATTGTGCATAATAGTCAAGGAAATAAAGCCATTGAAGATGTTTTTGTTCAATTATTTGAGCGTGTTAGTGGTGTTGAAGAGTACAAGGGATATTCTAAAACTAATGATTCAGGTCAATATTTTTTCACTCAACTTAATGATGGAACTTACTATACAAAAGCTTCTAAAGAAGGATTTTTCAGCAACCATTCTGCTGATTTAGAGCTATCAGACAAAGAGTATTCCAAAATAGACTTAACATTAACAGAAGATCCAAACTCTAATACGGGTATAATATGTGGTGTAATTACTGATAAAAGTACTGGTAATGTAATTGCAGATTGTGACGTAGCCTTATATGAAATAGTAGGTGAAGATGAGTATTTAATTAGAGTAATGCATACTAATTTAGAAGGTCAATATTTATTTGGTAGTATTCAGCCTGGACAATATAAAGTAAAAGCAACTCTACAAGTTGAGATATAAACAATGATTAGTAATGTCTATAAAATTGCACACAGCCCTATCATAACTATGCCTTCATTAGGTGAAGCTAGAGTTGACTTACAGCTCGAAAGAATTAATCCTATACCTGTATACATTATTAATATCAAAGGCTGTGTTAGAAGCTACTCAAGACGGTTACCAAGAGCAAGAGTATACTTGTATGATTGTAAAGGCAATAAAGTTTGTAAAGCTATAACAAACTATAAGGGCTATTACCGTATAACTAGTAAGCTGCCTGCTGGCCTATATAAAATATTTGCAACACATTATAAATATAAACGTTCAAAGGTAAAATTTATTAAGGTTACTAAATCAGAAAACATAAAAATTTGTTTCTATTTATGTCGTAGAAAATGGCATGCTCTACGTTGTATATTTTGATTAGAAACATTAGACTAGCTTACACGTGAAGTGGTGGGTTTAATGTCCACCACTTTTGGATGAAGCATGAAAATATTATGGTATTTTTTAATCATACTTTTGTAAAAAATCCTTAACTCGCGGAATATTAACCCTAATATACTCTTTAGGATTATCACTAACGGTTAAGATATAGTTTAAAAAATTAACTCTTCTTGCTGTCATGAGCATCTCTATAATATCTTCATTTATCTTTGGTAAAGACAGTACCTTATTGTAACCTTTTATAAATGATTCTTTTACAAATGAATAGTTTAAATCAGTATTATATTTATAATAAAATAAATGAATTGCTATATCATGAATAGGTAAGGCTAACATTGCTTCTTCAAAATCTAGTAAAAATACTTCTCCATTATGAATTCTAATATTCCAAGGGTTAATATCTCCGTGGATTAATTGAGGTTTACTATTTTGATATAACTTTTTTAACTGGGTATTTAATATGGGTATAACCCTATCCATAATTTGTATGTATTCATCATTAATTATATCACTATACTTTTCTTGTTTATATACCGCTATTTCATCTTGATAATAAAATACCTTATCCCACTTTTTAGGCTTAATATAAGGAGGAATAACAGCTCCGAGGGTGGCTTTATGTAGTTTTGCTGTAATTTCGCCAATCTTAGTAAAAGCATCATAAGACTCTCTGCCTTTATACTCTTCACCAGCTACCCATTTATAAAGAGCTACTCGTTTTAACACAGCCTCTTCTGCATAAGCTATTTGTAAAATACCCCTACCATCTTTAGCTAAAACTATTTCAGGAACTGAAAGATCTGTTTTATCAGCAATTATAGTTAGTAACAACTGCTCAGCTAGGTTATCTTGTAAAGAGCTAGATTCTTCTTGAAAAATTTTTAGAACATATTTTTTTTGATCTTTAGTAATTACTTTATAAAATATATTTGTTGCTTCTGTTAAATAGTCATATGATTCAACGGTTATGTTGTAATAGTTTAAGGCCTTTTCAACAAGGTTCAGATAAGGTTTTGTCATTATACTCACCTCCTTAAAGTAATATTAACACTATTTTACTGCTCACAAATATTTTAAATTATATAGAAACAAACAAGATTATTTTTATTTTAATTTACTTAAGTATTTTAATCTTCTTTAGGGCCTGTAATAATACTGGTATTAAAATAAGCTGAATAATTATACCAGGTAATCCTGTAATAAGGGCCGCTTTAACATACAGTAAAGGGTTCATTTTTATGTTGAACAACAGAACTAAACAATACACTGTTAAACCTGCCATTATTCTACCAACTACCATAGCTATAATAAGAGTTACCATAGTGTTTTGTTTAAATACTTTAGTTAACACAGAAATTGTTATGCCATAACACGATAATTCCACCATCATAATAATTGCTATGGGAAACAATACTGGCATTGATGTTAAAAAACTGCTAAGTAAAGGTGTTAGTAAACCTAAAATAAACGCCAACTGAGGAGCCAAAATATATCCCCCTATGATAATAGGGATATGCATAGGTAAAAAGGTTTGACCAGCTACTCCAAAAACATGAAAAATCATAGGTACCAATATACCTATAGCCAACAAAAGTGATGCGGTTACAAGCTGAGAGGTTGTAGTTCTTTTCATTTAGTTCTCCTGTAGAATCTTTACAGAGATTAAAAACTCTTTTATTTTGCTCATTAAAATTACATAATCAGTATCAGCTACCTTAGAGGATATTTTTTCGATAGGGCATAAATCATCTTGGCTTCTATTTTTAATATAGGGTACCGATTGATTATAAGATAAATTAATTTCATTATTATGTAATATTGTTTCAGCGCTTTTTGATACTATTTCCGAAAACACATCTTGAGTATTTGCGTATACATTTAGCATAGCAGCAGCCCTGCCTATTACTCTATCGGCCACCGAAGCTCCCCCTAATTGCTGATATTTTTCAGTAATTGCCTCATACATAGGGTAAATTCCTTTTTGATTACTTTTGTGAATTACTGAACCATTTTTAACTATACAGATAGTTAAATTTTCTTGATACAATAAATCTTTTGCTATTTCTAAATCAGTTAACTGTTTGTTCATTTTATTCCCCTAACTAAACAATAATACATTTATTATAACAAGATGCTTAAAAAGCTCAACAGTTTTGTTATATAAAAGCAATAATTATACTTTTCAATATCCATGCATTAAATTTTAGAAGTCAATACATGTTTATGTTATACTAATATCAATTAAAAAATGAGGTAAGGTTTATGAAAAAGCTATTTAATAAATTATAACATTGACTTAATGTTAGATTAAACAATTGTTTACCTAGTGCCCGAGCTCCACCCTTTGAGTTCTTTAAAGAACAAAAAAAAGGAGGAGCTAACATGATATATTTACTTAAAACAGCGTGGAATTATTCTGGTAAGGATAAATGGAAGGTAATTACCTACTATATATTGCACGGCCTTTCTATCGGCGGAGAGTTATTAAAACCTTATGCCTTTGGTAGGGCTATTAATGCTTTACAAATTTATGGTGTTAATAATTTAAAACCCACCATTATGTGGTTATTATTGTATTTAGCAGGCTTTTTTCAGTTTGAAGTATTTCATAGAATTGGTCAATACTTTGTGGTAACTGTTGCTCTTAAAAACCAACAGCGTTTTATTAAAACTATGTATAAAAAAGTATATAATCTGCCTCTACAATGGCATGTAAATCACCATACAGGAGACACAGTTAGTAGAATTAATGTTGCTGCACTTGCTTTAAGAAACTTTTGTTATGAGCAAGAGGTTTATTTAAAGTATTTAATATTATCTGTAGGTCCTATAGTTATTTTATTTACTTTGTCTTGGCAAATAGCTGTAATTAGCTTAATCTTAACAGCTATTAATTTAGTTATAATTGAGGCTATGAATAAAGCTATTCAAAAGATTATGTATAGACAAACAGAAAAACAACACCTCTATAGTGCTAAGTTGGTTGATTTTATCAGTAATATAAAAACAATAGTATCACTTAAATTGCTAAAAACAACAGCAGCTGAACTTAATAGTAAATTCCAAAACTATTATCAAGAGTGTTTAAACGAATTTAAAATTAATCAACCACGTTGTTTTATAATGGGCTTTGGCTTAATAGTTACGGAGCTTATTATTATTGCTTATTTTTTATGGAGCCATAAAATTTATAAGGTGCCAATTATGGTGGGAAGCTTGGTTATGATAGTTAATTACTACCGACAATTAAGCAAAAGCTTTTTTGACTTTGCCTGTAGTTTTTACGACACTCTACGCTGGAAAACTGCTTTATTATCAGTAAAAGACATTGAGGATACTGCAAAAAAGACCAGTGAAAAACAAGCAAATAATGGCTTAGTTGAATGGCATAAGCTAAAAATTAATAAACTAAACTTTAGCTATAATGCTAAACCTGCTCTTAAAGATGTTAACATAACTCTAAACAAAACAAGCAAAGTAGCAATTGTAGGAAAAAGTGGTTCGGGTAAAAGTACTCTTTTGCAAGTACTAGCAGGATTTTATAAACCTTTAAAAGTTAATTTGCAAATAGATAACAAAGAAGCTCTAATAAGTAATATAACTACCAACACTATTTTAACATCACAAGATGCAGAGTTATTCGAAAACACCGTTTTATATAACATAACTTTTGCATTACAGACTAACAATAAAGAATTAAAGCAAATTATTAAAATAGCTCAATTGCAAGAGGTTATTAATAAGTTACCTAAAGGTTTAAATACCAGTTTAGCAGAAAAGGGTTTAAACTTATCTGGTGGTGAAAAACAGCGTATTGCTTTAGCCAGAGCTTTGTTTTTTGCTAAAAATAAACAAATATTACTACTAGACGAAGTAACCAGTAATATAGATGCTCATAATGAAAAGCTGATTATCCAACAAATTCTAAAACACTTTAACAATAACTGTGTTATTTTTACTCTTCATCGTTTACACTTACTAAACATGTTTGATGAAATAATTGTAATGGATAACGGCAGAATTGTTGAGCAAGGTAGTTTAAAAGAGTTAATTAAACTAAATGGTTATTTTAATTTACTGTGGCAACAGTATTTGCTGAGTGGTGGTGAGTAATAATGAAGTAGTGGGTGTTCAGGTAACAACAAAAACGGAGGTATTCATTTTTCAACCTACCCTCGTAGTGAACGTGCCTCCGCAATGTCATTAAGTTAAGAAATAAATTAAAATACTAATAGATTATGAGAGAGGTTTTAATAAAAACTTCTTTTTTTTTGCAAGAATCCTTGGCAAATAGTTCAAAAAATGTGGCGCAGCCCTTTAGATGAAATATTTTTAAGGAGGCGCCCTATGTCTAACTACCCTTGTTTTATTAAGAGCAAACTAACATCAATTATTAATGGAATGTCACTAAATAAAGACCAGTATGTCAGAAATCCTAAATCGGATTTTACTCGTAAAAGAAAGATTTCTTTTGAAACAGTATTAAACCTGCTAATATCTATGGGGGGAAGTAATTTAAATTCAGAGTTATTAAACTACTATTCCTTTAACACTAATACTCCCACTTCTTCTGCCTTTGTTCAACAACGTAATAAGGTATTACCAAAAGCTTTGGAACATATTTTTAATGTATTTACACAATCTTTCAATAACTTAAAAACCTATGATGGATATCGTTTATTGGCCTTCGATGGCTCAGATTTGCATATTCATCATAACCCAAAAACCCTTTAACATATTGTCAGACAAAAGTAACTTCTAGAGGCTATAATTTGTTGCATCTTAATACTATGTATGATCTTAAAAATAAGATGTATTTAGATGCAATTATACAACCTATTGGTATATATGATGAGCATAAGGCTTTAATTAGCATGATTGACCGCTCACAGATAAAAAGGGTCTTATGCATCGTTGATCGTGGCTTAGAAAGTTATAATAATATCGCCCATATGGATAGAAAAGGGTGGAAATACCTTGCTAGAGTCAAAGGTCCTACAAGTAATGGCATACTCAAGGGCTTAAAATTACCATCTTCTGATGAATTTGACGTTGAGTTTAATTTAATACTAACTAGAAAATTATCAAAAGTTAGAGCCAATTCAAAGCTATATAAATATATACATCATACCTCTAGCTTTAGCTACTTTGATGAAGATAAATGTCACTTCTATCCTTTTTCCTTTAGGGTTGTTCGAGTGCAAATTGAAAAAGATGTGTATCATAGTTTCATTACCAATCTTCCGACCGATGAGTTTCCCAAGTCTAAGATTAAAATGCTTTATCATATGCGTTGGGGTATTGAAACTTCTTTTCGTGAACTAAAATATTCTATTGGATTAACTGCTTTCCATGCTAAAAAGATGGATTCCATCATCCAAGAAATTTTTGCTAGACTTACTATGTATAATTTCTGTGCTATCATTACTCTCCACACAATAATAAAACAGAAGCTTAGCAATAAACACTATTATCAAATCAATTTTACTCAAGCTATATACATTTGCAAGCGCTTTTTCTCTTGGAAAGATGAGAATCCACCTGATGTTGAAACACTTATAAAAAGATATGTTCAACCAATACGTTTAGACCGCAAGTTTTCTCGTAATGTTAAGAAAAAATCTTTTATAAGTTTCATTTATAGGATAGCTTAATTATTGTAAATGGTCAAAATATTTTAGACAGATTTTAAATCTGTCTCATTAGCATACCTTTAATTATTTAATCGACACTATCATTCATTATTCTTTTCGCATCTTTACCTAACCTTTTTACAAACTTAATGACATTGCGTGCCTCCGTGCCGTTCATTACCTTGTTGTTGATTAAATAATGCGAAAACTGTTACAGAAATAGTTAGTGTGAAAATAAGAGGGGTCTACAATTAATTTTGTAGACCCCTTTAGTTATTAATTTGCTTTAGTAAAATGTGTAATTATGTTAATACAGAATACTAATTATTTTGATACTGTTTTTTTAACATAGAAGCAAAGATTCCTTGTGATTCTTTTAAGGCTTGAGGAGTACCTGTTTCTGCTATAGTTCCATCTTTAATAACAACTATTTTATCTGCTCCAGAAACTGTTCTCATACGATGTGCTATAATTAATACGGTTTTATTTTTTATAAGCTCACTAAGAGCACTTTGTATTTTAGTCTCATTTTCGGTATCAAGAGATGCTGTAGCTTCATCAAGCAATATAATTGGTGCATCTTTAAGTATTGCTCTAGCAATAGATATACGCTGTCTTTCACCGCCAGATAATTTTGTTCCATTTTCACCAATTAAGGTATCATATCCTAAAGGTAGTTTGTTGATAAAATCATCACATTGAGCTAGTTTAGCTGCCTTTATTACCTCTGAATCTGAGGCATCTTTTTTTCCAAGGCGAATATTTTCCATAACACTTGAATTAAACAAAGTAACATCTTGAAAAACTATTGAATAATTGTTTAAAAGAACCTCTGGATCAACAAGCGAAATATCTTCTCCACCCAAAGTAATAACACCTTTATTTACATCCCAAAATCTTGCAGATAACTTTGCAACTGTACTTTTCCCTCCCCCAGAAGGGCCTACAAGCGCGGTTACATCACCTTGTTTTGCAGTAAAGCTAACATTTTTTAGTGTTTGTACGCCATCTTGATATGAAAAGTCAACGTTTTTAAACTCAATATCGTAGTTTTGAGGATAAAACTCAAGTTTACCTTCTTGCCTTGGCATTTCATCCATATCTTTCATACGTTTTATACGTACATTTAAAAATATAAGCAGTGCTAAATTATCCATAGCATCAATTATCGGGCTATAAATACGTGATGTTATCACTAAAAAAACCAGATAAGTAAAGATACTTATGGAACCTGTTGACAATAAATGTGCTCCGTATAAAATAACACTTGGAAGCCCAAGTTTCAAAAATACATACGATAGGTTTATACATGCCCCTAATAAAAGCTCACCTTTAATCATGGTTTTTTCGAGATTATTTAACTTTGAGTTTAAGGTATCTGAAAAAGCATCTTCTCTATTATAAGATTTTATTTCATGAGCTAAATCAAGACCCTCTTGAATTTTATCCGAAATATCTCTTTTTACATTGTATAACTTTGCATGAACATTGCTTTGGAACTTAGTAGATAAATAAAACACTAAAGCTGCAACTGGTACTACCCAAAATACAGCAAGAGACATTCTCCAATTGTAAGAAAACATCATAACTGCCATCATAAAAACAGTAATTCCAGCTGCATAAATTTGCGGTATAGAATGAGAAAAAAGCAACTCTATTTGAGTAGCATCCTCCATTATGGTTGAACTTAAATCAGCAATATCTTTTTTGCCAAAAAAAGCTAAAGGTAGTTTTCTTAGTGTTTCAGCTAAACTAATTCGTTTTCGAGCACTCTCTTCATATATTTTTGTATAAGAAGAATTATACTGAAAATATGCGATAATGTACATTACAATAAAAAACGCTATAGCCATAATAACATAGTAAAGTATACTGCCGCTTTTACTAGTTGCATTTAATAGTAAACCTAGGTGCTGCTCTAAAAATTTAAAGCTAAGGACTATTGGAATCATAAAGCTAAGATCCATTAATACACTCCAAATAATTGAGTGCATAAGGTCTTTTGCACCTTTTTTAGACAAAGCATATTTATTTTGAAAGAAATTAAGCATTTTGTCCTCCTTTGCTGGTAGCACTTTTAGAAACTATTTTCCAATCTACAGACTTTTGATATTCATGCCACATTTTTTTATAAATGCCGCCTTTACTTAACAACTCTTCATGGGTTCCTGCTTCAGCAATTTTTCCGTTATTTATTACTAAAATTTTATCAACATTTTGCACACTTGTAAGCCTATGGGCAATCATAAGAGTTGTTTTACCTCTACTGAGCTCTTTAAGAGCTTTTTGAATTAAATGTTCATTTTCAGGATCAGTAAAAGCAGTTGCTTCATCTAAAAGTACTATAGGAGCATTTTTAACAATTGCTCTAGCAAGGGCAATTCGTTGCTGTTCTCCACCAGATAAATAAGTTCCTTTAGAGCCAATTATTGTATTTAAGCCATCTGGCAAGGCATCCACTATGTTTCTTGACTGAGAAAAATCAATTGCCTTATTAATCTGTTCTTCACTTGCATTTTCTTTTCCAAAAATTATATTATCTCTTAACGAACCTTTAAACAGCTTGGTACTCTGAAAAACAAACGAAATGTTATCCATTAATTCTTTTTTTGAAATATCCTTAACATTAACGCCGCCCAACAACACTTCTCCTTGGTCTACATCCCAAAATCTAGTGGCTAGGCGAGCAATAGTTGTTTTTCCTCCGCCAGAAGCACCAACAAGTGCTATTGTTTGGCCTTCGTTTAGTTTAAAACTAATTTTATTTATGGCAGGTTTATCACTACCCTCATATGAAAAAACTACATCTTTAAACTCTAGACTATAATCTTTAATCTTTTTTGAATTGTTTATATAACTCATACTAGGATAAGCTAAGAGATTATCTAATCTGTCAATAGCTTGTTCTGCAATTAATGTTTTTTGTCTAAAATGCATTGATTTCATTAACAGTGTAGTGAAAATTGGAGCTATAAGAAGGTAAAAAACAAAATCTGCAAGTACAAGTGGTAGATTATCTCCTCTTCCCACTAAAAAGATAGCCATAGGTACTAAAAAAAATGCAGTTGACTGCAATATAATAGTGTAAAATGACATCGGTTTTTGCCAAAGAACAGTGTAGGCATAAACCATTTCTTTATATTTAATTATGCTGTTGTAAAAACGTTTAAATGAAAAAATAGTTTGACCGAATGTTTTTACTACTGGTATACCACGAATATACTCTACTGATTCAGAGCTCATTTCTTCTAAAGAATCGTAGTATGCTTTTTGAAAGTTTTTGCCTTTAGTATTTACCATAAATCTCATTGTAATAAATCCTAGGATAATAGGGATAAGAGATGCTAAACCCATTCTCCAGTCGACAATAAGAATTAAAGATATCAGAATAATTGGGGTAATAAGGCTACCGGCCATATCAGGCAACTGATGCGCTAAAAAAGTATGAGTTGTTGCTGCCCCATCGTTAACAATCTTTCTTAATTTTCCACTAGCATGTTTATCAAAAAATCCAAGTGGCATAGACAATATTTTTTGCATACCGATCTTTTGCATTCCAATCTCTACTCTAAAAGCAGCAAGATGAGAGCTTAATAGTGAACAAAAGTAGATAACTACTGCTGCCACTGCACTTGCAAAAGCAAGCCACGCATAAGAGCTAACATTTGCAAAACTTATTGACTGTGATGCAGTTGATAAGATATTGCGTATTATATACCACACCAATACAAAAGGAATAATATTAAGTATTGCTGATATTCCCGATAATACTAAGGACAAAGGTAATAGCATTTTTTTGTTGCCCATATAAGGTGTAAACCTTGTTAAAATATGTTTTTTCTTTTCTTTAGGCATACTGTTTATCCTCCCATTTCCAAGATAAGTTTTAAATTGCTATAAAATAATAGAACTAAATCCTATTATGATAATGATTTTTGTTTTCATTGTTAGTTATACCTAACTGTCAGCGAAAAAAAATACCTAAACTACTTAACTATATTTGTTTTATTTTATGCAAATATAGTTTTTTAAGACCATAATGTATAAATATTGCAATTTGCTCTACATAGTCATCCACTTCTTTCCTTTTAGGTTCATGTAAAACAATTTCCTCTAAAAAACTCACATAAGTAGTAGCAAGTGTATGTATAAACATCTCATTGATCCTTACCGGCGCACATGAATCTGTGTTTGTAATAAACATCAATAATCTATAAAAGTTTTGGGCATAAACCTGAATTATGCTTTCTTTATAATTTTGCAAACTTGATCCTGCAGAACAAAATAATAGCAGTTTAAAACTTTCATAATTATTAAGTACTTTATATGCACACCTTCTAAAACAATCAACAGTTATTTCATATGAATTAACCTCTCTTTGAAATAAATAGTCACATTTATTAGGCTGAAATTCACATTCTATAAAGCTTGTAGCTGGAGAAGTGAGCTCACAAAACAAAGCATCTTTATTTTTAAAATATGAATAAACTGCTCCTTTTGTTAAACCTGCTTTTTGAGCTATAACACGTAACGAAGCTGCTGAATAACCGTGTTCCAAAAACTCACTACGTGCTGAATCTAAAATTCTTTCTTTAATATCTTCTTTTTTTACTTGCATAATATCTACCTAATACTGAGTAATAAATTCCACTGGTATTTATTATAGACCTGAATTAATACTTTTTCAACTAGCTAATTCTATTTTTTATTAATTAATTTAATTAGCTGTTCTTCAGCTTGTCAATACTACTTTGTAAAGGCACTAAAGCCCTACTTTAAGTATTATACATATCGCATTCTATTGAAATTTACATATTTTTCTACACTACTCTATTTTTTTAGTCATGTAAACCATACCTGGCGCATAACCCAGTTTTTTATTTAGCTCTATCATTTTATTATTAGTATAATGCACAGTTGTTTGAATACTTTTAACGGCCTTTTGTTTGCACCACTCTTCTAATAAGGTTTTTAGTTTTGTTGCCACACCACACTTACGGTACTGTGTAGTAACATACAAAGATAAAATCATAACACTATCTTGAGGTTTATCTTGTTTGTATGCCCAGATAAAGCCCTGAATTTGCTGTTGATTATCTTCAGCAATAGCTATAAATAAATCTTCTTTTGCTGTCTTATTAATTTGAGTAATAGTAGCTTCTATATCGTCATTAGTTGGTTTATATTTTGGCATCCATTGTTTGGGAGTAAAATTATGCCACTTGGCAATTTGAGTTAAAATAGGTGCTTCATTTTCATTAACTTCTATTTTTCTGTAATTCATATTCTTATCCTTTTTTGATTTATGTAATTAGCTAATTTTATTAAATCATAAGCATGACTATATTTAAAGAGTAATTCAGTTGTGAACATATATTATACAAACATTTTAGTTTCAACTTAATCATTGTGCTAAGATATTTGTAACAACATGAGTAGAAATAAATTAAGCAATAAACGTAAAAAAAACAAGATTAATAATATCCCCCCCCTAATCATTAACGTAAGTTCTGAGTAATAATTAATAATCTTGTTTCTTTAATCTTTAGAAATAACCTAATACTTTAAATAAAAAATAACTGCTTATTGATTTTCTCTTGCTAGTATTTTTGTTAAATGATAAATACTGCGTACTGCTCTGCCAGTGCCTCCAGCGGGACTATACGGCAAATCATTATCAGAAAAGCTAGACCCAGCAATATCTATATGCAACCATGGTATATCAAGTTCTTTGACAAATTCATAAATAAACATTCCACCAACTATCATCTTCATATACTCTGAGCTTGATGAGTTTTTTATATCTGCAATATTACAGTTTAGTAAATCACGGGCTTCTTGCAACATTGGCATTAAATGAAATCTTTCACCTGAATACAGAGAGGCTTCTTGCAAAACAGAGAAATAATCTTCACTGGTGCATAATACTGGATTGATAATGCCACCAAACATTTTTCTGGCACCACCAGTTAAAGTTGCTATATCTAAAATGCGAGTTACCTTCTCACAGCTAATTGCATAAGTAATGGCATCAGCTAATGTTAAACGACCTTCGGCATCTGTACTAATAATTAGAATACTCTTGCCAGCCATTGATCCTATAACATCACCTGGTTTATAACACTTGCCTGATAGTAAATTATCACAAGCCGCCACAACAGCAGTAACATTAATTGATAACTTTTGTTTAGCTATAGCACCTATAGCTGCAATTACAGATGCAGAGCCAGCCATATCATGCTTCATTTGATACAAACGCTGTTTACCTTTAAGCGACATACCACCACTATCAAAGGTAATACCTTTACCAACAAGACCCAATATTTTAGAGCTTTGGGGATTACCACGATAACGCAAAACTATTAAACGTGGGGGATTAGGTGAGGCCTGACTTACTGCTAATACTGCTTTCATTGCTTTTTCAGCAAGGTAATTTTCATTAAAAATTTCACACTCAACATCGCATTCTTTAGCTAGGTTTTGAGCTTGCTCAGCTAACATTGCAGGTGTTTGAAAGTTTGCAGGTTCATTAACTAAATCACGAGCCACACAGGTCCATTTCACTAAATTCACCGCTTCAGCTACTAAAGCTTTCACTAAATCTAAATCTTTATTAGCAACGATAATAGTTAAATTTTTAACACTATTTGTTTTCTTTTTACTTAAATACTTATCATAAATATAACCAGCAAGCATAAAGCCCTCAACAAAGGCTGGTATAAATTTCTTAAAAGGAATCTGCCAACAATAATTTAAAAAGCTAACAGCAACATCTTGAGACTCAAGGGTTTCTGTGGTTTTTCTAATTTTTCCTGCTAATAAACGCACCTCTTCAGCATTAGTCGTATTAGCATTTATTGTTGCACTAATAACTTTACTTGCTTGATTTGAATTTATTAGGTTGTATGTTTTAATTGCAGTTTCAACTTTATTATTGTTTTTGAGACTTCCCATTATGTTAATAATTGTTGAATTAACTTCGGATGTTTGACCATTACTGTTATTAAGTACAATTCTTGTTTCTACGTTAACAAGTTGTGATTGTGTTTTAATATTTATTTTCATTGTATTCTCTCCTTTTTAAACACACACAACGCCATTTTCTAGTATTGTTTTTCCATCAGCAATAATAGTTGCTTCTGTCATTATTAAATCATAGTGACAGGCAGCTTTAAGGTTTCCACCAAGCGTTATATTGGTACCAATACCAATATGTACAGATCCGTATACACCCTCATCTTCGAGCATTAAACCCATAAATTTGCAGTTTGGATTAAGCCCCACCCCTAATTCTGCAATATTATAGACTAAAGGATCATTTTTAGATGCTAGGTTTTTAGACAATATTTTAGCTTCTTCTCCTCCAGTTATAGCTGTAATCATTCCATTTTCAACTTTAACAACTACATTCTCTTTGAGCACTCCTATACCGATATATGGAATACTGGCATTGGCTACTATTGTACCGGTTGCTGTTCCTTCAAGGGGTGAAACATTGGCCTCTATAGTTGGCATAGGTGCAAATTCACCAGGTTGAACTAAACAAGTCATGGCATTACCTCTACGTTTTGTTGCACAAAAAGTTAAATCTGTACCATGTGGTGTTGTTAGTTTTACTTCATTTGAATTTTCTAGGGCACGTGCTACTGCTTTACAAACAGGTGCTATCTTGTTAAAATCTGCTTCTATTCCCCCACTTATCATTAATTCATCTTCAAATTGGGTAAGCATAATACCTCTTGAGCCTGCCTCTACTGCATTTTTAACTGCTTTGCTATGTGTTATAGATTTATAAACAGCCGCAATAAAAACATCAGAATTAATCATAGCAGCAGCTATTGATTTTGGTGGCTCCTGACCATCGATGGTGCGTGGTTCCATAACAGCTATTACAGGCTCAGCACCTACCGCATACACTGCTGAAAAAATACTTTTTGCTATGTTTATCATTTTAGGCTCAGTAATAATTAACACACTTTCAGCTGGTTTAACGCCTGCACATACCTCCACAATTTTTAAGGCACCTTTGCTCATTAATACATCTTTCATATGAATCCTCCTTTATTGTACTATAGAATATACTATTTTATATATAATATATTCTATAGAATATATTCGCAAAAATATATTCCCCTTAAGGGAATACGTTTTACTTATTACTTATATTTAAGATATACTCTAATCCATTTTTTATATGTCTTCTCATTTTCTCTTCTGCTAATTTTTTATCTCTTTTTTCTAAGGCTCTAATTAATTCTAAATGCTCTTTGTATATATCTAACCTTCGCTCTAAGCTGTAAGCAGAAACATTTCTATCTCGAAAAATAACATCACTAAACAAATCAACTGTAGTTTTAAGTTTATTATTATTGGCATAGTCCATAATGAGATTATGAATTTGGCTATTTATATTAACTAATTGAGAAGCTGAATCCGCTTTTTGGGATAAATCTAATAGGGTATATAGCTTAGCTATTCCATTATCATCTATGCTTTCAACTGCTAAACCAGCAGCTATCATTTCTAAAGCCTCTCGGCACTGATAAGACTCTTTTATTTCATTTACAGAAAAAGCTTGAACTATTACACCTTTCCATGGAACGCTTTTAACTAATCCTTCGGCGGCTAAACGTCTAAATGCCTCTCGCACTGGTGTGGCACTTACATTCATCATTTGAGCAACTTTTGTCTCGGATAACTTAGTTCCTGGAGAAATATCACCATTTATAATAGCGGCTTTTAAATTTTCGTATGCCTGAACATTTAATGGTTGTCTACCAACTGATGATATTTTAAAGTGGTTTAGTGAATTTTTATTATCCATAAATCTTAGGCACCTCATATGTTATTTAGCATTGATGCTTTTATAATTACATATTGAGTTGTTCTTGTCAATACTATATTCTATAGAATAAAGAGTTTTACTAAAATACTAAAGGATATTATTCTGTATTTCTTATAAGTTCAATTATTGCCTCAGCTTTAAAAATTAAGCTTAATATACTAATATAATTTTTTTTGGAAACCACAAAGAACGCTAAGGTTACGAAGATGGAAACTTTAGGTCTTGCCATAATTATTCTTGCTTGATTTACTTTTACTAAATAATCAATTATAGAAACATAGTAACCCTACAATAATATTATCTCAGGCAAAGAAATTTTTTATGAGTATATTTAAGCAATTTACCTGACATTCAACTACCATTAACTAAATCCATCAATAATCTCTTTGTGTCCTTAGTATCCTTAGTGGTAAGAAATAGAAAATATTTATCTTTAGAGCTATAAAGTATCCTTTTTTAATCACTAAAAAGGTGTGGAAAAGTAATTAAATAGTTCATATAAAATTTAAGTAAGAGCTTTAAAAATCAAGCTTAATACTATTAATGTAATGTTTTTTTTGGAAAACCAAAAAAACACTAAGGTTACGTAAGCATCCTCAACGGAATCACACAGAGGTAATTCCCTACCGACGAACAATTTTATATCTTATGTTATAGTAACAACATAGCAGTTATAATGATAATTGGTTTTTACATATAAATACCTTTTTATCACAAAACGAAACACTGCTTTTTCTGTGAGATACTATTATTATGGTTTTATCTTTACACTCATCGTTTATGCTTTTGAGTATTTCGGCCTCATTTAAGGTGTCTAAATTACTTGTGGGTTCATCTAAAATAAGTACTGGAGCATCATGAATAAATGCTCTTGCAATACCCAGCCTTTGTTTTTCTCCTGATGATAATTTTCCACCCAGCTCACCTACTTTTGTATCATAACCCTTTGGTAGAGTTTTTATAAACTCATGTATAGCTGCTTTTTTACAGGCATTTACGACCTGCTCATGGCTTGCATTTTTATTGCCTATTTTTATATTATTACTGATAGTATCATTAAATAAAAAGGTCTCTTGACTCACTAGTGATTGGTTTTCTCTAAGGGTTTTAGTTGCTATTGTATTTATGTTTTTGTTTCCAAAATTTATGCTTCCTAAATTAACATCCCAAAATCTCATTAAAAGCTTTATTAAAGTACTTTTACCACAGCCACTAGGGCCAATTATAGCCACCTTATCCCCTTTATTAATTTTAAGGTTTACTTTACTTAATAATTTATCTCTTGAATCATAACTAAAGTCCACATTATTTAGGGCAATATTATGTGACTGCATTTTTGTTTCTCCTGCTATTTCATTTACGGCAGGAGTTTCATCTAATATGTTAAATAGCCTTTGAGCACATGCGAATGTATGGATTAAATCATTGGATAAATTACTTAAGGCCACTACCGGACCAAAGGAGCTAGCTAGTAATACTATGGCTACCAAAACCTCACCTAAGTTTAGTATATTACTTTGATATAGAGTTACCCCCCCAAATAAAAAGGTAAGAATAGCTATTAAAATGGTCATGTCGGTTAAAGCTTTAATTAAACCTTCATGAGATTTTATATCCTTTAGCTTAGAGTTTAGTGTTTCACTATTATTATTTATTTGGTTAAGCCTTCTATCGCCTTCTCCAAATAATAGAATCTCTTTAATTCCTCTTAATGAGTCTAATAAAAAGCTATTGGTTTTAGCAAATTCATTTCTATATACCAAACCTGCATTTTTTCCTAATTTAGATGATACTACAGGTATAATATAGCCAACGATAATAAAAAATAAGGCTGATAATAGGCCGAAGTAAATATTTATATTAGCTAAAACAAGAGCAATAATTACTGAAGTTATTATAGCAATTGTAATGGGTGCGATTGTATGGGCATAAAATACTTCAAGTAGTTCTATATCGCTAGTTATTAAAGATATTAGATTTCCTTTTTCCTTTGCTTCTAGTTTTGCTGGTGCTAATTTTCTTAAAGCTTTAAACACCTTGTCTCTCAGAATGGCCAGTATTTTAAAGGCTATATAGTGCCCTGAGTATTGCTCTACATATCTTAAAAAACCTCTTAACACAGCACAAACAACTATAATACTTAGGGCCTGAGTTACCGTATAGCCCATATCTATTCCCATTTTTTTAGTTAATGCTACTGCCCCAAAGGTTGTTATGGAGATTGAAGCCAAAAAACCACACACTCCAAAAACAATTGTTATAGCCATTATGGGTGCCAAGGGTTTTAAAATTTTTATTAATCTGGCCATTATTTTAATCCCTGATTGTCTTTTATCCACAGAGCTGTTCCTCACTTTCAATGATGTTTGCTCTTTTGTTATATATACTCTCTAATTTCTCTTGTTGTGTAAGCAACTCATAGTATTTTGATTTTTGTTTAATAAGTTCATTATGATTACCACTCTCAATGATAACTCCTTTATGCAATACATATATGTTATCTGCTTTTTTTACATTGGCTAATCTATGAGATATAACTAATAGTGTTTTATTCTCAGCTAATTCGTATATTGACTGCCATATTTTCTCTTCACTTTCTACATCAATATTAGAGGTTGCCTCATCAAAAATAATGATCTCTGGATTAGATATTAAAACTCTGGCAAGTGCTAATCTTTGTTTTTGACCTCCAGATAAAAGAGCGCCTCCCTCACCTACCTTAGTCTTTAACTTATTTGGCAGTTCACTAACAAAGCCAGCTAAATTAGCTTTTTTAAGAGCATCAGTTAACTCTTGAGCGCTAGCATTGTATTTACCTAACCTTAAGTTATCTTCTATTGTTCCATTAAAGATATAGGAGTTATGGCTTATAAAACCTATTTTTTTTCTCAGTTCAGTAAAGGGAATTTTATTTATATTGATTCCATTTAAAGTGATTTCTCCCTTATCTACTGTTTTTAATTTTAGTAGTAAGTTAGTGATAGTACTTTTTCCACAGCCACTTTCACCTACTAAAGCTATCATTTTTTTATTTTTAATAGATAGATTTATGTCTTTTAATACTGCTCGTTCTTTATCATAACTAAACTCTACTTTATTAAAGTTTATACTTATATTGTTAAACGCTTTTTGCTCTTTTTCTGTTAATTCTTGCTCTTGTGGCACGGCTTGATCTAAAAGGTTAAATATTTTATCACTGGCAGCCATGCCATTCATAGCTACATGAAAAAAAGAACCCAATAATCTTAATGGAATAAAAAACTCCGAAGATAACAAGATAATTATTATAACTGCACCAGGAGATATATTACCTGCCGAATATTCATTTAGTGCTATCAATACACCAATAGCTGCACCACCAAAGGCTATTAAGTCCATAAGAGTAATAGAATTTAACTGCATTGCTAGTACTTTCATAGTTATTTTTCTAAAACTCTCGGATTGCTCATTCATCTCTCTATTTTTTTCTTCATCAATATTAAAAACTTTTAGCGTTGTAAGCCCTTGAAGATTCTCTAAAAAGCAGTCTCCCAGGTCTGTATATATATTCCAATATTTTCCTAACAGTTTTTTAGCTACTTTCATAAATGCCATTATTGAAAGAGGTATTAAAGGAACACAGAGAATAAGCACCGTAGCTACCTTTAAGTTTATAAATGACACTACTGCAAACAAGGTAATAGGAGCTAAAACACTATAAAATAACTGAGGAAGGTATCTTCCAAAATAAACTTCAAGAGCCTCTACCCCATCTACAGCTACTTGAACTGTTGATGATGTAGATATTGTATCTGTATAGTTAACACCTAATGATAATAGTTTTTTGTAGATGCTTTGTCTTAATGATTTTTTAACCTCTGCTGATGAATAATAAGAATATTTTGCTGATAATCTATGGCAAATAAATCTTATAAGTAACATAAAAGCTAAAAAAATAATGGATAGTGTTAAATTAAAATTGAAATCATTTCTGTATAGTTTATCTACCATATAACCAATAAACAATACTATTGAGATATTACAAATAATAGCTATCCATTTCATCAATACTGTTTGTGCTACCCACTTTTTTGCTGCACTATTCAATGATAGTAATCTTTTGCTCATCATTAGTTACAGCCTCCTTTTTTAGTGTTTTTATTTTTGCAAATACTATTATTTTTGTTATAAGTAAAAGTACAATAACAACTCTCATTATTGAACTATTTATAAAAATAAATAATAAAGATAACATTATAATTACGGGAATCAGTATTATTAATTTTGTTTTCATAGTCATGCCTTTGTTTTCTTTTAGGGGTTTAACATGTTCTTGATAAAATTTAGTTTTTTGAAATTTTGCATTTAATTTATCGCTACTTTTAAGTAAACAAAATGATGTAAGTAACATGAACGGAGTTGTAGGTAAAATAGGTAACACTATTCCTACTAAACCTATACAAAAAGAGATAAATGCTATTATTAAAAATATAATTTTCATAATGATTCCTCCATAATGGCGCTAGTAGTTATAATAAAATTTGACAAACTATTATAGGTAATTGATAATATAAGTATGTTATTGATATTGATTATCATTACTATATATTATTCTATACTATTCTACGGCGTTAAGCTTAAGCATATTTGCTTTTTTATAACTATATATAATTTGTTTTGGAGGGTATAAGCTTGAATATACTAAAAAATATTATTACCGACTTTTACAACTGCTGTAATTTACCCGTATTAGCAGTAGACACTGACTTTAATGAAATTGCTAGAGTTGGCTACAAGCCAGCTTTAGAACAAATACTTAATAAAAATGAGGTTTTTAAACATATTCATTTTGATTCTAAAGACTTACTTAACCTTACCTTAAGCTATAATAATGATATTAACTACCTAGTTGTTTATATATCTAGATTTAACAAATATAGAGGGTACTTTATTATTGGACCTTTTAGCTACCAAAAAAGTAATAACAATAATATTGCTTTTAAACCGCCAAGTTGTATCGAGTATTTGCCATATATAATGTTAAATATTGCAGACAGTAGATTTAGCAAAGGTATGAGTAACTTAAGGTTTAATATACACGTAAAAAAAGCTATTCAATATATTCATGAAAACTATACTCAATCTATTTGTTTAGATAATTTATGTAATCATTTAGCTGTGAATAAAAGCTACTTTTGCAAGGTGTTTAAAAAAGAAACAGGTTTTACTTTTACTAATTTTTTAAACAATTATAGGGTAGAAAAAAGCAAACATTTACTGGCAAATACCAGCTTATCTTTGCTTGATGTAGCGGTAGCAGTAGGCTTTAATATTCAAAATTACTACTCTACAATTTTTAAACGTTTTGTTCACAAAACTCCATCGGAATACCGCAAGAGTATATGCATGTAAAAAAAACAAAACTAATAACTTACCATGCTATTATTATCTGTTTATAATAGTAAAGAGCCCTCTTTTTGCAAGAAGGGCTCTTTACTATTAATATTTATTTTATACTATATATTGAAAAATAATAAGAGTCATCTACAGATTTTAAAACATATAACTTATTTTCTTTGCAAAATAAACGCTCTGCTTCACCATTAATTTGCAGTTTTTGATTAAAAGCAAATGTAGTATAATCATATACCCTAATAATACCATTATACGCACTAGTATAAACTTGCTTATTAGTAAGATTAAAAGCTATATCATTAAATTTATATCCTAAATCTCCAGCATAACTTAAAGAAGGGTAAAAGATAGAACCAGCTCCATTAAACAAAAAAGCTCCATCTGGTGTTATTTTAAAATTTTTGTCCCTTTCATAATCATCGTTAATAAAGGGGCTTTTATAATTAATCACACCATTATCTAAAAAAGAGTAATATTCAATTTTATGTTTATAATAACTGGTGTCTATACAATATATTCTATTAGCTGTTGGACTTATTTCAATATTACTCTTTTGTTGAATCATTTTAGATGAAATCAAAGATTTAGTAGCTCGAGAGTAGCTTCTTAAATATGTTGATCCACCTGACCCCGATGATACATAAATATTACCATGTTTATCAACAGCAATATCATAAGGATCAAGTCCTATTTCTAGTTTATCTTTTATTTTAAAGGTGGTGGCATTTATTATAGCTATTGTGCCTTTTTGATCTTGCACATCTCGCCATGATTCATGTTCATGATGTAACAAAGCAACATACACTTCTTCTTTAGCAAAGATTATTGACTCTGGTACATATGAAAAAGTAATTTTAGTTAACTTTTTAGTTTCATAGTTAATTTCATAAAGGGCTTTACTCACTTTATCAGTAGCATAAATAAGTGGTTTATTGGGATGTACCAGCAAGTCTGTTGGTTTAAAGTCAAGCTTAAACTCATTTATAGCAGCTAGTTGAGTAGCCTGCGGATCTACAATTATTGGGGGTTTAACTAAAGGTATTTCACTTGGCCATTTATCTTTAAACTCTGTTAACCAAGGCTCAAGGTAATCTGCTGCTATCGCAAAATTTAAGGCTTTATTATTTAACTTAGTTGCAGTTATTCCAACTACCTCCCCTTGTTTATTAAACATAGCTCCACCAGAACTACCAGGGGCTATTGGAGCAGAAATCTGCATTATATCTATACCATTTTCTGTATAAATGTTACTTATAATCCCTTGAGAAACAGTATTAATTAATCCATTGGGACTACTTATAGTTACAATAGCATCTCCCTTTAATACATTTGCAACGCTTCCTAAGGTAAGGGCTGGTATATTTGTTAAACGATATGCCTTCAAAATAGCTAGATCAAATTCTTCGGAGTATGCAATAACACCATCTGCTGGGTACTCGTTTCCAAGATTGTCGAAAATTTTATAGCTTTGACAAGCTTGTACAACATGTAAGCAGGTCGCATATAAACCAGGAGCAATGGCAAAGCCACTACCTTGGCTTACTACTTTTTTATTTTCATCATAACCTAAAACTGTTATCACGCTACGTTCTTTTTTAGCTATCTCTTGAATAGATAACTCAATATTTTCATGAAACCAGGGAAAGCTACCCTGTTTAAACCAGCTAATAATTTCATCGATTAGCCAAGTATCGTAGTATTTATTAATAACAGGTGAATCACTAATTACTATTAAGCTTCTATCATAAAATACGTGTTTATTAAAGGCTTCGGAAATAGCTCTAAGCGGAACATAGGTACGAGAGTTTAAAATCATTGGCGCTACATCTAAGATTATAGCCTTATTGTTTACTACTATTTCTGCTTTATTGATTTTCATTTTAATTGATGTTTCACCAAGTTTCATTAAGACCGTTTGAGTGTTGCCGTTCCACTCAACCTTTGCACCTAATTTTTCAGATACAAAGCGAACAGGCACAAATGTACGACTACCGCTAATGAAAGGTCTGGTACTACTAACGCTATTATCTACTGGAACAACAATATTTTTTACTAGAGCTTGTTTTTTTCCAACATATAAAGTAATTGAATCTTTAATTTTTTCATAGGCTGTTTTTTCAATCTCACTAATGGCAAATGCTGTTTTAACAGGATAGTAGCTCATGCTTGACAGTATTAAAACAATAGCTATTATAAAAATTACTGTGCGTTTAAAATATGGCATTGGTTTCTCCTCTTATTTTAATAAACCTATGAGTTCAAGTTAAGATTATATACAGAAAAATAGTAACGATTATTTTTCAACTCTAGTGTAAGCAAATGGTCTTGTTTAATAAATAATCGCTTTGCATCTCGGTTAACTTTTAAGATATGTTTTTGCTCAAAACTTGGGTAATCATACACATAAATAATGTCACTATAAGCAATAGTATATATATCGTTGTTATAAGCATTAAAAGCCATATCAACAAATGTAAAACTTAGTTTACCAACATAACTCAATGACGAGTCAAAAATGACTCCCCAACTATTAAACACAAATGCACCATCTGGCCCTGTTACTAACTTAGAAGTTATGCTAACATTTCCCTGGTTATTATATTTTTGATATTGCAGTATTTGGCCATTCAATAAAGAGTAATAGCCCATTTCACGTTGAGAAGTCTCTATTCTTGTAACATATAATTTATTCTCTACTTGATTAACTTCAATGTTACTCTTTTGGTATACGTTTGCTTTTGATATCAAAGACTTAGTAGTTGGTGAGTAGCTATGAATATTTGTCCACTGACCTGAGCCAGATGATACATAGATATATCCTTGTTTATCTACAGCTATATCAAAAGGGTCAATACTTACACTTAAACTATCTGCTACGGTAAAAGTATTGGGATTTATAATGAGTACTGTACCTGTTTGATCCTCTTGCCACCAAGTATGGCTATGTGGTTGATGTGCTAAAGCAACATATAACTGACCATTGGCAAATGTTAAAGCCTCTGGCATATATGATAGGGGCATTTTGGATATTTTGTTAGTTTCATAGTTAATTTCATATAGCAACTTATTTCCTTTATCAGCGGCATATATAAGTGGTTTTGTAGGGTTAAATGCAATATCTATGGGTTCAAAATCCAACATGGTTTCGTAGGTTGATGTTAGTTGTTTAGTATTGGGTGGTACATCATTATTACCATCATCATCTTCTTTTACTTCGGGTAGTGTTACTAAGGCAATATCATTTAAGTTTTTACCCTGATATGATGTTAACCAATACTCAAGATATTGTGAAGGAATTGCGAAGTTTAGCTCACTATTTTCATAACCAAAAGATATAACCCCAATTACCTCTCCGTACATATTAAACAAAGCTCCACCAGAACTTCCTGGAGCTATAGGAGCTGTAAACTGAACTATACTAACACCATCGCGGCTATGAACATTACTAATAATTCCTTGAGAGATTGAATTTGTTAGTCCTTTTGGACTGCTTATAGTTATAATTGAGTCACCCTTAGTGATATTAGCAAGACCACCTATAGATAACATAGGAATATCAGTAGCTTGGTGTGACTTCAATAAAGCTAAATCTAAACCCTCTGCATAAGCAACAGCACCCTCAGCAGTATACTCATTACCAGAGCTATCTACAATTTTATAGCTTTCACATTCTTGTAGTACATGAAGACAGGTAGCAAAAAGACCAGGAGCAACTGCAAAACCACTACCCTGAATTAAAGCCTGACCATTTTTATCATAACCAATTACAGTTACTACACTCTGCTCATTTTCAGCAATCTCTTGTAGCGATAACTCTTTTTTAATGTAATTAGGGAATTTTCCTTGTTTAAACCAATTGCAAATTTCATTAATTACCATAGTATCATTATTAATATTAAAGATAGGTGTGTCACTTATAACAATTAACCTTTTGTAGTAAAATACATGATTTCCAAAGGCCTCTGAAATTGCTCTAAGTGGAACATAAGTGCGACCATTTAAGATAATTGGAGCTACATCTAAGGTTACTTTGGTATTGTTAACACTTATCTGCATATCATTAATACGTAAACTAATTTGTGTTTTATTAAATTTCATTGATACTGTTTGAGTACTACTGTTCCAAGCTACATAAGCCCCTAATTTTTCTGATACAAAGCGTACAGGTACAAGAGTACGATTATTGCTAATTATAGGTTTAGTACTACTCACAGTAGTATCAACAGGTACAGCAGTGTTCTCTACTAGTGCTTGCGTACTTCCAACATATAATGCTATTGAGCCATACAGCTTTTCATATGCTGAGTTAACAACCTCATTATTTGCATTAGCTATAATAACACCATAATTGAATAGGTTTGTTAAAATAAGCAATACCGCCAAAAATAACAGCGATGTTCGTTTAAATCTTTTCATTGTAGCACCCCTCTATTAATACTAAATACCATAGCTCGTTGCGAACTTTATCAATAAAATGCTTTTATGTATTTTACATATAATTAGCAATATTCTTATAAATAACCTTAATAAAACTGTTATATATGACTATCCATTAAAATACTACGCCACTTAATTACACTTATTTTTACATAAAGCAATTTTATATATTAATTATACTACTTTTAGTAGCATTAGAGCATTTAATATAATTATTAATTTATTCCAGTTATTACTTTATGATGTTATGTTGGTATTGAGATTGCTCTTTTTAAAAGTGAAAAACCTGTTAGCATTAATCTACTAACAGGTTTATATATCTATTAAGATTTTAGCAACTTAATTTTTTACTAAGACACTTTCAACATTGTAACTGTATTACTTCTACTTCGTAATTACTATCTTATTGGTAGCTGGCAAGTATTTAACCTCTGCTCCTAAAGTTTCACTAACAAAGCGTAGTGGCACATAGGTTCTTTCATCTACTATTTCAGCAGGGCTATCAATTTTTGTATTTACGTTATCTACTACAACTATATCTGAGTCTATTTTAAGAGTTATTTCTTTGCCATTATTGGTAATATACACTTCACGTAGTTCACTATTCCATTCTACTTTTGCTCCTAAGGTTTCGGAAATAAAGCGAACTGGCACTAAAGTTCTGTTTGTTATTTCTTTTATAAACGGTGCAGCTTTTAGCTTAATTTCTTTACCATCTACTAAAACTGTTGTATTCCCAATTGTTAATTCAATTTTAGTTTTGGTTTCTTTTACAACCTCTTCTTCTGCTGGTTTATAAACTATAAAGGTACTAAATTTATTTACTGTAAACTCTAAGTAAGTATTACCTTGTTTATCAGTAACAATAGTTGGAGTTATTTCTGCTAGTGTTCCATCACTGTGTTTTACTTTTATTTTTAGCTCTGCTGGATTAACATCTTTAGGAGCTCTAAACTTAAGTTTGGTTTTACCACTAAAGTTAGTATTTATTTCTTTTACTGCATATACTGTGTCTTTTTCGTTTAGATATTTTTGGGCTTTTGTTGCAGATACTTCACTAATTTCTAAGCTCAAATTTTGCTTAGCTGCACTAAGTGACTGCAACAATGCCTTAGGCAACTCTATGAAATCGCCCTGAGCATCTTTTATGTTAAGACCAACGGCTGCTACTTGTTTTACCTGATAAAAAGTAAGCCTCAATTTTTTTACTTCTTTAGTCTCTTCAGTTGTTTCTTTATTAGCTATATCTACTAATACAGGTTTTTGCTCTTTTTTTGCGGCTCTTACTGAGCCTAATAATACTGATTGTTTAATAGTAATATCTACTGTTACTATTTCTCCTTGTTCTGTTTTTTGCTTTGTTAGTTTTTGATTTTGCTCTTCATTGTTAATTATATAATCATAATTAACATCTTTTTCATCATCATTATCAGGCTGTTTTGGCTCACGTTCTCTGATTATCTCTCTTGTTTCTGTAGCAGTATATCCAGCATTATCTTTAGCAATAATGGTGATAATGTTAAGACCCATATTAAGGTTAGCTGTATATGTTCCATTTTTATTTGCAACTATGTTAGTATTGCCTATTTTAACAGTTACAACTGGGTTTTTATCTAAATTATCTGTAGCTATTGCAGTAAAGATTTTACTGCTTGCATAAGTTGTACCACTTGTTAAGTTTGTAGTAATTGTTGGTGGTGTAGTGTCTATTAAAGATGTCTCAGTCACGCTTACTACCCAATCTTGCGATGTTCCATCTTCGGCGGTTACAGTGTAGGTTACAGCATTACTAAAGTCTAAAGCTACTTCACTTGCGGGTATAACTGTTGCTTTAGCTGATACTGCTATTGTTGGTACTAAACTTGTTAAATCTGTTCCGTTTACTACTTCTACTTTTACGGTATTGTTAACTTTATTTATTGTAGCTACTGCTGTTTGTTCATTAAGGCTAAAGCTTATTATGTCGTTTTCGCTACTTTGTACTAGTGATTCCTCTGTTACTGTTACTTTCCACTCTTGCGATGTTCCATCTTCAGCAGTTACTGTGTAGATTACAGCATTACTAAAGTCTTGAGCTACTCCACTTGCTGGAACAACTGTTGCTCTTGATGACACATATATTATTGGTACTAAACTCGTTAGGTCTGTTCCAATTGTTACCTCTACGTTTACTGTATGTGCTCCTTTATTTATGGTAGCTTCTGCTACTTGTTTATTGACAGTAAAGCTTATTATGTCGTTTTCGCTACTTTGTACTAGTGGTGTTGTAATAATTACTTTCGCTACCTTACTATTTACTTTTACTACCCTATTTCCGTTTACATTGTTATTAGTATTAGTTACCTCACAATAATAGTAACTTGTTCCTGCACTATTTGTATTAACGGTATAGGCTGCTTTTGTTGCTGATAATGCCTGTGGATTTGTTTTATTAACATCATCTGCTTTATACCACTTGTACGTAACTGTTCCACCATCATCTACTTTTGATGTAGCATTTAAGACAATTACATCTCCTACCTGCGCAACTTTATTGGTTAGGTTGTTTGTTATTACTGGTGTTTGGGCATTTATTATAGGTGTTGTTGTTGTAATAATCACTTTTACTACCTTACTATCTACTTTTACTACCTTTTTTCCGTTTACACTGTTATTAGTATTAGTTACCTCACAGTAATAGTAGCTTGTTTCTGCAACGCTTGTATTTAGAGTATAGATTGCTGTTGTTTCGGGTAATGCCTGTGGATTTGTTTTATTAACATCATCTACTTTATACCACTTATACGTAACTGCTCCACCATCACTTACAGTTGCTGTAGCATTTAAGGAAATTACATCTCCTACCTGTGCTACTTTATTGGTTAGGTTGTTTGTTATTACTGGTGTTTGGGCATTTATTATAGGTTCAGAACATACACTTATGTTAATTTCAACATTATCAATACTATCTGTTAAACCATCGTTAGCCTTAATAACTATTTTAACCAGCTTACTAACTTGTTCAGCTTTTGGTGTGTAGCTTAAAGCACTTCCATTTATATCTACATCAGATGAAATATTTAAAGATTCATCTAATGCCGAAACAACTGAATATGTTAGTTTATCGTTATTAAACTCCTCAAACCAATTTACCATATTTGCAGTATATGGAACTGCTTCTTTATTATTTAATGCTGGAGTTGCATATCCACTTTGAATTTTTTCACCATTTTTTACAATTGGAGCTTTGTTAATAATTGCATTACCTATTCCGTTTTGAATAGGCAAACCTTGATTAAGATTAACTAATGAACTCCATTCACTAAGCTCTAATGTTTTATCTGCATTCATTAACCCTAAAGCATTTTTTGTGAGAGTTAAGGCAAATGAAGCATTTTTCATTTCATTAATACTCATTTCAGTTGTATTACTATTGCCATTACCTACACCATTAGCTGTGCTTGGGCTATTCCAGTAGCAATTTAGTGTATTGTTTTCATTAGTACCTACCGAACCAATAAATCCACCTGCATTACTCAATAAAGTACTGGTGCTTACCACAGACCCTACCGAATAACAATTTGATATTTTTGAGTTTGCGTAAGATATTCCAGCAAATCCACCTGAGTAATTATTTTCTCCACTTCCTGTTACATTAACTATAGCATAGCTATTATTAATAGAGTTATTTGCTGTAGCAAATCCTATTAAACCACCTAATACACTATAATGACTTGCTTTACTGCTTATACCTTCTATTAAACCTGTTGCATAACAATTAGCTATTTTTACATCTTCTAAAAATCCTACTAGACCTCCAACATGAAGATGACTAGTTGTGCAGTTTGCATATATTGCAATATTGTCTACCCCAACATTATTAATAATTGCCCCATCGGCATAACCAAAAAGACCAGCATTCAAAAAGCTAATAGGGGTTTGTTTTGAACCTATTTTTAGGTTACTTACCACCTTACCATTTCCATTAAATGAGCCTTTAAAGCTATTTCCGGCATGCAGTCCAATTGGTATCCACTCTTTATTCAATAAATCAATATCATTTGTTAGTTCATAATGTAAACTCGCACAAGTGGCATTGCAATTATTAACAAGCTCTGCAAAATACATAAGCTGTTCAGCAGTAGCAATTTGGTATGGGTCAAATTCGGTCCCATTTCCTCCTGCAAACATAGTAAAATCTGGTGTTCTGTCAATTGTTTTTACCTCAGTTGCAATGTTTCCTGCATCATCTTCTGCTGTAATAGTTATTGTATTTGTGCCAAGAGCTAGGTTTACTGAATAAATACCACCACCATTTGGCGTAATAATATTTTTGCCTAGCTTTACAGTTATAGTTGGTGTATTATCTAAATTATCTGTTGCTGTTACTGTAAATTGCTTGCTAACATTGTTAGTAGATTCACTATTTAAATTTGTATCAACAACTGGTAGAGTTTTATCAATTGTTAGTTTAATTACTCCTAATCCTGACCAGCTTGCCTCAAATTTGCTATTCAATGGATTAAAGAAATAATCTAGACCAGCCTCCTGTACATAAAGCGTATGAGTTCCTTCTGGTAAATCTGTTGAGGGTGTATACTCTGGGCTTAGAACCTCAAGTTTTGGCACTGGAAATATAGTTATTTTATAAGTATACTCCCAAGCATTATTATTTAATTTATAACGATATATTCCACTACCCCTATTACTACGTGATTCCCAACTCCAAGTTGGTTTTGTATTTTTTGTTGGTGATTTCAATATCCCCATAGGAGAGTAAAATGCATTTGTATCTACTTTGTTTTCTTCATCTAAAACAAGACAGGGTTCTAGATAAATAACAGGTCTTACATTATAATAATCATCAACAACAGTATCATTAATGCAAAATGGGGTGCCGTCTTTTTTAGCCACGAATGCCCAATAATCAGCATCAGAAGCTGCTGTTATTAACCACCAATAATATTGCCATTCATAAGGTCTTGTATCCTCAAGGGCTATGTGACTTTTATATTTTTCGCAGTCACTAATAGTGAGTAGTCCTACTTTATCGGTAACGTGTCTTTTTTGATTCTCATAGGTAATTTTTCCATTATATGTGTAATCTTTATAGCTGGCTCTAGTACAATCCCATGTTTTTACTTGAATTACATTTTGGTTTTTTTCTCCTAAGCTATTTATAAATTCACCGTTTAAATATGCTCTTATAGTACTATTAGCATAATTGTTTTTATCCAAATATTTATTATGCCATTGTTTACTAGAGTCTTCTGAGGCTAATATTATCATACCTTTTGCAGGATCAAGCAATATCCATTCTTTACCCCCAAATTTAACTATATCTCCGGCATTTTTATCTTTTAGAGCTGTATAAGTCTTGGGGGTGCAAACCTGTTGTGTATAAACGCTATTTACAGCATCACCAACATCACCATTATTTGCTGCAGGAATTACTTCAAATTTAAGGTATTTACCAACATCTATATCAGTTAATTTATATGCTATAGCTGTTGCACCAGCTATTTTCACTTCATTTGTTCCACTACTGTCGTTGGCACGATACCACTGATAAGTTGAACCTTGCTCTGCATCATTATTTAAATCATGATAATTATAATGCCCTAATAGTATTTTATCAGTTTGTTTTAAACCATCTATAAATACACTGGTTACAAAAGGTTTAGTGTTAATTTCAATTTTAGTGTTATTTAAACCGTTTATCATCGGATAGTTATTATTTTTATTTGATACAAATCTCCATAATTTTAGTAATTCTGCATCATTAGCTTTTATCCAATTAAGAGCGTTTTGATTTAATAAATCTACAAATGAAATTTGCTTCATACTAGCTGAAGTTTTTTTTGTTGTGTTATCTGCACCAGTACCAACACCTTTTCTGTTTTCATCAGTTCTAATTACACTACCTACATTCTGAACTGCTTCATTATTGTAGTAACAATTTACCACTGTTCCTCCATGATTATATCCAATAATACCCCCTACTGAAGCAGTATTATTTCTAACACCTATTATGTCAACCGTAGTGTAACAGTTGTTAATTGTAGTACTTGACAAAACATAACCAACAAGTCCCCCTAAATAATTATGGGTTAAACCATTACCTGTTACACTGCCTAAAGCATAACAGTTTACTACACGTGTATTATTTTGACTTACACCAATTAAAGCACCGCTATATGTTTTAGAACCATTACATGTTAGACTAGCTGAGGCATAACTATTTTTGACTAATACATTGTTATTAGCATAGCCTATAAGACCTCCAACAACATTATAGTTGCTTCCTTCTGCATCACACTTTGCCAGACCATTTACATAACAACTTGTAATAACTGATCCATCTTTTGCATGAGCCGATATGCCCCCTATGACAACGCCATTTTTGGTAGAGTTTATTAAAACATTTTCTACTGTCACATTTTCTATAACCGCATTATTTAAACAGCCAAACAAACCACATACTGGTTGATTTGAGTTTAAATTTGTAGGTACACCAATAGTCATATACGATACTACCTTATTACCACCATTAAATTTACCCTTAAAGCTATTAGCACCAGTACCTATAGGTGTCCATTCTTTATATCCTAGTTTAATATTATTTATTAATAGGTAATGTTTATCAGCGTATGTTGAGTTAGTTGTACTATTGTTTATTAATTGAGCTAAATAAGCAAGCTGAGATGCCGAAGCTATTTGATATGGATTACTCTCTGAACCATCACCCCCAGCAAACTCGGTGGATATTGTTTGATTCCAGACATCACAACCCAATACTTTTAAGGTAAAAGCACTTTTTACAGCAGTACCCATATCACCATTTGATATGGGAGTTACTTCAAATGAAACATATTTACCTATATCGTCATCTGTTAAAGTATATTCTTTATCAGTAGCATTAGGGATAACTACCATATCGGTACCACTTTTATTGCTTGAGCGGTACCACAGATAACTTCTATCTACAACGTCTCCTTCAAGATCAAGATAATTATAAGTACCTGTAAGTTTCTCCCCAACATGGGCAACACCATCTATAGCTACTTTTCCAACATAGGGTTTAGTGTTTGATATACTCTTTATGTTATCAACACCATTAAGCATTGGGTAGTCACCATTTTCATCTGTGACAAATTTCCACAACTCCAGAGATAAATCATTATTGTCTACCATCCAGCTAAATGCGTTACTGTTCAACCCTTCAACAAAAGAGTCTTTTTTCATATTTTCTGCTAGTATCTTTGTTATTCCATCTCCACCAGTACCTATGCCTTTTTTATTACTTACTTCTCTTTCTATGCCCCCAATTTTTTGTAATGCATCAATATTAAAATAACAGTTTTCTATGGTACTTAAGTCATTACGCCCTACAACTCCACCAACTAAAGCAGTATCATTACCATTTGTTATATCACCTGTGGCATAACAATTATTAACTGTTATATTTGTTTTAATCCACCCAGCAACTCCACCTAAGTAATTTTTGTTGCCACCACCGTTAGTTATATTACCTAATGCATAGCAGTTTATTACTAAGCTATCTTTTTCAATAAACCCTATAAGCCCACCACCATATGTTATAGCTTTAGTACAGGTTATATCACCTGAGGCAAAACTATTTTTAACTGTTGTATTTGAAAAGATCGCTCCAATAAGTCCTGCCGAGTAATTTAAAACTGTACCCTCACTAGCTACATTACCAAATGCATAACAATTAGTTATAATTGTATTGTTAGCAGTAGATCCAACTAAACCACCAACAACAGCTGCATCACCTTTACATGAAACATCAACTGATGCATAACTATCCTTTATAGTGACATTTTCACTTGTTGCACCTACCAGTCCACCTACCGTATTCCACTTGGCAGTTGCTTCTTTTCTACTAGCCACACCAGTTGCATAACAATTAGTAATATTTGTGGAGTTTTTAGCATGTGCTGCAAGCCCACCCACAACAACCTCGTCTTTGGCCGAGCAAATAACAATATCTTTTAAACCAATATTTTCTATAGTTGCACCGCTCAAATAACCAAATAAGCCAAGTGCAGATAAAGATAAGTTAGGTGTAATAGAGGTACCAATAGTAAGGTTTACAATATGGTTTCCATTGCCCTTTAAAGTCCCTTTAAAACTATTAATATCGCTATTTCCAATAGGTGTAAAGTCACAGAAATCTCCTATTTTTATATTATCAATTAACTCATAGTGCATATTTGCATATGCTTCGTTTTTAGAATCTTTAGCGCCAGAATTAACTAAGTTCGCTAAATAGGCAAGCTCATTAGCTGAAGAAATCTGGTATGGTTTATTTTCAGTACCTTCTCCACCTGCAAATGCAGTAGCTATTGAACCATCCCAATTGTCAGCAGATAGTATTTTTGGGGAACAGCTACTTTTTAATGTTTTTTCACTGCTATTAACCTCAAAGTAAATATAAAAATCTACATCATTATTTGTTAAAAGATATGTTTTTTCATTAGCATCTATAATTTCTGTAGCATTATTGCCACTTGAATCTGTAGCGCGATACCATTTATAAACTAATACATCTTCTTCTATATCACCCTCTACATCGTAATACAAATATGTTGCAGTTAGAGTTCGCCCAGCAAGGCGATCACCAGTTATGCAAGCACTAAATCTCATAGGTGCAATGTTATTGCTTACCTCATTGCCAATACCATTAAGCATTGGATAACCATCATTGCTGCCAGAAACAAATTTCCATTTTTTTAGTAAGGCATTACTTAAGCTTTTAACATTATCATTTAAGTTTTTAATTAGCGATACTGAATTTTTCATTTCAGTAGGTGATATAAAAATGGTATCATCTTTGCCATATCCCAAATGATCTATTCGCTTAAATTCGCCATTCCAATAGCTATTGATTACCTTACTATTATCACTTGGCCAGATTTTACCCACAAAACCACTAAAACAATAAGCAGTATTACACGATACACTACCTGCGGCATAACAATTAGTTAGTGTTGAACCAGATTGAATAATACCTGTTAAGCCACCAATATAACCTGGTTGGCTACCACCTGCTGCTTGAATTGCATGACTATTAACCAATGAGTAACTATTTAAAATTGAAGTATTAGCTAATGCATATCCTACTAAGCCACCCACTGCATTATAACAATTTACTGCTGCAGCTGCCGTTATACTGCCTGTTGTATAACAATTTGTAATATTACCTCCCACTGACCATGCTACAAGTCCACCTGCTATATTGTGACCACTAATACTCGTGTTAACATAAATATTGTTAAGCCCAATATTTTTAATAGTAGCATTGTTTATATATCCAAAAAGCCCAGCATAATTGTGGTTTGTGTTAGGGCTTTGTGCAGAGCCAATAGTAAGATTTGAAATTAGCTTACAATCTCCATTAAAAGTACCATTAAAGCTGTTAACATCACTAATGCCAATAACAATCCATTCAGTACCTGTTAAGTCAATATCACTTGTTAGCAAGTAATTAAGACTTGCATATTTCTCACTATTATTTGTAGCATCTAGCTCACCTGAGTTTACAAGCTGAGCTAAATAGGCAAGCTGACTTGCTGTAGCAATTTGGTATGGGTCTGATTCTATTCCACTTCCACCCTCAAAGGAAGTAGCAATTGTACCATCCCATACGCTAGTAGCAGATGCCTGCAAAGTTGTTTGTGGCATAAATGCAACTATTACTAATAGCATTAAGGCTACTGAAATTATTCTTTTATACTTATTTTTATTCAATTTATGTTCTCTCCTTAAAAGTATTTTTAAGTAATATGGTTTGATATAAACTTTACGCTATACCGCTTTAAAATTTGGTAGTTGCCCTTCAGTAGCAATACAATATATTAAACCCTCAGATGACTTATCTAATAAGTTTGGTAACCTAAAAAAATGTTCACCCTCTTTACCAAACTTAGTACCAATAAGCATATAAAGCTTAGGGTATTTACTAATGTGTAAAGCTTGCCCTTCGCATTTCAACCAACCCTCAGGTACTTCATCATAAGCAAACAATTTTATCTCTCCCATTAGTTGATTCACCCTAATACCCCCCTCCTTGTGCTAAATTAACCATTACTTTATGCTTCTCAGTATACAAATTTTATTTTTTACTCACATGTGCCAAAAGTTATATTTTTTAAAATTTTCTTGTGAAATTTAGGAGGTTTGTTATTTTTATTGTCTGTTTTTTGCAGTTATAAATATAGTAAAGTAGCATACACAATGAAGGGTTTATTAAAAAATAAAAAAAGCTTCTCTCCAGTTCTCTTAAATCAAGAGTACCAGATAGAAGTTTGGATTTTTAACACTATAAATAAGTGTATGTATCTCATAATAGATTATTTTAATTATGTACCTATTTTCTAACTTACTTTAATGCAAATTTCAATATTGCTAGGCCCCATAAATGTAAAGGATAAAAAACATAAAATAAATATTTGCTAAATTTATTTTTAACTCCTCTTTCTCCGTTATATAGTAAGATAAATGGTATTACAGTTATACATAAAAAATTACATCTATACATTAACATTTTTATTGTTTTTTCAAGTGTTTCATAAGTTGTATATTCCATAAAAAATAAAAGTGTAAACAATACTGAATATCCTATTATTACTTTTTTCTTATGACCCCTAAAGAAATAGGTTATTAGTATAAATGGAATCATAATTATTCCACCTTCAACAAATTTGCTCAATGGTATAATAGCAATAGCCAAACCTAAATATGCCCATTTTTTATTTCCTTGGCTATTTTTGTTAAGCTCAAATAAATTAATTATGGTAAGTCCTAATGCTAATGTCATAAATATATTATTATGAACACTAACGCTTTTTGAAACAAAGGCATTATTTATAACAATATTTCCTACATGCATTACTATAGCCCATACAAATAATCTAATATTATACTTTAGTTTATTTCTTGTATGAAATAAACCCTCTACCATCAAAAATGCAAATAATGGTGCCACAAACCTTGATAATGCATGAAACCACTGTGGAAATATATTTGGAAAAGCTGTGTACATATGATCCATTAACATAACTATTAGTGCAATTACTTTAAGTTGAAAGGCATTCATTTTTTTCACTTAATCATCTCCTCTAGTTACACTTTTTATTAATTCTATCATTTAAAAAGCCCTTAAAATCGATATTTTTACTCTTTTCTTTAATTGTACCTTACAATATTTTAATTTTAAATATACTTTTACTGCTATTAATTGTTAACACAATTTGCTCAAAAACATTTCTAGATTTCTTTTTACCACATTCAAAAGTTTAAACCAATTACTGATTTTATAGTTAGACTTAAAGAACATATTATCTATTACAATCAATAATCAATGCATTATTTTAAAGAAAAAAATGACCCCTGCTGAATACAGGAATCATCTATTTAACAATTAAATATTTATAGTTCAAGTTTTTGGGTTCACTGCACCACTCGTAAAACCTTATTTTAACACAAACTTAAGTAAAGCTAAGCCCCATAAATGTAAGGGATAAAAAACATAAAATAAATATTTACTAAATTTATTTTTAACTCCTCTTTCTCCGTTATATAGTAAGATAAATGGTATTACAGTTATAAATAAAAAATCACAATTAAACATTAATACATCTATCGTCATTTTAAGTGTTTCACAAGGCGTGTAATGCATAACAAATAAAAGAGCAAACAATAAAACATATCCTATTAGGGCTTTTTTCTTATTTTGTCTAAAGAAATAGGTTATTAGAATAAATGGAATTATACTTATTCCACCTTCAACAAAAATACCTAATGGTATAAGAACAATAGCTAAAACTGAATATACCCACTTTTTATTACCTTGGCTCTTTTTGCTAAGTTCAAATAAATTAAGTATTGTAAGTCCTAATGCTAATGTCATAAATATATTATTGTGAACACTTACACCTTTTGAAACAAAAGCATTATTAATAATAATATTTCCGACATGCATAAACACAGCCCACGTAAATAATCTAATATTATACTTTAGTTTATTTCTTGTATGGAATAAACCCTCTACCATCAAAAATGCAAATAATGGTGCCACAAACCTTGATAATGGATGGAACCACTGGGGGAATATATTTGGAAAAGCAAAGTACAGATGATCCATTAACATAACTATTAACGCAACAACTTTAAGTTGAAACGCATTTATTTTTTTCATTTCACTATCTCCTCTAGTGCGTTACTTAAAATAATATTATCAATAAAAAGAGTCAAAAACCGTTATTTTTTATTACGTTTTTCTTAAACTTTTGTAAATGTGACTTACAATTCAAATAAACAACGACCCCATCATATAGATAGAGTCGTTGATTTTAGGTGAGTTCTAAACGCTTATAATAAATCACCATACTTTTATTTATGATACCGTTATTACTAAGTATTAAGTAATTTATTCCTTTGTAACCAAGTAGTATTTTAGATCTGTTACACCAGCTTGCTCTACGTAAACTGCTAGTACCCAGTCTCCGTTAGCTACTTCTGTGCCATCACTAATTGTGCCGTCCCAGATAAACTCATGGTAAGGAGCTGCGGCATTTGTATAACTTCCAATCATATCTACGTAGTCACCAATAGCACCATTTGCTGCATCGTACTCAAATAAATAATAGCTTATTGCTTCAGCACCACCAGGTAAATAAGCGCCTACTTCATAACCATCATCTACTTTTTCCATGTATGCACCAGTTATTCGTGGATAGTCAGGCTCACCTACAAATAAAATTGTAGGAACATTTACGGTTTCACCACTCTCACTATCGGTTACATTAATAGATCCTTCGTAATATCCGGGTGTTAACTGTGAAGCATCAACAATAACTTTAAACGAAACTATGTTAAAGAATCCAGGTAAAACATACTTATGTCTTGGTATTCTTACATCAATTCCACTAGGATTTCCATCAAAACTCACATCAAATGTGTATTTTTTCATTGAGTCAGTAAGATTTTTTATGAGGAATCTTTGTCGTTTCATTTCTATGCCTTGAGTGTTAACAAACTTACCAAATGAATGACTACCCGGTGAGATTAAAATATTGGTTTCAAGGGCATCAACAATTCTCATACTTCCAGCACCTTGAGTATTATGTGGATAATCGTTTCCATTTTCATCAACCATGTCTGCGGCAGTATTCATTAAGGCTGCCTTTACATCCCAAGGTGTCCAGAATGGATTTGCCTGTAATAAGATAGCACTAGCACCAGCGATGTGAGGAGAAGACATACTTGTTCCTTGTAGCGATGCATATGAATTATCTGGGAAGGTACTTACAATGTCTACCCCTGGAGCTGATAAATCAGGTTTTATCATCCAAGTACCTGCTACAGGTCCTCTAGATGAAAAGTCTGCAACTATCTCTCCTAGTGTTTCTACATAATTAATATTGAATGTAACTTGATTGTTACCATTCTCTAATTCTGTTAGCATTTTTTGGCCATCTTCTTGAGTTAACTTAATTGATGGAATAGCCATACCAGGTATTTCATAAGGAATTTCGCCAGCGCTGTGATTATAAATTATAGTTGCAATAGCACCAGCAGCTTTAGCATTAGCGGCTTTATCTACAAATGCATAAGAACCTCTACTTATTAAGGCAACTTTACCAGTTACATCAATACCAGTAAAATCATCTACGCCACCTAAACCAGCATCTACAAACTCATAAGTGTTACCATTTAAGGCCTCAATCTCATCAGTTAAGCGATATCCTAAAACTTTAGCGCTATCATAAGTTACGGAATCGGTTGTAAAAATAGCTGAACTATAAATATCGTATGGTAATTGAGTAGCACCTGCAGAGATAGCTCTTCTTGAGGTACCTGGTGATCCAACTGTCCAGTTAGCTGGTCCAGCGTTACCATTAGATGTTACAGCTACAACACCCAAATACATAGCCCAATCTAAAGCAATGCTTGTTGGCCAATCTGGATAATTTAAGCTATTTCCTAATGAAAGATTCATAACATCAGCGCCATCAATTATTGCTAATTCAATAGCTGCAACTATATCTTCGGTTGTACCACCATGTTCACCCAATACTCGGTAACATAATAGATTAGCATCTGGAGCAATACCTTTAATAACTCCATTAGCAGCTATAGTTCCAGATACATGAGTTCCGTGGTGTTGTTTTTCTCCATTATAAGTTCCCTCTTGGGGATCAAAATCGTCATCTACAAAGTCATAACCTTTATAACTTCCAAAGGCATGAGCTAAATCAGGATGGGTATAATCTACACCTGTATCAATAACAGCTACAGTTACTCCTTCTCCTGTATAGCCTAAATCCCATGCATCATTGGCACCTACAAAAGGTCCACTATTAACCATATCTGGTGTAAATACTTCTTGATTAAGAATAGTAGCATCTCCAACTTGAGTTTTAGTATAAGTTAAGTTAGGATAAACAGCTTTTACTCCAGGAACAGTTAACATCTTTAATACTTCATTTGCAGGAAGTTTTATAGAGAACCCAGAGAATACATGCTCGTACTGTCTTTTAATTTGTGATCCTCTAGTTTTACCTAATACTTCATTCATGGCACTATTACGTACTTGTGATAACATATTTACATCTTTGCTTAGTCCCTTAAACTGTGCCTCAGCCTTAGATACTTCTTTTAATTCTACTATTACTGTAATTAAATCTTGTGATGATAAATCTATATCCCCATATATTTTAGCTGGCTGTTCAGAGAAAATACTAACTGTATCTTCGGGTGTGGCAAATGCCCCTAATGTAAGTGTAGAAAAAACAAAAACTAAGGTTAACGTTAAAATCATTAATCTTTTAATCTGCTTGTTCATTAAAGTACCCCCTTATTTTTAATTGTTATCCGCAAAATAGTAAAACACTTAACTGCTAACAACATAAACCTCCTCTCATTTATTGTTTTGCAATATATAATTGCATTCAATGGAATATATTACACATTTATAGACAAAAACCCTTTTATTTTTCGGATATTTTACATTATTTTTATATTTATTTACAATTTATAGAAAAATTGAATAGGTTCACTTTGGCAATAAAGATTTATTTTGGACTAGTGAGAGCTAAACAGAACATAATTAAAGAAGGAACTTTTTGAATAGATAAATCAAAGTGGGGGTGTAGTACACATTCAGGTGGAGCTAATTAGGCAGCCTTTTTGGTGAGAGAATAGTTGCTTATATTTATCTTTCATTAAGAATGATGAGTTATGGTGAGAACTTTTCAAGTTAATAGTTTAATTAACATTAAAGACACAATCATTACTGATTGTGTCTCTTTTAGTTTATAAGGATAAAAGTAATCATAAATTATGCTCTCAGCGTCTACACCTCAACAATTTTCACAGCCTGCTTTTCGAAAAAAACAGTTAGCTTTTCTCCAATTTCATATTTTTTATTGCTTAATTTGTTTAGTCTATCCATAATCAGTATATCGTTACCTACGCTTAAAGTATAACGTACTATATTTCCCATATTCTCGACCCACTTCACCTTAACTTCAATCCCATTGTGCTGAGTAGGATAAATCTCCTCAGGGCGAATTAGGCACAGAAACTCATCGCTAGCAGTATTAATTTCTACCTGTAAGTCTAGCACCTTTATTATACAGCTGTTTTTAGACCTCTTAACTATTTGGGGTTTAACTAAATTTGATTCTCCAATAAAGTTTGATACAAACGAATTAACTGGGTGATGATATATCTCATTAGAGCTACCTAGTTGCTCTATTACACCGCTATTCATTACTGCTATTTTATTGGCAATAGCTAAGGCTTCTTTCTGATCATGCGTTACATAAATGCTGGTGATATTAAGCTCGCTTTGAATTCTCTTTATTTCCTGCCGCATATTAACCCGAGTTTTTCATCTAGATTACTTAATGGCTCATCAAACACAAGATATCTGGTTCTAACACAAGGGCTCTTGCTAATGCTACTCTTTGCTGTTGTCCGCCACTTAATTCAAATATCTGCCTATTCAGTAGCCCCTTTAGCTCAATAATATCTGCAATTTGCTGTAATTTTTGATTTATTACCTTTTTACTCAAATCTTTATTTTTAAGTCCGTAGGCAATATTCTCTGCTACATTTAAATGCGGAAAAAGTGCATAAGACTGAAATACTAAAGCCGTATTTCGCTTTTGTGGGGGAAGGTTAGTAATATCTTTGCCATTAATAAGAATACGTCCTGAATCGGGTTTAGCCAAGCCAGCAATAATTCTCAGCAGTGTAGTTTTACCACAGCCAGAGGGCCCTAAAAGAGCTAGTAAATCACCCTGGTTAACCTCCAGAGATACATTGTTAACAGCATTAATGTTATTATACTTTTTTATTATGTTTTTTATCTCAACCATCATTTTTGAACCACCTTTTAAGTGCTTTAAAATTAAATACTAAATAGAAAATACCCAAAAATGTTAAACTAGTTAATGACAAAATCACTCCCATTGCTGCTGCAACCCCAATTTCTGAGCTGGTAATTCTCTGAAAAATCTGTTGAACAGCCACCTTATTACTTGGTAGCAGCAAAAAAATGATTGCTCCTAATGTTGTCATTGTTGATGTAAAATTTTTGAAAAAAGCCGTTGTAAAAGCTGGACTAACTAGGGGCAAGGACACTCGCAGAAAAGTTTTTGATTCTGATACTCCTAGGTTATACGAGGCCTCCTCTAAATGTGGATTGAGGTGTTCTAGTAAAGCAAAACCTGCCTTTAGTCCTATATTTAAGTACCTTGCAATACATATAATATAGACAATGACTCCTGTTCCTAACAATATTAAGGGCTTAACTCCAATTAATATATACCTACCAACCCCAAATAAAGGGTGTTTAAAAGTCAGCAAATAGCCAATCCCAAACAATATTCCTGGAACAGCTGCTGGTATTGTTGCAATTAAATCAATTAGTTTTTTTAACCGAACTGTTTTAGTTTTTATAATGTAAGCCAGCAAAACTCCTATAAATGATGAGGTAATAGCAATCGTTATTGCCAGCTTTAAGCTGTTAAAAAGAGGAGTGATATCTTCGGACAAGGCCTTGGCAAAATGTGCTGTAGTTAAGGTATAATTGTAACCCCATTGCTTAGTAATAGCTCCAATCACAATAAAGGCATACTTAGCTACTACAAAGCTTAAAAACAACACTGTTATAATAATAAAAATTCTACGTGTTAGAGGGTTTAACTGTTTAAACTCAATATCACTATTATAATTTTTTTCACTATAGTATTTTTTCTTTTTTACAAAACACCTGTGTAGAAAAAAAACAAGTAGACAAGGAATTAACAGAATAAGACCCGATAACGAAGCCATATTCAAGTCATACAAACCCGTTATTTGTATGTATAAATATGATGATAGGGTTTGATAGTTTCCTCCAATAATTAATGGTGTAGTAAAATCTGCCATAGAGGACAAGAAGATTAACAATGCCGTGCTTGTGATTTCTGGAATCATTAAAGGTAGAGTTATTTCCTTAAGTACCTGTCCTGGTGAGGCACCTAAATTTAAGGCAGCCTGCTCCAGAGAGGTGTCTGTTCTACCTAGCGAACTGCTAATTAGTAAATATGCAAATGATGTTAACCCTAAAACCTGTAACAGTAGTATACCCGTATAGCCATAGGGGCTCCTTGTTAACCCTAAAAGATCATGAGAGATTAACCCTCTTTTACCAAACAGCATAATGAAGGATAAACTGCCCACAAAGGGTGGATTGATTAAAGGTATTAGGGAAACCACCTTTAAGAAATTTCTACCTTTAAAACTGATTCGTCTTAAGGTAAAGGCAATGACTGTTCCAAGAGCTGTTACAACCATAGTAACTGGAATTGACAGCTTTAGGCTCCTATACAAGTGTTTAAAAATAGAGCTCCATTGTTTGCTACTTAGCTCAAAGCCACTTCCAATACTTGAAGTAACTACACTAATGATAGGGAGAAAAGCGAAGTATACTACAAAAAGTGCAATTACAAAATATAGTACCTTAAATACGCTAAAATGTTTAATGAGTCTATTCATAATTAATCAATCCTTTAATGGAGCAAAGGGGCTGTAAAAAAAGGTTCTAAACCTCTATTTTACAAGGCCCCAATACTATCTATTCCACTTTTGATGACCATGTTTCTAAAATTGAATCTCTGTTTTCAGCTCCAGCTTTAAAATCAGCAGGAAATAGTTCGATTTCATTGATATCAACAATACCTTCAGGTATATCTACATCAGTTCTTGCAACTGCAGCATATCTCTTTTCAGTAATTACTTGCATGCCTCGCTTAGACATGATCCAATCAATAAAGACCTTTGCTTCAGCTAAATTATCTGTACCAGCTACAATTGCTACGGGCTGTGGCCACCACCCAGTGCCGTCTTTAGGGTAAACAACTTTAATATGATCATATTCTTTTTCAATTTCAAAATCACCATTACTAGCATTAATGCCTACAATAGCTTCTCCGTTAATAACTAAATTTTTAGGGTCGCTTCCTCTTGCTGTAAAGAACGGCACCTGATCAATTAACTTATCTAGATATTCCCAACCTTTTTCTTCACCTTTAGTTTGTAAAATAGCTGTTACTACATTATAAGCTGTACCTGATGATGTAGGGTTAGGCATTGATACCTCATCCTTAAGCTTCTCTTGAAGTAAATCATCCCATGTAGAAGGCATTTCTAAGTTTTTCTCCTCTATTAACTGTTTGTTTACAATCCAATTAACCAGTGTAAGAGATGTACCGTGCCAATATCCCTCTTCATCTTTCATATTTTCCTCTAAGTTTTCAGCCTGAGGTGTAACGTATTTTTCTAGTAAGCCATTATCTGCGGCGTTAATAAAAGTATCTGCTCCGCCAGTAAACCAAAGATCAGCTATATTAACTCCAGACTGCTTTTCATTACCAAGGCGTTGTAGTATTTCTCCATTTTTCATTGTTAAATGCTCAACCACAATCCCTGTGTCCTCTTCAAACACATCTAAAATTGGTCTAACTTTGTCTGTTACACCATATAGACTTAGAGTTGTGCCTTTCATGTCTGGTGAATAGTGCTCAGTCTCAAACTTGAGCTGGATATCTGCATTACTGACATCGTCACCGCTTGCATCTTTAGTACATGCTGTAACTGTGAATATAGTTAAAACTACTAATAATAAAACTGCAAATTTTTTCATATTTATTGCCCCTTAATCTCCTTATACTTATTTGTATTTTCATCGTAATACATAGGCATAAACTGACCCTTTTTCAGCTCAGCTATTAATTCTTGCTCATTATTAATTCGGTTATAGAAATATGTTGCAAAACAACCCACTCTATCAATAGAGTGTGCATCACTAGCCCCAGTAACTGGCTTATTTTTCTTTTTTGCTGACTGAGCGGCCTTTATATTGTTTTCGCTTATAGTATTACCGTTATATCCTTCTATTGCTGTTAGTTTATCGAGGCTTTTTATCTTATCTCCAATGCCTCGCAGGTTTTTTCGATATGGGTGAGCCGCTATACAAGCCCCTCCTTTACATGATACATAATCTACAAGCTCTTGAGCAGTCAGTCTCTTTTTTGGTATTTCTGGCACACCAAAAACTAAAATATCACCATCTAATGTTAAAACCTCCGTACCAACGATTACTAATAAATCATTAGGCAGTTTATCATTAAGAAACTTCTTGGCCGCCATTGTGTCGTGATCTGTGATGCATATGCCTTTTAAACCCTTTCTCAATGCTTCTTCAACAATCTGATTAAAGCTAACCCTGCTACATGTAGAGAACTCTGATGTGTGAAGATGTAAATCTATTAACATATTTACCTCCTATCTATAAAAACCTTTGCTTATCTTATCAATAAATTATTTTTATATCAAGAAGTATTTTTGTGTTTTCTATAAATACTTAAAATTAATCTTAAATTGTATAAGTTTATACATCTAAAATATACATAAATAGAGACACCAGTTATTATTGAGGATTATTGCCATACTTTTAGCAACCTATCAGTTTTCATTCTTTTTAATTTTTTTTACGGTAGTATTTAAAACAAAAAAAGCAGTTTCAACAACCGCTTTATACATCGCCAGCATTTATATTTGTAAATAAAAAAATATGATTAAGATTCAACATTTACATTTTACTCCAAAATGTTTCTGGATTTTGAGCAGACTCATTATAATAGTTGGCAGAATATTGTTTAGTACCAATGGCATCATTAAATCCAAACGACTTCCACTTATTTATACTTGGGGGGCCAAAGCAGATATCAACAACTTGGTTAGTAACATCAAACAACATTGACCTTAGTGTACCAAGACCATCATCATACTGATGGCAACAAACACCATTTGGCATTTCTTTCGATAAGATATTTTTTAATGTTTCTTTATTGATATTTTGCACATTATTTTTAATTGTTGAGTCCATTATATTGTAGCGCTTTTCAGATTGCCACATTTTATTTACAGTATATGGCATGGTATTTTTAGAAGTATAGTGATTTGTAGAAACTAAATATTCTTTGCTATTTTTAATTCCAATTATTGTTTTTCCATTGAAACAAGCAACCTCAACTAACACAGCCTGTCCACTTTTATCAGCCAACAGGAAGTTTGTATTAGCTGATATAGGCATGCTTTTTATTAGCTGTAATGCATCACTAACATCTTTACAATTATCGAGCAAACTTCTAATAACAACCCAAAAAGTACAGCCTTTACTCTGTGGTAGTTTACCAGGTGTTGAGGCTGACATGGTAACACATAAACCATGTTCGTTTATTCCATCAAACCTGCCAAAAAGAAACAACGAAAAACCTATATGTGCGGCTTTTCCTGTTACTCGTGTAGTACAAAGCCTTAGTTCATCATTAATAAAGTATTCATAACTTCGCCCTACATAGGTATGGTGATTTTTTGTTATAGCAGGAATAACAACCATTTGACTACAGTTACATGATGTACCAAATGAATTAGCATAATACACTACTTTCTCTTGCTCAATACCTAAGCTATGAGCAAAGCCTAAAATTTCTTGGTTTAACTCACGGCAAAACTCATCATATACTTTCATAATTTTATTTACTTCAGCTAAGGATAAAAATTCTTCACCTTTAAATGGCGAAGTAAAAAAATCAACCTCATTGGCATATTTTTTAATTGTTTCACCTCTAAACTGCCCAATTTCATAATGAGTTCCTTGCATAACTATATGTTCGAATTTGAGTTGTTTGTAATTATTAATATTATCCATTTTAACTTTCCTTTCAATATAAATTTAGTTTAGTTAAGAACTAATTACATTATAATAAAGTCAATATGCCAACGGCATGTCATATTATTAAACTCAATTTTATATTAGCTAGTTTTATAATCTTTAATAATATCTAAATCTTTAAGCAGTAGTTTTAATATTCACCCAAGTTTTAATCTATGTATCTAAAAAAACCATGATGATTTATTTTATCATGGTTTCTTTTTACTTATCTGACTATAACTCACTCTTATTTATCGTATTAGGGTATTATTTCACCTAAACATTGTTTAATCTTAATCTCTATACTCATTTCACTAGAGTACTTCTGCAACCTTTGCAGAATATAGCCCCCCACATCTCCTGTAGCTAAAGTGGGCTGACAATCAATTATTTTTATAGGTATTAGTTTAATTTTTTTGATATCTTTATTTTTAATAGTTAAATCAAGAATAATTGATTCATCAGTTCCTTTTTGTATTTGTTTATCAAACACAAAATTTCCAAGACTATAAAAGATATACTTATCTTTGTACTGCTCTATGCCTTGAAGTACGTGAGGGTGGTGTCCAAGTATTAAATCAGCTCCACTATCTATAATTTCATGAGCTAATTTTTTTTGTTTTTCACTAGGAAAAAAATCAAACTCATTTCCCCAATGAACTGTTACTACTAAAAAATCACACTGCGCCTTCGCTTTTTTTATCTCAATAGCAATATTATCTTTTACCCTACATATATCTGCTTTATCTTTGTTGTAAATATAGCCCCTAGGTGAAAACATGCTATAACCAAGAAACCCAATTTTATACCCCTCTTTTTCTATAACTAATGGTTTTCTTGCTTCGTTATTTTTTACGCCTGCACCAATATAACTAATGCCATTATTATGTAGGGCTTGCATGGTATTAGCTAAACCAGCTTCTTTATAATCCATTGTATGATTGTTTGCAAGATTAAGGATTGTAAATCCAGCTTCTTTTAGTTTTGTAGCATTTGCGTTCTTTGCCTTAAAAATTAAATTAGAGTTTTTACAAACTGGATTATTGCCTTCATAAATTGGATTTTCCAGATTGCCAAGTACAATGTCTTTTTTAATAAAGCACTTTTCAACTTGTTTGTAGGGATAATTTAGTCCTTCTTTGATCATTTTTTTCTCAACATCCCGTGATAATAAGATATCTCCAACTGCCACCAGATGTATTTCATTTTCAGTTGTTTTTAACGCACAAAAAACTGTCATAGACATTACAATAGTAAAAATTATAAATATTAATAGCTTTTTCATAAGATACTCCCAATGAGTGTCTGTATCATTATTTATAGTTTATGCAGTATTGAGAATAAGGCTCTACTGATTAAGTATTTGCTGATATTAGTAATCTATATGCTGCTTCATCCACTCAAGCTGAGCTGGTTGATTGTCTTCTTTTAGTGTTTTCTGCCATTCTTCATCTGTAAGTCTTACTTTTGATAAAAATTCATAATAGCTAAATACCGCACCCCTAGTGAGGTATAAACTACCATCTATCGGTACAACCACAAATATCTCATGAGCGGGACCAACCCCAACTTCTAAATAACCCCCATCTGAGAACTCATTAGGAGCAATGGTGTGAATATCGGCAATTACAGCCATATTTTTATCGGTCTCAGAAGTTATTTCAAACCATCTTATACCATCTCCGGCAAAGGAACTAGTTAAGTACTCTAAAGTACCACCATAAGTCATTATTTTATCATATTCTTGCTCCGTAAGTTGTTCATTTTTAAGCTGTTTAATTGAGCAAGTAATTAAAAATTGTAGTAAATCTTCAAATCTCTGCAGCTTACTTTCAAGACCCCCTGAAAGAATACCTCTTTGTTTTAGATTTTCTCTTGAATACTTTGTTAACCATAATAACTTATCATATACCTCAATACTGGGTTCAACATATCCTTTAGTAATTGGGGTATATCCTCCACCACATTCTGCACCACAAAATTTTCCATATAATATTGTATCATGCTTTAGCTCAGACCAACTTGCTAAAGCTGTGGTTAAAGATTTATCTTGCCAGGCTTGATTAGTCATAAATGAGGGGTAGCCAGACTCATGTTTTTTTAATAATCCCTTTAGTGTCCACATCCATCCATAATACATATTTGACTGCCATTCATCTTGATTTAATTTACTAAATTTATCTTTCAGCTCTTCTAAAATGATTGGATACTTTGACCATTTTTTATCTTCTTCGTTAACTTCTATTTGAATATCATGTGCTCTACTTGAACCCAAAGCTGCCATTACATCGAGACCAGAAGGAACTGGTCTTTGAATTGGCTTTACTAACTGTTGAATTATTTCGGAATCTGGAACATATCTTTGACCCATAAATCTCATTTGTTTTGATACCGGAGTAGACACCCTTGTGTATTTAGCTCTAATTTTGGGTTCAGGTAATTTTTTTGCTTCTAAATACAGTTTGTTAAGTTTATTTTCATCTGTAAGTGTATTAATATCTGGACTATCTCCATAAACATTTGTTAATAAATCTTTGTAATGATAGATAGTTAAATCGTCACAGGCTCCCACATAAAAATTAGTTGGCTCAAAAATACCCTCCCATAAATCTATATCATTTGAGTTTTTATTCTCTAAAAACACAGTGTATGTTATAAGTAACGCTTGAAGAGTTTGCTTTACATTTCGCTCTTTTTCGCCATTACTTTTAATATTATATAAAGGATAAGGCACTTGACCGTACCACATCATAGTTCTAAAATATCTCTTAAAATCATTATCTCTGGTATAATGCCCTCTTGGTTTATATTGGCTATAATCCAACTCAAATGGAAATATTTTTGACTTTAAAAATCCACCTTCGCCAAGTATTAGTTCATACTCTGCAGTAGCAAGATTAGCGGCTTCTTTAGGTATATAATCAGGCAGTTCTTTCTCTAATGTAAGCCATGCTGTTGCAAAAAAAGATATATTTTTAAGTAGGGCTTGCTTAACCTCTTTATTAATTACTTTGATATATAACGATACAGATTTCTGCATCATGCTCTCTGTAAGCTGTTCTGTGTAACCTATTAGCGTATCCTTTTCTAAAGTTCTTAGTGAGTAATTATAAAAAACATGGTACACCTGAAGTACAGAATCTGTGGTAATAAATGACGGTATCTCACGGTACTCATTATTCTCATATATGTAAAATAGCTGTTCTTCTTTGCTAGGCATAACCACAAACCCGTTTTGGCAAATAAGCTTTTTTTGGTTATCAGTTAAGCCTTCAAACTGGTCAAGGTTTTCGATATTTGATAAATCTTCTTTTACCTTATAGGGTTTAACTAAAGTCTCAAAACTTGAAGCAGTATACGGAACGTTAATGTTTTTTTCTTTTCTTTTACTGGCAAATTGAACTTTTTCTTGCGGTTTTAAGTCTTGCTCTTTTACATTATCAATTTTATGTACTGGATTATTATTGTCTTTGCTTGAAATGTTATTAAATCTATTAGTACAACCCGTTGGCAGTACCAGAACAGATGTTAAAATAGTAAAACATAAAATGTAACTAACTACTTTTTTTAAAAACACTTTTAATCACCTCTATTATTTTTAACTACTAAGCTTTATTCTATTGCTTTATTATTGCTTGTTCTAAAAAATCTCCACTATCATATTTAATTGCTATCCATTTGCTTTTAGAACTAGCTTTTATATGTACATTTATGATATCGCTCTTGTGTTCAGACTTTTTAATAATGAATATATCTTCATACTCTTTACTCTCCACTAAGCCTTCAAAGCCAAAGCCTATCCACTTATAAGAGTTAATTACCTTATTGCCATTTTGTAATAGCTCAATAGCTAATAATTCATCAGAGCCATCTTTATCTATATCTAAAAAAATGTAATCATCAAAAGGTTTTGAAAGTCTTGAACCTCTCCACTTGGGAAAAAGGCTATTATCTATCCAGTCATATATATACGGTCTTTTTTCTAAAACTGGATAGAATTTAGTTTTTTTATACATAGCAATTGATATCTCTAAATTGCCATCTCCATCTACATCACAGGTTTGTACCTTCCAAGGATTCATCTCTTTAAAAGACTTAGAGTAGGTTTTTTGTAACTCACTATTGAATGAATAAATAACAAAATTCCTGCCAAATTCACTACCTTTAGCCCCTATAATCATTAGTATTTCATCAGTACAATCTTTATTAATATCTGCTATACAATAACTTATAATTTTCTCATTATCTGCTACTACGCTCACCGAATCTAATATAGTTTGTTTTCCATCTAAAGAAGTAATTATTAAACTTTCTGCCGAACACGTTAAGGCATAGTCATTATCTTTAATATGTATTGTTTTAGACTTGCCTAGTATATTGTTTGCTTTTATTATATTTTTTAGGTTAAGGCTTAAAACTAAAGCAAGTGATAAAGCTACTATAAAAATGATTAATACTTTTTTGAGAATTAAGCTATTATGTCTCAATACACTGTCTCCTTATCATATACCACATATTACTAAATTATATCAATTTATAGTTCTGCATTTTATCTAATACTCCTTTAATACAAGCTCAAATAATACTTGTTTACTTACCTGTTGTTATTAAAAACTTTGTCGCTAAACATAAACTATTGTACAATGACACAGGGGGTGAGTAAAATGATAGACTTACATATTCATACAACTTCATCAGATGGTTCAGATGAACCGAAAAACATTCTTATTAAGGCACAGTCATTAGGACTTAAGTATATTTCTATTACAGATCATAACTCTATTGGGGCCTATAAAAAGTTAAAAGACATTAACTTGAAGAGTTATTATAATGGTCAAATTATTCCTGGTTGTGAGTTTGCTGCTATCCATAATGGAAGACCAATTGAAATATTGGGATATGGTATAGATATTGAAGCAATAGATTCAATGGGAATTATTTCTGATGAGAATTTTTTTGAGCGAGAAAACAAGAATCTAAAAAAAATGTTAAAGGTATGTCAAAATCTTAATCTTACATATAGTAAAACTTTATCAATAAAAGGTAGTAAATATTTTGCAACACAAGTATTACACTCTGACTTAAAGAAATATCCTGAAAATGAAAAATACTTCGCTAAGAAAATATGGGATAATGTCAATGCCTTTTATAGACTATGTGTTTGTAACGAAAATAATCCTTTTTACATAAATAAAACTGAAAATTATCCAACTGTAAATGAAGTTACAAGCTTAATAAAAAATGCTGGTGGTAAAGCATTTCTTGCTCATCTCTATGGTTATTTAGTAAACGATTATAGTGAATTATTAAATTCAGTCACCTCATTAAATGTACTTGATGGCTTAGAGTGTTATCATTCTCTTCATTCAGTAGATAAAAACAAAATATCTACTTAATTACTGCAACGAAAAACACCTATACTCATCAGGTGGCAGTGATTATCATGGTAAGTTAAAACCAACTGTTAAACTAGGTGAAAGTATACCTGGAGTTTATATTCCAGTTAAAATACTAAAAAGCTGGATATCTGAATTAAAATGTCAATCTTTTTAGTGTTAGCTTGGGGCTATAGCCACTAACTCTACAAAGAAAAGATCTATTTAAACTAATATAAACATATAAAAAACCACAGATGAAGGTGCTGGGGTGTAAGGATTATGATAAACCTGCCCCATTCTGTTTATTGATATTTTTAGGTAATGCCTATACTTCATTTTATTACGTATAACATATTTCTTTTCCCTTTGTATACTTGGTGGTTTTAAAAAATACTACGTTAATTTTGTAAACTAGAATTATTTTTTAAACATAACTCTTTTAATAAACATAATGTACATTTTGGCTTTGCATTACAGATATCTAAATAGCCTTTAGCACAATACATCCATAAATAAGCATCAATTTCTGAAACAGAGTACCCCGTTTTACTTGAAATTACACTTATTGCATTCACTGCTTCTTTTTCAGTTGGATTTTTAGAGCAACAAATGCCTAATCTATGTGAACTTAAGATTCGTTTTATATGAACATCTGATGCTAGAATTTAAAACAGACAGGTTAAATACGAAAATCCTTAAATGAGATATAATAAGATAATCAGATAAGGAGAACTAGAAGATGGGGAAAAAGAGATATTTCACACCAGAGTTCAAGCAAGATGCAGTTGACTATTATCAATCATCAGGAAAAACAAAGACAGAGGTAGCAAGAGAACTTAAAGTAGGATTAACAACATTACATGAATGGATAGCAAAAGCAGAGAAAAATAATGGAGCTGTAGTGCATAGAGGGTCGGGGAACTATAGCACAGATGCTGAAAAAGAGATAGCAAGACTAAAAAAAGAATTAAGAGACCATAAGGATGCCTTAGAAATACTAAAAAAGGCTATAGGCATACTGAACAAGTAACTGAAGTAATATACACTCAAACATTTGAGACATCAAAGAAACGCAAGATTTCAGTTAGCGGTGTGCTTAGATTACTAAGCGTTTCAACCTCTGGTTATTATAGTTGGAAAAACAGAACTCCTTCAAAACAAGCAGAGAGAAAAAAGAAGATCACTGAAGAAATTGTACAAATATACAATGAGAGCAAACAGATATATGGAGCTCCAAAGATAACTACTATACTTAATGCTAGAGGTTATAAGATAGCTGAAAAGACGGTAGGTAATTATATTAGAGAAGCAGGGATAAAAGCTATATGGGTAAGTTCATATATAAAAACGACAATTGACCCTGACTTTGATTCTAAACTAAAGAATATTTTAGCTAGGCAATTTAACCCTAGTAGGCCTAATTCAGTTTGGGTTACAGATATAACATATGTATATACAATTGAAGGATTTGCTTATTTAATATCTATAATGGACTTATTTTCACGTAAAATAATTGGATGGCATATATCTAATAGCTTATGTACATCTGGTGTTATTAAAGCAATTCAAAAAGCCAAAATTAGCCGTAAGATTGATGAACCAGTAATTATTCATAGTGACCGTGGATGCCAATATATTTCTGATGCTTACATTGCTGAAACTCCATCAAGTAGCTTTATACGCAGCTATTCTGCAAAAGCCACCCCTTGGGATAATGCATGTATAGAATCTTTTCATGCCCTTATTAAAAGAGAGTGGCTTAATAGATTTGTTATTAAGCATATTAACCATGCTCACAAATTAGTTTTCGAGTATATAGAGTGCTTTTATAATACTACTAGAATTCACAGCCATTGCAATATGATGTCACCACATGACTTTGAAAATAATATAGCTATCTAATATTAAGGATTTTTTCGCTTTTAAGTTGTCCTTTTTCTTGACCTAGGACCACATCTGGTTTTATGGCATCTATACCAACATTACGTAAATACTCCAGCGCTAAAGCTATTCCAAAGAATTTAATTTTATATGTTTTTTCACTCGCTAATTTTTTAGCAATATTATATGGTGTATCACTTGTTACAAATTCATCTAAATTCCCATGCATTTCTTTAATTTCTAAAAGTCTATTAATATTACTTTCAAGAGATGCCATTTGTTTATGGATAGCTAAATTGCCACATTTAAGAGAACGTATTCCATCAACATAGTAATGTGAATCCTTTTTTAATATTTTATTATAATCATAATAAAAAAACAGATCATCAATTTTACTTAATTGGGGCACAATTTTATACCAAGGTCGCTGATTAGTAAGAAAAGAATAAATCATACCGCGTACATGTTCACTAAAATTAAACTTATATCCATTTTTACGCTTTTTAATATAATCCATATGACCAATTTCTTGATTAAGTTTTAAGTTTGCATTATTGGCTTCACTAACTATTACTTGCATCAGTAAATTATAATCCATAAACCTTTACTCCCTTTTTAACATTTAATCTATTGCAAAATCTTTAGTATTAAAATTATTATATTCCAATTAATAGTATATTAATAGTTAAAAATAATAAATGTAATATATTAAATATAGTTTTCGTTAATATATTTCAATAAGAACTATTTTCCTTATAAATTTTTACCCAAAATATATGGCTCATAGATTTATAGTACAAAATAAAGAGTATTTTAATCTGCCAAGTAAAAAAACCTGCCGTATAAGCAGGTTTTTATCATTAAATATTATTTATTTAGTGGGGTCTTCACCCTGAATAAAGGCATACATATCATCTGTTACAGCTTGAATGTTTTCTTCCCCCAAATATGCCATATGACCGGCTTCATATCCTTTAACAAAAACCCTATCCATAGGCAAATCACTATGATCTAAAGTATAATAAAGAATACCAATTTGAGTGCAGATATCATACCAGCCATTAATAAAGAAGGTACGCATGGTTGGTGTTCGGCGCATGGCAGAACTCAAACTCTCGGATGTGTTTTGTCCTTTAATATCGTTATTCCAACTGGTCCATAGGGTGTGAGAATTAACAAAGTTACGATCCCAGTGAATACCTAGTAACGGAAATACTTCACCACAAAGCACTGCTTGGAAGAAGGGATTATACTTACCTTCAGCTCCATCATCACCAGGACCCCATTTTTCTTCGCTTAAACTTGGTGTGTGTAATGGTCGAGTAATACGTCCGTCTAAACGTGATACTGCACTATTTTTATTGCGTGCAACTTCACTACGATACTCAACAGCATCCAAAAATAGGGCTCTTTTTTCTAAATACTCTCGAGAAACTCCAGTATAGTAGATTACTCGGTTAATAATATGTTCACGAGCTTCTCCTACTAAATTTTTTCCTTTATATAAAGCAAGTAAATACTCGGTATCAGCAAACTGTTTGGCCTCTGCCACAAATTCATCTATAGTTTGATTACAAGGCTTATTATGATACCAATTTACAGCAGCCAAAGTTGGAAAAGCCAAAACAGCTGGATAAATAGGGGGTTTATCTCCAAAAGATTTACCTAAAGTAACAGTATTGCCAATCATAATTAGGCCATCAAAAGTTACGCTGTATGCACGATCTGAACCAGAGAGAGAACCCATGCCAGCAACTGTACTTGCACGTGTGCATCCATAACTTTCACCCATTAAGTATTTAGGACTTTGCCAGCGATTATAACGAGCTAGCCAAGCCTGAATAAAGGTAAGAATTGCTTCGGCATCCTGCTCAATTCCAAAAAACATATCTTTTTTAGATTCATCTAATAAACGACCAAAACCTGTTCCTACAGGGTCAATAAGCACTAAATCGGCTATGTCTAGTAGGCATTGGTCATTATCGCAAGATTCATAAGGTGGTAGTGGTAAAGCACCATCATCGGCTTCGCCGTACTTAACCCTTTTGGTACCCAAAAAACCAACATGCACCATCATAGAAGATGTACCTGGTCCACCATTAAAACCAAATAAAACCGGACGTGACTTTGTGTCTTCTACATCAGAACGAAAATATGAATAAGAAAAAATCGAGGCTAATGCTTTACCTTCATCATCATAAAAAACATTATCCTCACTCACAGTATGGTAGGGTATTTCCTGACCACGTAAAATAATGCTTCCTTCTCCCGTAAATCGAGAAGGGGTAAAAATATCAGTTTTTAACATAAGTGTTCCCTCCCTAATAATACTTTTTATTTAATTACTATTTTTATTATATCATAGCTCTGGAGCAAAACTGGCTACTACAGGGTTAGTTTATTGTTTACTTATTCTTAATTTTCACATTTCTTTTAGTAGTATTCATATAAGTTATCTATAAATTTATAAATATTAGCTTAATTTAGAATAAATAGGAATATCTGAGATTGAGGTTGGTTATATATGCTTTGTTGTGAGAGTAGGTTATTTATGTAATTAGTTATTATTAATATTACTAGTATAATTTTTGTAAGAGAATTTTTTTTATTTTACACCTTTCTTTAAAATCGCTTTTATTACTAATCCTAAAACACTATTTAAGTGTAACTTGAAGAATCACTCTATAATTAAAACTTCTTTCTGCATACTTCCCTTTATATCAAGAACAGTTGGTCCATTAATTGTTTGTGATTCAACATCCATACCCTCATTATCAATTACACTAAATACAACATATGGTTTATTCAGTGTTTGAGAATAAGAAATTGAATCAGATGTTGAAGTAAGAAAATGAATTCCAAGTCCAAATTCCACACATTCATATGTTAAATTACGCATTAAGACATCAAAGGCATAAATTTTAGCATTACAATACTGTGGATTAAAATCACCTCCACTTATAATATAGTACTGTGTATCTAATTTAGAGTTCTCTGAAAGAATTTCATATACCCCTCTATCTAAATCATGTTCAATCATGTAGTTCCATATTTCCTCAGGTATCTCTGCCTCTTGCTGAATAATTTGCACATCTACCCGACTATCACTAGTATTAGCAAGCTCAGTAGAACGCCAGCCTTTAAATTTTAAACTGTCACAACTGACTTCACTAATTAATTCTGTTCTATTATCAATAGCTAAAAAAACAACAGGTAGTGAGTACTCCTGTGTATCTATTGTTCTTAATTTATCAACTTTGCTTAGCTCTATATATAACCTATATTTGTTCTCATTAAGTTTAACATACTCTACGTTATCTATTTCTATATCAAAGGGTTGGTCTTTTTCACCACATAGTAATAAAATGGCTTTGCCTGCATAACTAGCCTCAAAAAAGTAATAACCAGTCTCTAAAGGCATGTTTTTTACTTCCTCAAGTATTTTTTGGGGTACCTCTGCAACTTTAAGTACTTTGGTTACTTTAGCTTGTGTACATAAACATACCAAGTTAATCAATACCATAAATAGCAAGAATAATATCCAAACTTTAGTTATTCGCAATTTATTATCATTACTTTTCTGCTTAACTACGTTTATCATATGTATTGTATTGTCTCCATGTTATTATTAGCTGTTTTTTTGATAATCCCTAATTATAAACCTATATTTTTTTTATCTCCCATATATGATCCTTTTAATGGAAAGTCACGTTCTAAGATGTCAATAAACTTATTAGTAAAACCTATTCTAGCTAAATCTTTGAACTTAAAAAATTTCACATCGTTTATTGGATTTTCATCAAACGCATTAGAAGGAAGAGTAATCTCGCCAGACATTTTCTTAACTAAAAATGTTATATGTATTAATGCTGGTTCTTGATCAATTTTTTCACAAATGTAAAGTAATTTATCACACTTTATTTGCAATCCTGTTTCCTCAAACATTTCTCTAACTAATGCTTGTTGAATACTTTCTCTCTTTTCTACTCTTCCCCCGGGTAAAGACCATTTTCTATTATCATCAACATACTGTTGTACTAATAATATTTTCCCTTTATCAATTAATACACCAGTTACCCTTATATTAAATAAGCAATAGGTATCACTCATAATTTTTTACATACCCTTTTAAACGCTTTGTTATATTATTCATCTAAATTCTCCTAACCAAATAAATTTTACCATTTAATAAACAACAAGTATTAACAATATCTATCATGAAGAATTAGAACACTAATTAACCTACTCTATTTTACCTACATAAATGCTTTTTAAGTTTAACTACCATACCACTAAGAATTATTGCAGTTCGGTTACTTGAAAACTAAGTGTAATCTAAATCAACTCCAATTACAGCATGTCCTCCTAAAGAAGATGACAAGATGTTTAAGAGTATTTGCAGCAGTTCGCTTAAAAAACAGGGTTGCAGGCAACTCCCTGCCACACAACCTTGCTTGCAAGGTCTAGTATGTTATGAATGCCTATACTGTTCGCTGTTTCTTTTCTAAGGCTATCGGAAAAAAATCGCGTGACATTGGAAATTTTAATTCGTTAGGAAACGAATCAAAAAAATTTATTAATTCCATTTCGCTGTTGGACGGTAATTCACCCAAAATATGAACGATTGCAAAATAAACCTGCACATTTCCTTTGAAATATCTGCCGTCTACTTCTCCGTTAATATAATAATCACAAAGCGGTTCAATATCAAAATTAATTGCTCCCGTTTCTTCATATAGTTCTCTTTTTGCAGCTTCGAGTGATGTTTCGCCTGCTTCAATATGTCCGCCTGGATTTTCCCACGTATTCCTTTTTTTGTGCTTGCAAAATATCCACTTACCCTTATACAATGCCATAATATCCACACAAAAATAATCCTTAAATGTATTAAAAGGATGCACTTTAAACTCCATGTTTCACCTCCGAAAATATAAATTTCTACATTACACATATAAAAAACTATAGTTCACTTTAGATATAGTATGTATATTTAACGTTTACAATTTCGGTAACACTTTGTTATTACCTTCATATTACTAAAATTTTATACAATTTATCTTTATTCAATATTAATTTAGTAATATCGATATAATAATGTTTAAGCATAACCATTATTATATAAATTACCAAAAATACATTTAACTTATATGACTCATTCAATTCATTCTCTTAAGGCATACTTCACTTGCCACAGGCAAACTTAATTCATCAAATAACAAAAAAGCCTACTATGTTTAGCAGACTTTTTTGTTTAAGGGAAGGAGTTTTTTCTACTTTATTATAGTTATTTCTCTTGTTTTAGCATTATAGCTGACCTCAGCTCCTAGTGATTCACTTACAAATCTTAATGGTACAAAGGTTCTGGTGTTTACTATTTCTGCTGGGCTATCTATCTTTATTATTTCTTCTGCTACTTGTACTTCAGTTGAGTCAATTGTTAGTAATATTTCTTTACTATTTATTATCTTTACCTGCCTTGTTTTAGGCAACCATTCAACCTTAGAGCCTAGTGCCTCTGATACAAAACGTACTGGTACTAAAGTTCGGTTAGTTGTATCTTTTATAAATGCAGTAGCATCTAGGTTTATTTCTGTATTGTTAACAGTAACTAGGGCTTTATCTATTGTTAGCTTAATTATTGTTTTTGCTTTTGGTGCTGGTTTGTAAATAATAAATGTACTAAAGCTATTTATTGTAAACTCTAAATAGGTATTATCTTGTTCATTAGTAACTATTATAGGTATTATTTCTTCTATAGTTCCATTACTGTGAATTACCTTAATTTTTAGTTTTGCTGAGTCAACATCTTGAGGTGCCTTAAACCTTAGTTTTGTTTCACCACTAAAGTTTGTATTTATCTCTTTGGCTTCATAAACACTATCTTTTTCACTAAAGTACTCATTTACCTCTTTAACAGGTACTGTACTTAGTTGGAGGTTTAAGTCTTGACTGGCCTTAGCCATTGTTTCAAGGAGTTGCTTAGAAAGCTCTATCTGAGTGCCCTGCGGACCTGTTATTTTTAAACCAACCTCTTTTACCTGACTCACCTGATGAGTTGTAAAACCTAAGTTTGTTACTTGCTTTACGCTTTCTGCATTAACCTCTTGAGGCTCTATACTAGGTAGAATTATATAAACTGGTTGTTGCTTTTTTTTAGCTGCTCTAATTGAGCCCCCTAATACTGCCTGTTTTATTGTTATATCTACAGTTATTTTTTTAATCTGGTCGGTTTCTTTAATAGCTATTTTTTGAAGCTGTTCTTCGCTAACAATTGTATTATCTGACTCTTCTTCGTGTCCATCATCATCTACTACTGGCTTACTCTCTCTTATTATTTGAATAATTTCTGTGTTAGTGTTATTACATATATCTGTAGCTATAATATTAATTAAATTAGTTCCCATTGTTAAATTAACTGTGTATGAGCCATCACTATTTGCAGTGATAGTGTTGTTTGCTAGTTTAACTGTAACTCTTGGGTTAGTATCTATATTGTCTGTAACACTTATAGTAAAGGTTTTACTACTACTATATGTAAAACCATTTACTAAACTTGTAGTTATTGTTGGTGGTGTTGTATCTGGTGGTAGCGTAATATTTAGCTCTTCACTTGCTACATTACTACCATAACCTACAACGACCTTTGCTGTACCTACTGACATATATGGAACTATAAAACTATGATTATAGTCTCCACTACTACTGGTTTTAATAGTACTGAAATACACTACAGCATCATTACAGTCTGTTACTTTTACAATAATATTAGCATTAGAATTAGCCACACCAGTTAACTCTACACGCTCTCCTACTACTGCATTGTTGGTATTTATAATCAAAGAAATAGAGGATGCTGAGACATACACACTTCCTGTGATAAAAAGTAGTAAGATTGAAATTATAATATAAATTCTTTTATTCATTTCAACACCCCCTACAATAAGTTAGGGTTACTACTGCTACCGTTATTTAAACTATCTACTATATATACCTTTATAACATCACCTGGCAGTACATTAAAAGCTGCTTTAGCAATATTTATTGTTTCAAAATCTGCTTGAGTAGCAGAGAGTCCTATTTGTACTCCATCTCTCATATGTACAAATATTGCTACCTCTGTTCCACTATGCCCAGTTACAGCATAGATATTTGCGGTAAAATATTGTAACCCCGTACTTTGCCCTACTGTTATAATTGGTATGTCATTTGTATTAGTGTAATTGCTTTCAGGAATTACTATATAGCCTCCATTACCACATGGCTCATCTATTATTATTTTAAAACTTTTAGTTAAAGTGTTTTCTCCATCTGTAAGCGTAACATCTACGTTATAGCTACCCTTAGTAGTTGCAGTACCAGTGATGTTGCCTGTACTACTAATATTGAGTCCATTTGGCAAGTTATTGGCCTGCCAATTATACTGACCTGTGCCTCCACTAGCTTGTAATGCCACACTATAATTATGATTAATTATTCCTGCAAAAAGGTGTTCTGTTAATATTTCTAGTGGTTGTGTTGTAGATGGCTTTGAAGTAAGACAATTGCTAGTGTCTACATTACCATGTATTTTACTACTTATATACTGCTGGTTAGTAGTTCCCCACCAGTTATTTTTGGCATCAATGGCTGTACTACAGCCATTAAAAATTGCATCTCCAGCACCATTACCACCGTTTGCACCGTTAGGTCCAATATTATCATACGTACGATTTCCGCCGAAACCACCAATTCCGCCTTTACCAGCAGAACCTGTTATTGTGCTGTTTCTTATCGTAATTGCTCCCGCCTGATTATATATGGCTCCACCATGGCTACCTTGTCCACCGTTTCCGCCTCTTCCACCATCTTTAAAATGAAAACCTCCAAGACCACCAGCACCACCATTTCCAGCACGATTACCTGCTATAGTACTATTTTCTATATTTAGTGTACCAACGTTATAAATGCCCCCACCAAAACCTCCATTGCCTCCACTGCCGCCCAAGTTAGGAGTTCTAGATCCCTCCGAGAATCCACCTTGTCCACCTGTGCCACCATTACCAGCTACATTATCTATAATGGTGCAATCAATAATTGTTAATTTATTATAATTAATTATTGCTCCACCAGAACCAGCAGAGGTTCCACTAGTGCCATTTTTAAACATAACTCCTGTTTGGCCTGGAGTACCATCACCAGTTCTATTACCTATTATAGAGCATGAGGTTAGTCTTAATTCTCCTCTATTTAAGATACCACCACCTGACTGACGAACACTGGTTTTTCCATTAGTGATTGTTACTGAATCGATGTTAACTTTATTTCCAGCACCTATATTTATAACTCTATCTTGTTTATTTCCGTCAAGTATTGTACTGCTCTCTGCTGCACCTTTTAAGGTAATATTTTTTGATATAGTAAGGTTTTCTTTGTAAATACCTTGTTCTATATACACCGTACCATTAGAAGCAGCTATTTCAATTGCTTTAGTAATTGTTTTTAATGGATTGTCCTGTTTTCCATTATTTGAATCTTTACCACTTGTTGAAACATATACCTCTAATGGTGGTTGGGTTACTGTAACTAAGTGGATATTAGATAAATTTCCTAAACTGTCTTGTGCTTGTACTTGGTAGTTACCTGCCGCCAAGTTAAAAAATTGGTTATTATCTGTAAAGTCTGCTATACCCTCTAATTTATACTGGTATGGAGCTGTTCCACCTGATGCTGTAGCTGTTATAGATCCATCTAGCCCATTATAGTCTGTAACGCTATTTACTTGAGAATTTAAGCCTAAAGCTGTTTTAAAGCTCCAAGTTTCTTTATCTGTGATTCCTGCAAAGTAATTCTCTGCTAAATCTTTTATTGCTGTAGAATCTATTTGTACATAATACTCAGTTGCTTCAACCAGATTGTTTGGGTTTATTTCAATAGTAGTTGTTCCGGCACCAGTTAAGTTATTAACATCTATGGTTTCTATTAATGAATCATCGCTTTTTAGTTTAATATTAATACTACCGCTATCTGTTACCACTTTTTCATTAAAGTTTATTAGTAAATTGTCAGCTACTTCTACTAACGCAGTATTACTAGTGTTTTCAAACGAAACAACTTGAGGAACTACTTGGTCTATAGTAATTTCAAAGCTACCACTATTAGACCAAACTGCTTCTAAATTGCTCTCCTGTACATATAAAGTATAAGAGCCATTTGACAATGCTTCTGCAGGTGTGAAACTTGTAGATGTTGTTATTACATAATCATTGTTATTTAATTTATATCGATATTGTCCACTGCCTACATTACTGCCTGATAGCCAAGACCATGTTGGAGTTGTATCATTCGTTAAAGATATTCCAGAAACTACTGGTTCATTATGAGCAATGGGTTCGAATATTGCTGTATAAGTGGTATCTTCAAAAACTTTTTGTTGCTGAGGGTTTACTTTATTGCCTAACTTATCATGCCACTCTTTAAAAACATATCCGGTATTAGGTGTTAGAGTAGGTATATTAGCTGACATTAATCCATAATATACGATTTCGTTTTCAATTAATTTTCCAGAGAAGCTTCCATTCTCAGCTACTTTATAGGTTACAGTTAAAGGCATTTTATATGATAATGTTTGATAATTATTCCATGGGTTTGTCCACATGGTATTCCCTTCGGGGTAATATATTTTAATATTTGATGGAAATATATTATCACCATAAGAGGTTGGTGGATTGCCTTTAAAATAGACACTAGTAAGGTTAGTACAGCCAGTAAAAGCATCTTTGCCAATATGTATTATACTTTTAGGTAATGTAACTTTAGTTAATGCAGTGTTATTCTTAAAAGCAAGCTCTCCTATGCTTGTTACTGTACTACTACCTAAAGTAGCTGGAATCTCTACCTCACTATCTGTTGTATAGCACTCTTCTATCATGCCGGATTCTTTATATATGTAAATATTATTTTTAACTAGATTTGCATTATTATTATATATATTATTTTCTAATCCAACAGCACCTGCTGTACCATTAGGTTTTATTTTACCTTTGCCACCTGCTCCTCCATTACCCACTTTGTTCTTCATGAATAGACAATTACTTATACTCATTGTTCCATTTTCAATATAGACTGCACCTCCACTTCCACCAGTACCGCCATTTCCGGCATTAAATTCCACAAAAGTAATAGTACTAATCTCATCACCGCCATTGCTACCATTACCTGCTTTATTATTTTTTATAATGCAGTTATTAACATTTATTGTACTGCTACCGCTATAGTATATAGCCCCTCCATTACCACCATTACCACCTTTATTAGATTTGTTATAAAAAACACTAATCACGCCATTTCCAGCGCAATTTTCTGTAATACTACAATCACTAATATTTACAACTCCATTACCAGTAATAAAAATACCTCCACCATGTTCACCAAAAGGGCTATTAAGTACACCATCCTCAGCTTTACCTTTTGTAATTGTAAATTTTAAAATATCTACATTACCGTCTGTTATTGATATTACTCTATTTATATTTCCACCATCTATAATAGTAGTATTTTGATCTGTGCCCTCTAGAGTTACACTTTTATTTATACTTAAGTTTTCTTGATAGGTTCCTGCTTTAACATAAACAGTACCACCTTCAGCAACCAGTTCAATAGCCTTTGTTATTGTTGCAACTGGATTGCCTGCTGAACCATCATTATTATCATCACCTGCTGTAGATACATACACCTCAAGTGGTGCGTTAGGTTCAGCTAACACAACATTAAAAAGCTGAGCTAACAATATTACAACTGTAGCTAAAGCTAAAATCCTTTTATAACACTTTGTCTTATTGATTTTCATTTTTTATCCCTCTCTCACTTTTTTTAATACTTACATATGCCTAGCCTTCTAGTTATTGAGTATAGAGAGAAATTTTTAGGTTTACATGTGCCAAACGGATGGTTTTTTAAAATTATTATGTAAATAATAGTTGATTTTTTTGCTTTGGGTTTTGTTAAATGGGAGGTTTTAAAATGATATTTCATATTATTTAGTCTTTTTTTTTAAGAACTTTTAGAGAAGTAGGTAATATTGTAACATAGCTATATAGTAGAGAATTATGTGAGAAAAGTAGTAATAAAAGCAATATAGGTAAGACCTTATAAAAACAACTATTGCTAACTTTTGATTTGTTTATTTAATATCTATAATGGATTTGCTACTATATCTTCTAACTCCATTTTTAGGTATTGAAAGGTTTGGGAACGGCTCTCTTTATCTTGAGAATCAAATAATAATTGTTCAACAAATTCCCAGATATCCTCCAGTTTACGTCTCGCTATATAAAACTGTAATGCATCGGGGTTTACTCTAAAATCCCGATGTCTCTTCTGGTAGATTTTTAAAAAACGATGATAGTAAGGTTTATCCTTCAAAAACATAATATCCGCTTCGGGCGGTGCGATCTTCAATCCTTCCCAATCAATTAATATCAGGGTATTTTTGGTTCGCATTAAATTCCAATTATGAAGATCTGTATGGCATAAGACCATTCTGGGTGTATTCTTAATAAGGGATAAAGCCAGCTTTTCTGTGCTGTGTATTAGTCTATCAACAATATTTAAATGATTAATAAGCAATGCTTTTAAATCTTCTGGAAGATTGTCACAATATTGAATTAGATTTTCCTTTAATGGCTGTAAAAATGGTAAGTTAAAAGTCTCCTTTATTTTCTTAACATCAAAAAACATGTTCACTTCATTAAAACAATGAAGCTCTGCAATCATGTTGCAAAACTGTTCCACTTCTTTTTCTGTTAAAGTACCATTACCTATAGTTTCACCTTCAATATACTCATACAACAGGTAAATTGCATGTTTGTCTTTATATTTAAAATCACCGTTTTTTGTTAATACTAACATTGGAAGTTTGCCAGACAGATTTGGGTTTTGATTTAACCACATAGTTACTGGAACATATATATCAATCATAGAGGTTAATTTGGAAGTAGAGGATCTGCTAACTTCATATGCTTTAAGAAAGTAGTTTTTTGCCCCATCGAATACTTTATACGCCAAAGCTGACCATCCTCCTTGTTGTAAAACAATGGATCGACAGTTTATTCCGTATGCTGTTTTTAACATATAATTTATATCTTTCATGCATTTCTCCTATTTTAAATATGATTCTTACTTAACCCGTTCTGTTACACACTTAATATTTAAATCGTAAAAATGCTTACCTGGCGTATTAAGTTCATTATATGAACCGACCTCTATAATCTTGCCTTTCGACAACACTATTATTTTATCAACATTACTTAACAACTCTAACCTATGTGTAATTAAGATACAACTCTTTCCCTTAGCATAATTCTGTATGGTCTGTAAGGTTGCAATTTCTGTTTTTTTATCTAATGCAGAGGTTGCTTCATCTAAAAGAATAATTGAAGTCTCTCTCAGTAATTCACGTGCCAAACATAGTCTTTGTTGCTCCCCACCTGAGAAGTTGCTGCCATCAACTTCTATGGTTGTATCTAGCCCATAAGGCAACCTTTTAAGTACTTCTCCTAAACGTAGTTTTAATAATAGTTTAATTATATCTTCATCGCTTATGTTAGGGTTTCCATAACTAAGGTTATATCTTAAAGTTTTATTAAACAAAACTGGTTTTTGTGATAAATAACTTATATTTTTTCGCCAATCTTTTAGGTTAAGAGTACTACTGCTGATATTATGAATGTGTATATCCCCTTCACTTGGTCTATAAAACCCAATTAATAATTTCATTATAGTAGATTTACCGCTACCACTCTCGCCAACCAATGCTACACTTTCTCCTAATTTAACTTTTAAATTTATGTTATCTAATATTTTATTTTCGTTGTCATAAAAATAAATATTTTTAAGTTCAACAGCTTGTTCATTTAACTCAACAACTCTTTGCCCATTCTTTTCCTCTGGCAAATCAAGAACTGCAAATATTCTTTTAAAGCTAACATTAGCTAAAGTAATTAAAGGAACAGCATTTATTAAGGGTGTAATATTTGAGAATAAACGAGACTGATATAGTGTAAAAGCAATAAGCTGTCCAATATTAATTTGATTTTGAGAGATTAGCACTAAACCACATAATAATGTAATTGGATACGACATAGCAGCAATTGCTTTACTAACATTACTTCTCATTATGTTCGCTTTATCTCTCAATCTTCTAGCACTAAGATATGTATCAATTATGCTTTCATATTCCTTCTCATGATATTTATATCTGTGATTGGCTTTTATAAGGTTTATCTTGTCAATTTGACCCTGAATAAAAGAGCTTACGATAGCTCTTGCTTCATTATGTTCTTGATATAGTTTTTTTAAGGGGAAAACAAACTGCACATAAAAAGTAGAGATTAATAGAATTGCTGTAACAAATGTTAAGCGCCAATCAATGTTAAAAATAAAAACAAATATCAGAATACTTTCGATTAAAGATGCTGCAACAGTTATAAGAAAATCTGGTAGTAATCCTTCAATTCCCTCACTATCGTTAACTTGACGAGAAAGTATATAACCTGGTGGCGTGGTATCAAAATACGTTACTTCTAAACGCAGAAGCTTATTAAACAATCTCTGTCTTACATATTTCCAGACTCGTAGCTTTATTTTTAATGCTATAGATTGACGAAAAATATCTAAGCCTAAACGAATAACTAGTAAACAAACAAATAAGATACTTAAACGCTTAATTAAATACATATCTACGTTATTAGTTACTATATTAGTTAATTTACTAGCGATTTTTGGTTCAAAAAGAGCTATTGGAATATACACTATATTTATTAATATTAATAGCCAAATATAAAAATAAGATTTTGTATAAAAAGATGTTACTCGTTTTAGAAATTTCATATAACTTTCTCCCTATAGATAACAAACTGGTTATAGTAGATATAATTCTTATTGTAATGTAAGCTGTTAAAAGTATCTAAAATAAACATCATAACAATAGTCATAATTAGTAGAATATTTATAAGCATATGTAATACCTAAAAAAGTCGTAAAAGTGTTATTATATTAATTTTCTTAAGTTCAGAAGTAATCATAATAATTATATTTTACTTATTTTGTTTATTAATCTTTTGAGCTAACCTCAATTACCATTTACTACACTATCATTAATTTTTATTATAATATACCTACATTAACATTTACTGTCTTTATTTAACCTATAAATATAGTAAAGTGTATATATGCATTTTGCAACTTTATTATAGTATTTTTCTTTAGGGCTGCAAAGTATCTTGATTACATCTAGGGTAAAAGGTTTATAACTGTATAATAATATATTCTAATTGTTTTGTAAAAATATTACTGTGAGATTTTAATATATTTAATATTATATTATCTAAAATATACCAAACTCAACATAACACATTTTATATGGTATCATTATAAATAGGGGGTTAAAATGAAAAAAAATAACTATTTAAATAAAATTATAATAATAGCTTTTTTTATAATTATTTTTTTAGGATTACGAGATGCAGTTATTGATTTTGAATATGAAAAAATTACACAAGCCTCAAAATTACCAACTACAATACAAAATGCTTTAGCTGAATATGATTTGCAAAGAGGTGTCTACTTTTTTTCAAATACTTTTACCAAAGGAGATACATATGTAGTAATTTGTGCAGGAGAGGAATACATAACTGGATATGATGTTAATATTAATAGTCATAAGTATTATTCTGTGGTTGAGGATTCAGAGAAAAAACCAATATATGGCTATTATGAGCTAGATATTACTGAAAAAGACTCTTCTACCACATATGAATATTGTGATGATTCTCAATATCCCTTTGTTGTATTTAAACTTTCTGGTAAGGCAAAGAGATACTGGATTAAAATAAATAGTAAAAAAACGTTGAATGTAAATCGCTGGTGGGGTGATGATAAAAGGTTATTTCAAAGTAAGAAATGGTCCTGTGAAGTTATATATTCTAAAGATCAATTACCTCAATTTATTGATGATGATTTCAGTATGAAATGGGGAGATGTAAAAGGTTTCTGTAAACCATCTGGCTTAAATAATAAAAAAACTAGTTATATTATAATTGCTGGTAAAAAAGGAGAACCTCCTTTTAATGTGACTATTGATGCAATAGATTGGAGAAAAGAGATAGTAACACCAGCTACTTCAATAAGTCAAAAAACTTTTGATATAATTGTTCGGAAAGAGTATAACAAAGAGTTTGTGTTTGAACATAAATCTGTTCCCTATAATTTAATACAAGTGAAACATGATGAAAGTCTTGATGCACTTTGGCTCAAAAATATTATCTTTTTAGATGATAGCTTAAATTGGGAGAAATCAAAGAATTGAAGATAATCTATACGGTACCCCTTCCACCTACCTGCCTTGAAACACACACGTAAGCGTATTTCACGCACAAAGTACATATCACTCCACTATGGAGTAATATCAAGAACTGGTACATTTAATAATCGAGTAGGAGGCTAATCATTAGTTGATTAGCCGACCTCTCACACCACCGGACGTACGGATCCGTATCACGGCGGTTCAATAACCAAGCCTACTAATGTAGTAAGAATGCAGTGATAAGAGACCAGCTTTTGCTAGTCTCTTATTTGTTATCGTTTTATGGAGTATGGGACTTTTAGCTGTCCGCCATGCTCCCTTTCTAGTATTTCCATACTCGTATGCTTTCTGAGGAGGACACCCTAGTTTTGTTAAGTTCCGAATTTTAGTCCTTATCCTTTTCCATCTCCGCCAATATATCATTCTTATTCTTCGCCTTATCCATTGGTCTAGCTCCATTAAGAATTGCTTCATATTTGCAAGTATGAAATAATTAATCCAACCTTGGCACATTCTTTTCAGTCTGATATACAAAGTTTTGATGTTTTGTACTTTTCGACTTGTTAACAGTGCCTTGATTTTCTCTTTGAGTTTCTTCTTGCTTTTCTGGTGCACTCTAAATTGCACACCATTAGCAGATATGTAAAAGGAGTACCCTAGAAATTTGGTCTTTCAGGGTCGACTAATTTTGCTTTTATCTCGATTGACGACAAGCTTTAATTCCTTTTCAAGAAATTTGGTTACATTCGTTAAGGTACGCTCTGCTGCTTTTCTACTTTTTACATAGATTGAACAGTCATCAGCGTATCTAACGAACTTATGCCCTCTTCTCTCTAGTTCCTTATCTAACTTGTCAAGCATTATATTGCTAAGCAATGGCGATAATGGACCTCCTTGTGGAACCCCTTGTCGAGTCTTTTCATATTTACCATCTATTACAACTCCTGATAGAAGATATTTCCTGATGAGTCTTAAAACTCTGCTATCTTCTATCTCTAGGTACATTTGATGCATAAGTTTGTTATGGTTGACTGTGTCAAAGTATGATGCTAAGTCTATATCTACTATCCACGTGTAACCTGCTTCTATATACCGTTTGCATTGTTGAAGTGCATCATGGGCACTACGCTCTGGTCTAAATCCATAGCTGTATTCTGAAAATTTCTCCTCAAATATTGGCGATAGCACTTGATTAATGGCTTGTTGAATTACTCGGTCTATGACCGTTGGTATTCCTAGTTTTCTAGTCTTACCATTGTCTTTTGGTATTTCCACTCTTCTTACTGGACTAGGCTTGTACGTCACTTCTAGCAGCTCTTGGGTGAGGTTTTCTAAGTACCTGAGATACCATTCTGAGAACTCAGAAACTTTCATACCGTCTACCCCATGGCTTCCATTATTACTTTTAACATGACCATAAGCTTTCATCATATTCGGATACGATACCACTTCTTCCATCAGTTGATTTGTGTTTTGCTTTTGCTCTTGTTGAATCCCTTGAGCACTAACTGCTCTCTCATTACTTTTAAGTTCCACTTTATCCTCCTGAGATAAGCCCTCTTTCGAGGTTGTCTAGTTTTTTTTTCGTACTCTTAGGTCTCATAGTTTACAAAACTGTTATTGTTCAGCCCTTCCTGAAAAAAAAATAATTTCAGTACTATGACTTCTGCTGACTTCTCTCATCCCCTCTGCTCATCACTGAGTAGCGTTTGGTTTAGGATGCGAGACCTCCCTGGGTAAGTCCACACTCTTTCTTTCCATATATCTGCCACATTTACTAACACACCCTTCGGTTAGTACGGATTTTGTTTTGATTAGCAAACTCATCCAGTTTGCATTAGCCTCATGTGATTCGTGTTCCTCAGACCAGAAATTTGCCTCCAACTTCCTTCAGATTCCTCCTCGCGAAGGACACCCTTGTTTTCAGCTAACGGCTATACTAACTTCACCGCTCGGGACTTTCACCCTATAGATTGTGAATATGCCAGGCGCACTAACTAAAAACCTCAACGTCTCTGTTGAGGTTTTTTATGGTTATAAATTCTTTATCTGATATTGTTTTGGCGTAATATGGTAGATTTTTTTGAACTGGCTTATAAACGACGAGACATTTTCAAATCCCAGTTCATAAGCCACCTCTGTTACCGAATTCTCTTTTAGCAACTGTTCAGCTAATTTCATTTTCACTTCATGAATATAGTTCATAGGTGTCATTTTAAAGTTGCGTTTAAACGTGTTGGTAAAATTTGAGCTGTGCATGCCTACCAAATCGGCTAAATCACTGATTTTGATATTACGATTTACATTCCTAGCTATATACTGCTTTACCTGCTCCATTGGATGTTTGGCTTTAATAGAAAATAAATAGCTTGAATACTCGGTTTTCAGCAGATTGTAAATCAGCCTACGTATGTTAAGCTCCACTAAATACGGATTCTCAGAATTCTCGACATATTCACTGTGGATACTTTGCACGCTCTTGTAGAGTATGCTGTCATACTTAATGGGAACATATGGCCTAGGATCGTATATGGCATTATTAAACGGCTGCTTATTCTCAATATTGCTGAAAACCGACTTAGTCAATTCATCGCATACTTCAATAACCATCATTTTGGTGGGCTTCTGCGCACGCACTGTTAAATCAGAATAGAAAGGCAGCAACATCATCTCCGTATTCTTCTGGCATATGCTTTCACTGCCAAACAAATATTCAATCTTCCCCCACAGAACAGCAATCAGTTGTATTCGATCTTTGGTTTTGTAGCCGCATCTGTAATTCTGCATCAACTCGTAATATGTTATTGAGGAATTGCCCATCTTGTAAGAGTGCCTATTCTTAAGACTGTCATGAACAATATTAGTCATAATATTCCACCACCTTTCTGTATAAAAAACAAAGCATTATGTAAAATTCTGAGTAGATTAAGTATTTTTTTATCGATATAATTTTACCTATTACATGTGGATTATATGTCACAATTATCAATCAGTCAACCATTGGGCCAAAGGCCTTAAAAAGGAGTGTTTGAAATGACTATCGAGATTTGTATCGGGAGCTCATGTCATATTAAAGGAGCCTACGATGTTGTGGAAACCCTAAAGCGATTAATAAAAGAACACAGCCTTGAATCTAAGATTGAATTAAAGGCTTGTTTCTGCATGGGTCACTGTGGCGACGGAGTCAGTTTGCGAATTGACAATAAAGATTTAGTATGGATTAAACCCGATAACTGCGAACAGTTTTTCCAATCTCTCTTGGAAAAATTAAGCTAACCGCAATACGGAGATAACTTACTATGAACTTAATAAGAATTAACAAAAACCTGTGTGATAACTGCTTTAAGTGCTTAAGAGTCTGTCCTACAAAGGCAATTAAATTTCATAATAACGAGCGAATCATTGACGATGATATGTGTATTAAATGTGGATTATGCCACTCACAATGTTCACAGAATGCCTTGGAGGTAGTCGATCAGTACAGCGTAGTAAAATCTGCTATAGCATCAGCTAAAAAAACGGTAGTGTCTCTTGCACCTTCATATGTTTCAGCTTTTGATATTGACAAACCGTATAAAATTGTAGCTGCATTAAAAGAAATTGGCTTTGATTATGTTGAGGAAACTTCTATTGGAGCTGAAATTGTCTATAAAAAGTACAGTGAAGAAATCAAGAAATCCACAACTCCTAATGTTATTACCACCTGTTGCCCATCAGCAACATATTTGGTGGAGAGCCATTACCCCAATTTAATCGATTCTATGCTAAAAGTTGTTTCACCTATGACAGCGCATGGTAAAGATATAAAACGGCGCTATGGTGATGACTGCTTCGTTGTGTTCATAGGCCCTTGCCTTGCCAAAATTGTAGAAGCACACGAGAGTGCAGGAGATGTAGATGCTGTGTTAACCTTTGCCCAACTGGATGATTGGCTGAAAGCAAAAAACATCGATCTGCAGAGCCAGACTCCGGTACCATGTGATAGATACGGTTCCCTTACTGGAAAGGCTTTTCCCCTAGGTTGCGTAGTTGAAAACGAAAAATATCAATACCTTCATGTAGATGGCATAGAAAACTGCAAAAAAATTTTGGATGACATTATCATGCAACGGGTTTCTGGATTAAGCATAGAACTGAATATCTGTGAAGGTAGCTGCATCAACGGACCTGAGATGCCAGTGTCCGAGGAGAGTCATTATGTAAAAAAATTGAGAATGCAAAAACACTTAAAAACATTGAGTCAGCGCGAAATCAATACGGACATCATGATTAATGATTTGGATTTAACTAGAGTGTTTCACCGTAGGGATATCCGTACAAACATGCCCACTGAAGAAGAGCTTAACGCAATTCTTAGAAAAATGAGAAAGTATTCAGAAAAAGACCAACTCAACTGCGGTGCATGTGGCTATGACACCTGCGTCAATAAAGCTATATCCGTGTTTAATGAAGCTTCAAACTGTACAGACTGTATGCCGTATCTAAGGGAGATTGCTGAGGAAGAACACTCGCTTCTAATCGAAAACAGCCCTAATGGCATCTGTGTACTAGACGCTGAGAACATTGTAAAACTAACTAACCCAAAATTTGATTTGCTGTTTAACCGAATCAACGGCATTAGCTCTGTTGGATTGCCCATTGATTTCATGGTAAGCAGTGATGAAATCGACACCTTGTTTAGTAAAGGCAAAAATATTTCATCAAAGAAAATTTACGAAAAAGCATTAGACAAGTACTTTTTGGTAAACACAATTCATGATTCTACTAAGAATCAAACCATTGTATTCTTTACGGATATATCCTCCCATGAAAAGAATAAGATGGAACTGGAACGTATGAAACAAGACACACTGGAAAAAACCAGTGAAGTAATCTATAAACAAATGCGTGTTGTACAAAAAATTGCTGGCTTGCTTGGTGAGACCACCGCTGAAACCAAAATGAGCCTCAACGAGCTTCGCGATTTAATAATTAGGGAGTAATGTATGATGTCATCAATGAACTATATAGATGTCTCCTATAATTATCTGAATAAAAAGAATGAGAACCTATGTGGCGACAAAGTACAGCTATACAAAGGCGAAGATCGCACTATAATCGTTCTCGCAGACGGACTAGGAAGTGGTGTTAAAGCTAATATTTTAGCTACCTTAACATCCCAGATTGCTTTGACTATGCTGAAACGTAATGCCAGCATCCACGAAGTTGTTGATACAATCATCCACACCTTGCCGGTTTGCAGCGTGCGGAAAATCGCCTATTCTACATTTAGTATTGTGGAAATCGACAAAGATCTTAACTGCCAAATTTATGAATATGATAATCCAGCTTTCTTTTTCATCCGTAACTACAAAATAATGAAGCCCGAAAAAGAATCTATTATAATTCATAACAAAGAAGTTTTTGTAAGTAGGTTTAAGCTTGAAATCAGCGATGTTCTGTATTTGTGCAGCGACGGTGTTGTACATGCCGGAGTCGGCAGATATCTGCCTTTTGGCTGGCAATGGGAAGATGTCGGCAAGTACCTTATTGGTCAGCAGGCTTTGGCATCTTTTCATCTTTGCAATAAATTGCTAAATGCTTGTAACGAGCTGTATGAAGACATGCCCGATGACGATACCACGGTTGTGGCGGTGAAAATCCGTCATCCACAGAATCTCCATATCTTTACGGGTCCGCCTGTTGTAAAAGATTTGGACAAACCGTTTGTGGAGTATTTTAACAATCTAAACGGTAAAAAAATGATATGTGGCGGTACTGCAGCCCAAATATACGCCAGAGAAACCAATAAAAAGCTTATTACAGAATTAGAATATATTAATCCCGAGATCCCCGTTACCGCAAGAATTAAGGGAGTAAATCTGGTTACTGAAGGAATTGTTACCATGTCAAAATGTGTGGAGCTGATCGAAAAGTTTAAAGAAGATTATAGACAGGTCAACTTCGAGCTTCAGGACGGCGCAACAAGAATGCTGCGAATGTTTCTGGAGGAGAGCACTAATATTAAAATCTGGTTCGGAAAATCGGTAAATGGTGCCCATCAGCACTTTGGCTTTCCTCAAACTCTTAGTTTGAAAATTAATGTTGTAAATCAATTGATTTCAGCACTGAAAAGTCTAGGTAAAGAAATCACCATCGAGTATATTTCGGAGGTAAATTATGAGAGTATTTGAAAATCACGTTCAAAAGGTTAAGAACGAAGTATATACAGAAGTTGCGAAACTGGCATTTTCAGATGAATTGGAGGATAAGAAGGCAGATATATCAAAAGTAATTGATCCAGGCCCCAACCCCAGGTTTAGATGCTGTATTTATCATGAAAGAGCGGTTACCAATGAACGGGTTAAATCGAGCATCTCAGGCATAAATGAAAGCAGCAACATAATTGATATTCTGGACAGTGCCTGTGATGGATGTCAGGTGAACCGATATGCCGTTTCAGATTTATGCAGGGGATGCATATCCCACAGATGTCAGCAAAGCTGCCCAGTTGGTGCAATAAGCATTGTCAACAATAAAGCTCTGATTGACAGTGAAAAATGCATTGAATGCGGGAGGTGCAAGGCTGCCTGTCCGTATGACGCAATTGCGGATATTTTGCGTCCGTGTATGAGGGTGTGCCCTACTGGCGCTATCACCGTCACTGCAAACAACCAGGCTCAAATAGATGAAAAAAAATGTATTCAGTGCGGAGCATGTGTCTACATTTGTCCCTTCGGTGCAGCTCAGGATAAATCTCAAATTGTTCAAGTTATTGAACAGTTAAAAAAGCCTGATACGCCCGTTATTGCGATGGTTGCACCTGCTCTTGCCGACTCCTTTGGATATACAGAGGTGGGCAAAGTTGTAAGTGCCATAAAGAGCATCGGCTTCAAGGATGTTGTTGAGGTGGCACTGGGTGCAGATATGATTATTCAGCATGAAACACGTGAATTTCTAGAGGTGCTAAAAGAAGACGGCGTCATGACCAGCTCGTGTTGCCCAGCTTTTGTAAGCTACATTAATAAAAAATACCCTGAGCTGAGTAAGTATATCTCAAAATCAGTCTCTCCCATGATAGCGTCTGCCTTGCTGATTAAATCAGTTGAGCCAAACAGTAAAGTTGTGTTTTTTGGGCCCTGTGTAGCTAAAAAGGAAGAGATGAAAGGCAGCTGCGTTGATTATGTATTAACATTTGAAGAACTCAGCGGAATGATCGACCTAGATAAAATTGATGACTTCGAGCCCTCCCCACTCGATAATGCATCGTATTTCGGCAGAAGATTTGCAGCCACCGGTGGTGTTGCGGGAGCAATCCAAAACGAACTAAAAGACCGTGACGATATAAGTCCTTTTCAAGTTATTGTTTGTGATGGCTTTGCAGAAATTGATAAGACTCTAAGACTGCTAAAAGCAGGAAAGATTAAACGGGCTTTCATTGAGGGCATGGCTTGTAAAGGCGGCTGTGTTAAAGGTCCCGTTAGCATTCACTACGGAAAGACCAACAAAAAAGCATTGGAGAAGTATTGCAGCCAAGCTACGGAAGAAAGTCCAGATACCGCAGTGAGAATTATTTCTACCGCTGAGATTCCGCTAGACAGGCAATAAAAAGTGTCGTTTTGCAGTTTTCACAAACTGAAAGAAAGAGTTTTACTACCTGTATAAAAAAGGGCTGGTTGTTTCGTACCTAAACGAGACAACCAGCCCTTATTGAGAGCCTTCCAGACTTATTATCAATCATTATACTTTCACAGTAAACATTACATTATCTTCTTAATCAGTTTCATTGATATGTGCACAGCCTCTATAATATAAAGAGAGATGTTTTCTTATAATGTAAACAAGATACTAAAAAATATTCTATTAGATAAGTGAAATACAAAATAATAAAATAAGTAATATCTTAAAACCTACCTTAAAAGCATGTTATAATATTCCATATAATGTACATAGTTAAATATAATTACTTTATACAAGGGGATATCATATGAAAAAAATAATTTTCTTATTATTAATAGTTGTCTTTATTGGGTGTTTTTCTGCCTGTGATAAAAACACCCAGTTACCAGCTTTTCTTGAAAGAATTAATGAAATGAGCAATGAGGATTTATTAACAGAATTTCATATAGCTCATGCCGAACATGTTTGTAATATTTTTGCTGACTTTCTCTTTAAAACACCTTTAGACTTAACAACAGAAACTCTATATGGATTTTTTATTGAGAGAATGGATGCAATAGATCCTGAATGTAATTTATGCCAAACATGGTATAATTATAATGATAATAATCTTCATATCCCAATTAGTGATATAGAGAAAATACTTAGCACTTATCTAATAGAGTATAATTTCAGTCCAGAAGAAATTAAGAACTATGACAAAAATTCAAACTCTATAATAACCCCTACCATAACTGGTTGGGGTGGTTATTTTACAGGTAATATCTTAAGTAAGCAACTTATAGATAATATTTTAACTTTGGAAGTAGAGTTTTATTGTGATATGTCCTATCCCTATAGGGGTATAAAGACATACACAATTTTAATCGAAGAAAATGGGTATAAGTTCTTATCTGTAACCGAAAAAGAAAAGCAAGGAGATAGCTTAAATGACCAAATTACTTATATAAATTCTCTTACAGAAAAAGAATTGTTAAAATATTTGGGTCTAGAACTACTAGAAATACATACTAATGGTAAGTTATTATTTAATAATCCTTTAGAGCTCTCCAATGATATGTTATATAGGATATTTTCTGAAAGGGAAAGTACTGATATCAAGATATTCCATGATATAAAATATTGGTACACTGATCATAATAGATACTATAATGTACCTTTTCATGAAGTAAAACGTGTTCTTGATAGATATTTTTGTGAATATAACTTTGACACTGCTACTTATGCTGATTATGATCCAAAAAAAGATTTAATAATTAAGAGATCTAATACCGCTCATTTTATGTTACCTGACGACTCTGGTATAAGAGGTAAAATTATTAATCGAAATATTAAAGATAATATTCTAACACTTGAAATTGAGTTTTATGATACAAAAGAATATACACTATTTAAAAGCGTTAAGCTTTATGATGCCTTTGACAAATTTGAGTTCCTTTACACTAAAGTTTATGAAATACTTTTAGAAGAAGATGGTTATAAGTTTTTATCAGTTGTTGAAAATTAATTATTCAGTAAAAAAGCGGTTTTGGAACTATGTTTAAAACCGCTTTTTTAGTACTTAGTTCTAAAAAAATACATTGATAAGTCTGGTGTTTTACGTATAGTACGCTTCTTAGTGATATTATGTTAAGAAATATTGATATATAAGTATAGTATGTTAGTTGTACTCTTAAAATAAAAATAATAAAGATTTCATGATTTAATTATAATTATAGAATTCATCTAAAGTATGTAGTTTAAGCTGTATATGCATCTTAGGAGGTTCAAGGTATTTTTTTATATCATTAAACACTATTTCAATTTCTTTTAAATCTGAATCTGTATATATAAAAGAGTAAACTCCATATTTTCTATAGTAGTCCTTATGTTTTCTCATTTCTTTTTCAAAATTTTTCTTTGCCTCTTCATTAACTTGCTTTTGAGTTTTTCCCTTAATTCCACCCAAGTATCCATGTGATGACCAAGGAGATAGCTCAAATCCATATTTATCTAATGTATAAGGGTTAATCACAGTAAAATCAAGTCTATATCTGTGTCTTCTCTCAATACCTCCATATCTAAACTCTGGAATTAACAACGGTACATCTTTTGGATTTTCACTATTTTCCACAAGTTCACAGTATAATTTTGCAATATTCTTTTCATATTTTGACCCTGAACTTCTTACTAGAACATTTTTGAAAAAATTCATATAATACTCTACATTATCAAAAGTAATTTTATCATCTTCCTGAGGTATTACTAACCCTGTTTCAAGTATATGGCCAATAGTAAAATAGTTTGCTTTGAATTTTCTTATTTCACTACCATCATTTTCCCATGCTCCATCTCTAAATCTAGGAGACACTAATAATCCATAATTTGCATTTTCCTGTCCTATCCATATAGTAGCCTCTTCTGGCCTAGGTCTAACTTTCGATAACTGTTCATACTTCCGTAAAAAGGTCCGTTCTAAAAATAATGTTACATAATTCATAACAACTTTATTATTTTGCATATACTTTAATAGCTTATAGTTATTACTCTGTTCTTTAGAACAACAGTTATCTAGGTAGTGCATAAGCCCATCAAGCCATAATGAAATATATTGCTCTGGAGTTTTAATAACTTCATGTCTAACATCGTAAAAATCTGCATGCTTACCACCTATCTTTGCGTTTAACGATAGCTTGTTATTATATCCTGTGATTTCAAGTACCTGATCAACAATTTCATTTAACTCATCTGTAATTTCTTTGATTCTTTTGTTTCTAATAGTTTTTCTTCTATCTTTTTTAGCCATTTCCTTTCCTTCCATATAATTTCATCTATTATAATAAAAACTGTTATACACATATATGATTAATAACTATTTTTGCTCTCACTATACCATGACAGTGTAATTTTCAACATTTTTCTTTTGTGCTATAGAGTCTTATATATGAATCAATATACTTATTAGTTAACATATATCTTGTTCTTAAAATAATATGCCCTTCACTAGAAAAAGTATTGTATTGAGGTTGATATTAACAATGTAAAATGTATACCTTAAAGCCTATGAAGATTCAAAGCTTTTATAATTTTAGTATTATTTCCATGATACTCTTGATTAGCTTTTTTTATCATCTGCTTAAGCTCCATTTCGTTCCTCTTTATTCTCTCGCCTAAAGATTGTAATGTTACAGTATCATAATTAGGAACTAATATATTAGCAAGCTTTTTGGCGTTTATAACTTTAATTGTAGTTCCTGATGTGATGTTCTCTAGAACAAGCTTACCAATGTCACTTTCAAGATATTTTACTAGTACATACGGATTATACTTATCTGGATTTATCCTTATAATAGTTAAGTTAACTGAAATAAATGATTTTTTATAATCTTCCGGAACTACAATCATTCTTAATAATGTACCACGTGTTGTAATGATAATATCTCCTGCTTTAATATCATATTTACCACACCAATTTATTTTTTTTTCTCTTATTTTTTCAGTATCGTCATATAAAATGTCATTATCTTGAATATTCTTAACATTTAAATAATAATGAGTTGGATCTTGCTTTAATGTCTTCATATCTTTACTGCTTATTTGAACACCAGGTAACACTTTAGCTACTTCTTTTAATGTCAATCCATTTTTAAGTCTTTTGTCAATTATCTTTGAATTAATATAATAGTTAGGTATTAGATTACAATTATTCTCTAAAACTTTATAAGTATCAATTATTGTACTAAAACCTTCAATTTCATTGCCTAGTTTAATACAGCTTATTATTTTTGTTAAAACATCTTTAGGTATGGTATTTTGCCTTCTGTTTTTTCGTAGAAACTCTTTTGAAGCATTAATAAAAATTATTGTATTTTTTCTATTACTTCTTTTATTGTTATTAAAAAGTATTATTGCTGTTTCAATAGCAGTGTTTGAGTATAAGCTATTTGGTAATTGAATTACAGCCTCAATTTTGTCGTCATTTACAATTCCTTTACGAATGATTTCATCTCTAGTTCTGAATAGCGCACCTGTTGTTGTAGTAACAACGGCTTTACCCATATCTTTTAATGTATACAATGCTAATTGATAATTTGCCCAATCAATTGCCTGTTTTTTTGGCACTCCATAAGAAAGTACTTCGTTTCGATATAATTGCTTGTTAAACGAGAAAGGGGCATCCATAAAGACAAAATCAAATTGATGTTTCTTAACATTGCTAAAATCATATACATCTTTATTGTGAAAGCAGTATCCTTGAATTTCATTAACAGTCATTAATAATTGAGATATTAAATATGTTTCACGATTAATTTCCTCTCCATATAAGCATATATCATAGTTGCTAAATATTTGCTTTAATCTCAAAGAAATACTACCAATACCTGTGAAATAATCTGCCACTTTTAGTCCTTCTTCAGGTTCTACTAATTGAATCATTATTTCCTTAATTGAATCAGGAGTAACAAATAGATCATCATCTAAATCAATTTCAGTAAGAAGATGATTTATCATGTATTTAACATCTTGTGCAGATAGACTATAATAATGATTTAGTGTATTAAATATTTCTCGAATCACATTATAATTATCTTTTTTATAACCAATTTTTTCTATTAACAATGTTGTTAATACTCCATTTAAATGAGTATAGGTTTGCTCAATATCCTTAACTACGTAAAGTAAACTATTTTTAAAGTTATTCCCTACGTCAAGAATAATTGCGTCATAAAACATGAACCATTTTATTAATAGGATACTTGAAATAACATTCCTACTATCATGACTACTAACTATTCCTCTTAGTTTATCTTCCATCTCATACAATAACCTCTCGTACATGTTATACATATAACCATCCTTTCTATGTATGCACATAATTAAATATTATTTTTATTAAAAATAAGCAGATTAACTGCTCTTGATATAAGACTATCAAACTTTATTATGTATGTCAATACATAATAAAGTTTTTTTTGAGATTGTATATTATGAGTTCTAGTATATTTTCGTAGATATAATAATAACTAGTAGAGGTCACTCAATTCTTGTATAAGTATTATTAATTAAGTTATCATTTTACTCAGCTAACATACTCCCCTCATTTACGATCTCTTAATTGTTTATGTTTTACGGGTGCATAACTCCCGACACTAATGACAAGTGTACTCCGTTTGCGTCTTAAAATTATCCAATACCTTTAAAATCTTTATGCAGTTAGCTCTATAATCTATAACCTTCAACCATATCAAACAACAAAAGACCCTACTAAGAGAAGGATCTTTCAATTTAATACTAGTTATCCGTATCAGTATAAATAACACAATATATTATTTTAACTTATAATATACTTGATTTACCCAGTTTACATTGCTCTCTTACATACTTTGTTACTATCCATCATATCCATAATATAGTTGCCAGTTTCAATATTAATTTCATAATCCCTATCAAACAATAATTTAGTTTCTTTATCGTCTATTGAGTATAAAGAAAGAAGGCAATCGTTTGAATCAAAAACATAATGGAACTCTATATCTTTATAACTTTCTTCATATACAATGATGCACTTAATTCCATCATTATGCTTATAAAAACTTACAGACTTATAATTTTCAACTTTAATATTATCAACTAACCAATATGGATGTACTTGTGTAGATGTCATAAGTTCAATTAATTTATTTAATGAATTCATATTTTCACCTCAAGTATATTATAGTACACATCTATTATTTTTTATAGTGTTTCAATGTTAATAAAATAAATTCTTTTAAATCATCTAAATAATTCCACGCACGTTCGAAATCACTAATTACCCATTTATCTCTTGACCGATTAATATATTGTTTTAGATGTTGATTAAAGTATATAGCTAACATAGCAGAATTGTCAAATTTTGGATCTCTACCTATCCATGAAAAATTCTTGATAAATAATTTACATCCTTGGATATCTCTACCCTTAAGATTTAGATTAAGGCTTGATATAATACTTGGAACATAATTATACCTTATTGTATCATCTAAAGTACTATGATTGAATTTCCTAAGTAAATCTGGTCTAAGTATTTTTTTATCTTTTTTATTAAGGATGTTATAAATCTTGATAGCAGTTTCTTGATCTGTTTTATTTTCTTCCATAATCCTTTTGATTTCTTCTTCGTATAACTGATTCCTTTGCTTTACATTCTCTTGGATATCGTCATTAAAATAATCCCTAATTGTTAATGTACCATAACCAGTTTCTTTTGCTTCACCAAAGTCAATCACATTTCCTTGATTTATAGAATTTCCTTCGTTATCTATATTAGTAATTAAATCATCAATTTCTTTAAGGTGTTTAATAATTTCTGCTTCTTGTACTTCTTTTTGATATAATTCCCATAGCTTATGTAAGTAAAGATTATTGTGAGATATAATGCATGCTACATTATCATCTTTATCACTAATTTCATCATCTGGGATAACTCTAAGTAGACGTCCAACAAACTGGGAATATGGTAACAAGCTTCTAAATGGTCTAAAGATAGCACCTATGGATAAATACTTATGATCAAAGCCCTCAGACAGCATATGTACATTTACAATTACATCAATTCTATGATTCTCTAAATCACTTAAAATCTCATTTTTTACATTCTTATTTAAGTCACTATGGATTACTTTTGCTCTTAAATTATATTCTCTATATATTTCACATACTTCTTCAGCATGTTTCATACTACATGCAACAGCAATAATCTTATGAGGAACATCTGATTTATCTCTCTTCTCTTGAAGCATGCTAATACTAGCTTCTACAACACTTCTTGAGCAATCATTACTATATGCCACAGATCTAGATATCCATTCTGAATCTTTCAAATCTAACCGATAGATTTCATCAACTGTATATTGTCGACCTTCCTCTTCAATAGTCAAATATAATTTATCTGGTACGTATGTTATGTCTTTTAACTGTTTAACATATCCTTCTTCCATAGCTTGTCCTAGAGTATATCTATATATTAGTTCTCCAGCTATTTCAGAATCATCAGACCTAAAAGGTGTAGCAGTTACTTTTAACACCTTTGCATCTAAAAAATAATTACACGTTTCAACCCATGTTTTAGCTGGAGAATGGTGAGCTTCATCAATTATTATCATATCGAAAAAATCTCTTGGTAATCTATTAATTAAAGAATTATCAAGGCGTTGTTGCAGTTTTTGAATGTTTATGATTACAATATCCGCTATACACAGTTCTTCAAAAGTAGTTTTACTGTCATATACTATTAAAGAAGGTAAATCATTTGGATTTTCAATTACTTTATACTTTAAATAAAAATTATGAGGGTTACTTGGATCTAGCGATTTTTCTAAACCATCCCTAATAGTTGTCTGGGGAGCAATTATGAGTACTTTCTTTTCAGAAATATTGTATGGAGCTATAGCCATTAAACCAGTTTTACCAACACCAGTTGGAAGTACAATTAACGCATGCTTATCTTTTTTTTCTGATACAAAATGATTATTAAGTCTTATATAACCATATTTTTGAGGCTTTCGTAAATAAGGGTTATCATTAATTTTTACTTCAGTAGAAATAAAATAGCTCATTGTACCCTCCTAAAATGTATAATTATTTTATACTAAAATTAATTTTTCTAGATAAACTAGACGAAAACAGTTTCCTGTATTTACAATTTTATCATTATATAATTATAAATACTATACTTTGAAATAATAATTTTATAAAAGTGACATAAATAATTAGATCATTCTCAAAACCCTCTGCAATATTGAAAAAATGGTCTCTCCCCCTCTTGCGTTAATTAATTAACGTAAAAAATCAACGAACATATTCTGAGCATTGTCTTACTAGTTAATAATCATAACCAACCGTTAAAAGATAGACTGTATTACCATATAGAAAGTTGCAGTCACACCTTGGGTTTGACTACTTCCATATAAACTAAAAAAAACCGACCATTTCTGGCTGAGTCTGTTATTTACTTAATAGTGTTTTAATTATACAGCTTTCGCTCTGTGCTATTATTGCCAAAGCCATAGTGATATTTAACTACATGTAGTTAAATGATATTATATGAACACAACACGCGTAAGCGTATATCACGCACAAAGTGCATATCACTCGACTATGGAGAAATATCATAAACTGGTACAATTCATATAACTAAAAACCTCAACATTTCTGTTTATTATGACCCCCATACCACCTCCACAGAAAAAAACGGGCGAGAAAACAAGCTTTCACTATCGATTTTCCTCTACCTGTTATACCATTTTGCTTGTTCCCTATATAATCGTGAATACTCTCCCCCTTGAGCTATTAAATCTTCATGAGTTCCATCTTGAATAATTCTGCCATCAGCAAAAACAACGATCCGATCAGCTAATGAGGCTACACTTATCCTATGCGTTACAAAAATAACCGTTTTATCTTTTGCCAATGAAATATACTTTTGAAAAACATCCGTTTCGGCTAATGGGTCGAGATTGCTGGTCGGTTCATCCAAAATAATAAAATCCTTATTACGATATGCTGCCCGTGCAATCGACAGTTTTTGCCACTGTCCACCGGATAGTTCCGTTCCGCCAATATCCTTACCAAGCAGGTTGTTCCTTTCAACACCATTTAATCCTGAAAAAGACAAAGCTTTGTCGATATCAACTTCATTCCGAGGCTTCACTGTATCTCCGAGAAAAACATTATCGGCTATGCTAAAGGTGATATATCGCGCAGGGTCTTGCACGACAGCACTAATGTTGTTATACCAAACGATTGGATTGATTTGCTCTATTAAGGCATCGTTTATTAACAGTTCACCGTCTGATGGTGTGAGCGTTCCGGTAATCAATTTTACAAAAGTAGTCTTGCCCATTCCATTCTCACCAACGAAAGCTACTTTTTCACCTTTGCGGATACGCAAGTTGATGTCATCAAGAACATATCTTTTGGTCAGCGGATAACGGTACTTCAGTCGCTTTGCTTCTATCACATTAAATTTGCCCAAGTCCTCACCCTCGTTTTTTTGCTCCGGTAATTCCATGAGATCAAAGAACTGCGCGGCTTCATTTTTTTTCATATATACCGTAACAAACCCAACTAGTAATTCTTTTGTATCGTTTACCAAAGTAGATACAAGTGAAAGCACCGCTCCTAAAGCGCCCAATGTTAATCTGCCCATAGCCATCAAGACAATTGCAAAAATACAGCCACCCACATTTGCAAGACTCAATAAAAAGTAATTGATTATCTGTAAAATAGCTTGGGTTCGGATTAACTTCTTTTCTTTAAGGGTGTATTCATCAGCTATATCTTTCCATTTTTTGTAGAAAAAATCGTGCAGGCCAAGAACCTTGAGTTCTTTCCCTGCAGATGAGAGCATTACACCTTGAAAATATTCTGCTCTTCGTTTCAGCTTAACATTATCTTTAACGAACTTAAATCGTATCTTTTGCCCTATTGTGAGTGACCATAGTGTTGGCAGCGGAGCGACAAGTACAATTAAACAGAGCAATGGATTGAATATATATAGCGATGCTGCAATAGTTACTATAGAAATGGCTTTTGCTATTACGATATAACCCTGCATCATAACTGTTGTATTTATTCCTCTCCATTGGCTACTAACAAAATTAAAGACTTGCGTCATATTGTCATTTATTTTTGGAATTTCATAATACTCAGGCGAAATTGATGCAAACTTTTCATACATTTTTGACCTTAACAACTCAGCTTGGTGATTTGCTTGTACAATATTGAGCATTTCAATTCTTTCATATACTCCAACGTAACGATCAATTAAACCTATAATAAAATTTATAATAAAATATGACAGCAGCAATAAAATGGCAGGAAAAATATTGTCTACATGAGTAAGTCCTTTAGCTGTTTGAATATACCTACCCCACATAAAAGCTAATACCGGACGCAGTAATGATAAGACAATATATAAGCCAAGATAAATAAGACTAATTGCTTTTGTAGTAGAAAATACGTACAAGAACAACTTAAAAAGGTGTTTGGCTTTGGGTTTTTGCTCGGATTGTACATCGTGTTCAATACCTCTTGTTTTATCATTAAGCATGTTCGACCTTCTCCTCACTTTTTATATACCATTGTTTTTGTGAATTGAACATATCGGCATATAATCCGCCTTGTTTCATAAGTTCATCATGTGAGCCGCTTAAAGCTACCCGCCCGTTCGCAATAACAAAGATATGATCGGTTATCACAGTCGAGGCAAGCCGATGTGTAATAAAAATCGCTGTTCTATCCTTCGACATTTCAGCAAATTCAGAATAAATTCGGCTCTCTGCCATTGGGTCAAGCTGGCTTGTGGGTTCATCAAGTATCAGAATAGGCTTATTACCCATAAATGCCCGTGCTATGGCGATGCGCTGCCATTGACCGCCTGACAGGTCAACGCCCCCCTCAAAATCACGTCCGAGCAGAGTGTCAGTTCCATCTGCAAGAGCTTTTGCAAAAGTATCAACCTTGGCTTTACGCATAGCGGTAATTATCGCCTCGTTATCATCAATATTTGCTATATCGCCCATCCCAACATTTTCACCAATTGTCATACTGTATTTTATAAAATCTTGAAATATCGGACCAAACAACCGCCTTCGTACATTTTGAGAGTAGTTGTTAAGCGGTTTGCCGCCAATACGTATTTTTCCACTATCTGGCTGGAATAAACCGAGTAATAATTTTATCATTGTGGTCTTGCCTTCGCCATTTTCCCCAACGATGGAAACCTTTTCACCATGATTGATTTTAAAACTAAGCCCGTTTAAAACTTTTTTCTCAGTACCCGGATATGTAAAATGTACGTCATCAAACTCAATGGTCATTTTGGCCGGAAAATCATTATCGTCACCATATTCATCTTCAGACAATGCAAAATATTTTTCATAGAATTCAAAAGTAATTATATGCAATCCACTTGATTGGAAAAAATCAGTGACTCCTTTTAAAGCGTTGAATAAGCCAGAAAATATTACAAGAGTAAGAGAAATCATAATGCCGATACTCAAGCTGCCGTTTAAATACAGCCTTAGTAAAATCGCAGCATTTACAATCTGGGCAATACTTATGATAATTTTTCCTAAGAGTTTTTGGCGCATATGTTTGATAAAATAATGTTCATATTCTCGGTTCCGTAAGGCAAATCTTTTTCGGTAGGTATCAATTAAAAACCTGGAAGCTCCGAGCAGAATGTTTTCCCTAATAAATCCCCGTGACATGAGCATCTTCCCGAGAATTCCGTATTGACGGTCTTTTTTCCAGAATTTTTTCATCTCAGAGTAAATGTTTTGAGAGAATTTTAAAGAGATATAGGTATCCAATGCAAAGGGTAAAAGTATGGTTAAAAGCAACCACCATTTTATAGAAGCAATGATATACAATATACCGATTGATGCTATTGTTGATGAAATAAGATTTCTTAGATAAATTCGGGACATATTACTGGCAGCTTCTTCAGCACCATTATCTTTTCTGTAGACATTGTCGATTATTTTCATTGAAGCTTCGTTTTCTAAATGCTCGTAGCGCAGTTTTTTTAACTTTTGTAGCATTTTGCCTTTATATGCTGTTCGTATGATAAGCTCGCAACGTGGTCTTATATACGATGAATTAAATAAATCACCGACTACGACCGGCAACAGGGCTAAAACAACAAATAATATTAAATATGGAACATAACTAACAAATTCCAAATTACCTGATGCCACAGCTAAACCAAGATTTAAAATTTGACTGTTCACCCAAACAGAAATTGGTGTGACAACACCAGTTATAATTGCTGACCCAAAAATTGATATAACTACAAAAGGGCTTTCAGAATACAGGATGCGTAGCAATTCACTATATGCTTTAAAAATACGTTTCATAAAACAACTCCTTTACACAATTATCAACAATGATGAAAATTTTTTCTATTATAAATAAACGTTCAATAGTAAAATGAAGTTGATCTAACATAAAGTCCATAGCGAAGTCTTCTGTGATAAGATGTAATTTAAGAAAGCACTTATAGAAAGAAGAACCGATATGGGCACTGCTAACTATAACACAGGGACGCAGAAGTATTGTCCTAGGTTAAGAAAAAGTACAACTCAGCCAAAAATCCTTAAAATTAGGTAACAATATTGTTCTTCATGTGGTGCCTTCATATTGCAATGACTATGAATTTTAGTAGTATTATAGATGCATTCTATATATTCAAAAACTAATTAGTGAGCATGGTTAATATGCTTAATAACAAACTATGCCACTCTCTTTTAATAAGCATGAAAGGATTCTATGCATGCATTATCCTAAAGAGTGGCTTACTACGAATAAAACTTTACCCATCTTCTCTTTCTCCTTATCTGATTTTCTAATTATATCTACTTTAAGGATTTTCGTGTTTAGATTTAAATTCTAGCATCATAGCGATAGCGCCTTCATGTGGGTAGTACACTTCACTTGTCGCAGGCAAACTTCATTAAAAAACCTCAACCAATTAATTGACTGATTAAGGTTTTTTATATAGACAGCGTATGCTAATCTATTATTTTTAGCGTTTAATTTAGATTTATGTTTTACGTATTGCATATTTCCTGGCACAAAAAACAAGTTTTCTCTGATAGAGTGGTGGTTAAGCTTAGTACGAAGCTCAATCTTGCTACATGGCTTTCGGTAGTACTAGTTTGATACCCGCGGTATGGATTTACTCATATGTAGATTGCTCCTCAAAAGAATCTGTATTTAATACATATACAGTCAATATTTCAGTAGTAGAGTTTTTAATTATGACTCTATTTTCCTTATTATCATTGCGATTTTCTAAGAACATTACTTCAACGGTTTATAGTAACTCTCCCAAATGTTTCTTAAATTCTCTCTCAATATTACGTGAGTAGATTAAGACTAAGCACACCTCACAGAACCAACGCAACCTACTAAGGCACCAGTATTAGTTACTCCCTTCTCCTCATCTTAAAACTGCACTTGAAATTTTTACATTTATGCAGCACAATATTATGTTCTTTATATTATCTTTTGGATGGCTCATTTACTTGGTTAGTTCCATAAACTCATCTATGCCACTCAAAACAATATCAATAGCATCTTTCCAAAACTTCTCTTCTTCTAAGTCTACACCCAAATACTTCATAGCTAAGTCTTCAACTCTCATTCTGCCCGTATCACGTAAAAGATTAATATAATTTTGCTCAAACTCATCTCCTTGCGCCTTAGATTGAGCATATATACCAGCGCTAAATAAAAACCCAAAAGTATAAGGGAAGTGATAAAACGGTACTCTTGTTAAATAAAAATGTAGTAATGATGCCCAGAAGTATGGATGGTACTCATCTAGTGAATCATTAAATGCCTCTTTTTGAGCCTTTAACATTAGTTCATTGAGCTCATTAGTACTTACAAAGCCAGATTTTCTTTTTTCATAAAAACTTGTTTCAAATAGATAACGTGCATGGGTATTCATTAGTTTACGTACTGCACGTTGAAGATCAAAGTTTAATATATCAATTTTTTCCTCTTTTGTAGGTGCGGCTTTAAATAAAGCATCTGTAACAACGAATTCAAAAAAGGTTGAAGCAGTTTCACTGACACTCTGGGAATAACGCTGAGCTAATGGGGGCAAATCATATATAACGGATTGATGGTAAGCATGCCCTAATTCATGGGCTAGCGTAATAATATTCCATTTACTTGTGTAAGTCAGAAAAACTCTTGTTTGTTTTGCTAATGGAGATCGTGCACAAAATGCTCCAGCACGTTTATTATCTCTGTTCTCAGTTTCAACCCAACGTTCTTCAAAAGCTCTAGTAACTAATTTGCCCATAGTAGGGCTGAAGTTAGAGATATGTTTAACAAGAAAGTTAGCCCTATTTTCTAAGTTGTAAGTATTTTGACTAGTGCCTAAAGGAGCGGGATAGTCATGCCAGCTGAGCTTGTTAACCCCTAAAATCTCTTTTTTACGCTTAAGGTATTTAACTAAACGACCTCTATTTATGCTTATTACTGACCACATTGTTTCAAGTATTTTGCGATTTATCCTATTAAGTTCTAGTGTTTCACTCATAAAATCTGCACAACCACGTTGTTTACAGACATTTAATCTAAAGCCTGCAATACTATTAATTGCTAAAGCGCAGCTATCAGCTACCCCACTCCATGATTTACTCCAACTCTCAAAGACCTTTTCCCTTACTATTCTGTTAGGGCTTCTCATCATAGCTGAGGCTTGTCCAACTGACAGCTTTTTAACTTCTCCATCAACCTCTACAGGAATTTTTAACTTGCCAGTAACATTACTATAGAGTGTTCCCCAAGCATGTAAACCGTCAACAGATAAGTCATTTATAATATTCTCTTTATCAGCAGTTAGTTTTTTACTTGCTCTCTCTCTAATTTCGTTTAAGTTAAATTTCAGTGGTGCAAAATACTTATTTTGTAGTAAATTATTAAATTTTTTATCAGTTAGCTCAAGTAAACGCTTCTGCATGTTATTCTCTAAAGATGAATTAACACCAATTAATGAGTTTATTATACCTCTTAATTGCATTGCTTTTTTATCTTGCACATTCTGAGCTACTAAACAACTAACAAATGATTTTGCATGTTGAATCTTTTTATCAATTTCCTGAATCTCAGTCAAAATAAACTTCCATGAATCGGGGCAACCACTTGCTGTTTCAATTGTTTTCATTTTTTCTTGAAAATCTTTCATTTGCTTCTCTAGCTTCTTTATGTAATTGGTAAATTCGGTTGATTCACTACCACCAGCGAAATAAACATCAAGATCCCAAGTAGGACTCAAGTTTTTTAGCATTTTAATCTCTCCTTTGTTCATTATAAGTGTAGAATAATATCTTGATAAGGATGAAAATAGAATACCACTTAAAGTACCTGTTTGATAATAGTCAATACATAGTGAGAACTCCATAATTCAACACTTTCCCATATAATTCTATTTAATTATGATGAATCCTCCTCTAAAACGATTTCGCTTTAGTTCTGGAAAGGTACATCTTAGGATTCTTGTATAGATATTTTATGAGAACTGCATATTTTTACCCAGCGAGTTCTTATTCTTGTTAGAGATTTAATCTCGTTTATATGGTATGATATTGGGGTGTAGGGCTTGTGGTCTTCAGTGTTTTGGCAATCATTTTTGCGTCTATCTTATCTGTTTTTGTTTTGCGAAGGGTCTGAGCTTTTCGATATAGGTTAGTGCTGAGTGGATTTAGTACTACTAAGTTAAAGATACAGGTAGTTACGTATTATTGCTATAGTGCCCTGTAGACTCAAGTCCAATTTTTATCTTGCTCTTATTTACCTTTGGTATCTTGGATAATAGTTTTTCAAACCTTGCTTTATTATTGGCTATTGTAAATACTTCTTTTATTGCTTCACCCTCAGAGTTAACAATAAAACAGTCATGTTTTGTACTCGCTACATCAATTCCTACATAGATCATTCATTGACCTTGTCCTTTCATTAATGCTGTTATTCCATCAGCCTTATGTTCTATATCCTTGCTAGAGATAGAGCGTCTATGCGTTATCTAACTAATTAATAGTTGTAAAATAAAGCTGTAGTTATGGTCTTCGCGAAATAGTCTAAGCTATAGCACACAATAATCCACAGCATCTGTTACTTTGATTATACGCTATATTTCTAATAGCTTAACCACTCTTTTATTATACAAGTGCATATCACCCCCTTAGAGGATATCACGAACCGGTTACGGTTCATAATCGAGTAGGAGGCTAATCATTAGTTGATTAGCCGACCTCTCACACCACCGGACGTACGGATCCGTATCACGGCGGTTCAATAACCAAGCCTACTAATGTAGTAAGAATGCAGTGATAAGAGACCAGCTTTTGCTAGTCTCTTATTTGTTATCGTTTTATGGAGTATGGGACTTTTAGCTGTCCGCCATGCTCCCTTTCTAGTATTTCCATACTCGTATGCTTTCTGAGGAGGACACCCTAGTTTTGTTAAGTTCCGAATTTTAGTCCTTATCCTTTTCCATCTCCGCCAATATATCATTCTTATTCTTCGCCTTATCCATTGGTCTAGCTCCATTAAGAATTGCTTCATATTTGCAAGTATGAAATAATTAATCCAACCTTGGCACATTCTTTTCAGTCTGATATACAAAGTTTTGATGTTTTGTACTTTTCGACTTGTTAACAGTGCCTTGATTTTCTCTTTGAGTTTCTTCTTGCTTTTCTGGTGCACTCTAAATTGCACACCATTAGCAGATATGTAAAAGGAGTACCCTAGAAATTTGGTCTTTCAGGGTCGACTAATTTTGCTTTTATCTCGATTGACGACAAGCTTTAATTCCTTTTCAAGAAATTTGGCTACATTCGTTAAGGTACGCTCTGACTGCTTTTCTACTTTTTACATAGATTGAACAGTCATCAGCGTATCTAACGAACTTATGCCCTCTTTTCTCTAGTTCCTTATCTAACTTGTCTAGCATTATATTGCTAAGCAATGGCGATAATGGACCTCCTTGTGGAACCCCTTGTCGAGTCTTTTCATATTTACCATCTATTACAACTCCTGATAGAAGATATTTCCTGATGAGTCTTAAAACTCTGCTATCTTCTATCTCTAGGTACATTTGATGCATAAGTTTGTTATGATTGACTGTGTCAAAGTATGATGCTAAGTCTATATCTACTATCCACGTGTAACCTGCTTCTATATACCGTTTGCATTGTTGAAGTGCATCATGGGCACTACGCTCTGGTCTAAATCCATAGCTGTATTCTGAGAATTTCTCCTCAAATATTGGCGATAGCACTTGATTAATGGCTTGTTGAATTACTCGGTCTATGACCGTTGGTATTCCTAGTTTTCTAGTCTTACCATTGTCTTTTGGTATTTCCACTCTTCTTACTGGACTAGGCTTGTACGTCACTTCTAGCAGCTCTTGGGTGAGGTTTTCTAAGTTCCTGAGATACCATTCTGAGAACTCAGAAACTTTCATACCGTCTACCCCATGGCTTCCATTATTACTTTTAACATGACCATAAGCTTTCATCATATTCGGATACGATACCACTTCTTCCATCAGTTGATTTGTGTTTTGCTTTTGCTCTTGTTGAATCCCTTGAGCACTAACTGCTCTCTCATTACTTTTAAGTTCCACTTTATCCTCCTGAGATAAGCCCTCTTTCGAGGTTGTCTAGTTTTTTTTTTTTCGTACTCTTAGGTCTCATAGTTTACAAAACTGTTATTGTTCAGCCCTTCCTGAAAAAAAAATAATTTCAGTACTATGACTTCTGCTGACTTCTCTCATCCCCTCTGCTCATCACTGAGTAGCGTTTGGTTTAGGATGCGAGACCTCCCTGGGTAAGTCCACACTCTTTCTTTCCATATATCTGCCACATTTACTAACACACCCTTCGGTTAGTACGGATTTTGTTTTGATTAGCAAACTCATCCAGTTTGCATTAGCCTCATGTGATTCGTGTTCCTCAGACCAGAAATTTGCCTCCAACTTCCTTCAGATTCCTCCTCGCGAAGGACACCCTTGTTTTCAGCTAACGGCTATACTAACTTCACCGCTCGGGACTTTCACCCTATAGATTGTGAACATGCCAGGCGCACTAACTAAAAACCTCACCATTTCTGTTGAGGTTTTTATGGTGGCCGCCTAAACTTTTGTTAGGCTGAGAATGCTAATTTATTGTTTTTAGCGTTTGTGTTTAATTGTTTATGTTTTACGGGTTGCATAATTCCCGACACGAAGGGCAAGTATGCTCCGCTGGCGTCGTGGGGAGTGTAGAGTAGTCTTTATTAGCAACAAATCATTTAATTTACTGAATATAGCCAGTTTTTTCAATTATATCTTCAATATCTCTTAGCCACTCTTTTTGCTTATTGTAATCTTGAGGCAATGGATGGTAATATAAATTATCTATTTTCAGTTTCCCAAAAGTCCTCATATGCTTAACTTTATCATATGCCTGGTTTGCTAAAGCTTTTAACTTACTATCAACTCCCCAAGCCAATAAATATAATGATTTATCACTCATCAATCCTTGAAGTTCTTCAGCTCTTGAGTCAGAAAAAATTGAGTGGCATAAAATATTATTATACTTTGTTTTAGAGACTTTTTTTTTAAATACACTACTTTTTGGTTCTCTTACATCAGATATATTAAGAATTCTAGCATGCCGAAAATTAAACTTTGACATGAACCTCATAATTTGATATTGAGTATTATCTGGTATTGTCTCTGTTAGGTCATTCAATCCTATGTCTTTAATATTGCTATTGTAACTACTTTCCTGATAGCTCTTATATTTCGGACTTGAAGATCCCGGATTCATCATAATTGCAATAATATCAGGCTCATAATTTGCATAGTTCATATAATCATACTCATTATAATCATTCTTTACTATTTCAAGCACATTACGACAAGGAATATAAACATCTTTCATAATGAATAATTTAAAGAATGAGCCATAAACACCATATTGTTTATCTAAATATTTTTTGCTAATCATTCAATTCACCTGTCAAGTAACATTTACTAATCTTATTCAAGTAGCTATATTTCTCATCATCAGGCAAATGTACCTTTATCTTGATGAATCTACGTATCTTTTCGTTTTTAAACTCTTTTATATATGGAATATCTATAGTGAAAATTTCATTTCCTTTTTCAGCTAAATCTATACGGTTGATAACTCTGTTTGCTATAGCGTTTGGTAGAGTAAATACTATATATTTCGCTTTTACATGAAGATGAAATGCTGTTTCAGTTTCATACTCAACCCTATGGGATTTTATTGCTTCTACTATTTCACTATAATTATTATCAAGAGCATCTAGATCATTTAACCAGTTATCTTCACCTACTAAAGCAACTGGATAATTATCATCTAGAATTCCCATAGCAACACTAGGATAATCTTTTAATAGACTCTTGTTTGACTCTCGTTCTTCTTCTGTGAACTGCCAAAAATCATCAACTACAGATTGTTTTGTTGCATTTTCAAGATAGGATTTCCTGCTAACTGCATATTCTGCAAATTGTGAAATCCTCTCAAGTATCGGCTCTAGAAAAGGATTCCTATAGAAACTAACTAAAAATATGTTTTGAGCCCATGCATATTCTTGAGCATCAATAGTGTACTCAGAAGCACTAAAGAAGCACCCTGCATCATTATATCTATCTAAGCTATTTGCATTATGGTGAGCTATAGTAAAGTAGTTTTCTGATATGTCCTTTACCACCCCTACAAAATTTCTGATATTATGCAATTGAATTTTTCTTTTATAATATTTGCATTCACAGATTAGTCTTATTCGATAAATAAATGCCGTTGGAAAACTAAGAAGTCCATATGCATCTATTTGATGCTCAGCGCCCCTCCCTCTAATATTTCCAGATGCTACCTCTATATATCCAAATTTACTTAGGATTTTCCAAACAACTGATTCTAGAATGTACCCTCTCGCTTGATAGTCTCTCATTTATATCTCCTTCTTTACCCAAGCTCTCTTTTTCCAAGATTGCTCTTGCCTTATTTATAGTTGCATTACTTAATCTATTTGAGTCAATAATTAATAAAAGTGCTTCAATCTGCAGATTATTTCTAAATATCCTTTGTGCACAACTAATTCGGGTGAGCTGCCCACTTATTCTTGTAGCATTTGGGTTCTCTTCTAATAATCTTTGTGCAAAAGTATTCTTATCTAAGTTTATCTGTTTAAAATTATAATAATAATCTACAAAGATTTTCTTTCCCACTGAATTCAACCATCTATTTATATCAGACATGAGCAATTCCACCTTTCATGTTTAAAATATTTAATTACAGCTTATGAGCATTAAATGTAACTTGCAAGGATGAATTCATCTGCGTCACTCAGTATATCCAAAATATGCTTATAGTGATTGCTGTTAAGATTATTTAGTACTTTTATAAGTGTCAAGCTTTCTAAGAACAAATATATTATCTTCAAATATTTCTAAGTGCAATTCGTGAGGGTGCCCTTTTCCCCAAGTACCCACATTATTCTTAATTAAGAATTGACCAATTACTTTACTTCTTAGTTCAGAACACGTTGTCCAAAATGTAGCTCTTAATTTAATATCAATACTTTTATCTGCAATTTTTAGTGTGACATACTCCCATGTTTTATTAAAGTGCTTCTCTCTGCTTTCTTTTGGAATTCTGATACCATAACCGGCCCCACTAGTATTAAATCTACCATTGTTCCATGTTTTCACGATCATTATTAATTAACCTCCTCATTACATTTGATTTTAAATATTTTCCTAATGCAAATAGTAATGTTTATACCTAACTTTAATCATTTTTGCACACCAATAAATTCTCGCAAATATTTAAATGGAAATGGCAATACTGTACTCTGACCTGTCCTCACAAAATCTACATTCATTGTCTGCAGAATTTGCGAGAAAATAAGCTTAGAATTGCTAACAGCTATAACTTTTCTTATTCTAGTAGCTCTATCAATCTTTTTATTTATCATTTCTTTACTGCAGCCAACAAAATAATATGCTTCAGACTCAGACTGAGTATAAAAATTTATGTCTAGTGACGACTTAAATAGAGCTTGTAAACTTTTATTATCTTTAGGGAAGTTTAACCTTACATAATAGTTTTCTAGTAAATGTTGTCTTAGTTTTCTTGCATCATTGCTATTTAATGAAAGATGATCTTTAATGAGTTTTCTTAATTTATACTTATCTAAACTTTTATTATCTAGAGTATTGATATTATTTAAAAGATTACTGACCCTATAGCTATAATCATCTATATTAGTTCCAAAACACTCTTTAATTATCTCTACTAAATCAGAGTAGTGACAAATATTTTCAGGGAGATCTTTTTCTACTTCTATTAATAGTTTTTTTATTTCTTCTATAGCAGGTAATGAAATTTCATTAGTATTAAATATTAAGTTTATATCGCCATCTTCAGATACTACTATGCCTTCAAACTTCGCATATGATTCAATATTATCTTTAGTCTGCTTTATTATATCCAAATAGCTTTGATACTCCGACACCTCAAAAAAATTGTTCCCATCTACACAATCAATATCGAATTCTCCATTAGGTTTTATTGTCATAAAATGAGAGAGTCGCTTAGCTTCATCTATGGTGCCGAACACCCATCTTTTCTTAGAATCTAGTAAATCCCAATTAAATAAAGTTACTTTTTTGCTAATAATATCTTCTTTAATCAGTAGCTCTTTTAGTATGGTCTTAACTATGGGATTAATATCTTTAGGTGTTATATCATAATAATTTTCAATAACTAAATGTTGGCTAATATACTTTGCATCTGAAGCCTTATATTTATCAGATAGATTATTTTTCTTATAATACTCTATATCATGAATAATTACTATATTAAACGCATCACTTTTCTCTCTCTTACCTTCTGTTATTAAGGCATTATCTGATATGTAATGTTCCTTTAATGTTTCTTTAATTGCCATTATAAATCTTTTAGATTCTACACTATCAACCTTATCAACAATTCTAATATTTTTTCCTATTAGTTTTTCTTTAAAATGTTTTGGTTTCTTAATTATTGTATTAGTTAATTTATATGTGTCTAAAGTCTTTAAATGATTAAACTCAACTGTTAAATACTTTGATAAGTGTTGGATAACTAGATTTTTAAACTCTTGGAACATATATATACGACTTTTTTCAAATCTTCTTAATGAAGAAAAATCAATAAAAGTCTTAGTAGCTTTAGTGCCCTCTATTTCAGCTTTAACATATGCTTTTTTCAAATCTAAGTTTTTATTATTACCTAAATATCTGCTAAATGAGCTAGTGCCATTATGTATGTAGTATTTTGGTTTTTTTGCATATTTATATTTATCTGCAATTGATATCAACTTTCGATAACGTTCTACTCTAATATTAAGAATATCACCTTTATCAAGACTAAACCTTATAGCATCAATTGTATCCCCTCTTACAACTGGTGTCTTAATTAATGCACCGGTAAGGTTTGAATAATGAAATTGCCTATATTTTGACTTAGACGATCCAAGTGAGTTAATTAGTATTTGAGCAAGCCATAGTCCACATATACAGTCCTTAGTTTCATTTACATATGATACTCTAGGAACAACTTTCTGAACAATATCATTCTCAAAATCACCTTTAGTTCTAATATGCTTTAAGATTTCATATATATCTAATGACTTTTTAAACATAGCATATGCATATTTTCCATACTTATATAAAACTGCTTCTGCTTGATACTCATCACCTAGCAATTTGTCTAGCTGATATGCTCTATACCATTTTCCATTATGACATCTTTCAAATCTTAAAAAGTGAAAGTCATTTTCAATTTGCTCTATATTAAAGTTATAAATAATCTTACTTGTTCTTATTGTCATTGTTGTAGCTCCTTAAAAATAAAATCAATAGCTAAGTGATTAACCTCTTTATTCTGGATTAAAAATGGAACTTCAATAATTGATCTTTTTTCTGAATACATTGGTCTAAAAGTAGCATTTGGTGATCCTAACATGTTAATAATAAGCACTTTTCTTGCATTACATGTATCTTTCTTTTTAATGATATTAGGAATAAATTTATCAGGTTTAGTTCTATAATTGTCTTTCCATAACTTAAAATCAATATAAATATCATCGTTTACTTTATAATCAAACATCTCAAATTGATCTAGTGACAATTCTTTTAGCATTATTTGAGTATACTTTTCTATTATGTATTTACCACACACCTCACCAAGTGCCCCTTTATAGATATTATTAAACATAGGTGGCGTTAAGAGAAATTTTGAAGGGGAAAAACAAGTAGCAAAACTATTTTCTACAAAGTGTTCTTTTAACTCTTCTACCTCCATAAGCTCAGTAAGCCTTGAAGATCTCTGGCTAACTTCCTGATATCCAGTCCGATATCCAAAGTAAATTTTAGAATTTCTATAATCATAGGTTTGTGAATACCAATAAGTAGAAGTAGAACTAGGTAACTCAACGTACAACTGTTTCCACTTACCTTCATTCTCATTTTCTCTTTCTATAAACGGTTGTTTTAATACCTGTAGCCTCATATCAATCCATTGCTGTCTACTATCATTGTTCCAAGTCTTGCTTAATTGATTATGAATATATACTGCACATCTATTACTCCGACGAGCTCCCTCGTATTGGAGTTCATCAATATTCTGTTCTTTCTTGTTATCATCAATCAATATTGATTTTAATGCCTCATATTCCATAACTGATATCATGCTTTTAGGGAGGTTAATCTTGTTAATGTATTCCTGTATTGTATTATCAGCAATAATATGAATTTTAGGAGATTTCATATTTGTTCTACATATTCTCCCTAAAGCTTGTATAATTACTTTGTTAATAAATAAAATGAAAGCTCTTGACTTGTATAAGTTTGTCTTATCATTGTTATTATATTTGTAGTCAGTTCTTCCGATATAACTGTGAAAAGCTTGATTTAGCTTTTCATTAAATATACTTGGTGACATGGCTCCATTTTCTAATAGGAATTCAAGTTGAAATAAATACTTTATAAAATCTTTTTCTTTATTCTCTAGATTCTTAATATTTACTAATAGATTTGTAGGTTTATCTAAGTATATTGCATTGAAATCCATCTCTCCCCTAGAGCTAAAGTTATTTATCTTTATTGGGGTTACTCCTTCAGGTATTTTAAACTGTAAATTTTGACCTGCTCCTAATGTTTGGTATGTAGATATTACAAGTTTTTTATTTCCTTCACTCAAATGCTTAAGAATATTTTTCTTTGCCTCTTCAAAATCAGACCCACTTAGTGTACATATAATATCATCAACTTCTAACTCTTTATAACCCTTATTTTCTGCAATGTAGCTAGCATATTCAAGTATAATATTCAAATCAAATTTTGAGTCTCTATTTTTTGGATGTTTATTAAATAAGCATAAGAAAGCATGAATATCTTGGTTATCTAAAAAATAATCCCAAACAGTTAAAATACGAACATATCTATAAAAAATATAATCTGAGTATTCATCAACATTTTCACCTACTACTATGTTTTTTAATGCTTGGGCAGCTTCTTTATCACCAACTAAGCTCTCAAGATGTTCTAATGCAGTAGAATTATCAAAGCCAATAAAGCTTGTCTTTATATCTACATTGTTATACCCTAAAGTACTTTTCTTATATTGCATTCTTAGATTCTGTATTTCATTTTCTTCTAGTGTTATATATTTATCCCCTAACAAATAATGCAGAAAATCTAAATCATAATTTCCTATGTTAGTAGGGAGTGTTGCTGTAGCTGACATACCAATTACTTTTGCATTTTTACATAGATTTGCTAAAAACATTTCTGGAGTGAGTATAAAGTTATACATGTATACTCTAGATAAAGAGTCATGATCTTCGCTATCAACAATATCATGATATCTAAAACCCTCTTCATAAAACCCTCTTTGAAGTATTGTCTGCTCCTTAACTCTAGTTTGGAATGGAAGATTCTGCTCCATAATATTCTTAGCTAGAAAATCAACATATGTTTTATCTAATCCTATTTGATTTAAAACAGTTCTTATTGATGACTCAATTGAATATGGTATAGAATCACTAATTTCTTCTTGCTTTAACTGATAATGATTTTTAGATATATATACAATTCCATACTGAAAATATGTTAAGAAGCCACCTATATCAGATAATAGTGTCCAAATATTAATATGATGATCTCTATTACTTATTTCGTCTTTTATAATCCAATTAACTTTTTCTACTAAATCTTGTTTTAGTTTTATGCTTTTATTATATGAATCTAAGACATTATGATATTGATAGTCATGGAAAAGAAACGTTCTTTGATTATCAAAATTATCCCTTTTGGATTTACATGAATACTGAAGATTATATTTTGTAAAAATATTTCTAGCTTTCTCCAAAATACTATTAATTATGTCATGGGGGGACTTCCATTGGCCTTCACTGATTTTTATTGACGTAACATCAGATACTCTTAATAACCATTCAGGGCATTGTATGTTTGTCAAATTATTATGTATTTTAAGAAAGAGGTCAACCATGTCTATTCTATGGCTCATTCCTGATTCAATAATATTATTTAAAACTCTTTCTTTTGAGGCATCAAATTCATCAATGAATATTAGTGCATTTTTAGCTAGTTTCTCTGTAAAATAATATGAGTTCTCTACTAGAGTTGTATTCTTTCTAATGAATTTATCTATACTTAAAAATAAGACAGTTCTATTCTCTGTATTAACTGCTGGGTATAATTTCTTAATCCAAGAATATTTTTTCCTATTATTTATTGCAATCAAACTTTGCCTCTTTGACTCAAATTCATTTTTGATATATTTAACTATACTTTGCCTAAATCTCGGTTCAAATGTCTGACGAATTTGATTCTTTATATTCTTCATAAGCATTTTATTTGTACTTTTATCTTGCGCCAATTTCACGTACTCATAAAGATCTCTGTAATTCTTGTCTCTTAATTTATTAGGAATTTCATTACATACGCATAAGAGGTTATTAATAACTCCTTCTGAATTTGAGTCTATAAACAGAACATGCCTCTTAAAATCTTCTATTCTATTATTAACTTCAAACTTCTTTTTCATGTCACTATATGGTAAATTTTTCTTGAGATTAGTTATAAAAAATATTTTTCTGTTTTGTGATGAAAACTTTTCGTAATTATCATAGATAAAATTAATTACATTATATGTTTTTCCAAAACCTGTTGGCATACTTAATAAGAGTAAACCGTTTTCAGAATTGTTTAAGCAATATTTTTCTAGAATATTTATCATCTTTTTTCTCCTTCCGAATAATAACTATTATTTAGTCATTAAGATTCTTGATAAACACGAACTAATTGATAGATACGTAATTATGTTGTTGTTAATAATAAATAAATAACATTAGAAGATATACAAAAAAAAATTGTCAAGTCCAGTAATATATTTAAATTTGGTCAAGCTACAACGTCTAGTTTATGCATTGGATATATTGATGTTTGTATTATATATACTTACTACTTTAGGCATGACTAAATATAGCTGTCTTTATTTATATTAATGCGTATTCAGGAATGTTTAGCTAGAATAAGAAATACGACGCTTTTTGACATCATCTTTAATACACAAATCATCATTAATTTTAATGACAATAATAACAATAATCTTCAATATTAAGTAATAATCAATCATATACTTATTTTCATCATTAGAATTTGTTCCATGTAAATATTTATTTCTTATATCATATCCATTAGTAAATTTTGATCTATTAAGATGAAAATCAATATAATCTTGTTCATTTCTCGTAAACAGGCTACTCTCAAATATTACAAACTGATAGTCTACAAGTTTATCAATTACTTTTCTTACATCCCTAGAATAGTGCCAGTAATTTAAGGCTCCATTATAATATAGTTCTTTAAGAATATAAATTTCTGTTTTGTTTCTAAAATCTAAAAATTTCTCTTCAGATATATAAATTATATTATTATCAAACAACCATTGCATGTCTCTCAATTGAAATTCATCAAAATCATCTCTAGTCAACTTCTCATAAAAAACTAATTCAAAGAAGTTGTTATATTGCTTATTCCTTGATGGTAAGTAAAATATGTGACTTTGATCAGAAAACAAGAGAAATGAGGCTGTTTTGTACCAATCACTAGAAGAATAGACGTATTTGTTCTCATTGAATGACTTAACATCTTTAATCTTAACACTAGATGAAGATATCTGAACTAATTCTTGGTCAATTATGCCATCCTCAACTAATACATTATATTGTTTAAATATCCTATCTATCTCAGGTAAAATTGTTCTACATTTTTCGAAGTAAGAAGCATCTCTTGAAGGCATCTTAACAATAAAATCTTCTATATGGAATTCTTTTTTAATATATACATGAAAAAACCATTCAATCATGTCTTCTAATCTTATATTGTAGATATTTAAAACATTATAGTAACTATATAATTCAGCATTTGACAACATCTCTTTAAAACTAAATGAATGCGTTTTATTATAGATATGTGTACCTTTAGGTTGTATGATCCTTTCATAAATACCCATTTCACTTGTTTTGGGAGCCAACTCCAGCATCATCTTCTCATTGAAAAAATTAAATACGTATATAAAGTTATTCCACAGTGTCTGAAAATCTAAATTATCTGAGATCCACTTTCTACTTACCTTTATATCAGCCATCATTCCATTCATAGAAAGTATAATAACTTCTTTCTGATTATCTGGATATGATATTTTTACACTAGTTTCTATCCCACTTCCATTTTTAAAAATTTTTGTTTCCTCGTCTTCAGTTTTTCTTTTAGCATGTAATTTAATTTTATCAGTTATAGTTAAACCTTTATCGTTTGGAAATGTAATGATTTTTCTTAATATATTGATATTTACTTGAGGTGACGAAATATAATCATTTATTAAACTTAAACTTTCTATATTGCTTAAAGATATCGGCAAATATAACTTATTTTCTCCTAGATATTTTGATAAAATTAATCTTGCATTATCTGAATCAGAAATCAACTCACTTTTTACTTCCTCATCGTAATAATCTGTTAACCTTTTTAACTTAAGAATTGAGAGGATTTGTACATTATCTTTGGCTAAAAATTGTCTAAACTCCCTTGAATCAATCTTCTTAAATATTTTTAAGTTATTAAAAATCTCAAAAAAATCATCTGTATGATTGTAGTTAATTTCATCATAAAATTTTAAGTATTCATCATTGTTTTCTGCTATAAACATCCCTATTTTCTTGTGTATTTTTTTCTCATACTGATTAATATCAATACCAGTCTCTTGAGCCAGACAATCTTTAAATCTAGTAATACTAATGTATTTCAGTACATTATGAAAATCGAGTAACTCTGTAATTTTCCATTCCTTATCAATTTCATTAGCATTGATTTTTTCGATTATTTTTTTTAATTCAATACCAACTATCATGTCATGTTCAGAGTAAAACTTTATATTTGACATCTTTACACCCCATCATTGTTATAATTAAGCAAATAATTAAAAAGTTATTATAGTAATTAATTTTTACCTATTATCTCTAAACAAAGTATTACTTTATTTTTCTATTAATTTATGAAGTACTTAGCAAAAATACATACCATTCTGATGTGCAAAACTCTTTGATAAAAAGACTTGTTGTATTTAATTTAGATTAACTTGATTAATGAAACAATGATGATTCATTTTTGAAAACATTTTCAATAGACTTACCCGTACCTAAAATTTTTCTCTCATTAATAAACTTATCTATTACTTCTGTTCTCTTAAGATACAACTTCTCTAGTTTTTGCTGTTTAAGATTCTGCGCTTCTAATAATTCAAAATAATAAGAATATTTTTTGTCTAATAACATACCCTCTAGTTACAACTAATACTTTTATGTACTTAATACAATGTGATTAATCTCAATTCTTCTTCATTTGCACAATATTCTAAAGCAATTAATACCTTATACATTTTAGTTTCTGTTCCATTTTTTACATCAAACTCAACTAAGACATTAAATTTTGATACATTATAATCTTCTAGAAATTCTAAATTGAAAATATAGTTATTTCTTATTTTAGTCTTAATTATCATTTCTAATTCTTTTGAATCTATATTAAGGAGTTCAATTCTTTTTAGAATATCTGTTTTATTTACTTTTAAATAATTTAGTTTTCTATCATCGATATTGATACTTAAGTTATTAAAATTTTTAACATCATCATTGATAGCATTAATTGAAAAACAGATATCCTTTAGGTCTTCATCAAATAATCTCTCAATTTTATAAGTTAATAATACCCCATATAATGATAGGGGAATACTTCTCACATGAAATCCATTTTCTTCAAAAGGATATGAGTAAATATTTACATTTTCATCAATTGATCTATCATCTTCATGTCCCATAATTATTTTATTACCACATTTGATAAAAGAGCCACACAATATATGTGAACAGTACTCCTTTAATAGAGATGTATAAGTAAAAACTACAAGACCAGCAAAACCGAGAAAGTTCTTTAATCCTTCAGCTAAACTTTGTATCATATTGTCTGTAACATTATTAATATACACCATAAAAAATTGGCTACTATGTTGATAATCTACATGTAATGCTTTATGATCAAGTAAAATCTCCCTAAGTAACTATTGGTTATTAATAATGTCAATATAATCTCCACAAAGAAAACTATTTACTGATTGATTATCAAGAACCTTAATAATTTCACTAAAAATAGGGTATGAATACCATGCATTCTCTATTTTACTTGAGTCAAAAACCAACATTACTTCTTTTTTCTTCTTGTTAGGAATAAGTGCATATTTCAGCTTCTGATACTCAATTTTTTTGGACCTTAATATACTACAAAGAGTTTTATGCATACAATTATTATTTATTAGCATTTGCTTACTATTAAGCGAAAAATGTTTTTGCATCACTTCCAACATCACATTTCCACGTGCATTTAATGTAAAAATCATACTATCCACTCTCTCCATTTGAATTATAATTCATGTAAAGCATAATCATTTATCTAATCACCATATTTTTCTTTTAATGGCTGTTTATAATATATTAACATTAAATTAATAAGTTTTCTATGCAATTAATCTAATCTATTACATCAATTATAGATATAAAAAAGGTGACAATCCCATAGAGCCACCCCCAATCCCCTCATTCTCAACCATTAGTTACGTAGATTTAACTAAAAAACAATACAAAAAGCGGGTTTAGAACACGTCCAATACTATTTTTATTACTTTATTGATTTATATTAATTATAAAAAAATAGAATGATAAGTCCGGTGTTTAATGGCTAAAACATGTAAAACTCACACAACTTAATGATATTATATGAACAAAACACGCGTAAGCGTATATCACGCACAAAGTGCATATCACTCGACTATGGAGAAAGATCACGAACTGGTACGGTTCATATAACTAAAAAACTCAACATTTCTGTTGAGGTTTTTTATGGTGGAGGCTGCTTTCATTTCTTACTTTCCATATTTCTTTTTGTTGTATTAATTGAAGTTATTAATAGTACTCTTATGGTTGAGCAAAGTTTATCTATTTTGTTGTAATACTCTTTACTTATGTAATTAGTCTTAAGTAGCAACTCAAGCCAATATCCTGTCTCGTTTGCCTCCTTTAATGCTATCTGTAACTTCGCTATAAAGTCTGCTTTACTATGTGCGTATTGGGATTCTCGAATATTTGCTCCAATTGATGTACCACTTCGACCTACTTGCCTTGAAATAATAGATTCTTTTTTGCTTTTAAGTTGCTTTACTAATTCTATAATTTCTACTGCTAAGTCCATTGATAAGTCTGCTAGTTTGTTATTTTTCATTTTATCACCAGTTTTTATTAAAACATAATAAATTGTTTATTTAAAGGGTTAATTTATATACAATTAATGAAGCGTTACTGCGTAACATTAAGTATTTCTTCGCAATATGAGATGCCTAATGGCAATGAAGTGAAGTTCTCCAGTCATGTACGACAATACACTTCATTAGTGTAGCGACTTCACGTGCGTAGCACACTTCACTTGCCGCAGGCAAACTTCATTCACCATATAAATAAACTCTTTAATCTTATGTATTTTATAAATGTGAAGAACTTTATGATTTTACTAAAATGAAGTGTCACTGCGTGACATGAAGTATTGCGTTGCAATATGAGGTGCCTATCGGCAATGAAGTAAAGTTTGCACATATGTGCGATAGCACACTTCATGTACGAAGTACACTTCATATCCCTTTAGGGATACTTCACTTGCCACAGGCAAACTTCATTCACCATATATAATAAAACATCCTGCTAAGCAGGATGTTTTATTATATATGGTGGAGGCGGGGGGAATCGAACCCACCGTCCGCAAGCAAGTGTTCAGGAGCTTCTACGTGTGTATTTTCCGATTTTTATTTAACCTTTGGGATCTTCCGGAAACTAAATAACCCGCGGGCGATCCAGTGAATTTCCCTTTATGCATACTGGCGTTTGCTAAAAGGTATCCTGTTTATTATGACACCCGGTACCATCTCTACAGGAAAGAGACGGGCGGATGGCCGCCTAAACTTTTGTTAGGCTGCGAATGCTAATTTATTGTTTTTAGCGTTTGTGTTTAATTGTTTATGTTTTACGGGTTACATAATTCCCGACACGCTACTCAAGACTACTCCACTCCCGTCGAAACCAGTGCGCCCCCTTGTTAGAGTGTGTATCTTATCTTAACATATTCTACATTAGAGTCAAATGTAACTGTTGGTAGAAATGTTAGTTGAAATTCATTAACAAAAACTTCATAAGTAAGCTTACTACCTTCTTCGGCCTTCGGCTTGCCTTGCTCTACGCTCGGCATCTCGCTTGGCTATATCGTGGCGTTTATCGTGTAACTGTTTACCTTGAGCTACTGCTAGCTCTACCTTAACCCAGCCATCTTTAAGATATATTTTTAAGGGGATAAGGGTATGGCCTTTTAGTTTTGTTTCATTTTCTAAACGTTTTATTTCACGTTTATTTAAGAGCAATCTTCTTGCCCTTATTGGATCGTGATTAAATTGATTACCCTGCTCGTAAGGGCTTATATGCATATTATTAAGAATACACTCGCCATTTCTTACTCGAGCATATGAGTCTTGAAGATTAGCCTTACCATTACGGATTGACTTAACCTCTGTGCCCTGCAAAGCAATTCCTGCCTCATAGGTATCTAAAATTGTATAATCGTGTCTAGCACGTCTGTTTTGTACTAACACTTTTATTCCTTTTGCACGCGCCATTTTAATCACTCACACTTCGTATTTTAAATCTTTAAACAAAACTAAGATGTACAGGTATTATATCATTTTGTAGGTTTTTTGCAAGAAGTAGTGTTATGATGTGGGTAAATTTAACAGTACTGTAATGTGGGTTTGCTGTTTAAAATAATAAAGGTAACATGAACACATGTCACCTTTATTCGAAGATATGATTTTGTTACTTTACTTAGCTAGAAGCTAAACTTTATGTTTGTTTATTGTTTTTTTGCTCTATGACTAACTACACTTTCAGCGCCACTTTTCATCATCATTCTATTGGCTTCGTCTTGACGCCCTTCGTCGGTATGTACAAAAGCTAAGGTTTTGCCTTCTTTTAAGGCTGCCTCATATTTGCGACCTTGATTGCTGGTAACACCCCAGCTACCTAAGCCACCTATTAATCCACCAGCAGATGCACCTGTAAGCAATGCTGTTATAGGTCCAGCTGCTAACAAGGGTCCTATACCAGGTACAGCAATGGCACTTGCTCCTAACGCCAAACCTGCTAAACCGCCAACTATTCCCCCAGTAGCCGCACCAGATGCCATTGATGATCCTTGCTCTAGTCGAGCGCTATGTCCTTCGGGGTTAGATATGATGGATATTTCTTGATCATATCCTGCTTCTCTTAAACGGTTAACTGCCATTTCTGCTTCTTCTCTACTATTAAAAGTTCCTACTACGGTTCTCATATTTTAACCTCCTTTTTTGGCTCGTTTTAGTGTACCCCAAAGGTATTGTTAAAATACTAATTGTTATTTTATCTACTACCCCTACCCTCTACTTTTTATTCTTTTACTATTTTATCTTTATCAATTTTATAATATGTTGGGTTTACAAGTTTTTGATACTTGTTACCATGTGAATCTAGTGCTTTAACAAGAAAGTAAATTTCAACATCTTTATAGTGTTTTTTCTTTATTTCACTTTGGTAATAATCATATTGTTTGAAGCTTATTTTGTACTCACCAGAAAACTCTTTATTGTAAATAGCATTACTTGAATAAGAATAACCCATACTATTGATTTTTTTTGATATGTAACCAATATTATTATGTAAATCAATATCACCTATTTTTTGCAATCCCATGTAAACCTCGGCTGTTATTTCTAAGATATTATTTTTATAATCCTCTTTTTTTGCTGTACCAATTAAAAGTTTAGGAGGTAATAAATTTACTGATATATAAAACTCTACAAAAGCATCTTCAGCTGTTTTATGAATACCGTATCTATCTCCTTCTATTAATATATTAGTATTCTTATTGGTATTTATATAACCAAGTTTTTCTTTTCGCTGTTTATCTCCACTTTTACTAATAATATAAGCCTCATAACTACTACAATTAACTTTAGTATTTATGTAGTAATTAAAAGAACTTAATTTTTGTAATTTATACTCTTGTTCTTCACTTTGGCTATTAACTAAAACTAAATATAGTTGTTCATTTTTAGTTATCTCTTTAACAGCTATTTTAAAGTTAAGATTAGCTGATTTATCATTAATAGTTACTGAGTAAGTAGCTTTATTTATCCACTTGCTAATATCATTTATATTATTATTGTTTTCTTCATTTTCACTATATGTCACTATTTGAACATGCTGTTTTAAAGATTGCTCTAAAGTATCTATTCGAATATGTAAAATAAGGTTATTATATAGATTTGTTAACGTGGTGAATAATAAAATAACAAGCAGTACATTTGTAAATTTTTTCATATGTGTCCTCTCTATAATAAGTTATCTAGTACTCCTTTATAATAACATTTTCCATGTATTATATGACAGTTTTTCTTAATAATTTCTTAGTTGTAAATGCAATTAAGAAATACAATGTTAAATTATTAAGATTAACATAAACATATTGACTATTGTTTTAGCATATGGTCTAATTACCGTGATATTTTGAAAGGTGAAGGGTATAATCTTATGAAAGATTTTGCTAACTCTCAACAAGCTGATAAATCCCTTACTTTTGCTGAGATTTTAAGGTTTTATTTACCATTGGCTACTGCCGCTGTTATTATGATTGGCAGTGTTAATGTAGTTAACTCAGCACTTAGTAAAACCCCTAACCCCCAGGCTGCATTGGCTGCTTTTGCTATTGCTTTTAGCTACGCCGAAATGGTTTCTGCTCCTTGTTTTTCTGGAATGAATATGATGATTACCTTGGGCAGAGATCGTAAGTATTTTATAAATACCTTTAAGTTTATGATAAAGGTAACTGCTGTAGCAATGTGTTTTATTGGAGTTTTGGCGTTTACCCCTGTAGGTAAATTTGTTGCTCTTAATATTGGTGGAGCTTCTCTTAATTTATATAAAGATATAACAACTGTATGGAGATTTTCGCTAATATTGCCTTTTGTATATTTAATTATTTCTACAAGTAGATCTGTTTTGCTTACCGAGCAAAAAACTATTTATGTAACTATTGCACGTGGTTTAAGACTTGTTGTTATGCTTACTTTGGCTGCCTTTTTACCTTTATTAAAGGGTTTATCTGGAGCGGCTATTGGAGTACTGATTATGTTGGCAGGTATGGGCACAGAGGGATTAGTAGCTCTGGTACCAGCGGCTATTTTGTTTAAAAAATGGCATACAGAACCAAATGATGTGCCTGAAAAAAACTACCCTGCAACTCAAGCAGCTGTACTAAAGTTTATAACACCTTTAATGGTTACTTCTTTAATGTGGGGTATAAGTAGGCCTTTATTATATGCTGGCTTGGCGAGACTTAATTTAGGTGAGTTAAGCATTGCCACTTACAAAGTTGCCAATAACTTTACATGGCTGTTTATGGTTTTAGTACAAGACAACGTAAAACATATAACCGTTGCCTTTTTACGTAATAATCCTAATCACAAAAAACATATTATTAAGTTTTCAGCTATTGCTAGCTTAGCAGTTACTGCTTTAATTTTAGTCTCTGTATTTACACCAATTGGTGAGTATTTATTAACCAATGTAATTGGGGTAGATAAAAGCATGGCAGTTGCTTGTACAGCTCCGATTTTAGTTTTTGCTTTTTATCCTATTCTGTTAACTCTAGAAGAGCATTATCAGGCAAGATTACTGCTTAAAGGTGAAACCAAACCTATTGGCTTTGCTAAAGTGTTAAATATTGTTGCTATAGGTATAACAGTATTTACAATTGCAGCTATTTATCCTAATATGGGAGCTGTAACAGGCTCAATTGCTTTAAGTGTAGGTATGTTAGTTGAGGCTTTAATTGTAAGGCATTATGCTGTAAAGTTTAGAGCTTAAAACAGCAATTAAACGATTGACTAAAGCAAACCATTTCATTATGAAATACAACAACACAAATGTTGATCACTATAGTTAAAAAAATAACAGAAGGGGTTTGGAGCTAATCTAAATCCCTTTTTTAGTTACCTTATATATTTTTATAGCTGATAAACATAATAAATTAAAAAGTTTTCACTCACCGCCACAGAAAATTTTTTCTTTTCCTAACATATAGATTCTTTCCAATATTTTTTAAATATTCAAACAACTTAGTCATACTGTGTTAAAAGACCCTCGTAATAGGGTAAAGTATGATAAGGCCTTTTATGCATGTGGTAGTAACAGTATAAAATAAGTTAAAGTAAAACTACCACTTGTTAGGAAAATTGGGGGAGGTATAAGGGGAGGTATAATATGAAAGCAGTTATTTTTTACTTTAGTGGTACAGGTAATACATGGTTTATCTCGCAAAAACTAAAAGAAGAACTTACCAAAAATAATTATAAGGTGAACTGGTACTCTATTGAAAACTCAACATTAACAAATAAAGAAAGTCTTGTTAACTTAATTACAGAATCACATCTTATTATTATTGGGTATCCTACCTATTCCTCGAATTTACCTTTGCCCATGCAAAAGTTTATAAACAATTTGCCTCAACAGCATAACAAAAATACTGCTGTTTTTTGCACCCAATCTTTATCATCTAGTGATGGAGCAATATTTATAAAAAATCAATTAAAAAGTAAGGGTTACCTTTTACAACAAGCTATTCACTTTGTTATGACTAATAATTTTTACACACCTTTAGCTAAGTTATTGCCTGCTGGAGATTATGACAAAATAGCGAAAAGAAATAAAAAGGCTAGTAAGAAGGTTAAGTATTTTGTTAGTAAAATTATTAAAAATGAAAAGCTAACTACAGGTGATAATTTTATTTGTCATCTTATAGGTAACAGTCACCGTAAAAATTATAGCTCAACTATTAAAAAATTTAATGATGTTATGTATGTTAATAACAAGTGTACAAACTGTAATTTATGTGTAAACAGCTGCCCTGTTAATAATATTACAAATAAAAATAATAGTATTCAGATTAATGACAATTGTTGTTTATGTATGAGATGTTATAATTTTTGCCCAACAGCGGCTATTAATATTACAAGTAAAAGTGAGGATATTGTTAAGTATCCTAGGTTTAAAGGTCCTATAAAGGGCTTTGAGATAAATTGTTTAAAAAAATGATTTAATAAAGTATTTATAAAGTAACAAAGCAGGGCATCTGCCCTGCTTTGTTACTGTTGTTTGTTAGGCTGTTAAATCACTTTAGTGCCGGAGTACGGGTAGCACTAAAAGTGTGAGAGAGAAATAAAATCTATCTTAAAAGGTTTGCAAAAATTGCAATCCTTGAAAACTAGGTTTGAAAAGCGTAGCGTTTACTACACCTTCATATTTATTGTAAATTAATTATTGTTCTTTACACTTATATTAAACTAAAAGATATAAGCAACATTGTGGCATGAATGTAATAAATCATGCATTTACTGGACTTAGTTGTAATTGTTTTTCATTATTTTGACTGTTTACTAGCTCTTTTAGTTCCTTTTGTATTCTACTTGCCATATAGGCTGTTAAACAAAAAGATAACGCTGCTGCTACAGGCTGACTCATTAATACCCCTTCCAAATTGAATATCTTAGGTAATATTATAATTGCAGGTATTAAAAATATACCTTGTCGTGCTGTACTTAATATTAAAGCAGATTTAGCTCTACCGAAAGCCATAAACAAGGTGTTATACATTATTGTAAAACCAAAGGTTGGCAATACAACACTGTAGTATCTCAGCATTTTAACACCTGTATTAATTACCTCTGGTTTATTAGAAAATGCAGAAACAATAGCAGGTGCTGCTATAAAAATTAAACCAGATATTATAAGGCAGTAAATTGTGCTCCATTGAACTGCAATTTTAACTGTTTTTTGAACACGGTCATATTTTTTTGCTCCAAAGTTATAACCTGCAAGGGGTTGAAATCCCTGTGAAAAACCAAATAATACATAAAAAGCAACCATAATTACTCTATTTGTTACCCCTACTGCTGCAACTGCAGCATCTCCATATACAACAGCTGCTGAGTTCATCATACCCATACTCAAACTAGCTAAGCCTTGCCTTAGTAGGGTTGGAATACCTATTTTAAATATCTCTGAGTATATCTCTCTTGAAAAAGTGAAATTCCCTAAACTTAATTTTAAGTAGCTTTTTTTGCTTAGATAGTAGTAAAGTAAAATAACGGTTGTAACGGCTTGTGAAATAACGGTAGCCAATGCCGCACCCCTTACCCCCATATTAAACATAAAGATTAAGATTGGATCTAAGGCTATATTAAGTACTGCTCCCGAAACCATACCTATCATACTAATTTTAGCGCTACCTTCAGCTCTTAACATATTATTAAGAGCCATATTACTCATTGTAAAAATTGATCCACAAATAATAATTACTGCATAATCACGAGCAAAAGGCATTATTGTTTTTGATGCCCCAAACATAGCTAATACTGGCTCTAAAAAAACTAGTCCTAAACAGGTAAAAATTATTGAACAAGCTATACTAGATACTAAGGTTACAATAACTGTTTGATTAGCTCTTTTAGTATTTTTTTGACCTAATAAACGGGAGATATAAGATGCTGATCCAGAACCAAACATCATTCCTATAGCCGAAACTAACATAAAGAAAGGAAATACAACTGTTACTGCTCCTAAGGCCTCTGTTCCTAAACTAGAAACAAAGAGTGTGTCTACTACATTATAAATAGCACTAACTAACATGCCTATTATTGCAGGAATAGCAAGCTTAATTAAAACCCTAGATATTTTATCTTTTCCTAACATTTCTGCTCTTTTTTCTTGCACTATTGTGGCCCCTTTCTTTTTGATGTATGGTGAATATTATATTGAACAATGTTCATAATGTCAATGGTCTTTTGAACTATGTTCATTAATACCCCCTAAAATACAAGTTAATTTTTAAAAAATGCTTATATCATTAAACAATCATGTAATAAATTTGGGTAAAATATAATACTATATTTGTTGTATTAATAAAGTTTTTTTTCTTATTAGGGTAATTTAGAGGAGAATTATATGAGAATTAAGTTAATACTGTGGAAATTGACTAAACACCTTAAACAAACAGTAAGTCTTTAGTCATTATACTTACTTATTGATGGAGCAAATAGCTACAATGTAATTTCAATGTAAATGCTAAGTTATATGATTTAGCTTTAAAACATAATATTCTTTTTACTCTCTGGTAAAAAGAATATTAACTCTTTATATAATTATTATTTTAATGTTTACTTACAGCAATTATCTAGCTTTGCGGCTTTAAACAATTCTATATGCTGTTTTTCATCTTCAATTATAGCTGTTAATAAGGCTGTAACTGGGGTTTTGTTTATTAGTTTTATATGTTTTTGGTACTGCGCAATAGCATCATACTCTGCTTTAATTGCGGTATTTAAGATTCTACATATGCCTCTTTTATATGGAAAATAAGAGCCTTTCCAATAGGTAAATCCTTCTTTCTTTTTTGGCACCCCAATTTTAGGGTCTCCACCAAAGGCTATAATGGCTTTTCCTAATGCATGCATATGGTGCATTTCTTCAATAGCTACTCGCTCAAATATTTGTGCTGTTTTTTCATATTTTTTTGCCAATATAAAATGGTCATATAAGTATAAGTTAATGGCTGTTATCTCCGAAACTAAACCTGCATAATCTTTTTGTAATAGATAAGCATAGTATCGATTATGTTTAACGTTTTTTATTTCTGGATATTTATGTTCCATTTAAGCCCTCCTTTATTTTAGTATATTCTTTTATGTTTAAGAGGGTTAGTCTTATTTTATTGGTTAGCTATGAAAACCAAAAGCTATAACGCAGAGTGGCACTTTTATGGAAATTTCACTTACCTATGCATATTTCTAATAATTTGATGATATTAAGGCATTAGTAAATTTTTTCATGTACTTTATCCTTTTTTAATCATTACTTATTGTTAAACAATGATGATAATTTTCAGAATAGTTTTCAATCAAGGCGTAAACAAATTTTTAACTGAAGCTATACATGAGGTATGCTGAAGTTTACAAATTTGTTTATAACGCAGAGTGGGAACTTTTATGGAAATTTCACATTGTTTACGAACATATGTTTGCGTAACTGTGGTATAATACTCATAGGTGATAATTATGGATATTAATAAAAAATTAAAGGTTTTAGCTGATGCAGCTAAGTATGATGTTTCTTGTGTATCTAGTGGTGTTGGTAGAAACAATACTGCTGGTGGCATAGGTAGTTCAGCAGCATCTGGTATTTGTCACACTTGGGCAGCAGATGGCAGGTGTATATCATTACTTAAAATCTTACTAACCAATAAATGTGTTTATGATTGCAAATACTGTGTTAATAGGCTTAATTGTAATACTGCTAGAGCCTCTTTTACTCCTAGGCAAGTAGCAGATTTAACAATACAATTTTATCGCAGAAACTACATAGAGGGTCTTTTTTTAAGTTCTGCTGTAGAAAAATCACCTAATTACACGATGGAGAATTTATACAGAGCAATATTTTTACTAAGAACTGAGTATAGATTTAATGGGTACATACATGTTAAAGCTATTCCTGGAGCTGATCCCATGTTAGTATACAAGCTTGGCTTACTGGTAGATAGAATGAGTGTAAATTTGGAGCTGCCTTCTGTAGCTAGCTTAAAACAGTTAGCACCGCAAAAAAAATATACAAATTTATTGCAACCTATGAATTTTATTGCTGAGCAAATACAGGCCTATCCCAAGCTAAAAAAATACACCAAAAAGCGTAGCTTTGTGCCAGGTGGACAATCTACTCAGTTTATTGTAGGTGCTTCAAATGATACCGATTTAGCTTTGCTGACAGCTACCGAAAGGTTATATAACAAGTTTAGTTTACGTAGGGTATTTTATTCGGCTTATGTTGCAATTAATGAGGATAGTGATTTACCTGCTGTATCAAGCAAACCTCCATTAAAAAGAGAGCACAGATTGTACCAAGCAGACTGGCTTTTAAGGTTTTATAACTTTGAAGCCAATGAGCTATTAAATAGCAGTAATCCCTTTTTTGATGAAGATTTTGATCCAAAGATTGTATGGGCTTTTAGGCATCCTGAGATTTTTCCTATTGAAATAAATAAAGCCGACTACAAAATGTTATTAAGAATACCAGGAATAGGACCAACAACAGCCCAAAGAATTGTAAGGCAAAGACGGCTAGCCGCAGTTACTTATCATAATTTAAAAAAGATGAAAGTTGTTTTAAAGAGGGCACAATATTTTATTACTTGTAATGGCAGGTATTACGGTGATGTAGCTCCAGAACCACAGTATATAAAGGCTGCATTATTAAACCCAACCCGCCAAATGAGTATATGGGGTGGATAAAATGATATACACATATGATGGCAGTTTTGATGGTTTTTTAACCTGTATATTTCAAAACTATTACTTTAAAAAAGCAACTGCAATTTATAATAGTTCAGCGTGGCAAATGAATATTTTAGAAGAACACATGTATATAAAAACCGATGAAGAAAAGGCGCAAAGGGTTTACAAAGGAATGCATGAACATTTAAGTGAAAAGGCTGTGGAAGAAGTTTTTTATACGTTTTTAGCTAAAAGCCCTCAAAAAGAAAACTGTTTACTAAACTATTTAAGATTAGCATTTAAAATGGGTGTTAAAATAGATAATATGTATACCCATGCTTATGTTTTGCCAATTAGAGAAATTGTTAGAAAAGTATCTTTTGAAAAACATCGCATTTATGGTTTATTGAGATTTAAAGAAACAGGTAATTTTTTATATGCTGATTATGCACCAGATAATAATATAACAGGTTTAATTACACCTTTTTTTGCTGATCGTTTTTCAGGTGAAAAATTTATTATTCACGATATTGGCCGTAACATAGCCTCATTTTATGCCAAAGGAAATTGGTATATAACTGAATTTGAGCTACAGCAACCTCTTCAGGTTAGCAAAAGTGAAGAAACATACTCTCGGTTATGGCAACAATACTTTGAAACAGCTGCTATAGAAAGCCGTATTAATCCTAATTTACAACGAAAATGTATGCCCAGAAGGTATTGGAGATTTTTAACTGAAATGCAACGTAAACAAAAGCCATTTAAAGCTAATATAACTAATAAGGTAGATGCGAATGACATAGCTACTTTAATCCCTTTACCTAATTAAAATAAAGGCAGCTGTATTAACATTGTTAGTTTAATACAGCTGCTTATTAACTACTTGTCAGTTACGACTTCTCCTCGAACTAACACTCTTCCACCATCTGGACATCTTGCTTGAAACATTTTTACTCTAGTTTCACCAAAATCTAAGTCTCCATTGTTTAATAACGTATACACACTAGGATAAATATTTTGCCATAGTTCATGACATAGTGCAGGACACAAGTCTTCTACAATGTATTCTTGACCCTTCTTATGGTATCCACCGCGGCATTTGCTTTCTAATACTGTTATTTTTACCTTAGCCATTTTTTTCTCCTAAATAAAACAAAATATCACACTATATTTTACCTTATAATATTTCTTTATTCACCTTTTATTTATAAAAACCAAAATTAAAATATTAAACATTATTAATAACTATACTACTCTCTTTTAAGTACTGCTGTTACACTATTAATACCACCTAAACCTTTAATCATTTCTGAATATTGAGCAGTAATAACCTCAATACCATTGTTTTCAAACAGCTCTTTACATCGTGGATTTCCCGATGGCTGAATAATTTTACCTGGTTCTAGGGTTACAAAATCTAAACCAAGGTTTTTTTGAATCTCCAACTGACATGGAGCCTCTAAAAGTTTATAACCTTTGCTTTTAAGTGCTACTTCAACTTCAACAGGTATAGCTGGTTTAAATACCGCCACCATATCTTCGCTTATAAAGTTCATAATTTGATCTATATGACTTAATCCTTTATGTAGTTGCAGATTAATGAAATTTTTAACTCCTATTCTACGTAATTGATATTTAACCTGTTTTAATCCTTTTTCATTAGACCTTTCATTAGAGGCTATAATTACGGTATTTTTATTAACCCACATCGCATTTGAACCTTCGAAAAAACCATTTCCATTAATTGTGCATAATATGGGCACACCGAGTTTAGCTAATTGCTCAGCAATATACCTCTCTTCACCTCTGCGATCTGGCATAATTGATCTTCCTAATATGGCTCCCTCGGGGGTCATAAACATTAAATCTCTTAAGAAAACTGAGTTAGGTCTATCTCTACGCATATTTTCAACATAATGTACTTCTACTTCATTATTTCTATAAATATCTGCTAACACATCATGCTCAACTCTAAATAATTCAGGTATAATAGGAGATTTAAATCTTGCTTGTTCATGATTAAATTGCTCGAGTTCTTTGCCTGGTCTTCGTAATAGCACAGACTTAAGAGGAGATACCTCGGAGTTAACACCCCAGTCTCCCCATAAATATTTCATATCGTCAACAAATGATGTATCATTGATAGGTAGTTTCTTTTTGTTTAAAAAAACGATATCAATATTGTTCAAAATAAACACCTCACCCTATTATTAATTTCGACAGGCATAATATTTTCTTTATAGTTTTTGTTTTATTTATATTTAAGATATCTCTAAACTAAAAATAGTTTGTAGAAATAACACGTTTAAATTAAGACAATCTAAAGCTTTTTTATTATATATACAATAAAAACTACAAACACCCTTAACTTTAACAATATACTACATTTTTTCACTTTAAAATTATTATTATAATAATAATGTCGAAATATCTGTTTTCTAAGTTAAACTTAAAGCATAATAATACTAGTTACACCAAAAAGAACCTATATAATTTATATAGGTTCTTTTATATGTACCTGTTCAAGAGGTTTTATATGAAATAGGTATCTTATATTCAGTTGAATTATATTATTCTATAACAATTGGTTTAGTATTAGATATAAATTTAACACTATAACCTAGTTCTTCAGCAATCATTCTTATAGGTACCATCATTCTGTTTTCGCTATTTATATAAGGGGTAACTTCAAGTTCTTTTACCTGACCATTTACTAAAGCCATATTATTACCTGACTTTATTTCAACAATCTTATTTTTGCATGTATACTTAACGGTATTCGTTTTACCAAACCACTCTACACTTGCACCTAATAGCTCACCAAAACGTACAGGTACCATAGTTATACCATTTTTACTTTCTATTAATCCAAACTCTGTCTTTTCATTAAGGCTAAAACTAACAGATAGTTTTGATTTTGGATTTATTGGCGCTGTATTATCTGTTGAATGCTCTTTACTTGAATCTTGTGTGTCTCCTACACTACTTCCTTTGGGGTCTGTTACAGTACCTACCTCATCTTCTTTTTCCGTTTCGTCTACAGGTTCTTCAATCTCTACGCGTATTTTCTTAGAGATACCCATAGCGTTTACATCACAAACTTCAATCTTTATATTATGAGAACCAGGTTTTAAATTACTAATCTTGTGTGTAAATACGTTATCTGATATATTATTAAAAATTTCTGAATTTATCATTATTAAAGCTAATCCAATATTATCTGTTATTGTTATTATTACATCTTGACCACTTACTACGGAACTTACTTGAGGCTTTACAAGATCAATACAAACTCCATCGTTGTAATCAACACTATAGTTTTTTGTTAAACTTTTACCACTTGAATCTATAGCAACTACACTAATATCATTTTTACCTTGCTGCAAAATATTAATATTATGAATAATTTTATTGCTTTTGGTAATATCAATCTCCTTATTATTTATAATAAGTTTTGCTATTTCTACGTCATCTGTAATAGTTACAATAGCTTTACCGGTAATTAACTTCAATTCTATTTTAGGATTTTCACTATCTATCTGTCCATTTTCACCTATCTCTATAGTATATTTTTTAATATCACATCTTTCGTTTAAATCTACACCAGTTATTTTAAACTGGTTTTTGCCTTTTTTTAAATTCTTGACTGTATGTGTAACTGTTGCTTTAGGCTCCTCTATATTAATTTCTTCTCCATTTATTACTATAAGACGTATTTTATCTTCATCGTAAACTGTAAAAGTTACCTCATTACCATTTAGTACATAGCTAATCTCTGGAAAATCCTTATCATTAGGGTCTACTTTGTGCTCTGCTGCTAAAGCAACTCCGCTAGCTAGTGCTGTTACTAATATTAGTAATACTAAAAGTGATATTTTTTTCATAATAATCTCCCTATTTTTACTTTTTTTATTATATTATCTAAATAAACATATTATACATTAGACGTAATATATATGTAATTGTTTCATATAATATAATGTTTTATTAATATAAAATATATTATACTATGAAAATCTAATATGTTAAAGAGAGTTTAATGTTTAATATCATAAACTAAACAATAAAAAAGCTAACTAATGGTTTATATCTAATCAAAGAAGGCTATCTCATTAGCTTTAATGCTAATGAAACAGCCTTCTTTATAAATTAATTAGTTTGTTTAATTATAATTATTCGTATTTCATTTCTGATAAACGCTTGTATTTTGTATATCTGTCTTTTGCATCTTTCTCAGCTTGAGCAAATAGCTCATCAGCTATCTCTGGGAAAGTTGCTTTAAGTGATGTGTAACGAACCTCACCCATTAAGAACTCTTGGAAATCTGCCTTTGGCTCTTTAGAATCTAATACAAATGGATTCTTGCCTTCTTTAGAAAGCTCAGGGTTAAATCTCCACATATGCCAGTAACCAGCGTCAACAGCTTGTTTAATACGTAATTGAGACTTACCCATACCAACGCGTAAACCATGGTTAATACATGGTGAGTAAGCAATTATTAATGATGGACCTGGATAAGCTTCTGCTTCTTTAATTGCTTTCATAAACTGGTTTTTATCTGCGCCCATAGCAACTTGAGCAACATATACATAACCGTAGTTTGTAGCGATTAAACCAAGGTCTTTTTTACGTATTTTTTTACCAGAAGCTGCAAACTTAGCAACTGCCGCTGTAGGTGTAGCTTTAGAAGCCTGACCACCAGTATTAGAGTAAACCTCAGTATCAAATACTAAGATATTAACATCATCGCCAGAAGCAATAACATGATCTAATCCACCGTAACCAATATCATAAGACCAGCCATCTCCACCAACAATCCATACAGACTTTTTAATTAATTGATCTTTACGATCATCAATGATAGAAAGTAGTTCTTTTGCTTTTTCATCAGTTACTTTATTATCATTTAATACTCTTAAAATATCTAAGGTAGCTGCTTTAGATGCTTTAGCATCGTTCTTATTTTCAATCCAAGCCTTAAATGGAGCCTTAACTTCTTCAGCAACATTTAACTCTAATAATGATTTAGCAGCAGTTTCAATTTGATTACGAATAGCATTAATACCTAAATACATTCCATAACCATATTCAGCATTATCCTCAAATAAAGAGTTAGCCCATGCTGGACCTTTGCCTTCTGCATTCTTACAGTAAGGTGTAGAAGGTGCAGAGCCACCCCAAATTGATGAACAACCTGTAGCATTAGCTATAAGCATACGGTCACCAAATAATTGAGTAATAACTTTAATATAAGGTGTTTCACCACAACCAGCACAAGCGCCAGAGAACTCAAATAATGGCTGGGCAAATTGACTTCCTTTAACTGATCCAACATCCATTAAATCAGCTTTATAAGATACATTGTTAGCAGCATATTCCCAGTTAGGAACTTCTGTATTAACTTGGGTATCTAAAGGCTTCATAATTAATGCAGGTTTTTTAGCTGGGCAAATATCTGCGCAGTTTCCGCAACCTGTACAATCTAAAGTTGTAACTTGCATTCTGTATTCGTAACCAGCTAACTGTTTACCAGTAGCTTTTTTTGGTTTAAATGATTCAGGAGCATTCTTCTTTTCTTCTTCGTTTAATAAGAAAGGACGAATTGCTGAATGAGGACATACAAACGCACATTGGTTACACTGAATACAATTATCTATTTGCCACTCAGGAACAGTTACAGCAATACCACGTTTTTCATAAGCAGCTGTACCCTGTGGGAATGTACCATCTTCTCTACCTACAAAAGTACTTACAGGTAAAGTATCACCTTTTTGTTTATTAATAACGTCTACAACGTTTTTAATGAAATCAGGAGCAACTCTTTCTGCTTTTTCTCCATCTACAGCAGTAGCCCAATCTGCAGGTATTTCTACTTTAGTTAGACCCTCTGTTGCGGCATCAATACCACGGTGGTTCATATCTACTATTTTTTGTCCCTTGGTACCATAAGACTTAACTACAGCTTCTTTTAAGTAACTTACAGCTTTATTAAAATCAATAACGTTAGATACTTTAAAGAAAATTGTTTGCATTATCATGTTAATGCGGTTTCCAAGGCCTACACCATTGGCAATTTTTGTAGCATCTACTGTGTAGAAGTTAATATTATTTTTCGCAATGTATTGTTTCATTGAAGCAGGTAAGTTTTCATTTAACTCTTCAATAGAATCCCACTTACAGTTCAATACAAAGTTTCCATTTTGAACTAAGCCTTGTAGTAAGTCATATTGCTTTACATAAGATGGATTATGACAAGCAAGATAGTCAGCTTCATTTATAAAGTATGTTGAGCGAATAGGATTTTTACCAAAACGCAAGTGAGAAACTGTTACACCACCAGATTTCTTTGAATCGTATGCAAAGTAACCTTGAGCGTACATATCTGTTTTATCACCAATAATTTTAATAGCGTTTTTATTAGCTCCAACAGTACCATCTGATCCTAAACCCCAGAACTTACAGCGTACTGTGTCTTTATCTTCTGTTACGATTGTTTCTTTAACATCTAAAGAAGTAAATGTAACATCATCCACAATACCAATTGTAAATTGGTCTTTAGGTGTATCTAATTTTAAATTCTCAAATACAGCTTTAATTTGAGAAGGTGTTGTATCTTTTGAACTTAAACCATAACGTCCACCTACAACAGTAGGAGCGTTTTCTTTACCGAAGTATAAAGAACGAACGTCTAGGTATAATGGCTCACCAGGAGCACCTGGCTCTTTTGTTCTATCTAAAACAGCAATTTTCTTAACTGTTTTAGGCATAGCAGACATAAAGTGTTCAGCAGAGAAAGGACGATATAAACGTACTTTAACTAAACCAACTTTTTCGCCTTGAGAAACTAAGTATTCAACTGTTTCTTCAATTGTTTCAACTACAGAACCCATTGCAATTATAACTTTATCTGCATCTGGAGCACCTACATAGTTAAATGGCTTATATGTTCTACCTGTAATTCTGCTAATTTCTTTCATATAATCTTCTACAACAGCAGGAACTGCATCGTAGAATTTGTTGCAAGATTCACGTGCTTGGAAGAAAATATCTGGGTTTTCAGCAGTACCTCTTGTTACTGGATGCTCTGGATTTAAAGCATTATGACGGAACTCTTTTACTTTGTCCCAATCAACTAGAGGTTTAAGGTCTTCGTAATCCATAACTTCAATCTTTTGAATTTCATGAGATGTTCTAAATCCATCAAAGAAATGTAAGAAAGGTACACGAGTTTTAATTGAACTTAAATGAGCAACGCCACCTAAATCCATAACTTCTTGTACACTACCTGAAGATAGAATAGCGTATCCAGTTTGGCGAGTAGCCATTACATCTGAATGATCGCCAAAGATTGATAGTGCTTGTGTAGCTACTGAACGAGCACTTACATGGAATACACCTGGTAATAACTCACCAGCAATTTTATACATGTTAGGAATCATTAATAATAATCCCTGTGAAGCTGTATATGTTGTTGTTAATGCGCCTGCTTGCAGTGAACCATGAACAGCACCAGCTGCTCCCGCCTCTGACTGCATTTCTACTACCTTTACTGGCTCACCGAAAATATTTTTCTTGCCATGTGCTGCCCATGCATCAACATGCTGTGCCATATCTGATGATGGGGTTATTGGGAAAATTGCAGCAACATCTGTAAATGCGTATGAAATATAAGCCGCTGCACTATTACCATCCATTGTTTTCATGGTTCTTTTAGCCATTCGGAGATCCTCCTTCTTATATGCGAATATACACACATATTTTTTCTCCTTACTATTATAATTCTCTCAGCATTAAAGGTCAATTGTATACTGTATTACATAGTGAAATATTTATGCTTTTTTAGTAAAAAAAATTATGTATTTATGCATTTTGCTTCACTAAGCTAACGTAAGAGCTATATTGGTAAAAATAGTGAGGTATTTACTATATATTATAGGTTTTTATGCTCTAGTTATACTTATACAGTATTAGAACAATTAGATTTAATGGTTTATTTATTATCACAGTAGCTGCAAATTTAAAAATCTAAAAAAAGGCTGTTACCCTAGCTTAAAGTGTAACGCCTCTTTTTAATGTCTTTTTGATATATAGTGTATCATTCAATAAACTGTAATACTAAACGTTAGCTATGTATGCACAACGGAATTACACAGAGGTAAATCCTACTGACCCTTTTAAAAATTACTAGGAATGGTGTGATACATAAACATAAGAGATTTGCTTTAATTATGTTTAATAAAAATCTCCACTTTTATGCAAGCAAATGTTTTATGGCTATAACCGTTACTAAACCTGGCCAACCTAAGCTACCTGTAATTAAGATATTAGCAAGATTAAAAGGTATTATATAGTTAAAGAATTGTCCAACAACATTAACTACCAATACAGCAAGTACACCTTTAGATAAAATAATACCTGCTTTACTAAGTATTTTAAGCGGTAAAGATAAAAACCTTATAGCTAAGTAAACAACCACTATTCCTCCAATAAATGCAATTATTAATTGTGGATTAACTGTGATTGAAGATAAGTTGTCTAACATAAAAATCACCCCGTTAATGGCTTTTACTTAATAATACGCCTTAACAGGGTAAAACATGCTAACTTATACTAATATTATTGTTAACTACGCCCTCTTGTTTTGCTAAGCGTAGCAAATAAATATATTTTTGCTCTGCGGCTTGGCACATCATTATGGCGTGGTCTGTTAAACCATCTTCACTCACGCTATTAAAATATTTATGAGCCTGTTGCCATTCTTCACGTGCTTTTATGACTTCATTCAATAATTCTTGATTTTTAGTATCGTGGCTATTTTGCTGATTTTTAACATATAATCTGTCAATAAATTTTTTCCAATCCATAATAAATAATACCACTCCCTTTGTTAATATTGTGTCCAAGAGTGGTATTTTTAAACATCTTTAATTGAGTATTATGTTATAACTATATAACTAAAGCTATATAAATACATTATAAAATTTCTCTTCTTCCTTGTAGTGCCTTACCTAATGTAATTTCATCCACTGCTTCTAAATCAGTGCCCATTGGTATACCATAAGCAATTCGGGTTACCTTTATATCTAAAGGTTTTATTAAACGAGCCAAAAACATTGCTGTAGCTTCGCCCTCTACTGAAGGACTTGTAGCAATTATTACTTCATTAATAGACTCCTGATCTATTCTATCTAATAACTGATACACATGAAGTTCTTCGGGTCCTACATTTTCTAAAGGAGAAATTACACCATGTAACACATGGTAAAGTCCGTTATATTCATGAGTAGCTTCAATTGCATTAACATCACGAGGTGACTCCACAACACAAATTGTATTTTTATTGCGATTGGGGTCACTACAAAGTGAGCAAATATCTTGCTCAGATAAATTGGCACATTGTTTGCACATTTGAATATTATTACGGGCATTAACCATTACCTCTGCTAAATCTGCTACACTTTGCTCTGGCATATTTAAAATATGAAAAGCTATTCTTACTGCAGATTTGGGGCCAACACCCGGTAACTGCATTAGGTGATGAATTAATCTTGTTAAAGCTACTGGGTATTTAGCAGTCATTATTAAAATATACCTGGTAAACCACCTGTAATTTTACCCATAGTATCTTGAGCCATTTTTTCAGCTTTTTCTAGGGCTTCATTTACAGCTGCAATTAGCATATCTTGCAACATCTCAACATCTTCTGGATCTACTACATCAGGTTGTATAACTAATTCTTGAAGCTGTTTATGGCCATTTACTACAGCTTTAATAGCACCACCACCAACAACTACTTCTATGGTTTTATTACCAAGCTCTTCTTGGGCTTTCGCCATATCTGCTTGCATTTTTTGAGCTTGCTTCATTAGCTTACTCATACTTTTTCCTCCACCACCAAAGTTCTTACGCATAAAAAGTACCTCCTAATTTTCTTTTGAAACTATTTTACCACTAAAAATCTCTATTGCAGTTTGCACAATATCGACTTTAGGTTTTTCAACTACTTCATTCTTTTTTGGTTTTGAAGCCTTTTGCAAAACACCTTTAATATTTACTTTATCGCCTAAAACTGATTCAAGAACAGTTTCTATTATGTTTTTCTTTAAACTGCTTGTGACCTGATCTTTATGAAAATCATCACTAAACTGCAATACTAAATTCATGTTCTCAAATTGTAATGGTTTTGCGTTTTTAAGTAAAGCATTTGTTATAACATCTTGCTCTTTAACCTTTGCTAAAATATCATTCCAATTGCGCTCAATTGAAGATAGTGATATCTGTGACTTAGTTTGTTTAATTGGTTCATAACTCTTACTAACTAGTGGCTCAGCTATAACGGCTTGCTCATTTGCAGTTTCATTTTTTACTACCTGCTGTTCAATTTCTTTTTTAAAGTCACTATAACTAATATTATTAACTTGCTCTTCCTGTTTAGAAGTACTTACACTAACTATTTCACCATTTCGAGTTTGTTTTTCTAACACAGTAACACGAGCAGCTAACTCTGTAAGAGAAAATCCTGTTATATACTGGCTCTCTAAAATAGCTAATTCAACTACTAAACGCTGATTTTTGGCATACTTTATGTCATTCACAGCTTTTACTATTGAGTGTATGAGTACATACAAATGATCTCTTGAAATATCTTTAGCCTGTTTATTAACTAGTGAAATATCCTCTAGAACTATTTCATTATTATTTATACCCACCTGTAGCTCTAATAAACTACGTAAGTAGTGTAAATAGTCTACTAAAAACTGCTCTAAGCTATGGCCTTGATCATAAACTTTAGCTACTTGCTCTAAAGCATTCACTACATTGTTGGAAATAATACTTTCTGTTATTAGATAAAAGGCTTTATCGTCTACTGCACCTAATAAATCCATAACTATTTTAAGGTTAATATTGTTTTCACTATATGCTAAACATTGATCTAAAATACTTATGGCATCACGCATAGCACCATCAGACGCACGTGTTATTAAATCAAGGGCTTCTTTAGATATTGTAGCTCCTAAGTCAGTTGCTACTTGCTGTATATGGCTTTTGATAAAATCCTTATTTATTCTATGAAAATCAAAGCGTTGACAACGTGATTTTATGGTTGCAGGTATTTTATGAGCTTCGGTTGTAGCTAATATAAAAATAACATGAGCTGGTGGCTCTTCGAGGGTTTTAAGTAAAGCGTTAAAGGCGGCAGTAGATAACATATGTACCTCATCTATAATATAAACCTTGTATCTACAATTAGCTGGGGCATACTTAACCTTTTCACGTAAATCCCTTATTTCGTCAACTCCATTATTGGAGGCAGCATCTATTTCTATTACATCGAGTGAGCGGCTTTCTAATATGTTTTTACAAACCAAACACTCATTGCAGGGTACTATAACTTCTTGATGCAAACAATTTATGGCCCTTGCTAAAATACGAGCAGTACTTGTTTTACCAACTCCACGAGGTCCAGCAAATAAATAAGCATGAGCTATGAAGTTATTTTTTACAGCATTACTTAAGGTTTTAGTAATATGTGCTTGTCCTAACACATCTTCAAATTTTAATGGTCGTAATTGCCTATACAAGGCCTGATATCCCATAGCTGTTCCTCCTATTAATATAACTTAAATAAGCCAAGATTTAATGTTACTACAGCTTAGCCTTATTTTAAACTAATTATTTTGATTACTTTAATATTATAACAAAAAAACAGGTGTTTTGTTAGCTGTGTTAGAGAGTAGCTATTATTTAATGGAAGTGTTTTATTAATTTATATTTTATTAATTGATAAAAAATTTAATTATGCTAATAAATAAAATACTAATTAAGTAAAAAGCTAGGTATGCCTTGTTATGATAAGCAAATAGGAGCTATAGCACTAAATCTATAAAGAGAAGCCCTAATCAAACGAATATAAACATATATAAGACTAGAGATGAAGGTGCTGAGGCGTAAGAATTATCATAAACCTGCCACACCTTCTTTTACCTTAGTGCACTTGGTGATTTCTAAAACAAAAATATTTGCCTTAAGCTTGATTTTAAATCCTCAAATATTTTTGATACATAAATTTTACTCTCCCTTAATTAAAATATTCTATACACTAAGTGCACAAAGGGGCACAAAGAGGTATCCTAATTTAACATAATTGGTGATTTAAGCATGAGACTATACAATAATATTTAAAAATTTAATTAAATATAAAAAAAGCTTAGTTGTAAGGATTATTCTTATAACTGGATCATTAAAGTCTTTACTCATCTACAAAAAAATGTTTTGATGAAGCAATTAAGTTTAGTAAATTACGATTACTAGTTTATCGTTAAAGTTTAAGACTATTTTTGACTTTTAAAATTTTTTATCTATAAGTTATTAATGTTTATAAGAAAACACAGTCATTTTTTATTGTAAATAGGCGCCTACATTAGTTTTTTTTATTTCTACTAATGCAACAGCCCCACTACGTTTATAATAAAATACAATTTAAATTTTCTGTTTAATTATTTACCTTAAGTATAAATTTTTTATTTAGTTAAAGCATTTTTTATAGCTTTTACTACACTCCAAGCCCCATTAGTAGTATTACTAATTACCGAAAACTCTAAATCACGCTCCCTTATTACACCCGATTGAAAAGATACCCCTGCATCGCAACCCATTATATACTCTAGCTGACAACTAGGGTAATTATAAAGCCACATACCATAACCATAGTAGCGGTTTTCAGTATCTTTAGCATGCTTTTTACAGTATTCGGCTGTTAGTTTAGGCGATAGTATTTCATTATTAAAAAGGGCCTGCCAGAGCTTTGTGAGATCATTTACGCAGGTAAAAGCTCCCCCATCCCCTGCTCCTACTATCGGCAGATTGTATATATTGGTATACCAGCCAGTATCCGTATCCACATAGCCATAGGCTGTGTTTTTTGGTAAACAGTTTAAGGGGTAAAAACCAGTTGAATTCATGTTATTTTTTTTAAACAATTGATTTGTTACAAACTCACTATAGCTTATTCCTGAGATTTTAGCTATTACAGCAGCTAATAACACATAACCGCCATTGTTATAAGAAAACTTTTCTCCAGGCTTAGACTTCATATCTCTATGTGGAAAAACCTCGAAATAATGATAAGGCTCTTTTAGTTCATGCCAAGGAATAGCTAGTTTAAAGTTATCAAAGTCTTCAATTAGCTCTTCATCAAAATAGTCTGGTAAACCAGATGTATGAGACAACAGTTGAGCTATTGTTACATTTTTATTATAATTGGGAAACTTATCTCTTATTTTTATAATATCAAAAACCTGAGAGTTTAAGTTTAACTTGCCCCTATCTATTAACAAACCGATAGCTAAAGCCGTAAATAATTTTGTACCCGATGCAATACCAAAACGGGTATTAATATTAATGGGCAATTCGTTACTCCTATCAGCAAAACCCTTTACATGTGAATATATAATTTCTCCTTTATGTAATACTTGAGCCACCCCTGAAAAGTTTGTTTCTGTAATAATTTCATTTATTTCAGCTTTATTTAAATACCTAGTCAATATAATCACCTCTTATACTTAATTATAAAGAAGTTTTAAGTAGTTTACTAACTAATATATGTACAAAATTAATTAGGTAGTATTTTTGTTTTTACTGAACTAATTTCTAATGTCATGCGTAATACTTATAAAATAGGGAGGTAAAGATATGGGAAATACTATGGAGTTACTAAATTTATTATGGCCAATAATTGTTGTTCAATTAGCTATGCAGGTCTTTTGCTTAGTGAAATTGTTTAAAACTGGCAGTAGAAACCTCAGCAAATTATGGTGGACACTCATAATAATTATTTTAAGTATTTTAGGACCTGTTGTGTTTTTACTCTTTGGTATAAACAGAGGAGACAGCCATGATTTCAGTTAAAAATTTATGTAAGTCTTATGGTCAACATCAAGTATTAAAGGGCTTAACTCTTAGCGTTAAAACCGAGCAGAATAAAGGAACTATTTATGGCTTTTTAGGGAAAAATGGCGCTGGCAAAACTACTACCATGAATATCTTAAATGGCTTAGCCAAATTCAATGCTGGTGAATGTTACGTACTAGGTACAAAGTTAACCGCCCACACTCGCCAACAGCTTAATAGTGTTGCTTATTTGCCTGAATCACCAGGATTATATCCTTACATGACTGGTAAAGAGTACCTAGATTTTATAGGTTATTTAAAAACTAAAGATAAAACTGAGGTTAAAAAAAGAACCACTGAAATGTTAGAGCTTACATCTTTACAACATGCTAAAAATAAACGTATTGGGGGTTATTCAAGAGGCATGAAGCAACGGATTGCTATGGCTGCAGCTATGTACCATAAACCTAAGCTTATATTTTTAGATGAACCGACATCGGCACTTGACCCTCAAGGAAGAAAAGATGTTTTAAAACTACTACAGCATTTAAGAGAAACAGGATGCTCAATATTTTTATCCACCCATATCTTAAGTGATGTAGAAAAGGTCTGTGATACAATTGGCATTTTACACAATGGCAAGCTATTACTAGAAGAAAACATGCGTAGCCTAATGAAAAACCAAGTAAGTATAGCTTACACCATTACATTTAAAGATAAGATAACAAAAAACACTTTTAATACCATAAGTAACTACCCCTATGTTAAAGAGTTAAAAGTAACTGAAAATGAGCTAATTGTATGGCTAAAAGATAATGTAGCTAATATTTTATTAAAGAACTTAGGTAATATAGAACAAGAAATTGAGTCTTGTGCTAAAAGAAAGCCTAATCTGGAGGATATTTTTATTAACACCTTAAGTAAATAAGGTATAGAGAAAGGACTTAACTATGGTTAGCATATTTAAAAAGGAAATAATAGAGGCAATAAGAAGCTATCGGTTTTTAGTTATTTTATTTGGGATAGCGTTATTCGCCTTACTAGACCCCATAATGTTAAAGCTACTACCAAAAATAATGCAGAGTCAATTTGAGGGTTTAGATATAAGTCAATTAATAAGCTTAAATCAACCCAATGCTGCCTTAAATTATTATAAAAACTTACAGCAAATTGGCAGTATTATTATTTGCTTTGCTTTAATGAAGATTATTGCAGGAGAACTAAAAGAGAAAACTGCTATTATTCCTTATTGTAATAGTTTGAGCTTCAGCAAAATGGTTTTTGCTAAGTTTACTGTTTACACCTTGTACTTATTATCAGCAGTTGTGCTTAGCTCTATTATTAATTACTTATATGCCAGTACTTTATTTAGTGGTGAACGTTTTTCTTTTATCGCCTCTGTAAAAAGTGGAGTGTTATTTGGCTTATATTTTTCATTTTTAGCAACCTGCTTAATGTTTTTTGGGGCTCTATTTAAAAAGCCCAATGTTGCTGCTTTATGTTCCGTTGTAATTGCTTTATTTACACCTGCCTTAGGTAGTTTGTTTAAGGTAGCTAGCTATTTACCAAGTGGACTTTTAGATGAGGCTCAGCTTTTAATACCTTATTTAACTACTAGCGGATTAAGCTCCTTAATAGTTACTATAGGGCTTAGTTTTAGCTTATTATTTTTAACTATTTTTAGATTAAAAACTATAGATTTAAGTTAGGAGAAAGTCATGAAACACATTTATCTTACTGTAATAATAGTTATTGTAACTATTATTGCAGTTATTAGCGTAAATAACCTTGGGGATATTAAGGTAAAGGTTAACGATGGGGTACTAAAAGCAAGCCTTAATAGAGCAGGAAAAGACCACAAAACCATCGTAGTAATGATAGCAGGCTCTGGTCCTACTGATAGAAATGGTAACTCAAGCCTTATAAAAGGTAGGAACGATAGCCTATTGCAATTAGCTAAAGCCTTAAATAAACAAGGCATAGACACCTTTAGATACGACAAACGTAGTGCTGGCAAAAGCTTTAAGAGCTTTAAAGATATTCAAAACACAAATTTTGACGATTTTGTAAACGATGCCATAGCTTGTATCAACTTATTAAAAAACAAAGGTTATAATAGAATATATGTAGCTGGTCATAGCCAAGGTAGCTTAATAGCAATGTTAACTACTAAAAGTGGCCTTGTAAATGGTGTAATATCTATTGCAGGACCTGCTCACAACGTATATTATGGCTTAAAAGAGCAACTTTCTGCTAATAATCAATATGAGAGTGTAAAGTATATAATTGAAGAATTAAAACAAGGTAAGATAGTTAAAAACGTAAAAGAGCAAGATAAGCTTTCATTTTCTATTGCTAATCAAAAATTTTTAATAAGTTGGATGAAATATAACCCTCTTAGGATAGCTAAAGACTTAAAAGTGCCCATTATTTTTTTAAATGGAGATATGGATATCCAAGTTCCTATAGCTGATCTAAAGATTTTTCAACAAGCCCTGCCACAATCAAAATGTATAACGCTTAAAAATACAAACCATGTTTTAAAGGTTGTAACAAATGAAAAACAAAACGTAGAGTCTTATAGCAAGGCATATTATATGTTAAATGAAACACTAATTAAAGAGATAACCTCATTTGTAAAATAGGCTTAAAGGGGTGCAGTAATTGCAAAATAGTTTAGCTGAAAAAAATTTAATTAATGAAGCATTAGCAGGTAATCTTGAGTCTTTAGCACAATTACTTCACCTTAATTATAATAAGGTATATGGCTATTTAGTTAAGCTTACCTTAAATAAAGAGCTGGCTTTAGATTTAGCGCAGGAGTCTATGACTAAGGCTATTGAGAAACTTGAACAATATAATAACTGCAAAGCTTCGTTTTCTACTTGGCTTATTCAAATTGCCATTAATACTAGTAGAGATTGGTATCGAAAAGAGAAACGAAAAAAAGAGTTTTATGATAACCTGCTAAATCAGAGTTTAAATGGTCTACCATTATCTAGCTTGAACAATAACACTAATATTGGTTATGATAGAGAAGAGATTTTAGATACCTTAATGGTACTAAAAAACATTCCTGCCAAAATTAGAATACCAGTTATTCTTAAGTATTATTACGGATATGAACAGAGTGAAATTGCTAAGTTTTTAAAGATACCTAAAGGCACAGTAAAATCAAGAATAAGTAATGGACTAAAACGAATTAGGAAGGAGTTGCAAAGATGAAAAAAGATATTGATAAAAAATACAAAGCTGAAATAGAGTCTGTAAAGAAAACTCTTAACTCTGTAAATGAACAACCTGAAAATGCTCCTTCTTTAGCTGAAATACGTAAATTAGTTCGTTCTGAGGTAGCTAAAAAAGAGCAAAAACAGCAAAAGGCTTTTTACTGCTTTGCAACAGGAGCATTTGTTACAGTTTCTGTTTTAATTGCTTTTATTATAAAAGATCCTTCTTTGTTTATTAAAATTCAATTATGTTCTTTTATAGCCATACCAGTAGCAGTCTTTAAGTTTGGTAAAAAGGTAGGTACAAATTAATGCAAGAATTACGTGTTATACCTGTATGGGCCTGGTGTATAATTGCGGTTTTACTACTAACTCAAAGCATTTTACTGTTTAAAGATGCCCAAAAGGAGGGTGTTAATCCTTGGTTTTGGGGAATATGGGGATTAACAAATGTGCCTACGGTTGCAATTGTGTATTGGTTAGTAGTAAAAATGAAAAAAAAGAGATAGCCTAAGCTATCTTTTTTGGTTTAGGTATGACTAGTAGTCATACGGTTTGGGCTACGCGGTGGGGGTTCGCTTAGCTCACGGAATGGGTATTCCCAAGGAATACGGAAAAAAATTTTATTAAAACACAACGTATTCTTTTATGTTTTTATTGTGGGAACTTATATATAAGTTCCCAGCTTTATCTACTGTGGCTAAAAATACGTCATCTATTGACTTTATATTACGCTTTTTCAGTTCATTAATTATCCATTGCTCATTTATGTTGGCATTTTTTAAATGTTTATGCTGTAGTTTACCATCAATAATTAGGTTTACGCTTAAACCTCTATACTCAGGCTTGAGATTTAAATCGCTATTGGTTACTATCTCTTTATGGGGTTTTAGCAAAAAACTAATATCTCCATTAGTCTCCACTACGGCATAGTCTATGTCATCAATATGAAACACGCCTTTAATTCGAAGTTGCTCTAATATTTCACTTACCATAAATTTAGATTTCCTAATATTCTTCTCTAGTAACTTACCATTTTGCACAACAACAATGGGGGAACCATCTAAAAAGGCTTTAATCTTTTCATTGGCCATGGCTAAATAGGCTAAAGACAAAGGAAATATAGACCAAATAACCAAACTGACTAATCCTGAGGCTAATTTAACATCTTTATTAATAGACATCTCTGAGGCAATAGAGCCTATAGAAATACCTATAACATAGTCAAAAAAGGTTATTTGAGATATTTGCTTTTTTCCATTTATCCGTGTAAGTATAAAAAGAACTGTAACAGAGAAAAAACTTCTCCATATTACTGTTAATAATTCTTTAGTCATAATTACCCCTTTAGTTGAAGCTTTAATACATTTGTTTATAATTATTGCTACATTATAATCAGCATAAGTTTAGTTATTAACTACGATGCAGAGGAGTTTTTTGCATTTAAGTTAGACCATTTACCACACTTGTCTCCCCAGCATGATATCTCTTGATTATCGGCATATATCCTTAGCAGTTCGCAGTTATTGGCACAATCATTACACTCAAAGCTAAGGGTTTTGTAACTCTTTTTGCTTATTTGAAAACCAGCAAATTTTGTTTTACCTTTTGTTTTAGTAATAAAGTCTTTTGCTAATAATGCTGCACCAAAAGCCCCCATTACGTCATAATAAAATGGTACTGTTATTTGCTCATTTAAGGCCTTCTCAAATGCCTTTATCATACCAACATTGGCCGCTACTCCACCCTGAAATAGTATTGGCGGTTTTAATTCTTTTCCTTTACTTAGGTTATTAAGATAATTTCGAACCAAAGCCTCACAGAGTCCAGCAATAATATCCTCAACTCCATGCCCTGTTTGCTGTTTATGAATCATATCTGATTCCGCAAATACAGCACATCTACCAGCTATTCTTACAGGTGAGGTTGCCTTTAAAGCGTATTTGCCAAAGTTTTCAATTGCTATATTTAGTCGCTCTGCTTGGCGATCTAAAAAAGATCCTGTTCCTGCGGCACAAACAGTATTCATAGCAAAATCATAAACAATATTATCTCTTAAGATAATTAGCTTAGAATCCTGTCCACCAATTTCGATAATAGTGTTTACATTGGGTTTAAGAGCTTGAGCTGCAATAGCATGGGCAGTTATTTCATTTTTGATAATATCTGCACCTATTATGGTGCTAGCCAGTTTACGACCACTGCCTGTAGTGCCAGCGGCTTTTATAGTGTATTGCATCTCACTTGTTTCTTGTTCAACCTCTTGCAAACCCTTACATAAAGCTACAATAGGTTGTCCATTTGTTCTTATATATTTTTTTAATAAAACTTTATTGTCTTCATTTATTAATACAATGTTGGTGCTTACTGAGCCAACATCTATGCCTAAATACAGATTATTATTCATGTTAATCTCCCTTATTTAACTTATTATGCTTAGCTGTTTATTAGCCCTTCTCTTTTCCAGTAAATCTAAAAAGGCCTCTACTCTAGTCATATAACCTGCTTCGCCCGTCATTTCATCGACTATTAGGGTTAACACAGGTATGTTTTCTTGTTGAGACACTGTTGGCAAGATACTTTGAGCAACAATCTCGGGCATACAGCCTAGTGGATAGATTTGAATAACCCCATCATAATTTTTATTGGCATACATAACGGTATGTCCTATGGTCTCTAGGGCATGTCCACCAATCATGGCGTTTAAATAGGGTTTAGCTGCTTTGGCATACTGCTTATTTTGGGGCAAATGCAACTCTTTTTTTATTATTTTATCTACTATCCAGTCACTAATAGTTACATATCTATGAACCAATACCCCCATATCACCTAATTTTTTTTCTAAATTAAGCTTAGCAAAGGGGTCTATATTACCGTATATCTCACCTACTATTCCAATTTTAAGGGCTGTTTTATGGATGTTTAAGGGTATTAGTTTTAGCTTGTTTTTGGTATATTTTATAAGCCTTTTATAGGCCTTAACTCCTTTAGTTGCAAAAGCCTGCTCTCTAAACTCCTGATAAATACTATTGGTTGTTCCCTGTAGCTGTTCATAGGCTCTATTATAAAAACACAATTGCTCAAGCTCATCAATTTGAATAGATAACGAGGTTACCTGACTAATAGTTTTTAAGAGCTTAGGCACCTTAAAACCCTTAGTTATTCGTTTTATTTTACTAATTAAATTGCTAACACATCCGTTAGTAGCCTCTAAGGCTATTACCTCCATTTTAACCCCTGCGTCCTGTAAGATTTCTTGCTGCATTACACTATAGTAGCCAAGTCTACATGGTCCAGAGCCACCAACCATAAGGGCTGTATCGGCTCCTAATTCATAGGCCTCAATTAAGCTACCTATAGTTATTTTTAGGGGTAAACAGGCACCCTCCGGGCAATATTTTGTTCCTAACTCTAGGGTTCTTTTACTTTGCAGAGGCGGAACAACATAACTAAGGTTAAATTCATCTAATAAACACTTTGCAATCATAAATACATTACCCATGTGTGGAAACGTTAACTTCATTATTACACCTCCATAAAAGCGTATCAATAAATGCATCTAGTCTGGTATTTAAGCCAGCTTCACCAGAGTGTTCATCTAATATTATTGTGGTATAAGGAATACTGCTTAAATCTCTTACTCTACGTTCTGCCATGTAAGCAACAAATGAGTCTATGCCACAGCCAAAGCTACTTAAATAAATGATTCCATCAATTTTATTGCTTTTTAATACCTCGTAAATACAGCCTATAGTGTAAGAACCATACTGCCAAAAAAACTGCTTTTGCAACTGCTCTACATTAGTACGCAATACTCTACTATCAAACATCTCTAAACTAATTACCTCACAATTATGGCTCTCGAGTTTATTAATAATATTCATATTAGCGTAACTATCACAAACATTATAAACATGGCCTAAAAGTAAAATTTTGAGCTTCTTTTCATTAAAACTTATTACTTTTTCTTTATTAATAAGCCTATGTGGAAATTTATATTGTTGTACTTTACTTCTAAAATCACGGTAAAATTCTACAGCCTTTTCGTAGGCCTTTGCTGACTTAAAAAAATCAAAGCCCAGTGACTGACCAATTTTAATGGCAGCCACAGCAGAGTTATCTTTATCTTTACGCATGTTAATTTCGGTATCAATAATGGGAGGTAGGTTTTTAATACTGCTACGTACCATATCTGGTAAACCACCAAACTTAGGGCAGATATACTCTTTTTTCGATACACTTGTATAACGCGGAATAAATAAAACATCTACAGAATCCTTAAGATCCAAAACATGTCCCATAAATATTTTTACAGGCAAGCAGGCTTCATCAACGCAGTTATTAACTCCATCATTCATTATTTGTTTATTGGTTTTTTGAGAAACCTTAGTTTCAACATTTAGGCTATCAAAAAAACCTTGCCATAACGGATAATACTTATAAAAAAATAATCCCCGTGGTATACCTATTACAGGTTTCATTATTACCACCTCACTATTTTTATTGGAATATTTACCCTTTAAGTATTGACTCTTTACTAATTTTTTATAAGTGTGATTAATTGATGTGCTAAAACAAATTGTTACTTTATTATTTCACAATAAATAAAAAAGGCATTACTATCAATAAATTATTAGTTTATTGGTGGTAATGCCTGATTATCTCTACTATTTTATTAACTTACTTTATATCTTTAATCTCAGATAAAGCCCTTCAATTAAATAAGCAATTATTTATTCATAAACTGATTTTTTCTACATAACTGACCTTTACATAATAATATTATTTATCTTATTTTCTTTATTTCAATTACTACCTTAATAACAAATAACAACAGTAAAGCTATAGTAAAGAACTTACCTATTTTAGATGATTCACAGAAATCTTTTACTAAATATACTACTAAACAATATAGTAATGTGAGTATTAATTCAATAATAACTGGTATGATTGCAAAAATAAGATCTGTCGCTTTAAAATTTTTAATTCCATTCAATTTATAAATAGAATATGGGAAAAATATTAGTAATGCTATTAACACTATACAAATCCAAAATTTTGGTTTGAGGAATATATTAAATACCTCACTATTTTTATCTATATGCATATTTTTTCTCCTATTTAATCTATAAATCATACTTAATTATATTTATAAATAGAGATAGTATTTTATTATTTTTATAACTAATTATTTATTAATATTAATTTATGTAGCTATTCTTTAATATAAAATAGCTAAGTTATAATCTTCAATTACTTTTAATAACTACATTATACAATCAAACAATAATAAACCGCTCTTTAGTACTTTTTTTAGTTTAATAATTTCCAGTACAACTATTGTAACTAATAATAGAAATGAGGATATTATTGATATCTTACCAATAATAGATGATTGAAAGAAATCTTTTATTTGATCTACTACTGAGCAATAAATTACTGTAACTACTAACTCAGCAAAAATTAAGCTAAAGAAAAAAATAAAGTCTTCTAAAACAATGCTTTCGTTTACATATACTTTAAGTCCTAAATATAGTAACAATATTAATGAAGCTATTAACACTATGTAAAACCAAAACTTGCGTTTTTTAAATATATTAAATACATCATTCTTTTTATCTCTATACATAACACTAACCTCTCCTACTTTACAAAACAACTTCTTTATTATATACCCTTAGAGAGCTAATTTTAACAATTTTTTAAGTATTATAAATATATTATATAAATAAGTATATCAATTTGCACAGCAGTATTACATAATAACAAATAGGTTTTAATTATTTATTTATGCAGATGCTTGTATTTAAAAAAACTAAAAAAACTTATAATTGCATTGTTATGTAAGGTTTTTTATAATAAGTGTAATAAGTTTATTATATTCAGTATTATAAGGATTATTATTGGGGTAAATTATGAGTTTAAATAATGATTATTTATTAAAAGATGATTTAAATACTATTTTTGTAGCTAGAGAAAATGAAAAACTTAAAATCATTAATGAGTTTGATGCAGTTTTAAAAGCACAAAGTTCAGTGGTGTTTATTAGTGGTGTTGCTGGAATAGGCAAGACCTTTTTAGTGAACCAAGTGATAAAAGACCTAGATAAAAATAAAATCACCTATGTATCTGGCAAGTATAGACACTATGATACTAAACCTTTAATAGCTATTGAAGAGATTATTACTGAAATAGTTAAACACTTATTAACATTACCTAGTAAATCCTTATACCAAGTAAAAGAAAAAATAAATAAATTATTAGGTAGTAATATTAATATTATAACCTCAATTAGTGATTATTCTCAAAAACTTTTTGGCAATAAAAAACCTGTAAAAATAAATTCAAATGCCTTAAAGTATAAGGTTAAAAAGTCAATTATTCAATTTATAGATATAGCTAGCCAATGTCTATTTCCCTTAATTATTTTTATAGATGATTTGCAATGGGCTGATTCTTTTTCATTAGAGGTAAGCCAGTTTTTAATAAACAACATCAAAAAGTTGAATGTAATGTTAGTAGTATCGTATAGAAATAGTGAATTTGATATAAATAAACTCAATATAAATAAAAACAAAAATCTTATTAGCTATATTGCCTTAAAAGAGATTCAGATAGAAAGTATAATAGAATATTACAGTAAAATTTGTGGCTACGAAATTAATTATATAGATTATTTATCACGATTTACCTATAGCTTAACTTTAGGAAACCCCTATTATATTAAAGAAATCACTAGCTTATTAATTAATGAAAAGATATTGTTATATGACAAAAAACAAAGTAAATGGGTAGTTGATATGAACAACCTTAGTGAGTTAACATTATCTTCTAATGCAAAAACAATTATAGAGAATAGAATAGCAAAAATTAGTGATGAAGAAAAAAAGCTACTAAATATTATGGGATGTTTAGATGGGGTAGCTGACTTTAATTTGCTTAAATTGATAAGCCAAAATAGTGATTATCAATTAAACACTACTCTTAACAAACTTAAAAATTGGGCTTTTTTATACTACAAAGATAACAAGTATTATTTAAGTCATGATATTTTACTAGACATTATCTACTCAAACCTCACAGAAGAACAAAGACACTCTTTACATTTTGATATTGCGGTGTCTATTAAAGATGAGAAATTAAACCAAAATAATATGCATATACAATTAGTTGTTTCTCAAATTTTGAGGTCTAAGCCAGTGCTTTTACAAAGTAAAGCAAATGAGTGGGTTGAGTTTTTATACAATGCCGAAAAAAACTCAATGAGTGCCATATCTCTAGAGCAATACACTTCATTATTTAATTTTATTATCAAGCTCATATCATATTCAGCTAACCTAAATCCCAATCTATTATTGCATGTAAACTTAAATTATATTGAGTGTTTATTAGTTAATAATAAATATGAACTAACAGAGTTAAAGCTTGCAGAATTAATGAGTAGTTTTAGTAATATGAGTGATCAAATAAAAATCATGCAAAAATATATGATAATGTATGGCTATAAAGGCAGTTTTAAAAAGGAACTAAAAACTGGGCTAAAAATTCTTAAATTACTTAATTATAAGCTTAATATACAAGATTATGAGAAAGACTTACTTTTAGCACGAGAGCTATTTACTACTAAAAAAATAGCTGATTTAATTAGCCAAAAAGATGCAACAGATAAAAGAATACTTATAATAATTGAAACCTTAGCTAAAATGACCCCTTCTGCTAATTGTGTAAACAAAAAGCTTTTTGAGCTTATATTATTAAGAATAGGAATTTTATCAGTTCAATATGGCAAATCTCCATATTCAGTAATAGGTTATGGAGCATATAGCTTTATACTTTATAATAATTTAAAAGATTACCAAACTGGTGAAAAATTAATCCAAACCGTTCTGCAGCTATTAAATAAAAGCGATGACTCGGATATTAAATCTTTTGTTTATAGCTTTGTGGGAACATTTATAAAACATTGGTCTGAACCCTTAACTAGCTCCATTTTTTATTTAGAGAAGGGCATTAATGAGAATATAAAGTCAGGAAAATTAATTTATGGGGGTTATTCAATTGTTTCAATCTTATATGCTAAATATGCAATGGCAGTTCCATTTACAGAAATTAAGCAATACCTTAAGAACAAGCTGAATGATATTAGTATTTTTGGAGATGGTAATAGTTTATTTGTAAATATTTTTTTCTTAAACTATTTAAATTATTTAGAATTAGGTGAATTAAAACCTGAATATTTAGAACTAAAACCAGTAATCTGCAATGAGCTCGATGCTTTTAAGTTTGTTTATTACTTTTTTGAGATGCAAAGGTTTTACTTTAGTCAGGATATTAATGAAGCATATAATTTAGTTGTAACAATTACAGCTTTAATAGATTCTTTAAAAGGGCATATTATTTATCCTCATGTGCTATTTATGTGTGCATTGGTACGCCTAAATTATCATCATCTTTTACATGAAGAAACAGCCATTACTAATAAACAACTTATTATAAGTTACAAAGCTGACTTAGAAGTTTTTACAAAGCTTAATAAAGTGGAGAATTATTCGAGATATAAGCTGATTGAAGCAGAATATTGTCGACTATTCGAAAATAAAAAAAATATAGATAAAATTTACTATGAGGCAAATAATTTTGCTGAAAAAAATTCACAATATCATATTGCTGCTATCGGAAATCTATTAACTGCAAACTACTATGATTATAATCCTAAACTTGTACAGTTTTATGTAAAAGAATCTATCAACAATTTTAAACTTTGGGGTGCTGATTATATTGCTAATGTTATTGCAGAGAAGTATGTTATTGAAAGTGCTTTAGAAGTTCAATATGGTAAAAAATCACCCATAATAAGTGATCAACAAGAAGTGAAATCTCAAAATCTCCTCAAGCTTAATAATATTGAAAAACTTAATGAGCAAGAGAGTATTTTTTATTTCATAGAAAATTTACCTAATAATAATAGTATTGATTATGTAGCAATACTATTTGAAAAAGAAGATGAAATGTATTTACACTACCACAAAGAAAAAAATAATAAAACGCTAAAGCTAAATATAGCTCAAAGACTTAATCTTACCAGTAATATTTCTCATAAGGTTGTTAGATACGTAGCCAGAACTGCAGAAGATGTTTTAATAGGTGCTGATAATAATAATTCCATTTTTGCTAATACCTTAGCTCACAAAGATGATGTTAATATATTAAGCATGCCTATAAAATATCTTGATGTTTTAGTAGGTGTAGTGTATATAGAAACAAAAGATAAAGCAGTATTTAATAGTGATTTTATTATGTACCTAAAAACAATATTACAAATAATCGTAACAAAATTAGATACCCTTAAAAACATTAATATTAGAGACATGCTTAACTCTAAAAAAGCTGAATCAGAACTAACACAAAGAGAAATAGAGGTTTTACAACTTGTTGCAAATGGACTAACAAACTCTTTAATTAGCCAACAGCTTCATATATCTTTAGGCACTGTAAAAAATCACTTAAGTAATATTTATAGTAAGTTAGAAGTCGATAGCCGAATAAAAGCGGTTATAAAGGCAGCAGAAAATCAAGTGATAAAGATTTAGTTTTACTTCTACAAATTTTTTATCTCAATCACATTAATATTTTTTAGTTACATTATCTTGCGTAATTCTTTAAAACACAATAAAGGGGCTGTCACATTAGGATAAATAAAAAAAAGCTAATGTAGCAGCCTATTTATAATAAAAATGACTGTGTTTTCTTATAAATGTAGATAACTTATAGATGCAAAGTTTAAGAGTGCAAAAATTTATCTTAAACTTTATGCGATACTCGTTCTTAAACCACCAATTATATTAAATTCTATAATTTATGTATCAATAATATTTGAGGATTTAAAATCAAGCTTAAGGTAAATATATACGTTTTAGAAACCACCAAGTGCACAAAGGCAAAAGAAGGTGTGGCAGGTTTATGATAATCCTTACGCCTCAGCACCTTCATCTGTAGTATTTTATATGTTTATATTAGTTTGATTAGGTCTTCTTTTTGTAAAGTTAGTTAAACAAACCCCTACCTGGGTGCAATTTTGTTCACCTCTAACTAAAGAGCAACTTACAACTATTACATCAAGCCAAGAAGATATGCAGCTTGAGTAACTATAAAACATACTATTATACCTGTAACAGTTGGTATTAAAAATGATAAAAAGGTCCATTTTCGGCTTTGGGTTTCTTTTTTTATGGTCCACAGCGTTGTTCCACATGGAAAATGCATTAAGGAAAATAACATAACGTTAATTGCAGTTAATAAAGTCCAACCGTTGTTTATTAATAGTTGTTTTAATTCACCTAGGGTTTCAAACTCTAACATACTGCCGCTTGCCATATAGCTCATTATAATTATAGGAACAACTATTTCATTGGCAGGTAGACCTAAAATAAAAGCCATTAGTATATAACCATCCATACCTATGAGTTTGGCAAAGGGCTCTAAGAATAAAGCTGAATGAGTTAATAAACTAGCACTACCAATATCTATGTTTGCCATAACCCATATAACAATACCAGCAGGTGCTGCAATTGCAATAGCCCGACCTAATACAAATAAAGTACGGTCTAATAATGATCTTACTAAAATTCGACCTACTTGTGGTTTGCGATATGGGGGTAGTTCTAAGGTAAAAGACGATGGCATACCTTTAAGTATTGTTTTTGATAACAGCTTAGAGATAAAAAGAGTCATAAAAATTCCTAAAAGTATTATTAATACCATTGCTAGGGTAGCGGCTAAGGTCTGATATTTTCCACCCCACATTCCACCAATAAATATCATGGATATTGCTATTAAAGTAGGAAAACGACCATTACAAGGCACAAAGTTATTTGTTATTATAGCAATTAAGCGCTCACGCGGAGAATCTATTATTCTACACCCTATTACACCTGCTGCATTACAGCCAAATCCCATACACATTGTTAAAGCCTGCTTACCATGAGCACATGCTTTTTTAAAGAATTTATCGAGATTAAATGCTATACGTGGCAAATAACCAAGGTCTTCTAAAAACGTAAACATTGGGAAGAAGATTGCCATAGGCGGTAACATTACTGATATAACCCATGCTAAGGTGCGATAAACACCTAAAACTAATATTCCGTGTAACCAGCTTGGGGCATTTAAACTATTAAATAAAACTGTAATTTTTGCTTCTATACCAAAAAGAAAGTTAGCTAACATTGCCGACGGATAATTGGCACCCGTTATTGTTAACCAAAATACTAAACCTAATAGGCCAATCATAATTGGTATGCCAAAAAATTTTGATGTTAATACTCTATCTATTTTGCGATCGGTTTTATTATACTCTTTATTAGTAAATGATACGTGTTCTTTACTTATTTGCTCTGCTGTTGTTACAATACTAGTTACTACTTTATCTCTAAACTTATCTGCATCTATATTTTTTGCTGTTAAACTTTGTTTAGCTTTTATTAACAAACTTTGCAATTCTTCATTACTTAAGAGCTTATTATTAAAGTATTCATTTATAGAATTTATAATGCTCTGTTCACCATCAAGCAACTTTAAAGCAATCCATCTACTATTCATTTTGTCTTTAACTATTTCTTTTACTTTAGGCTCTATAATGCCTATAGCTACTTCTATGCTTTGCTCATAGGTAACTCTATGTGGTTTTAATTCAATTAAATTATTAGCAACTTTATGTATTTGATACTCTAAATTTACTAAGCTTTTTTTATCTCTAGCATTGGTAGCTACTACTGGTACGCCTAGTTTTTTTGAAAGTTGCTTTATCTTTATTTCAATACCTTTGCGCTTAGCTTCATCAATTAAATTAACACAGACAACTACCTTATTAGTTATTTCAAGTACTTGAAGAGTTAGGTTTAAGTTACGCTCTAAACTTGTTGCATCAGCTACAATAACAGTTACATCTGGCTTTGCAAAACAAACAAAGTTACGGGCTATTTCTTCTTCTTCGGACGTAGACATAATTGAGTATGTGCCTGGTAAATCTACAAGCGTAAAGCTTTCATCTTTAAACTGATATTTTCCTCGGGCATTCATAACCGTTTTGCCTGGCCAATTACCAGTATGTTGTTTTAAACCAGTTAAGCTATTAAAGACTGTACTTTTACCAACATTAGGGTTGCCAGCTAAGGCAATAATGTAGCTATTTGTACTGTCAATATTTAAAAGATTATTTTTACTGATTAATTTTGAACCAGTAGAATTTTTTGTTAGTCCCATGGTATCTCCTTTCTATAATTAATTAAGTTGTTGAACAATAATTTTGCTTGATTCTTCTGCGCGAAGTGCTATTACTGCCCCCCTAATAAAGAAAGCTTTAGGGTCTCCTACAGGGCTAATTTGCACTGCCTCTACAATGGTATTAGGAATAAGACCTAAATCTAAAAATCTACGTCTTTTAGATCCAAAGGCTAACAGCTTAACTACCTTTGCCTTTTTACCAATAGCTAAAATATTTAAAGGAATTTCATTAATTTTCACATAACCAACCTTTCTATAATTAATACTAAACGCAGTGATTCTCTTTACACTATGCTGAAATATTCGTGATGTGATAATTAAAATCCACATTTAAAATCCTAATTAACAGTATAGTGATAAAAATTTTGCTGTTTTTGTTTCTTAGCGAAGGTAATGTGTGATACAATATAATATAATACTTTGATGTTCAAAGTATTTTGTTTAAATTTATTTAAGGAGCTTAATATGAAAATACCTAAACTTAAAATTGGCGATATTCAAGTTAATATTCCAATTATTCAAGGAGCTATGGGGGTTGGGGTATCTGGTCCTAACTTAGCAGCTGCTGTGGCTAACGCTGGTGGAATAGGAGTTTTATCTGGAGTGGGTATTGGATATACCGAGTCGGATTATAATAAAAATCCCAAAAAAGCTGATTTAAGAGCCTTAATAAATAAAATTAGAACTACTAAGAAGTTAGCGCCTAAAGGGTTTATTGGTATTAATTTTTTGGTTGCCATGAATAACTATGCTGAAATGGTTAAAACAGCTGTTTCGGAGGGCATCGATTTAATAATAAGTGGTGCAGGACTACCAACTCAATTGCCAAAACTAACAAAAGGTACAAATATAAAACTTGCCCCTATTGTTTCTTCTGCCAAAGCAGCTAAGGTTATTACCCGCTATTGGGATAAAAACTATAATAAAATACCCGATATGGTTATTGTTGAAGGAACAGAGGCTGGCGGACACTTGGGATTTAAAGAGGATATCTTAAAAGCAGAAGTTAAACCTAATTTAACTGAAATTGTTAAGCAGGTAATAACTACCCTAAAACCCTTTGAGCAAAAATACAATACTAAAATACCAGTTATTGCAGCTGGGGGGGTATTTACTGGTGAGGATATTGCTAAACAACTACAGGCTGGTGCAAGTGGAGTACAAATGGCTACTAGATTTGTTGTAACAGAGGAATGTGATGCAGACCAAGCCTATAAAGATGCTTATTTATCTGCTAATAAAGAGGATATTAAAATTATAAAAAGCCCCGTTGGTTTGCCAGGTAGAGCCTTAAACAATAGCTTTATTAAAAAGATTGCTATAGAGGGAGACTTAATTTCGAAATGTAGCCAGTGTTTGCAAGGCTGTAACCCCTTAAAAGCTCCGTATTGTATCTCTAAAGCTTTAATTAATGCTGTTAAAGGTGATATAGACAAAGGTTTAATTTTTGTTGGCAGTAATGCTTACAAATTAAAAAAAATGACAACTGTACCCGAACTTTTAAAAGAATTAATGCAAGAGACTAGGCTTGCACTAAAGAATTTAAACTTGTAAGCAAAAATAGTATGCTAATTACTCCAAAATTAGTGCCATAGCATGATTTCTATTAATAATAGAGGTTATGCTTTTATTTTAGTTACAGGGTTACTTAATCTAACTATCTATTTACACCATTGCAATGTTATTGAGTAGCTATAATTTAATTATTAACTTACACTTATATACATATTGTCTCTAGTGAAAAATAAAATGTTTTTTATAATTTTGTTTAAAACTTTAAGTTAAAATACTATAATAATAGAATCATATAAAAGGAAACAAATATCTATTGTTTCAGTCTAATATTTACAATACTAAAAAAGGAAGTTGATTTATGAAAAGAAATATTATACTATTATTTATCATGATAATGCTGGTATGCGTTGGTTGTACAGAACAAGAAAAAAATGTTTACAATATTACTAAAATTAACAATGATGAATACATAGAAGCCAAAGAAATAGAACTAAAAAACACACTACTAAAAGATCTAATTAATAATGATTGGAGTAAAGAATATATAACTAGTACCTTTGGTAAAAGCACAGAAACTATTTTTGAGAATACCGATTTAGTAGCTGGAGGTTATGATAGTTATTATAATTATTATCTCTGCAAAAGCATAGGAATCATGTATAAAGCTAATATTAAGCAAATTGATTGTATTTTAATTGATAAAAGCTTCACATTAAACAAATATAACTCACAGCTAATAGATAATATAGATATAGCTACTGCCATGAGTGAAGTTAAGAGTAGCTTAGGTGAGCCTCACTTTAATGATAATGAATTAAACATAATAGGATATAAGTTCACAGACTTTTATATTTTCTTTAGAGGCAGTGAAAAAGTTGAGCAAATGTCTATCTACCCAAAACAGGATTATGACAAAAACATCTTAATTAGTGCCTTAACAGCACTTAGTGAATCTAATACATTTAAGCTATGGCAAGATTATGACTATGCATCAGGTGAATCTAGCCTTGATTATATAGTATATAAAAGCAAAGGATTAAAAGTTGTAGAATATTTGTCTCCTGATGAAATGAATAATACAAAGTCGCTATATAAGTTGAATATATATGGAAACTTTTTTAATGAGTTAGATGAAAAATTATTAATTCCTAAAAACATACCTATTATTAATGAAGAGGACTTATACAGCTGTGAAAAATGGGGAGTTTGTTTTAGCTTAAATAAAGACTTTGTTTTTGAGCATGAAAAGGCCAGAGTAATTGGCTTAAATGATATAAAAGAGAGATTTTTAACTACAGAAGAAATTAGTAAAACTAATATTGAAAGCAATAATATTATATCAGGCTCTGAAAATAGTATGTCACCCAATGGTAATCATATTTACATTGCATTTACACCTGCATGTAGAATGAGATTATATAATAGTGATTTTTCGGAACTATATACAGAGCTATACGGTGTTAATAATTATAAATGGTTAAATGATCGGTATATTATATATAATAAAGATTGCTATTTTATGAGTCCAAGAACTGAAGCAATTGCAATATATGATTGTGTGGAAAAAAAGGAAATTATAGTAGCTAGTGAGCAATTGGTAGATTACAGCTTAAGCGAAGTGAATACTAGCAAGTTTGTTTATAAACATACTAAAGAAGGCATTACTAAAAATATAACAGTAAAATATAGCTTTAAAGAAAATTCAGCTATATCCATAGAAAAATAATCAAAAAAAGAGATAACACTATAAATTTTCATGGTGTTATTTCTTTTTTTAAGCTTCATCACTTACCCTTACTGTTTGTAAGATACTTTACTTGTATCCATTAATTTCATATACTATAGGTGAGGTGATTATATGTGGTTCCCAGAGAGTTACATACCATATTTAGGGTTATTAGGTGTTTTTATAGCGTTATCTGTTTACTATTTTCATAAAGCAATTACTAGTAATACTTTTAATAAAGAAAGAGTATCAATTTTATTAGTAGCCTTAGTACTGTATTTGGCTTTGGCAGTTGTTATTATTTTAGTAGGAGCATATGATTTAATTGATGGTCAACCAAATATTATTGCTTTTCCTATAATTTTAGCAGGAATTGTCACTTTTTCTCGCTTTTATAAGTTATATAATAAAGCAAAAACAAAAGGTGCTAATAAAAACTGCAATTAAAGTTTTATTATAATCATATGTTTTACGAAATAAAATGGAGTAAAAAATAAGGCTAACTAAAGACCATAATAACTAATAAAAACCACCTCAATGATGGTTTTTGTTTAGCCAGTCAAGCTTGAGAAACATGCAAAACGATAAACCACCCGCTATGCGGGTGCTGAAACGGAAGTTATACAAAAGTATAGAACTTACCCCTAATTGTGAAGGAAAAAATATAATATAAATAAACAGAGTAAACCTAAGGTAATATATCAGTAATCTATTTCCCTTATACACTTTTTAAAAACATGAATGGACTATTGATGAAGGTGCTGAGGCATGGAATTGACGGTCAGCAATAATACTTTCTTTTCATACAGTATATTTTTAAGGTAATGATTTTACTCCATTTTATTTCGTAAAACATATTTCTTCGTGTACTTGTATAATAAAAGAGTAGTTAAACAAAGAACGCAACAATTAAGAAAAGATATACTTAGCGATAGCAGCTGACAATATAGCCAACTGCTAAGCTATTGATAGAAGAATCTGTTACTACTACTTTATTGCAGTTACCCGTTTGACAGGTGGTCATTATTTAGTTGTTTATAGTAAAAACCTTACGGGCAATCTCTACTCCCTCACGGGCATCTTTGGCATAAAAATCTGCTTTTATCATACTAGCATATTCACTATTAAGCACAGCGCCACCCACCATAACTTTACAGTAGGGTGCCTTTTCTTTTAGTAATTCTATTGTTTGTTTCATGCTTTTTACAGTAGTTGTCATTAAGGCACTTAAACCAACTAACTCTATCTTTTCATTTATCACAGTGTTTAGTATTGTATCAGGGGCTACATCTTTACCTAAATCTACTATTTTATAACCATAGTTTTCGAGTATAACTTTAACTATGTTTTTACCGATATCATGAATATCTCCTTGAACAGTTGCCAAAACAATTTTATGTTGTTTTGTTGTGTTATCACTTTTTGGCAAATGTTTACGTAGCTCCGTAAATGCTTGTTTGGCAACCTCAGCTGATTGAATTAGTTGAGGTAAAAAAATCTCTGCTTTTTCATATAAAATGCCCACCTCATCTAATGCTGGAATAAGAACTTCATTAATAATAGTCATAGCAGGTTTTGATTTTAAAGCCACTGTTGTTTTATTAACTATTTCATCTTTTAGACCTCTTTTAATAAGCTCAGCTAAGCTATAGTTATTGCTTTTATTAATTGTATTAACTTTAACACTAGCTAGTTTATTTATATATGTTTTTGCCTGTTTATCTTGATTATTTAACACATTAAAGGCTGAAATAATGTTCATCATTTCTCTACTACCAGTATTTAAAATAGGGGCATCTAAGCCTGCCTGTAAAGCCATTGCTAAAAAGGTTTTATTTAGTAAATCTCTATGAGGTAAACCGAAAGATACATTACTTACCCCTAAAACAGTTTTTACGCCTAACCTTTTTTTAACCATGGTTACCGCCTTAAGGGTTTCTAAAACCTCAGCTTGCTGGGCAGAGGCTGTTAATGTTAAACAATCAATTAGAATATTCTTCTTTGCTATTCCATAACTATGAGCAGTATCTATAATTTTTTTAGCTATAAAAAACCGTTCTTCTGCCGTACTGGGTATTCCGGAGTCATCAAGGGTTAAACCCAATACACAGGCACCGTATTTTTTGGCTATTGGAAATATTTTATCCATGCTGCTCTGTTTACCACTAACCGAATTTATAAGGGGTTTACCATTATAAATTCGTACTGCTTGTTCAATTACCTTAGCACTTGTACTATCTATTTGCAGTGGTATGCTCTGTATTGCCTGTATTTCAGTTATTACTTTTTTCATGTATTCAACTTGATTTATTTCCGGTAATCCCAGGTTAATATCTAAAATATTTGCTCCCTCTTCTTGCTGGCTAATTGATTCTTTAATAACATAAGAGATATCCCCAGAACGCAAAGCCTGCTTAAGATACTTTTTACCTGTTGGATTAATCCTCTCACCAATTACAGTTACAGCATTCCCAATTGTGATAGTTTTAGCATAAGATGCTACTTTTGTTTCATTTTTTTTGGTTATGGGTAGTGCAGTAATATCTACTAAAGCTTTGTGACACTCTTTAAGATACTCTGGAGTTGTTCCACAACACCCGCCTATTAGGCTTGCTCCTGCTAAAACTAGTTGTTTTGCATACTGAGCAAATTGCTTTGCGGCAAGACTATATTCCGTTTTTCCATTATTTATGCAGGGTAAGCCAGCATTAGGCTGAACTAAAATTGGTATAGAACTATACTGTCTTGCCTCTTTTACTAAGCTAAGCATTTGCTGAGGTCCAGTAGAGCAATTAAATCCTAAAATATCTACCCCTAAACCTTCTAATACTGTAACCATTGTTTCTATATCTGTTCCTGAAAACGTTCTACTATTGCTAAAGGTCATGGTACAGATTATAGGCAAATCACTATGCTCTTTGGCGGCCAGTATTGCAGCTTTGGCTTCATATATATCACTTATGGTTTCAATTAAAATTAAATCGCAACCAGCATTTACGCCTACTATTACCTGCTCTTTAAATAACTCATAGGCCTTCTCAAAACTTAGCGTTCCTGATGGAGCAAGTAACGCTCCAAGTGGTCCGATATCTAACGCAACTAAGGCCTTTTTTTTACTATCTTTAACTGCCTTTTTAGCTAGCTTTACGGCTGCTGTTATAATTTGCTCACAGCTGTATTGGTAGTTTTTTAACTTTAAGCTATTTATACTAAACGTGTTAGCAGTAATAAAGTTCGCTCCATTATTTAAGTAAGCTAAATGTAAATCATAAATGGCTTGGGGGTTAGTTATATTAAGAAATGGTGGCAAACTAGTTAAAGCTAGGTTTTGCTGAACTAAGGCTGTGCCCATGGCTCCATCGAATAATAGTATTTTATCTTTAGGTAACTTTAGCATACTAACACTCCTTACGATATTGGCAGTTAACTAAACTACAATTTTTGCATTTTAAATTTTCATCATTTGAAGTAGTATTACTTACCCCAATAACTGCTGTAACAGATTTACGAGGGAAAAGCAGATTATAATTATTAACAAATAATCCTATTTTAATATCTGCCTGTAAAAGATCTATTAAACTCTGTTGAATTGTTAGTGGTAAATCTCCATAACCAGGGCTAAATCTACTTGTTATGAACTTATTTTTTTGGCACTGCTGTTGGGCTATTTCTTCGGTTATGTCATCACAAATTAGCTCTATATAGGCAGAGGCACAGGCATCTAAAACCGTTGCCTTAGTAAGGTTATGATACTGATAATAGGCTATTTTTTTGTTTAAACGTTCTCCTAAAGTTACAGCCATTACATAACACTCATCACAGTTTTTAAGGTGATTATTTATAGAACTGCCACTTAGCTGCACTGTTTTATTTAGATAAACACAATTATTATGTTTGTGTAAGCAAAACTTGTCATAAATATGCCTAGGACTTGCTAATTCTTGGCACTCAAGCAAACACTCATCTATAATAAGGCTTAGTTGAGCACTAATTTTTTGTCCTTTGTAACCTAAGTAGTGAAGGCAATCACTTTTAAGAGACATGTTCTTCTTCCTTTGTATTTAGTACTTTAACAACTGAGCTAATATTATTTATTAGTCTTTTGGCTATATAGGGTCTATTCATAACATATAAGTGAACTCCATCTATGCCTGAAGATAATAAGTCAATGATTTGCTCGGAGGCGTAGGCTATTCCTGCATCAATTAGCGCCTCTTTATTATACTGATATTTTACCATTATTTTTTTAAATTTTTGGGGTACATTTGCCCCACATAAACTAACAATTCGTTCTATTTGTTTAGTGTTCACTACTGGCATTATACCAGCAACTACAGGTATATTTATACCTAATAACCTAACCTCATTAAGAAATGCGTAAAAATCTTGATTATTAAAAAAGAGTTGGCTAACTAAAAAATCTGCTCCACAATCTACTTTATTTTTAAGATTGATTAAATCTGTTATTTTACTTTTAGCCTCTATATGCCCTTCGGGGTGACAAGCAGCACCAATAGAGAATTGAAAATTATTTTTAATTTCAGTGATTAAATCACTTGCATAATTAAAGTAGCTACTATTATTTTGCAAATAATCAATAGGTTTATCTCCTCTTAAAGCCAATACATTATCTATGCCTACTTGCTTCATAGTAGCTAGTTGCTGATAAACCTGTTGTTGAGTAGAGCCTATACAAGTTAAGTGTGCTAAAGGCTCTATATTAATTTCGTTTTTTATAAATGATGCCAGTTTAACAGTTAGGTCTTTGCCCTCACTTATACCTGTTGCTCCATAGGTTACACTCATATAATCGGGTTGAAGTACTGCAAGGTTTTCAATAGTATTATAAATTGTATTTATTTTAGATTGTTTGTTCGGTGGAAATATTTCAAAAGATACAACCGGCTTTTTTTGTGCAAACATATTTTTTATAAACATAATATCATTCCTTAAACTTTATATTACCCCATGCTCCTAGGTGTTTATTTATAGTTATTAATATACCAGTTATTCCAGTAACCGACTTTGCATAACTTAAAGCTAAATTTATATCCTTATGGGTTTTTACCATATTACCAATTGAGGTTGCTGTAGCATCCGCCAAAAGTGTGTCGTTGGCTCTTACTACCACAGCATCGGCGTTACCATAACTTAGTGAATGGCCCAATGTGCCAGCAGATGTACAAATACCTTGTCCTCCGGTTACTGGCTCTATTTCTAAAACAGGATCTACTTGTTGGTTTTTAGAGTGCACAGCCATATAACGTGTTTTACTACTGTGCATAAAAATGTCGCCACCATTCTCAATTATTATTTCTGAAGAATACTTTAGTAAATCTTTACCCAAATACTGTGCTATGGCTCCTGCAACTGCTGCCATAGGCCCTACGTTTACTTTTTGAGTGACCTCTATCATATGTTGAACTATAACAGGAGCTGAAAAGTCTTGTTCCAAGGGTTTTAAGCTTTTTAAAAAACTTGGTCTTTTAGCTATATAATTTACTAGTTGTTGCCTATACTTTGTTACTGAAAATAAAGCCTGATGCATTAATTCTTGTTCTGCAAATATCTTAAGATCGGTTTCTGCGGTACAAACTGAAAATGGCAGTAAATCGATTGCTTTCATTTTTTTACGATAATAACGTGGCTCATACATTTTTTATATTAACCTAACTTATAGTTAACCATAGGCTTAACTTTATTGTTTTTAGAAAACATTTTTATTGGCTGCTGTAAGAAAAACTGTTTATTTAGTATCCATTGTTTTAATAACTCTGATATCTCCTGTGACTTTTTAATATCTGTTAGTGAATGGGTTTTTATTTGCTTATTATTTATCTCTACAAAACCCGATTTAAGTTGTTGATAACTAACTTTTTTTATTACAGGGTGACCACCTTTGCATACACTATAGTCAACAATTGAGGTATAAATATCGCTATCTTTTAAGGATAAATAGCTCATAATCTCTTCATTTAACACGGGTATAGGTATACCAATACCTACAAATAAAGATACTCCATAGTTTTTAAAAGATGCTGGTCGTATATATCGTGTGTTCATATCTTTTAAATTACCAATTGTAGCTAAAGTGGCAGCAGGACTTTTAGGAATACCGTTATCCTGACGCTGTGTATCTGAGTTAAATTGAGTGCCATGCCAAGCCACATAACCCTCTGCTCCAGCTAAAAATATACGCGTACCGACTCCTATTGTTTTATAATAAGGGTCATTCAATAGTGGACTTAATTGCCCCGAGGTACTGTAATTTATATTGTTCATATTGGCACCAAGTTTACCCATATAGGTATATAGATCTTTATTGCTAGTGTTGATTGCTGCATTATAGTTCTGATAAGCATTTCTGGGGTTAAATAAATAAGCTTCGTTTAAATCATTTAATTTTATTGTGCTATTAAGCTTTTTAGTGGGGTAACAATCTGTTCCTGGTGAAGAGGCTTTTAAGTGAACCTCTTTGCCATCAATTAAATCACAAATAACATGTGCTCCCCCATAAGCAGAATTACTTTCACTAAGTTGAGTAGCTCCTATATAGCTATCTACAGCAGCTATGCCAGCATATGCCTCTACATTATTTAAAAATGTTTTTGTCATACGGATAGGAGGATCACTATGCCCAAAGTTAAGAAACGCCCCACTCGAGCACATTGGGCCAAAGGTTGCAGTAGTTACCACATCAACAAGCTCAGTTGCTTTTTTAACGCCAACATTATTAACTATATCTAGGACTTCATCTGCGGTTACTATAACTGCCTCTCCTGCAGCAATTTTAGAATTTATTTCAGCATAACTTTTTACCATATTAATTCTCCTTTTTCAATATTTTACTTATATAAATTAAAAAAAATAAATAAATCAAATAACTGTAGAATTATATAATTTTTTTTATAAGCATAATTTTAATGGTTTGAACGAAATTTTTTAATTAAGCTAAGTGTTTTTAATTTTTTACCACATAGCATTAAATCACTCAGAGTATATCAAGCAAAAATAATTAAGGTGATTACTTAAGGTACATGTCTTCGTGTCATTGGTAACTAACCCACAGTAGTATTAATTTTAATTACCAGAGCTCATTAAGTTACTGTTGTTTTAATTTTAGGGAAATTGCAAAACAACAAATATTTTAAGAATTATTAGCTACTAAAATGCTAGCAATTATTTGTAGTAATAACTTTTTCATTAGCTAAGAAAATTAATGTTGAGAAGGTTTTCTCTTAACTTTAATAACTTAATGAGCTTTATGATAATAATTACTTAATATAATAAAATCCTAAGCAGTTGTTATGAGAATCGTCACTCTCATAAATAACTATTTTTGTTTACCACTAAATAACAGTTGCAACCATTATCACTTTTAGTTCATTAAAAACAAAAAAACCACTTTCGTTTGCTGAAACGAAAGTGGTTATAACCTGAAATAACTTATCTTTCATTTCTAACGAAATGCAGGATTTAGCACCACACTCTAAATGTAGGTTGCCGGGTTTCACAGGGCCAGTCCCTCCACCACTCTTGATAAGGAAGATATTAATATTAAGTTTTCTGCATTATAGCACTATAAAAGAACTTACGCAAGGGCTTTTCATATTTTTAATAAATTATGCTTATTTATGCGTAAGATTATTACCCTCTAAACCTAAATATTTAAGTTTCTGCAAATTCCTTAGGCAATCTATATCACAAATATTGTTATTAATTAAGTTTAACCATTCAAGATTACTTAAGTTTTTTATAGGGCTAATATTTTTAATACTGTTATAAGAAATATCAAGCTCTTTTAATTTAAGACAGTTATCTATATTAAGTGCTTTTACTTTGTTATTACTTAGGTTTAAGACCTCTAAATCTAGTAACTGATTTAAGGGTGTTGTGTTTGTTATTTGATTATTGGCTAGGTTTAATTGTTTTAATTTTTTTAGTTTGCTAACAGATGTTATATCTATAATTTTATTATTGTAAAAACTAAGTTTGTTAAGCTTTGTTAGTTTTTTTATTTCATTAATCTCTACTAAATTATTATTATTAAGATATAGTTGCTCAATATTTTTAGACTTAATTATTGGCTTTAAGCAAGTTATATTGCAGTTTATTAAAGCTAACTTCTTTAACATTGGCTTATTTATTTCACAGTTTATTGTAGAATCTGTTAGCTCTAAAAACTCTAAATACAAAAAACTATCTAAAAATTGCTGATAAATATCTAGCTCATTAACACGTAAGTGTTTTAGATAGATAAAGTTTTGAATATCTGTTAACTGTAGGTCTTTTATGGCAAATTGATTATTGTTAAGCGTTAAGCTATTTTTAGCTAAACTTAGTTTATTTATGGCTAATAAATCGCTTTGTAATAACAGTGTTTTTTCCTTACCGACTGTTTCTCTCACAACTTGCTCTAACAAAGCATTATTAAACTTAACTACTTTGTTTTTTTCTATTGTAAATGGGATGTTGTTTATTTGGTATTTTGGTATAGCTAAGCTATTTACTTCAATGCAAGCTAAACCAGGTATTAATAATATTAGCGTGATTAACATATTTCTTAATATTTTCATTATAGGTTTAACCTCTTAGTCTGCTTTTAGATTTAAATTCAGTTCAGTAACTTTAATTTCAAGCAAAGCTATCTCTGAGTCAGTACTATAGTTTTTAAGTTTCTCTAACAGTTTATTTATTGTTTGCAAGTCAGTTAACTTATTTTTACTCTGCTTAAGTTCAGCTATTTTAATAAAACACTCACTCTTTGTAACTTGATAGCTATTATAGTATTTTTTCATTTGACCTAATGTTTTATTGGCTTTATTTAAGTCATTTAATTGTAGGTATAAAGCAATAAGGTTTTTGTAAATATGAATATCATTGATATTGCAAAAGAGTAACTGATGGTAACATTCAGCGGACTCTAACAAGTATTCATCGCTTTGGCTTATTAGGGCTTTTCGATAATAACTATTTGCTAATTTTTCAATAATAAGCTGACTACTATAAATAGTGGCGTGTTGTTTAGCATTATTCAGAGCCTGTATCTCTAAATCAATACTTAATTCATTACATTTATATATTTCTGCTAATAATACATTACACTTACATAATTTTTTACTGTCATGTAATAGACTTGTAGCTTTAGTTAAATAGTCTTTTGCTATTTTATAGTTATTATTTAGGAACTCAACTTCACCCATTAACATGTAGCTAATAGCATTATCTTTAACTAACTTTAGCGCCTTATTTAAAGCCTCTTTAGCCTCACTATTTTTATTTATTTCGCAGGCAAGACCCGCAAATTTATGATAAAGATCTATATCTCTTTTGTTGTATTTAAGTGCTTGTTTGTAATAATTATACGCACTTTCTTTTTCTGTAAGCAGCTTATAACTATCTGCAATGAACTCTAAATATCTACTATAATTTATATCTTTATTAAGTTTTTGCTCACCTTTATTTAAACCAATACATTGCTGATATTTTTTTTGTTTAAAATATATCTCTGCTAAGTTTAAATATGCTATAGTTTTGCTTTTATTTAAGTCAATTGCTCTATAAAAGCTTTGCTCAGCTTGTTGTAGTTTGTTAGCTTGTAAATAATTTTCACCTTTTATAATATACTGTTGATAATTATTGTTGTTTTTTTGCTTATTAATATGTAAACAAGCTAATAAAGTAAGAAAAACAGCTATACTAACCATTGTTATAATACTTTTTTTATTGACATGCTTTAGTTTAATTTTTTTAGCCTTACTTAGCTTGTTGAATTGCTCTTTTATTTCAAACATATTGTTATATCTTTTTGTGGGATTTAACTGTAGACACTTTTTTAATATACATGAAAACTGCTTAGGCAGTTCATTTAAACTTTTATTGTTTTGATATACTTTTTTAGTTAGTAAATAGTAGATTGTTGCCCCAAAGCTATAGATATCTGTTTTATTATTTATAGTCTCACAATTACTTTGTTCAGGTGCTGAAAAGCCCTTAGTTTTACCAAGGGCTTTTGTTTTATTATTAATAGCAGATATACCAAGGGCTTTGAGCTTTAGTTCTCCGTCTTTATTTATCATAATATTAGCTGGTTTTATATCACTATGAATAATATTGTTTTGATGAATATAGCCTAAAACATTTATCAAGTCTTTACTTATACGTAATACCTCTAGTTCTGTAAAGGCACCTTTATTTTCAATTATTTGTTGCAAATTTAATCCGTCGATATAATCAATAACTATAAATGTTTCTTCACCATACTTAACTATGTCATATAATCTTGGTAACATTTTGTGCTGTAAATGTTTAAGTATATCTACCTCTCTACGATAGTTAGTATTATGTAGTGTTAAGCTATCAATTCTTTTTAAAGCAACAGTGATATTTAAGCTATTATGATAAGCTTTGTAAATAATGCTTGTGCCACCAGTATTAATCATACCTTTAATTAAATATTTGTTTAAAAGCACAGTTCCTGTTTTAATCATGATTTACCCCATTACTTTCGTAAACATACTCTATAAGCAATTTTATTGGAGAACTTAATAATGTCATCTTTATTTATTTTATGCGGTATATTTGCAGTTATTTTAACGTTATTCACGTAAGTTCCATTTGCCGATTGTAAATCTACTATTTGTAATTGTTTGTTTATCAGCTCAAATTGGGCATGAATACGACTAATACTTTTTATATCAGAACTAAACAAATAACCAGAAGCAATACTTTGATTATCCTCTCTACCTATAGTAAATGCGTTAGCTGTGCTAATATTTATTTCATATGGTACATTATTTTCATGAAAACCTTCTAGTTTTAAAAAGTATTTTGTACTATTGTGATCTTGATTAATAATTACAGTTTTATTGTTATTATTTATAAACTGTTCAGTCTCAATCATTGTATTTTTAAAGTTATTTATTTCTATTTGCTCTTGCCCTACATTAATCTCTTGTTTTTTTACTTTTTTATTTTTACTTATGTGAAAGAGACTTTTAAAAAAACCTTTTTTATGTTTTGCTTTAACTTTCTTATTGGTTATATCTTCACCGGTATTATTTTTAAGTACTTCGAATAAATTATCTGTATTAATAGTATTGTTTTGTGTAATTACTAATTCATCTTCTTGTTTAGCCACATCTATAATTATGTTTTGCTGTGTAGATGGTATTTCTTTTTTTGCTGGTTTTAAAATGGTCTCTTCATTCAAGGTGCTATTGTGTTTTTCTTGATAGAAATTGCTAATAATTTCTGAAATATCATCTATTATAAAGCTGGGTTCAATAATTTTTCTCAGCAATTCATATTGTAATTTTTCACCGTTTTCTACTCTAAAGTCTTTAATAAAATGGGTTATTAAGTCTTTTAAAGAATCTACTTGCTCTTCAGCTTTTTTTATTGGCACATAGATATATTTAAGCTGAACATCTTCTTTACTATAAAAAATATAATTTACATTATAGTTAATTAGATTATTGTTTAAAAACCAATCAGCACATTCGTGTGAAAACAGTATTAGGTCTTTAAGAATTGTTATATATACATCTAAAGCTAGTTTTTTAGATAGATATTTAAAGTCTAGTAGATTTAAACAATCATACTCAATTATTATTTTATTATTTAATTCGTAATAAGTTAGCGGAATTAATTGTTTAGGGCAATCATTTACTAACGTCTTTAAGGCTATAAAATCTACATTATCTATATTTAATGTTAATTTAATTGTTTTTTTACCAGAAGAACTGTCGAGTGTTAAATCTATGTTATTCATTTATTATTCCACCTAAGCTATCGCTTAATAAATTGCTTTTATATCTATATTGCTCTAAACCAATAAATCGCCAAACATTGTCTTTTTTGACCGCTGCTAAACCATTATAAAAGCTTTGCACATCATCATAAATGGCTCCAATAACTAGCCTTCCCGACTCATTAATATAGCCCCATTTATTATTAATTTTTACCGCTGCTAAACCATTGCTAAAAGACTTAGCATTCTGCCAAGTATTAGCTAGTACTTCTTCTCCCAAACTGTTAATAAATCCCCATTTATTATCTTTTTTTATCGCTGCATAACTATTTTTTTCATTAAATTCTTTAGCTTCTTGCCAGCCAGTTTTACTTATGATTGTTCCATTAAGGTCTATTAGCTGATATTTATTATTTATTAAGGCAAAACAAGTATTGTTTAAAAAGCATTTACGGTGTTCATTTAAACTAATGTTTTGGTATTTATAATCTAAAAGCAACTTACCACCCTTTTGTCTTACTGCCCAAAGGTTATTATTTTTAACAGCTATAAATCCATTAAAATAAACTCCAATGTCTTGCCAAGTTTCTGTAGTTATGTCAAACTCGTCATTAATAATTTTCCATTTATTATTAGTTTTAATGGCAGCGCCATTTTCATTAAAGCCAGTAATATCTATTACTTTAAAATCAGTTACTTTAGTATTAAAGCCATTTTTATCAATTATTGAGGTTATATTATTTTTAACTACTAACGCCATAGAATTATTAAAGCTCGTTGCTTTATCAAATTTATAGTCTATAACTAAGTTTCCTTTGTTGTCTATATAACCCCATTTATTGTTCTTTTTTACTGCAGCATAACCCTCACTGAACGGTAAAACCTCATCTTCATAACAAAACAGGTAATAGGTTTTATATCTTATTTGTTCATAAAAGTCTTTAAGCTTTTGTGATTTTAAATTTGTTATACCTTTTTTAAGCGTATTTAATGAATCATGATACTTATAGTTATCATAATAGTAGGTTGCCAAGCTATAATAAACCTCTTCGTTTGTAGTGTTGAGTTCTATTACTTTGTTTAAGTTAGCGGCATATTGTCTCTCATAACCTATCTCTTTATAGGTGTTAGCTAACATCATGTATATCTCTTCATTTTTTTTAGTTTTATAGGTTAATGCTTCTTTTAAATTTGATATGCCTTTTTGATATATTTCTTGCTGAATTAAATCCTTAGCCTGTGTAATTAGTTTAGTTTGTTTTAAATTTGTTCTAAGATTACTTGTTAAAGCTATTGTCCAGCCAAAGCATATTAAGGCTATTAAAAAAGTACAAATAATTATTCTGTTTAAAGCAATTTTAGCCATATTTTTGACCTCTTATGTTAACTGTAATATTGATAAGATTGTACCCACTAAAATAAAAGGAGCAAAAGGTACATTGTCTTTTGAGTTAAGTTTTCTTAATATCATTAAAGCTATACTAATTACAGCACAGCTAATTAAGGAATAAAATAGTGCAGCTAGAGCCACATTTTGATTAAAAGTTATCCCTAAAATTGTCATCAATCTCACATCACCTGCACCAAGAGCACCTTTGGTAATTAAGTAAACTATAAAAAAGCTACCTCCAGTTAAAAGCAGGGTTATTAGTTTTGCTTTTAGAAATTGTGCAGAAAAATTAGCTTGGCTTAATATATCTAAACAAGTAAATAAAATCACCATAATAAGTTGGATCTTTAGTAATATGTTAGGAATAAGCTTAATATATAAATCAACTATTGCTATATAAGCTAATAAAACAACAAAAAAAACAGATGCCAGTAGTTGATAATTAAAAGGGTATAAAGTATTTTTTTTAAATACCACTATTATTAATAACGGAACTAACAAATACATAAGTGCAAAAATTTTTTTATTAATTTTGTGCTTTATATTTAAGTTATTAATTATTTGCGTTAAAAGAGCGTTCAAAACGTAGGTAATAATAAGGCCTGATACAATTTTTAATATCATTAGTTTACTCCTTGATGTGTTTTGAGTTGCCATAACCCTTTTCAATAATTACCTTTATTGATTTAGTTTCAGCAGCTAATTCAGTGGCTTTTTTGGCCATTTCATTTAATTCATCTTGGTCTATATCTTCAGGAACAACAACATATACTATTTTTGTTATTTCATAATTACTACCAATAGCTATAACTTTTCTTTTTTGAGTTTTTATGTTTTGAATACTAAGTTGATTTAAATTATTTACTTTATTTGATAAAGTGTTAATATGCTTTGTTAATAGCTTTTCAAACTGCTTTAATTTATTAGTTGGTTTGTTACTGTCGTAAGTTACAAACCGGTATATCTCTAGATTTTTACCATTTATTTTTACAGCATGAATACCAGAAACATTTATTACTTTATATTTTAACTTCTTTTGCTCGTTACTTATAATTTTTTTGCCTCTTACAAAGTTTGAGCTTTGCCATACAGAATTAAGCTCTTGATTACCACCTGGCTGATAATTTTTAGCAATATCAGCGTCACCTAAAAGCCAAACTCGTGCCTTTGCTGATTGGCATAAGTTGAATGTTATATCTCCAAATATAGGTAGGTTCTCATGGTATTGATATTTAACCTCTATGTATACACTCTCATCGTCTTCTAAAAACCTTGTTCCAGAAAAATCTAAATTGCTCCTTAACATTTTAGGAGTATTTTGTCCTTTATTGTTTAGGTACTTTGGCAGTAATGACTCTGCTATAGAGGCAAATATTTGAGATTTAATTTGCACAAGCTTATCTTCTAAACCTAAATAAATAAGGCTAGTAATTAGTTTTTGAGGTTCTCTAGCTAGCTGTTTAATGTTATCAAAAATTGTGCTGGCATCGGTGCCTATATTTTTAAGATCATTTACAACTTTTTTGGGGTCTTCTTTATGATTGTTATTTATTTCACTAAAATTATTATATATATTTAGCACAGCCTCAGCAGTATTATCTAAGGTTTCAGTTTGCTTAACAATTTGTGATTGTAAATCATCATTTAACTGCATAATTCCACTAGCAGCATATAAATAACTGTAACTAGCTATTTCTTTTGTTACCTGATTCACACCATACTGCATACGTTGGTATACTATATTTATCTTTATAAATGTTGTTAAAACTAATAACATAGAGATAAAAATAATGAATGACAAACAAACCTCTATTGATATGGAGCCTTTATTTTTAATATTCATTTTAGTAGCCTCTATAGCTGTTATACTTTATTTTTAATCCCTTAATATTAGGGCTATTAACATAGTTTGAAACAAAAGGTATTGGTAAAAATATTAAGTTTAATATAACCTCAGCCTTTAGCTTTATGGCTGTTTTAGCGTTTATTGTTTTAAAGCTTAACTCTTTTAGGTCTTGTGGTTTTTGAGGTTTGCTTAAAATATTGCTTATATTAAGTTCTATTAAATTACTTATTCTAGTAACTTGTTTATCACTGTGTGAAACTAGTAATAACAGGCTTAAATAATCTTGATAACTCATTTTTAAGTCTGATGTATTTATTTTTTTTCCATTTAACACTTTACTTTTTCCTTCAAAAAACCTTTTAATAGCATTAATGCTAAGTCTCCAAGTTTGATCAGTTTTAAATACAACTACCTCTTTTCCACTCATTAAATCTTCTAAATCTAATGCTGTTTCGGTAGCTACAATAGCAGTTAAAATGGTAGTCTCTATTAAAGGCAAAGAAAATGGTATAAAGGCAGCAGAGACTGTAGCTATTTCTTTAACTAATTTTAATAGATTGTTGTTAGAAAGAGCATATTTATAATTTAAAACAAATCTAAAGCTATAGATTAATGATTTACTTAATAATACATTGCTCATAGCATTTCGATTACCAAATAAAAGGTATTCTTGTTCACTGCCAAACAAATAGTTTGTTTTAGGCGATAAGCTATAGTTTAAACAACTTTCACCTATTTTACTTGTAGCACAGGTAAACATGGTTTTAATATAATTGTTAACATACAAATTATCTCTAAGGTTATAAGATATATCTTGAAACAAACTACTAATACTGCCAAAAATACTTTTGCTAAAATCTATCTCGTTATTATACTTGGTTTGATAATTACTTATATTTGTATTAGAGCTAAAAGAGTTAAATATTCCCTGAGGTATTTCTTTGGCTCCTTTGGGGCTGTTACATAACTTTTCTTTAATGGCCTTTTTAAATAACTCTTGTGCCTTTTTAAGGGCTCTTTCTTCGTTTTTTTCTGCCACATCTTTATACATAGAATGTAATTTATCATATAACTCTTTTACCTCTGTTTTGCTAGCTGAGTAATATTTATAGTATTGAGTTTTAGCTACTGTACTAATGCTGTTGTATTTAGAATCACTGTAGATAGTTGTATTGGCATTTATACCTAGTTTTTTTAAATACTCTAAGCTATAAGTAAGCTGTTTATCATTATAAAAAGTATCAAACCTTATTGCTTGCAGTTTAGATTTATAGGTAGTTAAAATTGTTTGATTAGGTTTTATATAATCGCTTACTATCTTAAAGTTAAACTGTTTATTAATTAGAGATCCAAAATTGCGGGTAACTCTTCGCTCAAGTTTATGCAGCTCTATTTTAGTTTGTTTTTCACAGTTTTGAGATAGCTGTTGAATCTCATTTTTTAGTACCTCAACATATATCTTTATATTTTCATAATCCCTTGTTATTTGCTCACAAATAGTACTTATTTCATCTAAATATCGTTGGTAGTTTAAATAATATTCTTGTAGTTTTTCTCTTTTTGTTATAAGCTTAGAAGCCAAGCTTTTTATATCTATAAGATGTTCAGTTATTCTATTTTGATAAGTTTCTTGCAATTCTAAGGCATTCTCTTGTTCAAAATCTATCTTTTTTAGTTTAGTTTGCAAATAATTAACTGTATTTATTTTAGCTGCAATAGTTTTGAACTCATCATTAATTTCATTAATAAAATCATTAATGCTAGCTATTTTAAAAGAATCATTTACTTTCATGAGCGCATAGAGAGTTTGATACTTTAAACTTAAAGATGCTAGTTTCTCATTTAGCTCTAACTCATTATTATAAATAGTTACTTCAGTAGGTAAATCTTTAAGCGTATTTAGGGTGTTTAAAAAATCCTTACCATACTCTAAAGGGGCTTTGTACTTACTATGCTCTACAATTTGTTTTTTTAGTGCTAATGGATTTGCTAAATTAGCATTATCAATATTTAAAATTTCATACGAGTATGGTGTTAAATTAAATGGACTATAAAACTCATTAGCTTTTACAGTTAGGTTTTCAATAAAATATTCATTTATAGTGCCTTCAAAATACTCTTTATTAGAAATAGCAAACAAACCATAGTACTTTTTTAACGTGCTATTATAGTTGGCAAGCACTGAGTCTAAAGCTAGCTCACCAGCCCCGTTTACTATCTGCTGGGCAGTATGGTATCTGCTAAAGTCTATAAATGCACCTACAATTACAATTGAGGGAACTAATAATAATACTAAAAAAACCGTGATGGCACCTTTATTATTGTAGAATATATTCATAAAAACTACCCTCACTTTTCGTTAGCTAAAAAACCCTTTGCTGCTTTTATCATTTTATTTATTGTATCTGTTACTTTTAATTTATTATCTATTTTTTTAACAAGCTCAAAGGCTAAATCGGAGTTACGAATAAACTCAGCTTGGTCTACTACTCTTATTATTGTTTGCTCTTTTAATTCAAAATTTTTAGGCAAGCCTAATAAGCTTAAATCAATAGGAGAGTTAAACTGTTGGCTAATTAAAACTGAGTAACTATTAGTTATAAAACAATTACTTTGTTTTATTTTAATTTTTAAGTTGCTTGTGTTTCCTATAACAGATTTATCAACAAGCTGTTTTGCTATATTAACTAATGCTTTTTCGTTTAAATCATTTTTAAACAGATATCTATAGGGGTGGTTTCTACTGTAATCTAAAATAGTAATATCGCTGTATTCGTTATTCTCTAATAGACTTTTAAAGCCAGGATCTCTTAGTTGCATTGAGCAAAAATTAGCAACCTGCTGAGATACACTTTGCAATACAACCTGTTGATATAACATACTTGCATACATAAAAATTACTAACATAGATATAAACACAAATGGTAAATAAATAGCAGACTCCACTACAACAGATCCTTTGAAATGTTTTTTCTTAGAGCTCATTATGACTTTGCATTATAAGTTTTTTGTTCTGCTTGTAAATCTACCTATTAAGTCAGATATCCAATTTTGTAGCTCTTTAGAAAGAAATAATGCTAAAATTACTGTTATTAATATAATTAAAACAGTAGCTACAACAGGTGAAACCCCTCGTTCATCATTCATAAATTTACTCTTTAAACTTCTAAGTTCTCTCTTTACATTTAAGCAAGTAAGGCTTAATTTTTTTAGCATGATTGTTCTCCTTTTAAATTCCCAAATTTGATATAATAGGTACAATAACCATCATCATAATTGCACAAAACACCATTATAATAGGCAACAACAGCTTACTATTTGCTAATTCACCAGCTCTTTTTGCCTTATGTTTACGTTCTTCCCAAACCAAAACAGCTATATCTAGTAAGGCCTGGGCTATTTCACTATTGCCTTTAATATGAGCCTGCTCTATGGCTACCCCAAGCTTAGAGACTTCTTTAACATTACATCTATCAATAAACTCTTTATAGGCATGCTTTAGAGTAATACCATTATCTAGAGCTCTACAAACCCTCTGCATCTCTAGGTATAAATCCCCATAGCTACTGTAGGCAGTTTGTCGCCAAGCATCTGTAATCTCAATGCCAGCGTTAACTAGTAAAGCTAATTTGTTAATAACCTGAGGAAACTCATACAGAAGATTCTCTTTTCTTTTTTTTACCCTATATAAAATATCATCTAAAATAGTGTATACTGCCAAAAACACAACTGCTATACCTGCTACAGTTATTACAAATGCTTTAAGGGGAGTAAGTGTTTCCATAACTATTACCGATAAACTTAAAACTATACATAAGCCAACTATTAAATATGCTATAGACTGCGCTAAAATTGTTTGAGTAATCACTGTTGAATTTGCTTTGCCATAAAGCTCATTTACTGATCTATGTAGTTTTCGATAATACTTATTTGTTGTATTTATGTTAAAACGCTCTAATAGAGTAAACCCTGCTGGAATTATTGGATTTTTACTAGCGTATTTATTAAGCTTTATACTGCTATACGTTTTTTGTAGTTTAGTAAGTTTTCTCTTTAGCTTGTTAATTTTAGATTTATTTAAATAAGAGTTATTTTCTAATACTAATACTTTATTTTGGATATTATTGATTGTATCTTTTAACCTTAATATTTTGGCGGCCGAAGCCATAATTATAAAATCTTGTTTTGATGATTTTAGCAAATAAATATACAGAGCTGCTAATATTGTTGATGATAACATTAAACATATGCTTGTTATAGTAATTATTTTTATCGCTCCTTTATACCCTTATATTTGTTATTTTTGTAGATATAATATAGGCACAGGCAAAAATAATTAAAGCTAAGGTAGCCACTACTCTACCAATAATTGTTGTATGCAAGGCATCCATAAAGCCATTGCCTAAAAAGTTCATGGTTGCTACAATTATTACAGGCAATATTAACATTATCGTTTGCTCATTTTTTTTATCAGAAATTATGGTATCAATTTCGAGCTCCACCTCTATGGTTTCCGAAATTAAGCGCTGTGTTTGCTTTATAACATCTCCACTTTTATCACTTTTACCTTCTATTACATTTATTACAGCAGAAAAGTTTGTTATTTCAACAATATTACTTCTTTCTGCAAAGTTTGCTAAAGCATCTTTAAGCGGTATATTATTTGATAGCCAGCTTAATATTTGCTTTACTTCTATAATAATATCTGCTTTTTCATTATATATAAGTAACAAAGAATCTAAAGCTGATTTAAATGCTGTATTGATATTTTCTCCTGATCTCATTGCCACATCTAGGGCAGATAATAAGTCTTGAAATTGAACTCTTAGATTCTTTTTACGTTTAAGCAACTCATTTTTTTGTTTAAAAGGCATTAATAAAGAGGCTACTAACAATGACATTATTAAACTAAAGGCAAAGCTTTTATAGAATATGTATAAAATAATAAAGCTAACAAAGTAATAAAAAACTAAGTAGAGTAGTTTTTCATATATAGTTAAAGAGCTAATCTCGTAATTAATAGCTTTATGTATGTTTGATTGCCTTTTAGTTAAGACTTTAGCTAGTCTTTTGGGGATATTCTTTATTTTATTAATTAACTTCATTATATAAACCTACTTTTTTTAGCTTGTTAGTGTGTACAAGCTTATTTTTAGTTTTACATAAACTACCTACTACTTTGTCATTACTAGAAAGTTCTATATTCTCTACATATCTATACAGAGGTAATAATTCTATATTGTTATTTTTTAAACCAACCACTTCGCTTATTTCAACTACCTTTCGTGAGTGATCTCTAAAGCGAGACAAAAAAACAATAATATCAATAGCTGAAACCATTTGCTGTCTAATTGCAGTTAGAGGTAAATTGGCAGCGCCACTTAATACCATGGTTTCTAACCTGCTAAACATATCTATTGCTGAGTTTGAATGTCCTGTAGATAATGAGCCATCATGGCCAGTGTTCATAGCCTGTAACATATCTAAGGCTTCTTCTCCCCTTACCTCACCTACAATTATTCTTTCGGGCCTCATCCTTAACGATGTTTTTATTAAGTCTTTAATAGATATTTGAGTTACATTACCGGCATTATTGCTCCTTACCTCGAGTTTAACAAGATTTTCAATAGACCTTATTTGTAATTCAGCAGAATCTTCTATGGTAATAATACGTTCGTTTGTAGGTATAAAATTAGATAAAGCGTTCAAAAAAGTAGTTTTACCACTGCCTGTACCACCACAAATAAAAATATTATATTTAGCCTTTACTAATAACTCTAAAAACTGAGCGGCTTGCTCTGTAATTGATCCATATTTTATTAATTGTTTAATAGCAATAGGTTTGTCCGGAAATTTTCTAATAGTGACTATAGGACCATTTATAGCTACTGGTGGTAAAACCACATTAACTCGCGATCCATCACTAAGCCTAGCATCTACTATAGGGTTACTAGTATTAACCGAGCGACCTGCCTTAGAAACAAATTTAGTTATAACATTTAAGAGTTTTTCAGTGCTTTCGAAGGTCTCTGGATACCTTGTTAATACTCCCTTTTTTTCAATAAAAATATTTTGATAACCGTTTATCATTATTTCTGTTATATCACTATCTGCAATTAGTTTATCTATTAAACTTAAACCTCTAATTGAGTTATAAATGTCTGTTTCTATTGAACTTCTTTCTACAAAGTTTAATTTAGATAAATAGATAAATAGCTCTATGTTATTTGCTTTAGCTTGTTTTTTTTGGGCAATCATTTCAGTTATAATTTCGTGTTTAAGCTCTTCTTCACTCATGGCTAATACATAAGAACGATCCTGTAGTATCTTAGCTACTCTTGTAATAAATTTTGATTTAATCATTTATTTAACCTAGCTATTAATGTTAATTGTTATATTATTGGCAATATGTTCTATTAACTCTAAGGGGTTATTAAAATGCACTTTAGAAACAGTAGCTATAATAGGAATATCATAAAATTGCGGAATATTATCTTGTAAACTTTTGTTATAAACTAACCTAAGCTTGTGTTTATATTGCTCATAGATAAAGCCACTATTTTTAAATATTTTAAACTTGGTATCCGATACATGATTATTTTCATTAACAACTACAATTTGGTTAGCTATATCAAAAATACTAAGGTAGTTTTGATTTATATAACTAGAGCAATCAATAATTAGGTAGTCACAGACCATTGTAGTAGCTAATATGTTTATTAACTGTAGCAAGTCCTCTGTTGTTAAGGCCTCTAAATCGAGCAAGCTATCTACATCATTTATATAATAAATACCAGTATTAGGATCTTTTCTTTTTAAAGCCTCTGCTTTTAAAGCTGCATTTTTATTGTTTTTTAAAACCATAAAAAGCTCACTTAAACCCCCACTTTGATTAGTATTTAAATAAACACCTGTAGATGGATAGTTTTCTAAGTTTAAATAAAAAGCTTTTTTGCCAAGTAAAGTAAACTTTCTTGCTAAAGAGATTGCTATTGTCGATTTTCCAACCCCTCCAGAGGCAGAGTAAACACAAATAATTTGGCTCTTGTTATTGTTTATATGTAGGTTATTTGGATTAACCTCCGAATAAAGGCTATATATTTGTTTAATTATATTTGAAACACGCTGATATTTATTAATTAAATTTATGTTTTGTGCTATTTCGGAATTTAATATCTCACTATTATGTGATAATAAAGCAACTAGTTTAATATTATTAATGTTTAGTTTTTCTGTATAAAATTCTTCACAAAGCAATAGTATATCTATATTATTTTCACTGAGATAGTTTACTAATAAATTAAGATCAGTAATTACTTTTATGGTAAATTTACTATTAGTACTTTGAACAATTTTTGAGCTTAATCTTGATGAATATTCAGCATCACAGTCTGCAATAACTAATTTCACTAAACCATCTCCTAAAATTAAAATATACTAAAATAGACATTATAAATTTATACATTTTTATTATTTTTACCTTTATACAATAAATAATATGTTAATTGTATATGAATTTTACTGAAAACTCAACCTTTTTTTTACATAGAAATTTAATTTAGTAATTAAAGATTTCATTTATATTTTAAAGGCATTATTGCTTTACATAATTATTTATTATATTTACACCTTATATGACTTGTTTATTGTAATTTTATTTATATTATATTATGTTTTAATTTTTACTATTATCTTACAAAAGAAACCCATTGTTATAACATAAATTTATTATTGCGAAAGGCACAGTGGAAAAATAAAAAAGTTATCAAAACCAAGTTAAGGCATTCATGATTTAAGCTAATAGAATGGTTAATTAACTGCACAAGGTATCTTGCCTTATGGTTACAGTTTATTGTTAATGCACTATATAAAAAATAGCCAGCAAATAAAAAAAATTTATTTGCTGGCTATACCCTTACTGTGAATATATTATAGCTTATCTGCTGCACAAAAACTGTTATTATTAGTTTTAGACTTACTTATTACTTGCTGTTTATCTAAATCTATAATAACATCACACATATCAAATACTTTGTTTTTATGAGATATAATAAATACAATTTTATTATGATAATACTGTTTTATATTACTTAATAGTGTTTCCTCAGTTTTAGAATCTAGGGCACTATTCATTTCATCTAATATAAGAACGTCACTATCCTTAAGTATTGATTGAGCTAGAGATATAAGTTGTTTTTCACCACCAGATAAATTTAAGTTTTTTTCGTTAACAATTGTTTCATAACTATGTTTAAGTTTTATAACTTTTTTATGTAATCCTATTGCCTTAGATACTTGATAGGCTTCTTTTTTTTCGACCCTTCCAAAACATGTTAAATTGTCTATAATAGATCCCTTAAACAATTTCACATCTTGTAAAACATAAGATATTCTATTTAAGATACCAGCTTCACTAAATTTGTTAATATTGGCGTCATTCATAAAAACATTGTCTACTTTAAAAAATCCACATATTAAGTATGTTAAGGTAGTTTTACCTGTTCCATTGCCACCTCTTATACCTATAACATCTCCACTCTTTGCTACAAAAGAGATATTATTAAGTAATCTTTTTTTTTGTCTTATAAATGTAACATTTTTAAACTCTATTTTTTTAATTTTATCTATATCACTTAAACTACTACTATTTAAGTTAGTTTCAAAATGATTAAGAAAATCAGAAATACGGGAGAATGAGGTCTCTATGTCTTTTAGTAATATATCTATTTCAATAAGTCGCATAAGTCTATTAGATAGCTGAATTGAATAGCTATATAACGAAAAAATAGATCCAATACTAATTCTATTATATATATGTAAGATACCTCCAACTATTAATGATGATATCCTAAATAATGAAGATAAAAAAAAGCTAATATTTTTAATAATACTAGAGACAATTTTTATTTTCATGTGATTTTTTAGATTTTCTTGATTTTTGTTTTTAAGAATTGAGACTGATCTACTCTCTAGAGACAATACTTTTACTGTAAAGAAGTTAGCAAGATAATTTTTTATCTCCTTTAGTAAATTTTCTTCGGAATTTTTATATAGCTTATAGTATTTTTTTAAAGGCTTTGACATTATTCGTTGAAAAATGCCAATTAAAATAAAAATTGATAAAACTATTAATGATAACTGTAAGTTAATCAATAACATTACTACAATAGTTACTATGGTGTGTAGCAATAAATCTATAAATGTAATCATACTTGAAAATATTTTTTCTATTCTTTCTGTATCTCTAATGACTTTAGAGATAATTTCACCATCCTCTTTGTCTTGTATTTTAATCATTTTAGAATTAATAATTGTTTCATAGCAGTATGTTCTTATATCATTTTCGATAGATTTATTGACCTTTTCAAATAACACCTCTAGTAAAACTGATGTAATGTTCCAAACCAAATATATAGTAATTAATATCAATAAATATCTCATTAAAAATGTTAAATTTGTACTATTGTTTTCTAAAGATGTAATAACTCTACCTAATAAATATGGAACTGATACTACACATGTCAAAACTATTAGCTTTAATATAATTATTAAGGATATTTTACGTTTATAAGGTTTTATAAATTTTAGTATATTATTATACAAGCTTTTGTTAAACATTATGTTAGTCTCCTCAACTATAATAATCTATATTAAAGTTTAAGCTAAATTAGATTTTATATATTCAATTAATTTCTCCTCTACTCTAACATTCATTTTAACAACGCTTATAGGACATTTAGTGCAATATTCATTAGGTAACGAGTTAAGATACTCAAGATTTCTTTCTAAAATATCATTGTAGTTATCCGTTTTTATATTACCTAAACATTTAGATAATCGTTCTGCATGACAACTACATGGGTAAACATTGCCGTTGGGTAAAATGTATATTTGGGTTGGAGAGCAGTGACACTTACTCATTTTTACATTTTTATTATATTGTTCATTTACAAAGTTTTCAATTATCTCGTTTACAGGTTTTTTATACATGTTTTGATTAAGAGGGTTACCAAATGAGTCAAAATCAAAAAAATCAAGATTATTTTTATTTAAAAACTCTTTCCACTTATTTTCACAGTAGGGTATTGTTTTATTAATAAAAGTACTCCAATCTTCATTAGTAGGCATTAAATATCTATTCTTTTCTCCCCCTAAAGGTATTAAATGTACACTCATTAAATTTCTTATAGATTCCTCACTCATAATTTCTTGATGATCATTTAAAAAATTAATTAAAAAATCTATTAAGTCTCCAAAACCATTTACATTAATACTTGTTGCAACAACATTATAAAATATTCTTGGACTATTGCTATTTAATAATTGTTTATACCTAATTAACAGGTAAATACTGAATAATGTTCTGGTAAAAGCCCCTTCAGTTACAATATCATCAAATTTAAGTTCATCCGATACATCAAAAGATACTCTGATAGAATTTATTCCACTATTTATAAGATCAACAACATTATCAGTATTTAATAAATGTAAGTTTGAATTTATGTTTATGTAAGTGCCCTTACTATTAAGGTAAGCTATTAAACCATTTTTACCATACAATTTTTTTGCCCAAAGCATTGGCTCCCCACCACTAATAGAATAGTAAAAATTATTTAACACTGTATTTTTATAAAGATCATCCATAAATTTTTTATAATCTTCTAAACTTGCTTTTTCGGATATATACTTTTGGTCACAATAAACACATCTATCTTTACCCATTAAATTGCAATCTGTAGTTAACCTAGTTCCTATAAATGTAATAATTCTGTTGTTGTTATTAAGATAATTTGACCAATCGGCTAAGATACTAAGCAGATTGTTTACATTTTTATTGCCTTTTTTTATTTCAGTTAGTACTCTATAACCGTTCATTTTAACTAGTTTGTCTACTACCACATCAACAAGATTATTTAAGGCAGTTATATTATAGTTGCTGTTTTCGAGTGGCTTCTTTGCTTGATACTTAAATAAACCTTTATAAAAATTAGGTATTTTCATGATTTTTTGCACTCCTTATGTTTAGCAATGTTTATATTCTCTAATCTACAAAAGTTGAATATAATTTTGTTATCACCATTGTTTGCCTATTTATATATATACTTGAGAATTACTAATAGAACTAACAAATTAAATATCTTCCATTTTGCTAGTTAAAAAGCTAAATATGTAGAAAACTATTAAATTGAGTAGGTAACAACTAAAAAATAAATTGAGAAAGAAAAGTTATTTATATGTTGGCAGTTAAACTTATTATTTTGAAGTTTTTGTAAGGTAAGAAATAAAAGGCTAGTTTAAAACTATTATTAAATTATGTGGAATGGGTTTCTATATTATTCTGTGTTATAGCAAATATATTTTATAGAAGTTATTTAATACAATTCACCAAATGAGGGTTTGTACATATTATACAGTAGGTATGTCTTATTTAAGGCACCAAAGGAGGGATAGCTGTGAATACTTTTTGTAAATATATTAGAGAAGCAGGCTTGATGGAGCTAGAATTATATAAAAAATATAAAATTTTAGCAAGAACAGCTCCTAACATTAGAGTTCGTCGTTTAATGTGTTATTACGCTAAAAATAGCTTATGCAAATATTATTGCGATAAAAAAATATATGAGAGATACTGTTTACTTCAATAGTTAAAAAGAGGTCGCAATTATAGTGATAAACTAAAAATAGACGACAAAAAAAGGTACTATGATACAATTATCATGGTACCTTAAGTATTAATACATGAAGTTCAATAAAGCACTAAAATATCCCTAAGATATTAGTCAGCCTTTATCATCCAGTCGTTTACATCATTCCATTCTACATAGCCCTCTGCAGTTTTGTCTAACACTAGTTTATAAATATATATTATGCCATTACTTTTTTGCTGAATTATGTAAACACTGTCTCCTTTTAAATGAATAAAACAGCCAATTTCTCCATCTGTTATACTAGATATTTGCTCTCTTAATAGTTGACTGCCTTTATGAAATGCTAAAGATCCCGCAATACAAGAGTCTTTAAATAAGCTAGGATATCTTTGTGAGAGCTTACTTTGCTCCTGACTTGGGTAGTAAATATAATCATTTATATCAAGCTTAAGTTCCTTAACCATAACATTTGTGTACTGTTTGGGAGCAGCAAATATCTCGTACTCTTGTTGTGGAAGTAGCTGCTGAATACTCCATACGGGAAAAACTTTAGTGCTATTTTTGCTTTCATACATATACATTTCTTTATTAAACAAGTATGCTGTTTTTTTGCCATTGATTAATTTGCAAATTGCGTATGCTTTACTGCCATCTTTTTTTATTAATACACTAGGGTAATTATCATCATATTTATCCTGAATATCATAAGCTCTATCTACTGCTTTAAGCAATTTTTCACCTAAATCCCAGGTTTCATTAACTAATGGGCCTGCCTGATTGTAAGCAAATACAGAACTTTTTTCATAAGGATAGTACACATAATCTGAGCTATTTATTTTTAAATCATCAATTATACTTTGATCTTCGTAGGGTATTTTAGCTACTTGCTGTTTATATTCTGGATAAACCATTTTAGAAATCCACTTATCACTATCTTCTGAATACGTATACTTTATAACTATTAACTTATTGGGGTTATCATTTTGGGTAGTTACCCCATAAGCTTCAGATGAATTTTTATGAATAAAATAGGATGGATAAAAGCTACCCACTCCTCCCCTTTTCGAAAGGTTCATTTTTGTCATCTCTAAACTCATTATTTTTGATGGATTAACTACTAGAGCTGGTAATTGAGATTTTGTAAAATCCAATGGAGCATATAAATAATTATTTTCATCTATTTTAAGCTGCTTAAATATTTCACTAATGTTATTGCCAAAGATGTTAAATTTGCTACTCGCAGATTTAAGTTCTGTTTTTATTTCTTTAATTTTCCATTTATTATCAATATCTTTTTGGATTTTTAACACTTGATAATATCCATTGTTTTTTATATTAATAGCATATATACAGCTTTTATCTTTAGCTATCCAGTAGGCAAAGGGTTTATCACCTGCATTATAATATTGGTATTGTAGTTCTACTAAATTGTCCTTTATTGAACAATATTCATCGCTGTTATACTGCTTTAAAGGTTCTGCGTTTTTAGTGAGTAAATCATTTAAGTGGTCGGGTGCATATACATTGTAGGTATTAAAATTAAGGTGTAATTCATTGGCCATGGGCATATAGGCCTTTAGTTGTTCTGTAAGCTCTAATTGTTTTTGCTTCTGCTTTTCTTGTTTTAGCTTAGCTATTTCCTTAGATCTATCATAATATAAAACCTGCTCTATATTTGCTACCACCAAACTATTATCTTCTTTGTAGATTCTGCTTTTATATACAACATAGTCTTGATTTAAGTTTAACATACCATAGTATATATGAGTTGTTTGCCTATCAATCCAAATATTGGGTGGCATAGGTCTATCCTTGTTCTGCATGTTTTTATCTGCACAATCCTCAATACGTTTGACTATACATTTACCTAAATCGGGGTTGCCTAAATTAGAAGGGGTTCTCCCAAGAATTAGGTCTGATGAATTTGTTGAATCATAATAATAGTACTTTTGGACATTAAGTTTAAGTAGTTTAAATATATCTTTACTGGTATCATTTTGATACATATTTAACATTGATCCAATAAACTTTTCTCTAACTAAATCTTGTATAAAAGTAAGAGCCATTAACCTTGTAATGGGCTTATCTTCCTTGATATATGCCTCCCACAGGATATTTTCTTTTACTAAGGTATTTAGCTGACTCCTTAACTGCTCATTGATATTTGGTAAATCTTTTATATTTGCTAAATAATCTTTATTGGCGGGTTTAAAACCATAAAGCTTATACAGCATAGGTGTTATTGTAAGGTAAGTAAGCGCTTCATTGCCATTTAGTTTTTCTTCATTATACAAGTATTTATTTGCAACAGCTGTTTTAACTTCTTGATAAAACCAGTCTGTCTCTGCTACGTCTGTAAAAGTAATAAAGGCAGAGCCTTTTAATTCTAAAGCTCTGTTAATCATGGTTATAAACTCTGCCTTTGTAATCTTTTCATTAAGTCTTAAAGTGTTATCTTGATAACCTTGTACTATACCAAGTTGGTTCCAAATTAAATATGTATCTTCCTGATCTTTTTCAATATCGCTAAATGCAAATGCCCTAAGTGCTGGCAATATTGTTAGCAATAATAGTGCCACTATTAGTAAACTAAGCAATATTTTTTTTATCATTATACTTCACCTCATAAATTATTATTAAGCTAAGTTCTTGTAATTTTAGACTAAATAATTTCTTTGTTTTAGCAAATATAGTACACCTTTAGTATACACCACATTTTTATTTAGTTCTATGGTATGAAAAAACTTGCTCAAAAAGAGCAAGTTTCTTAAAATTTAATGCCGTGCCTTATATTCGACAATATGCTTCCAAGTGTTACCCTAGTAGTTAGCTCGAGTCAGGCTACCCAACGGCACACAAGAGGGTTCGCTTACCGCTGCTTCCTTCCGGACCTGACGGGGTTCACAAATTCTTGTTGCGTCGGACCCAACTGTCAACACTACTTGCTAGGGTCAAGCCCCACAAACATAAGCCTCAGTATAAGCATTCAGCCCTGCTATAGCGGATTGCAGGTTCAGGGCACCGCTAACTCCCCACCTAGCACGACAAACTTTATTTTTTATGGCGGAGAGAGTGGGATTCGAACCCACGGAACGTGGATACGTTCACTCGCCTTCCAAACGAGCGCCTTCGACCTCTCGGCCATCTCTCCGTATCATTTAATTACATTTAAAGTTTATCTGTGAATTATTTTTTTAATCATTACGCTTATTACTAAAGAATATTTTTAATAAATCACTACACTCAGTAGCTAGTATTCCACTTAAAACCTCAGTGTTATTGGGTAAATGAGGTGTTCTTATTACATCTGCTATTGAGCCAACTACCCCTGCTTTAGGGTCTTTAGCACCATACACTAACTTACCTAAACGAGATTGTACAACTGCTCCAGCACACATAATACAGGGTTCAAGTGTAACATAGAGTGTAATATCTGTCAATCTCCAGCCTTTTATAAACGCTGCGGCTTTACGTATAACAATCATTTCAGCATGGGCTGTAGGATCTGCCTTAGTCTCTCTTAAATTATGCCCACGAGCTATTATTTTATCATTATAAACAGCTATAGCACCCACAGGCACTTCACCTATATCAGCGGCTTTTTGAGCCTCTATTAAGGCCTCACGCATATATTTTTCATGATACTTTATTTGCTCTTTGCCAATTAACACAGCATAGTTCACCACATTTATAAGATTATATCAATAATTATACTATAATTATTTTGGTAATAAAAGCACCATAAACCTCTTAATTAATTAACAAAGTATTACAACTCGTGTTTGATTAATGTAGATCTTATTGAAAAGTTATTCCGCAGAGCCTTAGGCCTGCTAGTTTTTAATAAGATACCGGTTGCAAATTCCAGTGTTATTACAACGCAATAATTCTGTCGGCTAAACTTAGTAACCTCTCATTGCTACTATGGCTTACTAATATAATGGTTTTAGTGCCTTTTATACCACCAAGTAATTTAATTATTTTGCCTTCTGTGGAACTATCTACACTTGATGTAATTTCATCGAGTACTAGTACGTCAGCATCCTGTACTATAGCTCTTGCTAAACTAACTCTTTGCCTTTCTCCACCTGAGAGATACTTACCTGCTTCACCAACAGGTTTTTGTAATATATCTTCACTAAAACCCAACTGTATTAACGTATTTACAGCTAAATTACGTTTTTCAGCAGCAACCAGTTGCTTAGTTTCTGGGTATAAAACATTTTCTATTAGGCTTAAATCATGCAAAAAACTGCCCTGATTGGCATAGGTAAAAACAGTAGGTTTGGTTGAATTCACTTTGATACTGCCATTATGGATGTTTTTAAGACCTAAAATTACTTTAAGTAAACTAGATTTACCCTTGCCACTTTCACCTTTAATTATTACAAATTCATTATTAGCTATACTTAAGTTAAAATCTTTAAATAAGCTTGTATTGTTTACCACTAACTCAGCGTTGTTAATGTTTATTACTTCGTCAAATGTTTGTTTATCACTAATTACTTTATACTTTTTTGCCTCATGTTCATTAAGCAAGGTACAAACCTCATTAGCCGAAACAAGGCTACGCTGTATTACTTGATAATACTTTGTAAGGTTGTTAATAGGGGCATAAAACCTTTTACCATATAGCACTATAATAGGGAATGAACCAAGGGGTATCTCCCCTCTACTAATTAGTGTTACACAGTAAATTAATGCTAATGATACACCCGTTACTTTTAGTAAGCTTTCTATTACAAAATATAAACAAAGGGTTTTGTTAGATTTATTACTAAACTCAAAAAGCTTATCGTTAGCAGTTTTAAATAGCTTTTTTTCGTATGATTCACCTTTAAAAACCTTTATTATATCTATACCACTAACAGCTTGGTCAATAAATCTACCCATTTTATGCTCCTGATTTATAGCCTGTTGGGAGTAAGATCTTTGCATTTTACCAGTTTTAATGCTGAATAAAAATAGCATAGGAGTAAGTGCAAGTAAAATTAAAAAAATTTTATAATTTATTAAACATATAAATACGGAAATCCAAAGTAGGTCAAATAAATCAGTCCCTAAAGAGAATAACGAGTGACTAAAAATATAATCTAATTTGCTGACATTATTAAGTATGTTATATAAAATACTGCTTCGTTTATGATTCTCAAAATAGCTATAGTCTAATAAAAGTAACTTATTAAACATACTTTTACGTATTTTGTTAATGATTTTATTAGCAAAAAACATTGCTAAATAACAATATAAGTTTCTTATTATAGATGAAAGCACAGAAACTAAAATATAAAGAATTAAACAAATGATTGGTAAATTAATATTTTGAAAGATGTTACTTATATAGGTTATTAAATTTATTAACAAACCTGGGTTTTGGAGCTTTGAACCAGCTATAAAATTAGTCAATTGACCAATAAACTGAGTAGGTATAACTGATACCAGTGAAGAAACCACCCCAAGTATTATTAATAATATAAAGAATATTGGTTTAACATTAGCCTGAGAAAACAGGGTTTTTAGGTTTTTAAGGTCTTTTTTAGTCATAATAGCTCCTAAGTAAAAATCTGGACTTACTTATTCGACATAAAATAACGTTTTCATTCTTTATATTGAAAAATTTAATTTTTTAGGTGAGTACTTGAACGACACAGAGGTCGTTCACTACAAACAAACATATATGTATCTAAATAAACACTAACTAAAAGCGTCTGGCTAACCTGCTGGTGGGGTCCAGAAGAGTGTCACGTTGTGACATGAAGTACCTGCGGTATGAAGTTTTGCTTCACAAAATGAAGTGCCTATCTTAACAAGCAAAACCTAAAAATCTCTAGTTTACCTCACAGTGGGGTCTGGCCTCATTTACACTAACTTAAACTTGATAATATCTATTACCTAAATTTACATAGGAAAACTTGATATAAGCTAGAGGCCTGACACCTGTTGTAATTAAAGACCTAGTTAAGATATAAAATTACTTAATAATAGTCCATCAAGAAATGTCTCTTATGGCAGGTCTGCTGGGTGTTTTTAATTGGAGGTTTTTTGGTGCGATTGCTGTTTACTTGAACGACACAGAGGTCGTTCACTACAAACAAACCTCAATGTATCTATATATATTTTAACTAAAAGCTGTATCGCTAACCTGCTGGTGGGGTCCAGAAGAGTGTCACGTTGTGACATGAAGTACCTGCGGTATGAAGTTTTGCTTCACAAAATGAAGTGCCTATCGGCATGAAGTGTTACTATGTAACATGATCAAAAATATACAAGGTTATTAACAAGCAAAACCTAAAAATCTCTAGTTTACCTCACGGTGGGGTCTGGCCTCATTTACACTAGCTTGAACTTAATAATATCTATTACCTAAATTTACATAGGATAACTTGATATAAGCTAGAGGCCTGACACCTGTTGTAATTAAAGACTAAAGTTATACAAACGGCTTGTTATAAAGGTGTTTGCTTTTCACAGAGCATATAGATAATCGATTTCACAAGCCTTCGGCTTGCTAGTTTTTATGTAAGAAACGGATTACAATAGCCAGTTGTTAATACGGGACACATCATTCGCGTACAGCCTTCCACCACGATGCAAATAGACATTGAGATATAAGCTATAAAGTTACTTAATAATAGTCCATCAAGAAATGTCCCTTATGGCAGGTCTGCTGGGTGTTTTTAATTGGAGGTTTTTTGGTGCGATTGCTGTTTACTTGAACGACACAGAGGTCGTTCACTACAAACAAACCTCAATGTATCTATATATATTCTAACTATAAGCGTCTGGCTTTCCTCACGGTGGGATCTGGCCTCAACAGGAATAACTTTACCAAACCATAATAATAGTGAATACACAATGGGGCTGTCGAATGACAGCCCCGTTAGTTGGCGTTCCCGGCGGGATTCGAACCCACGACCTACTGCTTAGGAGGCAGTCGCTCTATCCTGCTGAGCTACGGAAACATATTTTATTTTAAGATGTGACCACGGTTTTAAACACCCTAACAACATCCTATATAGCTACTTAAACAGTGTTACTCTATTTTTTTAAGTTGCACGTTATTTAATTAGCATATAATATTGTAAACTGCAATTGCAATTGTGTCAATTGCACATTAAAGCTAATGTACACTAATTTGTTTATTTATCATACATTTGCTTTAACTTTTCAGCAGATATAAAACATTTTCTTGGTAATCGTTTTTTACCAGGCTTTTTACTACTAGAAAACGTGTCTTTAAGGGTTCTATACCAAAAGCCTTTTAGTTTAGTTATAGGGCTATTAGTTAATTTAAATGTTTGAAAACCTTTTCTGCTTATTAATGCATACAAAACTGTTTCACAATAAAAGGCTTTTATGTCTTTATACTCTTTATTTAGGGCTTTGGCTATTAGTTTTAATTCATAGTCGATAAGGTTATAGAGATTTGCCATAGAGTTATCTAAATCTATAACATGGGTATTATTCACATGCAACTCAGCCACTAAATCACCTTTTTTTATAACTGTATTATCCTTTAATAAGTACTCTTTTCCTTTATAGTTATGAATATCAATTAAAAATACTTTTTGCTCTGAGTTAGGTATCGGTTTCCAATTATTAAACAAAGAGAACACATACTCAAATGGAACAAGTAGTGCTCTAAAAATTTTTTTACTCATAACCAACACTCTCTCTTAAGGTAACAAATTCTAGTCCTTTGTCTTTAAGCTCGGTAATGACTTGTTTAACAGATTGTATTGTGCGTAACGGAGCTTCTTTGGCTTTACTACTGTCATGTAATAAAACTATATCTCCACCTTTTATTGTGTTTGTTAATAACTCTCTTATATCTTTTACCGAAACATATTTACTCCAATCAAAAGCATGTTTAGACCAATAAACGGCGTTTAAACCATACTTTTTAAGATAATAACCAGTAAACATATTAAATAATCCCCAAGGTGGTCTAAAGAACTTAGGGTCTACCCCTATATCCTGCAAAGTTTTTAGGCTTCGCTCAAAGTCTTTTTTAGTAGCTTTAGGAGTCATTAGCCAATGGCATTTATGACTATAAGAATGTAACCCAATTTCGTGACCACAGGCTTGACTCATTTTAACTATACTTGGATTTTTAGCGGCCTTTTCACCAACCACAAAAAAGGTTGCCTTAACATCTTGTTCTGCTAATGTTTCAAGAAGTTGATATGTGTATTTTTCGTCTGGTCCATCATCAAATGTTAAAGCAATTTGCTTTGTGTTTGGTATTTTACGAATAACTCTTTTAGATAGTACTCGGTCCCAAAATGAGGGAATAACACTATATACCGTACTAGCTAGAATAACTGAATTCCAAATTGACATCCCTACACCTCCCAAATAACTCACAATATACCTAATTTATAGTGGAAAATGCCCTTTGACAATATGCATTGTATATTCTACTCTTACTATTTTTTTATGTCAATCGATGTAAGTTTTATTTGCGTTTGACATATAGTAAAATATCAATCTACATCAATTACCAATTATAGATAATTAATAATTAAACACATTTTTTTCTTTTCCTTTATTAATATGCGATAGCTTGGCAAATTATTGTTAATGATAATAATTATTATTATGCTGCGTAGTATATTTACCCTTTTATAAGCGAGGATTAACGCTTTTTAAAAAAAAATTTTATATTATTATATTTTTTTTACTATCTCTAAGTTATCTCAAAAGCAGTTTAAAAGTTAAAAGAGCCGCATAGCGACCCTTTTATATTAGTTTTAGTTTTTTGCAAGCTTTATAAAATCCATCATTTTGTATTGTATCTGTTACTAAATCGGCTACCTCTTTTAGTGCATCTGGACTATTACCCATTGCTACTCCACATGCTGTACCAGTTACCATCTCTAGATCGTTGTAACTATCTCCAAAAGCTATTGTTTGATTTATGTCTTCATTAAAGTAGTTAATTACCTGTTTTATACCACTAAACTTAGAGATATCTTTGTTGAGTATCTCAAATATTTGATCGCTCCAATGTTTAATGCTTATTTTACTATTTTTATTAACGCTAATGATTTTATTTAGTTCACAGCCAAAAATCATAAAAAAGTAGTATGAACGCATCTGATTATCTAACTGAACAATGTACTTTTCAAAACTATCAACACTGTTAGCATGTCCTGGCCTCATTTTATCTCGTATAAACAATCTTATTTCTCCAGTAGGATCATTGCTATAGATATAATCAGTATCTAAGCCATATAAGGATTTATTTTGCTTTAATAAATTATCTATAATTGGTTGTAGCTCATTTGAGTTAATGGGGTCATCATATATTACTTTGTTTTCAGCTATTACCATGTGCCCATTAAAACATACAGCATTACTAATTTTCAGTTCTTTCATTAATTTTTCAACCTGAAAATGTGATCGCCCACTAGACAAAGTGATACGGTGACCATTTTTATGTAATTGGGTTATGGCTTCATAAGAGCTAGTTGGTATATAACTTTTGTTTTTGTCGTGTACTATAAGGGTATCGTCACAGTCTATAAATATTGATTTTTTCATTTTTTTACCTGCTTAATTTTTTAAATATAATGCATATTTACCGTAAGCTTTTATATTTATTATTTTTATATTATAGCCTAAAATTATGTATAGTAATAGTTTTTTGCTAGATTAAAACAAAAAAGGTTGCCTAGAATTTTCTAGTTAACCCTTTAGTTTTATTATGATTATTCTTTTATTGATACATTTCATTTAAAATCCTGGCTAAAATTGTTCTTGGCAAAATAACAGGTTTATTAGTGATTTTTTTCACCATATTTTTCATTTCAACTGAGTAACCTAAGCAGTTTAAATAAATTAAGTTAATCTCGTTATCCTTAAAAACTGTTACAGCTTTTGCTAAATCACTCTCTGAATCATAAGGAGAAGCAGCTACTGATATTGCAGTTATGCCTAAAGCTTTCCAGACTTTGTTGTTTTTTTCTATTTGATTTTTAGAAGGCAAGATATTTCCTATAGTTCCTTTACCTACTAAATCATATACTATACTATTTAATATTTTAGAAGGATCAATAAGGGGTATATCATGTTTAAATTCTGGAAAATCATTAGTGCATAACATTAGAATCGCTTTGCAATTATTATTTTGCAATTTATTTATACAATTTTGGACAAGTGGAAGTATTTTTTGCTCCGATAATGTTACCGATTTACCATCACGCATGCGTGAAACCAATACCTTACAATGTTTAGTTGGCGCAAATTTTTCAGTAATTTCATCATATGAATAATTGTCTACTGCTCCACATTCAACTATTTCGATATGCGGGTTTAATATACTGCTTATATCCCCTGTAATATCTACTCGTGGTGTTTGGCCAATAGTAATAGCTCCAATTCTAATTTTCTCCATACCTAATCTCCTATTCGTTGGTATTATAAATCTTCTAAAATCCTACCTACCATTGTACGTGAACATAAGACTGGGCGTCCAGTGATTTTTCTTACATGTTGTTTCATATCCTGTGAAAAACCAATGCTATCTAGTATTATTATTGACACATTTGTCTCTACTAATATTTGTGAAGCTTTTTCAATATCTGTTAAATCACCGTATGGAGACGCAGCCACAATAACTGTTTGAATTTTGCGATTTATCCATTGGTCTTTACATAGATTAATTTGACTCTGTTCAGATACAATTACACCAATGGGGCCATTTTCAATTAACTCACTGGTTATGCTTCTTAACAAAGTACAAGGTTTAAACAATGGAACACTGTGTTCATAATGCGGAAATATACCTGTACATAAAAGAATTATAGCATCACAACCATTTTGCTCGAGTTCAGTTATACAGCTTTGAATTAAACTATGTATTTTATCTCTACATACTCGTATTTGTCTACCATCTTTCATTTTAGTTACTAGGGTAAAACTATTTTCATTAGGAGAAAACTTTGTTATTACTTCCTCGTAGGTAAAAGGGTCAAGTACTCCTCTTTCCATATGTACAAACTTTTGTTTGCATTTACTGAAAATTTCAGATGTAACATCTGGTCTTGGAGACTGACCTATAGTAATCATCCCAACTTTTTTCACTTTCTTTTTGACTCCTCTCAGGATTATCCCTGTTTAATAGAAAAAAAACTATCAACTTACATAAATTAATGTATAATTTTAATACTTTTATTTAAGATATTATTCTTTAACAAAAGTTTAAAAGAACAATTTTAAACAACCTTGCCATTAAAGAATTATACACCATTACTACATGTAAGTTGAAGTATTTTTTTTAATATTGTAACTTTTTTTGCTAATTTTTTATATATTTTATGAAAAGATACTTTAAATTTAGTTTGTATTTATAGTTTTTTTAAATTTTCTAAATTTTCACCCAATATATAATGACTAAACCAAATTAAATTTTGATGCATTATAGCTCTATTTAACCCTGGCTTATTTGGACCATGAGCCATATCCTTAAATACTATTAACTTACTCTCTACCTTCATATCTTGCAAACCACGATATAACTCATAGGCATTAGCAACGGGTACTCTGTGATCTGAGTCACCATGCTGTATTAAAGTAGCAGTACAAGCAGTTTTAAGATAAGTCATGGGAGCAGTTTTCTGATATATTTCTTTATCTAGCCATGGATTAAAGCCTAAGTAGCTTCTTGTGAATAGAGGAATGTCTGTTTGAACATAATAGGTTTTCCAATCACTTACACCAGCACCAACTGAAATGGCTTTAAATCTATTGCTATACGTTGAGCAAAAGGCTGATATGTATCCACCTTGACTCCAACCCATTACCCCAACTCTGTCTTTATCTGCATAGCCTTGCTCTATTAAGTAATCTACTCCAGAGATAATATCATCATAATCTCCAAAACCTAATTTACGAAAGTTAGCAGTTTCAAACTGCTTTCCGTAGCTAGTACTTCCACGATAATTGGGCTCTAAAACTATAAATCCTTTTTCAATAAATTGCTCTATTGGATAAAGTCTATTAATTGCCTGTACTTTAAATGATGCCCACCTTGGTCCTCCATGGATATTTAACAATAAGGGATATATTTTATTGCTATCAAAGTCTTCAGGCAGAGTTAAAACTCCTCCTATTTCAATGCCCTCGGAGTTTTGCCAACTAATATGCTTTTTAATACACATTTTACGACCTGTAAACACCTGTGAGAAATTACTTAATTTTTCGTCATTTAAGTAAAGTTCAAAGGCTTGAGTTGAGTTGGCTTTGATATAACAAATATAATTACCACACTTAGATGATGAAGCATCTCTTACATATAAATCATCATCTCCATAAAGGTTTTGAATTTCACCTTGTTCGTTCATTTTAGCTAATATGTAGTTGGCCTTGTATTGGTACTTTATTAATATGCTCTTTTCATTCCATGATATTGGATAAATGTTTAAATCAGAATTTTTTAAGGGTTGTATTAGCTGTTCAGTTTTTAAGTTGTAGATACATAAATTGTACTCATCAATATTATTATTATAGTATTCTTTTTCTTTTACAGATAATCTCAAGAGCAACTGTTCACTATCTGGAGAAAAGAGCAATGTAGTTCCAACTATATTATTTAACTTTAACTCTTTACTCTCTTCTGTTTTTAGGTTCTTAATTACTATTTGAAAGTTTAAATACTCTTCTACAAGTGGAGTAGGTGTTTTAGTATAAGCAATTAAGTTGTTATTATTCGCTATTACAAATTCTCTTATGTAAAACTCTCCACTAACTATTTTTTGATACTCACACTCTTCTTTCTCCTCATTTTGCTTAACTTTTTTAGGAGATTTATTAAAGTTATTTGGTTTAAAATCTACTACATAAAGGCTATTAAAAGTATGCTCTTCATTGATGTATAAAAATTCACCATAGGTTTTATTTCGTTCTTCAATTTCTTTTGCTTTTTTATTGTCTGCTAAAAAGTATAATTTATCTCCTGTAGGTGACCACTTAACATTAGAAACACTTTCATGTGATTTTGTTAATTGATAACAGCTAAAGTCCTCGGTATTAAATATGAAAATTTGTGTTTTTTTCTTATCTTTTTCACCTTTTGAAGCTAAAAAAGCCAAAAACTGACTATTTGGAGACCAAGTAATGCCTCCAGAAACTGGTTCGCAAAATATTTTTACTGATTTTTTAAGACTTTTTTGATAAAGCCATAGTTCTTTATTGTATTGGTTTTGATCCCAATCTGTGGTGTTTTTTATGTAAGCAATATTTTCACCATTATTGCTAACGGCTGATGTAAGTAAAGTTGGTAAAGATATAACCTCTTCAATTGTTAGGTATGATTTTTTCATTTTAGTCCTCCATTGTGTTTGTTTTTAAATGGCCCATAAGTAATATACGTTTTTGTTGTAATTTTCTCCTTTATTTTTACATAAGATATTATTATTTTTTTTGCTATTTATATTTAGATTTAATATAAACTACTTTTTTTGGATTAATTATAATAATTAATTTAGCTAATTACAAAATGCTTATTCAGTTAATACTAAAATTAGCTAAGATGCTTTTGCTTTTTTTAGCTAATTATTATATAATTATTAATTTTTTAGCGTACTTAAAGTTTAAAAGGACTATCTGAGTAGCAAAAAAGGATATTGCATTTATGCAATATCCTTTTAGTTAGTGTATTCTTTCTGGCATTACAAGCCAAGCTATTATATAAACAATAAATCCTGATCCATACGCCAGTATTAACAATAAAGCTACAATCCTTATTATTGTGGGATCAACTTTAAAATATTCTCCCAAACCACCACATACACCCGCTACTACTTTATTTTTGTTGGATCTATATAGTTTTTTATCTGGGTTATAGTTATAACCATTGTTATCACTGTTATATTCATTATATTCATGATCGTTCTTTTCTTGGGTATCGTAATAACTGTATCTAGTTTGATCATAGCTATATCTATTTTCGGTTTTATTTTCTTCTATGATAGTTCTTTTCTTGGTAATATCTCCTTGACGTGCTCCCCTAGGTTTATCTGGCACAATTACTGCCGCCAAGATATAGAACACCAGACCTGTTCCTAATGCAAATGCTGCAAAAACAAATCCTAGTCTTACTATAGCGCTATCTATTCCAAAATACTCCGCTACCCCGCCACAAACACCAGCGATAACTTTATCGTTATTAGACTTATAAAGGCGCTTATTCATTTAAACCCCTCTCTTTTTGCTGTTATTTTCTGTTTATTACTTTTTTAACTGCCTCAATGATATCTGTTGCCATTAAATTATATTCAACTAGTAGCTCATTGGGACTACCTGACTGACCAAATCTATCTCTAACACCAACCATTTGTACTGGTACTGGTTTTTGCTCTGCTAGAAGTGTTGCTACGGCACTACCTAAGCCACCTATAACACTATGCTCTTCAGCAGTTACAATTGCTCCTGTTTCCTCTGCTGCTTTTATTACAGCGCCTATATCTAGGGGTTTAACAGTGGTCATATCTAGTACTCTTACTTTAATTCCTGTTTTAGCTAACTGTTTACTAGCCTCTACTGCTTGCTGAACCATTAAACCACAAGCAATAATAGTAGCGTCATGTCCATTAGCTAATTGTTTGGCCTGACCAATTGCAAAAAATTCATCATCATTATATATTGTTTCAACACTTGGTCTACCTAATCTAATATAAACAGGACCATCAAATTCATAAGCTAATTTAATCATTTTTTTAGTTGATACTCCGTCTGCAGGAACCAATACTGTCATATTAGGAATAGCTCGCATAATAGCGATATCTTCTACAGACTGATGCGAACCTCCATCAGGACCTACAGTTACACCTGAATGAGTAGCTGCGATTTTTACATTTAAATTTGGGTAACATACTGAGTTCCTAATTTGCTCAAAGGCTCTACCTGTTGCAAATAATGCAAAAGAACTAACAAAAGGCACTTTACCTGCTGCCGCTAAACCTGCAGCAACACCAATCATATTAGCTTCAGCAATTCCTGTACTAAAAAAACGATTAGGAAACTCTTTTTTAAATAAGGCTGTTTTAGTTGATTTAGATAAATCCGCATCTAGAACAATTATATTCTCATGGTTTTTACCAAGCTCAACTAGGGCCTTACCATATGCTTCTCTGGTAGCCATTTTACTCATGTTTTTTACCCCCTAATTCGTTTAAAGCCTGTGTAACTTGTTCAGTAGATGGTGCATTACCATGCCAACCAGCTTCATTCTCCATAAAGCTAACACCCTTACCTTTAATGGTGCTTGCAATAATGATAGATGGTTTATCTTCTACTAATTTTGCTTGATTAACAGCATTACAAATCTGCTCAAAATCATGTCCATTTATTTCTAAAACATGCCAACCAAATGAGCTCCATTTTTCTGGTAATGGGTCTATTCCCATAACATCCTGAACTTTGCCATCAATTTGCAAACCGTTAAAATCTAAAAATACTATTAATTTACCTAATTTATTATGTGAAGCAAACATTGCAGCTTCCCAAATTTGACCCTCTTGAACTTCTCCATCTCCAAGAATAGAATATGTATAATATTCTTTGTTATCAATTTTGCCTGCTAATGCCATTCCTACAGCAGTAGATAAGCCTTGACCTAATGAGCCAGTAGACATCTCTACACCTGCAAGTTTCTTCATATCTGGATGTCCCTGTAATGGGCTACCTAGTTTTCTTAAGGTTTTAAGTTCCTTAATATCAAAGTATTCACGCATAGCCAAAGCTGAATACAATACTGGTGCTGCGTGTCCCTTGCTTAATACAAACCGATCTCGCTCTGCCCACTCTGGTTCTTGAGGTTTAATATTCATTAACTTAAAATAGAGCGCTGTAACTATATCTGCTGAAGATAATGAACCACCAGGATGACCTGACCCTGCTTCGCCAATCATTGATACTATATTACGACGCATCTCTTGGGCTATATCCATAAGCTTTTCGTTTTGATAACTCATTGAACATCCCTCCATTAGTTTATTTTTACGTATATAAGTTAACATACTTACTTAAGTTCTTCAATGATTTCCAAAAAACTTATCTTTAATTATGGATAATCCAAACTTAGGCAAAGCAGTTGCCCTACCTATTCTTTTAGGGTCTGTTACCAATCTATAAGCCCATTCCATGCCCATTTTCTGCCAACGCTCTGGGGCTCTTTTTAATACACCTGCTAAATGATCAAAGCTTCCACCTAATCCAATAGCAACCTTTACTGGTAACTTAGCTAAGTTTTCATTTATCCAATACTCTTGAGTTGGACAACCTAAACACACTAATAGTAAATCTGGCTCTAAGGCTTTTATATCATTAATTATTTCAACTTCTAATTCTTTATCAAAATAACCATCAGAATAACCTTTAATAACTACACCCGGATACAATCTTTTTATTTCAAAGGTAGCCGCTGACACTACCTCTGGCTTGGCTCCTAATAGATATACTGATTTTTCAGTATTGTTCATTAAGCTAAATAACTCATGCATTAAATCATAACCAGTAACTCGCTCAGGTAGCGAGTCTCCCAGTATTTTAGAGGCCCACACTACTCCTATACCGTCAGCAGTAACTAGGGAAGCCTTTTGTAAAATTCGCTTTAGTTTTAAATCGCTCTTGGTTTTATATAGTACTTCACTATTGGCTGTAACTATATGCTGGCGCATTTTGCCCTCATTTATCCAAGAGTTGATTAATTGTGCTGTATTCTTCAGCGTGCTCTTATAAATTGGAATATCACTAATTATACATACGTCTTTAATCATTACAATCCCCCAACGCTAAACTTGTTGCAATTTGAATTGCCTGCCATGCCTCTTGCTGTAGTTGTGTTGCTTTCTCAATAACTTGTTGTTTATTACCCTCAACATCATTAAGTATTTTACCCAAATTCTCAACAATTTTACTTGCTTTTAAATCTTTAGTAGTTCCTATTGCTGTTTTAGCAAGCCTCTCTAAAAAGGCGTCAATTTTAGGGTCATAACTTATACCTATGATGTTTACTCCTTGGCGGGCAGCAAATATTAATGAATGTAATCTCATGCCTATCATTACATCTAGTTGCTGACAAATTCCTAGTAACTCATCTGCGCGATATTGGTTCTGCAAAATATAAACATGGCTATACTCATTCATTAAATTACTTACTTGCAAAACAACCTCATAATCTCTGCTATGTTCAAACGGTAAAAATATTATTTGGGCATTATATTTTTTAATTATTTCATCTAGTGCCTTGGCAATTTCTTTAACATAGTGTTCTTGGCCTTGCCAAGGCCTTACAGACACTCCAATCCATGGTCCATTTTCATTAAATGGTATATGCTCTTCTATTAATATCTCTTTAACCCGTTGTTTTGCTACAGGCTGTAAAAAAAACACAGGGTCAGCTGTTAGTCTAACATTAGATAAACCAATTTCATGTAAGAGGTCCGCAGATTGCTGATCTCTTACAGTAATACTATTTACCCCAGTTAATGTTCTTTTAATCATATTCGCAAGCATTTTGCTATTAACAGGCCCTACTCCTTGAGAAAAGAACATAATAGGAACTTTCATTAGCTTTGCCATTTTTATTATACTTAAATAATATGGAATGGTTAAAGAGCCAGTTGCGTCTTGCAACAGGCTGCCTCCACCACTTATTAATAAATCTGCTTTATTTAACTCAAACATTAAGCGAGTATAGTTTACCCGACTAAGTGCTCTAACATTATACAGTTTTCTTGTCTCTTCTGGATTGCCCGATAAAACCACCAAGTCAACATTAGGAATAGTTTGTTTTAAACCATCTATTATTGAACACAAAATAGCTTCATCTCCAGCATTATTAAATCCATAATAACCTGATAGTAATATTTTAGTCAGATTAATCACCTCAATAACTTATTCAATAGCCTCGAAAATACCTGTTTTTGATATTAATTCATAAATAATAATAAAAATAGCACTTACAATAATACCAACCCAAATACCATTAAAGCTTGTTAACAAAGCCATCCATAAAGGTTTATGCAGGTGGGCAAAGGTATTAACCATAGACGCTAAACCTATTGAACCAATAGTTAATGGTATTAAAATATGTTTCTTTTTCATCTGTAACCAAGCAGCTAGAACTATCATGGGAATTCCTAATGCAAATTCTTTAAACCTAGGTCTGGCAACTAGTATTCTCTGCAACACTGCTCTAATTTTAAGCTCTATTCCAGAAACTCCAACCGAGGGATTATTGCCAGATCTTATTACTAACAAACCTAAAGCAATTACAGCAATGCCAGCTAAAAGAGCATGGTACATTTTTATATTCATGTTTAGCAAATTTGCTATATTGTTTTTTGTATCATTATCGAGTACTAATATTAAGAATGTTAAGGGTATAGGCATAAGTAATGCTATTTTAACCATGGGGAATACATCAATTGATGTCATAAATCTTAAGGTTGCTAGAGAACCATGTACATATATTCCACCCATTAGGGTTATGCCAAATACCACTAAGAGTTTTTTAATTAACCCTAGTTTACTTTGCACATTGTTCATCCACAAAAATCCTACTACAATTGCTAAAGTAGGAAAAACAATAGCAGCTGTTAAGGCAACTATTTTTTGCATTAGGAGATGGTAAGATGTTAAGACAAAGCTTGCACCTAAAACTCCAACAATGCCTATAATTAATAATATAAATGTAAGTTTTTGGGCATTTTTAAATACCTGTAAAAATAATAGCAAAAAGGCACAACCTACGCCTATACTTATTAAAGCAAGCACCCATTTAGGTAAAGTTAATCTACCTGGTACAGCTGAAATAGAACTATTACTTTTTGAAATAGCTGTAAGTTTACTAAAGTACTCTTTATTAAATTCTATTGATTTAGAAAAAGGTCTTATATAAAAGATATGAACGTTGCGATCATTATAAGCAAGCCGATATCTTTCAACTACATTATGCATAACTGCATCGTTAGCTACGCTATTATATCGCTCTTTCCATTCATCGTTACTAATGCTATGAACCCTTGCTAAATTGTATTTAAGGTAGGTAGCTAGTTTTTTATCTCCTTTAATTGTTGCCATTTCAACATGACCATACAGAGGAAAACTGTTTTTATCACTGTCTTTTGTTTGTAGTTGCTCTGCTGTGAGAGATAAAAATCCTTCGCCACTGCCAACAGGCATTCCCAATATTCCTTCTTTACCAGCAAAAATTATTGTTTTAGCACTAAATTCAGTTTTCATGTATTCAAAGTAATTTATAAATGCTTGTTTATCTTCTTTACTATAGGCAGCATTAAAGGGCCGGGGTACAATATTGAAGCTGTTAGCTTTAAGTGTTTTTATTGTTTTGGGGTCAAATCCTAACCCATTAATAGGTAAAGCTTTAGAGTTTTTTATTTCAATAATAGCTTTGTTATTATCTATATCATGTTTGGTAACCCTTTTATCTCCATATTTATTTAACCCTGCAGTATACAACTCTTTAGCTCTTTGCTCAGAGGCAACTAACAAGTAGATGTTTTCTTCAATAATATTGGACTTAGTTAAATATTGTGTAAAAGCATTATTGTTTAGATTTAGGTTAATTTGCTTTAATAAATCAAAACCCAAATGTGCTGAAACCTGTTCGTCTTCACTAAAGAATCCTTGTAAGCCATCTTTTTTGTCGTTATATAATGGCAACTCAGTGATAGCTACAAAGTTAATATTGCTGTCTTTGGCTGCAATTAAGATATCCTCAAGGGCATTACCAGTACTATTACTGTAATCTACCAATGAGTCATAATCTAAGACTGCAAGTAAATTTTTATCCTTAACCTGTTGCACATAATCTTGTGAGGTTAATACTAAAGCCGCTATCAGACCTAATATAACCCCCGCAAGTAATATTTTTTAAGTGATTTCATTTTTAGTTCACCTTATTCTCTTAGTTTAATGCTGAATTAGAAGTAATATTTATTCCATCTTCTTTCACTACTACACTATTTATGTAAATAGGAGGATTAGTATTATTAAATAGTATTGTTTTTGTATACATTACCTCTAATTGATTTATTACCTCTTCTGGTATCTGTTTATCTGTTGCTATTTCAAAATCATAAGCAGAAGCCTGCAGTGATGACCAATCTTTGTTAGTTAATTTTAGTTTAAACTTAATTGGTAGATTTAACTCTTTTTGAGTGCCTGATACCCCAGAAATCTGCAAATAGCCGTCTCTACCCTGAACTGTCATTTCATTAAGGCTTTTATATAGACCCTGCAATAATTTAGCCATATCGCTTATAGCTACATTCATATCAAGGGTTATAACAGGGCTATCTTTTAGCTCTATTTTGTGCTGTTTGAGGGTTTTAAATATATCTATTTGCCCTTTGTCTGCTTTTAAAGAGTAGCTTTTGACCGTTAAATTTCCAACCATTAAATTTGAGCCATTAATTTCAAAACTATTGAATTTACCAGCTAATAATTGAAAAGTATTGGCTTTTAAATCTACGTTATTAGTAGTATCAGCATTAATAAATTTATTTATGTTTTTAGACAAATACATCTCTGCTGCAATAGGTGGCACAAACCATATTAGTACTATTACTGCAACTACAGAACATAATATCCAAGTAGTGGCTTTACTCTTTTTATTTAGTTTTGGCTCTGCTACTTGTTTAACACTATCATTCATTTTATGGCCTCCTACTTTATTAATTAGGCTTTGTTTTATTTTGTGTTTTCCATTTTAGGTAACCAGCTATAAACTGTGATACATCTCCATCCATCACAGCATCTGTGTTACCAGTTTCTATATTGGTTCTATGGTCTTTTACCATTGCATAGGGGTGAAATACATAAGATCTAATTTGATTACCCCAAGCAATATCGCTCACCTCTCCGCGCATTTTTGCTAAAGCCATTTCCTGCTCTTGTAGCTCTTTTTCATATAGCTTTGACTTTAAAAATCTCATAGCTGTATTTTTGTTAGAATGCTGTGATCTTTCATTTTGGCACTGCACTACAATACCCGAAGGTAGGTGGGTTATTCTAATAGCTGACTCTGTTTTATTAACATGTTGCCCACCTGCTCCACTAGCCCGATAGGTTTCAATTCTTAAATCTTCTGTTTTTATTTCTATGTTTATATCATCATCTAGTTCAGGCATAACCTCTACTGAAGCAAATGAAGTATGTCTTCTACCTGAGGAATCAAAAGGTGATAATCTAACTAAGCGATGAACTCCACGTTCAGCTTTTAAATAGCCATAGGCATTATTTCCTTTAATAAGTAACGTGGCATCTTTTATGCCGGCCTCTGGATCTGGTTGATAATCCCAAAATTCTACTTTGAAGCCTTGCTCTTCAGCCCATCTGGTATACATTCTTAATAACATTGCCGCCCAATCCTGAGATTCAGTGCCACCTGCACCAGGATGCAGGCTAAGAATCGCATTGTTATGATCATACGGCTCGGTTAATAAAACAGCTAACTCAGCTTTATTTAAGTCTACTTCTATGGAATTTAACAAAGCTGTTAAAGTATGTTCTATTTCTTCCTCGGGCTCATCTATATAAAACTGCAAGTATTCCTTGGCATCATTAATTTTGGTTTCAAGATCTCTGTAAATAGCAATATTAGCTTTAGTATTGCTCACTGCTTGAGTTGTTTTAAGAGCCTGTTCTTGTTTATCCCAAAAACCTACTTGACTCATTTGCTCTTCCAACTTTTTTAGATTAGCTACTAAAGAAGGAAAGTCAAAGTAACTCACCAATTTCTAATAACTTTGATTCAAACCCTTCTAGCTGTTTTATAACTAGCGATGTTTCAATCATGTAATCACCTCTTTATTACATCTTTAATTTATTTACCACAACACTTTTTATATTTTTTACCACTGCCACATGGACATGGATCATTTCTGCCAATTTTCTTTCCAGTTTTTACAGGCTTCTTTGGGGCATTTGTTTGATCATTTGTTATATGTCTTTGTACACGTGGTTTATTTTGAACTTGTACATGGAAAATATTTTTAACTGTGTCATCCTTAATTTCTGATATTAAATTTTGAAACATATTATAGCTCTCGCTTTGATACTCCATTAAAGGATCTTTACCACCATAAGCTCTTAATGATATACCCTGACGTAATCTTGTCATGGCATCTATATGATCCATCCATTTTCTATCCACAACCCGTAACATAACAATGCTTTCAACTCTCCGCATTATCTCAGAACCAAACTCTTGCTCTCGTTCATTATAAAGCTCTTCAGTTTTAGCTATTACAGTTTCCTGAAGCTCTTGTTTGCTCATTTTTTTAAACTGCTCTATCATGTTAGGAAATGTGGGGAAGTATTCATTTAGTCTTTTTTGTAAATAATTAAAGTCTTCATCTTTAGCTGCATTAATATCGCTGCAGTAGGTATTAATAGCTTCAACTACTATATCACTAATCATAGCTAATATTTGCTCTTTAAGATTCTCGTTTTCAAGCACCTTACGACGCTCAGCATAAATAACTTCACGCTGTTTATTCATTATGTTGTCGTACTCTAAAACACTCTTACGAATACCATAGTTTCTGCCCTCAACTCGCTCTTGAGCTCGCTCTATAGCTCTATCTAAAAACTTATGCTCAAGGGCTACATCCTCATCCATACCCAATTTATCTATTAAACCTGCTACGGTATCAGAAGCAAATAATCGCATTAAATCGTCTTCTAGAGATGTATAGAATTGCGAAGAACCTGGGTCACCTTGGCGCCCTGATCGTCCCCTTAACTGGTTATCTATACGGCGAGATTCATGTCGTTCTGTTCCAATAACATGAAGACCTCCTACCTCTTTTACACCCTCGCCTAGTTCTATATCTGTTCCTCTACCAGCCATGTTTGTGGCTATAGTTACTGTATTTTTTTGTCCTGCGTCTTTTACTATTTCTGCCTCTTGCTCATGGTATTTGGCATTTAGTACCTTGTGTTTAACACCCTTTTTTTTGAGCATACTACCTAGTAATTCGGATTTTTCAATTGAAACAGTACCTACTAGTACTGGTTGTCCAAGCTTGTTTCTTTCTATTATATCTCTAATAACAGCATTAAATTTTGTCTGTTCATTACGATATATTTGATCTTGCATATCATCACGAATCATTGGTTTATTGGTTGGTATAACTACTACATCCATACCATATATTTTTGCAATTTCATCTTCTTCAGTTTTTGCTGTACCTGTCATACCAGCTAGCTTTTCATACATTCTAAAATAGTTTTGGAGAGTTATAGTTGCCAAAGTACGGCTCTCTTTTTCAACCTTTACTCCCTCTTTAGCCTCAATGGCTTGATGTAATCCATCGCTGTATCTTCTACCTATCATTAAACGTCCTGTAAAATCATCTACTATAATGATTTCGTTATCTTTAACAATATAATCACGATCACGTTTCATGAGCTCTTTAGCTCTCAAAGCGTTATTTAACTTATGGCTGAGTTCCATATGCTGCTGCTCATATAGGTTATCTACCCCAAGCTTACGCTCTGCTAAAGCAATTCCTACCTCTGTTAAGGTAACAGAACGGGCTTTTTCATCAACTTCATAGTCTCTGTCTATTTTTAAAACTCTAGCAATCTGTGTAAACTTTCGGTACTCAGATACAGGTGCTTCTTGAGGCCCTGAAATAATTAATGGGGTACGGGCTTCATCAATTAAAATACTATCTACCTCATCAATTAAGGCAAAATGTAAATCTCTTTGAACTAAATCTTCTAGATGAACAGCCATGTTATCTCTTAAATAATCAAAGCCATACTCATTGTTAGTACCAAAAGTTATATCGCTATTATAGGCTTGTCTTCTGCTGGCTGAATCTCTTACTTCAGCAATAACTAAACCAACACTTAAACCTAAAAATCTATAAACATTACCTACCCATTCGCTATCACGTTTGGCAAGATAATCATTAACTGTTACAACATGAACCCCTTTTCCTTGTAAGGCATTTAAGTATACAGGCATAGTTGCAGTTACGGTTTTACCTTCGCCAGTACGCATCTCTGTTACTCTACCTTGATGTAATGCAATACCACCTAAAACCTGTACATCATAGGGGTACATGCCTACTACTCTTTTATCGGCTTCTCTAATAACAGCAAAGGCCTCTGGTAAAATATCATCTAAGCTCTCACCTTGACTTAATTTGTTTTTAAAGTAAGGTGTTTTTGCTTTTAACTCATCATCACTTAGTGACTTCATTTCCTCTGCAAAGTCATTAACTTTATCAACTATTTTTTGTAATTTTTTAAGCTCTTTTGCATTAAAATCAATAAACTTACTAATAAACTTCTTCATTTACTGCTCCTCTTTTATTTTATTTTGTAAACTCTAATTGCCATCCATTATTTTCCATTTTCTTAATAGTGTTAATTGGAGCTGCAACATGCATTTTCCAACCCTCTTCTACAATTTGATTAGGGCGTGGATTTAAAAAAGTAAATGCTCTATGCTCTGGGGTTGAATTTCTTGTTAGTCCGTAAACTTGCGTTTTAGCTGGCATTGTTTTAAGAATTGCTGCAAACTCTTTGTTTTTTAGGCTATTAGGAATTATTATTGAATACAGCTTATTTTTGCTGTATCTTAGCTTATCTTCATAAAGCAATGTGTCAATAATTGCCCACATTCCTCCTGCTACCAATGAATGACCACCAACAACAATGGGAATTGGGGCATTTTTTACTGCCATTGTAAATTGCCTTGCCCACTCATTTTCTATTTTTTCTGGCATTAGTAAATCTGCATAAAATCTATCGTTATCCGATAAATGCATTTTTTTATGGGCAAACAAAACTCGGGTATCTATAAATGCTACCTTTGCTAAACTAGCTAAGTAGTTAAAGAACTCTTGCTCTCCCTTTAGCTCCATAAGATGCCCTAGTAAAGAAGTAACCATATTCTTTTGCATTCTACCTAAAGACTTCATACCACGTTCTTCAGAATAAACGCGTAACCGACAACGTACATTGGTATTTAATTGAGTAATAACAGGCGAACCAATACGTCCACTCATTAATACATCTGTATAGGGTACAGCTAAAGTATATTTAGCTTTAATTAAATGTGATGAATCATACTGAATATGTTTAAATGCCTGCTTTGTATGTTTACCTAGTGCTGGGTGAATAGACAAAACCAACATATCTGTAGGGGTATCTATATCAAAGTGTATACCTGTTGAATGAGGCATCAAAACCTTATTTAAACCTACGTTTCTTAGCATATTTGCTAAAGGGTTATCACTTTGGGGTAAGTGTGGTAATTTGTTTATTATATCAGCAGGAGAAAACACCATTAAATCAGCTGATTGAACATTATTTGTTAAAACCATGCCTGGGTTTTCTAACACTTGTTTTGAAAAATCAGACATTTCCTTTACTGTTAATAATGGTCCTGCAGCCCCTCCTATATAAAACACGCTCGTTAAATTATATTTATTTATTATGTTTTTAAGTCGAGTACCAAAATGATACACTCCAAAGTCAAAATCAACTACTACATTTTTATCTTGTAAAGCCTTTTTAAGCTCTGGATAATTTGTAGCTACAATTACTTTATCTATTTCATCAACCTGCAAAAAACGCTCTACATTATCTAGTACCATAGCTTGTCTTAACTTTACTAAATCATGCTCAATCTCGCTACTTGGTTTTCCACCCTCAAAAATTACAGCGGTTACTTTTTTATCTATCATTACCGCACCACCTACGTAAATATCTTATCTTTTATTGTACCATAAATTGATTTAAAACTAATAATTGCTTGCAAATAATTATAAAATCATAATAATTTTAACTAACAGCCTTATTTAACTTTATGGAATTTTTTATTATGAGAAAATTTACTGTACCTTGTACAAAGACTAATAGAAGGCAAATTATATTTATATAATGTAAAAAGAACCTCTAAAGAGGTCCTTTTTTATATTTAACTCATTAAAATAAGTTTTTTACTTATTATTGGGGCTCTATTAAACCAAAGTTTCCATCTTTTCTTTTGTATAACACATTTACTTCATCTGTTTCACTGTGCCTAAATACAAAGAAATTGTGGCCGAGTAATTCCATTTGAAGAATAGCTTCTTCTACGTTCATTGGTTTAACTGAAAATCTTTTTGTTCTTACAACCTTTAATTCTTCTGCATCATCATTGCCATCATCTGAAACAAATAATGGCGCGTTGCCTTGCTCTCTCATTTTCCTATTAAGGCGGGTTTTATATTTGTGGATTTGTCTTGCTAGTTTATCAACAACAGAATCTATTGTTGAATACATATCTGTTGTTTTATCTTCGCTTCGTAAAATCATGCCGCCTATAAATAATGTTACCTCTACAATATGATAACCTCGCTGTACCTCTAAAGTTACATTTGCCTCTGGCTCACTCTGCTGAAAGTATTTATCTAGCTTACCTAGTTTCTTGTGCAAAGCGTCGCGGAGAGCATTTGTAATCTCAATTTGGCGTCCTGTAACATGCATTTTCATGATACCAGCTCCTTTATATATATCTATAATACTATTTACCCAAAAACCCAGTTAGCTAAACAGTATATATAGCAATTTCAAAAATAAGTTTAAAAAAACTGCCACAATGGTTTTCTAAAATAATTATCTTGTTCTCTTTTATGCTCTAATAATAATTTATAGTGCCATTTGGATTTAATATTTATACGGCTGAAAATCTCATTGCTTTTACTGCCTACCCCTATCATAAAACCTATTTTTTCACTTATACATCTCATTAAGGTGTTTATTGCCACTAAATCACCCTGTATAAAAACGGTTTGAAGTTGGTAATAATTAAATTTTTTTACAGGTAACCGCTCTACCAAAGAAATTATCATTACTCTGTGTGCCGCAATTTGCTCAAAATAAACATGCTGATGAGAAAATAATTTTAAAGATTTTACTGTTTCCTGTTCTTTAAACTTACTAATTATATTCAAACTCTCGTTAATTAATGCAGCATATAAAGCATCGATTTTTAATAAATGATATTTTACATTTTGCAGTACTATTTTATTTTCATTCTTTTCTGAAATCATTTTGAGACCTGCTTTACTTAAGTAATGTAGTAGCTATAGTTAATGCTCTAACCCTCTTAACACCACATTTTTTAAGTACCACAGCACATTCATTAAGCGTACTTCCGGTAGTAATTACATCGTCAACTAAAACAATGTTTTTGTTGTTAAGAGCAGTAAATATATTTTTGCTTGCAGTAAATTGTCCTTTTACTGCGTTTAAACGTTTTTTGAGGTTATAAGTAGATTGCGCAGGTGAATTGTTTTTGCGTATTAAAAGGTCTGCCCAACTTAGTTGTGAGTTTTTACTTAGTGCTTCGCATAATACTTGAGATTGATTATAACCTCTGGTCTTAACTTTATTAGGATGCAGTGGAACAGGAACTAATATATCATTACCTATAGCATTTACTAAATCCATTTCACTCATCATTATTTTTGCTATTTCATACGCAATACCAGAATACTTTTTGTATTTAAACAGGTGAATTAATGTTCGTAAATGAGCTTCATAGATTCCAAAACTTAGTACCTGCGAAAACTGGTACTCTCTATTTTTGCAATGAGTACAATAAGTGTTACTAGCTAAAGGTCTGCCACAATTACTACAAAGAGGGGGGTATACCCTCTTTACTTTATCATAACATTTTTCACAAATATATAAACCACTTTTTTGGTGTTTTTCATTACAGATTAAACAGCTACGAGGTCTTGGGAAAACCATTTGTCGACAATATCTTATAAATTTATTTAGTTGGTTCATCTTTATCAAAGAGAGTAGTTTGGTATATAACGTTATTAATATACATTCTATAGGCTTTGTTGGCCTCTGGTAAACTGGCTCTATGCTCTATAAGTTGTTTTAAATGTTTTTGTAACACAAAATAGTTATCTCGTGCTTGATCTAAAGTTATCCAGTTAAACTCAACGGTATTGCCAGGCTTTAGCTGAGCCAATTTTGGCAAGTCTGAGTGGGCAACTTTTGCAATTTTAGGATAGCCTCCAGTGGGCTGACGATCTGCCATCATTACAATTGGTAGTCCACCTCTGGTTATTTGCATGGCTCCATAAGGTATTCCATCTGAAATCATAGGTTTACTATTTAAAAGCTCTAACTTTACACCCTCAAAGCGAAGTCCCATTCTATCACTTTTTGCGCTTAATGTATAGCTACTATTTGTTAAACTTTGCTGAGTATCCTCACTGAAGTAATTAATTTGAGGTCCTTCAACAATATTTATTATATTATTTTTTGGATCATTATTAGTGTATTTTAAAACACTACTCTCTGGAACTTTTAGTGTTTTAATAGGGTAAATACTACATGTTAAAGGAAGCTCATCATTTACCTTTAATTTATGATCACTATCTCCAAATTGAATTGGTAAATAAGTTGATCTGCTTTCAAGTATTTTGGGTACATTAATACCTCCTGCTACAGCCACGTAGGCTCTAACACCAAATGTTATTGTTGTTAAGTCAAGAACGTCTCCAGCTTTTATTACAATAGTGGTGTAAGTAGGTACTTTATATCCATTTAGTTTAGCATCAACCTCGGCTCCTGTAATAGCTACTAACGTATTTGAGGTAAACTCTAAAATTGGTCCACTCCAAGTACACTCAAGTACTGCAAGGTCTAAATTATTGCCTACTAAAACATTGGCAACCTGAAACGCTTTATAATCCATAACACCACATGCCGGAATACCCAAATGCTGAAGCTGTGAACGACCATTATCTTGAACTGTTGTTAAGAGTCCTGGTGACTTTATTATAATTTTTTTCATTTAATCTCACCTGCAACTATTTGAATTTGATAATCACCATTAGCAACTTCTTTTACTATGTTATTATATTGCTGTTGGTTGATGCTTTTAAATTTTATATTGTCTCCAGACTGTAAAAGAACAGGATTTGTAAGTTTTGAATCAAAAAGAGGCACTGGGGTGTGCCCAATAATTCGCCACCCTCCAGGACTAGTTGTGGAATAAATGCCTGTTTGTTCACCACCAATTGCCACTGAACCTGCTGGTACTTTAGTACGAGGCTGCTCTAAACGAGCAGTTGCTAAACGTGAGTCTAAACCTCCCATATAGGGGTAGCCAGGATTAAAACCTAACATATATACTCTGTATTCTCCATTTTCATGAATATCTACTACTTGTGAAACTGTTAATTTGTTGATTTTGGCAACATCCTCTAAATCTGGACCATGTTCTCCACCATATAAAACTGGTATAATAACTAACCTACTATTCTCAGTTGATTTACTTTGAGTATTAGGAAGTACTTGTTTAATATTTTCGGTTAACTTACTTGTGGTCCATACTTCTGGGTCAAAATGTACGAGCAGTGAGCGATAGGTTGGGGTCATGGCAATGATTCCCTGCCACTTTTTTGATTTTATAGTTTGCCATAGTTGAGTTACAGCTTCATTTATAACAGGGTCAATTTTGTTTTCATATTCAATCAATAAATAATTAATGCCAATAGGGGCAATTCTTTGTGGATGCATCGTAACACCTCTTTATTGAATTATTACTAGTATAACGACAATATCACAGTATTTATTGCAAATCAAGAGTTTGATTAAATAGCAGGTAGTTAGTAAATAAATAGCTGTTTTTTGAATAAGTCAGTGCTAAATTAAAGTTACAACTACATGGCTTTGTTTACGAATAGGGTAAATTATTAACAATCACTTAACATTTAATTATTTAATATAATAAAAGCCTTGTTAACAAAATGCTGCCTGCATTATGCAGACAGCATTTATATTTATTTTATTTATGATTTATAAACAATTTCTCCATTAATAAGGGTGTACTCTACCTTACTCATTAATTGTAATGGGTGGTTATCCATAATTACTATATCTGCATCTTTACCAGTCTCTAAACTACCAATTCTATTGCTTAAACCCATTATTTCAGCAGCATTGATAGTAATTGATTTTAGAGCCTCTTGCATGCTTAAGCCCTCACGCACTGCTAAAGCTGCACACATAGGTAATAAGTAAATTGGTTGATTTGGATGGGTTGTAGTTAGCGCTATTTTAACCCCCTCATCAACTAATATTTTAGGGGTAGCCATATTAAGATTAGCTGTTTCAACCTGCCAGCGAGCACTCCATATAGATCCAAAGACAACTGAAATTTTATATTTTTTTAGATATTTTGCTACTTTATAGGCCTCATAGGCATGAACTAAAACCATATTAACATTAAATTCGTTTGTTATGCGAATAGCTGTCATAATATCATCTGCTCTATGGGCATGTATATGTAATGGAACTTCTTTTTTAATTACTCTCACTAAAGCTTCCATTTTTAAATCTCGCTTAGGCATTTTGCTGTCGTCTTCTTTACCCTTTTTTAGCTTTTTAAGATAATTAGAAGCTTTAAGTAGGTTTTCACGAAGCAAAGCCGCAGTACCCATACGAGTTGAAGGAATTTTTTTACCACCAAAAATATTCTTAGCATTTTCTCCTAAGGCAACTTTTACACAGGTATCTGTTATATACATTTCATCAGCAAGATACCCCGCTAGTTTAAATGCACTGCCAATCCCACCAAATACATTTACATCACCTGGAGTTACATTTGAAACAGTAACACCAGCCTCTCTGGCCTCTTTTAAGGCAACATCAAGGGGGTTAAAACCATCTACAGGGCGAAGCTGTGGAACAACGGCCTCAGTTTGCTCTATGTGATCGGCTCCCTCCCAGCGTATTCCGCCTTCTTTTAGACCAATATTTGTATGAGCATCTATTAAGCCTGGTAATACATATTTTCCGGAGGCATCAATAACTTTTGCATTTTTAGGGATAGTTACATTTTTACCAATTTCTTTAATTTTACCGTTTTCTATTAAAATAGCACCATTTTCAATTACACCATTGGTGATTGTAAGAAGTTTTCCATTTTTAATTACTAACATTAGTTAATACCTCCCTTGCAGCAGCCAGAGTCTTGGCTATATACAATTTCACCATCAATAAATGTGTATTTAACTTTAGACATAATATCAAAGGGGTGATGGGTCCACACTGCTAAGTCAGCATCCTTACCAATATCAATACTACCAACTCTATCACCTACGCCACAAAGCTGAGCTGGATTAATAGTAATAGCTCTTAAAGCTTGCTCTTCAGTCATGCCATGTTTAACACAAAAAGCGGCACATAAATGAAGGTGATGAACTGGTATAATGGGGTGGTCTGTCATCAAGCTAACAGGAACACCTTTACTTGCACATATACCTGCTGTTTTTAATGAACGATCAGTAAGCTCAACCTTAGAGCGAGTGGTAATAGAAGGACCCACAACAATTGGTATTTGATTTTCAGCTAAAAAATCCGCTATTTTATGGGCTTCGGTTGCATGTTCTATGCTAACCTTTATATTAAACTCTTTACTAATACGCACTACTGTTACAATATCATCATGACGATGACAGTGAACACGTAAAGGGATTTCTCTGTTTAATACCTTGCCAATAGTCTCTAAACCTAAATCGCGATCTGGCATTTTATCTTCATCATCGCCAGCTTTTTCAATCTTTTTTAAATACTCTTGGGCTTTTATTAATGCCTCACGCATAACTGCTGCCACACCCATACGAGTCATGGGCATGCTTTCTTTCTCCTGACCATAACAACCTTTAGGGTTTTCACCAGTAGCGGCTTTAAGCCCACTTGGCTCTAGCATGATCATTTCATCTATTATATTACCAGAGGTTTTCAAGGTAACACCGTGTCCACCTATTACGTTAGCACTACCAGGGGCATCCCAAATTGTGGTTATACCACCAGTTAAGGCATCACGCATACCTATACCCTCGGGGTTAATGGCATCTACAGCTCTTACGTGGGCTGTTACAGGGTTGGTCATTTCATTACAATCCATACCCTCCATGCCTAAACCCTCTTCCCAAATCTCTACATGAGCATGGGCATCAATAATGCCTGGGGTTACAATCATACCTTTAACATCAATTATTTCAGCATCTTTAGGAATCTCTACATTAGTACCAAAAGCAGCAATTTTACCGTTTTTTATTAATACTGTTCCGTTTTCAATAACTCCATTAGTTATAGTAAATAAATTACCATTAATAATTGCCTTTTTATTTTTCACTCTCACAACTCCCTTTTAAACTATAGTGTAAAATCACCATTATGAGCTGTTTCTAAAAACTTAGTTAAAAGTTTTATGCAATTTTCTAAGTCTTTTTTGTCGGCTGTTTCATTTACGGTATGTACATAACGTGTTGGCAAAGAAATAGTGATTACGGGGCAACCAGACTGAGCTTTTTCTATAGCTCCAGCATCGGTACCACCACGGGGTAAGATTTCCATTTGATATTTAATATCTTCTTTTTCAGCTAAATCACGCATGAAATCAACTAATTTGTAGTTAGAAATTGAAGCAGAATCACGAAGTTTAATTGCTGCACCCTCACCTAAAGCTGTAATTCTGGAATGATCAGGAGTTCCAGGTATATCTACAGCTAAAGTTACATCTAAAGCAACACCAATATCAGGTTTGTTTAAAAAAGCACTTGCTACTGCGCCGCGTAAACCAACCTCTTCTTGCACTGTTGCTACAGCATAAATATCTGCTTCATTATTTTTTACATTTCTTAAGGCTTCTAACATAATGTAAACACCAGCACGATCATCTAAAGCCTTAGAGCATAATAAATTACCCATCTCCATAAAACCACGGTCTAGGGTAACAAAATCACCAATTCTAACAAACTTTTCAACTTCTTCCTTGTTTAACCCTAGGTCAATAAAAAACTCTCCGAGTGTTGGAGTTTTCTTTTCTCCACTAGAGATATGGGTGGGTTTAATACCAGGCATTAAAACACCGTTTAGGTCTTTTCTACCGTGTACTACAACACGTTGAGCAATAAGGTTTCTGGGATCAAAACCACCCATAGGCTGGATTCTGATAAAACCTTTATCATCTATGTAACTAACCATAAAACCAATCTCATCCATATGACCAGCTACCATTATTTTTTTATTGCCTTTACCTTTTTTAATTCCAATAACATTACCAATAGTATCTACAAACATTTCATCTACTAGGGGGGCCATCTCTTGTTTAACTAACTCTCTAACACGTTCTTCTCTCCCTGGAGTACCAGGTGTTTCACATAATTTTTTCAATAACTGTAATGACATTAGTTTCACTCCTTTTATTAAAATAGCCATCAACAAATTTGCTGATGGCATATTGTTCCGTATTTAACTTAATACTGTTAAATATCTTAGTGATTAGAAACCTGGACCTTCAATATTATCTATAACCCAATCGGTTGTTCCAACTGGATCAATATATTTTTGACGCCTTACAACCGTAAAAGTATAATATTCATCGTTAATTAAAATAACTCTTACATACATCCTTTTACTTTTACCACTAATTTCAGCATTAACTTTAACTGTTTCTTCTGGACTCCACTGAACTAGTATTAATACCTTTGGGCTGCGTAAAAAGTTCTTGCTTAAATAGGGTCTAATTACTTCAAATTTTTTATTTCTCTCATACCTATAACAAGCATTTATTACACCGTTTACGGGTTGTTCAGGGGTGCTATTAGATAAAAAGGCTAATAAAACTGGTATGAATACAATAACTATTACTATGGGATACAAACTAGCCGTATCTAAAATATCCTCAGCCGAATTGCTGTGCCAAGAACTATTAAATACAGCTACTCCTATTGCCATAAGGAGTATTATAAGTAATAATATATGCCCTGCTCCCCTTCTGGTCATCTTTCTCACTCCTAAAATTATTGAGATTTAATCAATAAATCAATAATTTTTATAATGCAGCTAATATACATTTTTTATCTTTATTGATATAGCTAAACATCTAAAAAGTAATTAACAATATTAAGTAATGTTCTTCAGTAATTTCTTTAACTACATTTTAACACAATCAAACAAATTACAATACCTCTATTATAAATAGAGAAACACTATTATAATAACATAGATTATATTGCTGTACTTATTCTTCACTTATGTTGCAAAATAATATTCGTTATAAAACTCTTTTCTCCTGCTTTTAAGGTAAATATAGCATTACCTTTTACTATTACCTTTTAAATACTAATAACTAGCTTATATAAAATACTGGGTAGCGTTTGTGCCACCCAGTTTATAATTCTACTTTTTAGTATTATAACAGTCTACAATCTCCCCGTAATACATTACATGATAATTGCCATTTGCATAGAACTTATCTTTAACTTCCTTGCCTACACATTTAGGCTCCATAGTTTGCTGGTATACAACCTTGCACTCAAAATGCAAATCACAATCAACTATAATAGGCACATCAACTTTTTTTCCCTGCTGAATAGCAAGTTTACATTCTGCAAACTTATCATAATCACGACCAGATTTAGAACCACAAAAACCTAAAGCTCCCTTTAACTTACCCGCCTTAGGAACGCTTACAGTAAATGTTTGTGCTTTCTCAATCAAATCATAAGTATGTCTAGAATACCTAACAGCAACCATAAGAATTGGTTTTCCCCATACAACCCCTATAGTGCCCCATCCAATTGTCATAGTGTTCTTAACGTCTTTTTCAGATACAGTCATAAATGCTCCACCGTTACTAAGCTGACTAATCAACTGTGGAGCAAATTGACTTATGTCTTTAATTGTCATGAAATATTCTCCCCCTATACCTCAAATAAACATCAATATTTTACCACAAAAAAGGGAATTTTTGCTACTTAATAATTAGTTTACGCTAACAATTAAATTTTATGCTGTACAACTTATCTAAAATCTAAATTATCCCAAAATTATAACAAGATACTCTTATATACTTAATTAATGTAGCTATTATTTATAAATTTTAGTATTATTTTGTGTTTATTCTCCCGTAATAAATACTTAACTTACCATATTTTATACTTACATCATATCTTCAGAATTATTAGTTAATTAATGAAAAGGGGTCAGGCTTTAATAATTTAAAAACTAATGCTAAAATTTTATTGAAGAAGGTGACAAAATGGCAAGAAAACCTCGCATTCATTACAAAGGAGCTTTATATCATGTGATTTGTAGAGGGAATAATAGAGAATCAATTTTTGCAACTGAAACCGATAAACAGGATTACATATTACAGATTATTCGTTATAAAGAACGCTACAATTTTAAGCTCTATAGCTACTGCATTATGGATAACCATGCACACTTAGTTATAGAGATAGACGAAGCCCCTTTGGCTAAAATTATGCAAGGAATACAGCAAGTATATACTCAAAGATATAACTATCGATATGACCATGTTGGACATGTTTTTCAACAACGATACAAAGCTATTTTAATAGATAAACAAGCTTATTTATTACAACTCATAAGATATGTTCATAATAACCCCGTTAAGGCTGGTTATGAAGATGGTCTAAATTATGCTTGGTGCAGCCATACTGACTATTTAAAAAGTGATAGTAGTTCATTTGTTGACTTCAACTATCCTTTAAAAATGTTTTCTCAGTATAAAAATAAGCAAATAAGCAAATATCTTAAATTTATGAATGTAACTAATGAAACTTTTGAAAAGATTTCTGAAAATGAATTAGCTCCACTTGAGTATCGCTCTTTGTTTAATACTCAAACAAAATCCATTTATTATAGTCCAGAGAGTATTGTACTAAAAATAAGAGATGTTACTGGTGTTAAGTTATCTGAGATTAGAGAAAAAAATAGAAGGCAAAAAATTGTTGATGCACGTAAACTACTGGTTTATATGCTAAGCGAATATACCTATTTAACTAGAAAAGAGATTGCCGAGTTTGTTAATGTTTCTGTAGCATCGATTTCAGTAATGCTAAACAGTAAAGAGCGTGTAAAAGAGTTAAAAAATAAGATAAAGTAAAAATTAATGTATAGCAAACTTACATAGAGTTTTTAATATTTTGCTTTTTACATATTAATTATAGAGTTAGTTGATTTTTAAAGCCTGACCCCATTTACTTACTTAAAAAGTTGCTAATATAGTGAGTGATTTTATAATATAATTTTTGTTATTCTTAATAATATATTGCGTGTAAAAGAGTTATAAAATAAGGTTAGTAAAGATTGATTAATCTATTTTCTCAACAAATTTACATAGAGTTTTTTTATATGGTTAGTTGATTTTTAAAGCCTGACCCCATTTGTTAATAACTTTTTGTTATTAAACAGGTGTGATGCATAGTCATACTTTTACAGTGGTAAACTATACTAAAATGACAAAAAGGAGGGTATGCAATGGATATGAAGCAGAAGGCGAATAGGTTAATAAATGAAAGTTCGCCTTATCTTTTACAGCATGCTAATAATCCTGTTGACTGGTACCCTTGGGGTGAGCAGGCTTTTGCTAAGGCATTAGCGGAAGATAAGCCTGTTTTGCTTAGTTCCGGTTATAGTACTTGCCATTGGTGTCACGTTATGGCTCATGAGTCTTTTGAGAATAGGGATGTTGCAGATGTTTTAAATAAGCATTTTGTGGCAATAAAAGTAGACCGAGAAGAGCGCCCTGATATTGATAATATTTATATGACTTTTTGCCAAGCTATGACTGGTGGTGGGGGCTGGCCTTTAACTATTTTTATGACCGCAGATCAAAAGCCTTTTTATGCTGGTACTTATTTTCCGTTAATTTCTCGTGGTAATTACCCTGGATTTATAGATTTATTGACTGAAATAAATAGGATATGGCATAACGATCGTCAGCTTTTATTAACTAGAAGTGAAGAGTTTATAAATGCTATAAAAAGAGTAATACCACAACGTAAACAAACAACTATACCACTAAATGTTATTAATGAATCTATTCCAATTTTTGTCCGTAATTATGATAATGATTATGGTGGCTTTAGTAGTGCACCTAAGTTTCCAATGCCTCATAGTTTAGGCTATTTAATAAATTACTCGCTACTAAATGATAAAAGTGTTTTAAAAATGGTGGATAAAACGCTGGAGTGTATGTATAGAGGTGGTATTTATGACCATGTTGCAGGAGGTTTTTCCCGTTATTCTACAGATAATAAATGGTTAGTTCCTCATTTTGAAAAGATGTTATATGACAATGCTTTATTAGTTCCATTGTATTCACTAATGTTTAATATCACTAATAAGTTTTATTTTGCTGAGGTGGCCAAAGAGACTATCAATTATTTATTAAGAGACATGCTCTCACCTGAAGGAGCTTTTTATACTGCTGAAGATGCTGATAGTGAGGGAAGTGAAGGTTTATTTTATGTTTTTACTAAAGATGAATTGTTTGCTAACCTACCTAAAGAAGAGGCTTTATTATTTTGTAAACACTTTAATATTACTGACAAGGGTAATTTTGAAGGTAAGAGTATTGCTAATTTAATAAATAATAAGGTTTTATTAAGTACAAACACCGAACATGGACAGCTAATTAGTGAGCTAAAGGTTAAGGTAAGAAGATATCGTGGTAATAGACCAAGACCACATCGTGATGAAAAGTTACTTGCAGGGTGGAATGGTTTGTTAATTGCAGCTTTAGCTATTGCTGGTAGAATTTTTGATAGACCAGATTACTATGCTAAGGCTAACAAGTGTTATGAGTTTATTAAAAAAAATATGTGTCCCGACGGGAGACTATTTGGCTCATATTGTAATGGCAAACTAGGTTCTTTAGCTGTTTTAGACGATTATGCCTATTTAATACATGGCTTACTAGAGCTTTTTGCCTCCACAGGAAATGCTCAGTTACTTAAAGATGCCAGGCACCTAACAGAGAATGTTTTTATGTTATTTGGTGATAGTGATGAGGGTGGCTTTTATTTTTATGGTACCGATAGTGAGCAGTTGGTTTTACGCCCCAAAGAGAGCTACGATGGAGCATTACCTTCGGGAAACTCAATAATGGTTCAAAATTTACTTACCTTAAGTAATATTAAAAGAGAGCCATATTATAAAGACATAGCGACAAAAAGCATTAAAACCTTTGCAAATGAGCTAAAAAATAATCCTTTAAGTCACAGCTCTTGGCTTAATGCAATTATGCTTTTTGAGAAACAACCTATTCATGTGGTAATTTCAAGTATGTCTGCTGTTGATGCTGCTGAGTTAGACAGGGTAGTAGATGGTAATTATTACCCATTTTTATCTGTTGTAAAACACCGCGGAGATCTTAATCTGGAGAGTGAATTACCCTACTTAAAGGACTATGCTGTTGGAGCAAAACCAGTTGCTTATGTTTGCTCTGATACACAGTGTTATCAACCCATTGATTCTCCAGAGAGTTTAAAACAGTTATTAGATAAGCTTTATTTTGGTAATAGTTAAAAGACTAAGAACGAGAGTAATAATATTTGAAGATTTCAATATTTTTTATAAGCTGTGGGTAAAAAGTAAACTGTAATGTTTAAAATGGTACTTATAATATACTTGTTTCTTTTTTTATTGCCACAAAGACTCAGAACACAAAGGGTTTTAATTATAGTTTTATAAATGACACCTACAGATAGAATTAGGTTAAAACATAATTTAGCTTAATATAGCGGTACGCATGCAATGCGTACCCTACCTGAATAATCCATACGTTATACTTGTTTGTTTAATGTTATATACTCAACAGCTTTTATTATGACACATACATAATATACTTGTTTCTTTTTTTATTGTCACAAAAGACTCAGAACACAAAGGGTTTTAATTATAGTTTTATAAATGACACCGACAGATAGAATTAGGTTAAAACTTAATTTAGCTTAATACAGCGATATGCATACAATGCGTACCCTACCTAAATAATCCATACGTTATATCTGTTTGTTTAACTTTATAAAGTAGGCTTATTTAATAGTAATATATGCCACTAGCTATTTTATTTACTGCTCCTGTCATTAAGATTCCTTTTTCTTTTGAATATTGTATTGTTAGCAAGCCCCCATGCATGGTAACTAATACTTCGTTATTTAGTTTACCTGTTAGTACACCAGCTACTACACTGGCACAAGCTCCAGTTCCACAGGCTAGTGTTTGACCAACCCCACGCTCCCATGTTATTTGTTTTACTTCATTTTTATTAATTATTTCAACAAAGTTAGCATTTATTTTTTGAGGGAACATATTATGATTTTCGATCTGGCTGCCTATTTTTGCTATATTGATGTTAGCTAAGCTCTCTACAAATATTACTGTGTGTGGGGTCATTGTATTTAGTACAGAGATATTTAGCTTTGTATCATTTAGTTGTAGAGGTATATTTAATAAATCTTGTTTATCTGACAAAGCAGGTATTTGTTTAGGGCTCAGTAAAGGCTGCCCTAAGTTGGCTGTAATAGAATTATTTTTATTAATGTTCATATGCAGGTCACCGCCTGCTGTTTGTAAAGTAAATGTTTTTTTATTAATGATTTGTTGCTCTGTTACATAGTGTGCAATACATCTACTGGCATTGCCGCACATCGGAGCCTCTCCACCATCGGCATTAAAGAACTCCATTTTTATATCACTAGCTTTTGACAAAACAGCCATGCCATCTGCACCAATGCCAAAGTTACGATTACATACTTTTTGAGCCAGTTCATTGTAATTTAAGTTTAACACTTGCTCTTGCTCAAAAAAGATAAAATCGTTTCCTAAGCCTTGATATTTCACAAATTTTAGCTCTTTTTTTTCACTCATAATTTCACCTTTTATTTTTTTATTTTAGTTGGCTTACATATTAGTTCTTTCATTTCAGTGTCATAGTATTGCTGAGAATGGGCTGGTCTAATAATCCAAGCTGTATCTGCTCCCCTACCAGAGCCACCTATAACAATTATATCTTCCCCAAAAGGTATTAAGCCAGCATCAAGTGCCATTGTTGCTATTTCTGCACATACTTTTGTTCCTTGACCAAACATTCTTAATGTGTAGGCAGTTATGCTCTGAATACCATTGCCCCCAAATTTTCTTAAGGCCGCTCTTTCAATTCCCCCCATTAAATGAGTAGTTGTCAGTAGTTTTACTCCAGCCTTTTTTAGTTCTATTCTCTTTTGCTCACCCATTTCATCACAGCCAGGTTCTCTAAAGCCTACTTGGTGAGTAACACAAACGAGATTAAGTTTGCTATCTATTAAATATTTTAATGTATAGCCCGTGTTTGATGATACCACTATATGTTTTATTCCAGTCTCTTGAGCTTTTTTTAAAGCTAGTTCACAGGTTTTTTGGGTATTTAGTTTGCCAGGCTCTTTAAAATACATTTCTATTACTCCTCCTCTATCATTGTACTAAAGGGAATACTATCACTTGTAAATATTTGCTGATAGGGCATATAGCCTAGTTTTTCAAGTTTATTTATCAACTTATCATGGTCTTTCCGATTAATTACAATTGTATTTTCATTTATTAAACCGTGAATATAAGTAGCTAACTCAGGTGTGTACATCAGCTGTTTGGCAATGTTTTTATCTTTACAACAAATTAAAAGGGTATCTAATATATAAACTTTACCAAATTTATTACCCCAATCCTTTAATACTTGTATTAGATTATGAGGGATTTCTGTTACACTATATTTTTTTAAAAATTGCATTATATTCTTGAGTTTATGGCCTCTTAATAATGCATTATAAACTGAATCTTTGGTAATTTTATAGTGATACATTTCTTTACCACCAGAGTCTTCACAAAAACATGCTAATTGCCAATGAACTTTAAAATCAGCATGCAAAGATATTAGTATCTCTAAATTAGGCTGTGTTATAAAGCTAGTTTCTGCAAACCAATTTAGATTATTACTGTTTAGGTTTTTAAGAAATTGGTGATTTACCTTTATTAAATTTGTGTTTATATCAGTATACAATATTCCTAAATAACTTAGTTCGTTTATAGCCTTTACGAGCCATTCATTTTCTTTACTATTTACAGGGTTTATGCCACCATTTTCTTGATAGATGTTTCTTAACTGTTCTAATGTTAAGGTATAATTAGGTACGGTATTAAGTAGTGCTAAAAGCACAGCATTAGCTACCCTAGTTGAAGCATTAACGGGGTATTTAAGTATCCAATATTTTAAGATATGTTGCCATGCTGATACAGGGTTTTGTTCATGCCAGTTAAGTCCCTTTTCAGTTAATTTAACCTCACCCTTATTAACAATTGCTAGTTCACTATTAATTACATATTTATAAATAAAATCTACTTTGCTTCCTATATTAAATTCATTTTTGGTTTCATTTACTTGTAATTGATTGTTTAATTTATGAAGATCAGTTTTATAAAAACTATTGTTATTTGTTATTCTTATTTTGGTTTTATTAAGGCTATCCAAAAACCTTAGTATATCTTTAAGTAGTATTTCTCCTCCAGTAAACAAATAGTGCTCGCCTTCATTTGTTAAGCTTAGGTTGTTGTCTTTAACTATTTTAATAAGTATATCTTGAATTTCACTAGGTATATAGTATTGATGTTTTCTGTTTATATATATTAACCCTCTGCTTTGTAAGTTAACTAGTATTTCTAACTTAAAGTCAAAATAATAATTAAGGTAACTTCTCCAGTGGCGGTAATCAAAGTAATACTCAATGTTTTGAGTTAAAGCTATTGCCTTTAATAAGCTACTCTCCAATTGAGGTAGATTAATAATTATTTTATTCACTTTTTGAGGGTCTCTTAGGCAATTATATAAACCCTGATATAATCTGTTACCAGCAAACTCTAAATGCTCTAGCTGATAGTATTTTGCCATTCTACGCCAGTGAGTTATTCCAGCGTCTTGCAACGCCTCTGTGAGTTTCATTTTACTACCTTCTTTAATCATTATTTAAAACTACCGCTAAGTCTTTGGGTTCTAAGATATAGTATTTATAGCCCTGCTCAGTTAAAAATAGTTGTCTATTCATGGCAAAATCCTGCTCAGTGCTATCACGGCTTACTAAGGTATAAAAAGAGGCTTGAATCTCTTCTTCATTTGGTCTTAAAAGTCGACCCAGTCGCTGGGCTTCTTCTTGTCTTGATCCATATGAACCAGAGACCTGTATTGCCACAGAGGCTTCTGGTAAATCTATGGCAAAGTTAGCCACTTTTGATACAACTAATACAGTTATTTCTCCAACTCTAAACTTCTGGTAGTATTCTTCTCTTTGCCAATTAGGTGTTTTACCAGTTATAAGTACTGCCTCAAGCTCTTTTGAAATTTGTTTTAGCTGACTAATATATTGTCCAATTACTAGTATTCTCTCACTGCTATGTTTAGCTATTAGTCTTTTTATTATAGGTATTTTAGCATAGTTTTCAGCTGCAATTCTAAACTTTTTTCTTTTATCAGCAACTGCATATTTTAGTTTGAGTTCATCATCCATAGATATTCTTATTTCATAACACCTTGCAGTAGCTATATATCCTTGGCGCTCTAAATCGCTCCATGGTGCATCATATCTTTTAGGACCTATTAAACTATAAACATCGTCTTCACAGCCATCTTCACGCACTAACGTAGCTGTTAGACCCAGTCTTCTCCTAGACTGTAACTCTGTAGTTGCTCTAAAAACTGGTGCCGGTAATAAATGCACCTCATCATATATTATTAGGCCCCAGTCATGTTCATCAAATAACTGCATATGTTTAAATTTTTTATCTTTTTGACTGCGCCAGGTTAATATTTGATATGTGGTTATTGTTACTGGTTTTATTTCTTTTTTTTCTCCAGTATATTCTCCTATTTCATCAATTGTTAGGTTCGTTTTATCTAGCAATTCATTTATCCATTGTCTCACGGCCACTATTCCAGTTGTTATTATTAAGGTATATGTTTTAGTTTGGGCCATAACTCCCATACCAACAACTGTTTTGCCAGCCCCACAAGGTAGTACTACAACTCCGTTGCCACCTCTGGCAGTTCCATTAAGATAAAATGCTGCAATGCTTTGTTTTTGGTACTCTCGCAACTGCATGTCCTTGCCATTAAGGGTCTTTTGGCGAATACATATATCTAAAGGTTCTCCGTAAGAGTATCCTGCTAAATCTTCTACAGGATATTTAATTTTAATTAAGGCTTGTTTTAGTCTTCCTCTTGAGTTTTCTTGTATCTTTATTTCAGTACTTGAAACACGTTCAGCCAAATAACTTACCACAGATTGATGACTACTAATTTCTGCTATTACAGTTGCGTCTTCTATTTTTAATAGATAGTCATTATTTTTTTTTATAAGTTTAATTTGTCCATATCTTTTTGCATAGCTTAATATCTCAAAAATTATGTTTTGGGGTATATCAAATTTAACATATTGGTTTAGACCTTCAATTATTTCTTTACCACTCATTCCTGCAGCTACCGCATTCCAAACAGACAAAGGTGTTATTCTGTAGCTATGAATATACTCTGGACTTTTAACAAGCTCTGCAAAGCTACTTAAAAAATCTCTAGCTTCAGTAAATAGCTGATGTTTAACTTCTAGTAAGATTGTTCTATCACTCTGTACAACAAGTGGATTTGTTGGTTTATACACGCGTTATCCCCCATAATATTAATAGTAGCATCCTGCTATTATTGTACAGCAGATGCTACTATTATAAAAATTTTTTAGTTAAAAAATTAGCTAGTCTTTTATTAAGATTCCGCATTCTGGACAATATTTGCTATCTTCTGCCACTACAGCTCCACATTGGTGACAATTTTTTTGGTTTATATTATGTTTTACTTCTGTTTCATCCATACGTGAGCCACACTTGGCACAAAATGTTACATCTCTTTTTACTTCTTGCCCACAGTTCTTGCAAAGTACTACTCCTTTAACATCTAATAATTCTTTTCTTAGCTGGGCAATATTGCTTTTTATTATACTAATGTCTGAAAACATTACCATATAAGGTTCTTTAAACGACTCTCCATGCTGAAAGTCTTTATACATTTGTTCTCCTAACTCAGTATATATCTTACGAATTTTATTCTCTTCACTGTTTATTTTTGCAGAAAGTTTTGTTGTTTCAACTAATTGGCCTGACATTTTACCAATATCTTTAGTTACATTACGTAAAAAATCCATACAAACCACCTTTACTATATTTATTGTTATTATTTACCCAAAAAGCTCTTTACTATAACTCTATAAAAATCCTTAGTTTTTAGGTATACCGTTTTTAAATTATATTGAGTTATTACAATAAATATTAATATAGTTAACATAGTTACAATTACAAATATTTTTTTAGCAGTGTTTCTTAGCTCATATTCATTTTTCATGTTAAATATATAAACAGGTAACAATACTAGGTTTAAAATCGGTATTATACTTATTATTATTAGCAAAATATACTTATTTTTATCACTTACTAAACTAGGATCTGGGGAAATTATTATTTTTTTTGAAATTGCAGTTTTATTTTCAATAGCTCTAACCTCATTGTATGTTTCTTCAACTACTTTAGTTGTAGCTATTTCTTTTTGAACTTGTTTATCTTTTATAAGTAATTCTCCACATGATGGACATGTTTTTTCTGACTCTAATAACAAAACACCACAATTAAAACATGTTTTCATATTTATTCCCCCAGTAATAAACAACTCTCTAATAATAATGGTAGCATTTTTAAGACCCAAGTAAAAGTATAAGCTTTAATTTTTATTTAGTTTTTATAACATTAGTGTAGCAATAAAATAATGAATTAACTCTCTGTTGTTTAATGGCTAGTGCCTTTTATAAGATATATTAATTATATTATTTTGGCGAAACATCTAATTTAGTCTTGTTCTGTCTATAAGCAAAAATCATTCCTAAGAATGATTTTTTAGATTAGATATTTTGTTGATATTTTAGCTACCTGTTTAGCCACTTCTTGCCAACTAAAAACTCTAGTTACTCGCTCTTGGGGTAAGGGTTTACGATTATAAACACAGTCCATTAACAGCACATTAATTCCACCTTCAGCCAATCGACATGCAACATCGTAGTTATCTTCAATAAAGATTTGACAATTAAGTTCTTTGGCTTTATTTAATTTATAATGGGATCCTAATACATAAAATTCCCCAGGGAGTTTATGTTTTTTTAACCAAACAGCTGTTGCTTCAGTTAAAAAATGTTGACGAGCAGTTATATAACATAAGTTATAATTCTCATGCCAATCATTAATTACTGTTGCTGCATCGGGCCTTATTTTTGCCTGAACATGTAGTTGAGGTCCATGTACTGAGTAGTATTTCATAAACTGATCATTATCAATTTCATAAATATCACGCCAATCATATATATCAGATTCACCATATTTATAGTTTTTATTAAACTGCTTATTCAATTCTTCTACCCAAAAATCTGGGGCAGTTAGTGTTCCATCTATGTCTATCCCTATTGTTGTTTTTTTATTCATAGTCTCTTCCTATTCTGCACATACAGGTGATAATGTTATGAAGGTATTTTATATTTTCTTCGGGCTCATTAGGTAATTTATTTGTTAATGAGAATAACATCATCATTATAGTGGGCTTCATTCTTATACTTATTGACTCAGGTATTTTTGAGCCTGTTAATTTAATACTATAATCATCGTAGATATTCTGGATCATTGTCTCTATATTTTTAAATAATTTTTTTATTTCTTCATTTACATCTTTGTGAGAAACTAACAGTTCTTTTTTCTGAGAAAAGACTTTATACAAGTGTTTCCATCCCTGTTTTGAGTTGCCATGTAACTCTTTTTGCATGAGACGTAAAAAATTATACACACGCTGCTCTGGGTCGTCTGTTTTTTCTATCGCTTTTTTTATGCTTGCTACGGTTGTGGTTAGTTTATGCTCAAATACTGCATAAAACAACACATCTTTATTTTTATAGTAATTATAAAGAGTGCCTACTGCAATTTGAGCTTTACTGGCTATTTGACGTATATCAGTTTTTTCATAACCCTGCTCTATAAATAGCTCTGAAGCAGCATTTAATATTTTACCCTCAATATTTTTAATGATTTTTGGCATTCTCATACCTCTTTACTTTGTTTAATCATTACAGAAAATTAAATATAACTTTTAGGCAGACACTAAAGTGCCTGCCTTAGGTTATTGGCTTTTATTTATAGCCCTAATGCTTTTCTTAAAACTGGCTCAATAAATCCATGAATAACTTCGTCACCAATTACTGTTACTGGTACACTACGCTTTTTATAAACCTGAACTAACTCTTTTCGAGCTTCGCTGTCTTTTCGTATGTCTTTTAATAAATAATCAACCTGATTATCCGCGAAAAATTGTTTAATCGCTACACAAGCACCTCAACCATCCATTGAGTACAATACAACTTGTTTATCCATTTTAAACTCTCCTTAGATTTATTGACTACTCAACTAAATACGCCTATTTTACAGCTAAGCAAAAAACTGCTCAACTTCATGTGTGTAAACACTTTGAATTAGCTGCCTACCTATTATTATTATATAAAGCTTACCTTTATATTACAATATAGAATATGTTAAGATTTATAGTTCGGAAAATTTGCCAATAATATTACGGGTGTTTTCTCAGTATTTTTTAAGCCATGTATTACTCCAGCGGGTGCATAAATAGTGTCTCCACATTCAAATTTTTGGTAGTCACCATTAATTAGCACTATACCATTGCCCTCTAGAATGTGAAATATCTCTAATGTTTCGTGGCTATGGGGTTTAATTTCACCATTTTCTAATACTTTAACCAATGCTGTTTTTATATTATTACTAATTGTTTTATCTACTAATGTTTTTATTTCTACATTTACATGAGCTGGATTATCTTGATAAGTATTGTAATCTCGCTTTATAAGCTGTGTTTTTAACATGTTTTTATCCTTATCCTGTTTGAATTGTTGCCATCATTTCTATTAATTTTGACAAAAGTGGTATTTTAGATATAAAGCCAAGCTTTGTTACCATTTTTCCATATATCTCTGTTTTAGCAACAGGACCAAATGCCCGAGAATCATGAGAATTTGCTCTATTGTCACCCATTATAAAGATGTGTTCTTGTGGAATTTGAATTTCAGAGATATTTCTATTACCAGAAAAGTATTCAAAAGGTTCAGTTACTTGTTCACCATTTATATAAGTATAACCATCAGATAATGCCAAGCTATCATTTGGTAAACCAACAACTCGCTTTACTAGCCATTTATCCTGCCATTTTACAACTGCTACATCAAACCGCTCAACTTTTTGAGTTCTTAATACTAAAACACAATCTCCTGTATGGAAATTGGGTTGCATTGATGGCCCTGATATATAAACTATGCTTACAAATCTTGTTAAAATCAGTAGTGTTAATAGTATTACAGCCATAATTAAGTCGCCACGATTATGATTTTTAATAGAATCATAAAGCAAATAACCACTGTATACTGCTACAATAATAAACAAGATTATTCTCACTATATGCACAAAATCAACCCCCACAGTTATGTTGTTATTTATCTAATTAATTTTCTTACATTACCTTCACGTTTTGTTATTCTACTTTGATCAAATGTTTCCAATAATGGTAAGGCATATTTTCTACTAGTATTTAGTAAATTTCTATATGTTGCTAAGTCTATACTATCATGTTCTTCAAAATATGCAACTAATATTTTAAGAGCTTTTTCATAATTTGTTTGTAACAAGTAGATGTTTTCAGTCAGTTTTATGGCTTGATTATTCCTTAACATGTTATTAAGTATTTCTTTAAGTTCATCTACTTTTACAGCCAGTTCTTCCGACATTTCATTAACTCCAAGTGGTGCAAATTGACCCTCTTGTAGTTTTTTTATAACGTTTTCATACCACCTTAAATATTTACCTGTGTACTCTACTTTAAAATTATTAAGTTTAACAAAATCTCCTGTGTCGTATATTTCTCCAGTCTCCGACAAAAGTATTATTAGCTGTTGGTATAGTTTAGCACTAGCTTTAGTTAAAAAACGTGACCTTATCTCGGCTCTAGCTGCTCCCTCTCTTAGTGGGTATTTTTTATGATAAGTGCTTAAAAATTTTATTATTTCTGCCCTTACACTATCTAATTTAGTACTTAATACTAGGTAATTAATTGAGTCAATAGATATTGGTATAATTTCCTCTGCTTCTATGAGTTCATTTATAGCCTCAGCTGCATCTCTCAAACCAGTGTTTCTTATAGCAGCCTCTCTCTCAAAAATAAGTTGATTTTCTTTTTTCAAGCTATTAATTATAATATCTGCTGATTGACCAGTTGCCTTAAGATTAAGGTCGTCTAAAACTCCTGACCTAAACCTCCGCTTTTTAGTTGGATTGGCATCTATTATATATCCCCCACCAATAGTCTCTAGGGGAGAGTATGATCTTATTACAAAGCGATCATCTCGCATGGTTACTAGAGTCTGCTCTAATCTTATTTGCACAGGCAATTCTTCTCCTGGCCACATTTCATCTCTTTCAAAAAGTACTACTCTACCCAATACCTCTGACGTTCCAGTGTAAAATCTTACTCTATCCCAGTGCTTTAAAGGTCTACTATTATCAGGTAAAAGCTTTAACATTACATCTAACATCATAGTGGCTCTTAGCAGCTTTTGAGGAGCTAAAACCTGTCCGCGTTGACACTCTTCAACTGTAACATCAGCTAAATTTAGGGCTACTCGCTGACCAGCAAAGGCCTCTTCGGCTTTTTTACCATGTATTTGAATATTTCTAATACGAGTTTTTTTGGATAATGGTTGTAGCTCTGCAGAGTCTCCTACTTTAATTGAGCCCTCCATTAAAGTTCCGGTAACAACTGTGCCAAAACCCTTTATTGGAAATGATCTATCTATGGGCATTCTAAAATCACACTCAGTGTCTCTGGCAATAGACTGCTCGGTTAGGATATCTATTTGCTTTACAAGTTCATCTAAGCCTAGTGACTGTGGTGCAGACACCTGAACGATAGGTGATTCTGCTAAAAATGTATCTTTAAGCTGTTCTCTAATTTCTTCAATAACAAGCTCACGCCACTCTTCATCTACCATATCGATTTTTGTTAAAGCAACCATACCACTTTTTATGTTTAAGAGGCTTAGGATATTTAAATGCTCTTTTGTTTGGGGCATAATACCTTCATCAGCTGCTACTACTAACAGAACTACATCAAAACCAATAGCTCCTGCTAACATGTTTTTTATAAATTTTTCATGACCAGGAACATCTACTATTCCTGCTCGTTTTCCACTCGGTAAATCAAACCAAGCAAAGCCAATATCAATGGTTAAGCCTCTCTGTTTTTCCTCTTTTAAACGGTCTGGGTCAATACCTGTTAAAGATCTAATTAGAGTTGACTTACCATGGTCAACATGACCTGCTGTACCAACAATAACATGTTTCAAGTTTACCCCTCCATTAGTCCCTGTTTTAGAACTTCAATTAAATCAGCTTCTTCATCTGTTGCAATGGTTCTTAAATCTACTAATAAACCGTCATTTTCAATACGAGCTATTAAAGGAGTTGATCCTAACCTCAATCGTTCTTCATATTTATTTACACTCATGCGGCGTGGTGTTACAACAATACCAGCAGACGGTAACTCTTCTAGTGGCAATGCTCCGCCACCAACCTGACCAACTGTATCACATACCTGTACAAAGGCATAATCAGCTACCTCAGCTAAAATTTTATCTTTAAGCTGATTAGCTCTTTCTTTTAGCTCATTTTGATTATAATTTAACATTGTAAGAGTTGGTATTTTATTTATTGCTACTTCTTCGTCTAAATATAATTTTAGGGTTGCCTCTAAAGCAGCTAAAGTAAGCTTGTCTATTCTTAATGCTCGATTTAAGTGGTTTTCTTTCATTGCTTTTATATACCTAGATTTACCCACTATAATACCAGCTTGAGGTCCTCCTAAGAGTTTATCACCACTAAAGGTAACTACATCTACTCCAGCCCTAACTACCTCTGGTACAGTTGGCTCATAACTTAAGTTAATTTTACGTGGATCTATAAACATGCCACTACCTAAGTCATCTAATACAGGTATATCATATTTTTTAGAGAGTTTAACTAACTCGGTATTGGGCACTTCTTCAGTGAATCCTAGTATTCGATAGTTACTTGTATGCACCTTTAATATTAAGGCAGTATTTTCAGTAATAGCTCTCTCATAATCTACTAAATGGGTTTTGTTGGTAGTACCAACTTCGTGTAAAAAACAACCACTCTGTTCCATAACAGCTGGGATTCTAAAAGAACCTCCAATTTCAATTAATTGACCTCTTGATACAATTGCTTCTTTTCCTTTAGCCATGGTGTTTAAGGCTAATAATACTGCTGCTGCATTGTTATTAACTACTAAGGCATCTTCTGCACCAGTTATTTCTTTTAGAAGCGTAACTACATGATCATACCTAGATCCTCTACTGCGCTTTTCCAAGCTATACTCTAGTGTTGAGTATGATGAAGCAACCTGCTCAACCTGTTGCCTTGCACTATTCGAGAGTTTGGCTCTCCCCAGGTTAGTATGTAGCACTATACCTGTACCATTTAAAACCCTACGTAGTGAATTAACCTGCTGTCTTTTTACTAAGTTTAAAAAAGTACTTATTACTGTTAATTCAACATCTTCAACTTGTTTGCCATTAAGAATATCTGTTCTTACTTGTCCTATGGCAACTCTAACAGAATCAACAACTATTTTATGACTCAACTCATTTACCCACTGAGCAATATCTGTATTCTGTAAAAGCTCATCAACCTTGGGTAATTGACGTAGTAATTTCTGCATTCATCCAATCCTCCATGATTATAAATAAAAGTCGACTTTTGCTAATCTATATAATAGTTTAGTCTTTAAGCCTACTCTTAAATCACTGTGTAGCTAAAATCCTTATAAAACATCACTAATTTTAAGGAGATCGCACATTCTACAGTAATTTTTATTAGTATTTAAATCAACTCGCACATATGAAACTGAAGCCACAGCTTTTAATGCATTTCTTTCTGCATTTTGGCAATATATTCAACTCATACCTGCCACATTTAATACTTTTATCACAGTAAAAATCACCTCCTATATTAGTTAACTAATATTATACTTTTGTTTATTTTATAAATCAAATTAAGCTAGTTCCAGTGTGAGTTTTTTATTCATAACATGTTATGAATACTTTTATAAGCAGGTGTATACATATGAAGGCCTTAGTTTTAGGTGGCGGCGGTGCTCGAGGTGCTGCCCATATAGGAGTTTTACAGGCTCTAAGTGAAAATAATTATGAATTTAATATTGTTACTGGAACAAGTGCAGGCTCTTTGGTGGGTGGTTTTTATGCTGCAGGTTTTACACCTACTGAGATTGCTAAAATATCTAGTGAAATAAACTGGGAGATATTTAATATAAGATGGTTTTCTTTATTAATAAATATTCTTAAAAGTGTGTTGTTTATAAAGCATGAGCCATATATTACAACTGATAGTTTAATTAATACAAAAAAATTTGAAAGAATTTTAAAAAAACATTTAGGAAACACTGATTTTAATAAGCTAAAATATGATTTTGTAACTCCCTGCAGTAGACCTCCATACTGGTGAGGTAGTTACCTTTTGCAAAGAGGGCTCTTTGAGTCGTGAAACCCCTTTATTAACAGACAAAAAACTATGGCAAGCTATGCGATCTTCAATGGCTTTACCGGTAGCTTTTTCGCCCATGGAATTTGCTCCTTGGCTTTTAACAGATGGAGGAGTAAAAGAAAATTTACCTGTAGACTTAGCAGCAGAACTTGGTGCCACAAGTGCTTTAGTGGTAGATGTCAGCCCTCCTATGCCTCCCCTAAAACACGATAATTTTATGCATATTGGTTTAAGGGCGCTAGATATTATTGGGCAAGAAAGCAATGATTGGACTACAAAAATAAAGGTGGACATTATTCAACCTAATGTAGCAAAAATTAATACTCTGGACTTTAATAAGTTAGATGAAGCAATTGCAGCTGGTTATAAGGCTGGTTATGATTATTTAAAGCAGCATGATATGAGCAAAAAAGGCTGATTAATATTCTTTTACATTAGCAAACTTTAAACATAGGTACAGCAATATTTTAGTGTTTTGATTATTTAACTTAATGTTTAAAATTTCTTCGATTTTTTTTAATCTTTTATAGAGGGTATTTCTGTGTATAAATAAATTTTGAGAGGTCTTTAAAACATTATAATCGCTATTAATAAATTGCACTAAAGTATTAAAATATTCACATTTATTTTTAGTATCATAGTGCTTTAGTTTAACAACTATCTCCACAAATGCCTTATTTAAATGTTTATTGTCTTTTAACTCATTAAGTAAGTTATCTACTATTAAATTTTTAAACTCATAAACTGCATTTTTATCTATTTTAGTAGCATACTCTATACAAAACATTGCCTCGTCATAAGCATCAGCTATACTGCTCAGGTTGTTAAATTGCTCACTAATAGCCATTATAAAGTCACAGTTAGAATATAACGAATTAAGATCCTTGTAAATAAGGTCACATATTATTTTGTTTTCTTTATGAAGATGGATATTGTTTTCTATGCAAATTATCATTGATGAGTTTGTTATTATATAATTATGAGGTAATTTTTCTTTTAAATATTTAGCTATGTCTGCAATATTTTTTACTAAATTTGTTTTATGGGTAAGTTTTAGTGCCCAAAGATATCTTTTTTGTTTAATATTTATATTAAAATACTCAGCTTGTTCCATTAGTTTAGACTGAGCTAATTTATTATTTATTAGTAAATCCTTGATAAAGCTCTCTACAGTTTCATACTGTTTTTTGGGTTTACAAACATCATTCACCATTGATATTGTTAGGTAGGGAACAGTGCGATTTATTATTTTCAGCTCTAAGTCACTTATTAACTTATCGTTTAAAACGATACATAAATATCCTAGATTAGCCACTATAGTTTTTAAAGGAAATATATACGTCTGTTTATTATTGATTTTAGTTAAAAAATAGTCATTATTATCAATTATTTTGCTATTATGTTTAATAATTTGATTTATAATGGCTTTTGTATTTATTTCATAATTGTGATTATAGTTTGCTAATACTTGGTGTTTAAGCTCCGAAACTACTATAAAAGATTCATTAAGATGTTTTGACAACAATTCTACAATATTTTTTAGGTAGTAATTTTTTTTACTCACCTTTAATATGTCTTCATTATACTTCATTAATCTGTAATTTATATAGTCTTCGCCACCTAATATATTACTAATAATTGGCCAAATAAAGTCGTTATAGCCCAAAAAAATAGGTATTTCAAAAAATGGAAAATTAAGTTTATTAGCTAACTCAATTGCCTCTTTGGGAATACTTTTTAAAAACCTATCTGTTTTTATACCTAAACCTACTGCCTGTTTTTGTTTAAGTATTTTGATTACATCAACTAACTCAATTTCTTTTTTATAGATAAAATAACCAGTAGTTATTATCAAGTCATTTTTACGAGACCAAAGTATACCATCGGGCACCTCTAAAACACCAATATCTTTAATCTCTTCATTTAAACCCTTTTTTCCAGCCAAAAGCTTTATGTTTCTCATTTTGGAGTTTAACTCAAATACATCTTTGACCTTCATATAATCACCACCAGTTAGTAATCTGAACTCAATTATAAACGATATTCTCTTTTAAAAAAAGAAGAGTAGTATTACTATTTTGTTTAAGTTATAAACTAAAATAGCAATACCACTTAATAGTTAAAATTATTAATACTAGGGCTTAGTTGCCTTTTGTTTGAAACCTCTTCATATCTCCATACAGTTTTTGAATAAGCTCATATTCTTGATGATCATAAAATACGCATTTTGACTCACCATAGTCTTTGGCCACCTCTAATGCAAACCTGGCTGTCATTTCTATATCAGTAATATGAGTTGCTCCAGTAGCACAACCCGCAACAGGCACCTCAGTGGTAATTGCTACCCCTATTACTGGCGCTTTAGTAGCTACTGCTGGCTGAAGAATACTATTTAAATGGTATAAACCATTTCCGTATGGTGTAATATCTTGCTGTGATAGGGGGAATACGTATGGCATTCTGCCAGTTGTTCTCATTATTATCTCTAATATATCATTACTGACTTTTAAAATATAACCCTCTTTAACTGTATTAGATACAGCAAAGCCTCTTGTATTAATAACTTTATTTCCTTTTGTAGTATCTATTGATAATATAGCATCCATTTCGGGTGTAACTTCGTACTTATTAGATGTTTGTGAATCGATTGGTGACCCCATAAATGGTACAGGAAAATGCTCTCTGGTAGGGGCATTTGGACAAATATGGGTTGTTATAATAACATCACCTTTAAGCACATCACCATTTTTTTGCATATCTATTAACTTTAACGCCACTGATAAAGCTGTTAAAGCACCATCTCCATCTGAAACAAATCCAATTACCTCAGGCCGTGCACCTATACCACCAAGTCTACCTGTTATACCTAGGGTTTTTGTCTCTCCTCCTGCAATTTTTCCATTGCTTCCTGCTATTGTAATTTTGATAACGTCTGTACTTCCACTTTCACCAAAAACAGTTTGAACATCTACATCTTTTGCGCCTCTACTTTTTAATAGGTTGGCAACCTCTTCGCCACTAGCTGTTGCTTTGTCTAGTAACTCATACATCTCTAATACCTGCTTCAACATAAACTTTCACCTCATTATTATTTTTTATCTATAGTTAATTAAAATACGCTTTTTGCAAACATAATGTATTTATTGTAAAAGCCTCAGCAAAAACAGGATCTACTATGGGTAATTTAAGTTGTTTTGCTAAAATTGAGGTTATGCCTACTGTAGACATACCTGTACAAGCCAATAAAATAACCTCTGCACCTAAATGTTTTAGCTCTTTTGCAGCGATTATGATAGCCAGCTGTCCCTCTTTAGTATATAAATCGTTGGTATTTTTTACACCTTGAGGTTTAATAAATTTAATTATATTATTTCTTAAAATATTTTTAATTGAACAGGGAGCATCCTCACGAATACCTATAATACCAATTTTTAATCCATAGTTAAAACAAAAGCTAGCTGAGGAATGGCCTGCTCCTACTATAGGTATATCAATCTTATTTTTTAATTTATTTACACAAGGGTCACCTGCACAGCTAACTACTATCCCCTGATACTTATGCTTTATATCTTCTACTATTTTTTCAATTTTCAACTCAGCTAATGCATGGCTAGCGTCATCATGCACACCATTATATTGATTAGCTATACAATATGAGGTAGTTTGTAAGTTAGGGAAATAGCTTTCTATAAGCCTTCCATGCTGATTAAGCTTTTCTTTGTCATTTAAAGTAACCACTCTTATTACAGCAATTTTAAATTTATGCATTATAAATAACACCTCTAAAATTAGCCTTTGTTATTATTTAATTTATCATACTTAGCACTGTGCATGAGGCGATTATTATTCACTATATGTGTACAAAGTGCACATCTATACTTAGTATTAGAAATTAAAAGTTTTACTAATATAAAAATCTGAAAAAATAGTACAACTATCTTTTCAGATTAAACCATAAATCATATTATTAAATTTTATTAGTCTGTATTTTTTTTCAACATAACAAATGGCTGATTATATTCCTCATGTTTGGTAATAGTAACATTTACTCCATATATTTCTTTTATATTACTCGGAGTTAATACCTCTTTAGCAGTACCATCTGCCAATATCTTACCATTTTTAAGGGCTATAATCCGATCACAGTATAAAGCAGCTAAGTTTAAGTCATGCATAATAGCTATTATTGTTAACTCACGCTGCTTGTTTAGGCTCTCAAACACATTAAAAACATCTACCTGATGCCTAATATCTAAATCTGATGTAGGTTCATCCATTAGCAATAATTTAGCCTCTTGAGCCAGTGCTTGGCTAATAACCACACGTTGTTTTTCTCCACCACTAAGCTCATAAAAGCCTCTATCTCTTAAATCCCATATATTTGTATGTTGCATAAAGCCCTTAATCACCTCTAACGATTGATTAGGGTGGGCATATCTACCCAATTTAACTATATCACTGACCTTATAGTTAAAGCTTATGCTCGTACTTTGATTAACAACTGCTACTTTACGAGCCATTTCAAGATGACTTAACTTAGTAATATCAGCGTTTTCTATGGTAATACTGCCCGTTTTTAAAGGCAGTAGTTTTGTTACAGCCTTTAAAAACGTAGATTTTCCTGCTCCATTTGGTCCAATAATGCCAATACTCTCACCGTAGTTGACATTTAAACTAAAGTTTTTTAGTACTGTTTGGTTATAACCAACTGTTATATTGTCTATTTTTAAATGACTCATTATTGAATTAGGCTAAAGCAGCTTGGGCTTTTTTTATTCCTTTATTTAATCTATTAAGAGCCTCTTCTTTTCCTAATAACTCTAAAACATCATAGGCTCCACCAGGGGTTGACTCTAAACCAGATACAGCTATTCTTAATGGCCATAATATTCTGCCAGTTTTAACTGCTAGTTCTTTTGTTGTTTGTTTGAGGGTAGCTTTTAAACTATCTTTATTCCAATCACTTAGTTTATTTAGGGCTTCATAAGAGCTTTTTAAACTCTCTAAAGCTTCGGCTAAGCCAGTTTTAGTTTTTTCATGTTTAAACATATTAACATCAAACTCAGGCAAGTTAACTAAAAAATCAACCATATCTGGTATTTCACCTAAAACTTCTACTCTGTTATGCAGTAGCTGAGCCACCTGATCTTTATTTATTTTAGTGTCTTTAAAAACACTATTTAGATATGGCATAGCTTGTTTATTAAACTGCTCTGGGCTAAGGTTTTTAATATATACACTATTCATCCAGCGTAGTTTTTTAATATCAAATACAGCTGGTGATTTACTTAAGCCAGCAATACTAAATTTCTCTTTAAGCTCATTTAAGCTAAATATTTCTTGCTCTGTTCCTGAGCTCCAACCCAACAAGGCTATATAGTTAACTATGGCATCAATTAAGTATCCTTTTTTATAAAAATCACTAAAGGCTGCATCACCATCACGTTTACTTAGCTTTTTGCCACCCTCTCTTATAATAGAGGTTAAGTGTACATAGGTTGGCACCTGCCAACCAAAAGCCTCATAAAGCAGGTTATACTTTGGTGAAGAAGATAAGTACTCTGTACCCCTAACTACATGGGTAATTTTCATAGCATGATCATCAATAACATTGGCAAAGTTATAAGTTGGTAGTCCATCTGCCTTTAGCAAGACCTGATCCTCAAGCTCTTCATTTGGTACTGTTATTTCGCCAAAAACGGCATCCTTAAAAGTTGTAGACCCCGTCACGGGCATTTTTTGTCTTATGACATATTCTTCGCCTGCATCTATTCTCTTTTGGGCATCTTCTTTACTTAAATCTCGGCAGTGTCTATCATAACGCCAAACACCACCCGCCTCTTTTCGAGCCTCATTCAATCTTTCCACAGTACAAAAACAAGGATATGCATGTCCAGACTCTACTAACTGATGCGCAAACTTTGAGTAAGTATCTTTTCTTTGACTCTGAACATAAGGTCCATAATCGCCCCCCACTTTGGGTCCTTCATCATACTCTAACCCAATCATGTCTAAGGTCTCGTAAATTACATCTAGGGCATCCTCAACATAACGACCTTGATCAGTATCCTCAATTCTTAAAATAAACTTTCCTTTGTTAACACGAGCAATTAAATAAGTATATAATGCGGTTCGCAAATTACCAATATGCATATAGCCTGTTGGACTTGGTGCAAACCTAGTACGCACTGTGGTCATAATAATCCTCCTAAGTAATTATCTACTTTATACCTTGCTGTTGACAGTCATAACATAATCCATAAAATCTCAAAGAATGGTCTTTTATTAAGAATTTATTTTCTTTCATAATTCTGTCTTCAAGCTTTTCAAGCAAATCATCATTAAATTCAATAATGGCACCACAACTAACACAGAATAAATGGTGGTGATAATGTTCCTCATCATTAATTTTTAATTCGTATCTTGCTCCTTTATCTCCAAATTCCATTTTATGAACTATGCCTAATTCTACAAAAGTATCTAGGGTTCTATACACGGTAGCTATTCCTAAATCTGGGTAGTGTTCGTGGGTAATATTGTATAACTCCTCAACGCTCAAATGCGAATGACGATATTCTAATAAGGTCTGTAAAATAGCTTGCCGTTGGCTAGTTAGTCTTAAATCATTTTCTTTTAGTTTTTTTCTTACACTATCTATTATTTGTTCCATAATATTACACCCATTATATATCAATGTTTTTTTCTTTTAAAACTAAAGCAACAATATCTCTGACAGCAAATACCAAGGTACCGCCACCAAACATAACCATCAGCGGAGAGTTTAAATTGTTAGTTCTATAAGCAACTGCAAAAATAAAAATTGCTATTACTATGTATAAACCCGGTCTTTTAAGTTCTTGTTTATACTTTTTAATGAAATCTATCATTAATAGGTCACCTACCTTTTTAAACTTTTATCTTATCTATAATTCTATCATAATTTGAGATAGTTTAACAAAAAAACGTTCAATATAGTAGGTTAATGTTTAAATTTTAACTTTTGCTGATTATTTTAATTAAGTAGTTTAAGTTTTAAGAGCATAATAAAATTTGTAACAAAAAAAGCTGTCAGCTAAATAGCTACAGCTTTTGTATTTTACTTTGCTAAGAAAAAGACTCCAAATAACATGCCACTTAAAATAACAAAGGCGGGATGTATTTTCAAAAAATGCAATGCTACAAAAGCAACCCCTGCAATAATAAAAGAAACAGGTGTGCCCATTGACTTAATACCCATTTTGTAGGTCATAAGTATTAACAATACAATTACAATAGGTCTTATTCCTTTAAGCAAACCTTGTACTTGTGGTTGATCTTTAAACTTAAAGAAAAAGGATATCATTAAAACTATGGCAATAGTAGATGGCAAAATCATTCCTAATAAGCCTACTACAGCTCCTAAAACACCAGCTTGTTCAAATCCTATTGATGCTGCCATTTTAGTTGCTATTGGTCCTGGCAAACAGTTACCCATAGCATATAAGTCACCAAACTCTTGAGCTGTCATCCACTGATATGTTTGTACAGCTTCAATCTCTAATAAAGGAATTGATGCTTGCCCACCACCAAAACCAAGAGTACCCACACGCAACATAGCTACAAATATATTCCAGAGTGTTTGTAACATTAGCCTCCCCCTTACTTGGTATACAGTATACAATACTATTTTCTCTTCTGCAAGCAAAGAGTTATTTACTTATTACAGTAACTACATTGCTCATTTTTAGTCAGTTTTATAACCTGCCATTGCTGTTGCCAAATATCTATAAATAAAAGATTACTCATATAGGCTTTAGGGTCTAATAAGTATTTGATTGCCTCTGTTGCTTGAAGTGAACCAATAATATAGGTTAAAGGTCCAAAAATACCATAACTCTCAGTGGCTGGTATTAGATCTTCACTTGGAATTTCGGGCACTAAACAGCGATAACAGCCAAGTTTTGGTTTAAATAATACTACTCTTCCTTCAAAACCTAAAGCAGAACCATGAACCCAGGGTAGGTTACTGCTAATAGTATAATCATTAATTATCATACGGGCCTTAAAATTATCCGTAGCATCAATAACTAAGTCTATATCACTTAAAAAACTGCCTATATTATACTTACTTATAAATTCAGTATAACTATCTATTTTTGTTTCGGAGTTACTCGATAGTAAAAATTCTTTAGCTGCATGTACTTTGTATTTTTCTTGAGTTACGTCTTTTTCAGTGTAGATTTGTTGACGGTGTAAGTTAGTTATAGAAACTTTATCTCCATCTATTAATCGTATATAACCAACTCCTGCTCTCACAAGGTTATTAGCAACCGCTGAGCCTAAAGCTCCGCAGCCAATAATAGCCACCCTTGCTTTGCCTAGTTTTATTTGACCCACTACCCCTATTTGAGGTAAGATAAGTTGCCTTTGATAACGATTTTCCATAAAAACACCCTTTAATACATAAGTTTATAGTTAAGTGACTCAATAATAAACCCCGATAATTTTAAGAGTTTTTTTGAACCACAAAAGGACAAGAATACATAACTTGCTTAAATTATTTCTAAATGCGTTACTTTTTATTACAACTGGTTTAGTTTATAGTATTAGCTTTTCAATATCATTAAATTTTATGCGACAGGACTTTTATCTTACATGTTTATTTAAAATTTCAATTGTGCCACAATGGTATCGCTATATGTTCAAGCTTCCTTGTTTATAACCTGTTAAATCAAGAGTAATGTATTTAAAGCCAATTGCTTTTATGCTACTAACAATTTCATTTCTTAGCTTATCATTCAGTAGTTTCTTAAAATCCTCTGCAAAAATCTCTATTCTGGCAATATCACCGTGGTATCTTAAGCGGTATTGTTTAAACCCCTGTTTTTGCAAAATTATTTCGCCCTGCTCTATTTTATGGAGATTCTCTTTGGTGAGTTGAGTGCCATAGGGTATTCTTGAAGCTAAACAAGCAAACGATGGTTTATTTGCTGTAGGTAAATCATATTTTTTAGATAACTCGTATATATCGCTCTTATACATCTCGGCTTCTGCAAATGGATGCCATACCAGCAATTCTTGGCAGGCTTTTAAACCCGGTCTATAGTCATCAAAATCGTTCATATTAGTGCCATCAGCTATATAGTAGTTTTTATATTTTTGACATTTTTCTATAATGAAGCTAAAAATCTTCTTTTTACAATAGTAACAACGATCTTTATTATTTTCTGTTATATCACTAAAGTTAAGCAATGGAATATCAAACACTTTATGCTCTACCCCTAGCTGCTTAGTATATTTTTGTGCAAAATCAACCTCACTACTCATATGTAAAGGAGATTTTGCAGTAACAGCTAATACATTAATAACAGGTATTTTACTAGCTATATATAATAGTAGAGTACTATCAACACCACCAGATAAAGCAATTATTACTTTCTTTTTTGCTGTTAGTAGTTCTATAAGTTTACGTTCTTTATTCTCCACCATTGTAGTTATAACCTCCATTTTACTATCCTAATTACCACTAGCTCTTAGTTAAAATTTTATTAAAGGGGCTAAGATTAACAACAATTCTTGTTAATACTACAGCCCCTTTTATTATAATCTAATTTTCAACATTATTTTATGGTAATTGTTTCTCGTATACATTCCAGAGAACGTTTAAGCGATGTTTCTTTAATTCCATATCTTTTTGCAATTTTTTGAAAGTCACAATCAAAGTTAAACATTTCAAGTATATGGCACTCCATAGCAGCTGCCCAAACCGTAGACTTACTAATTCTTCTTGGATTTGGATAAGACACATTGCAGTATCTATACCAGAGTTTCATACCCATATTAACAATTACTTGGCTTTGATAAGCCTCTAAATTTTCTTTAATCATACGTGCAGCTACAATAAATGGCATTGTAACTTTCACTTGATAACTATTATCTAAGTGATAGGTTTTATTACTACATTTAATAACAGATATATATTTTAAACTAGGGTCATATTGCTCTAACACATGATATTTCATGTCGTCATAAGCAGATAACATTAATTCCTGTAAAATTGTTTTTTGCATTTCTTTATTTAGTGCGGGTATACAATTAAGAACCATATTTACTATATCCGGTGTACCATACCTAATATAATACTTCATACATAAATAGAGAACTTGACGCTCTTCTTCTGAATAATTTGTAACCTCACTATCGTATCCAGATTGAATCATATTAATTATTGGCCAATCATAATTGTAACTACACACAGAAGAAATTATGCCTAAGTCTTTAATCTGTAATAATAATTGATAATACAGTTCTGCAGGAGAGCGAATATCATCTATTAAGGCAGCTTGTCTCCAGTAAAATTTAGCGTCTCTTTCTTTGCCTAAGTTAATAGATGCGACACCCAATTGATAAAACATTTCAGCATTATATTCTCCACCCCAATAAACCTCTCTTAGCCACTCATAGGCTCGTTTATGTTTACCTATAGTACCCAATGTTTGGGTCCATCTTAATACCTCATTTAGGGCTGAAAATTCTATTTCAATCATTTTTTCAATAATTGCTTGAACCCTTAGGTCATCACCTTTTTGGTAGTAATAAAATATTAGATTACAATAAGCGCCAACGTTATTTTTATCTTTTGCTAATACACTTTGAACATAGTCTAAACCCTTTTGTTCTTCTCCAGCCAAAAAACAAATTAGGGTTGTTCTATTTAGTAAAGGAAGACTTTCTCCCTCTGTAGTTAGAGTACTCTCACAAATTTTAAGAGCCTCATCATAAGCATGAGTATTAATCATACCAGCCAGTTTTTTTTCTAGTTCTAACATGACTAAATGGGAGCTATTCATATTATTAGAATCGCTTGAACTTGTTCTACTATCTTCTAATAACTTTAATATATGCCTTGCAGCTGTTTCTAAATCTCCATTAGGCTCTAGTTCAAGATATTTTTCCATATATTTATAAACTAAGTCAATATCTTCTGTTTCAGCATAACACACTGCTAAATGAAAATAGGCTTCTGAAAAATTCTCATCTCTCTTTAATACTTCGTCATGCCAAATTGAAATAGCCGTATTATACTCCCCTAGCTCTTCGTATGTGAGTGCTAAATTATAATAATTCCATATATCTTCTGGATTATATTTAATAGCTGATGTAAGCAATTCACATACTCTACGTAAATTTCCTCGTTCATATTCACGCATTGCTCTGCTAAAATAAAACTGGGAACTGCGACCAAATGGTACCACTTTACTTACATCTGAGATTCTATTTTCTCTTATCATTAAAACAGCCCCCTTTATGAAATGAATTATATCATACATTTAAATAAGTCTGAATAAAAAAAACATTAATTTACCTTGCTTTTTTGATAATAATGTGTTACATTGCCAAAAACAACGTTATAAGAAGAGGGTTTTTACAATGTTAAATTACCAAAAGCAAATAGCTTTGTTGCTAACTGAGCAACTACAAAATGTCGACAAAAATACCATTTTAAGTTTAATTGAGATTCCACCTAAAGATGATATGGGAGACTATGCTTTTCCATGTTTTAAACTTGCCAAGGTATTAAGAAAATCACCGAAATTAATTGCTGAAGAATTAGCAAAGAACATTGAATTACGCCCTTTCTTACAAAGAGTATCTGCAGAAGGTCCTTATGTAAACTTCTATATTAATAATTCGCATTTTGCAAAAAATGTATTAGAAACTATTTTTGAAGCTGGCACAGATTACGCCAAATTATCTAATAATAATAAAACTGTAGTAATAGATTACTCTTCACCTAATATTGCCAAGCCATTTCATGTTGGTCATTTACGTTCAACTATTCTTGGTCAGTCTTTGTATAATATATATACCCATTTAGGGTATGACTGCATTGGGGTAAACCACTTGGGTGATTGGGGAACCCAGTTTGGTAAACAAATATTGGCTTATAAACTTTGGGGTAATGATGAAGTAATTAAAAAAGACCCTATTAAAGAGTTTGTGAAACTATATGTTAAGTTTCATGATGAGGCGGATAAAAATCCTAAACTTGTAGACGAGGCAAGGGCTTGGCTTAAAAAATTAGAAGAAGGTGATGAAGAGGCCATTGCTATTTGGAAGTGGACAGGTGAAGAAAGTTTAAAAGAATTTAATATGTTTTATAAAAAACTAGGTGTTAAATTTGATTATAACACTGGTGAAAGTTTTTATATAGATAAAGTTCCAGCAGTTATAGCGGAATTACAGCAGAAAAATTTATTAACAACTAGTGAGGGTGCTCAAGTCGTTGAGTTAGGTGAAGATATTCCCCCCTGTTTGATTATGAAGGCAGATGGTACAACTATTTATGCCTCGAGAGATATTGCAGCCGTATTATATCGTAAAAAAACGTTTGATTTTGACAAGGTTATTTATTTAACTGACTACTCTCAAAATCTTCACTTTAAACAGTGGATTAAGGTTGTAGAATTAATGGGTTATGATTTTGCTAAGGATATAGTACATGCCTCTTTTGGTAGAGTTAGCTTGGCCTCTGGACGCATGCAGACCCGTAAAGGAAATGTAATATTGCTTGAACAGTTATTAAATGAAGCTTTAACAAAAACTAATCAAGTAATAGAAGAGCGTAATCCAGACTTACCTAATAAAGAAAAAGTTGCTGAGCAAGTGGCTGTTGGTTCTATAATTTTTAATGATTTATATAATAATCGTATTAGCGATATTGTATTTAATTGGGATGAAGTTCTTAATTTTGAGGGTGAAACAGGACCATATTTACAATATGCTTATGCTCGTTCATGTCGAGTACTAGAAAAATGCAATGTGGAAATTAGTACTGATATTAATTATGAATTATTAAGTGACGTTGAATCGGTTAATTTACTAAAATCAATTTATAAATTTCCGCAAGAAATATTAAAAGCTGCTGAAGATTATGAGCCATCATTAATTGGACGCCAAGTTATGCGAATAGCTCGTAATTTTAGTAAATTTTATAATACAAATCATATACTTACCGAAGATCAAGAGTTATGTAAAGCTAGAGCATTATTATGTTTTGCTGCTAATACTGCCATAAAAGTTGGCTTAAATTTACTTAATATGCCAGCTCCCACAAGAATGTAATGAGAAACAAAATTATATAAAAAGGTTGCCAATTGGCAACCTTTTTTGGTTTGAGATACACTTAATATTTATCATATATTTCATTACTGAACATATAATTAAGCTTATTTATAGGTATGCCTCATAATTTGTCTATTACCCGGGAAATATCGTTTTTAAAGTCGAAACCAGTGTATATATGGCGCTGTTTAATTGAATCTTTAAAATAAAGACCTGCAAAAAACAATTTTGACTTACATAAAGTTAATTGTTTTTAGTTTAAAACCACCAAGAACACAAAGCACACGAAGATGTTTTAGGTTCAATTTAATTAAGTGGTTTAAGAATGAAACCCTGTGCCTTTATTTAAAAAACACCTAAATACTGCAAAGGCTGCCATATTAGTTTTTTTATTTTGGCTAACATAATACCCCAGTTTTATGTTTTATTTCTACGATTATTTTAAGTTTCTTTTTTAAATGTACCTTATTTTCTTGCCAAAACAGACTAAGTTTACTTTTGTTTTTTAAGGTATCTGTTTTCTCCGAAAACAGACTAGCTATACTTTTGTTTTTTAAGGTATCTGTTTTCTTTCGAAAACAGACTAGGTGTACTTTTGTTTTTTTAAGGTATCTGTTTTCTTTCGAAAACAGACTAGCTATACTTTTGTTTTTTAAGGTATCTGTTTTCTTTCGAAAACAGACTAGGTGTACTTTTGTTTTTTTAAGGTATCTGTTTTCTTTCGAAAACAGACTAGGTGTACTTTTGTTTTTTTAAGGTATCTGTTTTCTTTCGAAAACAGACTAATTATACTTCTATTTTTTAAGGTATCTGTTTTCTTTCGAAAACAGACTAGCTTTACTTTTGTTTTTTAAGGTATCTGTTTTCTCCGAAAACAGACTAGCTTTACTTTTGTTTTTTAAGGTATCTGTTTTCTCCGAAAACAGACTACTAAAAACTGCTAATTACTGCTCCTACTGCTCCTGGACCTACATGGGTGGCAATTACTGGTCCTATATCGCTAATAAATGTTGGTTTCACACCGAATTCTTCATATAATCCATCAGCTAACATTTTGGCTTCTTCTGGGGCTAAACCATGGCCTACTGTTACTCTTTTTACACCATTTTTTCTACCTACTTTTATAAAATGGTTTAGCATTTTCCTTACAGCTTTTTTTCGGCTTCTACCTTTGCCAAAGGCATGGTAATATCCCTCTTTAACAATTATTATTGGTTTTATATTTAATACAGTTCCTAATAAAGAGGCCGCTTTTCCTATTCTGCCACCTTTTTGTAAGTACTCTAAAGTATCTACTGAGAATAATGCAGTTGATGTTTCTCTTATTTTACTTAACAGGTCTCTTATTTCTGATAAGGGTTTACCTTCTTTAACTGCTTGGGCGGCAGCACAAACTTGTAATCCTACTCCTACACTAATAGCATGAGTATCCCATGTAAATACTCTACCCTTAAACTCTTGAGCCGCTATTTTAGCAGCCTTAATTGTACCACTTAGCTTTTCTGATAGATGTATAGATAATACGTGATCAAATTTTTCTAATAACCTTTTATATACCTTTGAAAAGTCTTTTGGAGAGGGGTGAGCGGTTGTTGGTAGTTTTTCTGCTTTACTCAGCATGTCAAAAAAACCTTTGCTTTTAATATCAATTCCATCCCTATAGGTATCATGACCAAAAATAACTTGAAGTGGAATAACCTCTATATTCATTTTGGCTGCTACTGACGCGGGTATATCTGCACAACTATCCGTTACTACTGCTATGTTTGTATTGTTCATTCCTTCTCCTTACACTTTTTATTTCTGTTTATAAAGCAATTCAATATAATCAAATTGCCTATTACTTTAATTATATTTGCAATTATTTAATTTATGATAGTTCAAAAACTACTTAAATCAGTTACTAATTAATGATTATGGCTGTCATTAAGCTTGAAAAAACTGCAACACATTAAGATATCCATATTATTATCTATTTTTGAGTTATTATTTACATCATATATAAATGTAATATCTGCCAAATTTCCTTTACTAAGATATTCTTTAAAGTCTTTTTCATTAAAAAGCTTTTCACTTAATGAGTTAATTCTAATACCTTTTTTATAATATCTATTATTTTTATTAATTGCGGGATAACTGACTAATACGCAACCGTATCCAGTTATAGTTGTAAAGTGATTAATATCGGTATTAATGGCTACTGATAAATAGTTTAATTTTTTTTTATTTACTATCCTCATTAAAAAATCATGTTTTACTTGGTTATTATTTTGCAAATCAATAATACTATTAATTAAACAGTCATTAACTTCATTGCTTTCTTGCACTTGGCAAAAAGTGCTGACTGCTGATAATACAATTTTTATTTCATTATTAAGTGCTTTAATCCTAGAAATTTTTAAGGTATTATTAATTTTTGGTATAAACATAATAGCAATTATTGCTATTATTGCTAATACTAAAAGCAATTCAAAAAAAGTAAAGGCCTTATTGTTCATAATACTCCTTTTGTAGCATTATACAATTTATTATAGCTACAGAAAACTAAAGTAAAAAAAGTATTCTTATTATATAGCAAGTTATTTCTCACTTTTTATTATAGCTATCAACAATCTATATTATTATAATATAAATTTAACAAAAAATATTATTATTTTAGTATAATTATAAACAAAGTTAAGTGAAGTTCATATATAATATATCCCAAAATAACCACTATAATCCTGTAAAATCCCCTCTAGCAATGAATTATCGAAAAGATTGTGTAAATGAAGTGTAAAAGTTATGTTACTTATAGTCCAAACAAATCACCAATATCTTTTTCAGCAATCTCTCTATCACTTTTTTTACCAGCATTTTTCAACATGCTTTTTATTTTAACATTCATTGATTTTTTAATTAATTGCTGACCATCTACATTACGTAACTCAAAAAACAACATCGGATTTTGATCAAGTCTTGCACCTACTCCGTATAATGTCGCGGCCACGTGCTTACACATATACGCCCAATCTGGGCAACTACAATTAAAGTGAATTTCTTTAGGTGAAGGAAACATGCCATATTGACGCTCAGTGAATAATTCCTCTAACTGTTTTGGAAACTTACCTTCAATTAGTTGCTCTAAAGATTCCACCTTATTATTACACAGAGCAACCATTTTATTCCATTTAATAGCAGTTAATGGCTCGATTTTAATATTAACCCTATAGGGTTTTACCCTACTACCCTGTACTTTGGCTTGTACTTCTCCTTTGGTAATTTTCAGGTCTAAAACAGTATTATTGCGTACATATCTTCTACCTCTAGGCAGTCTATTACTATAATCAGCATAGCTCTCTAAGTTTTTATTCCAAGCTATTCCCCACCAATTTTTAGCTAGCTTTCTACCTTCTATAATGACAGGCTCGATAGCTGAGTTTTTCTTTCTAGCTTTTTTCAGGGCAGTATTAGCTTTTGCCTTTATACTCTCTACTGATTCATACTTTGGAAATTTTTCTCTACTCATTACAAATCACCACCTAAAGCAAATATTCTCATCAAGTCTTCATTACTATATTCAGTAATCCACTTTTCACCTGATGAGCCTAGAATATCGCTAGCTAATTTCTGTTTTTCTTCTATCATTGTACTAATTTTCTCTTCTATTGTCCCTTTAGTCACAAATTTATGAACCATAACCTCTTTGGTTTGACCAATGCGAAAAACACGATCTGTGGCTTGATTTTCAACAGCCGGGTTCCACCATCTATCAAAGTGAATAACATGATTGGCGGCTGTTAAATTCAACCCAACACCACCTGCTTTTAGAGAAAGAATCATGTATGGTACATAGTGTTCCCCGTTGAACATCTCTACCATTTCATTACGTTTTTTTATTGATGTACCTCCATGTAGTACAAACCCTTCTTTCTTAAAGATTTCTGCTAAAAAATCAGAAATCGGTTCTGTTATCTCCTTAAACTGAGTAAAAATAAGCACTCTCTCTCTTTTTTCATAGATAACCTCACAAATCTCTTTAAGTCGCTGAAATTTTCCACTGTAATTTACTTTATAATCTTCTCTGCCTAAATAATGATCAGGGTGATTACAAATTTGCTTAAACTTCATAATGCTCGATAAAACAACCCCTTTACGCTCAATACCTTCAGCTTGCCCTAACTTTACTTCAATCTGTTTTAGCAATTGTTTATAAAGTATTACTTGTTTTTTAGACAAAGTTGTGTAGCTATTTATTTCAATTTTATCTGGTAAATCTGCAATGATACTCTTATCTGTTTTTAGGCGTCTTAGGATAAACGGCTGTATCATTTTACGAAGTTTGGCATAACCAAGACTATTATTTGATAACTCTTTCGTAAATTTTTTAAATTCTTTTGTTGTTCCCAGTAAACCTTCATTGAGAAAATCAAACAAGGACCAAAGGTCTCCTAAATGATTTTCAATTGGGGTTCCGGTCATGGCAATTCGCATTTTAGCTGGAATAGCTTTAATAGCCCTACTCTGTTTAGTGCTCGCATTTTTAATAGCCTGTGCCTCATCTATAATAAGATAATCCCATTCTCGTTCTTTCAAAGACTCTATTCTAACCGACATACCGTAGGTGGTTAAATATAAAAATGCCTTGTCATTTATTTTAAGAGGCTCTGAAGACTTTAAACTACTTCTATGCAAAATTTGATAAGGCATTTCTGGAGCAAACTTCTCAATTTCCTTCTGCCAGTTTCCAATTAGTGATGCAGGTAATATTAAAAGCGCTTGTCCACCAGAGTGAACTCTTATATGCTCTAAATAAGCCAACATTTGAACAGTTTTACCAAGTCCCATATCATCGGCTAAACAAGCCCCAAATCCCAACTTCGACATTTGATTAATCCACTGATACCCCTTCTCCTGATAGTTACGAAGATTAGCCTTGAAAGAAGAAACTACTTCGACCTTTTCTATATTTGAAAGATCACTCAAGGTTTCTCGCATTTCTCTAAACCACTGACCATGGTCAACAGACACCGATATACTATCATCAGCTATATTGAGGGCTTCATCTATATTAAGCTCTAGGCGCATGGCATCACCCAAAGACAATTCTTTATCTATGATTTGATCTTTAACTTTTTCAAGAACATTGAGTAGTTTCACCAGCTTGCTTTTATTGATTTCTACCCAATTTCCTTTATATTGAACTAAACCATTTGCCATCTCTAAAAATGATAACAAATCTTTTCCAGTAAGCCTTTCATCTCCAATACATACAATAGGTGAAAAATCCATAATAGCATTTAAGCCAACTTTAGAGGGTTTCTTTTCTCCAACTACAATAGAAACCCGCAATGAGTTATGTTTTTTGCGCCACCAATCAGGAACACGGCAGCGTATCCCTACCTCCTCATAGATTGGAATCTCTTTTAAAATTGTATAGGCTTCTTCAACAGTAATTTTAAGGGGTTTAAACAACTGCCCACTCTCCATTAAACCTGAAATAAAATCACTTCTTTCAGCAGCCTTAATTACTGTTGAAATAAGGGTAAGTAATTTTTTATCATCCCCTTCAAATTCAGATAAAGCATTTTTGAGAGGGGTATGAATTGCTTTCTTACTTTTAGGTGGCTTAGTTGAATATGTTGCCATAAAGGCAAAAGGATATTGATCATTTTTATTTTCTACTAAATGAAAAAATACTCTACCTACAACATTGATATTGGTATTATACTCTGTAAAATAACGAGCAACCGTACCATCATACTCACAAATTTCAGATTTATAAATTAATAATAATTCATTCCATAATTTTGTTAGCCATTCATTATTGACATATTCCATGCCAACTACAAAAGGCAATCTTCTAAGTAATTTATAACACTCATCTTCCCCTAGGTCTAGTTTAATATTCTCTCTAACAAGTTCAATATCAGGCTGTTGACTAAGCCTTTCTATAATTAAACTAGCAATCTGATAGAGATATTCAATTGCTGTTGAAAACCAGTCGCATTTTTCTAAAAACCCTATGTGAAATAAGGCCCTATATTTGTTAGTATTAAATTTTTCTGCCCAAATTTTTATGGTGTCTCCCACAACAGCCTCAGGCTCTTCAATGATAAAGCCCTGTGGTGAAAAATAAGCATTTAGTTTTTGCAATTCTTTTTTCTTTTTTGGTGGCATTTTTGTAATCCTTTTCTGCTTATTTGAATTTAAAATGAATATTTAAACTCGATTATATATCACTATACCAATCAATTCCATAACAAATTGCTTTAATTATAACGTTATCCATTATATCACTTTATATTGTGCAAATAACATATTATAGTACTTTCCTTTGCCACTCACCCCCAGATAAATCTATACCACCAAATTTTCTTGGCAGGATGGTATTTAATCCACGAGAAATTGGTTGTATTTCATAGTTTATGTAACACTCCCTAGCTTTAACAGACGATAGATGTTATTATACATCGATTGCAAATCATCAATCCAGACATATATCCCGTTCTACATTTAAAGAGTAAAAACAGTCGATAAACTCATTTTACGAGTATATCAACTGTTCTATTGAAACAACTTAGCCATTTCATTTGCAGTTTTTCATTTATTTAAAACCCACTCGGTACAGAATTAGGTATTTTATCTGGAACTTGCCTACTTAAATCTCCTATGTTAAAATCGGGAATTTTAACATCACCTAAATCAGGTATATTTTTAGTCAATTCATCACCCAAACCAAGCTTTTCGTTTATTTTAGCTAAAATTTCTTTTAGATTATTAAAGCTAAGATTCAATTCATCATTTACATTAAAGCTAAAGGTAATTTCTTGGCTTTTACCGTTGTTATCGCTTTTTAATGCTCCTGCTTTTATGTTAATTACATAACTGCTATTAGGCATTAATGGGCTAATAAGCCTTACCATCATTATTCCCTTATCAATACTTACAGATGAAATAGGTATTTTTTTATTATCTTCATCCCTAATAGTGATGGCTTGTTTTAATGTGTAAATTGAGCCGCTACTTTCTGCTTCTTCATTAAGCATAATGTTGATAATTTGAGATGGATAGGCAGTATCATTAAAACCTTTAGCTACAATGTTTACATCACTCATATCCTGACTAAGGCTAACCAATGCAACTATGTCTGTTTTTTCAGCTTTAACAGTTGAAGGCACACCTGACCTTGCTAAAACCCTTACTCTATACAATCCATCTACCATATTCTTAAGGTATGAACCACTTAAGTCTGTAAGGGATTTTTCCTCAATAAATACAGAATAGTTCATGTTATCATCGTAATTATCAGGTTTAATAAATAAACTCTTTCCTTCAATACGTGCTGTATATGGTAGTGTAAACTCAGCCGCTGTATCTTTTATAAAAGTAGCCGCTGTATCACACCCATAAAAGTATAAGTTATTTTCATAGCTTAAAGCAATACTATTAAAATCAACACCCTCTTTAATCTCTTCATTAAATGTTATTTCAATTTCACCATTTTTAATATTGGTTTCATAACAATAATTATAGCTTTGCACAAATGGTGAGTTTAATGTAAATTGATCTAAAGTACATTGCAAGCCCTCTACATCTGTTGTTTTAAATGACTTTTCATTTATATCAATGTTATCAAAACCCTCAAAAACATTATCGTTAAGATCCCAAAGCATATTTAGATTGTTATCTAGTACATATATCTCGTTACTCTTTAGTTGATTAGGCTTAATATTAACTACATAGGTGTTTTTTATTGTATTTCCATGTAATTTATAACAATCACCATTGTTTAGAACACATACACTACTGCACCTTGAAGACTTTTGAATTACTGGCTCATTAAATTCTAAAATCAAGGGAGAGTCAACTCCTACAGTATCTGTTACAGATACCAGCTTAGGAGCAATAGTATCAATTGTGCTAAAAGTAATTTTATAATCATCCTTAAGCATATTACCATTAATATCAGTTAATGCTTCTTTGGCTATATTTATCTCATAGGTAATATTATTTTCTATTAATTGATTTTCTCTACTTATTATAATAGTATTTGGAGTTTCTTCTATTATAGTTACTTCACAATTAGTTGATAATTTCTTACCAGCCTCATTTTTATCAAAGTGTTCATTATAAATAGGTACTATACTTATAGCTTCTTTTGATTCTAGTAACACATTTTCATTAAATTCAACTGCAAAGCTACTTGTTGATTTTGCCTTTTCTTTTATAGCTTCTATACTATCGCTTACTACGCCATCTAAACTAACCCCTGTTAAAAATGGACTATCCGTATCATCACATACTATAATTTTATTCTCCAAAATACCGCACTTACTATCGCTTGCTATTATTGTAATTTCAAATGTAGTTCCATGCTCTTCTTTATTATAGATATAAGTTAGAACTCCATTTTCATCTACTGCTCCATAATTAGTCAAGAATACTAATGAACTATCATCCTCATCTGTAATATGATTATTAAGGTCAATAATTAGCTCTTGACCATTCACTAAACTGTAGTACTCTTCAAATGGGGTTGTAACCTGTGGTATATACTTATTTCCATCGTATAAATCACCACCATAAGTAAATTTAGAAGCTGGATTGGTTCTATTTTTACTCTCTTCTAAATCACTCACATAATCCCCATCAGTATCGGCAAAAAGTGGATTTGAATATCCTTCTGCTATGACTGAATCATACAGTTTAAAAGTTACTGGTTTTGTTACTTCTATATAATCAGAAAGACCATCTTTGTCAGTATCCTTATCATTAAGATTTGTTCCTAGTATAAACTCTTCATAATCTTTTAGCTTATCTTTATCGGTATCATCAGAATTTGGATCTGAGTTATAAACTGCTTCTAAATAATCAGATAAACCATCATTATCTGTATCATACTTATTTGGGTCACTTTTTAAAACCGTACCGTCAGCTTTAACTTCTTGTCCTTTATCATTAACTAGTAAACCATCTCCATCAATATCTCGACATCCTAATTGGTTATTTTTTATTATTTTATCAACATCTACTAATTCAAAATAATCAAAGAATGCCTCAAAAGTAGTAGGCAGCACATCGAAATATAGCCCTCTATTATTTAAGTCATGAATCTTATTACCATTACTATAATAGTACGTGTATTCTTTATCACGAATTATGAGATGCCCCTTTTCAAACTTAGGGTCTATCTTTTTTTCTTCTTTCACATACTTTATTATCTTATACTTATAAGTGACATCATTATTCACTAATATATTTCTACCAGGGTTATTAAACTCTATTTTGTTATTAAAATAAAATTCACGTTTAACATTCCAAATATCGTCTTTTTTAAATAGTTTTTGCTCACTATATGATCTATCATTGTCCACTAAAGCACTATCACAAGCCAATACATCGTATACTTTTACCCAACAGCTATCTACCTTGCTTTTTTTATTAGCTGGTGTTTTTTTACTAGCTGCACTAACCATAGTAGTGTAATCTGTTTCTTCTCTATATATGTCGTTTACCCAAGTAAAGTAGCTGTCTTTAAATATTCTTTTATCCACTATATCTAGGTCCGAAACATAAGTTCCCTCATGATGTTTAATATCATAAAAGTGTTTAACCGCTCCTTCTAACCACTTGTCTACAAGACTATCGTAGTCTTCTATAAAGAAATCAAGAAGCATATCAACCATAGCCAAAGCAAAAATACCATACCCTATAGGACCCAATGCTCCTGAGACACAGCAGGTTAATAAAACTGCTTTAGCTGAGTATAAACTAATATATGTTATGGTAGCTCCAGTTCTCAAACCTTTACTAGCGCCCTTTTCCTGTAACATTTGTCCATATAAAACTCCTGAGTAAACCGAAAATGCAACATCTATAAAAAGCCCTACTCCTGTTGCTATTTTTCCTATTTTCGCAAACTTAGCATATTTAGAAGCCATTGCTTTATCGGCAGAAGAACTAAAAAATTTGCCATATGAATTACTAATAATACTTGGTTCTACAATTTTTGTTTTAGTAACCAAGCTAGTATGCTTCGATACAAAGATATAACCTGATACCCCAGAAGCTGGATACTTAGTTCCCAAATAAACAGGGTTACCCCCATCCTTTTCATACTCTATATCATTACCTTGTATTTTTTTGTCGGCTATTTGGGTAATTCTTGTAATACCTATGTTTAGTCTGCTTAAATTATCTTTTGCATGATTTCTATACTCATTAAAATAATTTATGTTATTTTTATTTAATTCAATCATGTTAGTCAAACCCTGCGGACTAGCTAGCTCACCATTTATAAGCCATTTAAGTGAGAGTTCTTTTAACGTTAAAAGAGGTACTTTCTTTACATTCATTGCTACTACACGCTGATTAGGGCTAACCTTAATTTCATCTAAGTTATAGTATTGAGTTTTCTTTTGCAAAGCCAGCAAATAGGCTCCAATCGAATTTTGATGTTTCTTCTTTTTTAGATTAAAAAAGCGACCTATCTCCATAACTGCTTCATCATAAGTTGAAAATCTACTATTGTTTAAACATGATTCTAAGTGATCAGCTTGTAAGTTTTTTACGGTTGTACTAATAGCATCATTAATTTCTTTACTAGAATTTACAAACTCATATTCCATAGCCTCTGTTACACCTAACATTACGTCATTTGACGAATTGTAATAAATATTTGCTTTAATCTCATGTTGAGTTTCAACTTGTAATCCAGTTATTTTAAACGGAACTTCATTTGTCATAAAAATTTCTTCTCGTGAACCAATACCATAGCTTACACTTAAATCAAAGGATAGATCCATGTTATAACCAGTAGGTTTTTTCTTTGTCTTAACTGAATCAATATCTTTTTTTGCTTCAACAAAGACCATATCCATTAAACCGTCTTGGTTAAAATCAAATAAATCCATACTACGAGCAAAAACCTTGTTACTATTAAAATCCATAGGGGGCTTTTTAATATTCTCCCAGTATTTTTTAAGCCCAGGACCATAAATATCTGACATATAGTATAGGTCTGAGTCAAATTTACCATCTACATCAGTATTATATCTATAGGTTAATAAAACTAAATCTTCTTTACCATCACTGTTTACATCATATATCTCAAGAGCACAGCTACTTGTCATATCTGCAAACAATGTATTAATAATTTCATGTTTTAATTTAGGGACATTTGATTTAAAATCTACTAATATATCCTTTTGCTTTTGATTACCCTGTTTTATAGCTAAATAGGTATTATCCCAATGATCAGAGTTAGTTTCTTTATTTTCAGTAGTATATAAATAAAAATAGGTATCTGTTTTTTTATCATAATAACCAGCAGTATCGTAGATTTTGCTACCTATGAACTCCTTATTTTTCTTAGTATTAAAATAGTTTCTACTACCATTATCAATTTTAATACCAGTATTTTTATTTCCATAGCCACCTGCTGTATAAACAGTAGCTTTTTCTTTACCATCATAGTAAAATGCACATATCTCACCATTAACAATTTGCATATCAAATCGAGACAAATAGGTATATACGCCTTCATCATCTTTGTTTGTATACTTAAAGCCAGTTTCTATCGGAAATTTTAAACCTGTTTTTCCATATGAACCAGATTTCATATTCTCGTTTAAATCATAGTATACATCATAGGTAATATTAACTATTCCTTCTTTTACATCATCATGCAAGACATAAAATATGGCAAAGTCAGGCCTTCCATTATTATTTAAATCACCAACAGAGGTGTTTAAAAACTGTTTCTCTCTTAACTCATCAAATCCAGTGACTGTAACCTTTTTTGTACTCTTAGAGCTCTCTAAAATACCTAAAACAGAAGACTTTTTATGAATGTTCTGATTAAGATAATCGTTCTTCATGGTCATCATATATGACAATTCTAAAGTCATAACATTCGTATAAAAACCTTCATAGATTTTGTTTCCACCTTTTTTTGGTATATAAATTGTTGCCTGATAACCAACACATTGCCCATTAGATTCTAGTTTTTGTAGGGGAATATATAAGTCCTTATCTTTTTTAAGATACCCATACTGTAATAGTTCTTTTTTGTCTGGGTATGAACTAGAATAATCATATCTTATTTTTAAATAAGGAGTGATTTTTATATTATCGTAATCTGCATCAATATTTCTTATTTGACCCACATAGTCTTCTGGCCAAGTTATTGCTCTATTGTACTTAATAATATTTTCTACATCTTCTGGCCTTAATTGAACAGTAACAAACGTTCTATGCCCGCTAGTAGCAATATCAATTACTTTACTATCAGCTTTATTTATTACAGAAAACGGAGAGATATCAATATAATCAACAACTCCATCATTATCGTTATCATCATCTAAAATATTAGCTACTCCATCTCTATCAGTATCTAAGTTTATATTTGGCTTTATATCTTCTCCCTTTGTAATCTCATAAAGATCATCAACACCATCGTCATTTGTATCACTTTTTAAAGGACTAAGACCATTTTTTAATTCAAAGTAATCATCTAGTCCGTCACCATCAGTATCTTTATATTCTGCAGAAGTACCAATAATTCTTTCTACCTCGTCATATACTCCATCGTTATCTGTATCTAAAGTACTTTTAACAGAATCCTGTACCTTTTGAAAATCAAAAAAGGTTGAAGAACTTGTAGAATTGTTAGTAGAACTAGTAGCAGCTTCAACTTTTTTTATTCCTGTTAAATCTGTAGTAGTTAACATAATTGTCACGATTAAAATTATGCTTATTATCTTTTTATACATAAAATACACCTCCATAATAATAATAAAGAACTCTGATTAAGAAAAAAATCCTACTTTTCTAAAAAAAAGTAGGATTTTATATAGATAGTTCTAAATTAATTATCATTGAAGATTAGTTTCACTTCTTTTTTGCTTTTTATACCTAATTTTACATAAATATTTTTACAATGAGTTTTCACAGTCGTCTCAGAAATATTAAGTTCTTGAGCTATAACTCTATTTATTTTACCTAATAGTATTAAACTTACTACCTGCTGCTCTCTTTTAGTTAGCAGTTTATATTTTTCTTTAGATTTTAGCTTTGCTTTTTTTTCCTTATCTTGATCTAACTGTTTTTTCTTATTTTCTACATCATTAGTAATGCTACATACCTTAGCAGTTATCATAAAAGATAAAAATATAGATATAATAGCTACAAAATATATTAACTCTCTTTCATATAAATAAAATTCTGATATAAAACCACCCATAAAAACACCTAACATATGAAAAAACATGATAAACGAAGAAATTTTATAACCATTATCATAAACATGTATTAAATAAACTAGCCCACCCCAAATTATTATATCTAAAAGTCCTAGTCCAAAATGCATCAAGAAATTAGATATAAATATACCTTTTTCTGAAAAAAGTATAAATAACATACCTATACCTATTAAACTTATACAAAGAGATAGTAAAGAAAATAAATGTCGTTTTGTTTTATATAAAAATATAATTGCTACAAATAAAGCTAAAACATATGGAATTATATAAGTATATTCGTAATTAGTTTGGTGAATTGCGAACTCATGCTCAACAATTTTATATATTATGCCCTCACTAATCTTTATTAGAAAAATTAACATTGCAAATGAAAATATATTTCCTTTATAAAATATAACATTCAAGTTATTCTTTACTTGCTTATAGTTTACTTTAAAACATAATGGTATTGTAATTACTACACTTAAGAGAGCCAAAAAAAATGCAGTATTCTTTAACTTAAATGACAACAATATATACACACTATATGAAATAGCATTAGCTATGAGCATTACGAGCCCCATATTTATAAATATCTCATTAAATTTATTATTATTTTTTGATATTGAAAGCAAACTATTTGAGGTAAACATAGCACTAAATCCAACTAGTCCTGCTGATATATAAGAGGTCATACATGCAATATTATTATTAGCAAACTGACACAGAAGGTAAAGAAGTATACTAAATGAAATATTAACAATAATTGATATACTTAGAATTTTAGGGGTTATATTTATATTGTGATGATATGTAAAAATACAAGATAGTATTCCAGACATGAAAATAATTAATAAAAGCAAGTCACTACTTATTTTTAGGTTAACATAATTTAAAATAGGTCCAGCATACAAAAATGATAAAACAAAACCTAAAAATAGCCCGTATATAAGTATGAAAATTGCTCTATTATTAAATATCATATATTGCACCTTAGTTTTTATTAATTGTAACATAAAAGAGGTTAGACGCTTTTCGTTCCACTGAGTTTTATAGTTAAATTTCTTTATACAAAGCTAGTAAATACACATTAGTTATATACTCAAAATTTACAAAGGGAATCGCTATGATTGCGAAACCCTTTATCAATTTTATGTTACTCGCACCGCGAGTTATGGTATTAACCTCAGAGTGAACAGGACTCTTGTTCTAGACCTTCGTCTAATAATTTTTCAACAAATTCAGCACTTTCAGCTAACATATTAGCACAAATTGGTTTATGATTATTACTATCTTTTAAATCACAACAATCTTTACTATTATACTTCTCATTAAACCACTCACAGAAAGCTTTGGCATACTTAGGCAAATCTTGATTACGAGGCTCACCTAAACCTCTGCCAAACCAACGACCAAGAGTTAATACTGCGCCACCAACTACCCCACATGTTGATCCGCAACCTAAACCAGCACCAAAAACTCCAGCTAGTTTCATGCCAAAGCTAAGCTCTTCTTCGCTTAAATCCTGCTCATTTAAGCAAAGCCACATAGCCTCCGCACAATTAAAACCCTCTTCTAGATAAAGCTGTTTTACTCTATCTTTTATATCCATTAGGATTCTCTCCTTTCGTGAAATAAATATAATATATATTATAACATAATATTATTAATTATATCTAAAATAATATTGTAATTAGGATTTTTTTGTATAATATTTAATTATAAGATAATAATTAAGTAAAATTTAAATATAAGACAGTTAAAATTAATTATTTGTATTTTAGCAAAACTTAAATATAGTTAACTTTAATTTTATGCAAAATATTATAGCACAATATAAAATGAGAGTTGCAATAACTGCCACTCTCATTTTATATTGTATATTTATAGATAAACTATAATAGTTCTATTAATAACATTAATTGTTTTAACCCTAGTGACATTGGACCAGTATCTAGGCTTTCATCTAGGCGGTGAGCATTTTTTCCTGTTGTAATTCCTACACAAATAGCGGGTTTTCCATCACTTAATGGTACATTACAATCAGTACTACTAGCTCCAGTGTGTTTAGCAAGTTTTAAATGATCCAAAATTGCAGCTGTAGTTTTCACTAACCTATGGTCTTTTGTTAATCTACCCACTGGTCTATCTCCTACTATCTCAATATTTACCTTAACCTGTTGTTTTTTTGCTACATTAGTAATAATAGATCTTACTTTAGTTTCAATTTCGATAAGAGGTTGTTTCTGCTCAGAACGTAAGTCTATTAACATAGTTGCTAAACTGGCAATTGAGTTTATAGAAGTTCCCCCTTTAATTACCCCAACATTATATGTTGTTCGTGGACTTTTTGGTACTTGAATCTTTGCAATTTCACCAATCATTGTACCTAATGAATGTATGGCACTTGGAGAACCAAATGCTGCCCAACTATGACCACCACCAGTAGAAACAGTAACTTTTAATCGCCTACTGCCTATTCCAGCACTAATCATGCCACCTAATCCACCATCAACTCCTATTACTATATCTACTTTTCCTTTATGGCTTTGGTAAGCTGCTTTAATTCCCCTTAGATCTCCTAATCCCTCTTCTCCAACTGAACCAACAAGGTAAATATCACCATGCAAAAATTCAACATCGTTTAAGGCTTTTGCTAACAGAATAATACCAGCTACTCCTGCAGAATTATCTCTTATACCAGGTGCATATAGTTTGCAGCCTTTTCTTTTAACTGTTACATTTGTTCCCTCAGGAAACACAGTGTCCATATGAGCAACAAACATAATATTTGGTTTTGAATTACAATTCCCTTTTTTTAAAGCTATTACATTACCTGTTTCATCTATATGTGTATCTAAACCGTACTCCAACATACGCTGAAGAACATACGCTGCTCTTTTTTGCTCTTTAAATGAGGGCGCAGCTATCTCACATACATTAATAGTCTCAGTAATTAGCAAATCAGCTTGTTTTGTTGCATATCTAGTTAGTTCTTGTAGCCTTTTATTATCAATACCTAAAGCCATCCTGCTCACTCCTTTTATTAAAGTTCTATGGCCTTATTATTTATTAATGACTGCTCAAAAGTATAGTCAAACATGTTTACGTTTTGTCTTTTAGCAAATAAATATTCTGATATAGGGTAATCTGTAAAATATTTAATCATATTAGTTAAGCCATCTACAACACTGTATTTTTCAACATACCCTATAGACTCTAATTTTCCAGTGCTACAAACTCTAACACCATCACTAGCTAAAGGCACATAGTAGGGCATATCCTTGTTTTTTATTCCATAAAACTTAATTGTTTTACCCATAAGATTTGCTGCAATCTGCACCAACTCTTGGTAGGTATTATAGTGTTTATGTCCTGAATTAAACGCTTTTCCTATTGTTTTTTGAGGATTTTTTAGTATACAACTAATTTGATTTGCAATATTTCCGGTATACTCTCTTTGATTAATGCCTAAGCCAAAGTTTGGTAACAACATTTCTCTTTGACTATCAAAAAGTCTCTTAATAAAATACCATTCCCTGGCTTGGTAATCATACTCACCATAAACTGCTGGTAAACGTAAAATTGATATTGGAAAAACACTATTTTTGTATGCTTCTAAAAACTTATTTTCGGCTAAAACTTTGTTATATCCATAACTTGAGTTTGGATCACTCTCTAACTTATCACTCTCTCTTATAGGACATAAAATTGGTTGCTGATATACTGAGCGAGTACTAATCATAATATAATGATTAACTTTTCCTAAAAACGTTCTTGTTGCTTCTGTAGCATCATTCTCATTATATGCTATTATATCTATCACGGCATCAAAGTTGTGAGTTTTTGTTTTTTGAAGCATATCGCCAGACAGTTTACGATCTCCCTTTATAAGTTTTACTTTGCCTTGAAAGGGATTTGCTGTTTTTCCACGATTAAATAAAGTTAACTCATGCCCCTCTTGTAACAATAGATTTATAACATGCCTACCAATAAACCTTGTACCGCCAATAACTAGTATTTTCACTATATCACCCTTTACTTTATATTTATATATTGAATATATCATATATTAAGAAAAATTGTTAGATAGCAGAAATATAATTTAAAGCTATTGTAAATATATAATTTAATAGTTACGAATAAAAAATTTTTTATATGAAACAATAATCTTATTCAAAGTAAATAACTAAGGGGATATTTTATGGCCGAAAGAGAATGGATTTCACAAGAAAAAATGTTTTGGACTAAGCAAGAATGGGATGAAGCTTATACATCAGTAAGCCAAAATTTAGATTTTAACAATCTTAAAGCAACCGATAGAATAAGTAAATTAATAGGCTATTTAATGAATGAGTATCCTGTTTCTTTAACACAGTTAAAAGAGGCAAAAGCTAAACACGGACGATAACTTGCTTATTTAGATTACGAAGCCTAAAATAATTAGTAGACGTACAATTATTATTTAAACTTTAAAAAAGCTTAAGCTGTGTTTGCTTAAGCTTTTCGTATGTTGTAACATCAGCCATATTATAAATTAAATGATTTTCTTTACATAATTCTTTAAAGTATTGCCTTAACTTACTAGCCTTAATACTTTCACAATAATACAAATCTCCGTACTGTTTTTGATAAATTTTTGATAATCCAAGCTTAATTTTTTCTAGCTGATTGTAGTAATATTCTCTTTGTCTATCTCTTAATGTAAGCCCAAACGAAGCAATAATAAAATTTGCTCCATGTTGTTTACTTTGTGTTACTATATCTTTTATATTACTCTCCGTATCATTTATAAAAGGTAGAATTGGCATAATATGCACGCCTACATTAATGCCTCTTTTACTTAACTCTTTAATAGCCAAAAGCCTACGTTGAGGGTTTGGTGCATAAGGCTCAATTAAAGAAGACATCTTTCTATTTGTTGTTGTTATAGTAAATATAACTTGACAAAAAGCTCGATTTATTTCACTAAGAATATCTATATCACGTAATACTAAGTCACTTTTAGTTATTAGGTTTAAAGGAAAGCCATACCTTGCTATAAGTTTTAAACAACTTTGGGTGAGCTTATATTTTTTTTCTGCTGGTTCATACGGATCACTCATAGAACCTGTTCCTATAGTTCTTTTTGTACTAATTGATACTAGTTTTTTCTTGAGTAACTGAGGTGAGTTTATTTTAACAACTACATCATTAAAGTTCTCAATTCCATAACACTTACTTCTTGAGTCACAATATATACAGGCATGACTACATCCACGATAAATATTAAAGTTATAGTAAACATCATACCAACTTTGAGGGTCTTTTGTTCTATGTAATAAACCTTTAACTTTTACTTCATGTATCATATAAACGCTCCTGAATTATTATTTAATTGTACGTATACTATATTCTTTTAACATTATTGTAATTAAATTTTATTTATTATATATATATTTACTTATTACATTGTATTTTAAGACATATTTATTTTAAAAGCTGGCATTAATATAAAAGGCTTACCCGATAATGGGAAAAGCCTCTAGTTTATTTTTTTATATTTTTTTCATTTCTTTTTTGCATTTTAACTATTTCACTTTGCAGTGCTTTAGAACTTTTAGCATAAACTGCTCTATTTTCACCCATCATTTTTTTATAGTCTTCTGCTATATTTTTATCAATGTCTGTTAGTTTTTCGTATGCCTTTTTTCCAAGATTTTGAGCTGCTCGACAGTCTGTTCTGCAGGGTACAAACTCCCCTGTATAATAGGCCCAAACCTCAGGTGTTTTATTTTTGGATGCTTTATAATAATCTAATGCACCTCTAATATGAGGATTATCGCCCTTTTTACGATCCTCCATAAACGCTCTAATACAACACTCTGGATATCCTGTTACCTTTGCTATTTCTTCAACATACCTAGGATTTAACTCTTCTGGATAAAGCAAAACCTGAACTGGAGTTTTTTCATTGAAGGTTTTTTTGGCATCTTTTTTTAAAATAGCACGAAAATGCATTAATTTTTCAATTTCCTTCTTTTTACTGGGTTCTGGTATGAATAACATTTCTCTAATACTTGGTCTAACTTCAAATTCAATGCCTAGTAAACCTATAATTTTGGCCCATGAGATTACTCTGTGGTATGATTCATTTTTATTGATGTTTTCATTACAAATTTTTCTTAGAATATCCTGCTTATGTCTTACCGCTTTTTTAACCATTCCGCTTGGTGATAATGACAATTTTTTTAAAGAGAACTTTGACTCATAATTGGCTACTTTCTCTTCATATTGTTTATTTATATCTTCAGCAAGGGTTTGTCCATTAGTTAAATCTCTAGGAATAGTAATAGAACTGCAGTTTTTAAAACCCAATTTACTAAGTAACATATTGTCTATAATTATTCTTTTTGATATTATATCTTCTTCATTGTACAGCTGTGCAATTAAATGTTTATCCATAGCTATTCCCTTCTTACAACATAAGGTTTATAGTATATTTCAACACAATATGTCGAAACTCCTCCTAATAACAAACTTTTTATACTATATAATATTTATTATTAGTTTTTTGTTGATGATTATTAAACTTAAAACAGCAAAGTTTGCTTTTTACTATACTTATATTATTTGCTATGAAATTTATTTTATTAGTATTTAGTGTTTAAAATTCATGTAGTAAAATAAGAAAAAAGGTCGCTTAGCAATTAAGCGACCTTCAGCTATTATAGTATACCTAACCATTCTCCTAACAAGAATTGAACACGTCCTATCATTAAACTCATACGACCCATAACGGCATTACCAAATAGCGCTCCAAATGCTATCATCATTATGTATCTTCCTATTTTACTACTTACATTAAAGACTTTATTATCATTTCTTCTGGTAAAATAGAAGAACATTAACACTGAAAGTACACCAAAAACTATAATAATATTATTTATTGTCGACAATGATACTAAAGTAGCCTGTACTTGATCAATGATTTGAGCACTTATAGTTCCTCTAATTGTGAGACCTACACCCAAACCAACAAGTATGGATAATGGGTATCTAGATAACCACATTTGCCCTTTAATAAACCTTGTAAAAAGTAAGATACCAATAACTATAGGTATTATTTTCCAATATTGACCATCACTAATTGGTGTAAATGCAGTAGTATCTAGTGATTCCCAACCCATAACCAATGAGTGAGCAGCTCCTATACCTACATATACATGTTCTACAAATCTATAAAAAGGGTTCTCTTTTATTGCAAATGACATGAGTCCTAAAGTGCCTATTGCAGCAAGCCATGTACCTAACATAACCTTTACCCCCCTATCTTTTCTTTCTTTCGGGATCAGAGAAGTATGCTATATTTCCGAGAAGAATAAAGATAATTACTATTAAGTGTGAAAACGATAATGAGTCCATTGATGCTGTAGCAGGTCCAGGTGAATGCATCATCATTTCGTATTCTGCAGCGCCTCTTAAACCATTTAAATATCCCTTAACTTGACCCGCTTGGTAGTATGGGATAGATCCAGCAACAGATACGGAGTTCATGCAAACTGCAAATGGGGTACCATATACGGATACTATTTGTCTTACATGTTCTGCAGTACCGGGTGTTCCTGTACTAAAGGAAATCATTAAATCAATATCAGCAGCAGATTTTAAATTTTTCATTACTGGTATATCAGTTATTTTATTCCCTAATCGGTCTTTAGAGTAAGCTTTATGTACGTCTTTTGCAAAAGCAGATATAGCTGTTTCACCGCCTGCAATATATCCTAAATTTGCATAGTCTTTGCCATATAATTTATCATGAGTACCTTCAAGTTCAGCTAAAAATTTATCTGAAAACAAGGGTCCTGTATCCCAAAATGCTATGCAAACTATCTTCACTCCTGGGCGTGAAAATACGTGTTTCATGACTGATCTTGCTTGTGGATCTAGTTGTGCCTGCCCACTTGGAGAGTAATCGAACGACAGTACTACCATATCTCCTGGTTTTAAGTTTTCAATTAAGTTGAATAGCTTTTCAGACTCTTCATTTATTGAGAATGGCAAACCAATTGGCTTAAGCATAGGAATAGCTAATGCTAAAAATACTAGTAAATAGATTATACGCCTATCAACATTACGTATTAATTTCACTTCTTACAACCTCCTTTACTCGCCACCGAGGTGTCCACGTTCAATACCCATTAATATCCTAATACCCAAAGCTATTGCACCAATACCACCGCCAATCATAATACCACGCTGAGCTGCCATGTTTGGCACCTCAATTATCCATGATTTTATAGTAGCGAACTCACTCCAAATACTTTCACCAATTGGAGCATTGCCTAACATTACAACTGTAGCCGCAATAAGTAAAATCGCCGAGTCTAGTGAGCGTGCTCTAAAAGATCTATAAGCAGCTGACGCAATCCAAAATGCTAACATTGCATACATGGTAGCACCTAAAGGAGTAAAGATGTTATCAAAAAGATATTTATAGGTATTTCCTGTTGAGGAATTAATAAGACCTATTATTGTTTGAACAACTAAAACTAATAAAAGAACCAGTGAATTATACCACTCACCTCTTTTAAGAATAATTCTACGAAGATGTACTCTAACTAGATTAACTGCGGCTAAGCCTAGCGCTATAGATGCAATAATAGTACCCCATGTTTGTATCTCAGTAGAAGCTGTACTAATGAAATCTATGTTAAAGAATCCATCTACTATTATGATTAATGCAAAAATAAACGTAATTACAATAAGTATAGCTTGTGATTTCATATTTATCTTGCCCCCCTACCTATTTATTCATTAAGTCAGCAAGAAAACTACTACCGAAAGTTGTTCCTAATACACCAATTACAATAAGAGCCATAATGTATAACTTACTAAAATCTTGACCTGCAATACTTCCTAACTTAACAGTATTACCAGAGGCTATTGCCCCAGCAGCAAACAACTCTTCTCCAATTAATACATAATCACATGCAGCTACAAAAAATGGAATTTGATGTATGTTTGCCGAACCAGCAATTTGAATAGCTCCAGCATGAAACCCCGCTTCGGCTATCATTAGTGACTCTGCCCAAAAGGCTCCCAGTAAAATACTAGCAGCAGCTTTTTCGCGCTGAATAATACCCATTACAGCTGCAGCATATGCGAATTGCTCACTTGAAAGATACTGAACACAATCCTCATCATATGCCTCAACAGCTCCCTCTGCCATATATGCTTGTTTTACTATTTCTTCTGCTAGAGGTAGTACAATAGGGATTCTGATTGATACAAACAACTTTGCTCCATATCTCGCAACAAGCCTTGCAACCATGCCAAGGGTTTCTAACCCTGCAAAGGTTTGAGCAGCAGTATTTCCAGTTACCCCAGCAATACCAGGTGTAAAATGAATTATTCTGCCCATTTCTGTAGCTCGACCAACAGCTTCCTCAATAGCTTCTAAACCAGCAATTGACCTAATCTTAAACGCAACTCCACCTCTTGCCTTTTGAATATAAAAAATTATTCCTATAGTCAGTATTATTAATGAAACTAATTGAAAAGCAACACCTGTTTTCATACTTAAATATTCACCTCCACATATTATAAACGGCTACGTGGTATTTTTTTGCTCACCTCCTTACTCTTTTACTTAAAGCATTTAAACACTTGTTTACAATAATGCTATTCAAAAGTTAGCCTATTAATTCCTAATCACTTAAATTGGTAAAATAATAATGCAAATAGGCAAGAAAATAGGGTTAATTTTAGATATAAACAAGCTTTAGTCTATTTTTGCATTACATATTTTTCCTATTTTTTTTTAATTTTGCTTATTATTATGGGAAATTAATCGGAAATAAAATACGGAATGAAAATTATACTTAAGGATAAATTTTAATTTTATAAGAGGTAAAATTTTAGTTATTAATAAGCTGTAACAATTTAATCTAACTCTACTCTATAACATAAAAAACTGCTCGCTTAAAAGCGAGCAGTTTTTTTTATATATATTATAAGTTCACAATAAGCAGGTAACTAACCAATTAATCCGAGCCATTCACCTAATAAGAATTGTACACGACCAATCATAAGACTCATACGACCCATAACTGCGTTTCCAAATAAAGCACCAAAAGCAATCATCATAATGTAACGACCAACTTTACTACTCGCATTAAACACTTTATTGGTATTTTTACGAGTAAAGTAGAAGAACATTAATACAGATAATACACCAAATACAATAACAATATTATCTAAACTTGTTAATGGAACCATTGTAGCTTTAACCTGGTCAATAATTTGAGCACCAATTGTACCTTTAATTGTTAAACCAGTACCAATACCTACTAACATAGCTAGTGGATAACGAGACATCCACATTGCACCTTTAATAAAACGAGTATATAACATTAAACCAACTACTAAAGGAATAATTTTCTTTAAATCTCCGTTTCCGATTGGAGTAATCGCTGTTGTTTTTAGTGATTCCCAACCCAGTACAACTGAGTGAGCAGCACCAATACCTACGTAAACGTGCTCTACAAAACGGTAAAACGGATTCTCTTTAATTGCAAAAGACATTAATCCTAGAGTGCCTAAAGCGGCAACCCATGTACCTAACATTTCCATTTATTCGTACCCCCTTATCTCTTCTTCCTATCAGGATTTGTGAAATAAGCAATATTTCCAAGAAGAATAAAGACTATTACGGTTAAGTGTGAGAAAGATAGTGAGTCCATAGAAGCTGTAGCAGGACCTGGATCATTCATCATCATTTCATACTCAGCAGCACCACGTAGTCCGTTTAAGTAACCTTTAACCTGACCAGCATTATAATAAGGAACGTTACCAGCAACTGATACTGAGTTCATTCCTGCTACAAATTCTGTACCATATACTGTAACAACTTGGCGTACATGTTCAGGAACACCAGGAGTACCTGAGCCAAAGCACACAAATAGTTTAAAATCATTTGCATCCTTAATATTTTTCATCATAGGAATACTACTTATAGCATTGCCTTGTCTATCTGTTGAAAAAGCAGAATGGATATCTTTAGCAAACGCAGAGATAGCTGTTTCAGCACCAGCAATATATCCTAAGTTAACGTAATCTTCGCCATAAACCTTGTCATGAGTTCCTTCAAGTTCTTTTTGGAACTTCTCAGCAAATAATGGACCTGATGGCCAAAATGCCACATTTACTATTTTAACACCAGGTTTTGAGAATACATGTTTCATAACTGCTTTCGCTTGTGGGTCTAGCTGAGCAGATCCACTTGGAGAGTAGTCAAAAGACATTGCTACAACATCACCAGGCTGTAAAGCTTCAACTTTGTCATAGAAACTCTGAGATGCATCGTTTATAGAAAATGGCAATCCAATAGGCTTAAGCAATGGAATAGCTAATGCTAAGAATACGAGTAAATAAATAATTCGTCGATCTACATTCTGTAAATATTTCATTAGTTATACCCTCCTTCTACTCTTCGCCGCCGCCAAGGTGACCGCGCTCAATACCCATAAGAATACGAAGACCTAACGCAATAGCACCTATACCAGCACCGATCATAATACCACGCTGAGCAGCCATGTTTGGTACGTCCATAATCCAAGACTTAACTGTTGCAAAGCCAGACCAAATCGATTCTCCGATTGGGGCGTTACCTAACATTACAATTGTAGCTGCTACTAATAAAATTGCTGAGTCAACTGAACGAGCAGTAAATGCACGATATGCAGCTGAAGCAATCCAGAATGATAGTAAAGCATACATTGTAGCTCCTAATGGTGTCATAATGTTATCAAAACCAAAAGTATATAATTCTCCAGAAGAAGTATTAATTAAACCAATAATAGTTTGTACTATCATAACTAGAAGTAAAGCTAAAGAGTTATACCATTCGCCTCTGCGAAGCATTATTCTACGCATATGAACACGAATTAAGTTAACAGCAGCTAAACCTAAAGCTATCGAAGCAATAATTGTTCCCCAGTTTTGGATTTCTGTTGAGGCTTTGCTCATAAATCCAATAGAGAAGAATCCGTCTATTATAATAATAAGTGCAAAAACAAAAGTTAACGCTATCATTAATCCTTGTGATTTCATAATTATCTAGCTCCCCTTCCTATTTACCCAATAAATCTTTTAGGGAAGTAACACCAAATGTTGTGGTTAAAACACCAGCAACAAGTAGCACCATAACGTAAAGCTTGCCGATATCCTGTCCTGCAATACTTCCTAATTTAATTGGATTTCCTGAGGCTATAGCACCTGCAGCATATAATTCTTCACCGATTAAAACATAGTCACATGCAGCAACAAAGAAAGGCACCTGTGAAATATTAGCAGAACCAGCAATCTGAATAGCTCCAGCATGGAAACCAGCCTCAGCTATCATTAATGACTCAGCCCAGAAAGCTCCTAATAAAATACTTGCAGCAGCTTTTTCACGTTGAATAACACCCATTACAGCAGCAGCATAAGCAAACTGCTCACTTGATAAATACTGAACGCTATCTTCGTCAAATGCCTCAATATTACCCTCTGACATATATGCTTGACGCACAACTTCTTCGGCTAATGGTAAAACAATTGGCTGACGAATAGATACAAACAATCTAGCACCATAACGTGCTACTAATTTAGCTACTAAACCTAAAGTCTCTAAACCAGCAAATGTTTGAGCAGCAGTAACTCCAGATAAAGGTGCGATACCAGGACTAAAGTGAACCATACGTCCCATTTCTGTAGCACGACCTACAGCCTCTTCAATTGCATCTAAACCAGCGATTGTTCTAATACTAAATACTGTGCCGCCACGGGCCTTTTGAATGTAAAATATGATTGCTCCAGAAATTAAGATTAGAGAAATAAGTTGGAACAAAACTCCAGTTTTCATGAATAGGTCCTCCTCCTAATTATTAATTATTACAATATTTCTATAAAATACTGTATTTGGTTTTTTGTCATCTCCTTTCTATTATGATGCTGATGTAAATTCGACGGTATTTTCATTTCTCCTGCAAACTAATCAAAATATTATAACAATTTTAAATATTTTTTTTAATCTCGCTTTTCAAATAGTTGATTATTACGGATATAATACAATATTATGGATTAATTAATTATATTTTTTTTATAATTAATTATAATTATAATAATTATTTTATATATTACTATTTTTTTTATAAACAAAAAAGCTTATCCATATATGGATAAGCTTTTGGTATTTTATTACTTATTTTAACAATTAACCGAGTAGACCAAGCCATTCACCTAATAAGAACTGTACACGACCGATCATGAGACTCATACGGCCCATAACTGCGTTTCCAAATAGTGCACCAAAGGCAATCATCATCACGTAACGACCTACTCTACTACTTGCGTTAAATATTTTGTTGGTATTTTTACGAGTAAAGTAGAAGAACATTAATACTGATAATAAACCGAATACAATAATGATATTGTCGATACTTGTTAGAGGTAATAATGTTGCTTTAACCTGATCAATAATTTGAGCACCTATTGTACCTTTAATTGTTAAACCAGTACCAATACCTACTAACATAGCTAGTGGATAACGAGACATCCACATGGCTCCTTTAACGAAACGAGTATATAACATTAGCCCAATGATTAAGGGAACAATTTTTATTAAGTTTCCATTTGCGATTGGAGTAATTGCAGTTGTTTTTAGTGATTCCCACCCTAATACAACTGAGTGAGCAGCTCCAATACCTACATATACGTGCTCTACAAAACGGTAAAACGGATTTTCTTTAATTGCAAAAGACATTAAACCTAGAGTGCCAAGAGCGGCAATCCATGTACCTAACATTTCCATTTAAATCTTACCCCCTTATCTCTTCTTCCTATCAGGATTCGTGAAATAAGCAACATTTCCAAGAAGAATAAAGACTATTACAGTTAAATGTGAAAAGGATAACGAATCCATTGAGGCAGTAGCCGAACCTGGATCATTCATCATCATTTCATACTCAGCAGCACCGCGCAATCCGTTTAGGTAACCTTTTACCTGACCAGCATTGTAGTAAGGAATGTTACCAGCTACAGATACTGAGTTCATTCCAGCAACAAATTCTGTTCCATAAACTGTTACAATTTGACGAACAACCTCGGGAACACCAGGGGTACCTGTACCAAATTGAATCATTAAATCAGCATCAGCTGCTGTCTTAATATTTTTCATCATAGGTATACTACTAACATTATTGCCCTGTCTATCGTCAGCAAATGCTTCGTGTATATTCTTAGCAAAAGCAGAGATAGCTGTTTCAGCACCAGCAATATATCCTAAGTTAACATAGTCTTCACCGTAAACTTTATCATGAGTTCCTTCTATTTCTTTTTGAAACTTTTCATTAAATAAAGGACCTGATGGCCAGAAAGATACGTTTACTATTTTCACTCCAGGTTTTGAATATAAGTGCTTCATAACAGCCCTACCCTGTGGGTCCAACTGTGCAGATCCACTTGGAGAGTAATTCCAAAGCATAAATACTACATCACCTGGCTGTAATGCTTCAACTTTATCGTAAAATTCCTGAGATGATTGGTTTATAGAAAATGGTAAACCAATAGGCTTAAGCATTGGAATAGCTAATGCTAAGAAAACGAGTAAATATATAAGTCTTCGATCTACATTCTGTAAAAATTTCATTAGTCAAACCTCCCTCTACTCTTCGCCGCCGCCAAGGTGGCCGCGCTCAATTCCCATAAGAATACGGAGACCTAACGCTACAGCACCTATACCAGCACCGATCATAATACCACGCTGAGCAGCCATATTTGGAACATCCATAATCCATGATTTTATATCTTTGAATCCCATCCAAATAGATTCGCCAATTGGAGCATTACCTAACATAACAATGGTTGCAGCTACTAGTAAAATTGCTGAATCAATAGAACGGGCAGTAAAGGCACGATAAGCAGCTGAAGCAATCCAGAATGATAACAATGCATACATTGTCGCACCTAATGGAGTCATTATATTATCAAAACCGAAAGTATATATTTCTCCAGAAGATGTGTCGACTAATCCAATAACAGTTTGTACTATCATAATTAATAGTAAAGCAACTGAATTGTACCACTCACCCCTACGTAACATTATTCTACGTGCATGGATACGAATTAAGTTAACAGCAGCAAGACCTAAAGCTATAGAAGCTATAATTGTACCCCAAGTTTGAATCTCTGTTGAAGCAGTATTTATAAATCCTAATGAAAAGAATCCATCTATAATAATTATAAGTGCAAAAATAAAAGTTAACGCTATCATTAATCCTTGTGATTTCATAATTTATGGCCTCCCTTCCTATTTACTCATTAAGTCTTTTAGGAAATTCTGGCCTACTGTAGCGCCAGCTACACCTACTAACAATAACAACATAACATATAACTTAGCAATATCTTGTCCTGCGATACTTCCTAATTTTACTGGGTTGCCAGAGGCAATAGCACCAGCTGCATATAATTCTTCACCAATTAAAACATAGTCACAAGCAGCAACAAAGAAAGGAATTTGGTGAATGTTAGCAGATCCAGCAATCTGAATAGCTCCAGCGTGGAATCCTGCTTCAGAAATCATTAGAGATTCAGCCCAAAAAGCACCCAATAATATACTGGCAGCTGCTTTTTCACGTTGAATGATTCCCATAACAGCCGCAGCATAAGCAAACTGTTGACTTGATAAATACTGAACACAGTCTTCATCATAAGCTTCAATAGCACCTTCTGCCATATAAGCTTGACGTACTACTTCTTCAGCTAATGGTAAAACAATTGGCTGACGAATAGAAACAAATAACTTTGCCCCGTAACGAGCAACTAATTTAGCTACCATACCTAATGTCTCTAAACCAGCAAATGTTTGAGCAGCAGTAACACCAGATAATGCTGCAATACCAGGAGTAAAATGTACCATGCGACCCATCTCAGTTGCACGACCAACAGCTTCTTCAATTGCATCTAGGCCAGCAATTGCCCTGATTTTATAAGCTGTACCACCTCTAGCCTTCTGTATGCAGTAAATAATAACTCCAGAGATTATTATTAATGAAAAAAATTGAAACATAACATCAGGTTTCATTAGCGAGTCCACCTCCAAATTTTTTAGCTCAACACACTTAGTTTTCTTTAACAGCTAATTTTGCATCTCACCTTCCTTTCAATATGTTGATGACTATAATTCGACGATTTATTTTTGATTCCTGCTTAATTTTCTAAATATTATAGCAATTTTAAATATTTTTTGTATTAAAACAATTCAATTTATTATGAATATTAGAAAGATTGGTAATTTTTTTTATAATTAGAATGTTTTTAATTAACAATAAATTATAATTAAAATAAAAAAATGGTAATATACTAATATTTATTAAAAAAAAGCCTAACCATAATTGGTAAGGCTTTTTTTAGTATATTTTTATTAATTTTATATTTAGCCAAGTAAGCCGAGCCACTCACCTAGTAAAAACTGAACACGTCCAATCATGAGACTCATACGCCCCATAACTGCGTTTCCAAATAAAGCACCAAAGGCAATCATCATAATATATCGCCCTATTTTACTACTTACATTGAATAGTTTATTTGTATTTTTTCTAGTGAAATAGAAAAACATTAATACTGACAATAAACCTACAAAAATTATAACATTATTAAGTGTGTTTAATGGCTTAATAGATGCCTGTACTTGGTCAATAATTTGAGCACTAATAGTACCTTTTATAGTTAAACCGGTACCAATACCTACAAGAATGGCGAGCGGATAACGAGATAACCACATTTGACCTTTAAAGAAACGGGCAAATAATAGAACCCCAATTACTAAAGGAATAATTTTTAAAAACTCTCCTTGCGTAATCGGTGTAAATGCTGTTGTATTAAGTGATTCCCAACCCATTACCAATGAATGAGCCGCTGCAACACCTACATAAACATGTTCAACCACCCGATAAAAGGGGTTTTCTTTAATTGCGAACGACATCAATCCTAGCGTTCCTAAAGCAGCAATCCATGTACCTATAGTTTGTACCATTATCTTACCTCCCTATCTCTTCTTCTTGTCAGGATTTGTAAAGTAAGCAATGTTACCTATCAAAATAAACATTATTATAGTTAGGTGCGAGAATGATAATGAATCCATAGAAGCGGTAGCTTTTCCTGGTTCATTTAACATCATTTCATATTCTGCTGCACCACGTAATCCGTTTAAATATCCTTTTACCTGACCAGCATTGTAGTAAGGAATATTACCAGCTACCGATACTGAGTTCATTCCAGCAACAAATTCTGTTCCATACACAGATACAATCTGGCGAACAACTTCAGGAACACCCGGTGTACCTGTACCAAACTGGATCATTAAACTAGCATCCGATGCAGATTTTATATTATTCATCATAGGAATATCACTTATATTATTGCCTTGTCTATCATTTGAAAAAGCTTCGTGAATATTTTTTGCGAATGCTGATATTGCTGTTTCACCACCAGCTATATATCCTAAGTTTACATAGTCTTCTCCATAAACCTTGTTATGAGAGCCTTGCATTTCTTTTTGAAACTTTTCATTGAATAAAGGTCCAGATGGCCAAAAGGACACATTTACGATTTTTACTCCTTCTTTAGAGTACAAGTGTTTTAACACAGCTCTACCCTGGGGATCTAATTGAGCTTGTCCACTAGGAGAGTAATTCCATAAAACAAAAACTATATCTCCAGAATTTAAAGCGTCTATTTTATCATAAAAGTTTTGAGACTCAGGGTTAATTGAAAATGGTAGGCCTACAGGCTTAAGCATAGGAACAGCTAATGCTAAAAATACAACTAAATATATGATACGTCGATCGATATTTTGAATTAATTTCATTAGTTTAACCTCTCTCTACTCTTCGCCGCCGCCTAGGTGACCGCGTTCGATACCCATAAGTATTCGAAGACCTAACGCAATTGCACCTATACCGGCACCAATCATAATACCTCTGTTTGCAGCCATATTTGGAACATCCATTATCCAAGTCTTTATGTCTTTAAATCCCATCCAAATAGATTCTCCAATTGGGGCATTACCTAACATTACAACTGTAGCAGCAACTAATAAGATAGCGGAGTCTATAGAACGTGCTGTAAAAGCACGGTAAGCAGCAGAGGCAATCCAGAAAGATAATAATGCATACATTGTTGCTCCTAGTGGAGTCATTACATTATCGAAACCAAATTTGTAAACATCTCCAGTTGTTTTATCAATTAAACCAATTAGTGTTTGTACTATTAATATTAATAGAAGTATTAAAGAGTTAACCCATTCTCCTCTACGGAGCATAATTCTGCGGGTATGAACTCTAATTAAATTTACAGCTGCTAAGCCTAACGCAACTGACGCAATTATAGTACCCCATGTTTGAATTTCAGTAGAAATAATGCTTATTATACCAATGTTAAAAAAAGCGTCTAGAATAATTATTAATGCAAATATAAAAGTTAATGCTATCATTAATCCCTGTGATTTCATTTTACCTGCCCCCCTCCCTACTTATTCATTATTTCAACCATGAAGTCACTGCCAAGTGTTATAGCAATCACACCCACAACCAAAATTATCATTACATAAAGTTTACTAAGATCTTGACCAGCAATACTACCAAGCTTAACAGGGTTGCCTGACGCAATAGCACCTGCAGCATATAATTCCTCACCAATTAATACATAATCACAAGCTGCTACAAAAAAAGGAATTTGATGAATGTTTGCTGAACCCGCAATTTGAATAGCACCAGCATGGAAACCAGCCTCCGCAATCATTAGCGATTCAGCCCAGAAAGCTCCTAATAAAATACTGGCAGCTGCTTTTTCTCGCTGAATGATTCCCATTACAGCAGCAGCATAAGCAAACTGTTCACTTGATAAGTATTGCACACATTCTTGATCATAGGCTTCAACCGCACCCTCAGACATATATGCTTGTTTAACAATTTCCTCTGCCAATGGTAAAACAATAGGAATTCTTATAGAAACAAATAATCTTGCACCATAACGGGCCACTAAACGAGCTACCATTCCCAAGGTCTCTAGTCCTGCAAATGTTTGAGCTGCATTTACACCGTCAACCCCAGCAATTCCTGGAGTGAAATGTACCATTCGTCCCATCTCTGTAGCACGACCAACTGCTTCTTCAATTGCTTCTAGTCCTGCTATTAATCTAATCTTATATTGGGCACCACTATGAGCTCTTTGAATGCAATAAATAATTGCTCCAGAAATTAAGATAAGTGATATAAATTGGAACAATACTTCAGACTTCATAAATGAGTCCACCTCCTAATTTTTTATCCTATACTCTTTATCAGCAACTAAACCTAACATAAACCACCCCCCACTTTAGACTCACTGAGGCTAGTATTTCGACAATTTATATTTATTTCCCTTCTAAATTATCAGAATATTTTAATTATTTAAAAAATTCAGTATATTCTAAATATAAAGATATATTTTTTGCTAATAAAGAACTTTATTTTTTTTACTTTTTTATAGTTATAACAATGTTTTTTATTCCATTACCCGATTTATCATGTACTTTTTTGTAAATAATTAACATTTACATTTAAAAATAAAAAAACAACCAGCTATTTAGCAAGTTGTTTTTTTATTTATGAAATTCCTATGATTAACCAGCTAGATGTAGCCAGTCTATTAATATGAATTTTATTCTACCAATTAGAAGTGTCATTCTACCAAGTACTGTGTTTCCAAATAATGCACCAAAGGCAATCATCATGTATAGTCTTCCAATTTTACTGGTTACACCTAACACTGCCCCAGTACTTCCACCCTTTTTACGAGAGAAGAAGAAGAATAATAATACTGATACTACACCAATTAGCATTAAGAGTGCTTCAATACTATGTACTGGTTTTACTGTATCGATAATTTGGTTTACTATTTGAGACTTAATTATACCTTTAAGTGTTAAACCAACACCAATACCAACAAAAATAGATAATGGATAACTCATTAACCATGATTTACCTTTAATGAAGCGCGAGTACATTAGTAAACCTAAAATAACTGCAAATACTAAATGGTATTTACCTTGTTCTGCAATAGGAACAAAAATTTGAGGCTTAATAGTCTCAATAGATATTACTAAAGAGTGAGCCGTTGCAACACCTACAAATGTGGTCTCAGCAAATCTAAAGAAGGGATTCTCTTTGATTGCAAATGACATTAAGCCAAGTGTACAAATTGCTGCCAATGTATTAATTAACATTATTTTCCACTCCTTCCTTTAACTTTGCGATCTTTGTCAGTAAAATAGCCAATGTTACCAATTATAATAAATAAGATAACCATAATTACAGATAATGATAATGGGTCTTGACTAATACTAGCCTCAGCTCTAACATTCATTAAAGCCTCATAACCAGCTGCACCAACAGATCCGTTTAAATAACCATCCATTTGTCCAGAAGAATAAAATGGTAGATTACTAACCACAGATACTGAGTTCATACCAACTAAATAGTCTAGCTCAAAAGGATCAATTATTTGACGCACTAACTCAGCAGGACCAGGGTTACCTGTACTAAACTCAATAACTAAGTCCAGATCATCACCAGACTTAACATTTTTCATCATTGGTAAATCTTCAATATTATTGTCATCACTATCTTGTGGAAATGTTGCATGAATATTTTGTCCTAAGCGATTCATTGCTGTTTCGCCACCAAGAATATAGCCTAATTTAACATAATCTTCGCCATAAACACGGTTAAATTGATCGCCGTATTGTTTAAAATATTCATCCATAAATATCTTTCCATCTGGCCAGAAATTTACTCCAATAATTTTTACGCCATCTTTACTAAATAAATGCTCTAACATAATTTGTGCTTGTGGACCAATTTGAGCTATACCACTTACACCAAAATCAAAAGATACTAATACTACTTGACCAGGCTGTAGTGCCTCAATTTTATCATAACAGCTCTTTACCTCAGGAGTAGTACCAATAGGTAAGTTTATAGGCTTTAAAACAGGAATTGCTATTGCTACAATAATAATTAGGTAGATTATTCTTCTATCCAAATTTTTTAAATATTTCATTGTATATCCCCCCTATTCGCTGCTGCCGCCAAGGTGACCACGCTCTATACCCATTAAGATACGAACTCCTAGAGCAATAGCACCAACACCAGCACCTATCATTATTCCACGAGAGGCTGCAGCAGTAGGTATCATTTGCAGATATCCAGATATTATAGCGAATGCTGGTGATAAAGAAGCACCAAATGATGTACCACCAATCATTACAATGGCTCCGGAAAGCAATAAAATTGTAGAGTCTATTGATCTAGCTGTAAAAGCACGATATGCAGCAGATGCAATCCATAGACCTAATAATGCATACATTGTAGAACTTAATGGATAATAAGCACTATTTAGTCCAAATGCATACTGCTCACTTTCTGAACCAAAAATCAAACCTATTGAGAACTGGGCAGCCATAACAATTAATAAATATAGTGAAAAATACCATTGCTTTCTTTTTAAAGCAATTCTACGTACATGGATTCTAATTAGGTTTACAGCAGCAACCGCAAAAGCAGCTGTGCTCATTACTGTACCCCAGTTGGTTACATTTTCATCTAGTGTCTTAAGTAATGGTAAATCAATAAATCCGCTTAAAACAATAATAAGTGCAAATACAATAGTTAATACTAAAAATACTGATTTTGAATTCATTTCTTTACCTCCTTTACTTAGTTATTAGCTTTGTAAATGCATCAACGCCAAATGTTGACAGTAATGCACCAATTAGAATAATGACAACTGCATAAACTTTACCAAAGTCTTGGCCAATAATACTGCCAAGCTTAATAGGGTTACCAGATGCAATTGCACCAGCAGCAAAGATTTCTTCTCCAATTAATACGTAGTCACAGGCTGCTACGAAGAAAGGTATTTGAGAAATATTAGCTGTACCAGCAATTTGAATTGCACCAGCATGGAAGCCAGCCTCAGCCATCATTAATGACTCAGCAAAAAACGAACCAATCATAATACTAGCCGCAGCTTTTTCTCTTTGCAAAATACTCATTACAGAAGCAGCATATGCGAACTGGTGAGCAGCTAAGTACTGTACAGATGTGTCATCAAACGCCTCAACTTTGCCTTCAGCCATATAGGCTGTTTTAACAACCTCTTGAGCTATTGGAAATACTAATACGGTACAAAGTGATACAAAAATTTTAGCTCCATATCTAGCTACTAACCTAGCCACATAACCTAGAGTCTCTATACCTGCAAAGGTTTGTGCAGATCTTGTATCTGTTAGTCCTGTAATACCAGGTGAAAAATGAACCATTCTACCCATCTCTGTAGCCCTACCAATAGCCTCTTCAATCGCCTCAAGGCCAGCTATTTGTCTTATATGGTATGTTGCTCCGCCTCTAGCCTTTTGTATAAAATAAATAACTCCAGCAATAATAATTATGAGTGATATAAACTGAAAAATTGCCCCTGTCTTCATAGGGGTTCCACCTCCTAATTTTTTATGTACCTTATACTATATTCACGCTATGTATTATTTAACCAAAATCCCCCTTTCTATATTGCTATTATTAAATTAATTATTAAATTATACTAATTGCTTATTTAAGCAATATTAATAATTAATTTATTGTTTAAACTAATTATAGAATTATTTTACATATTGTACATAAAAAAAATATAAATTAAATATATTTTACAGTTATATATATGCATTATACACAAATATATGGTTTATTTCTATATTATTTTTTGTATTTAATTAATTTAAATGAAATTTTATCCATATATGTAATATGTCTATTGGTTGATATTCTATGTATATGATAATGTGAGATGAAATATTTGTCAATTAATGAACTTAATATTAATGCGGCTTAATCATGTTATTTTACCAGTTTCATGGCTATATTATACTAAATTAATAATGTTTTTAATATAAAATTAAATTTAAAAAAAATTGTTAAAATTCCTTCAATTATAAAGAGAGCAACTTACCTTTTTAAGTCGCTCTCTAAAAGTATTGGTATTAAATTATTTTTGATTAGCCTAAAATATGCAGCCATTCACCTAATAAAAATTGAACTCTTCCAATCATTAAGCTCATTCTTCCCATAACAGCATTACCAAATAGAGCACCAAAAGCTACCATCATTACATAACGCCCTATCTTACTACTTGCATTAAATAATTTATTGGTATTTTTACGCGTAAAGTAAAAGAACATCAGCACTGTTAGAACGCCCAATACTATTATTATGTTGTTTATATTATTTAAGGGCACCAACGTTGCCTTAACCTGATCAATAATATTGGCACCAATTGTTCCTTTTATAGTTAGTCCTGTTCCTATACCAACTAAAACAGCAAGCGGATAACGTGACAACCACATTGCTCCCTTAAAAAAACGAGCGAATAGCAACAATCCAACAATAATCGGTATTAGCTTAAAAAATTTATGGTCCACTATAAGAGGAGTTATAGCTGTTGTTTGTAATGATTCCCAGCCTAAAACAATAGAATGAGCTGCGCCAACACCTACATAAATGTGCTCAACAAATCTATATAATGGGTTTTCCTTTATCGCAAATGACATAAGACCCAAAGTACCTATTGCGGCAATCCATGTTCCTAAAGTTTCCATTTAGATATACCCCCCTATCTTTTCTTTCTACTTGCATTAGTAAAGTAAGCTACATTACCTAGCAGTATAAAGAGAATGACTGTTAAATGAGCAAATGACAAAGAATCCATTGATGCAGCCGCTATGCCAGGCTCTTTTAGTAACATTTCATACTCAGCTGCACCACGTAAACCGTTTAAATACCCCTTTATTTGACCCGCATTGTAATAAGGAATATTATTAGCCACAGACACTGAGTTCATACCTACTATAAAAGGTGTGTCATATACAGTAACAATTTGACGAACATGTTCTGGAACACCTGGTGTACCTGAACAAAATGATACTAGCAAATCAAAATCAGCAGCCGACTTTATTTCTTTTAGCATAGGTATATCTGATAATTTATTACCCTTTCTATCCGTAGAAAATGTAGCATGAATACTTTTACCAAAGGACGATATTGCTGTCTCAGCACCTGCCACATAACCTAAGCTTACATAATCTTCTCCGTATTGTTTATCGTGTGTTCCTTCAATTTCACTTAAGAACTTGTCAGCAAATAACGGACCTGAGGCCCAAAAAGATACTATTACTACTTTAATATCAGGCTTAGAAAACAAGTGTTTTATTACCGCTCTTGCCTGAGGGTCAAGCTGCGCAGATCCACTTGGTGAATAATCAAACGATACGGCAACAACATCTCCCGGTTGCAATGCCTCTACTCGATCATAAAATTTATTAGAAGAATCATTGATTGAAAAAGGCAACCCTATTGGCTTTACAAGAGGAAATGCTAAAGCAACAAGAACAAGTAAGTATATAATTCTTCTATCTATATTTTGTAAAAATTTCATTAGCTCTACCTCCTATTATTCATTTCCACCAAGGTGTCCACGTTCTATACCCATTAATATACGTAATCCTAATGCTATAGCACCTATACCACTACCTATCATAATGCCCCGGTTAGCTGCCATATTTGGTACGTCCATAATCCACTCTTTAGCAACCTTAAGCCCAACCCAAATAGATTCGCCTATTGGTGCGTTGCCTAACATTACTATAGTTGCAGATACTAATAAAATTGCTGAATCTAGTGAACGCGCTGTAAAAGCTCGATAAGCAGCGGACGCAATCCAAAAAGCTAACAAAGCATACATAGTTGATCCTAAAGCGTTAAATATATTCTCAAATCCAAAGTTATACGCCTTGCCTGCTGTTCCGTAAACTAGACCCAGCACCATTTGAATAATCATTACTAATAATAGGGCTAAGGAGTTATACCACTCCCCCCTTCTTAGCATTATTCTACGTAAGTGCACTCTAAGTAAATTTATAGCTGCTAAACCTAGAGCTAGTGAGGCAATAATTGTACCCCAGTTTTGTATCTCGGTTGATACTACGCCAATAATGTCAATTGCAAAAAAACCATCTATAATTATTAATAATGCAAAAATAAAAGTTAACACTATCATTAGACCCTGTGATTTCATAACAATTTGCCCCCTTTCTATTTAGCTATTAAGTCGGAGATAATAGTACTCCCAAATGACCTTGCAATTACACCCACAGTAATTAAAGCCATGACAAACATCTTACCCAAATCTTGTCCAGCAATGCTACCAAGTTTTACAGGATTACCTGATGCTATAGCTCCTGCAGCATATAATTCTTCGCCAATTAATACGTAGTCACATGCAGCTACGAAAAAGGGTACTTGTGATATATTTGCTGAACCAGCAATTTGAATTGCCCCAGCATGAAAGCCGGCCTCAGAAATCATTAATGATTCCGCCCAAAAAGCCCCCAACATAATATTTGCGGCTGCTTTTTCTCGCTGAATGATTCCCATAACTGCTGCTGCATATGCAAATTGTTCACTAGATAAGTATTGAACACAGTCTTCATCAAAAGCCTCAATATTTCCTTCAGCCATATATGCTTGTTTCACAACCTCTTCAGCTAAAGGCAATACAATTGGCTGTCTAATTGAAACAAATAATTTTGCTCCGTATCTTGCAACATACCTTGCTACTAAACCTAATGTTTCTAGTCCTGCAAAAGTTTGGGCTGCAGCCACGCCTGATAAATCAGCAAGCCCTGGAGTGTAGTGAATCATTCGTCCCATTTCAGTAGCTCTACCTACAGCCTCTTCAATTGCATCTAAACCTGCTATAGATCTAATACTGTAATTCACTCCCCTTCTTGCCCTTTGAATACACCAAACAATAGCCGCTGAAATTAGTAACATTGATACAAATTGAAAAATCATTCCAGACTTCATTCTAAGCGCACCTCCTAATATTTAATAACTGGTTTTTGGTATTACTCTACCTACTATCTAAACCTCCCTCCCTTATACTATATTAATAGAATATGTACTACTATTTACATAGTATCATAACATTTTATTTAAATCAAATATATAATTAGATATATATAGAATTTAAACTCAAAAAAAATATAAACTGCAAAGAAATAATATTATGATTGAAAGAAATGCATAATGTGCTCCTAAGAATTGCAAATTTAGATTCTAAGCAATTTATATGCTTTTCTAATGAAATTGGTTGAGTTTAGATTAATTTTATAAAGGAGAGCGAATTTAATAACCATAGCACCCAAATGAAAAGTTTATCTAAAAAAAAGAGAACTGCTCTTTTCAAAGCAGTCCTCTTGTTATTATTTAGTTATAAAAGTGTTAAATTAAACCTAGCCATTCACCTAGTAAGAATTGAACACGACCAATCATAAGACTCATACGTCCCATAACTGCGTTTCCAAATAAAGCACCAAAAGCAATCATCATAATGTAACGACCAATTTTACTACTTGCATTAAATACTTTATTGGTATTTTTACGAGTAAAATAGAAGAACATTAATACAGATAATACGCCAAATACAATAACAATATTATCTATACTTGTTAATGGAACCATTGTAGCTTTAACCTGGTCAATAATTTGAGCACCAATTGTACCTTTAATTGTTAAACCAGTACCAATACCTACTAACATAGCTAGTGGGTAACGAGACATCCACATTGCACCTTTAATAAAACGAGTATATAACATTAAACCAACTACTAAAGGAATAATTTTCTTTAAATCTCCGTTTCCAATTGGAGTAATCGCTGTTGTTTTTAGCGATTCCCAACCCAGTACAACTGAGTGGGCAGCACCAATACCAACATATACATGCTCTACAAAGCGATAAAATGGATTCTCTTTAATTGCAAAAGACATTAAACCAAGTGTACCTAAAGCGGCAACCCATGTACCTAAAGTTTCCATTCAATCTTACCCCCTATCTGTTTTTCCTATCAGGATTTGTGAAGTAAGCTATATTACCAAGAAGAATAAATAGTATAACTGTTAAGTGAGAGAAAGATAATGAATCCATAGATGCTGTAGCTGGACCTGGATCATTATTTAACATTTCATATTCAGCCGCTCCGCGTAGTCCATTTAGGTAACCTTGAAGTTGTCCAGCATTATAATAAGGTGTATTAGCAGACACGGATACTGAGTTCATACCAGCTACAAATTTAGTTCCATATACAGTAACAATTTGGCGAATATGCTCTGGAATACCAGGTGAACCTGAACTAAAGGAAATCATTAAGTTTACATCAGCAGCGCTCTTAATGTTTTTCATCATAGGAATATCGCTTACTTTGTTATTTCTACGATCTACAGAAAAAGCTTGGTGAAAGTTTTTAGCAACTGCAGAAATAGCTGTTTCAGCACCAGCAATATATCCTAAACTAACATAGTCTTCACCGTATACTTTGTCATGAGTTCCTTCTAACTCAGCAATAAACTTATCTGAGAATAGCGGTCCTGATGGCCAAAATGCTACTGTAACAACTTTAACGCCAGGTTTACTAAATACGTGTTTTAATACCGCTCTACCTTGAGGATCTAACTGAGCAGATCCACTTGGAGAGTAATCAAATGATAATAAAACTACGTCGCCAGGCTGTAAAGCCTCTACTTCATCATAGAATCTTTGAGACGCTTCATTTATAGAAAATGGCAATCCAATAGGATTAAGCAATGGAATAGCTAATGCCAAAAATATGAGTAAATAAATAATTCGTCGATCGACATTCTGTAATATTTTCATTAGTCACGACCTCCTTCTACTCTTCGCCGCCGCCAAGGTGACCGCGCTCAATACCCATAAGGATACGAAGACCTAACGCAATAGCACCTATACCAGCACCGATCATAATACCACGCTGAGCAGCCATGTTTGGTACGTCCATAATCCAAGACTTAACTGTTGCAAAACCAGTCCAAATCGATTCACCGATTGGGGCATTACCTAACATTACAATTGTAGCTGCTACTAACAAAATTGCTGAGTCAACAGAACGAGCAGTAAATGCACGATATGCAGCTGAAGCAATCCAGAATGATAGTAAAGCATACATTGTAGCTCCTAATGGTGTCATAATGTTATCAAAACCAAAATTATAGAGTTCTCCAGAAGAAGTATTAACAAAACCAATAATAGTTTGGGCAATCATAACTAATAGTAAAGCTAAAGAGTTATACCATTCGCCTCTGCGAAGCATTATTCTACGCATATGAACACGAATTAAGTTAACAGCAGCTAAACCTAAAGCTACAGAAGCAATAATTGTTCCCCAGTTTTGGATTTCAGTTGAGGCTTTGCTCATGAATCCAATAGAGAAGAATCCGTCTATTATAATAATAAGTGCAAAAATAAAAGTTAACGCTATCATTAATCCTTGTGATTTCATAATTATCTAGCTCCCCTTCCTATTTACCCAATAAATCTTTTAGGGAAGTAACACCAAATGTTGTGGTTAAAACACCAGCAACAAGTAGCACCATAACGTATAATTTACCAATATCTTGTCCTGCAATACTTCCTAATTTAATTGGGTTTCCTGAGGCTATAGCACCTGCAGCATATAATTCTTCACCGATTAAAACATAGTCACATGCAGCAACAAAGAAAGGCACCTGTGAAATATTGGCAGAACCAGCAATCTGAATAGCTCCAGCATGGAAACCAGCCTCAGCTATCATTAATGACTCAGCCCAGAAAGCTCCTAATAAAATACTTGCAGCAGCTTTTTCACGTTGAATAACACCCATTACAGCAGCAGCATAAGCAAACTGCTCACTTGATAAATACTGAACGCTATCTTCGTCAAACGCCTCTATATTGCCCTCTGACATATATGCTTGACGCACAACTTCTTCGGCTAATGGTAAAACAATTGGCTGACGAATAGATACAAACAATCTAGCACCATAACGTGCTACTAATTTAGCTACTAAACCTAAAGTCTCTAAACCAGCAAATGTTTGAGCAGCAGTAACTCCAGATAAAGGTGCGATACCAGGACTAAAGTGAACCATACGTCCCATTTCTGTAGCACGACCTACAGCCTCTTCAATTGCATCTAAACCAGCGATTGTTCTGATATTAAATACTGCGCCACCACGAGCCTTTTGGATATACAAGATGATTGCTCCAGAAATTAAGATTAGAGAAATAAATTGGAACAAAACTCCAGACTTCATAAGCAGAGACACCTCCTAAGAATTTAGTGAATTCTCTCTTTAGCAAAACTCAAGCTTAAGAGTAAAAATAGCTCTCATTAATTATTGTAATCAGCATATGCATCTACCAACCTAACAATATGAAAGCTTACCTATAACTAAAAGAGATGCACCTCTTTTAGCTTGCTATGCAAATCTGCCATTTATTAAAGGATTAGAGAAGTTAAATAAACAGCAAATAGCACTGCTCCGGCTTATTTATTATACATAAATAATCATTGCAGTGCAACTTTATAAACATTTTTTACCATCAATATGTTTTGTAATCACTTCTTATAAATTGTCGTTTTTCCTTCAATTCCCCGCCATTGATTCATAATGGCAATAGGGGCACTCTGAGATATCACACTCCATACATTTCATGATCATTTTATCTAGCAATTTACTTCTGGCAATAATTTTCTCCTTGTTTAAAGGATGTTCAGTTAAACTCTTATTTAGTTCGGTTCTTAATCTCTCAATAGTTTTCCGCATTTCACAGTAACGGCCATACATTTGGTCTTCCATGCCCTACCCCTCTTTCTACTACTTTTATCTTAATGGCTATGTTCGGATTATTTCGGATGATGTCGATATAATTCCTTCTTACCATTATAAGTTTTTACAAGCTTTTATATCCAGTTGTAATTTAATGAAGAACTATGTCGAATTTCGTATATTATTTATATTTATCTCATATTTACGTAGAGGAATTTATAATGTAAATGTATAAATTAAACTTTAATTGCTAAAAATTATTAATGAAGATATAATTTTTTATTTTTAATTTATTTTATATACTTAGTTAGGAGGTATTTTTATATGATTACTGATGCCAGTAAAAGATCTTATCACAATTGGACCTTAGATGATGATATTTATTTATTCACTTTATGTAAAGAAGCTAAAAGAAGAAAAATTCCGTTAACAAGACTATTTGATCAAATATCAGAGGAATTTGGTAGAAAACCCCAAACAATAGCTCAACACTATTATACTGAAATAAAACCTAGAGAAGATGAGTTAAATGAACTTATTAAACAGGAAGGGGATATGGATTACAACTATCGTAAGCCGCTTAGTCCTATGACCTCAAGGTATGAGCTTCAAACACAACCTAGTTCTCACACAACTAATAATAACAATAATAATCCAGACGGTTTAGGGATTCCTCGAGAGGGATCTATTGTTGAAGGAACAATTGAAAACATAGCACCATTTGGGGTTTTTATAAGACTCGATAATGAACTAAGAGGTCTCTTACATATTTCAAAAATTAGTAATGATTACATAGATGACTTAAATACAATGTTTAAACCCGGTCAAAGAATTAAAGCTAAGGTTGAAAGCATTGATGAAAATGGTCGCCTAAGCTTCTCTACCTTGGATGTAGATATGAATGTAACATCTGAACCTATGCCACAAACAAATGATTCTGTTTTAGAAATGTTACCAGAATCTACAAAACTAAATGAAGGTTATTATAGTTTATTGAATAACTATTGCCATCTACAAGATTTACTACGCCAATTCCAAATGCAAGTACTAGACTTTAAACATCAACTTGAAAAATGTACAATTAACGAAAGTTTACTTGAAGAATTTAATAAATTTGCAAATAGATGTTTAGACATTTAAGGTAAATCTTATTTTTTTTAAGATTAATCTTACTTTTTATAAAGAAAGGGCTTGATTTTTTGAGATCAATGCCTTACTTTTTTTTAAAGGAAGTTTTATTTTAAGCTATTTTTTTAGGAGGAAAGTTAATGAATAGCATATTACCACTTATAGCTAGTGCATCTGTTGGTGGCATTATTGGTTATTCTACCAACTGGGTAGCAATTAAAATGCTATTTAGACCACTGGAAGAAAAAAGAATTTTTGGGGTTAGAGTACCCTTTACTCCAGGGGTAGTGCCAAAACAAAGAAAGGCCTTAGGTAGCAGTATAGGCAGCACCGTGAATAATTACCTTTTTACTAACGAGGCTTTAAAAGAAGTCTTTGAAAATGATACAGTAAACTCAAAGCTACATAACTTTGTAAAAAAACAAATTAATCACTTAAGGCAAAGTAACAAAACACCTAAAATGGTTTTAGCTGAGCTTAAAATAGATAGTGACACTATAAGCACTCAACTAGCCCATATAATCCATGAGAACCTTGATTTTGAGACTCTAGGTAGCAATTTACAACAAACAATAAGTCCCTTAACTACTAAATTGGCTTCCATAACCGTTGGAGATATTGCCAGCCATATTGAAGATAATGATTTAAATAAGTACGAAGCTAAAATGGCTGCTTTTTTAGAAAGATTTCTTAAAGAAAAGTTAGAATACGCTGAAAGCAATAACCTATCTTTAAGAGAGTTGTTATCCGATGAGGTCCTTGAGATACTTAAAAACTCAATCCAATACAATGCTCCTAACATGTTGGCTTGGTTGTCTAAACAACTAGACTCCGATGATACTAAGAAATTAATAGAAAAATATCTCGCTGATTTATTTACTGGTAATTTTTTAGGCAGTATTTTAGGTGGAATTCTACCTCCTGCTACTCTAAGTAATATGATTTGTGATAAATTTAAAGAAAAGCTGGCTACACCTCAAACGCTTATTTTTGTGCAAAATAAGCTTGACCTAATTTTTAACAATGTCAGTAACAAAGAAATTATTAAGCTTATTCCAGAAAATGTTACAATGTCAATACCTCAAATATCAACAGTTATTGTTAAAGAAGCCTTACCGTTACTAAACAAAACTTTAAAAAATTCTTTAGAAAAAAACGGACTGCTTACTTTAAATGAGTTAGGAGAAAAATTTAATTATAATATATCTGATTTACTCTCTAAGCAAATATCTAGTACTGTAAATAATTATTTAGAGAGCGAGGATAATATTAAAAATTTAATTTTACCTATGGTAAGCTTTTTACTAGATATGCCTATAAGCCAGTTAACACAAAAAATTGATAGCCATACTATAAAAAATCTATCCAATGCTTTATCTACAATTGTTCTAAGCTTTATAGATAAATACGGCAATGATTTTTTAGAGGTTCTTGATGTAAAAGCAATGGTAGAAAAGCAAATAGATAAATTAGAACTATTACAAGTAGAGGAGATTGTATTAAGTGTAATGAACAATCAACTAAAAGCTATCACAAGTTTTGGTTTATTATTAGGTGCTATATTGGGATTAATTCTGCCATTTATTAATACTTGGATTAGTAGTTTTTAAAAAATATTAATAAGAATTATATTTAGTAGTGTATAATATTTTAGGTATAATTAAAAAAAGGGCTTTTAGCCCTTTTTTTAATCTATGCTATCTCCTAAGATATCTAACGATTCTAATGCTTTTCCAGTTCCTTTAGCAACTACTGACACACATTCTTCTGCAATATGGGTTGGCACCATAGTATGTTCAGCCATAAGCCTGTCCAAACCATGTAGTAATGCACCACCACCAGTAAGTAATATACCACGATCTATTATGTCTGATGCTAATTCGGGTGGGCATATATCTAATAACCTTCTAACAAGTGATAACATCGAATCAATTGGGTCTTTTAAAGCCTCATAAACGTGTTGCGATGTAATAGTAATTGTATATGGCAATCCTGTAACTAAGTGACGACCACGTGCTTCCATGGTTTCATCTCTACCACCTGGATAAACTGTACCAACTTTAATCTTAATTTCTTCAGCTGTACGTTCTCCAATTGCTAAGTTAAACTCTTTTTTAACGTATCTAATAATAGCTTCGTCAAATTTATCTCCACCAACACGAAGAGATTCACTTTTAACAATACCACCTAAACTAATAATTGCCACATCAGTAGTTCCACCACCAATATCCACAACCATATTACCAGTTGGCTCTGTAATATCAACACCTGCCCCTAAAGCTGCTGCTAAAGGTTCTTCAATTGTACGTACAAATTTTGCTCCAGCTACTGCTGCAGCCTCTTTTACTGCTCTTTTTTCTACAGTTGTTGTTCCGCTGGGCACACACACCATCATTCTTGGGCGTGATAATAATCCCTTAGCGCCAACCTTCTGCATAAAACGTGTAATCATTTTTGCAGTTATATCGTAATCAGCAATAACTCCTTCTTTTAAAGGACGAATTGCTACTATATGACCTGGCGTACGACCAATCATACGTCGTGCCTCTTCACCAATAGCTAATACTTCTTTAGTATCTTTATTAATTGCAACCACTGAGGGTTCGTGAAGAACAATTCCTTTACCTTTTACAAAAACTAATACACTCGCAGTCCCTAAATCAATGCCTATATCTTTCGGCTCAAAAAACAAAAGTCCCACCTCCATTATCCTACCTCCATTATTGTACCTTATTTAATGGGGATACGACAATATTAATGAGAACCTCTCAAGTATTTTTTTATTTTTTTCTTCCTCGAGCGTATTTTCTTCTAGTAGCTGCACCTCCACGTAAATGCCTCATGGACTTATTATATTGCAAAACAGATTTAACATCATCATAGAGACCGCTATTTATTTTTCTTAATCTTTCTGTAACATCTTTATGAACAGTGCTTTTACTGACTCCAAAAACTTTAGCGGCCTTGCGTACCGTAGCCTTAGTGCGAACTATATATTTACCAATATCTAATGCCCGCCTATATATACGCTTATTCATTGGCAGACCTCCCCGTAGCTGTACATTTACTAAAATATATGTACAACATACGATAAATAGAATGTCTTAACCGATAAAAGCTCAACAAAACTTTTTATTATAAATTCTTTAGTACCTTAATTATACTAATAGATTTTTTAAACTAGGTTATTTTACTAGTTTAAAGCGTTAAAATAGCCTCTATATTAGAGACTATTTTTAGTCGCTATTTTGAATTTTCAGAATGTTTTAAAAACTGTATACAATGTATAATTATTCATTTTCAAATGTTTATGATAATAATTTTAGTTGTTTAAATAATTTGATTGTTGCAAATCTTTAGACTCTTTATCATTAAAAGATTCATGAGGTTCACTGCTAAAGTAGTCTCTGTAACATTAACATAAAGAAGAATACTCTAGCAGTTATCTCAACTCTATTAGGATAATGTGGGCAATAAACTCTCAGGGTCAACTGTTTCACCATTATGTTTTATCATAAAATGAATGTGATTTGGTAAAGCTGATTCTGCTAAGCTGGATTTTTCAATAATCATTATATTGTCTCCTACTTTTAATGATTCTGTAACAGTTACTAAAACTTTACCTTCACCTTTATAAACAGTAGTGTAATTATCACCATGTTTAATTTCAATAACATGTCCCCATTTTTCATTCCAAGTAATACTACTAACTATGCCACTGGCTGCTGTTTTAATATATCCACTTTTTTCTACAAATATGTCTATGCCATCATGCATTCGCCAATCTTCATAGGTTGGCCACAATACCACACCGTATGATTTTAATATTTTATTTTCACTCGGCCATTGCCATTGTGGTTTTTCTAAGCTCACTGCAACAGGAATATCTTGTTCTAAAGTCTGGTTTTTGCTGATGTCCTTTAATTCTACATTACTTTCTATTTTTGTACTTTTAGAAATATCTCTATCAACTAGGTCGTCATTTTTAGGTTCTATAGGATCTACTACATCTGGATCAGTTATAGGTGGAAGAGATATAAACTCCTTGTTAAATGACCTTAATCTCCACCACAATACACCTCCACTAAACACTGCTACAACAAAAAATACAAGTAGTGTTAGTAGTACTTTTTTTCCATGTTGTTTTGCTAACCGAGCTATCTTTGTTTTTATGATTTCAAAATTTTTTTTCAAGAAAGACATATAAAAATCCCCCCATTAATCATTGTTGACTAATAGAGGGATTTTATACTTTATTTACTAAATAAAAAATAGTTTTTGATAAAATTTAGCCTGCTCAATACAGGCCATAAAATGGCTTTTTATAATCTCTTCATCTTTAATAAATGGTTCACCGCTAATATCCACACTATCATGAATTTCGCTTCCTAAACAGACAAAGGTTCTTTTTTTAAGATTGCTGTTTAAGGAATCCCATAGCTGTTGCATCTCTATAGTATCATAGATATCAGGAAACTTTATTATTGATGATAAATTACTATTCTCAACTTTATTTATTAGCTGTAAATTATGCTCTTCTATCATAACAGTTAGTCCACTATTTTCTGTTTCATTACCGGTTAGTATGTTTGCATATTGAGATAAAAGATTAAAATCCGTATTTTCGTTACAGACAACAACTAAACCTCTGTTCATTTCCTCACACAAGTTAACATAATCTTCTATCATTTTTTTTCCATAATAAGGTATTATACTTACACCATGAGCGTGAAGGTTAGAGGGCTGTAATCCATCCCATCCCATTACTCTACCAATTATTCCATTACCAGCTAAATTATTGTTATCATTACTATACTCTGCAAACCTAGCATCTACTATAACTGGTAACTCGTGCCTTAGAGCTTGTACAATGGTACACTCTAATGCTCTTAATCCATAAGCACCATATTGCAAGTAGGAAGAAAGCCTGGGCATTATGCAGCATATATAAGGAGAGATTGTTTCAATAATATACTTTTCATAAACAACCAACGATTCTGAAACAGCAGCCCAGTTTCGCCCAAACTCACTAACTTTACTTTTTTTTAACCATGGAGGTAATTTTTCAAAGTTAGTATCTATTGTTAACATTATGTTACTTTTTAAATTTGCACGTCTTTGGTACAATACATCTGCAAAATTTCTCATTGAGCTCACCCCGGTACACTGTTGTATATGTTTATTCTATTTTAACTTATTTATGTTGAAAAGAAAACTTTTTATTTGCTATCACACATTATTTTGCCTTTATCTTTTTTATTTCTATTCCCTGATAATACTTTTTTAATATTTCTTGACAATTAAATCCTTTTTTAGCCATTCCATTAGCACCATATTGACACATACCTACACCATGACCATATCCTCTAGTATTAAACTCTAAACAATCTCCAACAACTTTAAAGTTAAACCAAGTTGAGTTAAGGTCTAGTGATTTCCTTAAGTTTACAGCTTCATATGTAATGTTCCCAATCTTTAGTTCTGCTACTCTATTAGTTGCGGTATACTTATTTATGCTCATTCTTGGTAATGTAGATTTTAGGTTTGCAACTGGCAAAACCATATTATTGTTTTCAGCTAGTGCTAATGACGCCTGATTGATAGTAATTTTTTTTGTTGAAAAATATTTTGGTGAATCACCACAATATTCACATTTTACCCCTGTTAGATATTCGATATCTTTCTGCCAAACCTCACCAGAATTTTCTGTGTGACCACCGCAAGTAGAGTGAAATAAAGGATCAATAGGAGTGTTATTATAGACTATAATCCATCCCTTGGTACTAGAAACAGCTTTACATATTTTATTATAGTACGTTTTATAATTATTGCCCCATTTACTTTTCATTTCAGCTATTGTGTTGTAGGCTTGGCAACATAATGAACTAGTACAAACATCTGCTTCATATCTTTGACAACCACTTCCACCATATATTTTAAGCCGTCTATAGACATAAGTACGGGCAGCAACTGCTTGTGCTCTTAATGCTTCGTATTCAAAATTAGCAGGCATTTCTGCTGCAATTACACCTACTAAGTAATGTCCTAACTCCATTTTTACATACTTATTTTGAGACGCTAAGTAAACATTTAAACTAACATTTACATCTAAATCTACTGGTGAAGTGATCTTAAAACTTCCTATTAACAACGGTACAATAACTAAAATTATTACAAAAAAAAGAGCAGTTAAAAAAACAGTACGCACTATTCCTCATCCTCTCAAGTCTTGCTAAAGCATATGGTAATGAGAAGATAAATAGAACAGTCTATTCGCCAATTACCTGTTTTTTTACAGCTCCTGTTCGGGTTATATTTGCGCCTACATTTCTTAATTTAGACTCAAAGTGCTCATAACCTCTATCTATATGATTTACTCCACTAACTTGGGTCGTACCTTCTGCCACTAAGCCAGCTAATACCAAGGCAGCACCTGCTCGTAAATCGCTTGATTGAACCTTTACTCCATAGAGTTTTTTAACACCTTTAACTACTGCCTTATTTCCATCAGTCCTTATTTTAGCACCCATTCTACACAGTTCATTAACATGCATGAACCTGTTTTCGAATACCGTTTCTGATACTACACTTACTCCTTTTCCTAAAGTCATCAGTGCCATCATTTGAGCCTGCATATCTGTAGGAAACCCCGGATATGGTAGTGTATTGATATCTGTTGATATAATCTCACTAGGTCCTATTACTTGAAGCGCCTCACCATAGTCATTTATTCTAACGCCTGTCTCTCTCAGCTTAGCCATAACAGGACATAAATGATGAGGTAAAACATTTTTTATTACAATATTTCCTTGGGTAATAGCTGAAGCTACCATATAGGTACCGGCTTCAATGCGATCTGGAATTATTCTATGATTAGTGGGGTGTAGTTTTTGTACCCCTGTAATCCTTATAGTAGGTGTTCCAGCACCATTGATATGAGCACCCATACTATTAATCATGTTAGCTAAATCAATTATTTCAGGCTCTCTTGCGGCATTTTCAATTATAGTAACTCCACTAGTTGTAGCCGCTAACATCATTAGGTTCTCTGTAGCTCCTACGCTAGGAAAATCTAAATATACTGTTGCACCTCTTAATTTACCAGATATTTTGCCTTCTATACAACCGTAGTTTTCTGTAATGTTTACACCTAAAGCTTTAAATCCTTTCAAATGTAAATCTATCGGTCTTGTACCTATAGCACATCCACCGGGCATTGCTACTTTTGCATGACCAGTTCGGGATAATAAAGCACCCATAATTAATACAGAAGCTCTCATTCTTCTTACTAAATTATAAGGGGTTTCTGTGCTTGTTATGTTGTGTGCATCTACTATTACAGCGTTTCCTTCTCTTCTTATTTTGCATCCTAAGCTACTTAATAACTCTATCATTGTATGAACATCCGCTAAATCTGGTACTGACTCTAATCTACTAATTCCAGGTGCTAAAATTGTTGCTGCTAAAGCTGGTAAACAGGCATTCTTTGATCCACTTACAGTTAGCTCACCGTGTAAGCGATGTCCTCCATATATTTTTATAGTCTTCAAAAAGCATCGCCTTCTTTCTTGCTAGTAACTTGAGGCAATAGCAGGATATCCCAGCCACAAATAATACCTACCTTCATCATCCTTTCTTGCAGAGATTTGCATATTAAAAGACCATCCGTAAGGTTTTTCGTTTAAGAGTGGACTATTTCCACATAAACTTATAACTTGGTTATCCACAAAAAAATCTGTAATGTCGCATTGCATTAATTTTACAAGCTTAGTTATTAATGATATAACATCTTCTTCGGGTGTGTTGCTATCAACAAAGCCTAATACTGAACAATTAATTTGTCCTTTCGCAGATAGTTGCTCTAGGGCAGTATTAATTATTTTGTGAAAACTCAAAAGTCTATCTATATTTTCATTTCCATCAATATTTATTAAAATATTGCTATCTACTGCAACTTCTTTTTGGTCGTAAAAGGTCTGCATAGATAAAGTTATATGTTCTCCATCATTTAGCTTACCTGTTACTGTTACCTCCCGATAACCTTCATGGTTTACACTTGTAAAATTAGATAAATTACTTAATTTTAATGAACCAATAAGATCTTTAAGTTGCTGCTCCATGTCGGCTTGGTCTAAAACTTGATTTTGCATTTTTGCATAAATACTAAGATTACTAGATAGTGTATTACAATTACTTTGTATCCAAGCATTTTTAATTGCCTCAATGCTTGCATCTACTGTTGAGTTTGCAAAACTAGCTGATATTACTACCGTAGTTAGAGTAAGTAAACAAAATATAAAAGCTACTTTTTTGGTCACTTTAATTCCCCCAAATAAGTTAAAGTACTTTGTTTATTTTACTTATATCAAGTAAAATAAAACGACTAGTCAAAAATATTGTCATTAAAACAATTTGCTTCAAAACTATTTGATAAAACTAACTTTAATATTACATTTTAAGTATTAAATAAAATGTATATTAGTAATTTTTGACAGGTCTTAATACATTTATACTTTGTTTTTAATTACTCCTTCATATGATATTTTAAAAGAGGTAGATTATAAAACTTTATGACGAAAAAAGAATTTTTTTCGCTGGACATGAAATATCTCTTCTTTACTTATTATTGTGTTTTTGGGCACTTTTTTTTCATGAGAAATAATGAAAATTAAAATACAGTTTTCAAGCAATAATAAATAATGGTATTTATGCAATTTTATTTTTTTTGTAAGGCCTTTTTGGAGGCTACTACAAGTATAATATCTTTATTTGAATCGGGCCTTGATACTACTTTAAACTTAAGATTTTTATCTTGAGCATACGCTATGTAATCACCAAGCTGCTTTATATAATTGCCTTTAACTAGCACTACATAGGCTTGCTCATTGTTCATAGCATCAGTAATTTTGGGATTCATTTCTTTTGATTTTGTTAGCTCTATTACAGTTAAATAGCTAATTACCCGTTCTGCGAATGTTCCTAAATATTTCCTTTTTTCATCCACTTTAAGTTCAGGTACACCATGGTATGCTTGTAAAAGAGTATTCTCTAATAAACTTTTATCTTCTCCTTGATTTTTTTTAAAATCCTTCTTTTCCATCTTGATATCTCCCTAAATATTATAATGTTTAATTTATCTAAGTTAATATATAGTACACAATGTTAACGCGTTTTGTGCGAAGCTTTTTTGGTGTACTATTATTATTGTATAGCTTAACTTATTTTATCGCATTTTTGCAAAAATTTTTTAAAAATTTTAAAACGGTCTATTTAACCTGTAGTGTACTCTTTTTTATTAGATAACAGGTTTCACCTTGTTTTATAAGGTAACGATTTTATAATTACAAATGTACTCATTTTAATCGAGTTTTCGCAGCGTAGCAAGCATAAAATACCACGTATGCCAAAGGCATACACACAACGCGAGCACAGTGAGCACACCACGTATTTGCTAAGCAAATACACACCACACGACGACAATATGTTTTATGGAGTATAACGGAGCGAAGCCAATAATGTTAAGCGAGTACACTACAAAAATGGGGTAATTCACATCAGTGAATTACCCCATTTTGATTATTTAAAGTTTTTAGTTTTAAGACGAGCCATAGCTCTATCTAAAGCTGCCTTAGCCCTAGTATGGTCAATCTTATCACTTGTATCCTTTAATCTTTTTTCCGCGCGTTCTTTTGCTTCTTTAGCACGATTAATATCTATCTCACTTTGCAACTCAGCTGTACGTGCTAATACGGTAATTTGCTCGGTTGAAACCTCCAAAAAGCCCCCTGAAACAGCTATTAGATCATGACTACTATCATTCACCTTAACTCGCATCACTCCGGCCTGTAGAGTGGCTAAAATCGGTGTATGTCCTGGCATAATTCCCAGCTCACCTGATTTTGCTTTTGCTATTACCATATTAATTTCTTTACTATATACAGTACGCTGTGGTGTAACTATATCGAGTTTTATTGAACTCATAGTCGCTCACCTACTTAACCACGTAAAGCTTTAGCTTTTTCAACTGCTTCTTCAATAGTTCCTACAAAGAGGAATGCTTCCTCTGGAAGATCGTCATATTTTCCGTCTAAAATGGCTCGGAAACTACGAACAGTATCTTTAATAGGAACAAATCGACCTGGTATACCAATGAATTGCTCTGCTACATAAAATGGTTGAGATAAAAATCGCTCTAAACGACGGGCTCTAGCAACAATAGCTTTATCCTCATCACTTAATTCATCCATTCCTAAAATAGCGATAATATCTTGTAATTCTTTGTAGCGCTGTAATACAGCCTGTACTTCACGAGCAACATCATAATGCTCTTGACCAACAATACGTGGTTCTAAGATTTTAGAAGATGAGCTTAAAGGATCTACCGCAGGATAAATACCTAGCTCCGAAATTCTACGATCTAAGTTTGTTGTTGAATCTAAGTGAGCAAATGTAGTAGCAGGAGCAGGGTCAGTATAGTCATCCGCTGGTACATATACAGCTTGTATAGATGTAATAGAACCTTTTTTAGTAGATGTAATACGCTCTTGTAATTGTCCTACATCATAAGCCAAGGTTGGCTGATATCCTACCGCACTAGGCATACGGCCAAGCAACGCAGATACCTCTGAACCAGCCTGAATAAATCGGAAAATGTTATCAACAAATAATAGTACATCCTGACCTAAATCATCACGGAAATATTCAGCCATTGTTAAGCCTGTTAAACCTACACGCATACGTGCTCCTGGTGGCTCGTTCATTTGACCAAAAACCATAGCTGTACTATTAATTACACCCGATTCAGACATCTCTAAAAATAAGTCATTACCTTCACGGGTACGCTCACCTACACCAGCAAATACAGAGTATCCACCATGCTCAGCAGCTATAGCACGAATTAGCTCTTGAATAAGTACTGTTTTACCTACACCAGCACCCCCAAATAAACCAATTTTACCACCACGAGGGTAAGGACATAATAAATCAATTACTTTAATTCCTGTTTCAAACATCTCAGTAGCACCAGCTTGCTCTTCAAGTGTAGGAGCCTCACGGTGAATTGGTGATTCTTTAGCTGCATCAACGGCACCTTTACCATCTACTGGCTCACCAACAACGTTAAATATACGCCCTAAAACACCCTTACCAACTGGTACAGAGATAGGTTTACCAGTATTAACTACTTCAACACCACGCTGTAAACCATCTGTTGCAGACATCGCAACACCACGTACAATATTGTCGCCTAAATGCTGCATTACTTCTACAACTAATTCTCTATCTTCAAGGCCTTCTCCTGATATTTTAACTTTTAATGCGGTATAAATATCAGGCAAGTGACCCTCATCAAATGCAACGTCTACAACAGGCCCCATTACTTGGATAACGCGTCCATTTTTCATTTGGTGCCCCCCTTACTTCAGTGCTTCGGCACCGCCAACGATTTCGGAAATCTCCGTTGTAATCGCTGCTTGGCGGGCTCGGTTTCTTAGTATTATTAGTTTTTTAATTAGCTCTTCAGCATTTTTAGTAGCAGAATCCATTGCTGCCATTCTTGCTCCCTGCTCACTAGCTTTGCTCTCAAGCATAGCTCTAAATAAAGTTACTGAAATATAGCGAGGTAATAAATCATCTAAAACCTCTGCTGGTGTTGGGTCAAATATATATTCAACCTTTACACCTTCAGTTTTTTTAGGTGGTACAACAGGAAGTAAATCATGTACTGTTATTTTACGACTCATAGTGTTTTTAAAATGAGCGTAGATAATTTTTACTTGATCAAATACATCTTCTAAAAAATAAGTCACTACAGCATCAGCAATTTCTTTTGCCTTACTATAATCAACATTATCTCCTATATCTATATACTCACCAATTACATTAAAGTCTCTATTTGCAAAAAAATCTCTGCCTCTGCCACCTACAGCAATGACACTTGCTTGATCATTTTTTTTGATAAGTTCGGTAGCAAAGCGATTTATTTGAGCATTATAACTTCCACATAAACCTCGATCGGATGTTACTACAATATAAAGAACCCTATTTCCTTTACGATTTGTAAGTAGCTGATGTTCATTTAAGTCAGTAACCTCGCCAACTCTATTTAACATTTCTACTATTTTATCGGAATACGGACGAGCCTGTAGTAGTTCTGTTTGGGCACGGCGTAGTTTAGCAGCAGCCACCATCTTCATCGCCCGAGTAATTTGCTGAGTATTCTTTACACTCTTGATACGTCGTTTGATGTCCTTAAGATTGGCCATTATTAATGCACCACCTATTAACCAGCGTACTGCTTAATAAAAGCACTAATTTCTTTGTTCATCATTTCACGGGTTTCATTTGTAAACTTCTTTTCAGTAGCAAGTTTCACAAATAAATCTGAGTTTGTTTGCTCTACATACTTAACTAACTCATTAGCTATTTTTACTGATTCCTCAGCTGGGAATTGGTCAAAATAACCCTGTGTTCCAGCATAAATCTGTATAACCTGATGCCCTATTGGTAGTGGAGCATTCTCTGGTTGAATTAACAACTGTGTTAAACGCTCACCACGAGTTAAACGAGCTTGAGTACTTTCATCTAAATCAGCACCAAACTGAGCAAATGCCTGTAGCTCTCTAAATTGAGCTAAATCCAAACGCAAACTACCCGAAATTTTACGCATAGATCTTACCTGAGCTGCTCCTCCTACACGAGATACCGATAAACCTACATTTACAGCTGGTCGGATACCTGCATAAAATAAATCAGCTTCAAGATAAATTTGACCATCCGTAATAGAGATTACATTCGTAGGAATGTAGGCAGATATATCGTTAGCCTGTGTTTCAATAATAGGTAATGCTGTTATTGATCCACCACCTAAATCATCGTTTAAACGAGCAGCACGCTCTAATAAACGTGAATGTAAGTAAAATACATCACCAGGGTACGCTTCGCGTCCAGGTGGTCTACGTAATAATAAAGACATTGCACGATAAGCTGTAGCATGTTTAGTTAAATCATCATAAACAATTAATACATCTTTGCCCTGCCACATAAACTCTTCACCAATAGCACAGCCTGCAAAAGGCGCAAGGTATTTAATTGGTGGAGACTCACTAGCATTAGCTGCTACAACAATAGAATAATCCATTGCGCCATGTTCTTCTAAAGTGCGAATAACACGGGCTACTGTTGAAGCTTTTTGACCAATAGCGACATAAATACAAATTACATCTTCGCCTTTTTGATTAATTATTGTATCAATACAAACCGCTGTTTTTCCAATACCACGGTCACCAATTACTAATTCACGCTGACCACGACCAATAGGGGTCATAGAGTCTATTGCTTTAATACCTGTTTGCAGAGGTGTATCTACTGGCTGACGCGCCATTACCCCCGGAGCAATAACTTCAACAGGTCTTGTTTTATCAGTTTTTATTGGTCCTTTACCATCTATAGGTTGTCCTAAAGGATTAACTACTCGTCCGATCAAGCTGTCTCCTACAGGAACCTCAATGATTCTACCAGTTCTTTTAACTGTATCACCTTCGCGTACAGAGTTTACTGGACCCATAATGGCACAACCTACACTATCTTCTTCTAGGTTTAGTACTAGTCCATAAACACCACTTTTAAATTCTAGTAGTTCTCCAGACATAGCGTTTTGCAAACCATGTACATGAGCAATTCCATCACCAGTTTGCAATACTGTACCCACATCATCTACTTCTAAATGCTGTTGAAAAGATTCTATTTGTTTTTTTATAACCGCACTAATTTCTTCTGGTCTTAATTTCAAATCACTTCACCTCGCAAACCAGCCACAGGTATGGCCTTAATGCTGTCGGCTAACTGTTGCAATTGCTTGCGCACACTGCCGTCAATAATTTTATCTTCATACTTTATTATAATTCCACCAAGTATTTCTTTATCTATTTTTACTGTAGGTAATGGCTCACGACCAGTACGTTTGGTAATCTTAGCTAAAATACTATTTAATTGCTTTTTATCAATATCATACGCAGAAATAATCTCTACAGGTAACTGACGCTTATATGAATCATATAAGCTATTAAATTCCATACAAATTGCAGGAATATCTTTTTCTCGTTTCTTGGCAATTGTTAAGTATAAAAAATTAATAACATAGTCTGTATTTACTACAGATTTAAACACTTCATTTACTAAGCCAGTTTTTTCTTCCTTAGATAATCTAGGATGAAAAAAGATAATAGCCAACTCTGGTTCACTTTTAAGTAAATCTGCCACAGCTTGTAGATCACTATTAATTTCTTCTACTTGCTTTTTCTCAATTGCAAGTTCAAAAATAGCTTTAGAGTAGCGAGAAGCTACTTGACTATTCTTCATGTGATCCGCCCATCCCTTCGATAAAACGGTTCACTAAACGCTTTTGACTCTCAGTGTCGAATTCTTGATCAATTACTTTACTTGCAGCTGAAATCGCCATGTCTGCAACCTGATCACGCAAATATGTTAATGCCTGATCTTGTTGCATCTCTACATCAGCTTCAGCCCTTGCTTTAATCCGCTCAGCATCTACGCGAGCTTCACGCACAATTTCATCCTGACGTTTTTGTCCTTGTTTTGTTGCATTTTCAATAATGCCACGAGCCTCTTCGCGAGCTTCTTTTAACTTTAACTCATAGTCAGCTTTAAGCTTTGCCGCTTCTTTAACGTCTGCATCTGCCTTATCAATAGCATTTTTAATGGCAGCTTGTCTTTTATTTAGAAACTCTGTTACTGGTTTAAACAAAATATGACGTAAAACTAGGAATAAAATTAGCGTATTACATATTTGAATAACAACTGTGTATTTACTAATATCCATACTGCCAACTCTCCTCTTATTCGGTATTATTTAATTCCGAACTTCATAAACGTTAATTTTTAGCCAATAATACCGCGAGCTAAACCAATAAGAATAAAGGCAATTACAAATGAATAAATACCAGTTGTCTCAGCTACAGCTTGTCCTAAAATCATTGTTGTAATAATACTACCACGCGCTTCTGGTTGACGACCTACTGCCTCAACACCTTTACCAGCTGCATAACCCTGACCAATACCAGGTCCTAAACCTGCAACCATTGCAATACCAGCACCTAAAACCGCAAATGCAGCAACTGCCATTTCTGTGTAACCCATAATATAAATCCTCCTGTATTAAATAAATTATTCGGTATCCATTGCCATAGAAACAAATACCATTGTTAACATAGTAAAAATAAAACTTTGAAGAACTCCAGCAAATAAGTCGAAGTAGAAATGTAATGGAACGGGTATTAAAATTGGCATAGCACTATAAACAAGTCCCATGATTACAACACCTGCCAAAATGTTTCCATACAATCTAAATGCCAATGATACTGGTGTAGCTAACTCACTAATAATATTCATTGGTGCAAAAATAATTGGAATAGGCTCCCAAATTAAACTTTTTAGGTACCCAAATAAACCTTTATATTTAATATTGGAATAAACAATTAATACAAAGGTAATTAAAGCTAAACCAATAGTAGTTGCAGCATCAGCAGTTGGTGGCCACAAAGCAAATAATCCAGAGATATTTGCAAGAAAAATAAAAATTAGTATAGTTCCTGCATATGAAGCAAACCAGCGATTACGCTCACCCATAGTTTGAGCAGTAAAATCACTAATACCTTCAACTAATGCCTCTGCCATATTTTGCACACCACGTGGTAATTGCTCAAACCGTCTTGTAAGTAAAAAGGCTCCAATAATGATAACAGCCATTATTATCCAAGTGCTAACTACTGTTTCAGTTATAGGTATACCAAACAAATTAAAAACTTCTGACGGTCCAGCAAGGGCTTTTTCCAAATTTATTCCCTCCTTTCAAATTTATTTTTAATATTTTTAAGTTGGCTACTCAAAACATCTTTCCATTGGTCTCTTAGGGTTCTTGTTATAATTACAATTTTAACCAAAAGTAAACCAATTATAACACCTAAAAAACTTAGGGTAGGAAGAAAGTAGCTATATGCTAAGATACCAGCATTTACAATGTACCTTGCAGAGTAGCCGACTACTGTACTTAAACGGGCTTTTCTTTTGTCGGTGTCAATAACTCGCTCCGCAATCATACAAATTGTTCTAAAATGCATTAAGGAACATAATCCACCAACAATTATGCCCCACATAAAACTGCTCTGCCCAGATATTAAAGATAGCAATGATATTACAGCTACTATCATTAATACAGTTTTTTCAATCGATTTTCGCAATTCATGGGGAGAATCATTCATAACCTCCACCTCACTAATGTTTATCAATAGTTTTTGTTGCTATACGATAAAGCATATACAAACCTGCAACTGATCCCAACAAAACCCCAATTAAAGTAAAGACTATTTCTGTAGAAAGCCATTTATCTAAGTAAAAACCCATATAATAACCAATTAAAACACAGCTAATAATCATGATACCAAAGTAGGTAACTAAACCTAAATAATGAACTATTTGTTTAATAGAAATCATTAGCATTACCTCACTCTTGTCTTTCGTTGTATCTAACTCTTCTCAAGGTACTGCTGTTTACTACAGTATTGTATACTATATACTTGCTAAGGGAAAGATATTTTTCAGTTTTTTTTAAGATATTTATTATTATTATAGCTTTATTTAGCATAATTACATAATAGGAAAATATAAACGTGTTTATAGTTCATGATATTTCCATTCATCTATAGCTATATCCTTATGAGCAAAGTGATTGAGTATTATTTTGACAATTCTCTCAGACGAACGACCATCACCATAAGGATTCACTGACCTCGCCATAGCTTGTCTCTTTTGCTCATTTATTAATAACTCTTTAACAGCATTGTATACACCTTCTTTAGTATTACCCGCTAATATAACTGTTCCTGCTTTAATTGCCTCTGGTCTCTCTGTTACATTTCGAGTGAGTAACATAGGAACACCCATTGCTGGAGCTTCTTCCTGCACTCCTCCAGAATCAGACAAAAGCATAATAGCTTGGCTAAAGAGGTTTTGGTAGTCATCTACATCTAATGGGTTAGTTAATAACACCCGATCTACTCCAGATAAAATTTTAAAAATATCATCTCGCACAATTGGATTTAGGTGAACAGATGCTACTAAATAAACCTCACTAAATTCAGTAACTATTTGTTTAATGGCTTCACAAATTTGCTGTATTGGTGCTCCCCAATTTTCGCGTCTGTGAATTTCCATAACAATCAATCGTTTACCTTGCCATGGTTTATTGGCAAGCTGTTTATCTCGAAATTGATGTTTTTCATTAACAGTGTAGTTTAAGGCATCAATTGCTGTGTTTCCGGTAACAAAAATTTTATCTTCTGGTACCCCTTCGTTTAGCAAATTTTGCTTAGAGTCAGTAGTAGGAGCAAAGTGTAAATCTGCTAAAACTCCCGTAAGTCTTCTATTAACTTCTTCTGGAAACGGAAAGTATTTATTATAAGTTCTTAATCCTGCTTCTACATGACCTATAGGGATTTTTTGATAAAAAGCAGCTAAAGCTGCTATAAAACTAGTAGAGGGATCACCATGTACTAACACAAGGTTTGGTTTTACCTCTTGGTACACTTTTTCTAGTCCCCTTAAAGAACGTTCTATAATATCAGTAAGGGTTTGTTTTTCCTTCATTATATTAAGGTCATAATCAGGCTTTATTTTAAATAAGTTTAGTATTTGATGTAACATCTCCCTATGTTGTCCTGTTACCGTAACTATTGATTCTATTTCATTGGGGTATTTTTCCAGCTCCTTTATAACAGGTGCCATTTTAATTGCCTCGGGGCGAACCCCAAACACAGACATAACTTTTATTTTATTCATTATCTATACCTCACCTTAATGTAGTTATTTACGTGGTAGTTTAAACTAGATACTCAACTAATCTTACCACTTATCTAATTTAATAAAAAGTATAGTCATCATAAAAAAAGATTACACTGTTAAATGTAATCTAATTATTATTATTTAGTTATTATTAAATGTTATTCATTACAGCATTTCTATTTGAGAAATAACTTGCATGTTGGTACTATTAATTAATTTTAAAATTATCTCTCACTCTCTAAATCAATTTTTATAGGATTACTCAAGTATCCATTTTTACGGTTATGTTCAATAACCTCTTTGGCCAATTTTCTTTTTAGTGTTATGTACTGCTCTTTAGTAGTTGATTTATATTTAAAATCCTTATTTACTAAGTTAGGCATCTCACCTCTAAGAATCATCATTGTTCTTATATAAGGAAAAAATAAATCAAACATATTTTTATAATCTATAGCTTCTCCACTAGTACCAGAATAATAAACTAATTCATGGTATTCTTTTTCGCAATCAACACACCTTAATACCCTTATACCTATAGGGCTAAAATTATAACCTCCATCTTGGTTAAGTCTACCAGCATAAACCTTTTGAACACCCATATTAGACAAAGCACCCCTACAGCTAGCACATTGAGATGCAGTTATTCTGTGCAGATATTTACCTACTAAGTAAAAGACAACAACTAAAAGTAGTAAAAACAATAAATAAGGATAAAACTGAGGAGCAATAATACATATTCTTACAAATACAAATATTAGCAGAGGCATCAATACAAAGGCTCTTATAAACCTGCCAAGCTTAGGCTGAATATATTTCATTAAACTTCTCCCTTATATAAATTTTTATATTATTAAGCATTTTAAGGTAAATTTTTTAGTTTAAAAATTTTTTGTAAATTATTTACCATGTTAGGCAAAAAAAAAGAGAGATAATCTCTATTTTTTTACTGTTTAATACTTTAGCTGACTATTATTATCTGCATATTTATTATAGTTTTCATTTACTCTATTAATAAGAGTATTGGCTGTTTTAATAATATTATCATACTCTTTAGCATGTAACCTTTTAAAGTTAATAGGCATTTTAGCGTAGTCTAATAAGTGTTTTGAGTCACTAGATTTTATAATTTTAGGATCATACCTATATAAACCAACTTTAATCTCAGGTTTTTTAGTTTTCTCATGTTTTTCAATCTTGCATTTAGCACACTTATGCACTCTTACTGCAATAGGCTGGTATTTTCTGTTTGTATTTTTATTTACAGCTCCGCTAAAGATCTCTACCCAACCACAGTCATGCATAGGCCAGCCACATCTAGGGCATTTTTCGGCTTTTTGCACTGTAGATAACGATTTGTATAAACCAATGCTAATGGCAATTAGTCCAGCAACACCTGTAGCAGCAACCGCTAAATTCGCTGTAGAGTTAACAAACGCAGCAAACATAAACTCCAACATTAATAATACCTCCTATAGTTTATTAATGTTATTTACCCAGTAAAATTAGCTATTAAACAGTAAAACTAAGTGTTAATAATTTCTTAATATTTGCTACTATTGTTTTCAATGTATTGATTTGAGAGTTTAAGTATTTCATTAAAAGCCTCTTTACTAATAGCTATTGCTATATTAGCTTCGGCATCTAACATGTTTTTGGGATTATCTATACAGGCAATAAAATCCTCATCATTATACAGTCTATAAATATAGTCATTCGTTTGTAGTCTTTTTTTAAACCTTTCTATGACCTCTTCATCACTAATATGAATATACTGTTTAATTTTTTCACCTGAATAAATATCAACAATTGATCTTCCTGCATTTGGGGCGAAATTCTTTAAATATAGAGAACCACAGGAGTTACATTGATATTTGTGAACCCATATTGGAGGATACGTAATATCCTCAGCTATGTCTTTAGCTCCTTCAAATATTTTTGTTACTCCTTTATATATCATTTTATTATGGCAACTTGCACATCTATAAGAAGACATTTTTGCATACAAATAAATAAATAAGGCAACAAATAAAACAGCCCCTATAATGTAGCCAGATGAGGCTATAAATGCCAACATAAATAAACCCCCTATTATTTTTTAGTTTTTGTTAAATTAATATCTTTATCACTTTTGCTAAATCCAGCATTATTGTTGTTTCTATTAACCATTGCTGTCAGTTCATTTACAATACCTCGATACTCTTCTTTGCTTATTTTCTTTTCTATTTTTACTTTAGCTACTAAGCTTTCGTTTAAGTCTGGACGCATTTTATTTATAGGGCTTAATTTACCCACACCATAACTAGTATTTGCCATTCTTAGCTGAAAATAACTAACATCACATTTAGGGCAGTCATAACGAACTAAAGCAATAGCTTCATATGTTTCTCCTGTATCTATGTCCTTTGCCCCTTTAAACTTTATTGTTTGGTAGTAGTCTTCAAGAGGCTCACTACAATTAGGACATTTCTTAAATACTTTTTTGGCAAGCATTCTATAAAGATTAAAAAATACTATGGCTAAAATTACAAACACTGCTAACCAATAAAACACTTTTAGTGAGTAAACTGCTAATCTATAAGCAATAAACACACTTATTGCAATTAACACTATTTTGGCAACAACAGGGTTAACTTGTTTAGGTGTATTAAGTTTAGAATTTGACACTGTAAAAACCTCCTGTTTAATTAATGTTATGAAATTTTAAAGATAACTTTTTAAACAGCTTACCTTCCTATTTTTTTAATTTGCTTAATATTCTTGTTAAACCCAGCTTTTCTATTATGACTATTTACTTTATCTATAAAAGACTGTTTAAGTTGTTTGTACTGTTTTTCTGTCATTTCACTAAAACAAAGATTGATGTTTGTAGCTAACTCATTTTTAGCAACCACCCTGTGTTTTAAAAACCCCTCTAGATCTTGTTTTATTAAGGCAACGTTATCTTCATAATAGAAGAGCAAATGCAATTCATTTTTACAATTATCGCAAGCTATTACTCTTTTACCAATAGCAGGATAAGTCTTTTTGTTATTTACAGCTCCATCAAAAAGTCTAATATCCTACTCACTCATAATTGAACCACATAAAGGGCATTTTTTTGAGAAATTTCTCTTAAAAAATTTGCAGACTATAACAACTATTACAGCAACAATCGCTATTTTAGCAACCTTAATAAAAAACTGGGGCTTTAAAATATATAAGCGGTAAAAAACAATAGCTATTACTATTAACATAAAGCTTAAAAACCCGTACTTACGAACCTTGTATGAGTTTATTTTTATTGTAGCTTTTAACTTGTTCACATCATAACTCCATTCTTGATTATAAATAATTAGTTATAATAGTTACTGTTATATGCCCATTATATAAATAGTTTAAACTTTTTGACTAGATAAGAGAAACGCCTTTGTAAGCTTTCGCTAAAGCTTTAATTACTTTGTTTTAGTAAACCCTACAGTATAAATCCCCACTGCCTTTTATACTTTTTCTTGTTTACTTTCTCTCATAATATTATTACACTCTGCACACCTCAGTAAATTTATCTATATTTTCAATACCAATAATACTTAAAGTTTTAAAATAAGCGTTTATTACAGCTTTAAAAATCATACATGAACTACACATGTATAAAATTTGGCATTGATTATAGTATTAGGTATATGTATGAAAAAATTTTACGTACACCGCAGAGATAACTTTTTCTCGACAGCGTGCGTAAAAAAACACCCATTAAAAAAAGAAAAAGCGGCTAAAAGCCGCTGGGTAACCCTCTTTTGGTGAAGGGAAGGAGTTATGAAAATAAATGAAAAATATAATTGCAGGTGCATAATACGCCCCAAAAGTCGAGTTTACCCTAGTGATGTAGTTATTCGACATAAAACTATATTTTCCTTCACAAAAAATATAGATTATAACACTTTTTTTAATTTTTTATCATCTTTTTTTACAATATCACTTTATTACCAGATTAATGTAAATTACTTATTTACCTATGATATTTATTCTTTCATAATAATCATATCTTTATCTTTATTATATAAGTAAGCTGGATCACGTTTACTATTACTCCAGATGTTTTTAGTAGTCCATTTAAGACTTGTTGTTCCATTCTCGTAAGCATTTTTTCCAGATGTTATTTTAACTTGTGCTCTTGGCTTTAGGATATAACCCTCTGGAAAACTATATTTTTGATTACCAGCGTAAGATAATAAATACCAATCACTTAGGTCTAGAGATTTATTACTATTATTTTTAATGGTTACAGTTTCATTTACTTTATCAACTTTAGTTATTTCTAAGCGATAATCATCATTAAGACTTTCTCTTTTTATAATCTTACCATCCGTTTTTAAAACTATAGTTCCATAATAGGCTGTTTCAAACATCTTAACACCTTGATTTTCAAACATATCGCAGACTTCATCATGAGGCAAACCATAGATATTGTCAAAACCAGCACTTATTACAGTGTATTTTGGGTTTACTGACTGTACAAATTTTTTAGTGTTGGCTGTAATAGAACCATGATGTCCAGCAACAAAAATATCTGCATTTATATTTACAGCACTATCTATTAACGCTTTTTCTCCCTCTTTTTCAAGATCTCCAGTTAATAATAGCTCTACTTCTCCACAAGTAATTTTACTAACTACAGATTGATTATTAACCTCTTGCCAGTCATCACCATTCTCAAAAATTTCTATATACATATCCTCACTTACCTCAATTTTTAGGTCTTTATCTTCGCTGTATTTTGCCCCTAATAATAATTCTTGAGCTAATGCTGCTTCGTATGCTTTATAGTATTTATTGGGGTGGTAATAACCACTATCTATTATTCTTTTAACGTTAAAGCTTTTAAATACCGAGGCTAATGCTGCAATATGATCATCATGGGGATGAGTAACTATTAATAAATCAATGTCCTTAATTTTCATATCATTTAAATATTGAATAATGTAACTCTCAGCCGTATCGGGGCCAGCATCAACTAAAACTATATATTCTCCTAATTTAATTAAGGTACAATCTCCTTGTCCAACATTTAAAAAATGAAATTCAGCTTTTATATCTTGTAAGCTATCTTGAGGCTCTTTATTATTTATTGTCTCTAGGGTACAGGAAGTTAAGGAAATACAAATAAATAAGATGAGTAACAGTTTTTTTAGTTTTATCATTATTCCTCTATCCTTGTTGCCATTTTTTAACTGTACTAATTAAAACATCTTTTTGATTACTTTTAGGATCTGCTAATACTTTGTTTAACAACCTTTGCAAAGTAGTGCCAATATGTTTACCGCTTAAGCCTAGTTGCATCATATCATTGCCATTTACGGCTAGGTCAACTATTTTAAGCGGTTCTTTATTAGCTAATATTGATTCACACATAAATTTTAGCCTATATATTTTTGTAAAGTCGTAGGGTGGTTTTTTGCCTATTTTGTCTGCCACCATAAGCTTAAATAAATCATCAAGATATTCTACCCCAATTTCAGTCATAAACTTTTTTATTTTAGTTGGTTTATAACTACCATAAGTTCGCATATGCCCTTTAATAATTTTACATACATGGTCTATTCTTTTATTCGGCTGGCACCAGCGCTTTAGAATAACTTCTGCTAGCTCCGACGATAGTTTTTCATGACCATAAAAGTGTCCAATGCCTTTTTTATCTATGGTAAATGTTTTTATTTTAGCAATATCATGTAACAGTGCCGCCAAACGTAACTCTACAGTATTATCTATGCAATCTAAAACACTTAAGGTGTGTTCTAAAATTGTTTTATCATGGTGTGGATTTTGCTGATTAAAGCCCTTCGCCTTAACAAGTTCAGGTAAAACTATTTTAATTAAATTTGTTTCGAATAATAATCTAATTCCTTTAGAGGGAATATTCGCAGTTAAAGTTTTAACCATCTCTGTGGCAATGCGCTCTCTGCTAATATTTTCTAAATTGTCACTGTGCTCTTTAATTGCCTCTAAGGTGTTATTTTCAATGCTACCTTCAATAACTGTTGCAAACCTAACTGCCCTTAACAACCGTAAAGCATCTTCACTAAATCTTTCAGTTGCATTGCCAACACACCTAATTAAACCTAGTTGTAAATCTTGTTGACCGTTAAAAGGATCTACTAGACCTTCAGCTTCATTGTATGCCATTGCATTTATCGTAAAATCACGACGAGCTAAATCCTGCTCTATATCTGCAGTAAAACTTATGTCATTGGGCCTGCGATTATCACTATACTCACCATCAATGCGTAACGTTGTTACCTCAACAGGCTCATTTTTTATCATTACAGTAACTGTACCATGTTTAATACCTGTAGGAATAGTTTTTGAAAAAATACTCTGTACCATGTTTAATACCTGTAGGAATAGTTTTTGAAAAATACTCTGTACCTTACCTCTCAAGCTGTCTCGTACAGCCCCACCAACTACCCAGGAATCATAGTTATGTTTTTTAAGTTCTTTCATTATCAATTTTATGTAAGCTGGAATTTGCATATTGCCACCCCTTTAGGCATCATTACACTATAGTATATTAAAAAATTGGTGCTTATGGAGGGAGAACCCCTCCCTCCATAATTGTACACTATAGTTTACCACAGAAAAACGGAATATACTCACTTTAATATTTGGGGTGGGTAATTGTTTTATTTTATTTTTAAGTAATAATTCTACGTAAAAAATAAAAGGGTCAGTCGGAAAATGTTTTCAATTTCCAACTGACCCATTCTTGAGAGTTTAGGTTAACGTAATGACCTACTCGGTACGCATAAAATGCGTACCCTACCTATTTTATCGAGCTAGAGTGTAACACAAAGTGGGCTTAAAAAACCGCAACCCACAGGGTGCCCACACCAGATTGCCAAAGCAATCTCCACCCCGCGTTACACATAGTGTAAGCCCACACCGTAATTGCAATCTTGCAATTACCCAAACCGTGAGTTTTAGTATACTAAAACGAATCTAATTAAATACTTCAGTAGCCCTCTCTAATATTCCATTAATCATAGCTAAAGTCATACCGTAATTAGTAATTGGCACACCTGCTTCTTGACACATTAACATGCGGCTTTGCATGGTCTTTTTGTTTGACATACAGGCTCCACAGTGGATAACAAGGTTGTAAGAACCTAAATCACTTGGTAAATCTACACCCATAGCAAATTCAAAGTTTAAGGTTTTGCCAGTTCGTTTTCTTAATAGTTTTGGTATTTTTACTCTACCTATATCCTCATGGGTTTGGTTATGACTACAGGTTTCTACTATTAATATTCTACTATTTTCTTTTAGCTGATCTATTGCCTTAGTTCCATGTAAGAGGATATTAAAATCACCTTTATGTCTGGCAAATAGTATCGAAAATGATGTTAGTAAAATATCATTTGGTACAATTTTATCTACTTCTTTAAATGCCTGTGAATCTGTAACTACTAAATCTACTTTTTTTAAATCTGTTAGGGCACCCTCTAACTCGGTATCTCTTACCACATAAGACTTGATACCGTGATCTAAACAATCTCTTATTAATTGCACCTGAGGTAAAATTATTCTACCCTTTGGTGCTTCAGAGTCTATGGGCACCACCATAACTACAGTACTATCATATGGCAGCAAATCACCCACTATAACATCTTCTTCAATCTCGGTGCTTAAACAATTTACAACTGACTCACGAAGATTATCAATATTTACTAGTTGAGAGGCGGAAACAAAAATACTATTTTCATATTTCTCTTTAATCTCTAGTATTTGCTGGTCATTAGCTGTATCTGCTTTATTTATAACTAAGAGATGTTTTATGTTAAAGCGTTTAAAGTTTCTTTGCGCTTCTTGATAAACCTCATAGTCAATGTCATTTATATCCATTATATATAAAGCAAAATCGGTTTTTTGATAAACTCTTGTTGTTTTTTTCACTCTAAGCTGACCTAAATCACCCTCATCGTCTAACCCTGCTGTATCTATAAATAATACTGGACCTAGCGGTATCAGCTCCATAGCTTTATATACAGGGTCAGTTGTAGTACCTTTTATATTTGATACCAACGAAACTTTTTGGCCTGTTAAGGCATTTATGATAGATGATTTACCTGCGTTTCTTTTACCAAATACAGCAATGTGAATTCTATTTGAATTAGGTGTTTTTCTCATTTTAACTCCTAGATATATAGATCTCTTTCACCTTGTTTTAGTCTGGCTAAATTTCCTCTTACAAGCTTTCTTACTTTTTCACGTTCTATGGTTTCAACCTGTTTATCAATAAAAATTTCACCTTTTTTTAGTAACTCTTCATCACCGTAATCTAACATGAACTCCATTAAAGTCATCAAGGCATTTGGATGACAAACATTTTGAATTTGACCAGATTTAGCTAAACGCATAAATCGATCACCTGTACGTCCATTACGATAACAAGCAGTACAATAACTTGGTACAAAACCTTCACTAACCAATTCTTTAAGTATCTCGAGGGGGCTTCTATCATCGGCTAGTTCAAATTGTTTTTTTGATTTTTTCATTTCACTCTCTTTATAGCCACCTACACCTGTGCAAGAGCCAGCGCTAATTTGAGAAATTCCATAGTTTAGTAGCTCACGTCTTAAGGATGCACTTTCTCTAGTAGACAAAATCATTCCTGTAAAAGGAATTGCTAAGCGAATAATAGCAACCAATTTTTTAAAATGATCATCATCTACTAAATGAGGAAACATTTCTAAATCCATACCCTCTGCTTTTTGAAGTCTAGGCACTGAAACAGTGTGGAACCCTACTCCAAATTTTTCTTCTAAATGATCGTTGTGTAGCATTAAAGCTAATACCTCAAATTTATAGTCTGCCAGACCAAATAAAACTCCACCTCCAACATCATCAATACCGGCTTCCATAGCGCGGTCAAAGGCTGTTAAATGATACTCATAATCGCCTTTTATACTCTTTTTATGAGCATTTAAATATGTTGGTTTATGATAGGTCTCTTGGAATAAGATATAAGTACCAATTTCTTTGGCTTTTAGCCTTTTATAGTCTTCTACTGTTGTAGCGGCTATATTAACATTTATTCTGCGAATTCTACCATTAATATTTTCAGTATTATATATTGTACTTATACTATCTAAAACGTAATCTATATCACAGTTTACTGGATCTTCTCCTGCTTCAAGTGCTATTCTTTTATGACCCATTTTTTCAAGAATTTTAACCTCTGTCTCAATTTGCTCTGTTGTTAATCTTGATCTGTTAAAATTGTTATCTCTACGATATCCACAATATGTGCAATTATTAACACAATAATTACTAATATACAATGGAGCAAACACAACTACTCTATTACCGTAAATTTGCCTTTTCACTTTTCCAGCAGTTTTATAAATTTTAGCTAACATATTTTTATCTTCAATTTGTAATAGATTAGCTATTTCTTGATGGGTTAAGGGCTCTTTATTTTCTGCTTTACGCAGTATTTGGGTAAGCTCTTGATCTGTAAGAGTTTTGGCATTTTCTAAAAGGTTATATATATATTGATGATTTATAAACATTGTCTTCTCTCCTAGTTTTAATTATTTAATTAACTTTTTTTAAATATAGGATCTCCTCGACCCATGTCTGGGACTAAGCCAACTTCTTTAATGACTTTTATTGATTTTAATAGTTCATTTTTGCTACTATCAGTGCTTCCTGCTTTATTTTTATATAATTCATACTTCTCTTTTACAGTTTGAGGACTTAAATTAGGCATAACTACATTTGCACCAGCTTTAAGAGCCATACTTCTTCCATCGCTATTAAGGGTAGATACTGCTGTTGCAGCTGGAATAAGTGAATAAGGTAACAATAATCTAACAAGCGCTAACATAATATAAGTGATTGGTAATGAGCCAGATTCACACTCTTTTAAAGGTGTATCGGGATGAGGTATAAAGGGCCCAATTCCTACCATCTCAGGATTAAGTTCTTTTAAGAAAAGTAAGTCATTTACTAAATCAGCTATTGTTTGATTTGGTAAACCTACCAAAAAACCTGCACCTATATCAAAGCCAGCCTTTCTGAGATTTTTTAAACATGCAACTCTGCTTTCAAAACTCAAATTTGGGTGCATATTATCATAAATTTGAGTATTAGAGGTTTCATGCCTTAGTAAAAACCTATTTCCACCTGCATCACTAAGCCTTTTATATGTTTCATAATCTCTTTCACCTATTGACAGAGCCAATGCACTATTTGGGGCACGCTGCTTAATCTCTTTGATAATGTCTACTAAAGATTCTGCTGTAAAACTAAAATCTTCTCCACTTTGTAATACAAAAGAATGAAAACCTAATGTTTGTGCTTTATCTATACAAAGTAAAATCTCGTTTTTACTTAAATGATAACGATCTACCTTTTTGTTATCTTTTCTGATACCACAGTATTTACAGTTTTGTTTACAATAATTCGAGAACTCTATTAGTGCTCTTATAAAAACACTATCGCCATAAGATTCTCTTGCAGTTTGCCATGCCTTTTCAAATAATAAGCTTGGATCTTTTAAACTGTAATTTATTACTTGCAGCAACTCATTTTTAGATAAGCTATTTTCTTTATAAAGCTTAGTTATTAGTTCTTTCATACTACTATCTCTTTCTTAGATATTGATGTTTTAACAGTAACGTCTTTAATGTTGCCTAAACGTCCAGTAAGATTGTTTATTTCATCTAAAGTTGCCAGAATAGTAATTGAAATTACCGATACTCCAGCCTCAGGCATTGGCAAACCCATGCGACCTTTTACTATTCCTTTAAAATTAGACACCACTGTATTAAATTGATCTTGTGAGATTTTAGGATTCTCCAGTACCGCACCAATAATAGCTATTCGTTTGCTCATTTTTATCCTCCAAGAAGTTAGTTAACAACCTTTATTGCTGTTATGTAATTTTAATCTGCCTTAATTACTTAAAATACAAGTAATCTTTAATATTCTTTGATGTTTATTTTGCATTAATCTAAAAAAGCTCCCCTTGTTAAGTGGAAGCTTTGCCTCAAGTGAATAACAACAATTAATAGGATTACCTCTATTCCTACTAAAAAAACTTCCGTTAAAACGAAAGTTAGTATTCAAAAGTAAACTGATACGCTATTTAAAATAGCATTCAATTAATTATGGCTAACTTCCTTTCAGATAAGACCAGTTATGGGTCTTGGCTGTTAGGTTATTAAAATGGTTACCAAACAACTCAGTTTTCACTTTACTGCTTGGCATACTTTGATTATATTTGTTAGTTTTAGATATGTCAATGTACTATAAAGGCGATTGTTATAGTACTGTTTAATCAAAACCTTATTATGGAACATTATTAATATTTTAGACATCTAATAATTAAAATACTTATTCTTTGACAAAAAAGCAATCTTAGTTTAAAGTTTAATTGTAGTGTATTACAATATATTACAATTAAAATAAATTATGGAGGTAATTGTTTAATGAGATTAAAAAGAATCTTGCTAATGTCACTGCTAATCTGTTTAGCTATTTTTTCGATTAATGCAAAAGTAAGTTTAGCTGGTACAGAATATGAGTTATATAGCATTAATAATGATAGCCACTTAGGCATAAAAGGAGAATTTAAAATACCAGTTGTTGATCCAGACTACGATGAAAATGATCACCCTTATAATAAAATTAATTTTGAACAGTGGTTCCAAGTTAATAGTACTAGTGATTGGTTTGAGATTGGATATAAAAAAGGCAATCTAGCAGATGGTACATCAAATAGTATTTATCATGATGGTTTCTTTAAATCAAAAAAAGTAAATGGTGTATATACTTGTGATAAGTTAATAAGAAGCTTCAACACAGGAACAACCTATACTTTTACAATCGTAGATTACTATGGTAAAAAAATATATGATATCTATATTGGCACAAAGTATTTTGGAAGTTTTGCAGATAATGTTAGTCCAGCCAGTGGTGGAACACATGACATGGGATTTGAAGTAACAAGTGATGCTCAGAGCAATCAATCAATAGGGGATACAAAAATTAGCAACCCTAAGTATTATGTTATAGATACAAATGATTATGATAATGATAATAATACAACAGAACGCATATGGATACCTTGGAGTAATTTATCTCCAAATAGAACCCATGATGCTCCATGTAATATATCTGCAAGTTATGATAGCAGTACCAATAGAATTACCTTTAATTAAAAACTTATTGGAGGAATAAATATGAATAGAAAAAAGCTAATAGCTATTACTATTTTGGTTATATGTTGTGTTATCTATTTTAGTACCTTACCAAGTACAGCTAAAGAGCTGTCAAGATTCAATAAACTTAAAATGCAAAACGATGAATATATGTTTAGACTACCTAAACAAGAAGCAAAAATACTGAGTAGTAAAGTTGAAGAGATAAGAAATGCAAATGAAAACTCCGATAATCTAAAACCTGTTGAATCAATGCAGGGTTATATTGAAGAGAGTAAACTTAAGAACGGTGCAACCTACAAAAGCAAAGAATTAATGACATATGAAACATTTATTAATGAATATGAGTATTTTGATTACAACGCCCAAATCTCTAAGGATAGGATGATATGGGTTATTGTAACTAGCTATCCTAACGGTGTAAAAATATCTAAGGGCTTCATTAAGAACGCAGAAGCAATAACTTACTATGATGCTGAAACATGCGAGGCATATGGTTTTAGTATTTATTCGCTAAAATCAAACGGCGAAATAGATCCTAATTTTAATTTTGCTAAAACTGAATAGCTAAATTCTCTTTTACAGTATTAAATAGGGTTTGCTTAGCAAACCCTATCTTTTATTTAATATATACTTTTCAATAGCAATTGCTACTCCATTGTTATTATTATCTGCTGTTACCCAGTCGGCAATTCTTTTTACTTCAAGGGGAGCATTACCCATAGCTACTCCTATACCTGACCACTTTAACATATCTATATCATTAGTTCCGTCACCAATTGCCATAATATCATGATGTTTTATATCCAATTCTTTGCATAAAAACTCTAAGGCTTTGCTTTTTGTTGCTTGTCTATGACCTAATTCTAATAAATGGGGAAATGATCTTGTTATATCCCAATTATTTTGAAATTTTTGCTCAATATTTTTTTGCAGTATATTTAGCTTATCATAGTTATTATCTATAAAAACTAGCTTAGTAGGTGCAATTTTTAAATCATCTACAAAATCTTTGTTAATAATAACCTCTATACCATTAACTTTTTTGTACCTCTCTACAAGCTCATTATGTTTTCTTACAAAGAGCCTATCGCCATCATATACATTAATATGCACATCAGCCTTTTTAGCTATTTCAATTGCTCTTTTAGCAACAACATTGGTTAAACGCAAATGTAGTAAATCTTCTTCAGAAATTAGTTTACGAATTATACTACCCTGATAAGTTATTATAGGCACATCAATGTTTAAATCTCTTGCAAAATTATGAGCGGCAGAGAACATTCGGCCAGTAGCAATAGTAACTGCTACTCCCTTATCTCTCGCCGCTCTAATAGCTTCTGCATCTCTAATATCAATTTCTCTTTTGTCGTTTAAGAGAGTATGATCTAGGTCTAAAGCTAATAGCTTAACTGTCATTTATTTATCCCTCTAACTCTAGTCTTCCTTAAATAATAAACCGTTTATTATAAGACTTATTATGCTAATTAAAATAGAAATCCATATTGAATTAATAAAGCCGTTTAATTGCATTCCAGGCACAAAAAAATCTGTAACCTGTAACATTAGTCCATTCACAACAAATGTGAATAATCCTAAAGATATTATATTAAGAGGTAGTGATACTAAAATTAATAATGGTCTGATTATTGAATTAACGAATCCTAAAACTATACCTGCAATAACAGCAGCACTTACACTACTAATATAAAAGCCAGATGATAAATAACGTGCTACTAAAAAAATCGCAAGAGCATTAACAACAACTTTACCAAAAAAATTTTTTTTCATAAATACCTCCTAATAAATAATATTACTCTACATATACTTCAACTACAGTACCATCTCCTGCTTGAACATCTACTAATTTACCATTAATACCAGAATGAATCAATTCTAATAACTGTTTTATATCAATATGTTTTAGTTCAGGATATCTATCTACCGGTAAAAACTTAAGTCCTACATCAGCTAATACTTCTATTAATGCTATTGGTATATTAACATTAACTTTTATGTTCTCATTATTCTCAATAACTCTAACCTTTAAAACTCTATCTACATTTGTGTTTACCCGTTTTAATTCATTTTTAGTTGTAGATGCAGATAAAGCATCTAATAACTTCATTCCTTCTTCTGAAGTAATTTGTTTTGTTTCAATCATTTTTAATATCTGCATACGCTCTTCTTGTTTATTCATTACCTAAACCCTCCCACTAAAATAATTTTAATTTAACCTTTACTTCATTTGTTTCTATATCAACTAAATCTAATCGACCACATCGCCTAAAAGCATTCCAAATTTTGCGAACAGACTGTATTGATATATTTGCTACTTGCTGTATGTCAAAATCCCATGAGTTTGACCACTTTAATGTCCACTTATGCATATTTTTATTGGGTATATACTTCATAAACGGCTTAATTAACCACCAACAATCAAACACACCATCTAACATAAATAATGGTATCGGTATAACAAAGTGTTTCCCCTTATCCTTTAATGTTAAATCACATAACATGTAGTAATTCTTTATAAACTTCTTTGGCATAAACTTAACCTAATTGTTTAATAAGTTTTGTAGCTTCTTCTGCTGATATTTTGCCTTCACTTAGTTTTTTAAGTATATCTTGACGAGCTTCACTTATTTTTTCTGAAGTAGATTCGTCTTCTACTTTATAACCTAATGCCTCAATAGCTTTATCTAAACGACTACGTACTGTTGGGTAAGATATACCCAATTCTCTTTCAACTTCTTTAATATTACCTCTACACTTAATAAATACCTCTACAAATTCTTTCATTTCATCATCTAATTGGCAGAATTTACTTAGCTTAAAACTACCACTTAATTCAGTTTTACACCTATTACATTTCAAAACTGCTACACTCAAATTATTATCACACACTGGGCACTTACCAGGAGCATCATACATAGTAACACCACCATTCATTATCTTTATTAATAATATTAATCTTTACATTAATTATATTAATGTTTTTAAACAATGTCAACATATTTTTAATTTAAATATTTAAAATATCAATATTTACTTACAATATCTTTATTTAGGTAATAAAAAAGGCTATTACAGTCTCTTCTACTGTAGCATAGCCAATTTTGCACTAATCTATTTAATTATCTCCCGTAAATCATCTCCGACACAGTGTAAAATATCCGAGTGTTTTTGAATTCGAGAGGCTATTCTAGCATGGTATATACTGTTTCTTAATTCTTTTATTGTATAATTGCTTGAAATTATTATGGGTTTATTTAAACAACTAGTTCGGTAATTAATGATAGAAAACAAAACCTCTTGAGAAAAGTCTGTAATGCTTTCTGCTCCTAAATCGTCAAGTATCAGAACATCTACTTCTCTAGCTGCCTCAATATACTCGTCTACTTTTTTGCGATTATCGCTGATAGTTCCTCTAAGCTGTTGCATAAAATCTACAAATGGCAAATACAATACCGGTACGTTTCTTTTAAGTAAGCTATTAGCTATTGCTGAACATAAAAAAGTTTTTCCAACCCCAGGATTACCTTCTAGATACAAGCCTTTAACATCAAATCCTAATACTCCATTAGAAACCTTATACATTTTTTTTACAAAATCTTGAGCCACCAATAAATTAGAATGCATTAATTGCCTATGGGAATGTTCATGTTCAAATTCTATATCACTATATACATCTAGTCTAAACCTATTAAAGGTTTGTTTTTTCATTATGGGTGTTAAACATGACGCCTTAAAATAATTATTTATAAGCATTTGCTTTTGTGCTTTAACTAAACAATTGCATTTTACAACTCTCTTAATTTCATAACCATATAGTTTACTAGCTCGATAATCTACTTCCTCAACCCATCCGCTATCCTGACATTTCTCACACTCAAACTTTGGTGATTTATAGTCTTTGGGAATTTTGTGTTTTGCCAAAAAATCTTGATGTTCTGCCTGAATTGTTTTTAGTTTTGTAACAACTTCATTTGAATTATTATTACTAAACGATAACAAGGTGTCGGCAATTTGAGTATCAAGCCTTTCAAGCTTGGGGTACTTGTTATACCAAAACTGGGCTCGTTCATATGCCTTATTATAGTTTTGGGTCTTTTTTTCTCCACTAGGAATAATCATTTAAATCACCTGAATTTTATTTTTTTAAGCCTTGTTTTTTCATTCTTTCATCATACATACTGGATAACGATTTATCATTCGAACTTTTTTTAACCAATGGAGTTGTTTTTTTACTTTTATTACTTTTATTGCTTTTACTACTTTTGCGTTTTTTGTAATTTTCATCATCAAATTGCACATCACTCAATGTTTTTATACCCTTTAGCTTCCAATTATGAAGAATACTCTGAACATACTGTAGATTAAAAGCTTGATTTAAAACTGACCTTGCTATTGCCTCTACAATTAAATCTCGTGAGAAATCATCTTCTAATGAAGCTAAAGTTCTAAATTCAGAAGAACGAAGAGGCCTGCCATATTCTTTTTCTGCAATATTATAAATACTATCATTACGATGTTGTATTTCAAGCTCTTCCCGCTTTTTATTGTCTTCAGCTCTTGTACTCCTACTTGCCTTACGAGATTGCATATATCTGTGAAACTGATCTTTATCTTTGGGGTCATTGATTTTTAAGGTAGTATTAGCAGTACCTGTAAACTCAATCAACTCAATCTCTACTAAGGATCCAATAGCTTTAAACACATCTTCGTAATGTAACTGTAATTCATTAGCCATGTACTCAAAATCTACTTTATTTCTTTGACTAACTAATCTATAAAAAAAGGTGTAAACTAAAACACCTATGCCTCCAATATGGGGTAAATATAAATCCCAAATCTCGTTAGGAATGCAGGTTACATTATCTCTTTTTACACCACTTCTTATTTTAAAACCATCAGCCATACTACTCACCTCTCTCTTTTTTAGAACCATTAAAATATTGATAAACTGCGTTTGCCGCAGCTTTGTTCATTGACTTAACTTCTAAGAGCTGTTTAACACTAGCTTTAGAGATTGATTTTATGCTGCCAAACTCTTTCATTAAGTTTCGTTGCCTAACAGTACTTATGCCTTGAATTTTAAGCAGCGTACTGCTTTTTTGCCTTTTAGACCTAAGATTTCTATGATACTCAATAGCAAATCTATGCGCCTCGTCTCTTATTCTTTGTACCAAATAAAGGCTTCGAGACTGCCTTGGCAACTCTATGGGTATTTTACTACCTGGTCTATATATTAGCTCTTCTCTTTTCGCCAAACTCACTATAGTTATATCGGTAGCGGATAGTTTTTGAACAATAGTCATTACTGAGCTAAGTTGCCCCATACCACCATCTATAATTATTAGATCGGGAGTTTGACCAAAAGATAAATCGTTTGAGTTGAGTTTTTTTAATCTTCTCTCCAAAACCTCTTTTAAACTAGAAAAATCATCTGGACCCTCTACTGTTTTTATTCTAAATCTTCTGTAATGTTTTTTTGCAGCCTGTCCATCTATAAATACTACCATAGAACCAACACTTTGTTGACCCTGAGTATTAGATATATCGTAACATTCTATTCTTTTGGGTGTTGTTGGCAACTTTAAGAAGTGAGCTAGTTCACTCATTGTTCCTTGGCGAATATCATCATGACTGCCCCTTTGTTTCCAGCGCTCCTCAACGGCAAGCATTGCATTTTTACGAGCCATTAATGCTAGTCTTTTTTTATCGCCTCGTTGAGGTATATGAATATATACTTTGCTTTTCTTTTTATCTGTAAGCCATTCTTCTAACAATTGTTGGTCATATATTTCGCCGTCAACAATTATATTACGGGGTATAAAGGTATCTAATACATAGTACTGTTTTACAAAGGCAGTTAAAATATCCTCAGAACGCTTTTCTACTCCACCCTCTATAACATTTATATCTCTACCCACAATATGACCATCACGCATAAACATAACTATAGTGCATACGTCCTCTACACCTCTGGCTAAAGATATAATATCAGAATTTTCACCTTTTCCCGATACTATTTTCTGTTTTTCTAAAACTTTTGACAGGCTTTTTATATTGTCTCTAATTCTGGCCGCTTTTTCGAATTGCAAATTTTGGGCAGCATTATCCATTTCTGATGTTAATTCATTTATTATTTCACGCTCTTCACCGTTTAAATATCTTATAGCTTTCTCTAACCTAGCATGATAATCCTCAACATTTATGGCTTTAATACAAGGACCTAAACATAATTTTATATGGTATTTTAAACAAGCTCTATCTTTTTTATCTGTTGTTATTACCTTTTTACAGGTTCTTAGCTTAAATACTTTACTAAGCACATCAACTAAGTTTCGAACTGCCCATGAATTTGGAAAAGGCCCAAAATAAGTTGATTTATCTTTACTTACTTTATAAGCTGACTCTAAGCGAGGATAAAGCAGATTTTTATTAATTTTAATATATAAAAAGTGTTTATTATCAGGTATACGGATATTGTATTTGGGTTGATGTTTTTGAATTAAAATACTTTCAAGCACCAACGCCTCTATCTCGGTATCTGTAACAATATACTCAAAGTCATATATATTAGATACTAACTCTTGAGTTTTGGGGTCATGGCTATGAAAAGAATTAAAATAGGAGCGTACTCTATTTTTAAGATTAACGGCCTTACCTACATATATGATTTTGCCATCACAATTTTTCATTATATAGGAACCAGGCATGTCTGGTAAAAGTTTTAGTTTATCTCTAATTAGCTGACTCATTTATTTAGCTCCTAGCTATTCTAGTAATATCAATTTTAATTATAACACTTTTAATTATAAAGGGGACAGCTCATTCAAATAAGCGCCCCCTAAATATTATTACTTTAGTATTTTTTTAAGAAATTGGCCGGTATAAGAGTGCTCTATATTAGCTACCTGCTCAGGTGTACCTGTGGCTATAATTAAACCACCATTCTCTCCACCCTCTGGGCCTAGATCTATAATATAATCTGCACATTTAATAACATCTAAATTATGCTCTATCACTACCACTGTATTACCACCATCAGCTAGTCTTTGTAAAACAGTCAATAACTTAGATATATCATCCATATGCAAACCAGTTGTTGGCTCGTCCAAAATATAAATAGTTTTTCCCGTTGCTCGTTTGCTTAGTTCAGTGGCTAGTTTAATACGCTGAGCCTCACCACCAGACAATTGGGTAGCAGGTTGACCTAAATGAAGATAGCCTAAGCCAACATCCTGTAATGTTTGCAGCTTTTTAGCAATACGAGGAACATTTTTAAAGAACTCTAAAGCTTGATCTACGGTCATTTCTAACACATCTGCTATTGACTTATCTTTATATAAAACTTGAAGAGCCTCTCTATTATAACGTTTTCCTCCACAAACCTCACAAGGTACATATACATCTGGTAAAAAATGCATCTCAATTTTAATTATGCCATCACCTTTACAAGCCTCGCAGCGACCACCTTTTATATTAAAGCTAAAGCGACCTTTTTTATAACCCCTCATTTTAGCTAATGAGGTTTCTGCATAAAGATCCCTAATTATATCAAATGTTTTGGTATAGGTTGCAGGATTACTTCTGGGTGTTCTGCCAATGGGAGACTGATCTATTTCAATTACCTTGTCTAAATATTCTAAACCCTCAATACTAATATGTTTGCCAGGAAACAATTTGCTTCTGTTTAAATTACGAGACAATGATTTATACAGTATTTGATTAACTAACGACGATTTGCCTGAGCCAGATACCCCAGTTACGCAGGTGAATAATCCTAGAGGAATACTAACATCAATATCTTTAAGGTTATTTTCACTTGCACCTACAACAGTAAGCCATTTACCATTAGGTTGTCTTCTCTCGCTAGGTGTGGTAATTTGCATTTTTCCTGATAAATACTGACCAGTTATTGAACCCTCAATCTTTTTTATTTCATCAAGGGTTCCTGCTGCAATAATCTCTCCACCATGCAAACCAGCTCTTGGACCAATATCAATTATATAATCCGCTTCTTGCATGGTTTCTTCGTCATGCTCTACTATTATTAAGGTATTACCAAGATTTTTTAGCCTTTTTAGGGTTTGAATTAACCGGCTATTATCTCGTTGATGTAAACCAATACTAGGTTCGTCTAAAATATATACAACTCCTGTTAAGCCAGATCCTATTTGGGTTGCTAGCCTAATTCGCTGAGCCTCACCACCAGATAAAGTTCCTGCTTTTCTACTTAGAGTTAAATAATCTAAACCAACGTTATTTAAAAAATTAAGCCGTGCTTTAATCTCCTTAATAATTTGATTACCGATAAACTCTTGTTTCTCAGTCAAATTAAATTCATTAAAGGCTTTAAGAGCTTTTTTTATTGATAAATTAGTTATATCTGCAATGTTATATTTATCTACTAACACAGCTAAACTCTCATTACGTAATCTTTTTCCTTTACACTTGGCACAAGGAGTTAAGCTCATATACTGCTCTAGTGACTCTCTATTCTCGGAGCCCTCTTCATAGCGACGCTCTAAATAATTAATAACTCCTTCAAAGTAAGTTTCGTAGTTTCTTACTCCACCGTGAATAAACTTATATTTCATTTTAATTTTCACTTTATTATTACCATAAAGCATTAAATCTTTATCTTTTTCGCTAAGCTCTTTCCACGGTTTATTTAAGTCTATGCCAAAGGTTTTTTTAACACCCTTCAGTAGTTGGGGATAATAATTTGTATTCTTTAGGTTCCACGGGGTTATAGCTCCCTCATTAATTGATAGACTATCATCTAAAATAACCTTATTAGGGTCAACCTCTCTTTTATAACCTAAACCGCTACACTCACTACAAGCTCCAAAGGGGCTGTTAAATGAAAACATCCGAGGCTCAAGTTCACCCAAGCTAAATCCACAATGAGGGCATGCATATCTGGTGCTATAAAGCTGTTCTTCTTGATCTATTACGTCTATTATCACTAAATCATTACCTAGTTTTAAGGCCGTTTCAAGAGAGTCTGTTAACCGCTGCTTTATGCCATCCTTAATAACTAATCTGTCAACAATAACTGCTATGTTGTGTTTTTTGTTTTTCTCTAAAACTATTTCTTCTTCCAGTTGGTATACCTTTTTATCTATACGTACCCTTACATAACCCTCTCGCCTTAAATCAGCTAACAGATTTAAGTGCTGTCCCTTTTTTCCTCTTACTACTGGCGCTAACACCTGAAACCTAGTTTGCTCGGGGATTTTTAATATTTTATCTACTATTTGTTGAACTGTTTGCTGAGTTATTGGTCCATGACCATTAGGACAATGTGGAACTCCAATACGGGCATATAAAAGTCTTAAATAATCGTAAATTTCAGTTACAGTTCCCACTGTAGATCTGGGGTTTCTGCTGGTTGTTTTTTGATCAATTGATATGGCTGGTGACAATCCTTCAATAGAATCAACATCTGGCTTTTTCATTTGTCCTAAAAACTGCCGAGCATAAGCAGATAAAGACTCAACATAACGCCTTTGACCCTCGGCGTAAATAGTATCAAAAGCCAAAGAGCTCTTACCTGAGCCACTTAATCCTGTAATAACAACCAAGTTATCACGCGGTATTTCAACATCTATGTTTTTTAAGTTATGCTCACGAGCACCCCTTATTACAATTTTTTTTTGAGCCACTAAACATACCTCCACATCAATTTTAGATATGATAAAATTATCTATAATTAACTTGTTAATTTATCGAACATACATTCGCTTTATGCAATATTCTTATTATAGATAAAAAAAACAGATGTGACAAGCATTGTTTAAAATATTATTTTAACATTGCGTAAATATGTTGGGTTTAAAACCAAACAAACAAGGTAAAAGTGCACAAATGCAAGGCTTAAATAGTATAGCCTTAAATTAGTAACAGATTATAAAACAACACCTCATACGGAAAAGAACGCGGGTAACCATAATCGGCTAACGCGTTCCTTTATTTATGTCTTAATTTGTTAATTCCTATTTCCGCTATTGAATACAGTTCAATAATTATGTAAAAGCCCAAAATACTAAATTTTTATTTTTTTAGTATTCTCTTTAAAGTTTTAACATCTAACAACAAGTTTACTGTCTCAAATTTACCTTTATAAAACACAGCCCAGTTATTAAAAACACAAGGTAACTGCTTTGCTTTTTGGAGCGTATCCACCTGAATTAAAGATACAGGAACGTTATTTATTTCACAATACTGTTTTATCATCTCGATATTTTGATAAACATATGGGCATTGCATATCATAATAAATTGTTAGTTCTTCACTTTCGATTTCTTGGTTTTTAACATTCTGTGCAAACCTTGGCTCTGATCCATCAAGAGACAGTGCCAGCAACTCATATCCATAATCTGTAGTATCAACAACCTCAAAAGCAAACTTTTTTGCAAACGATTGGTTAGAAAGCCATGATTTTTGCCTTTTTGCTCCTAACATACAAATGCCTGATTTACCCTTTTCTTTGGCATCAGCTATACAGTACTGCATCAGTGATTTTGCATATCCTTTTCCTTTGTAACTACCAGAAACCCATAAACAATACACATAATAATAGTTATCACCAGTTATGGGAACCCAAGCAGTTTCTAGGGGAGCATATTCAATAAAAACTGTAGCTCTTGCATTTAACTTTCTAAAGACATGTCCTTCATTTAGTCGGTCAGCAAGCCATTGTCGCTTTGAGTCAATACCTTGATGAAACTTTTTGCTGCGAATAATGCAACATAAATGCTCATCAAAAAGGTTATCTGTTGTTAAGTTAATAAAATCATTACTCATGTGTACCCTCACTTCAAACTGTGATTCTTCTTTTAGTATTTCACCTTATAAACTGAACATAAAAAAAATCAATTTAATCGAAAAACTTACCTTTATAAAAATTCTCATTACCAAGGTTTTTTGCTGTTAGTCTAAACCTAACACAGCCATCTGGACATACAATATCCTTGCTGTATTTACTATTTCCGCCAACGTTCTCTAAATCTCCACCACTTCTAACAGCCTCCATAATTGGGTACATCATCATCATTACTTTGGAGCAGATACCCTGCCCATCTGCATTTACAGGACACCCATAGGTACAGGTATATTTATCTCCGATTTCTTCGCCGTTTCGACAATAACGCTCCGTGTGTTCACTACGAAGAAATCCTACCACCTCAATTTCCCATTCGTATTCCTCATTATACCATTTTTTCATAATTAACCTCCAACTTTAGATTTTATCTAACACCTTATATCTTAGTACCAAAACAATTTGCAGTTGATCCGTTTTGGCTTTTTATCCTACTACTTATTTTTCAGAAGTCTCGTATCGTGCTTATTGTTATCTGAGTTTTTTTCTCTTCTTAATATCCCTAATTAAATCTCTAAGCTCCGAGGCTTTTTCAAACTCTAGTTCTTTAGCTGCCTGTAACATCTCTTGCTCTAAGTTCATTATTAACTGTTTAGCATCCAAACGACTTAAGCGCTTTATGCTCTTAGTAGAAAGGTAATCAGCTTGCTCCTCTGCTACTTTTGAAACCTTTAACAAACCCCTTACTGACTTTTTAATTGTTTGAGGAGTGATATTATGCTCTTGATTGTAGTTAACCTGAATATTACGCCGACGATTAGTTTCATTAATTGCTCGTTCCATTGAGCCAGTCATTCGATCGGCATACATTATAACCTTACCATTAGAGTTTCGGGCTGCCCTACCAATAGTTTGCACTAAGGAGGTCTCCGACCTTAAAAAGCCTTCTTTATCGGCATCTAATATTGTTACTAAAGAAACCTCTGGTATGTCTAGCCCCTCTCTTAAGAGGTTTATACCAATTAAAATGTCATAAGCACCAACTCTTAAGTCTCTAATTAGCTCCATACGTTCAATAGCATCTATATCATGGTGGAGATATTTCACTCGTAAACCTTGCTCTTTAAAGTAGTCTGTTAAATCTTCAGCCATTCGTTTTGTGAGAGTTGTGACTAATACCCGTTCTTCTTTAGCAATAGTTTTTAGTATTTCACTATATAAATCATCTATTTGACCATCAATTGGTCGAACCTCTATCATAGGATCAATTAATCCTGTTGGTCTAATTATTTGCTCTACAAGTTTTTGCTTTTTCTCTAATTCATAAGGCCCCGGTGTGGCTGATACATAAATGACTTGTTTTAGTCTTTCCACCAACTCTTCAAATTTTAATGGCCTATTGTCTACAGCACTTGGCAACCTAAAGCCATGGTCTACTAGAGTCATTTTACGTGATCTGTCTCCAAAGTACATACCCCTTGCTTGCGGCATAGACACATGAGACTCATCAACTACCATTAAAAAATCATCAGGAAAATAGTCTATAAGTGTATAAGAAGGATCACCCTCTTTTCGACCATCTAAATGGCGTGAGTAGTTCTCTATACCTTTGCAAAAACCTAGCTCTCTTATCATCTCTAAATCATAGCGAGTTCTTTGCTCGAGTCTTTGTGCCTCTAACAACTTGCCAGCATCTCTCATATTTTTAAGCTGCACTTCTAATTCTGCCTCTATATCAATAGCAGCACGCTCTATATTTTCTTCGGAGGTTACAAAGTGAGACTTAGGGTAAATGGCAACGTGATTACGGTCTGCCATTATTTCACCTGTTAGGCTATTAATTTCGGTTATACGCTCTATTTCATCACCCCAAAACTCTACTCTAATAGCTATTTCGTTATTAGAAGCAGGAAAAACCTCTAAAATATCGCCCCGTACTCTAAAGGTACCACGCTGAAAATTCATATCGTTTCTAGTATATTGAATGTCTACCAAATGACGCAATATTTCATCTCTACTGCGTACCATACCAGGCCTTAAAGACAAGGCTAATTTATAATAGTACTCGGGGGAACCAAGACCGTAAATGCATGATATTGAGGCTACAATAATTACATCTCTTCGCTCAGATAATGCAGAGGTGGCTGAGTGACGAAGTTTATCTATTTCATCGTTAATTGAGGCATCTTTTTCAATATAGGTATCAGTGCTAGGAACATAGGCCTCTGGCTGATAATAATCATAATAACTAACAAAATACTCTACCGCATTATTAGGAAAAAACTCTTTAAATTCACTACATAGTTGAGCGGCTAGGGTTTTATTATGAGCTAAAACCAAGGTTGGTCTCTGAACTTTTTCTATTACATTTGCTATAGTATAAGTTTTACCTGAGCCTGTTACACCCAATAAAACCTGATGTTTTAAACCATCATTTAGGCCATTTGCTAACTCATTAATGGCATTTGGTTGATCTCCTTTAGGTGTATACTGCGAAACCAACTTAAATTTATTCTCACTCATATAATCCCCTCCTGCTCCATTTACTATATTAAGTATATCAAAAAACTACAAAAATCTTTTACTGCTACACAAATACATGTTTAACCTCACATGCTATAGTCTTTTGACTATACACAAACTAGTGTTTGCTGTCAAGTATTATATCCAATGTGTTTTATAGTAAAATTTTTAAGCTTTAAAGAGTTAGGTAAATTACTTTAAATAAAATAATAGCCTAAAATCCACAAGCATTATTGTAAATTTTAGGCTATATATGTTTATGTTAATCTTAATTTTTACTAGTTTGAATTATCTCTTTTTAACATAATTCATAGGATTTGATGGTGTTCCATTGTTTCTTATCTCAAAGTGTAAATGTGGACCAGTACTTAAACCTGTTATACCACACTTAGAAATAAGTTGTCCCTTTGATACAACTTGTCCTTTTTTAACTAAGAGCTTGCTGTTATGGGCGTATAATGAAGATTTTCCATTACCATGGTTAATTACTACTGCTAAACCGTAGTTTCCGTAACTACCTGAGTGAACTACTGTGCCACCATCAGAAGCATAAATATTTTTCCCATAGCCAATTCCAATATCAATACCTCTGTGGAAGCTTCTTTTACCTGTAACAGGGTGATTTCTGTAACCAAATGGCGAAGTAACCCATGTTGTACCAGGAGTTGGCCAAGTAAACTTACCAGTACCAACTGAGCTTGGTTCTCCCATGGCTTGTAGCTCTTTTTCTAACTTTTTAGAGGTCTCTTCTAAATCGTTAAGAGCTTTTTCAAATTCTTTCTTATCTTCTTTTAAAGACTTCATTAAGGCATTACGTTGAGCAGAACGAGTTTGATACTCGGTTCTACGGCACTCAACTGTTTCTCTTTGTAATTCCATAGCCTGCTTAGCTTCTTCTAAACTCTTTTTTTCTGCTTCTAGCTGCACTCGTTTATCGCTTATCTCTTTTATTAACTCTCTATCTACAGTGATAAGTTTACGCATCATAGTGTATCTGCTTAAAAAGTCAGCTAAACTTTCTGATTTAAACAATATTGAAACATAACTTAAAGAACTATATTTATAAATTGCTTGTACACGGCCACCCAATAAATCTTCACGTTCTTTTAAATTCTCTAATTCTTGGTCTAATGCTTGCTCGCTATTTGATATTGAAGTTTCTAATTCAACTATTTTTTCTTCTAAAACATTTATTTTGCGTTCAGTTTCGGTTATTTGACTATTTAATTTTTTAAGCTGATAAGCAGTTGCTTTTTGTTTATTGTCATTTGCATCAATTTTATCTTTAAGACTTGATAAGTCATTTTTTGCATCCATTAATTCCTTTTGTAATTGCCCTGCATCTTTAGCCTCTGTTATGGTAACTTGCATGACTAATAATACTACTATTAAAATTACTGACAACTTTTTTAGTTTACCCATTCTATTATTCCTTTCGTTTTATTAGTCACTAAAGTTTAAGAAACTTTCTCATTGATATTGTACTACCAAAGATACCTAAGAATGATCCCCCAATTGCTAAAAATACCCAAAGTTGAGTGTTGATTGTAGCTGTTGGCACAACCTGAACATACTGTATAAGCCCTGAAAACCACAAGGAAAACTGCTTATAAGCATAAACCAAGATGCCTCCTGCAACTAAAGAGCCAAACAAGCCAATGAGCCAGCCCTCTAAAATAAATGGCCATCTAATATACCAATTTGTAGCACCAACATATCGCATAATGGTTATTTCATCACTTCTCATTAATACGGTTAATCTTATTGTATTAAAGATTACAAAAGTCGAAGCTACAGCTACAGCTATGGCTAAGCCTATACCTATCATTCTTATTACATTTGTAACATTGATTATATCTGCGATATACTCTTTACCGTATACGATATCTTTAATGCCTTTAAATTCTTTAAGCGCTTCTGCAACTATAGATATTTGGGCTGAATCTTTAACAGTTATATCGTAGACATCCGGAATCATTTCATATAAATCTAAACCATCTAAAACCTCGGAATTATCACCAAATTGCCGTTTAAGTAGATTAATCCCAGCATCTTTATCTACATATATTACTTCATTAACCATTGGATGTATTCTTATGCGTTCTTCCAGCAAAGCCTTACTATCTAAAGCTATTCCATCTTCTAAAAATATTTTTATCACAAGTTCAGACTCTACTTGATCCACAAAGCAGTTCACATTAGAGATTAATAACACAACTGTACCAGCAATTAGCAAACAAACCATTACCGTTGAAATAGCCGCCGTCGACATCCAGCTATTTCTAATTAGGTTTCTAAATGCCGTTTTAAGATGATTACCCATTTTGTAAAACACTGCTGTATCCTCCTCTAGCATCATCTCTAACAAGTCGACCTTTATTAATCATAATTACTCTTCGTTGCATTTTATTCACAATATCTTTATCATGCGTTGCCATCACTACTGTTGTTCCTGCATTATTTATGCGTGAAAATAAGCTCATAACAGACCTAGTCATATCTGGGTCTAGATTTCCAGTAGGTTCATCAGCCAAAATTAGCAAAGGCCAGTTGGCTATTGCTCTACCAATAGCTGTACGCTGTTGCTCACCACCAGAAAGCTGTTTTGGATAAGCAGATTTTCGATGAGTCATTTCAATTATCTTTAATACCTCATCGACCCTTTTATTTACCTTATCTTTTGGTAACCCAATAACCTGTAAGGAATAGGCAATGTTATCAAACACAGATAAGTTAGGGAGCAGTTTAAAATCCTGAAACACTATCCCCATTTTTCTTCTTATATAAGGAATTTTTCTTAATCTTAAGCGAGAGGTATCGGTACCATTAAAATAAATAGAACCAGTAGTAGGCCTCTCTTCACAGGATATTAATCTAAGAAGTGTAGATTTACCTGCACCATTTGGTCCAACTAAAAATACAAAATCTCCTTTTTTAATATTCATACTAAGATCATCAATCGCTTTAACATTTTTAGAATATGATTTCTCTACATTTTTAAATACAAGCACTTTTAACCCTCCGGCTTAAATCTTAGTTGATAACATTATTCTTAATAAGCAAAATAAAATTTACAAAACAGTTATTGATAAACCACAAATAAACAAATCAAAGCTTAAATTGACTTGCTTATTATTTGCTTAGCGAAATATAGAACATCTAGTAATATTTTATCAAAATATGTCTACTTATAATTTAATGGTTTAAAGCAAATTTAGCAAGTAAAATTTAGGCTTTGTTATCAAATTTTAATATATAAACTCAAAAACAATCAAAAAAAATGTTAAGCAACCCTTAGACCTAGGCACTTAACATTTTGTTCGACTTATTTTTACTTTTTTTGTTATTTTAATTTAGTTGTAAAATTTACAATTATTCTTTAAAAAATTTACCTATCATAAAGCTTTGTAATAAATCAATTATATTTTTAGTTACCACAGCTAGTATTTTTTGTCCCTTTTCAGCACTGGCTTTAGTTGCATCCCCCGTTATTGCATTCTCCATACTTTTATAAGCCAAGTCAGCAGTGTATATTTTACCAATTGTTTCATTTTTGTTTGTTGGCGCATATTGCATGTCAACAAACTCTGGGGTAATTGCTAACATTACAGATGTCTCATCCTCACCTGCATGTCCACGGCTTTCACATATCTCTAATATATCCGACATATAATCAGACCACCAATTAACAACAAGCACGTTTGCACCATGGTCTGCCATATGTTGAGCAGCTATCCTTAATGCAGGACCATTACCACCGTGCCCGTTTAATAGTACAATATTATCGATTCCCCATGTTAAAAATCCATTTCCTATTTCCTCTATATAACAAGCCATTGTTTCATTACTTATATTAACAGTACCAGGAAAAACACCTAAACCCCAAGAGCTACCATAATTAACTGTAGGTGCTACAAAAATTTTATCATCTAATTCATTGTTGATATTTTCAACTAATTTATTAGGTATTATAAAATCAGTTCCTAACGGACAATGTGGTCCATGAGCCTCAAAGGTACCAATAGGTATTATAACGGTATTGACCGTTTCTTGAAATTTAATAAATTTATGCATATTTAAAGTTGATAAGAACATTGTATTGCCTCCTATTCATATAATTTAGTAGCTATACTTCTAGCCAAAGTGGTAAATTCCTTCGTACTGTACGTAGATACTTGCTTATGATATACTGTATGCAATGTATTAAAGGATACGGGTTATATTTCATTTTCCGGTAAGCAGTACTTACCGGCTTTTTTGATATGGACAATTTTTTGTCTACCAAAATATATCTTTTAAATTTTTTAATCAATAGTTAGAAATAGGGTTATGCTAAAGAAGAAAGAGCAACCCTAACAAGAATTAGGAGAAAATATATGAATAGTAAAAATAACATTTTATTTATTCCATTAGGTGGAGTAAATGAAATAGGAAAAAATATGTATGCCCTTCGATATCAAGATGATATTATCGTTATCGATGCGGGTATCATGTTTCCTGACGATGAATTATTAGGAATAGACTATGTTATTCCCGACATGACGTATTTAATAGAAAATCGTAATTTAGTGAAAGCCATATTTTTAACCCATGGACATGAAGATCATATAGGAGCTATTTCTTATTTATTACAAGAAATTAATGTTCCTGTTTATGGAACAAAACTGACCCTAGGTTTAGTTGAATGTAAGCTAAAGGATTACGATATTACAAACTATACCTTAAATGTTGTTGAAATTGGCGATGTTATTGGAGCAGGATCTTTTGCAATTGAGTTTATTCGTGTTAATCACAGTATTCCAGATGGTGCTGCCTTAGCCATAAATACCCCTGCTGGTATTATTCTACACACAGGTGACTTTAAATTTGATCAAACCCCTGTAGACGGCAATGTTACAGACTATCATCGACTAGCAGACTATGGAGACACAGGAGTATTGGCCTTGTTTTGTGATGTAACAAACGCTATTCATTCTGGTTATACTCCATCCGAAAAAGTAGTGGGTGATGTTCTTGATAATATTATTAGAAATACTACAAATAGAATAATAATGGCTACCTTTGCTTCTAATATTCATAGAATACAGCAAATATTTCAACTAGCTCATAAACACGATCGTAAAGTTGCTGTTATTGGCAGAAGCATGGTTAATAATGTAAGGATATCAAACGAATTAGGCTACTTAGATATTCCCCCTAATACCTATATTGAAACTGAGGATACAGATTTATATCCACCAGAAAAAATACTAATCATTTCAACAGGTAGTCAAGGTGAGCCTTTAGCGGCACTTACTAGAATGGCCTTTAATAGACATGCTCAAATAAAAATTGGAACTCACGACACAGTAATTATGTCAAGCAGCCCTATTCCAGGCAACGAAAAACTAGTTAATAGAATCATTAATGCTTTAACATATAATGGAGCCACCGTTATTACTACAAGAGATGCTCAGGTACATGTATCTGGTCACGCCAGTGCTGAGGAGCTAAAAATGATGTTACACTTGGTAAAGCCCAAGTATGTAATACCGTTTCATGGCGAATATCAGCATAAAAATGCCTATAGACTAATTGCAACTAGTTTAGGTATTGATCCAAATAATATTTTTATGCTCAATAATGGCGATGTATTAGTAATGAACGAAAAAGAAGCATTAGTATCAGATACTGTTGAATCAGGTAGAATTTTAATAGATGGAAGAGGCATTGGGGATGTTGGTAAAGTTGTATTAAGAGATCGCCATATGTTAGCTCAATATGGAGTACTAACATCTGTAGTTGCAATTAATAAACAATCTCGACAAATTTTAAGTGGTCCAACAATAGTTACTCGTGGGTTTGTATATGTTAAAGAATCAGAAGATTTACTTGATGAGGCAGCTCATAAGGTGCGTCTAGCTCTGGAAGATCAGCTAGCCTCGGGCATAACTGATTGGGCGCCACTAAAAAATAGAATGAGACAGGTATTACAAAACTATTTATATGAGCAAACAGGAAGAAGACCAATGATTTTACCAATAATTATGGAAATATAACTTTTAAATGGGCTTTCACTACAGTGAAAGCCCATTTTTTACTTTAATATTTATTTGACTATGACGTAAATAAATATTATTATATTAATAGAATAATATATTCGATTTAAATTGAATATATTAATAACAGGAATATTGTTTTAGTAAGCAGTTATAAAATTCTTAATAAAATTAAGTTTGGAGCGTGTAATTGATGAAAGCAAAACCATGTATTTTATTTGTAATTTTAGTTATTTGTAGTCAATTAGTCTTTTTACTATTTTCTAATGTTATTAAAGTACCCTATATTTTAAACTGTCTTTTTCAAGTATTTGCTATATTTTTTATAGGAGATTTTATAGGTAAGTATATTTTTAAACTTCCATTGTTTAATTACTCAAATCCTTTAACCTACTTACACGATAGAATAATTGGATCTATAGGATTTTTATTTGTATTGTGTGTTTTATGGGGTGTTTTGATAGCTTATAATAATTTTTGGGGTTATAAATATGCAATTTTAGAGCCAATTGTCAAGGGTGGTTTAATACCAACCATTTATTACATGTTAGTTAATATGAATTATCTTAGTAAAAGTGATAGAGCAAAAAAACTTTTAAAACGTAAGCTATAAGATTTTATATAAAAAAGAAGGTGAATCACAAGTTTTATGTGTTTCACCCTCTATAATTCTCTTTTATATAGAAAATTTATTTTTTGGAATATTCCTCAATTAAGGCTATTATTTGTGGGTATTGTAACATAGTTGAAAAGTCTGCATCTGTTTTTACTACTTCTACATACTCTTTATTCAACTTAAAACATTCTTCTAAAGACTTTAAAACCTCAGCCGGTTTCTTCTTTAATACTGCCTGACTACTAGCTAAAAAATACCAACAATCTGCATTACCATTATCTAATTCTAAAGATTTACTAAAGCTCTCTTCTGATTTTTCATAATTTTCAATCTTATAGTAGGAAACCCCTATATTATAATAAACTGTTTTGTAGGTATCATCATGCTCTACATTAATAACCTCAATACTATTTTCTATCATTTTATTATAAACAGCAATTTCTTCTTGATATTTTTTGTCTTTATAATAAACCTCAGCAAGATTTAAATAATTTTTACCATTATCAGCATCAAACTCAATTGCTTTTTTATAATTATCAGCAGACTCTTCAAGCTGATTATTGATATAATAAAGGTTGCCTAACTCTGAATAAATAAATCCAGACTCTGGCTGCTCTTGTAAATAATGCTTTAAAGCAGCTATCGCCTCATCAAGCTTATTTTGACGAGCCAAAGACCAAGCTAACAAAACATTAGCATCTTGATTTTCTTTTTTATTTTTAGAAACAGATAATTCTGCATATTTCTGTGATTCTTCATAGTTTTCTAACATAAAATTTCCAAAAGCTATCCCGTTCATATAATTAATATCATCTTTTAAGTAACTATGAAGTTTATAATAGATATCTAATCCCTCTTGGTAACTTCCCTGATCATAAAGCTTGTCAGCACGAGACTCATAAACTTTCATACCACCTAAAAAGATTCCACTACCAATTATTACTAAACCTAAAACCAAATACAAAATTCTTGCTCCCGCATCACCAATAATTTTTCTTAGATTTTTAGCTTTACGAGACTCCCAAAAAAAACTTACTTTAGTTAGGGCTGCAAACCAACAAAATAAACCTACTAAAACTAAAAAAACTCCTAATAACATAAGCTATACTCCCAACTTAAATAACACTTTAACTAAACAACTTAACAATTCCAATAACAATAAATATAACACCTATTACAATATGTATTTTTTGCGCTGCACTATCACCAACAGTTTTTCTAAGTCTTACAACTTTATAATTATTCCATAAAAACGATGGTTTTGCAGTTACACCATAAATAATAACAGCACCAATCAAAAATGCCAATATACTAACCATATCCTAACTCCCTTTTTTATAATTATTTAATATATAATAAATTATAGGGGCACTTGTTATGAGAGCCCCATAATAATTTACTCTTATTTTTGTTAAAACATAGTATAAACTTATTACTTATTTACTCTTCACGTGGACGCATAGTAGGGAATAAAATAACATCTCTTATAGAAGCAGAATCTGTTAATAACATTATTAATCTATCTATACCAATTCCTAAACCACCAGTTGGAGGCAAGCCTATTTCAAGCGCCTCTACATAATCAGTATCTAACACATGTTTTTCTGGTCTATCTTCTTGCTCACGCTCTTTTAACTGATCAATGAATCTTTGTCTTTGATCATCGGGGTCGTTTAACTCAGAAAATGCATTACCCAACTCACGTCCATTGGCAAATGCCTCAAATCTAGCTGTTAAGCGACTATCGTTTAGTTTTCTTTTTGCTAATGGTGAAACCTCTACAGGATAATCATAAATAAATACGGGTTGAATTAAATGCTCTTCGCATTTTTCTTCAAAAACTGTATTTAATACTTGTCCCCATGTCATATTATCTTTTATAACAACGTTTACAGATTTAGCTGCATCACGTGCTTCTTGATCAGTACTAAAAGAATTAAAGTCTATGTTAGCATACTTTTTAACAGCCTCTACCATAGTCATTCTATTCCAGGGAGCAGTAAAATCTAACTCTTTGCCTTCACACATTAGTTTACTTGAGCCACTTACTTTTTGAGCTACATGAACAACCATATCTTCTGTTAACTTCATAATATCATGATAGTCATGGTATGCCCAATAGAGTTCAATACTTGTAAACTCAGGATTATGACGGGTAGAAATACCTTCGTTTCTAAAGATACGACCAATTTCATAAACCTTTTCCATTCCACCGACAATTAATCGCTTTAAATAAAGCTCTGTTTCAACTCGTAATACCATTTGCATATCTAAAGTATTATGGTGAGTAATAAATGGACGAGCAGTTGCACCAGTTGCATGTGCATGCATAGATGGTGTTTCAACTTCTAAAAAGCCACGCTCATTTAAATAATTACGAATTTCCTGAATAATTTTACTACGCGCTATAAAGGTATTCATTACATCTTGGTTAGTTATTAAGTCAATGTAACGTTTACGATATCGAGTATCTACATCTTTTAAACCATGCCATTTATCAGGCAATGGTCTTAATGACTTAGTTAAAAGGGTTAATTGTTTTACTCTTAAACTAATTTCACCTTTTTTGTTTTAAAAACTTCCCCAATAACACCTATTATGTCACCAATATCAAGCAGTTTAAAAATGGCAAACTGCTCTTCTCCAACAACATCTTTACGCACATAAATTTGAATTTTACCGGTTAAGTCTTGTATATTAGCGAAGCCAGCTTTACCCTGACCTCGCATTGTCATTAATCTACCAGCTACAGAAACTTCTTTGCCCTCATATTGCTCAAAATTATCATTAATTTCTGCTGCTGAATTTGCAACCTCATACTTAGCATTGGTTTCACCAAATGGGTCAAATCCCATCTCTTTTAGCTTATTAAGCTTGTCTCTTCTTACTTGTAATAATTCATTTTGACTTTGAATATTTTCTTGCTGCAAGGTGATTCCCCCACTTTTCTATTTAATGTCGACTATTTCGTATTTAATAGTACCTACAGGTACACTAACTTCAATAATATCACCTTTTTTCTTGCCTATTACAGCTTGACCAACAGGTGATTCGTTTGAAATTCTACCTTTACGTGGATTAGCTTCAGCTGATCCAACAATTATATACTCCTCATCTTCATTATACTCTATATCTCTTAATACAATTCTTGTACCTAAAGACACTACATCTTTATTCTCATTCATTTGAATGATTTCAACTCTGGTTAATGTTTCTTCTAATTCTGAAATACGCATTTCACAGGCTGCTTGCTCTAGTTTTGCTTCATTGTATTCTGAGTTTTCACTTAAGTCACCTAATGAAATGGCTTCCTTTATTCGAGCAGAAATTTCTTGACGTTTTACTGACTTTAAATTCTTTAATTCTTGTTCTAACGCTTCTTTACCCTCAATGGTTAATAAAACTGCTTTGGTGCTCATATATTAACACCCTCCAAATTATTAAAATTAACAACAAAAAAATGTAATTATTACTGTTGTTATAACCAATTTAAACTATTCGGCTTAATGTGGATTATACTTGTCAATTACTGTAAAGTCAACAAAAGCAGCTTAGTAAATATCATAACAAAAAAACACTAATATTTATTCCTGCAAAATACTTTTAAGTAATTGCTTAATTGGATTTATTTATGTTTTTTAATCTGTTTTAACAATTTCAATTAAAACTAAGTCATTTACCCACTTTGTGACCACTACAGTACCTAACTGTAACCGAATAATCTCATACCAACTAGATAAGCTTTGGTGGTAAATACCCAACTCTTTTAACCACTCGTTTACCAGTACTGTTGGTAAGTACTCCCCATACTGCTTATATAAAATACTGGGAAAATTCTTGTTAATCTTGAGCCTAAACTCACTTGCTATGTTGTTCATTTTTACCACAACATTTTTTTCACTTACTACTATTAACTTTGGCGCTAATTCTTGCTTAAGCTGGGGCATAAACTCTTTGCTACATATACAAGCAATATAATCATTATTGTTTTCAAGCAGTACCTGTCCTGTCTCTCTAATGCAAAACTGTTGCCACCACTTAATCTTTAATTTATTATCACCATTAATAATAATATATCTCCATGGTTTAACTAACCTTTTTAAATACCTAACATCGGCCACACTCTCTAAACCATTAACTAATAATACATCTTGTTTAAATTGTAAATTTGTCTGTTTAGCTAACTGAGGTAGTATATCAATTAAAAGTGTTGTAATCAAGCTATTTTCACTATTTGCCTCATCTTGCGGTAAAACAATACAATCTTTAAAATTATATTTAAATTTACTGTCTCTGCAAATTGGTAATACAAATAGCTTAGGGCCATTCTGCCAGGGTATATTAAGAGGCTTTAGCCACCTATTGGCGACAAATTTTTTTATCTTATTTGGAAAATATTTTAGGACTGGATAATACTGTTCTACATCCTGCCATGTTTTAAGTTGTAGATATATCCTCATAGTATTTACCCCCTAATTCAAGTATTAAAACACCTTAAATTAATAAATAAGCTACCTTAACTACTGACTGCTTAGTAAATACTATGTTATATTACCTAAATTAATTATTGATATTATCAGGGACAAAGTTCAAAACAAAATTATCTAACATTTTGCACACTTCATCATAACATGTTTCTTGAAACAAACGTTGTCGAAATGAAGCCGAATGAGGCATTCCCTTAACATACCAAGCTAAATGACTTCTCATTTCTCTAACTGCTGTATACTCACCTTTATCTTCAACAGCTAATTTTAAATGTTTTTTCATGATAGTTAATTTATCGAGAGTACTAGGCTCGTGAAATTTCCCTGTTTTTAAGTAGCTTTCTACTTGTGAAAATAGCCAAGGGTTACCCTGAGCTCCTCTGGCAATCATAACAGCATCACAATTAGTTTCATTAAACATGTTAACTGCATCATAGGGTGTAAATATATCTCCATTTCCCACTACAGGTACATTTACTGCCTCTTTTACTTGCTTTATAATACTCCAATCAGCTTTACCATTATAATACTGCTCTCTTGTTCGGCCATGAACACTTATCATTTTAGCTCCAGCTTTTACTACTTTTTGGGCTAATAAAGCAGCATTTAATTCTCTATGATTAAATCCTGCTCTCATTTTTACAGTTATAGGAATCCTAACTGCTTCACTCATGGCTGATACTATTTCAGCAGCTAATGTTGGCTTACGCATTAAAGCACTGCCTTCACCATTATTAACTATTTTAGGAACTGGGCAGCCCATATTTATATCAATAACGTCGGGATTTAACTCGTCAGCTACAATTTTAGTGGCTTTAGCCATAAAATCTGGCTCTGATCCAAATAATTGAACCCCTATTGGTCGCTGATTATTATTAAAGCGTAAAAGGGATCTGGTTTTTTTGTCACCATAAACAAGGGCTTTAGCACTAATCATTTCCGTAAAGATTAAACCTTCACTCATCTCTCGCACTAATTCTCGATAACTAAAATCAGTAGTGCCTGCCATAGGTGCTAACATTACCCTACTTTTCTCTATGATATGTTTTATGCTTAATGATACTTTTTGCTTCATACTTATCCTCACTATTTTAATTCAATTAATACACCACATATAATACCACAATTACTGTGTAATTATAATTAATAATAAAGAAGGATAATGAATTAGAGTACAGAACTTTTAGATTATTGAAGTAATTTTAATTTAGGGGAGGCTTAAAAATGTTAAATCCAAGAGAGATAAATTTATCAGAGCTAAAATGGCAACCAGGACCTAAACAAACTGTTAAAAATGTTAAATCTGCTGTTAGTACTGACAATGCTGTTGTTACTTACTCGTTATTAAATATATTAAAGGCAGGAGGAAATGCTGTAGACGCTGCAATTGCAGGTTGTTTATTACAAGCAACAATTGAACCGTTTATGACAAACCATGCCGGAGCAGTAACCTTTTTATACTATGAATCCAAAACTGGTAAATACTATCAGCTAGATAGTGCTGGAACTTATCCAGAAAACTTGCCATTGCATAGGCCAATACCTAATCAACAGGCTGGTTATGCTGCTGGTCCAGTTCATTCCTGTATACCAGGCTTTATGAAGGGATTAAAAGCTGTCCATGAAAAGTTTGGCTCTATGCCTTGGAGTAAACTTTGCGAAGAGGCTATTTATTGGGCAGAAGAAGGTAATCATGTTTCGCAGTTTGAATTAGAGGCAACCTTACCTGCTCGTATGATGTTTAACTACTTTGAAGAGGGTCGTAATCACTTTTATCAAAACGGCTATTTTCCACGTGTTGGTGAAAAGTTTAAAAAACCTGAATTGGCAAAAACCCTAAAAAAGGTAGCTGCCGAAGGACCAGATTACATGATAAAAGGTGATTGGGCTAAGGAGTTTGTAGCTAAAGCCAATGAGCTAGGCTGGAAAATTAATTTAGAAGATATGCAAAAAAATGAACCACGTTGGATAGAACCAATTAGATTTAAAATTAAAGACTACGAAATAGTTGCTTTAGCTCCACCTCAACAACAGGGTTTACAAATAGCCTTTGTGCTTGGGGTCTTAGATAAGTTAAATATTAGTGAGTATGAACCCTACTCAGCAGAACACCTGTACTTTATGGCACATACCTTAAGAATTGCTAATCTTATGACAGGATATATAAGTGACCCTGTAGTGGCCGATACAGACCGTTCAGTATTTACCGATGCAACTTACCATGAGTATATTGCCAAACTTATAAAATCAAATATGCCTAAAATAGATTTAACAGAGCATATGAAATTAACTGCTAAAGGTAGCATGGCTAATGCCGCTGGTTTGCCTAATTATCAGTTAAAAAACAATGAAAAATCGGGTAGCTGTGAGCTTAGTATAGTTGATGAAAACGGTAATTGGGTGCAAATGATGAATACCCTCCAGGGTGGAGGTATTCCAGGAATGGTTATTGGTGGGGTGCCCATGATAGGCAACCATTCATCTACCAATAGCTTTAAAATGATGGATATTAAACTAGTTAAAAACGCTCGTCAGCGTTTAATTATGGGCAATACTATGGTATTAAAAGATGGTAAACCCATTTTACAGCTAGGTACACCTGGTTCGCCACCACATACTCAAGCCCAGGCTTTATGTAACTTAATATTCTTTGGCATGGAACCTTATGAGGCAATAAGTGCCCCTAGAATGTATTCCTTATTCGACGATAATAGCCTCGTAATAGAAAATAGAATTAAAGATGAGGTAATTAGTAAGCTTTACTCTATGGGTGTTAATGTACGCCTAAATAGCGTTTGGGACTGGCACATGGGTTCATTCCAATGCTGTTATCTTGATAAAGATGGTAAACTATGTACAACCGTTGACCCACGTAGATGTGGTGTGGCAGATGGATTGAAGTAAAAAGTAAATAAAACATATAATTTACCCCACTTAATTATGGTTAAGTGGGGTTTGATATAGTTTTATTCTTTAATAAGAATTCTTATTGATTTTAATCTATCAAAAATGGCATGATGAACATTATCTTTAAAATATATGTCTGGACCACCTCTATCAGAGAGATTATAAGGATCATGAATCTTAAACTTATCTGCATACGTTCCATCTGGAACTGGTGCAATAATTCCTCTGGTTTCATAATTATATGGAGAAATATTGATTTGATCCATTATGCAATCAGATGAATTTTCAATAGAAAAAGCACTTTTAGGTATTAAACTCAAAAAATTCGGAGGAAGTGGATTAACATCAATTCTATGAGATAAAAAAACAATAAAATGCATTCTTTGCTTTTTATCATAGTTACAATAATAATTCCAATAGCCAATTGGATTGTGGCCTTTCTCAATATAATATGCTATTACATTAGCTTTCAAACCTTCAGACATTCCCTCCAAATCTATTCTTAACCACTTATCTTCATAATTTTTAAAACTCCAATTTACATATGTACTATTTCCATTTGCAACATACATTGAGTATGGATCTGCTACAACACTAGCAGTAACCCCTAATCTTTTATCAAAGATCTCTCCTTTCTGTGGGTATAGCACCATCGCAGCACTTGCCAAACCACATCCATAATCTTTGATTAATTTGGACTCATCTATTATGTTATTTTCAGACCATTCAACACCAACTTTACCATATGACGTATCAAAATTTTGAGCCCAATATTTAATATCTGAGTTTGCTGATTTATTAAAATCAGTTAAAAATAATGTTTGATCAATATGTTGATTAGCATTTGCAATAGGACACAATAGCACTGTAAACAATAACACTATCAAAATAAAAAACCTCTTCATAAAATATAATCCCCCATTTTTAATTACCCTATATTTCTTGATATTCACACATGTATACTAAATTTATAATATATGGTATTATATTTATATTATAGTTACAACGTTTTTTTGTCAACAAACTACATAGGAGGATTATTAATGAAAAAAACTCTTATTATATTCTTATTTATAACACTTCTAATTAATTTAACTGCCTGTAATTCAGCCAAACCCTCATTTTTTGACGATGAAAACTTTGAGATGTTAATCCGAAAAAAATTAGGAAAGCCTACTGAAGAAATTTTAGAAGAAGATTTTTTAAAAATAACTCAATTATATTTAGACAATAAAAACATAAATAGCATAAAGGGTATTGAACTATTTAAAAATTTAGAAGTTTTGGATTTGAGTAATAATAATGTTGCAGATATTAGCTTCTTAAGAAATTTAAATAAATTAGACCGATTAAAATTACATGGTAACAATATTACGGATTACAGTCCTTTAAATAATTTGAACAAGCTTATAATCTTAGTTATCGATAAAAAAAATAGAGCTATATCTGAAGAAATAGGTGGCTATCAGTTTTCTGATTCTGCCTTAGAAGAGGCTATTAAAACTTCAATAAACATACCACATAGTCAAAAGCTTACTTTTGATGACTTAAAGATGGTTGAAAAAATAGATATACAATACTCAAGCATAGCAAACCTAGACGGTATTCAGTATCTAACAAACCTAAAGTATCTTAGTCTTGAATACAGTGATATAACTGAACTAAATCATATTGGAGAATTAAAGAACCTAGAGTATTTAGACTTGGGTGAGAGTAAATTTACAAATATAATGCCCTTACAAAATTTGAAAAACCTAACAGAATTAAGGCTCTATATTAACAACATAAGTGATATTAGTGCTATATCAACCCTTAAAAAGCTTAAGCTTTTAGTTTTAAGTTATACAAATGTGAGCGACCTAAAGCCATTAGCAAACTTAACAGCTTTAGAAACACTTACCTTAGTAGGTACTGAAGTAACAGATATAAACTGCCTTAAGGATTTAAGAAAACTAAAATATTTAGACCTAGACGGTACACTAATAACAGATTTTAGCGGTTTAAGTACCTTAACTAGCTTAAAAGAGCTTTCTTTAAACAAAACAGCCGTAAAAGACCTTAGTTTTTTGACCAGTTTAACTAATTTAGAAGCTCTTTATTTAGAGGATACTAACGTAGAAGATATAGCTATATTAAGTCAATTACCTAAACTTAAAAGGCTAAGCTTAACAAGAAAGAATATAAGCAATTTAAAGGTGTTAAAAGGTTTAAAAAACATTACAGAGTTAGAGCTAAATGGAGATAGCAATTTTAATGATTTTAAATACCTCTTAGGGTTGAAATAAGCTACCTCACATAGCTCAAACATACATAGGAGGATTATTAATGAAAAAAACTCTTATTATATTTTTATTTATAATATTGCTTGTTAGCTTAGCAGCCTGTAATTCAGCTAAACCCTCATTTTTTGACGATGAAAACTTTGAGCAATTAATACGAAAAAAACTGGGTAAACCAAATGAAAAGCTTTTAGAAGAAGATTTTTTAAAAATAACTCAGTTATATTTTGACAATAAAAACATAAATAGCATTAAGGGTATTGAACGTTTAAAAAACCTTGAAATACTTGATTTAAGATTTAACAATATAACCGACATTAGTTATTTAAGTAGCCTATCTAAATTAGATAAGATTTTTTTATACGGAAACAATATTATAGATTACACTGCCTTAAATAAGCTAAGCAAACCCATGACATTAGTTATAGATAAGCAAAACAGAGATATGACTGAAAAAATAGGTGGTTATCAATTCTCTGATTCAAGATTAGAAGATGTTATTAGATTTTCGCTAAAGAATTATAAACAGGATTTAAGTTTTGAGGACTTAAAAAGGGTTGAAAAAATAGATTACCCTTTTGAAGGAATAGAAAATATAGATGGTATTCAATATTTAACAAACTTAAAGCATCTCTGGTTAGAACATAGTGATATAACTGACCTTACACTTATCGGTGAGTTGAAAAACCTAGAGAATTTAGATTTGGGTGAAAATAAGTTTACAGATATAACACCTGTACAAAACCTACACAATCTAAGAGAATTAAGGCTCTATATTAATGATATAAATGACATTGAAGCTTTAGCAAGCCTAAATAAGCTTGAGCTATTAGTTTTAAGTTATACAAATGTTAACGACCTAAAACCATTAGCAAAGTTAACAACTTTAGAAAGACTTACTTTAGCAGGCACAGAAGTAACAGATATAAACTGCCTTAAGGATTTAAAAAAACTTAATTATTTAGACCTAGATGATACCCCCATAACTAATTTTAATGTTTTAAGCGATTTAACTAGCTTAAAAGAGCTATCTTTAAACAAAACAGCAGTAAAAGACCTTAGTTTTTTGACCAATTTAACTAATTTAGAAGCTCTTTATTTAGAGGATACTAACGTAGAAGATATAGCTATATTAAGTCAATTACCTAAACTTAAAAGGCTAAGCTTAACAAGGAAGAATATAAGCAATTTAAAGGTGTTAAAAGGTTTAAAAAACATTACAGAGTTAGAGCTAAATGGAGATAGCAATTTTAATGATTTTAAATACCTTTTAGGGTTAAAATAAAATATATAAAGAGCAGATTCTTTTAACAAAGAATCTGCTCTTTTGATTAGTTAAGGTTTTATTAATCTATTTTTTTACTCGACAACTTAGCTAATAAATCATGTTTCATGTCCCAAAGTTTTTGAGATAAATCTACATAGTATTTATGGGGATTCTCAAAACGCTTTACTTCTTCCCACAGGGTATTCATTTGCTCTAGGCAATAATCACGGATTTCTTTGGTGCTTGGACTTTTATAAACTTGTATGCCTTGCTCAAATACTTTTACTAGTAGTTTTTTTGCTACAAAGTTTTTAACTACTTTGCGTTTCCAGGTATGCTGAGGGTGAAAAATTTCGTAAGGCTTGTTATCATCAATGACCTCATCATGCATAGTTATAACATCGGCAATTGCTTTGCCATTTCTTTTATTATATAGTCTCCAAACCTGCTTAAAGCCAGGGTTATTTATTTTTTGCACATTTTCACTTAACTTAATACGAGGGTCAATTACGCCATTTTCTTCTACGGCAGCTAGCTTATAAACTCCCCCAAATACAGGCTCAGATTTTGAGGTAATTAGGCGTTCACCTACCCCAAACATATCAATTTTAGCACCCTGTATTAATAAATCTTTGATTACATATTCATCTAAAGAATTAGAGGCAACAATTGCACAATCTTTAAATCCTTCTTGGTCTAAAATCTCTCTTACTTTTTTAGATAAATAGGTTAAATCTCCACTATCTAACCTTACCCCTTTTGGTTTTATACCTAAAGGTAATAATACCTCTTTAAATACTTTAATAGCATTGGGTAAGCCAGAGTTTAAAACACTATAGGTATCTATTAATAATGTACAGTTATTGGGGTAGGTTTGAGCATAGGCTTTAAATGCCTCATACTCATTTGGAAAAGCTTGAATCCAACTATGAGCCATAGTTCCTGATGCAGGTACTCCAAACTCTTTTTCAGCAACAGTACAAGAAGTACCACTGCAGCCACCAATATAGGCAGCTCTAGCACCATAAATAGCCCCATCATAACCCTGAGCTCGACGTGAACCAAACTCTACTACAGTACGTTTTTTGGCTGCTCTTACAATTCTGTTTGCTTTTGTAGTAATTAAACTTTGGTGATTTACAGATAATAAAATCATAGTTTCGATTAATTGGGCTTGCATAATTGGACCCCTTACAGTTACTAAAGGCTCGTTTGGAAATATAGGGGTTCCCTCTTTAATTGCCCATACATCACAAGTAAACTTAAAGTTACGTAAATACTCAATAAAATCTGGGCTAAAAATATTTTTTTTCTCTAAATAATTAATATCCTCAATAGAAAATCTTAAATTACTTAGGTATTGTAAAACCTGAGCAATGCCAGCTAATATTGCAAATCCTCCACCATCGGGCACCTTGCGGAAAAACATATCAAAGTAAACAACCTTATCTTTATAACCATTTTTTAAGTAACCATTTGCCATGGTTAACTCATAAAAATCTAATAATAAAGATAACTTTTTTTTGTCCATAATTTTGTCCCCATTTCTATCTAATTATCCTTTAGAGTAAATCTTGTATATTGTATACCATTTAATATACATTAGCAATTTTACATGTAAAATTACTACACCACTTCACTTACCAATTCAATTCCACTATTTTGCATAAATAACAACGCCATAATATTCATTAGTTCGGCATAGTGTAAACCCAAATCAAAGGTATCTACCAGATTAATTGGCACTATTATTCTTGATTGGCTGTTCAGTCTATTAAAGTTACACTTTAAAGTAAGCGAAAACTGCTCTATGCAAATATCTGTGCAATCTCCTACTACAATAAAGTTTTTTATTTGAGCATTTTGCTTTAACCATTGCTGAAAAACAGGCTCTAAAAAACCATTGGTTGAATTTTTGGTTACTACCTTAAACTCACCAAGTTCTTTTATTTCATTTACAACCTGGGCTTCACTCGTTTCTGCCAAACAATGAACTGGGTAACTTAAAAACTCAGGCGAGTCCACACTATGGCTATCTGCAAAAGCAAGTATAGGTATTCCCTCTTTTATACACTTTTGGCTTAGGTCTCTTATTGCAGGAATTAAGGACTTTACTCTTGGGCTTTTTAAGGCACCCTCTTTGGTAAAACCATTTATTAAATCCACAATAATTAAAGCTGTTTCGTTAGCATTAAGGCTGGCTAAATCTAATAAGGGTTTTTTCTCAAAAACATCGTATATCTCAGCAAGCTTTTCTTGGCTACACTTAAGCAACAAATCTTTTTTAATGAGTTTCATATATCCTCCATTCTACCCAAAGCTATCATGCCATTTAGAATTATACTTATACAATTTACTAGGTCGATGACCTGCACTTTTTCTTTGCCTATTAGTTTCTATTACCATATTAGCAATTTTTCTTCTAAAATTAGCCTTTAGTAACTCTGTATCTAAAATTACTTCATACACTTTTTGTAATTCTGTTAAAGTAAATAACTCCGACATTAAGCTAAAAGCAATATCTGTATACATAACTTTATTTCTAATGCGTTCAATTCCATAACCAATAATTCGGGCGTGATCGTAAGCAATACCGTCGCTGTTAATAATTTCTCTACGGTATTTTGTTATATTCCCTTGAAAAGTTTTATTGATTTTTAACATTGCACTAAGCTTTGTATTGTTATTGTAAAGGGTTAACTGATATAAAGATTTTTCGGTATGACTATGCTCATGAATATCCTTTTGCTCCTGTTTTAATCTTAAGCTAACAGTAAACCATGCTCTTATTTCCCCATTGCTAGTTAGAGAGTTGTTTATTTTTTCACTATTAACTAAAGCCATGTACGATAAACTAACCGTACTAGTATAAGGCTCTCGATATACATCTCCCCATGTATACAACTGCTCTAAGTAAATATCGTCAGTATTGGCCTCGTTATGTAACTGCTCTATCGCAAATGATTCTAAGTCTTCATTAAAGCCAACAAAATCACCAGGCAGTCTCCATTCATCGCTATCTTTCTTTTTAACCATTAAAATACGCATAACTTTTTCGGGCAGTTTGCGATAATTTGTGTTTTCTTCATCTGCCACCGTTAAAGCTAAAAGATCTATTGAAAGAGTATTTTGTTGAATCTTAACACTGTTTACAGTGTTCAACTTAACCACTTCCTTGTTATTATCTTTTTGATATTATCATTCTAATACTTATTAACAGTTGTTGTCAACAGTAATTATTTAAATATACTATTATTATAAAAAAACAGCTATTATTTTTACATTTTATTAAAGCCTAAACTCAAATAAACTGTATAGCTAAACCATAAAGGGGAACTATAAACGCGAGAGGTGATAACAATGTTTAGGTGGGTACGCAAAGCCTTAAATATTTGGAGATTAGTTCAACAAAATGGTTCAGAAATAAAAAGCAAATACTTAAATGAACAATTAACAACTAATTTAGCAGAAAACATTAAAACTATAACAAAATCCTTTAGCTATAGTAATGACGTTATTGTGAGAGAATTTTCATGCAATATTACTATTGAGCATAGCCTTAATTTTGCTTTAATTTATATAGAAGGATTAGTAAGCGAAGATCGCATACAACAAACAGTTATAAAGCCTATTATAGAATATAATTATAGCTCTAAAGATCCCCAGCAAGACTATTATAGCTTTGTTGAGTCTTATGTATTAACAAACAGTCAAGTAGCCAGACTCGAGTCGTTAAATGATAGCCTAGATACCTTGTTAGCTGGTGACTCTATCTTGTTAGTAGACGGTTATAATAAATCCTTTTTTATTGGTAGTAAAGACTGGCCAACAAGGGGTGTTGAAGATACAAAAACAGATGTTACTATAAGAGGCCCCCACCAAGGATTTACCGAAACCCTTCGTATTAATACAACCCTAATAAGAAGGGCTATAAGAAACACAAAGCTAACCTTTGAAAGCTTTATAATTGGCAAACAAACCCGTACGGATGTTGTTATAGCCTACCTTAAGGGTTATGTTCACCCTGCTATTTTGCATGAAGTTAAAAAAAGAATAAAAGAAATAAAAGCAGATATAATTTTAGAATCAGGCTACATTGAGGAGTTAATAAGTGATTCACCTCTATCCATGTTTTCAACAATATCATATACGGAAAGACCCGATGTTGTAGCCTCTAAATTACTGGAAGGTAGAGTGGCTATTATTATAGACGGTACTCCTATAGTATTAACAGCCCCTAAGGTATTTATAGAGTCTTTTCAGCACCCTGCTGACTACTATGTTGGACCATCCTATTACACCAGTATTTTAAGGGCTATTAGGTTTATTAGCTTTTTAATTAGCACTACTCTACCGGCAATTTATGTTGCGGTTACCTCTTATCATATGGAGATGTTGCCAGCACCTCTGCTAAAAACTATTCAGCAAGCTATGGAAGGAACCCCGTTTCCTTCACCAATATCAATCTTAATTATGCTTTTTATTGCTGAAATATTAAACCAAGCAAGCGTTGGCTTACCAAGGCAAATTGGTCAAGCTGTTAGTATTGTGGGGGCTTTAGTACTAGGTGAGGCAGCAGTAGCCTCTGGATTAATAGGAGATCCTGAGGTAATTATTGTAGGTTTATCGGTTGTTTCGAGCTATGCGGCAATTAAACTTATAGAATCTATGACCATTTTAAGAGTTGTGCTTTTAATACTAGCAACTGTTTTAGGGGCTTTAGGCATTGCTGTAGGTGTATTATTTATACTAACCTACTTATCTACCTTAACCTCATTTGGGGTGCCTTATTTAACCCCTATTGCCCCTATAATAACTACTGATATAGATGATACTTTATTCAGAGATATTTTAAGTAAAGCACCATCTAAAGCCAAAACCATAAAACCCGTAGAGACTACTAAACAGTTTAACAAACAAGAAAATTAAGGTAGGTTTTATTATGTTCAAAGTTAAAAAACTAATTTTATTACTATGTATAATTGTGCTTTTAAGTACTACTGGCTGCTGGGATTATACCGAACTAGATAAAATAACACTAGTAAAGGGCTTTGGTATTGATATTAACGAAAATAATGAAATAATATTAACTTTTCAAATGTTAAAACCTCAAAATTCTACAAGTCAAGGTGAATCAAATGAAGATAAAAAAGTGTTTATTATAGAAGAAAGTGGTAAAACAGTTTTTGATGCTATCCGTAATGCCTCGCTACACGCCAGTAGAAAACTCTACTTTGCTCATAATCAAGTAATTATTTTAGGTAAAAAGGCAGCCCAAAGCAACCCAAAGGGACTATTAGAAAACTTTAGAAGAGATACCGAAAGTCGTACCCTAGATTACATATTAATTGCTGAAAATACAGCCTCCGAAATACTACATAGTAAGGGTGGACTTGATAGTATTCAGTCTCAGGATTTAGGTAGTTTGGTAAGCAATTTTAAGCCCTCTGGCAAGGTTGTACCTATTAGGATATCAGATATAACCTTAGCCATGTTATCTAAAACAACATCACCCATAGCCCCTATTGTTAAGCTAGATGAAGCTGGTCACTCATATTTATCTGATACAGCTATAATAAAAAATAATCGCTATGTGGGTAACCTTAATTCCGAAGAAACTCGAGGTTATTTGTGGATAACCAACAAGCTTAAAAGTGGCATTATTAATATTGAAGATAAAGAAAAAGATATATTAATAGCATTTGAGATAATCGACACAAATTCTAAGTTAAAATTTAACTTTAAAGAGGATATAGTGGTTGAAATATCTTTAGAAGCCCATACTAACTTAGGTAATAACTTAAAAAGCACAAAAAATGTAACCGAAAAAGAGCTTATACGTATGCAAGAAGAACACATAAAAGAAACAGCAATGAAAGCCATAAATAAAGCAAATTATTATAATGCAGATATTTTTGGATTTGGAGAATATATTCACGCCAATTATCCAAAACAATGGAAGAAAATTGAGAAAAATTGGAGTCATACTTTTTCACAACTGAAATATGAAATAGATGTAAAAGTTGAAATAAAAAGTCATGGCCGAATTACTACTAAATATAAAGAGGAGTGATTTTCATAAAGCTTAAACAAGAAAAAATCTCTAATTCTCAGCTAACCTTTACTGTAATTGGTTTTACTATTGGTAGTAGTTTGGTTTTACCTCCAGGTAGAGATTTAGCTAGTAAAGCTTGGATGGCTATTATTTTAGGGCTGCTAGAAGGTATAATTTTTATACTAATATTTACCAATTTATCTCAAAAATTTAACATGAAAAGTTACTTTGAAATCTTAAAAAAAATTTTTGGTAAATTTTTGGGTACCATATTTTTTTCAATATTCGTATTGTACTGTATTCATTTATGTTCCTTAGTTTTAAGAAACTTTATGGATTTTATTAGCACTACTATGATGATAACAACACCTATAATGGCTATTGGTATTGCTGTATTGGCTACCACAGTATATGCTACTTTATATGGCATTGGAGTAATAGGTCGCAATAGTCAAGTATTAGTGCCCCTAACTTTTACAGCAGTAGCTATTACTGTAATTTTACTATATAAAGATATGAAAATAATGTATTTTAAACCCTTTTTTGAGGTTAAACTAAAAGACTTATTATTAGCTAGTCATGGTGCTGCTAGTTTTCCGTTTGGTGAAACAGTTGTTTTTTTAATGATTTTTCCACTTGTTAAAAATAGTAAAAAAGTGCGCAGCTCTGTTATAAAAGGTGTTATGTATGGTGGATTAATAATACTAGTAGCAGTTTTAAGAAATATTGCAGTACTTGGCATTAGGTCTACAATAGCAACATATCCTTCAGCACAGGCGGTAAGGCTTATTAATATAGGTAACGTAATAACTCGACTTGAAGTAATAATATTTTTCAACCTGTTAACAATGGGCTTCATAAAATGCTCCGTGCTTCTATGGTGCTCCTGTAAAGGACTTAGTGAATTGCTTAACATGAATAAGTACCAAGATGTAATAATACCTGTTGCAATATTTATCTTATTTATAGCAAATTTTCAATTTCAAAATGTAATGGATAATGTGAAATTCACTGAATTTTATCCTCTATATGCTCCCTTTATTCAAGTAGGAATACCTGGTTTGGCTCTCATAGTAGCTAAAATAAGAAAACTAATTTAGTAAATAGTATTTACTTTAGTACGATTATATACAAGGAATAATAGCTACTAGTTACCTAAAATTAAGTGCGTGTATCGCATTAGTGAAACTATTATTAACACTGTTAAAAGTATCGTGATAAATGCAATGATATCCTATTATAGTTTTTTTAGTTTTTAGATCGAAATTGGTAAATAATTATTTTTAATGGACACAGCCCTTGCTACTCAATTATTTTAAAACTCATTTTACAGGGATCTTTACCTTTTGACATTAAAGGTGAACTTACTATTGTACAATCTAGTTTATTATCTAAGGCTATTTGCAAATGGTGTTTAATATGCCCACCACAACACATACAATATGTTTTAGAAATTGGCTCATCTATTACATTGATACAAGGGCATGAATACTTTTCTCTGTTGTCAGGAAAAAACTGAACTGTTATAGAATTATCTATTTCTTTTTTTACACTATAAGCAAAAACCTCAGGGGTATTATTTGCTGCCTCTATTCGTTCATCTAAAGTTATGTAATCTTTAGCTATGGCTTGAGACAAAGCCAGCCTTTTTCCACCTAAACAACATGAACAACTCTCTCTAATTTCTTTCTTTTTTTCTTTGCTAAATAATTCATCCATTCTATCCATTGCTTGTTTCATAAAATAAGATAAATTATCTTTTTTAGATTTTTTTGGGCTTTTTTAAGTTTTCCAGCACCTTGTAATATATAATCCATATCTTTTTTTGCAACTTTGTGTTTTAAAAGAGCATTATGTAAAACCATAATTTTGCCATACACCATATCTTCATTATTATGCTTGTAGTAATCAACAACTCTATTCACACAAGGTTTATAGTGCTCAAGACTTAGGGTTTTTCCATTATTATTGTAATACTTTATTAAGCTATTTTTAGTAAAAATTTGCAAAGAACAATTATAGTTAGGGTGTAGCTTATAGCAGCTATCATTTAAGGCCTGGCTTAAATAACTGTTTAATTGCTCCATACTATAACAACTAGTTTTTAGCTTTATACCATACATTCTCTTTTTTATGATATCTATATATGTATAACCCTGAGGTACAGCAGTATTAGCTTCATGCAGCATTCCTATTAGATAATCATAACTACCATCTTCCCTAAAATTATAAGCATATGCGACATACTGTTTATAAATTAACGGCAAATCCTCAAGTTGTTGAAAAGTATCATCATTTAAACAAGTTTTCCACAGTTTTGTTTGTTCATCTCCATTTTTTGTACAAGCAGTACTTCTACCTATTAATCTACACTCTCTATAATATTTTCTAACATGCCTAAATACAGTACAAATTATAATCCTCTCCTTTAATAATTATGCAAATATTGTAACATAGCTAATAAGACATAAAGCTGTCATATATTACTTAATCTTTAGGTATATTGTTATGTTGTTTTCATACTATAAAAAAGAACAACCCATAGGTCGCTCTTAAACAGATATCTATTAAATTGAACTTTTTTTAGTTAAAACAACTATAACTCTAGTTTTAAATCATTCTCTTTAATCATATTCTTTTTACGCATAAAGCCTGCAATTAACAAGGTTATTACTGCTGGTAAAATAAAGTGTAGCAGAATTATGGCTAAATACATTTTTACTCCACCTAAACCTGCTGCCTCCATGGCTGTAACAGTACCAAACTGGCCTACTAAACCACTAGTACCCATACCAGAGCCTATAGGTATGTTTTGCATTTTAAAAACAGTAGTAGCCAATGGGCCTATAATTGCTCCCGCTAAAGTTGGTGGAATCCATACCTTCCAGTTTTTAACGATATTTGGCATTTGAAGCATTGAGGTACCTAACCCCTGTGCAAATAAACCCCCCCAGCCGTTTTCTTTAAAGCTCATTACTGCAAAACCTACCATTTGAGCCGCACAACCTACGGTAGCAGCTCCTGCGGCAATACCACTTAAACTCAACATAATGCCAATTGAAGCACTACTTATTGGTAGGGTTAACGCCATACCCATTAAAACAGCAATAATAATGCCCATAGGTATAGGATGCATTTCTGTTGCTCTCATAATTAAAGTTCCAAAGCCACTCATTATGGCATCTACCCCTGGACCAACTAAAGTTCCTACTAAACAGCCCACAATAATTGTAACTGCTGGTGTAACTATAATATCAATTTTGGTTTCCTTAGAAACCATTTTACCAAACTCAGCACCAAAGGCACCTGCCAAAAAGGCCCCTACAGGTCCACCAGCCGCACCCCCAGCTGCACCTGTTATTGCTGAAGCAAACAAAACTAAAGGTGGTGCTTGTAAGCCATAAGCTACTGCTACAGCAATAGCAGGACCAGTCATTTGTTTAGCCAAAGGCCATACAGTATCTGTTAAAAAAGTAATGCCTAATTTGCCACCTATTACATTTAAGATACTACCAATAATTAATGATGAAAATAAACCTAAAGCCATATAACTAAGGGCATCTATTAAGTAACGCTGAACAGTAAATTCAATATTTTTACGCTTAAAAAAGCCCTGCTTAACTTGTTTTTTTTCCATAATACTCTCCCTATTAAAAATTGTTAACATCATTCTCTTATTAACACATTGTTATTATGTGTCTGTTATTATGTGATTGATAATAACAAAAATATAATAACACAAAAAATAAATAATGCAAGACATATTTTAGAAAACATCTTAAAAATATTTTAACTACAACAATCATGTTGAAAAAAATAAACATGTTAGTGCGATGTTTTGACTAATAATTACCAAAACCTTATAATTAAATTACAAACAAAAGGGGAAAACAAAATGAAAAAGAGAATGGTGGTAGGTGTAATTATAGCTACATTATTTATTGTTACTATTACATTTACCTCGGCACACAACAACATATTACAACACATTTTAGGAAAACCCGCAACAAAAGAATTTATTAAAGATACCGTACATATTCATGGTAAAATACAAAAAATCGAAAACAACTCTATTGATTACATTGAAGTAACAATTATCAATGATCATAAAACTTTAGTATTGCTTGTAAACAACGAAACTACATAGGTAATTATACAAAAAGCCCTGCCAAACAAGTTGATTACTTAAAAAAAGATATGAGTATAGATGTAAACTACTATAAACAAAATAATAAGTTAATTGCAACAACCATAAATGTAGTTAATTAAAATAACATTTGTAGCACTAAGCTGATCTTTAAGATCAGCTTTTTTATGTACTATAATCTTATTTATTTCGAATAAATATTTCTACTTACATAGAATATATGCTATTATTAAGTAAAATAAGGTAATTTTATATTTTTATACATATTAATCTTATAAATATATATTACTAACCTTATAAATATTCTACTAGGGGTGTGATTTATATGAAACCAGGCTTGTTTTTTGATTTTTGTACTCTACTAGTTATAGCTACTATTACAACAATTTTCACTTTTATTGGTACGAAAAAAAACTTTTACTTACGTGAAATAAGTGGCTTAAATGCCATAGAAGAGGCCATTGGCAGGGCAACAGAAATGGGCAAAAAGGTTCATTTCGTACCAGGCATAGGTGGAATTGTTGGCCGCTCATCAGCATCAACATTATCTAGTTTACAATTACTAACCTACACAGCTAAAAAAGTAGCTAACTATGGATCCAAAATTCTAGTTAGCGTTAATAGTGCTTTAATGCTTCAGATAAGCCAAGAAACTATTAGAATTGCGTATAAGGCCGTTAACAAAGAAAAAAGTTATAGTAATAATTCTGTTCAGTTTATATCTAATAACCAATTTGCGTATGCAACAGCAATACGCTCACTTCTCGATAGCGGAGAGATAGCCGCTAATATAATGATTGGGTCTTTTTATGCTGAAGCCCTCATGATTGCTGAGGCAGGAAACTATGCTGGAACTATTCAAATTGCTGGCACCGATAATTTAACCCAAATACCTTTTTTTATTGCTAGTTGTGATTATGTACTTATAGGTGAAGAAATATTTGCGGCAGGTGCAATTGTATCTAACGACCGACTGAAAAAAGGCTGCATTGTGGGTCAAGATTTTAGCAAGATTGTGATTATTGCTTTTTTATTAGTAGGCGGACTTTTACAACTACTAAAATGAGGAGAATAACTTATGAAATTAAAAACTATTTTCTTACTTATTACAATTGTTTGTACTGCTATTGTATTAATAGATGGCTTTTTTGATCTACCCCTATTCCCCATGCTCTCTGCCAATTTAGTAAACTGGGTTGTAGTAATAGGATTAATGGCTTTAGCAACAGCTGTCATAAATTTAATGCAAATACACACTAAAAGAATTATCCAGCGCAAAAAAAACTGGTTTTATTCGGCTTATTTTGTAATTGTGTTTTTAGTAGTAACCTTTATTGGAATTATTGAATACCCCAATGGCGCTACCTTTTCTTTTATTATTAAAAATATCTACACACCATTAGCCACCACAATTTACTCTTTATTGGGGTTATGGATGGCTACAGCAGCATATAAAGCATTTAGATTAAGGTCGTTTAATTCATTAGTACTTTTACTTTCGGGGGTAATTGTTTTGCTAGGCAGCACTACCTTTGGAGCAGCTATCTCACCTGTTTTTTCTATAATAGCTACCTATATACGTATTATACCAACAACAATAGCAACTAGAGCAATATTAATTAGTACTGCCATAGGAACTATAGCTCTAGGACTTAGAATTTTACTAGGCATAGAATCACCCTTTTCAACAAAACAAGATTAATGAAAGGAGACTTTTAAAATGAAAAAAATCTTTAATCTTAAACGTAAAACTATTTATTTACTCGTTATTTTATCATTAGCTATACCCTTGCTTTTTCCGTTTAAACTACCCGCTCATGCCACTAATGAAACTAAAGATTTTTATGAAAAAATAGAAAATTTGCAACCTCAAAGCAGGGTGTTAGTAGTTGTTAGCTTTTCAGCATCTGATGAGGTAGAAATGAAAAGCCAATTTAATGCAGTAATGAAACATTTATTTAGTAAGAAAGACATAAAAATGGTTACATTTTCAATTGATCCAACTGGCTTAATCTACTTAGAAGAGTATATGAACTTATACCAATCAGAGTATCAAAAAGTTAGTGGAAAAGATTTTGCTAATTTGGGTTACTTATATGGAAACGACAATGCCATAGCTAATTTTTCAAAGAATATACATAAAGCAGCTCCTACAGATCACTATGGAACACCTATAGAAAACCTAAGTATAATGAGCAACATTAAAAGTGGTGCAGATTTTGATTTAGTAATTAACTTTGGCTTTGCTGGATCAGATGCCTTAATTTTTTACTTAACAGATGTTTATAACGTTGATTTTGCTTGTGGCATGCAATCAATTAGGACCATACAACAGCTACCATATTATGCCTCAGGACAAATAGATGGATTATTAAATGGAATTTTAGGTGCTGCAGGTTATGAGAGCCTGCTTAATAGCTGGGGTCCAGCAAATATATTCATGAACCCACTATCAACTTCTAGTATATTAATTATAGTTTTAATATTTATTGGTAATATATCATACTTTATTAATAATAAAACAAAGGATATGAAATAATATGGTAGAAAATTCTGTAGCAGCAGTTTTAACAATAGGACTAATGTCTTTTATTATTAAAGAAAACCCCTTTCATAAGCTTTGTGAATACACCTTTTTAGCAGTAGCAACAGCCTACTCCTTTGTTTTAGCAATTTCGCGTATAAACCCAGTTATTATCACCCCCCTAAAAAATGGTAAATTCAATATAATAATACCAATGTTAGTGGGATTATTAATATATGCACGTTATCTAAAAGGTAAACAGTGGCTAATGAGATTTCCTATATCAATAACTATTGGTGTAGGATTAGGCTTATCACTAAAAGGAGTAGTTTCGTCTTTATTAGTAAAACAGGTACAAAGTACCTACAGAAATATAAATACTGTTTCTGGCTTTATAATTTTTATAGGCGTAATCTGTATTTTGCTTTTTTTCTTTTTTGTAAGAGACAAAACAGGAAAAACACCTATAGCCTTAAAAACAACAAATAAAATTAGTCAAATTATTTTAATGCTTGCTTTTGGCTGTTTATTTAGCAATGTAATCATTAGCCGAATGACATTTTTATTGGGTAGAATTAAGTTTTTGCTTGGAGATTGGCTAGGACTTCTTTAGTATTGTATTTTTATTTCCCAGTAAATAATAACAGGCTGCTTTTTAGCAGCCTGTTATTAGCTATTTGTGGTAAGCTCCTTATAATTAAGCACAGTTTCTTTTCCTAACTTCATGTTTTTAAGTTTCACACTGTTATTTTTTTGTTCTTCTTCTCCTATTAACAAAACCTTATCTATATTAAGTTTATTTGCATAGTTTAGTTTCTTTTTTAGCGAGGCATCTTCAAAATACATAGTTGTAGCAATACCTTTACTTTGCAAAAAGCACATTACTTGACATGAATATTTAAATGTATCTCCTATTGGTACAATTAAATACTCAGTTTTGTTATCTACACAATAATTATCTATAAATCCTATTTCTTTTAATACATAAAATAAGCGTGTTAAACCAATGGAAATACCCACCCCTGGCAGCACATTTTTTGTGTAATTTTGGGCTAAATTATCGTACCTGCCACCTGAGCAAACTGAGCCATATTGTTCATTACCTATAAGAGAGGTTTCAAAAACAGTACCAGTATAGTAGTTTAAGCCCCTAATAATTTTTAGGTTTATTTCATACTCACTATTATCTACAGCAAATAATTCTAAAGCCACAACAACTTGTTTAAGCTCATTAACTCCTGTCTTAAACTCTTCGTTATTAACCTCTAAATTCTGCAAACTAGTTATTACCTCTATAGCAGAACCCTTTATCTCTAACACTTTATTAATAAAACTAACTTTATCTACGCCAATTAGTTGTATTAGTTTCTCATTAAAACTGGCTTTATCCATTTTATCGTATTTATCTATTAAACTCATTACCTCGACAATATTAGTAATATTAAGCTCTTTAAATAAACCTTTAAGTATTTTTCTGTTACTAACTAAAAAACAATAGTTTTGCAAGCCAATTGCCTTAAATGCCTTAGACACTAAACTTATTACCCAAGCATCATTATTGATATTTAATTTATTTTTAGCAATAACATCAACATCAAGCTGATAAAACTCTCTATACCGACCACGCTGATTCCGCTCCCCCCTATATACCTTACCTATTTGATAACGCTTAAAAGGAAAAGTGAGTTTATCAATATATTGGGCTACATATCTAGCAAAAGGTACCGTTAAATCAAATCTCATTAACAGGTCGTTTTTGCCTTTAGTAAACCTATACACCTGTTTTTCGGTTTCTCCGCCCTCTTTAGCCAATATAACCTCTGACTTCTCTAATATGGGGGTATCAATAGCTAAACAGCCATTACTCTCATATACATTAACTATTTTACTGACAATATCATTAAACTTAACTTGTTCATTAGGCATTAACTCCATAAAACCCGCTAAAATACTAGGCTTAATAATTTTACTCATGTAATTCACTCCTTACCTATTTTTTATGCAAAAAACCATGTAGGCATATACCCCACATGGTTTAATAAATTATGTTTTCACACATTTATTTTACCTAGAGATACAAGCCTGTGAAATAGACCTGTACCTGCATAGCAGAACAAGTCTCTAGATATGGCAATGATAAAAACTACTAAAAAATGTGTACATAATAATTCTCCTTTAGTTTAAAAATATTATACATTTTTAATTAAGCCTAAGCAAATATTTTTAACTAAGCTTTAAATATCTTTTAAACCTATCCACTGCTTTAAATCCTCTATAACAGCTCTGCCTTGTTGATTAACATTAATCTGTTCTAAAGTTTTAATTAGCTGTTCTTTCTTAAACAGCACAGTTTTAAAAGAATTAGCTATAGTTAAAATTAAATTGCTATCCATAGCATCCGAATACACTTTACACTCTGTTATATATCCATTTACTAAGGTAAAACCAATACTTAGTTCACCCCAAGGGAACTTATTATAATAACTTATATCAAAATTAGGACTCTCACCATAACGCCATTGCCAAGATGAATATTTTTGATAAAGCTTATCCATATCATCAGTAAAGGTTTGCACTGCAATGTACTCATCACTTTCTCCATAGGTTGTAGTAAAACTCTTAAGCAAACTCTCTGCCATATTTTCAATATTAATTTGATTATTTAAGCTTACCAAGTTTACAACCCTAGACTTCACTGAATCAATACCCTTAGATGCTATTTTTTCTTTAGACACCTGTAAATACTTTACCATTTTACTAAAGTTAGTATTAATTAAAAGAGTTCCATGATGATATGCTGCATTGTCATCAAAATAAAAAGCATTGCCAGAAAACTTTTTGCCATTAGCAATAAGATCATTTCTCCCCGAAAATTCTGCTTTTACTGCTAAGCTTTGCACTGCATCTAAAATAACTTGCAGCTGTTTTGTAAGGTTGTATAATTTTTTATCCATAATAAAGGTAAAGTTTAAATTACCTTTATCATGATAAACAGCCCCGCCACCAGATAATCTACGTGCCAGTTTTCCGCCTTCTTTTTCAAATTGTTTACAGCTACATTCTTTCCAGGGATTTTGATTTCTACCGATTACTATTGTATTATCATTTTGCCATAAATATAGAATTATTTGATTATGCTTAACCTGCTTTAATAAAAACTCTTCTAATGCTAAGTTATACCAGGGGTCAAACGACTGTGACCGAATTATCATAGAGTTTATTAAACTATTGTGCAAAGTGTAGAGCACCACCCTCTACAGCTAATGCGGCTTCATGTACTGCCTCGGCTGTGGTAGGGTGCGCATGAATGGTTTCTGTAATTTGTTTAGCTGTTAATCCATTTTTTATAGCTAATGTTAACTCTGCAATTAAATCTGTGGCATGTGGACCTATTATTGCGCTACCAATAATTTTACCTGTAGACTTTTCTTTAATTATTTTCACAAAACCTCTAGCTTCACCTAAAGTTAAGGCCTTACCGTTTGCATTAAAAGGAAACTTTCCTACTTCTATTTCTATTTTACTTGCTGCTGCTGTTTTTTCACTTACCCCAACTACAGCAATTTCAGGCATTGTAAAGATTGCACTAGGTACACTGCCATAATCCATAGTTGAGCTAACACCCATAATATTATTTACTGCTACAATTCCTTGATGTGAGGCAACATGTGCTAGCTGAAGCTTATTGGTTACATCTCCAATAGCATAAATATTATCAACATTAGTTTGCATTTTTTCATTTACCTTAATGCCACGCTTTTTATCATTTAATTCTATTCCTAATTTATTTATGCCTAAACCATCTATATAAGGCTTTCTGCCAACAGAGATCAACACTTTATCGGCTGAAATAAATTTATATTCATCGTCTTTAACAAACTTTACAATACACCCAGTATCTTCACTTTTAATAATTTCCTCAACTTTAGAACCCGTAAAAATATTAATACCTTTTTCTTTGGCACTAGTAGTTATTTCTTTGCAAATATCATCATCTAATACAGACAATACATTGTCCATATATTCAATAACAGTAACATCTACCCCAAAACTCTTAAAGATAAAGGCAAACTCCATGCCAATTACGCCGCCACCAATTATTGTCATTTTTTGAGGTAAGTCTGTTAGCTCTAATGCCTGTTCACTAAATATTAAATTACCTCTTTTGGCACAAGGCACAGGAAGTTCAGCTGTTTTAGATCCAGTGGAAATGATAATATGTTTAGCTTTAATAATAGTTTCGGAATTACCATTTTTAACGATTATAGTTTTAGCATCCTTAATAGTACCCACACCAGTTACTAAAGTTACCTTTTTCTTCTGTAATAAATAATGAATACCAGTCACCAATTTATTTACAATATTATTTTTTCTTGTTAGGACTTTTTTCATATCAAAGTTAATATTTTCTGCAAAACAGCCAAACTCTTCTGCCTCTTTTAAGTTATTTAATACTTCCGCAGAACGAACTAAAGCTTTGGTTGGAATACAGCCTCTGTTTAAACATGTTCCACCAACCTTATCCATTTCTACCAAAACTACTTTGGCACCTAATTTAGCAGCATGAAGGGCTGCCACATAACCTCCAGGGCCTCCACCAATAATAGCGATATCGCTTTCAATATCTTGCTGTTTCTTAGGTTTAATTAATATGTTATATCCACCTATATTTATTTTTGGGGCACTTTTCTCTGGCTGATTATTGCTAACCCTTAAAGTAGCTAGTTTTTCACCTTTTTTAGCAGTCACTGCTTCTTCAATTAATATCTCTTGCAAAACACCACTAAATTGTGCCTTGATAGGAGAGCTACCTTTTTTTCCTTCTATATCAAATAGTACATCGCCTGCTTTAACAGTATCTCCAGCTTTTTTACGAACCCTAACAATTTTAGCATCTGGGGCATTGTTAGGTATATTATTAAGCTTAATATCAACTATTTTATTTTCATTAGTATCACTTTTATTTTGGTCTTTAGAGATAACTGCTAAAACAGCATTAACTTTAGCAACATCCCCTTCACTAACCATCACTTTTTCAACTTTACCATTAAAATCAGACTTAATTGGTGTATTTGCTTTTTTTCCTTCTAATTCAAAAAGCAAGTCGCCTTTCTTAACAGTATCACCTTTATGTTTGTGTACCCTAATAACCTTTGCTTCATTAACATTATTGGGTAACTTATTTAGTTTAATGTCAACCATTTTTGCTTTTCTCCTTTATATATATATAAAAGGCAGAGTTTCCTCTGCCTTTTTTGTTGATACTTACTGAAAATCAGGGGCAAATTCAGCAATAGAATCTTTAAGTAATGTTACAGTGTATGCCATAGAAGGGCCACCACCAAATGCAACAGCTACCATTGCTGCTTCCATAATTTCTTCAGGTGTTGCTCCTGCCTCTAAAGCCTTAAATACATGATAAACTATGCAGTATTCGCAACGACTAAAAGCTCCTATAGCTACGCTTATAAGCTCTTTAGTTTTAACATCCATGGCGCCTGGGGCATATGCTGCACCCAATAAATTCATAAAGGCATTTACCTGTTCACCATTGGTATTACCTACTTCTTGTAAACCTCCAACAAAATCATTCAACATTGTTCTTGGATTTTTAGCCATGATATAATTCTCCTTTTAAAGATTTTCTACGCCTCAAGTATAGACCAGGTATTTTCATACTACAACATGTAACTATTCCCATTTAATACTCTAAAATAACATTTAACAGATAATATCTAACTCCTATGAAGCATATTCTTATATTTAGTATAAAAAAATATATTTTTGCATAGCAAATCATATTATCATTTAATATCACTAATAAAATATAAACTCAATTATCTGTAAATACTAAATGAGCATAATAAAGCGTATCTCTTTTATATTCTTACCAACATAATACAAAATAGTCGAGTAAAATACTATTAATTAACTTTTATTTAAATTAAACGATTTACAAGGAAAAATTGTTACAAAGTATTTAAAAAAAACCAAAAACTTAAAGTTTGTGGTTTTTTGTTTTATACACTTTTTAGGTAACTCATAAATTGCAATTTAAATTAATTTTTTATCTACTTGTAAAAAACTTTTTTAAATATCCACAACGGAATCACACAGAGGTGATTGCCTACTAACAAACATTTTCACTTAATGTGATGTAACAACAATCAGTCTTTTTTATTAATTTATTTTAAGTAAACTCGACAAGGTCTAGTAGAGGTCATTGTTCCTAAAATATGACTCACTGATACACCACATTTTTGAGCTATATCCATTACAGTAATCTCTTGCTCACCTTGCTTACCCATTAACCAAACCTCATCACCAATATTAACATTTTCAACATTTGTTATATCAGCAAAAGATTGATCCATATTTATGGCCACAATGGGGCACTTCTTTCCATTAATAATAACACAGGGATTTTTCTCAGCATTTTTAGTAATTATTTGCTTAAGATAACCACATCCTAAACCAAAACTCATTACAGCTACCTTTGAACGTTTTTTAGGCTGAAAGAACTTAGAATAACTTGCTGAGCCACCCTTTTCAACATCTCTTACGTTTGTAACAAAGGCCTTCCAGGAAACAGCCGGCTCTAAAGCAAGGCGATTATATTCACCAGGAGAAGTATCATAACCCCAAATGAGAGCGGCAGGTCTTACAAGGTTATAATGGGTTTCCGGAACTCTCACTGTTGCACCCGAATTAGCCATATGTAAATACTTAAGAGTTAAACCATTTGCCCGCATTTGCTCAACAGCTAAGTTAAACTCTTTAACCTGCTTATAATTAAACTCATTACTTGCTTCATCGGGAGAAGCTAGCTGAGTTAAGGCACCTTCTATTTCAATACCTGGCAAGGTTTTTACATAATCAATAAACTCTTGTAACTCTTCTCCAACATGTACTCCAATGCGTCGCATTCCTGTATCTACTTTTATATGGCATTTTGTAACTTTGTTTTGCCTAACAGATTCATTAGCTATTAAAGATGTAAGTTTTTTATCATAAATAGTGGCAACAATATCATTTTCAACTAAAGCTTTTACAGCAGTATTACGAACCCCTCCGAATGTCATAATAAAACAGTTTATGCCAGCTGCCCGTAACTCTAAGGCCTCAGAAAGTGCCGCTGTAGCAAACTTTTTAACACCACACTCTTTATACATATAAACACAAGGTTCAACCAAACCATGACCATAACCAAATGATTTTGAGGTAACCATTAACTCTACATTTGGCCCAATATGTGCCCTAATTTTATCAATATTGCTTTTTACCTTTTTAAGGTCAACATAAATAATGGAGTTACTAACTTCTGGTGTTATCATTACTTTTCCCCCTAGCTATAATGTTTTTATATTTAATAATTATATTGTTAAATATAAAGCAATTAAATATATCTGTAAAGCTATTTTAAAAGGGGATTGATTGCACCTTGTAACATTGGCAGTAATTATACTAAAGCTTTTTTAATATAAAGTCTAAGTCTTGAACATCATTCTCCATATTGCTAAATAAATCTCCTTTTTTTGCAAGCCTTTCTTTTATGCTAAAAAAATTAAAATCATTAATATCTATGCCCTGCTTTAACTCCTGCCATGTAATAGGGGTAGCAATACGGGCATTTTCAACTGCTCTAGTAGAGTAAGGGGTGATAATGGTTTTACCTTTCCACATTTGCAAATAATCAAAATAGAGCTTATTACCCCTGTTTTTTATTAATCGCTCTATAGATATTTTAGTAGGATAACTTTGCGCAAAATACTTAGCAAAAAACTCATTTATTTTACGAGCATTTTCATAGCTATATTTACAACCAACTGGTATATAAATTTGTAAACCTGTTGAGCCAGAGGTTTTAACATAACTTTTTATGTTTAATTTTGTTAGGGTTTCATAAATTAATAAAGCAACCTCCATAACCTGCTCAAAAGTTTGATTTTTAGAAGGGTCTAAATCAAACACTAAACTAGTGGGGTTATTAGCATTATTTAAGGTATTAAAACAAGTATGAAACTCTAAAGCGGCTTGGTTTGCCATCCATAATAAAATATCTGCACTATTTAAACTTTGCTCTACCCAACTAGGGGCATAATCTGGCAAATTTTTTTGATAAAAACTCTTTTTAGCTACTCCATCGGGATACCGTATAACTGTTAATTTGCGATTTTGAGCGTATTTTAAAATATAAGGAGACAGCTCATACATTAAATTAAGATAATCTATTTTTTTAATACCTAACTTAGGCCATAACAGCTTATTAGGGTTACTTATTTTAAAATTATTCATAGAGTATACTCCACCCCATTTGCATTTATTGCAGCTAAATCACTAAAACCAATAATTTGGGGGTGCCTTAGGCTCCCGCTATTGGTCCACTCTAAATACTCTACCCAACAAGTTAATAGAGGCTTGGTAAATTGAATATTTTTACTATCACTTAAATTAATAAAAGGGTTATTATCGCTTTTAAGTTGACTTAGGTTTTGCTTTAATAAACTTAAATCTTTTTGAGATAAACCAATTGAGGCTTTACCTATATATAAAAATATATTATTTCTGTAAAACCCTAATAATAAAGACTTAATCTTATTAGCCTCTATATGCAGACCACCAATTACAGCCAATAGCTTTTTTTTAACCTTAATCTTGTACCAATCACTATGTTTTTTACCTACCATATAAGTACTATGTTTTTCTTTAGAAACAATACCCTCATAACCAAGCTCTTTTACCTTGTTATATAATACATGTCCATCTACAAAATAATCACTATAAATAAACGTATTATTTTGAGTTGTATTTTGCTTTAATATTTTTTTGCGCTCTATATACGGTTTACTAGTAAGATCATCTCCATTAAACTGCAAAATATCAAACATGACATAGGTTAATGGTAGCCTGTTTATATTAGCTTTTATTTTATACTGCTGACTACTTTTAAACTTAACAAGTACGTCATGAAATGAGTGTTTATTTTCTGACCATACAGTGAGCTCCCCATCAATAGTGGCCTTATTACCCTTAAAAATACTTTTGAAGCCTTTTATCTCGGGAAATTGGTGTAATATTTGTTTACCTCTTTTAGTGTAAAGTTTAAATAAATCATTTTCATAAAACAGCAAACCCCTAATGCCATCAAACTTAATTTCATGAGCCCAATTTTCTCCCTCAGGTATTTTTGTAGTTCTTATAGGCTCCATAGGCTTAATAATCACTAACTAACGCCCTTCTTTTTGCGTGTTTTGCGAGTATTTTTAGTAGTTGGTTTGCTACTCTTTAGGCTGGCCTGTAGTGCCGACATTAAGTCTACAACATTATTATTTTTAGGCTGCACCTTAACATGCTCATCAACAGATTTGCCTTGTATTTTATTCTCTATAATTTCTTGCAGGGCGTTACGGTAATCATCATGGTATTTTTGAGGATCAAAGGTAGTTGTTAACTGATCTATTAGCTGTTTAGCTATCTCCAACTCTTTAGGGTTGGCCTGGGTGTTTTGGGGTAAATCGGGCACTTGATTAACCTCACGTATTTCATCGGGATAAAACAAGGTTTCGAGTAATAGGGTATCCTCATATACTCTAAGAGCTGCCAACGATTGTTTGTTACGAATAGTTATTTTAGCTAAGGCTATTTTTTTAGTATCACCCATTGCTGTACGTAACAAATTATAGGCTTTACCACCCTGAAAAGGTGATAAATAATATGATTTACCAAAGTAAATAGGGTCAATTTCTGTTAAATTTACAAAATCAATAATTTCTATAGATTTATCTAAAACTTCTGCTTTAGCTGTCTTAAAGTCTTCTTCTTTCATAATTACAAAATGACCATTCTCATACTCAAAGGCCTTAACTATTTCATCTTCTTTAACCTCACGCCCACAATTCTCGCAGTATTTTTTGTATTTAATAGGTGAATTACATTCTTTATGTAAACTTCTAAACCTAATATCTTTGTTTTCAGTTGCAGTAAACATTTTAACTGGTATATTAACAAGTCCAAAGCTAATTGAACCCTTCCACATGGTATGCATAGTACATTATCCTTTCTATCTAACTTATAGTTTTAGGGTTTCCTAACTAGGTAAAATAATGTACTTGTAGGTTAAAAATGAAATTTTTTGTAACCACAAAGAGTGAGTAGATTGAAAAGAATGTTATGATTAGAACTTAAGTTGAGCTTAAAAAATGTCACTCAAACTAATTAACTTACTTCTTTTGTATTACCACAAAGAACTCGAAGAACACAAAGGGATTATGCTTTTGCTTTAATTATTGCTTTATAAATCATACTTTCACACCAACTTCGTAGTGGCTGGTCTTGTGCCAGCCAAAAAGTTTTAATTGAACTACTAAGCAAAATAAACACTAAGTTTTTCTTAGTAGTTTAAATGTTACCTAATTTTTCATATTTCGTTTTAGTTATCTTCATTAACTGCGGTTAATAGCTCCTCTGCTATCTCTAAAGCACAGCTTTTACATAGGGGTATTCTGGTGCTAGCCATAGAATCTAAACAGGTAATTGTTAAAATATGTAGAGTTGCACTCTTCCAACCACAAACAAAACACTTACTATCCTTATTATTTTCAACAGATATTATTCCTGTGGTAAAACTAAGTTCTTGTTCTGCTGTTGGTCTTACCACTATCATTGGTTGTAGCATATGTTACTCTCCTTATATAAATTTATGTATACTAATCTGCTACCTTAAAGCTTTGTTTATCAAAAAACAACTGCTCTATACTACTACCAAAATAATCTGATAATATCTTAGCCTCCTGCAATGTTAAGTTTCTATCTCCTACTTCTTTTTTATAATAAGCTCCAATAGATTTTAAACTTAATAACTCAGCTAAAGTCTCTGTACTTACTCTTTTTTGTTTACGTAGATATCTTAGTTTTGTGTGCATTTAATAATCTCCCATTACGTTATTTCTTAAGTTCCACATTGCCACTTTTATTCTAGTACCATATTGGTACATTGTCAATACAATTGATGCAAAATAACACCGTTTTGGATGTATAGAAGCAAGTGTCAGATTGGTACAATAATTTTAGGTGATAACATGATAGGAAAAAGACTAAAAGAATTGAGGAAGTCAAGTGGATTAACTCAACAACAGCTTGCAGATATACTTAAGCTTGAAAGACCAACTTACGTAAGATATGAAAATGAATTACGGAAATTGCCTTATGACATTTTATTAAAAATATCCAGATACTTTAATGTATCTACAGACTATATACTTGGAGCTACTAATACTCCAAAACCAATTGATAAATTTAACTTAGACATAAAGTACATAAAGTTAGCTCAGGAAATACAAGAAGCTAAAATTAAACCAAATACAATACGAAAAATGATTGAAGCAATTAAGTCAGTTAATAAATAAAAGAACTACCTTTATTAGAGAGTTTGCAAAGATAATGCAGGTAGGACAAAGCACTATAAGCCAATGGGAGAATGGTTAACGAGAACCTGACTTCAAGACTCTGTTGTTAATATCAGAGTATTTTAAAGTTTCAATAGACTATCTCTTAGGAAATTCAAACGAATTTGCTACATCTCAACTTTCTGTGGAATTTAAAGGAATCAACTTAGAGTATTTAAAACTAGCAAGAGAGTTACAAGAAGGAGATTTTAGTCCTGAGGATATTAGAATGATATTAAAGGCTGTGGAATCAGCTAATAAAAGTAAGAAATAAGCTTTTTTAATAAAAAAGGATTCATTAGCAATATCCTACTAATGAATCCGTACTACTCTTTATGTGAAACGACTTAACTAGTACAACATAGCTTTTTATGCTATTTCATGCTGTGTTTATTTAATACTTTAATACCATCCGACCAATAAATTCTTTCATCAATACGTCTATACATGCGATATGCAACTGGCTTAAAGCCTTTCTTTGGCCAAAAATTAGATGAACATAAATTAGCAATTCGCCAGTCTGTATAGGCATTTTCTAATCCATCTTCTATAGCTTTGTTAAACATTAACTTCGTTAGTATATTACCAATACCAGATCCTCTACTTTTCTTTACGGTTCCGGCAATTTCCATTCCTATGGCTTTTTCTGGAATCATCATATGAGAGTTATCTTCTTCGATATAACCACCCTGAAATCCTAATAATTCACTACCAGCATATGCAAGTAATATAATTGACTCGTCATCATTAGGCAATTCTCCGTAACGCTCTCTTATTATTTCCATATCTTCGGGTAACCCAGCAGCGTAAGTTGGTGCTCCAGCTTGATAAGTAAAAATAAGATTAGATATATTTCTTAAATTCTCTGAATCGTTTTCATCTGCTAGTTTAATAGTTAAATTATCTGGAATTTTAACATCATATTTTGATAAGCTAGTTATTCCATAAACCTGTTGAAAGGCAAAGCTTAAGTTCAACCATGAATCTACTACTTGCTTATCGCCAGCAGGGATTATTATATAATGAGATAAAACTCCATTCTCAACCCATACTTTAACTAATTGAGCATAGAGTTTTCTATATAATTCTGGCGATTCTGAATCAGCTATTGCTAATCCCTCATAATCTATCCATGCACATCTGCCAAACCTATTATCTATCTTAATATTTGATAATAAAAAACCTAAAATTTTATTATCTTTATAAGCACATATTCCTTTAGTATAATTTCTTTCTATTCTTTCCTTAAGTATCTTTTCTGTACACTTAGCATCTTCGAATTTCTTTTTTAATGATGGAAAAATAATTCTTTCCTTTTTATGCCTCTTTGCCAATAATTCTGCAGCTTGAAATACATCTTCTTTTTTAAACTTTCTAAATTTCATTATTTTACCTCTACTATATTTCTTAATTATCAAACATTACTAGCTGGTAGAAAATAAAACTATGAAAAAGCTTTAATTTAACGAGCTTTTTAAATTATAAGCTATAATAAGGCCAATTATTTTACACCAGTATTTAATCATACCTGAACAAATTTACATGTTTATAATATCAGAGCAAAGATTGTAAACACAAGAACACAGATAGTACAGTAGTATATTTGTATGAAATTCACTATAACAATTTCTTATAACAGTTTTAAATAATGCATCGTTGTTCATATGTATTATTATTACCTAACTTTTCAATAGAAAAAAGCTCTAGTTTATGCAGTGTAACGACTAGAGCTTTTTATTTATGTTTTGTAATTTTAATAGTAATAAACTATTATCTTAGAAAATAAATATAATGTTATATACAATAAAAAACATAAAGCACAGCTATAAACACTTTAAAGCTGTTGTACATTAAAATTGTATACTGTTTGTTTGTTTTTTTCGCGCCAAACGTCCTAAATAAAACGCTGCACACAAAAGTGCAAACGCTACAATATAGACCCAATAAAAACGGTGACCAAAGAAAGTAAGTTTACCTGCAATATTTAGTAAAGGCAAAAAGAAAAACTGAGTAGATATACCTATTATATTAGACCAATAATGCTTCATAACAACCACTTGAAATAAAATTAAAACTATATCTATAAATCCAAAAAAATGAACTATAATCATGGCCTCTTTGTCTGAGTTTGTAAAATAGTATGTAAGATATCCTAAGCCAAACCAAACAAGCAAATAAATAATCCCAATTAAGCCATACGGAAGAGCTTTATCAAAATAAACAGTCATTATTAAATGATTCATATAATAACCAAGCGGTAACGGAATAAGGCCTATTAATAACAGTAGTAATTTTTTCATTAATTTATCTCCATGTAATTTTTTGTATTTAATGCTAATTTTCTTAAAATCTCCTCTACCTTTATTTATTCTACACTCTATTACACACTGCAATTCCAAATCCTGCCTTTAAAGAAGTTATAATTAAGAAAATAACTAGATTATGGTAGAGTAATTTTATCAGAGTTTTTAAAACGTGGTTGAAGATTATTTTTAATGAAACTCATATGGGGTAACAATGAGTAAAACGCCTTAAATTAAAAACTGAAATATAAATAAAAGATTACTTTCATTAAAATATTACTAATAAAAAATCGTCTATAAACATGGTTTAAGTCTCAAGACGATTTTACTAAAACATTCATAACAATATTAGTTTTTCTACATACAAATTCAGTAAAAAAAACATTATCTTTATAGCTATTGTAAGGTAGCGCTTGACTCTCTAACATTGATTTGATTAATATCATATCCATTAGATAACAGGTAAGCCTTAACACCACTCTTTGTTAGTTTAGACTTAGGGCCTAGTACTATCTCTTGAATTATATTGTAATCTACTAACTTTTCAAAATGTATATCTGCATATGCAACCAGCATATTATTTCTAAAATAGTATTGTATTTTTTCCATGCAAAACTGCCCTATGTCCTGATTAACATTAAAAGGGTGTTTATCTTTATCTGGTAACTTATCTAAATCATATGCATCTTCAAATACAATACGTACCTCTTTTTCTTCTTTAAAGGCTGGGTTTTTTATGTAACAGCTGGCATACTCAATTCCTTTGGCAAAATGTTCGCAGAAAACATCAAAATTGTTAATAAAATACATATGAAAAGGCTTATTATCAATGCCCTCATTTTTTTGCTTTAAGGCTCTTAAAAAATCTAAAGAATTTTTAATTATCTCCCTAAGTTTGTCTACTTGTTTTAATTTATTATAAATTACTTTACCTACATCAACATTCTTTTTTTTATTCTTAAGCTTTTTAATTAAATCATAATTAAAACCTATAGATACCCCATAACCATCTTCAGCATAGGCCCTCCATTGACTTAGTAAATCACCTGACTGAGAAAAGCAAGAAATAAGCGTTATTGTTGAAGTGTTTAAATAATCTTCTAAAAGATCAAGCAAATAGCTAAAGTGGCTTGTTTTTTTCTTGTTACTAAAAAAGCTTTTTAGTAAATTATCACTTAGCCCTTGAGCTGCTAGTTCCTCATTCATAGCTTGCTCTAATACATTAAATATCCATCTTTTTTCCATATAATCATTTGTTTTATTTAAATCAGATAAACGAATACATTTATTACGAATAATTTTATCGAAAGTCTCTAATCTACAATAATGATAAATACTTGCCATATATATTTCTCCTTACAATAAGATGAGTAGCAAAAAGCTAATAGCTAACTTTTTCTACCCACTTTTTAGCTTTCCAATCTATAAAATTGAATATACACTTAGGTAAAATAATGTAACATAAAATTATTAGCATTAGCAGATTAGTCTTTAGTGCTTTGTAAAACCCAAAATAATTTAAGCAAAATAAATCCAATTATGATAAAATGTGATTACTTAAGAGATTGATATTGAAATACTAAAATTATATTAAGGAGAGGTGACTGGTGCTATTTAACAGAACACAGGATAATAATCAATATGAAAATATTCAAAATTTTAGCAAGTATCTTACACAAGATGAGCAAATAGAAAAAACCTATAAAACTGTACTCAATAAACTATGCTTTACAAATAAAAGAATAATATACTACGATAATAATCTAATAACTAAAAAACGAGTTAGCATACCTTACAAGTCTATTGTTGCTTATACAATTGAAGAATTTGGTGTGTTAAACGCTGAACTAGATCTGTTTACATGTGGTGGAATCTTCGAGATCGAGTTTAGTAAGGGCACTAATATGAGCGAAGTAGATAAAATGATTGCTAAACACATAGGGCTATTATAGCCCTATTTTTGTATCTTTTTTTACAACTATTGCATAATACCACCCCCAATCTGCGTTTATTTAGCAATGCCACTACCACATAGCCTTTCAAATTGACCAATTATGAAATAATTAAACAATTTACACCAAATTATGATATAATTTTTTTAATATTGAAATTATACTAAGCAATTGACTACATACTACACTTTTTTTCATTTCTCCTTTTTCCTTAATTTGAGACCTCTTTAGGTCTCTTTTTTTTGCTACATACAGATTGTGGATAAATAATATTAAAATATACAATTTAAAAATAATATACATAATACTGGATTTTATGTTATTATTGTATTAGCATTCTGGTAATATTTATGATGCAAATATTATACATTGATTTTAAATATATAATTTAAAAATGCATGCTTAAATGTCTGCCTTACAAAATTACATAAACCAGTAATATACACCTATGAATAACTTAATTTTATATGAATATGAATACAATTTAATAAGAAGGAGATATAGAAAATGCGAAAACTTATTGTTTTAATTGTTATTTTATGCTTGGTAATTATCCCTACATTTGCATTAAATCACCCGTCACAGTTCTGGAGTCAGCGTGTCTCGACTTACAGTGATTCTGCTATATCATGGAATTCAAATAAATTAGATAAAACATATTGCACAGAACTACCTGGTCAAGAAAACACAAAGTTTTATGATTCAAATGTTAATGATAATGTGAAAGGCTTCATTGATAGATCAGGTTGCTGGACTACTTCATATGCAATGCTATTTAAAAATCTTGGAGCACAGACTGTCAAAAAATATGTTGACTTAAGAAAGAATTACGTTATAGAAGACTACATGGAACCAGATCCATTTAGTGTAGTTTGGGTTAATATGCATGCAAATTATAGTCCAGCAATTGTACATGAAAATAATATTGTAAAGGTTAAAGGATTTAAAGGAAAGTATGCACCAACATCCATATATCATGATCATTTAGCAAAAAATTTCGGTTATAGAGTAAAGGAAGTTGATTTAGAAAACTTGACTAATGCAGAAAAAATTGATGTTATTGATTCATACCTTAGGGATCACCCAGAAGGGGTTATGATTAGAACTAAGAAAAACAATTACCGTCATACGCTAGTTTTTGCAAAGTCGTTAATACAAGGTCCGTTTATAACAAATAGCAAAAATGATAATGTAGTTGAAAAGTACAACTTACAAGAAAGGTTTATTCAACCTCATGAGGTAGGAATTCAAGGAGAAGCACCTGATTTTTCAAACTTTAGTATTCCAGAAAAAAATAGTGTTAAAACAATGATTGGCTCAGAATTTTTAGTATGTGATCCATATACCAAAAACGAATCATCTCTTGGAGATAACGTTGAGTTTTCAAGGTCATTTACCTATTATTTCTATAATGGCTATGATAATATATATAAGCTACAGTATTTAGTTCCAATACCATAATAACAGAGGGGCTACAGATTATAATATGAAAAAATCCTTATTAATTATAGTTTTAGTATTACTGTGTACATTTTTATTATCCTGTGATACTTCTTTTAATAAAATTGACATGAAAGATATAAAAACAGTAAAAGTTATAAGTCCCAATTTCACAATCTGTGAGTTTGGTCTTACATTCAATAAAATTAATACTGAGAAAATTAGCGATAATGAAAACATATATTTTACTAATAATGAATTTTATATTTGTATAAATTTTAACAAAGAGTATGAAAAAGATGTTTTGAAAGCAAATATAATCTTAAGCCCTAATTTGAATTTTGATATTATAAAGCAAGATGCATTTACTTGGCATCTCAAACCAATAAACTGGAATGTTGGGGATAAATGCAATATTCAGCTAAAGACTAAGGAAGATAATATAAGATTTAGCATACAAAAAGTAGAACAAACAAGAATTTTAGAGACGACAGTTTCCGAACCCTCTTATAGAGAGTCTATTAACTATTGTCAAATGCCTAGTGAGAATATTTATGTACCATCAAACTCTAATTTTAAAATAACTTTCAGTAATAATGTTGATAAGGAATCAGTAATATCTGAGTTAGCCAAACAATTTTCTAATGATAAAGAGTTTATTGTATATTGTAGCTTTATAAATGATAAAACATTGCTAATAAAATTTAAAAATAAAGAAAATATAAAAAACTCAATTGTAGTTTTTACATTGATTAATGCAAAAGATAAACATGGGTGTTATATAGATGATAATGATGGGTATAACTTTTTATTAAAAAATAAAAAGTGTTTAGTAAAATATAATCCTACTCAAAAAAAAGAAGAAAGTATATTTTTACCTAAAGTAATCGATACTGCAGCTTTATCAGGTAATTGTAATTATTTGGTCTACACAGACTATGTGAGAAGAATAATAGATAACGGTGATGTGCCAAATAACTCTTCTTTTGATTCATTCTTAAATATATTCTCGCTTGAGAATGATAAATATACACATATAGAGGAATTAAAAAGTTGTGATATAAATTCACCTAAGTATGCTTTATGTGGCAATACTCATTTCTTTTACAATAATTCAATATATAGTTCCAATGGAAATTTGCTTTACTCGTTTAATCACGATATTCGAAACGTCAATTTTTCACCAAATGAAAATAGTATAGCAATTTCATATGTCAAGCAATTTCCAGAAGATAAAATAAACACAACTAACATTGATATTTTTGATCTCAATAACATGGACATTTTAAACAGCTATGAACTTGAAAGCTATCCATTTGATATAACTACAGATCAATATGATTTAGCTACAGTGGACTTTGTTTTTGTTAATTCTAGTACAATTTTGTTTGAAACAAAACAAAAAGAACTAAAAATATTAGATTTAAGTACTAAAGAAATTAAGAATTTCATTAAAGGCTCTTTTATTAGCGAGGATAAAAGAGCAAATAATTGTATATCACCCAATAAGAAAAATATCATTATAGAGAATGAAAATGAAACAATCATAATTGACACCACTACAAAAGAAACAATATACAAGTTTAAAAGTAATATAAAACCTAAAAACATTGTATGGGCAAACAATAACTCTCTCTATTTTAATGATAATACTCTACGCTTTGATGAAAAGAGAAGTGATACAATATTTAGCTTAACTGAAGATTATCAAATTAATGAACTTGATATTTTAGGTTTGCCATTATTTTATTCCGCGGAGAGAGAGCTTTTTATACTTAAAGATTAAACTTTGTTTAATATGACTAGGGATATTAATATCTCTAGTCATATATTTTTTACTTTTATATAATTACTTTCATATTATAAATAACTCTTGTTTAATTCTTAAATTTTACCCAATGAAATAAGAATAACCAAATTATCTACTGCTCTTTATATTATTCATCTTTCTCTAGGCTTAATACAAAGTTTAATTCTTTAGGACTATATTTAGCTTTATATTCCTTTTCAGTTAATGTACCACCGATAGAAGCCCAAAGGTCTTGCTGCCACTCTTCGTTATAGTCTAATAAACTGTATGTAAGATTTAATTTTTCAGCTTTTATAGCTTTTTCTTTAATAATAATAATTTTCTCTTCACAAGAATAATTTGTGGGTATTTGCTCATCAAGTTTACCAGTTACCTCAAGGTTCTCTAAATTATAACCATCTGGTAATGTAGCACTCCAACCCATAAAACTAAATGACATTGCTTTATCCGATTTGTTTTCAATAGATACACTAATTTCTATTTGCTCATAATCTGAGGCTTTAACAATTTCACTACCTATTGCAAAATACTGCCCATTCTCTTTACCATAATTGTCTTGAGTTCTGTCTCCAATTACATCTGTCACACTTACAGCTGTAATGGCCATTGATATTTTATCTTCTTCTAATTTGGTTCCTAAAACATAATCCTCAGATCCAGATGGGGTTGCTCCCTTACTACATCCTAATACACCAACAGCAATTACCAACATCAGCATAATTAACACTATTTTTTTCATTTAAACTCTCCTAAGCAATTTTGTAATACTAAGGTACAGTATCATATGTTCATAATTAATGCTACTCTTTTTTATAAATAACAAATGTTATACACTAAAAATGAAATTATACATCTCCATACTGGAAATAACAATTAATAAAACAGCTAATTTAATTTTTTGTGGTAAAAAGTAACTGATGAAACATAAAAGTAATTAGCTGTAAACTATAAATATCTAAATGATTTTTATTATTGTAAACTACTAGTACATTCGATTTAGATGCTGAATTAAAAGTATGGGTTTCAGGACTTGGTAAATTTGAACTTCAATTTGTTAAGGGTACAGATATTAAGCCAATAGCCAAAATGTTAAGTAATACATAGTAGGTAATGTAAAATAAAAAATGAACTAGGACTACTTCCTAGTTCATTTTTTATAAGATAAGCTCTATATTGCTAAAATGGAGTCAATCAACTTGACTCTATTTTTATATTTTTTATTAGCTGTTACAACAAACTAACTATGTAGAAAAAACCAAATTGCGGTAATTTAATTATTCTTGTGAATCATACTCTAATACTTCAAAACATAAAATCTTATCTTTAACTAAATAATCTTTACGGTTTAAAAATGGGCCAATATTATTGTATTTGTTAATGGTATAAAGCTTACTACCATTACTGCTATTGTACCAACTAATAAAGCTCTCTACCTCAGACATAGCCATATCATATTCTTTTATTAAGCTGTTCTGCATTGTTATATTTAATCTAAATCGTCATCCAACACACTATCCCACATTTAGATTTTAATAGAATATATAATTATATGAGTGGATAAAAAGGATATTTTTAAATTATTGATGGAAAGCATCTATATTGATTCTATTTTATATCCTCATTAAAAACTATTTTAGCCACGTTTTATTAGTATGTGTTGGATAGTAATTATATTGTTCTTATCAGAATCATCAGGATTAAAAGGATTTAAAACATGTTTATTGAATAATAGTACAGCAAAAGATTTTACGATTCTAATCCAAAAATAAAATATGTTACGAAAGGAAATAACCTATGCATTTTACAAATAGTTTAGATAAAGATACCCAGAGTACACCAGAAGAGGTAACAGAAGATCTTCAGTTTGCAGAGAATACAACACTCAGTAATGAAGAATATCCTATTAAAGCAATAGATTATGAAGAAAAAAGGAATCTATTAGATAAAACTAAGATTGTTAAGCAAAGCTGGTCAATTGTAGAGATTTATCAGAAAATTATGAGTAAAAAACTAATACTAGATCCTCAATATCAAAGAAATTCTGTCTGGAACACAAGTAAGAAAGTAGCCTTTATAGAATCACTGTTCATGGGAATCGTTATCCCTCCAATTTATGTAGTTGAAATTCCAAATGAAAATGTTTTAGAAGGAAATAATTATGAAGTAGTCGATGGCAAACAGCGTTTATCCACAATAACATCATTCTTGGAAAACAAACTAAAACTAAACGCAAAGTACCTAGAATATTATAGTGATATTTATGGCACTAAAGTCTTTAATGAAATTAGAAAACATTATGGTGAGCACGTAAATGAATTTCTATCATCAGTTTTAGATGTTTACGTAATTACAGCTAATTCACCAGAGTTTACTAAGTATGATATATTTGCTAGATTGAATAAAGGATCTGAAAAGCTTAAGGTTAATGAAATTAGAAAAGCAATATATAGATCGAAAACGTTGGAAGTTATTGAAGGATATGTTAATCAAAACTTTAAAAAGCCTTTCTATGAGAAACTGTTTACGCCAAATGATATAAAACGTTACGATGATTATGGAAGATTCTTTAAAAGTATTGCATATTGTTTAAAGGTAGATGTTGCTTCAGGTGTAGTAAAGAATTATAATTCTAGACCACGTGATATGATTAATTCTGTCCTTGCACAGTTTCAGAATAATACATCATTACTTGATGAAAATAGCATTTTAAAGATAATAGAAAAAACACTAAAACTAAAAGAAATTTTTATGAGTTTACCAAATACTGAATATTTAATTGATTCTTGTATATATTTTGCTGTCAACTCTGATGAAGTTTTTTTTGAGAAAGTCAATGTAATCACTAGTGATAATATTATCTTGGAAACATTCAAGCGTTCCCCAACTACAACAACAAACGTTAATAAAAGAATATCTAGGATCCTGAGTATTTTAAATGAATAGAAGTAATGTCAGAAGCAAGTTAAATGTCGAGCAACTGAGATCTTTTAGTATTTATAATTTTCTAATATTATTTAGTGAACTTGAGAGAGTTGTGAAAGACGAATTTGCTCGCTCTTTAAGAAATATTGATAAAGAGCGCTATAGCAAAATTAGTTTCTATATAGGTGGAATAAAAAGTAATAATACCTATCTTGACTATGTGGAGAAAGGCTTAATGAAGCCTCTAGTTAAGTACAGCGAAAAAAAAATTAGAAATGGCTTTACTTTTAATAATATAGTAAAGTTTGATCGTTCTGAAAAAGTAATACCCAAATTTAACTTTACTGTTAAATCATTGACTCGGAAAATGGTTGAGTATGAATTCCATGACTGTTGCATTAAATTCATAAGAATGAGAAACAAACTTGCGCATGAAATTAATTGTGCTGTGTTTAAAGAAGAGTGTTATATTGAACAATTAAATAGTACATACATACAGATAAAATGTTTACCATTTCTAGAAAATATAGATATTAGCAACATTGATCAAGGTTGTGAGGCAATTTTAACAAATTGTATATTTATTAAGTCTATTATAAATACACTAAATAGAGAAGCGTAATAATAACGTCTTAGATGGGAGCTTTTTTTGCAATGGATATAAAACAATGGATTATTAAAAAAGTAGAAAATTTCAATGATAAAATCAAATCAGAAGAAGATTTAAAATTGAAGGTTGTAATTCCATATTTAAAATATTTGGGATATGACGAGAATAATATACGATACGAAAACCCAATAGAAGTCATTATTGGATCAAGAAAAACAAAGGTATTTTCAGATATTGAAATACTTATTAATGGAAAAACAGAACTTGTAATTGATACAAAAAAACCTTCTAAGTCTATTTCAGAGAAAGATATTTTACAAAGTGCTAGTTACGCAAAACTAGTGTCAACACCTTCAGCTTTATACTCTGCAACAACAAATGGTGTTGATTGCGTTGTTAGTAATATATTTACAGGAGCTAGGTTTAATGAGATCCCCTCAAAGGCACAGTTATTAAGAGATATAGCGCATACTAAAAAAATAAATTATAAAGAAGTTGAATTGAGGGAAATTAAAAGCGTTCTTTTCACTCTTTTAGAACCAGAAGAATTGTATAGAGTAATAAAGAGGTGTAAGGATGTAATAGAAAAGAAAGGCTTAATTCGGAGCGATCAGTCATTTAAAGAGATGACTAAAATTCTCTTAGTTAAAATGAATGAAGAGAGGAGAGTAAAGGTAGGGGAAGGATCAAATAGATTTACTTTAGATTACATTGATGTAAATACTAAAAAGAATAAAATTGATGTCATAAGCGTGTTTAATAAGTTATTTAATAGTGCAAAGATAAAATACAAAGAGATATACACAAAAGAAGACGAGAACTTATTGATATTTGATAATGATTGTTTATTAGAAGTAATAAAGAATTTAGAACCATTTTCTTTCTTAGGTACTGGCGACGACATCAAAGGGGCTGTATATGAAATATTTCTTAAATCTACTTTAAGAGGGGACTTTGACCAGTATTTCACCCCGCGTGAAATAGTTGATTTTATAATTAGAATAGCCGATCCAGAGCCAGGAAAAGTATTTTTAGATCCTGCATGCGGTTCTGGAGGATTCCTTATTCAAGCTTTCAATTATGTAAATCAAAAAATTGTAAATTCGCCTTTTTCTGAAGTTGAAAGCAAGAAAAAGTTTAATGATTTAATTAATAAATCAATTTGGGGCCATGAAGCAGATTATGATTTACATGTACTTGCTAAAATTAATATGATTATGCATGGAGATGGATGGAATAATATCCATCAAGGAGATACCCTTACATCGGACAAGCTCCCGAATGATCATTTTGATTTTATATTTACTAATCCACCTTTTACAATTAAATATGATTTTAATAGTGTACTTTCAAAATACGAACTTGGGCTAGGAAAGGAAAGTGAAGAGTTAGATATTTTATTCTTTGAAAAGAGTATAAATCTGTTAAAACCTGGTGGCGACCTATATATTGTTTTACCAGAAGGTTTATTGAATAATAAAGCATATGGTTATTTTAGAGAGTGGCTACTTAAGAAAACCCATCTCATTTGTTCTATTAGTTTACCAGAAGGTGCATTTATTCCTTTTGGTGGGTCTGTTTCAAAAACGTGTATTATTGGAGTTAGAAAGAAAGACAAAGCTAAACTTGATTTTAATACCCCTAACTATGTATATTTGGGTTCTGCAAAAGAAGTAGGTTATGAAACTGGTAAAAAGAACTATAAGCATAGCGAGAAAAATGATTTAGCGGTTATTCTTGATGAATCTAAAGCTGTTTTTGAGAATGTTAAATTGACATCTAATAAAGGTGAATGTGGGTGGATAGAGCAAAGCCAAATATCATCGTATCGACTTGATGCTAATTATTTGCTTAACATGATTGACAGAAGTCAACTCAAAAAGGATTTTGACAATCTCGTCCCACTGAAGAACGTATGTTATGTCGATAATATTAGTATTAAAATTGTTCAGGATATTGAGTATAATTATATAGAAGTACCCGATATTTCATCCAATACTGGTACTGTTAGTAATGTAAGATGTGTTTTAGGTAGCAAGATTAAAGCTGATTCACTTCATAGATTTTTCACTGATGATATATTGATTACTAGAATAAACCCAAGAAAAAGCAGAGTAACAATTGCACCACCAATAAATGGTATCGGTGTTATATCAAAAGAAGTCTATAGAATTGCTCTTAAGAAAAATAACGGCTTCATTGACGAGAGTAATCGGTTTATTTTAGTCGCGCTTTTACAATCAGATCGTGTAAAGAATCAAATAATCCGATTGGCAACTGGGTCATCGTCTTCAAGAGCAAGAGTACAAGTAGAGGATTTACTAAATAATGTGTATTTACCAATACCCCCGATATTAATGCAAAAAGAAATTAGCGATAGTACTTATAGATTAATAAGAGAATATTGGAGTATATCCCAAAAACTTTTATTAGGATTTACTAAAAATCATATTAAGCTTGGGTCAAATAAATGCATAAAAGATATGAGATCTGTTTAATTTCTGACTATACAGCCGTCTAAAATTATACTAAGAATTAAATTATGATATTCACTGAAATTCTAAAGAATTTTATTGAATACTATAATTCTGATTAAAAATGAAAGTTTCACTATAAATTAAAATCCACAAAAAAGCCCATTCTATAGATAAAGCAAAACTAATTTTTGTTTTATTGATATTTAGGGCTTTTTGACTTAAAAAAAGTAAAACGATATATCTGTAAGTTAGTATTCAGAAGCAAATCTAAAAACGATGCAACATAATACACAACCTCGAAACTATTATTTCAATAATAAAGTAACTTCCTGTTAAAGTATAGTTAGAAAGTACTTTTTTTTGTTGCGTGCCTGGCAGGATTCGAACCTGCGACCTCCTGAATCTTTAAGGGCGTTTTAGAGCGTATCAATAATTTCTAATTTTATTGTATCTACAACGTTTTTATACATTCCATAAAATAACAAATAAGCTTTTATACAAAACTGAGTGGTTAAAAAGTGGTTAATTTAAATATCGTATAGTTCATTATTAAGCCATTTCCATAACGCTTGAGCACCTACTCTTTTATATGATTGAGTTATATAAACAGTAGGGAAATCTTTACGAGCCATCAGCTCATCCGCCTTAGGTCTAGAGATACCAAGTATCCCGGATAATTCAGTGGGATTTATAATTTTAGGCCAATTACTTGGATATGGTTTTATGTTTTCAACTACTTGATCGACTGCTTTTTGAACAATGTTAGCTATAGCTTGTTCTAATTCATTCATATAAATACCTCTTATAATTTATCAATTTAATACTTAAGAATTAGAACGGTTAATTACAAGACCCTTTTCGAAAAATAATCTATCCCATTCTTCTTTAATATCTTTATAATTTATTGAACTAGATTCAATAATTTTATCTACAATTTTATCTTCATAAACTAAAACAATATTATCTGAGTTACAAACTATCAAGTGATTTATAAACTTAGAGATTTTATCAGTAATGTGTATTTTAACAATTTTTTTTGTTGATTGATTTCCAGCTAGGAATAAACATATTTTGGGTGTAATAGGATAAAAAATACCGCTTGCAAAATCCCTACTATCGTTATTACTATTAAAAAAGCAAGGATTGTCACTAGTAATAAAGCAATTAACTTTAGAGTATAAAATACAAATTGTTCTGTTTAGTAAGTACTTATAGTATCGTGTTATAAAATTATTCCTTTTTTTTGAATAATCGTATAAAGTATAGAACCATAGCTGTTTAACAATATCGTCTTTTGAATAGTATTCATCCATATTAACTAACTCATTAACCCCTAAAACTTCTTTAACAATTCTAATTTTATCGTCTAATTTATTAAACTCTTGCAAGTCTTTATAATTTGATCTTATCCTAAGTATTTGTGTTGCTACTACTTCCATTAGATACTTGCTTTTCGTTTTGCTTATAGCACCTTTCTTTTTTGTAACATAATTATTAATAGATATAAGAAATCCATTCCATTTATTTTCGATGCTCGTATTTATATAGATCTCAAATATCATACTAAAGCATTTATCCCAATTAGCTAAGATTCTATTTTTGATTTCTAAGTTTGAAACAGCTTGCGAAGACTTAACTATTTTCCAGTCAAATATTTTATTAAATAATAAAGCATACTGATATGTGTCTTCAATCTCTTTACCGTTATATGTACAAATATAATCATCTATAAGAAATCCAAATATTTTATTATACTCATCACTAAACTTATTAGACTCCACTACATTATAGGGAGAAAAAATATATTCATCTGGTAAAAAACATATGTCTTCTATTTCCTTTTTTTGACCTACATCTTTTAAACTATCTGAATTAAAAGCATAAATATGGTTTGGTTCTCCTACGATTTCCCATTTTTTCAAATATACCTGTGGCACAATATGACATTTCATTTCTTTAGTCCTCAAATTTTCTTATATTTAATTCAATACCAAAACAAAGCAAGCTACTGTTTATCTACCATACATTTAATTTTTTATCTCAGCACGCAATTCTCTAATATTAATACTACCAAAATCATATTTATCAAGCTCTTCTTCTGTGTAATCTATTAAGGGATGATTATAAACAGGCTTAGGGTTATACTTAGGTGATTTTTTATAGCATTTATAACACGTTTCATATCTCATCTTTTTGTATTCTTCACAACATACAGGACATAAGTCTTTACCTTTTGAAATCTCATACTTAATAGAAGAATAATTTCTTATGGGCTGCGTTTGCTGTAGTCTTAAACCTTCAGTACTTCCACATTGCTCACAACTAGCTTTTATAATTCTATCTCTTTTTCTATATACTCGTCAGTACGAAAAAACTCTTTTTCAATATTCTTTTTTGAATAGATAATATCAGCGGCCTTTTTAGGTGTTATTAAATCATTAGTAAGTCTATTCTTTAAATCAAGTAAATCATGGGAATTTATATCTACCGTACCAAAATCCTCTCTTTATTTTTTTTCTTACACAATCTATTACACACCTAACTACCAAATCCTGCCTTTAAATCAAAAAAAAAGAGTCACCCGCTAAGGTGACATCTCTCATAATAGTTTAATTATTATTATCATACTCCATTACTTCAAAGCATAAAATCTTGTCTTTAACTAAATAGTCTTTACGGTTTAAAAATGGGCCAATATTATTGTATTTGTTAATAGTGTAAAGCTTACTTCCACTACTCCTATTGTACCAACTAATAAAGCTCTCGACCTCAGTCATGGACATATCATATTCTTTTATTAAACTATTCTGCATTGTGATATTTAATAATGCTCTGTTAACTATAGGTGCAAAAGGTGTAGCAGATGCCTCATTAGAGTTCTCACTTTCACCATCTGCATTTACAGCAGTAACAACATAATAGTATGTAGTTCCGTTATTTACATTAGTATCTATGTAAGAAGTTGATGTTACATTATCAGCTATAGCTGTATATGGTCCACCTTGTGTTGTTGACCTTTTAACGTTATATGATTCAGCTCCATCTACAGCGTTCCAGTTTAGGGTTACTTGTGAGTTAGCTGGGGTTGCTGTTAGGTTGGTTGGTGATTGAACTGTATCCTTATGTATAGTTATTTCAACTAAATCACCATAACTATAATAGTTGTGGGAGTATGAACCTCCACTAATGTATATTTTATTATTAAAGACTGTACTTGCTGCATAATTTCTATCAGTTTCATAAAAATTATTAACTAAATTCCACTCATTTGTATTAGGGTCATATACTTCTGTACTAATATCTGGCTTAGTAGATATAGAATATATTTTTCCATTTATTACTGCTGACTGATGGTATCCATACGGCTTAGTGTTTAACATATTTGCTACAGTCGACCATGTTTTTGTTTCAGTGTCGTAGACATCTACAATGCTTTTGTGACTACCATCACTTAATCCACCAAAAGCATATATCTTACTGCCTATAACTTCAAATAAACCATGATTTCTATTATTAGGTAAGTTGGTTACTGTCTCCCAAATATTAGTATTAGGATCGAATACATCAACTTCGCTTAAAACTTCATCTGCAGTACCCCTTGCATCTTCACCACCTAATACATAGATCTTATCATTTACAACTACAGCTCTATTATTAACTCTTTTACGAGGCATTGAAGGCAAAGAAGACCATGTATTATTAGCAATATCGTATGCTTCAGCAGAATTTGCAACATAACTACTTCCTGATGCTGACATTCCTCCACCGAAAATATATATTTTCCCATCATAATAAGCAGCACCGAATAAAGATCTTTTATCTGTACTTGCTTTAGTTTCCCATGTGTTTGAAACTGGATTATATTTTTTGAACTGTAGTACTGTCGTTGTTACTTGAGGTGAACCACCAATAATATAAATACTATCTTCGGTAGCGACTAAACAATGACGATATCTACCATAACTCAAACCAGCCTTCTTTTCCCAAGTATAAGTCTCCTCAGCTACTCCAACAAACAGATTACTTAATACAACTAGTACCATTAAACTAACAACAGTAATCCCTTTTAATACTCTTTTTCTCATTTTTTCAAATCTCCTTATATTTATTTACAGGTATATATTCTACAAATCAACTTTATTTCCTTTAAATACTTCAAAATAAAAATAGAGCCATCAATTAAGATGACTCGTACTTTTCAGTTATTCTATTAAACATTTCCCAAGTAACCCATGCTGGTAATGGCTCTGATAGATTCTCTATCCATTGCTCTGGATTGTTTCTCCAATCTATTTTAATGAAATCAATAAGTTACATCATACTTTAGGGCTATCATTTTTTTAACTTATTGTTATATAGGAGTTTTTTTATTGCATATCTCCTTTATGGAGTTTATAATGAGTAAAAGGGGTGATTTAATGTTTTGTGGTAAAAGACTTAAACATCTTAGACTAACCAATAATATGAAGCAAACACAATTAGCTGATAAGTTACAAATATCAAAAGGTTGTATCTCAAGATATGAGCTAGGTATAAGAAATCCTAATTTACATACCTTACTTAAGATGTCAGTTGTTTTTAATGTATCTACTGATTATTTACTTGGCAGAGATTTGTTTGTAGAATCAATACTAAAATAATAAAAGCACCTTATTTACAGGTGCTTTTTTCTTTGCTTGTTATTAAGTTACAGCCCTCTCATTGCTGTGTATGCTTATTATATGCTCGTACCTGGGATTTGGGTAGTGTTAATCACAAGTGATTAAATGCTTCTTTTTCACCGTAAGGTGAATAACACACCCATAGGGTATATCACTACTAAAGGTAAAACCACGCACAAAAGTGCATATCACTCAAACAGTTGCCCTTACCCCTTGAAGATAATAACATAGAGTGGATTTTATCAATTATAAGTATTAATATGTCCTTTAATAAGTATTTTTTAGAGAGATTATATAGGTTTATGATGCGTTAATTGAAGGGAGGAAAGTGTTATAGTGCTTCGCACTGTAATATTCATACATGAGTGAGATTAATCACAAGTGATTAAGTGATATGATATGCTTCTCTCTCACCGTAAGGTGAATATGACACCTGCAGGGTATATCACTACCAAAGGTAATACCACGCACGATAGTGCATATCCAAAGGTTGCCCTTACCCCTTGAAAATTAGGCATTTAAATACTACAAAGCAAATGAAGTGTCACCCTGTGACATGAAGTATCTTCGATATGAAGTGCCTTACGGCATGAAGTGAAGCTTACCACAAATGTGCGAATGCACACTTCATTAGCGCAGCGACTTCATGTGTGAAAACACACTTCACTTACCTAAGGTAAACTTCATTAAAAAAAGCATCCTAAATGGATGCTCTTTTTTTGGCGTGCCTGGCAGGATTCGAACCTGCGACCTCCTGATTCGTAGTCAGTTACTCTATCCGGACTGAGCTACAAGCACATGTAAATGGCGGAGAGAGCGGGATTCGAACCCGCGATACGAGTTTTGCCCGTATAATCGCTTAGCAGGCGACCGCCTTCGACCTACTCGGCCATCTCTCCATGTCATGTGGCGGAGAAGGTGGGATTCGAACCCACGGCCCCTTACGGAGTCACCAATTTTCAAGACTGGCTCCTTAAACCACTCGGACACCTCTCCAAATCTGACGGACTATAATATAACATGAATTTTAAGTATTGTCAAACAAAATGACTAAAATATTTGCTCATATTCACATTAGTAAAATTTATGTATTATTTGTAATTTTTTTGGCTATTACAACATGCTTCGACTTTGTTTTTAACTAGTGTGTGCTACTATTAAGTCAGTAAAGGAACTCATTCTTATTAGCTCATTCTCCTTTCTTCCTATTTAGCCGGCGCTTAGCTGGCTGTTTTTTTTGCCATTTACCGATTAAGTCTTTAAAACGACCAATTACAAAATAATTTACACAAACGGTCAAAAATATATTATAGTATAGCTAGAAAGACTCTGATTCGCTCTCACTGCCTTTAGTGATTGGCTGGCCAAATCTCAAATTTGAATCAGAGTCTGCTTGTTTTAAAAATTAAGATTCACTCTACTAATAGAACCTTATAGTTTAAATTATTATTCGTTATGTACAATAATTCGACATATGATACCGATTAGGCTTTTATAATGACCAATTAGCAATTATTTATGTATTTACAGTGTTTTTAATATAAAATGAATATAGATTTAATGCACAAATGTGTTAGGAAAAAAATTTTTATTATAGATTTTAAATGTGTTTTAATACTTCATGGTATACTTAATTTATAGAAAATTAAGTAAAGGATGAAACCAATGAAGTTGAGAGAAAACCTTTGTAAGTGGGTTATAGCACAAATTAAAACACAAAATACCGATTTAAGTGAAACTAGGGTAGCTGAATTAGAGTATGGTTTTCATTGTTTTTATACTTTTATAACCAAAATCTCTTTCATCATTATACTCTCGATTATACTTAAAATGACTCCAGAGATACTTACGGTTATTATTACCTTTTTGTTTGTAAGATCTTTTGCTGGAGGCATACACGCAGAATCGTCTTTAGCCTGTTTGGTAACTACTACAGCTATATATTTTGGAGTATCTTTTGCTGCTATACATATCCACATACCATTTATGATACTTATCAGTATGGCTGTATTTGCAATAGTTTTAATCGCTATTTTTGCACCAGCCGATGTTGCAAATAAGCCAATTCGGGGAATAAAACATAAGCGTAAGTTAAAAACACTATCTGTTATATTTGCAATTGTGTTTACTACAATAGCATTTTTTATGAGACCTGTTTTACAGAATGCAATTTTACTATCTATTTTTGTAGAAAGCATAATGGTTACCCCTTTGGCTTATAAGCTAACTAATACCTTAGGAGGAGAACATTATGAAGAAATTGTTTAAAAAATCATTAATTATATCAGCTTTAACAGCACTTTGTGTGCTTTTTGCTGCCTCTTCTAGTGCAGCTACACTAATTTCGGTTTGGGATCAACCAAAGATTCCTAAATCACTAATTATTGAAGAATAGTAATTAAGTTGCTTTCATCCTTATATTTAAGTTGGAGCTTGCTCCAACTTACTTTCTTTTAAAGCCAATACACTGCATAAATTTATTATTTTTAACTACTGTATTCCACTCTACTGGCATGTAATTCTCTAACATTGAAGCCAAACTACTTAACCCAGTTCCCCTACCTATTCCTTTTGTTGAATATCCATCTTTATCAATAGCCGCTACCTCTAGGTTATTATTGCTAATGCTATTGGTGATTATTAACTCAAAATAATCATTATATGATAAAAATATTGCCCCAACCTCTGGCTCGCTACATTGCTTAGCAGCTTCTATAGCATTATCTAATAATATACCTACAATCCTTATAAAATCTGTGCCCTTAATAGGCATTTTATTAATAATATGTGGAGCCTCAATAAAAAAGCTAATTTTATGGTTATTAGCATAAAACATTTTTGCTGCCAATAAACTAATTAAGCTTGGCTCACGAATATTGACCATTGCCTCAATCTCACTTGAATACTGGGTAATTTTAGATCCTTGAAGTTCTTGTAATCTTTCTTTTAAATCCTGCCACTCTTCTTTTTCGGCTAAGCCATATAAACTTATTAATACATTATTAAAATCGTGTTTAAACTGTTTTATGTCATTTGAGAGTTTCGACATTGTATTTAAATAATAATGCAACTGGCTATTTTTGTATTCTTTTGCCTTCACCAAGTACTGAGAATATGCAGAAAATGAAACAACTATTAAAAAAGTTAATGGTATTAACCATATATACTTTTCTATTTGAGCTTTATCTATTTGATACATTGAAATCATATAAATGTTTGAAGCTAATAATATATAAGTAATAAAAAGATATTTGTTCCACGATGTTAAGTTTTCTGCTCTCTTAACTCCACCATATTTATTAATTAAATACCGTGCTATTCTTAGAGCTAAATAAATTATCCCAACTAAACTTAGGTTTGATAATAATTTAAATATGATAACATTTGTTTTATTAACTGATAAGTTAAGACCTGTTACAATATAGTAAATGATATTGTCTACTAGAATACTTGGAATAAACTGCACAAGAGTACAAAAAAACAGTATAGAAAATAGCGCTTTATAAAAAATAATATTACTAACAATTAAATATGATATAAATATTAATGGTATTCTCAATAAAGTAAATTGATTAGTAGATATAGTAATAACAATACTAATTAACCATAGAAGAAAAACTGAGTACCAATATGTAGATTTTTTAATCACAATCCCTGTTATAACATTTATAATTTTAAAATATAAAATTGCTAGTATACAAGAAAATAATGCTTCTATAACTCTGACTGCCATCGCTTCAACACCTCATTCATTCTTCTCCTAGCTACGGGAAACTCTGATCCATTTCTGCAATATATTATTTTTTTATCTCTATCTATATTTAAAACATGGTCGAGGTTGACTATAGCACTTTCGTGACATCTTACGATGTTAGGGTAATTCTCTAGTTGCTCCATTACGGTTTTTAGTGTTTTAAAATAACGAAACACACCCTGTGTAGTATAGGTGGAATACGTTTTGCCATCTTTTTTTATACCAATAAATTCACTCACTGCTATGGAAATGTTGCGACTTAAACTCGTAAATTTAAGTCTTTTAGGTCTATGTCCATCTTCATTCCATTGTTGGTAGTCATGAACTAAACGCTGAAATACTGTGTGTAAATCTTCTTTCATGCTCTCGGTATGTGATTTAATGACAAAATCAAAGGCCTTATACTTAAAGGCGTCTCTCATATGCTTTTGCATTATAGTTACAAATATTATGTAAGCATTGGGGTCATCTGTTCTAATTTTATGGGCTAAATCAAGCCCTGTGTCTTGTTGATTTAAATCTATATCTAGTAAATATACTGTTGCCTCACCTTTTTTACGGTGTATTATATCGCTTGCTAAAAATGCTTTTATTTCGGTTGTTTCGGAGGTAGCTAATACCACCTTGGCTGGATATTCATGAAGAGATACCAACTCTATAACCACTGCGTACAAATTTCGACAAATGTTTATCAAAATCCTGCTCCTAGTTGTAGCTGCACTATTTTTATCTGTTGCTTACTTTAATTTATTCAGCTTTAAACGGATTTCATATAGAAGTATTGAGGTAGCCACACTTACGTTAAGTGAATCACAATCTCCATACATAGGAATAGCAATTTTACTGTGCTGAGGCTTGTACCAATCATTAGCTATGCCAAACCTTTCACTACCCATAATAAGCGCTACACGCTGGCTATATTGATGCTCATAGTGATACTCAGTAGCATCAGTATCTGCTAATACTAGCTCATAATTATGGCTTAATAAAAACTCGCTAGCCTGCTCGACAGTTGTGTCGATTATGGGGTATTTAAAGCAAGCCCCTCTACTACTACGAACCATCATAGGGTGATACAGTTTTGCTTTGCGATTTGTAATTATAATAGCCTGCGCATTTATGGCGTCAGCTGTTCTTATAATAGAGCCAATGTTACCTGGGGTTTCTAAACCATCAAGCACTACTACTATTTGAGGTTTATTTTTTAGGATATCTGTTAACTGGTTTTTAGGTATTTTGGCAATTGCCAATAAACCATTAGAGTTATCTTTGGCACTAATTAATTGAAATACTTTTTTGGTTACAATAAATGAGTTCAAAGCTTTATTTGCTGCCTGCTCTAGGGTGTTACGGGCATAAGAAGAATATATATCAGTAGGGCAAATAAACAAGTTTGTAAGCTCTATTTGGTAACGCAGAGCTGCCTCTAAAACACTTAAGCCCTCTAGTATTACATGGTAGTAATTTGGTGAACTTTGTTTTTTGTTTTTACGTAAAGCCCTTACAAATTTTATAGAATCATGAGTTTTTCCTGCTAAGTGAGCTTTATTTTCGTATTTATTTAATATTGCTTGATAACGTTGCTCGTCAGTGTATTGAGACCAATCACCTTGCATGATTTACACCTCACATTAAATAGTAAGCCTATAGTAACACAGTTATTGTATTTTTGAAATATAAAGTGTTGTAAATTAAAGTTTTTTATAGGCTAAAGATAATTATTTTTTTCATAATATTATCAATTTTAGTTTACATTTTTTAACAAAATTAGCAGAACACCAACTATGATTTTTTTTTATTATAAGGTAAAATAGGTATGAGGTGATTATATGCCACGACCAACTAAGCCAAGGCGTATTGGATATATTCCTGAAAATAAGGAGTTTTTTCCTAAAAATATACAAGAAGATAATAGTTATATAGAGCTTTCATTAGAAGAAGTTGAGGCTCTAAGGCTTGCAGACTATGAAGGGTTAGATCAAATAGAGTGTGCTGACTTTATGCGGGTTTCACGTGGTACGTTACAGCGTATTATTAAAGAAGCACGAGGAAAAGTGGCAGAGGCAATTTGTTTTGGCTTACCAATTAAAATTAGTGGTGGCAACTACACCCATGAACCCCAACGCAAAAGGTGTAATCATTGTCATGATAATTGGCAAGAAAGCAATAGAAACAACTGCCCCAGCTGTGGAAGTGAAGATATTAACTCGGATTTACCACGTAGAAGACAGAGAAGACAAGGCAGAAGGTTTAAAAATAGAGAGGAACGCTAAAGGCGTTCCTTTGTTGTGTACTTGAGCCTGGCTCTTCGTGTGCAGTGTGGTTTGTTTACAAACCACGTAGTGTGCTCATTTTATTCGCGTGGTGAGCTTCGCGTAATTGTTCGCCATAATTTTAGTATATAAGGTAACTTAATAACTTATTTTATGAATACGTTTGCTGTTTAACTTGAACGACACTGAGGTCGTTCACTACAAGGGTGTTACCCCCCATTATTAAGTTTATTTAAACACAAAAAAACAACCCTCAGGTTGCTGATTTTTTATTTGGCGGAGCCGACGGGACTCGAACCCGCGACCTCCGGCGTGACAGGCCGGCATCCTAAACCATCTAGACCACGACTCCACATTTTTGGTGGGCGAAACAGGGCTCGAACCTGTGACCCCCTGCTTGTAAGGCAGGTGCTCTCCCAACTGAGCTATTCGCCCCCATGGTGACCCCAACGGGATTCGAACCCGTGTCTACAGCGTGAAAGGCTGTTGTGTTAACCGCTTCACTATGGGGCCTTTATAGGCTTTAATAATAAAAATGGTGGGTCATGTTGGATTCGAACCAACGACACCCCGCTTAAAAGGCGGATGCTCTACCGACTGAGCTAATGACCCACGCGAGAACTAATGATACAGCATGCAGTTAAATTTGTCAACATTTTTTTTGAAATATTTTTTTTATTATTTCTAAATTTGTGTTGCAATTTATGCTGTTTTTCAAAAGTGCACTTGTTATTTTAGTGACTAAATAGCAAATTGTCAAGGGTTAAATTAAAATTTTATAAAAAGAAATAATTGGGCGTGTTTAGGGGGCTATTCTTAACACTTATATTACTGTTTTAAATTGCTATTTTAATGCTGTACTTTATCTTAAAGTGTGTTAAAGGTATTACAAAAGGACAGAGTATAATATCTGCCCTTTAATTAACTATTTTAGTTTTAAGTTAAGTTTTACTTTAACACTGATCTCGCTGCTACTATACCAGCCGCTGAGGCTTGAGCAAGACCTCTGGTTATGCCTGCGCCATCACCCGCTGCCCACATGCCTTTAATTTGAGTTCTTAGTTCGCTATCGAGCTGTATTCTATTAGAGTAGAATTTAACCTCTACACCATAGAGTAGGGTATGCCTTGAGTTTACACCTGGAGCAACCTTATCTAAAGCCTCTAACATCTCTAGTAAACTTACTACATGGCGATGTGGCAATACTAGGCTTAAGTCACCTGGGGTGGCATCGCTTAGGGTTGGCTGAACTAAACCCCGCTTTATACGGGCCTTGGTACTTCTTCTGCCATCTTGTAAGTCACCTAGTCTTTGTACTATTACGCCACCGCCTAGCATATTTGCTAACTTAGCCACGTATTTACCATAGGTTAAAGGTTCTTTAAATGGCTCTGTAAAAGTTTTGCTTACTAAAAGGGCGAAATTTGTGTTTGCAGTGCGTTTTTCTTGATAGCTATGACCATTTACTATCATAAGCCCGTCATTGTTCTCTACAACCACTGCTCCGTAAGGATTCATGCAAAATGTTCTTATGCGATCATCAAACTGGCGGCTGTAAAATATAAACTTAGATTCATAAACTATATCTGTAATATGGCTAAACACCTCGGCAGGCACCTCTACTCTTACACCAATATCTACAGGGTTTACGATGCTCTTTAAGCCTAGTCTTTTAGCCTCACCCGCAAACCAATCAGCACCATCACGGCCAGGAACTATAATTCCGTTATTAGAGCTGTAAACTGTACCATCGGTTGTTTCTACGCCCCTAAAATTATTATCTTCAACGAGTATATGTTTAACCTCGCAGTTGGTAATTATCTCTATATGTTTGCCCAACCATACTCTTATTTTTTGTATTATTTTATAACACTCTTCTGTACCAAGGTGTCTTATACGGGCTGGTACTAGCAAAAGCTCTGCGGCGGCGGCTTGTCTTTTTATGTTTTCGATTCGAGGATCATTTTCATCACCAAAAACCTCATCTGTTGCACCAAACTCTAGGTATATTTGGTCAACATACTCTATTAGCTGTGAAAGCTCTTTATCGCCAATATATTCTCCTAACATACCACCAAAGCGAGTAGTTAAAGTGAGTTTACCATCACTAAAAGCTCCTGCTCCGCCAAAACCAGACGTGATAGAGCAGTTTTTACAATTTGCACATGTTTTATCGTATTCTGCTACAGGGCAAACACGTTTATTTATATCGTTGCCTTTTTCGAGCATGATTATTTTTTTACTAGGGTCTTTACGAATTAGTTCTAGGGCAGCAAACATACCAGCAGGACCTGCTCCAACTATTATTACATCGTATTCTTTCATTTGAGCCACTCCCATTTTTAGTTTCTTAATTGTTTTAGCTTGTTTAAAATAAAAAAATGGTACCTAACAGTACCATCAATCATTATAGCATATTTTGCTCTTAGTCATCTCTTTTAGAGAGATTTTCGAATCTTCCTAGGTGTTTAGCAAACATTAATTCAACTCTGCCAGTAGGACCGTTTCGGTTTTTGCCAATTATTATTTCGGCTATATTAGCGTTTTCACTATCCGGGTCGTAGTAGTCATCACGATAAATAAATGATACTATGTCGGCTGTCTGCTCAATCTCTCCTGATTCACGCAGGTCACTTAACATGGGCCGTTTATCTTGGCGTGATTCTACAGCACGACTAAGCTGAGCAAGGGCAATTATAGGTATATCTAACTCCCGAGCTAGCTCTTTTATTTGACGAGTAATATAAGCTATTTCCTGCTGACGGCTCTCGTTTTTATTGGGGGTTGTAATAAGCTGTAAATAGTCAACAATTATTAAGCCAATATCTTTTTCGGATTTTAGCCTACGGGCTTTGCTTCGCAGTTCCAAAATTGAGATACCAGGGGTATCATCAAAATAGATAGGAGAATCTCCAAGCATAGCAACAGCTTTACTAAGTTTACCCCATTCATTCTCCTCAATAAAGCCTTTTTGAACCCTCATGGAGTTTATTTTAGCCTCAGAGCATAACATACGATGCACTAATTGGTTGTTAGGCATCTCTAAGCTAAATATCATTACGCCAGTCTTTTCACGTAGTGCTATGTTTTGAGCCATATTTAACATGAGGGCAGATTTACCCATAGATGGGCGAGCTGCTATTATAATTAGTGCTGCTTTCTGTAGCCCATTTGTCATGTCATCAAAGTCGGTAAAGCCTGTTCTTAAACCAGTCATTTTACCTTTATTTCTAAAGCTTTCTTCAATGCTGGCAAATGTCTCTTTAATTACGTCTTTTATTTCTTGATAACTACGGGTATCTCGTTGCTGGCTTATTTCAAATAGTTTTTTTTCGGCATTATCTAATATGTCATCAAATTCGTTATTAGAAAAACTTTCGTCTGCTAGTTCACGAGCTATGGTTATAAGATGCCTAAGCATGGCTTTTTCGTGCACTATTCTGCAGTACTCGGTTACATTACCTACTAATGGAGCTAAGGAGCTCATTTCTGTTAAGTAGATAATACCCCCAGCATCATCAAGCTGCTTTTTTTTACGCAACTGCTCAATTAGGGTAATTATGTCAACAGCTTGATTGTTTTCTTCAAGCTCAATCATCGCCTTAAATATAAGGCGATGATTGTCTTTATAAAAATACTCAGGCAATAGTTTTTCTATGCCTGTTAAAAGCGATTCTTTATCTACTAACATTGCAGCAAGTACTGATTGCTCTGCCTCGCTGTTTTGGGGTGGTATACGTTGAACAGGCTCTGCCATGTTTTATCCCTCCACCACAATTTCGGGTAATGCTTGTGCAAAGTCACTTACAAATATAACCTCTACATCACTAGGGGTAGTGGGTACTTCCATTTCGTTATCAGCAGGTATTAGTACTTTTTTTATGCCGGCCTGACGAGCACCATATATTTTTTCTTGAACTCCACCTACTGGCTTCACATGTCCTTGAATAGAGATTTCACCTGTAACTGCTACATCTTGGCGTAGTGGTTGACCAGTTAAAGCACTATACAGTGCTAGGGCAATAGCAACACCTGCCGAAGGGCCGTCAATATTACCGCCACCTATTACGTTTACATGCACATCGTAATTAGCTAAATCAATATTATTTAATTTTCGTAATACAGCTGCGGCATTATATACACTATCTTTGGCCATGCTTCCAGCTGTTTCATTAAAACGCACCTGCCCTTTACCAGCAGTAGCAGCCTTAAATACAGCGCACTCAATCTCCATTGCAGAGCCGAGGTATCCATAAACACCTAAACCAATAGCCTGACCAATTCGGGGTTTGTCACTGGCCTTAAATCTTACATAATGGGTATGTCTGCCAGCCTGCAAAATGTCTTGCATATGCTGCTTTGTGACTATTAGGTTTTCTTGTCTACCAGCCTGATAAGCAACCATACTATAGGCATCTATCAGGAGGTTAACTGCCCTACGTCCTTCTATTGTATACTCACTAATAAGCTCGGCTACCCCAGCCTCTAAGCTTACCTGTAATCGGTCAGCTGCATCTTTTACTATTTGACAAATATCTGTTTTATCTAATGGGCTAAAGAATATTTCGGCAGCCCTTGATCTTATTGCGGGGTTTATTTCATGAGGGCGTCTGGTTGTAGCAGAGATTAATACAAAGTCTGCTGGCGCGCCCTCTTTAAATAGCTTTTTAATATACTCTGGGACTTTAGGGTTTTCCGAATCGAAGTATGATGACTCAAAAAACACCCTTTTATCTTCTAGTACTTTTAGCAATTTATTTTGCAATACAGGGTCCATTTCGCCAATTTCATCAATAAACAACACCCCACCACTAGCCTCTGTAACTAAGCCTGGCTTTGGCTCAGGTATTCCTACCTCGGCTAAGTCACGACGCGCACCTTGGTAAACAGGGTCATGAACAGAACCCAAGAGTGGGTTTGTTATGCCACGCGGATCCCAACGTAGAGTAGTGCCATCTATCTCTAAAAATGGGGCTTCTTGACCAAATGGTGTTATTTCTAGTTTTTTAGCAGCCTCTAAAGCTAAACGTGCCGCTGTTGTTTTACCTACTCCAGGTGGGCCATATAAAATCATATGCTGTGGAAACGGAGAAGATAAACGTGACATTAAGGCCTTAACAGCTGCCTCTTGACCAACTATTTCTTCTACAGCTTGGGGTCTAACTATTTCGGTAGCAGACCTTGCCAATTTACGCTCTTCTAGCTTTTCTAATTGCTCTAAACGCGTACGTGTGTATTCGGTTTCGGGTCCATCTTTTTCTGCAAGTACTTTTTTTCGTATGTCCTGAACGTATTTTTTTTGACGCTCCTGTAATACCTCTTGCACTCTGCGTTCTATGGTTTCTTCTACCTTTCGGTAAGCAACAATTTCAGCTAGTGCCTGTTCTAGTTCCCCAAGTACTTTATCGTATTCGCTTGCTTGACGTTTTTTGTTAAAGTTTACATTATTATATATTAATCGTTCTAACCCTAAAATTTGCTCAGTAGGGTTTTTTGAATTAACTAAATCTATTGCTTTAAGCTGATGTGCTTTAGCTACTAGTTGCTCCGGTCCATAAAGATTTTTTAGTATTGCATACAACGCATTTATTCTATGTTGTAATTTTGAATTATCTTTATTTTTTTGTTTGTTTGGTTGAGCACTAAAAATTTTTAGCACTTTATTACGCAAATTTTGCATATTAACTCCCCCATTTGCTCATATATCCCTAAACTTATTTTATTCTTTTTTTAGTAATTTAGAAATATATACTTTAATCTATAAATACCATTTAAATACTGTTATTTCTGACTCTTTACTGTTAATGTAACAGAAGCCAGGGTTTCCTTATAAATTCTTACTGGTATTTTGTATTCTCCTAATTGCCTTATACTATCAGTTAACTCTATTTTTCGTTTATCTACAATTATACCTTTTTCCTTTAAGGCATCTGCAATGTCCTTGCTATTTACAGAGCCAAATAATCTGCCGTTTTCACCTGCTTTAACAGCTATAACAATGTTTGCTTGCTCCAAGCTTTTTCCTAACTCAAGAGCTTCTTTATGTTTTTGTTCTTCTTTTTTAATTACGTTTTCCTGTTTGCGTTTAAGGTTTTTTAAGTTTGCTTTTGTAGCTTCCATAGCTAAATTTTTGGGAAATAAGAAGTTTCTAACGTAACCATCTGAGGCTGATTTAACCTCACCAGCTTTGCCTAAACCTTTAACGTCTTTAAGTAAAATTATTTTCATTTTTTGTCTCCTTTCTCTAATACAAAACTACGATAATTAAATAACATATCGAATAAACCTACAAAGCTTACTATTTTTAGTAATAACGGGTTCATAAACACTAAAATTATTAAAAGTATAAAAAAGATCTTTGACCTAATATACTTTGAAAAAAACATTATCATTAAGGACATTCCTTGCAATATAACAGGCCACTGAAAAACTATGTGAATGTTTAAACCTATACTGTAAAGCAGGTTATTGTTTGCACCAAACAATACTAAAATATTGCCTAACACAAAAACTACCCCCACCCACACAGGAAAGGTCCACTCAAATAATGATTTCATGCGAGGAACTTTTATTTTAAACCGAGCCCCAACTATTTGAAACATTTTATAGTTGATGTAGGATACCATAAAGCCTACACCTAATACCAAGCTAGGTTTTAATACTCCTTTTGCTAATTGCAACATGTTTTCTATTTGGCTATAGTCTACACCTTTTAATGCCTTAGCTAACCAACCATTCTCGGATATTGCTTTTAAAGACTGCTCATAGATTTTAATTGTATCCCCGTAGATATCTATTTTTAAAAAATAAGCTACTACAGTAATTAAAATTGCAAAAGATATTCCACCAACAACTGCACCCAACATTATTGTTTTTCCGGCAGAGAGTTTTTTAACCCCTGCACCTAGGGCTACCCCCACTGATGCAAACATAGTTACAGTTGTAAATGCTGTTACTATATCCATTAGTAGTACTAATAAAAAACTACTTACAACCAAAGATATTATACCTGTTTTTACACCATGTTTATATGATATAAAGGCATGTGGCAATGATAGTAACAATAAAGATATCGCTGATAAAGCTGGTATATAAACTGTTGCCATCGCCAATATAACAAATAAAGCTGTTAATAGTGATGATTCTGTTAAGGCTTTGGTTTGCAAGTTATCACTCCTTTTGTCGAGAACGTAAGTAGTATAATAGTTCGCTTATATCTCCATAGTTTTGCTCCATTTTATGTCTATGTTCTCTGCCGTAACGCACTTTTTCTTCAATTACAGACTCTAGCTGATTAAAGTTTATGTTTAGTTTTTTAGCAAGTAAATAACAGCTTATTATTATATCTGCAATCGCGTTAATAGAGCTTTCTATACAGCCCTCAGCTAACGACACAAAAACAGATGCAACACTGTTGAGAATTTGATTTTTTAACCACTCAATTGTTTTTAAACCACGAACTATGTTTATTTTCTTTTTACTCTCTAACATTCAGTAACCACCCCTAGTTTATTGTGTAAGTGAACTTTTCGCATTAGCAGTTTGTTAATCCTGCCTGTAATTAATACGCTAGTATTAGGGGTGACTTATAATGTCAATATGTATAATCTATCGACACTATGTATCTTTGTATTACATTATACTGTTAATTATTAAATTTTGGCAAATAACTATGATTTTAAGTGTTAAAGTGCAATGTTTTTTATGCTAAATTCCAATAAGTAATTAATTTTAACGTAAAGATTATGTTATGTAAACAATATTGATAATTATTAAGCAACTAATTATTAATTTTAATACTATGTTATAAACCACTAAATGCATGAGAGTAGTTTTTTGCACTAAAAAGGGTTATCTCATTAGCTTTTGCTATGAGATAACCCTTTAATTCTATATATCAATCAATAACGTATGGTAATAATGCTACCATGCGAGCTCGTTTAATTGCGCTTGTCATCATACGCTGATGATGAGCACAAGTACCTGTAACTCTTCTTGGTAGAATCTTACCGCGGTCTGATAAATATCTACGTAATTTATCTACATTTTTATAATCAATAGCTTTAACTCCGTCTACGCAGAAACTGCAAACACGACGGCGAGAACGCTTACCACGATGTCTTCGAACCATGTTTTCACTCCCTTTTAGAATGGTAGGTCATCATCTTCAACTTCGAAATTCATTTCTTTATAATGCTTTTGCTCAGGAGCCGCGCCCGAAGGCTGTTGTTTTTTTTGTGGTGGGTTTGGTTGAAATTGACCATAACCCGCTGGTGGCTCACTAGTAGCAAAATCTGAATGATGTCCCTCATCAAAATTTGACTGTGTTGGTCGCTCTAAGAAGCGTACAGTACTAGCCACAACCTCAACATAAGTACGTCTTTGACCATCACGATCAACTGTACGACTTTGAAGTCGGCCTTGAACTGCCACTAAACGACCCTTAACCATATATTGAGCAACTATTTCAGCTAAGCGGTTCCAGCATACAATATTAAAAAAATCAGCGGTTTGTTGATCCCCTTGAGTTTTGTAACCTCGATCAACTGCAATACCAAAGTTAGTGACTGCAGTACCTTGTGATGTATATCTCAACTCTGGGTCTCTAGTTAATCGACCAATTAATACTACTGTATTTAGCATTTATTTCACCCCTAAGCTTCCTGACGAACAATTATATGACGAATTACAGTATCAACAATACGGAAGTTACGCTCTAACTCATTGTTAAAGCTACCATCTGCTTCATAATTGATAAGAACATAAAAACCATCTTTATAATCATTAATTTCATAAGCTAAACGACGCTTACCCCATGGTTCAATCGCTGTAACTTCACCATCATGATCGGTAATGATGTTAACAAAACGCTCAACAACTGCACGAATTTGCTCATCATCAAGGTCTGGCCTTAATACCATCATAATTTCGAATTTGCGCATTCTTTTTCCTCCTCCCTATGGACTGTGGCTCTGCTGTACAGAGCAGGGTCTACAAATTTGAATTATATCATACTGTTTTAAACTTCACAACCTATAACAGTATTATTTATTACTATAACTTTAACAATTATTAATTATTCCCTTATTGCTTTTAATTAGCAATATTTATGATTAGTGTTCACTATATTTTAATGTTATAATGACGGCAAATATAAAGGGAGGATTCTGAATGAGTATTTTACTTTTCAAAGATATTTTACCTAAGGTTAACGATAATACATTTATAGCACCCGGAGCTTTAGTTATTGGGCATGTAATTATGGAAGAGGGAAGTAGCGTTTGGCATAATGCAGTTTTAAGAGGCGATGTTAATAGTATTTATGTTGGAAAAAATAGTAATATTCAAGACTGTAGTGTGGTTCATTCAGAAACTAATTTTAAAACAACTATTGGTAATAATGTTACTATAGGGCACTCGGCTGTTATACATGGTTGCACTATAGAAGATAATGTTTTAATTGGCATGAATGCTACAGTGTTAAACGGAGCTGTTATTGGCGAAGGCAGCATAGTTGGCGCCAATGCTTTAATACCACAGGGCAAAGTTATACCTGCAAACTCATTAGTAGTAGGGGTACCTGGTAAGGTGATTAAAACAGTTAGTAAAGAAGAGGTAGAAGATTTAATTAAACACGCTATAAATTATCGAGAGCTATGGCAGCAAAACTATAAGTAGATACCCAAAATGCACTCCCTTAGGGGAGTTTTTTGGGTATGGTTTGGGTTGGCTTTGCCAACGGGGTGGGTAGCCTATAGGCTACGGGGTAGGCTGCGCTTTGCTTGCGGTTTTAGGTTAATATTAGGAGGAATATAAAATACGAAAAAATTATTTTTGATTAACATATTTACTTTTTACTTTCACAGTATAAAAAGCTCGCCAAGGCGAGCTTTTAAGTATTTCTACGCTTCTGTTTCTAATAAAGCGTTTAAGTCTTGTAATAAAGCATTTAATTCTATGCCATGACCCATGGCAGCTTGCTCTAAATTTTCACTAGCAGCGCCAGGTCAACCAATACAAAACATACCATGACGCATAAACACTGCTGCTGCTCTTCTGTCAACTTCTAGTACCTGTTGAATTGTCATGTCCTTTGTAATTTTCATCCTTTTCCCCCCTCTCGATTATTGAGGTCGGTATTATTTTAACCTAATAATAGCATAAGTAAAAGTGTATTTTATTTTTTTTAGTATAAACTTGCTAATTAATGAGCCTAAAATCCAAAAAAGTTAAATGCTTTATTCTCCACTTCATAAAATAATCCATTTACAAAAACAGCTGACAATTCTTTTTCATGCCAAAATAGCTGAATAAAGTCACCTTTTCTAGCATTAGTAATAGCAAATGGTAGGCTTAAACTGAACATTGAGTTGCCACTTTTAGAGGTAACTTTAGTTGAATATATAGGTATTTTTTCACGCATTCTATCATTATATATTAGGCTAACTTTTAAAACAGGATGTTCTGATATTTTTAAGTATACCGGACTAATACCTTTGTCTTTAACTGGCTCAGGGTATTCATGTGGCATATCCACCACCATTTTATTATCTTTTATGGTGGCTAACATGGGGTTTATTAATATATATCCGTAGGGAGCTATTTTTTGCTCAATATCTTCCTTCATTTTTTTCCAGCTGTGCCAAGTATGTAAAAACCTCAACTGTTCTTCATAGTTTAGTTCCTCACGTTTATGAACCTTTGTCATGTTTTTAATACGTTCACTAAATCTTTTACTATTAATACCATAATCATCTTTTAACTTCCACTTTTCAGCCCAAATTTGCTCTAAGTGATATAAATCTAAGCCAAAATCTTCTACTCGATACTTTGTTAAACCAGCAACCCACAATATATTACAGTCTTTTTCTACTAGGTCACTGTCGAAACTAAACCTACCTAATACTATGCCTCTGTGATTATCGTTTTGATCTACTATATTAAAAGCCATATATTATTCTCCTATTTAATTACAGTAATTTGTATAAGATATCTTTTATATACAATGCTACTAAATAGCCATTATCATATAATAATTGAACATTATCTCCTACTTTAACATTAGTAATAGGGAACGGAAATTTATAATTAAAATTTACATTGCCACTTTTAAGTTGCAATGTAACTTCATATCGACCACCTATACTACTATTATCTTTATAATAAGACACTGATTGAACTGGAGCTATTAACTCTGCGTAAACAGTAGTTAAATCAGGGAATGTTGGCTCATTGAATATGTTTGTTGTAGCTATTATTAATTTATTATTCTTTATTTCAGCTTTTAAAGGGTCTATCAGAAGCAAGCTTTTTGCCTTAAGCTTCTGTTTTATTTCATTAACCGTTATTAACCATTTACTTTTTGTATGCATATACCTTAGTTTTTCTTCTTCTTGTAAATGCTCTACTTGATACATTTTACTAAGCTGATCTATTTTTCTGCTAAATACTTTTATATCATCGGCACTTCTTTTTATGTCAAGATTCCATCGATCTGCCCATATTTTTTTTATATCATTTAATTCGTAAATAAAATCCTCTACTTTATAATTTGTTAGGGCACAAATCCAAGTGTTTTCTTGTTTGTCTTCGTTAATTATTGAGAACTTACACTTGCCTAAAATTATACCAATATGATTGCCTTGTTTATCAACTACATTAAAAGCCATAGCTACCCTCCTAATGGTTATTAGTTATATTTACCCTTTAAGTAGAAAAGTTAATCATTACCCAAAAAAATTTAAGGAGGTCTTTTTTAATTCGTAATAAATACCTTTAATTAAAACTGAATTTAAGATTAAGCCTTTAAAAATAAGGTGAACATTATCTCCTATAACGGCTTTATCAATTAAATAAGGTAGAGTTAGCTTCATTTCTACTTCTCCACACTTAAGTACATATTCAGTATGGTCCATACCTAAAGAGTTCAAAGTTGACTTTGTATATTTACTAATTAAGGGCTCTTCTATTATTGTTGCAATGCAACTATTACCAAATTTACTTTTAATGGGTTCTTGATTTGGTAAATCTATTATAATCTTATTGTCTTTAACTATAGACTGCTGAGACTTAATTATAGTATAGCCTTTAATATTTATATTTTCTTGCTGTATTTTTTTTGCTGAGTAATCCCACTCAAATTTTAAATGCATTAATCTAAGCGCCTCTTCATAACTAACATGTTTATCAAAGAATCTTATAGATTGTTTCATTATGTATTCTTGTAAGTTACTATCACTATATAAACCGTTAGAGTTAAGTATATTACACCTTTTAGCCCAAATCTTTTTAATGCTGTTAATATCACATAAATCAGCTACTTTAATATCTGTTAAAGCTACTAAATAGTAGTCTTTATCTTTTATTTTAATATTATCTTCATCAAAGTTTTGCTTTTTTAAAATTATTCCCAAATGGCTACCTTGTTTGTTAACTACATTAAATGGCATATGTTTATCTCCTGATATATTAATATATAGCATTATTATACACAAAACTTACTTATCCTGCTTGACAAGATTATTCATTACCTTTATAATCTCAGTATCTTTTAATAAACAGTAGTGTATATAATATAGTAGTAAATATTTTAGGAGGGGATTTTATGAACATTCAGTTCAAAAAAGGTGTATTAGAATTATGTGTTCTCTCCCTACTATCAGAAAGAGATCATTATGGTTATGAGCTTGTTAAGTCTATATCCGAACATATGATTATTTCTGAAGGTACTATCTATCCGCTGTTAAGAAGATTAACAAAAGATAAGTACTGTGATACCTATTTAAAAGAGTCCACAGAAGGTCCTCCAAGAAAATATTATCGCTTAACAAGTATTGGCTTAGATAGCTGTAAAAATTTAAAACTAGAGTGGGATCTTTTTACAAAGAATATAAACGAAATTGTATCTTCTGGGAGGTATTTATGATGACTAGAGACAATTTTTTGTTGGAGTTAAATGATCGTTTAAGGTCATTACCTCCATACGAAAGAAGTGAAATTATTGCAGACTACACAGAACATTTTAGGTCAGGACAAGAAGAGGGTTTAACGGATTTAGAAATTATTCATAAGCTAGGTTCACCGGGTTCAATTGCTAGTCAATATTTATCTGAGTTTAAAGATGAAAGTACTAATTATCAGTATGATTCAAGAAGTAAGGGTATAAATATTTTAGCAGCAATTGCCTTAATCTTTTTTAATTTAGTTTTTGTTTTAGGCCCTGCTATGGGTGTTATAGGAATACTTATTGGCTTTGGGGGTTTAGGTTTAGGTCTTGTATTTGGAGGTGCTGGTTTAGCTCTTTCTATTATTGCTAATTTAAATCCATTTCTTTTTATTGCCATACCTAAAAATGCTACTTATTTTTTCTTAGGGCATCCTGTTTTAGCAGTAGTAACTGGAATAGGGTCTATAGCTGTAGGTGTATTAGTTTTTATAGGATTATTTTACTTAACTAAATTTTTAATTAAAGTGGCAAATAGATATATAAGCTGGAATAGGTCTGTAATTACAGGGAGTTGATTATTATTAAAAGATTAGCCTTAATTTTAGCTGTTGTAGCTATAGGTTGTTTTGTAGTATCTGCTATCGTATTAACAATGAATGGGGTTAATACAGGGGAGCTTAGGTTTTTGCACTTTTGGTCGAGTGAAAAAACAGATTATAATGATTTAGATGATGTTAGTTTTGAAAACGCATATAATATAATTGATTTTGAAACTTTAAACATAAATGTGGTATCTGCAAACACTGAATTCATTGTTGAAGATCGCTCAGATGTAAAAATTATGTATACGGGTAAAGGTAAATTTAGTGTAAATACTAATAATGATGAGTTAAATGTTGTAGAATCTTTTAAGGGCTTAAATGTTTTTTCTACTGGCAGTGGTAGTTTAATAATTTATGTGCCTAAAGATTTTTATAAGGATTTAAAACTAAATTCTGTTTCGGGTGAGATTGAATTTGGTAAATTAAAAAGTGATAATTTAATTATTAATTCTGTTTCAGGCAACATAGACCTAACTAATATTGTTAGTAAAGAAGTTAGAATAAAAACTGTTTCAGGAAGCATTGAAGTAACAGACTTCAGCTTTAATTCTTTTAGCTCAACAACTATATCTGGCAATGCTAAAATATACGCCCTAGATGAATGGAGTAATATTAAAGCTACATCGGTATCTGGCAAGGTATCTGTTTATGTTACTGAAAACAGTAAACCAGTTATTAAATACAATTCTATTTCTGGTGATTTAAAGTCTGATTTAGGTACAAATGGTAGCGATAATAGTACTCAAACTATTACAGTTAATACAACCTCCGGAGATTTAGTTGTTAAAATAAATAAGTAAGTATACTAAAGGCTGTAGTTGAAATTGCAACTACAGCCTTTTATGTTATTTTTCATTTAAAAACTTTTCCACCACATTCATGCTATAATTCCATAACTGTTGCTGTTTTAATGCATCACTACTGTTTTTATTATAGGTTATTAGTTTATTGTTATTATTAAAAAACTTACCACTCATTTTTGTAAACTTATTAGCTGTTGCTAAATAAACTATTGTCTCTGCTGCTTCGGCTGGTGTTTTAGAAAATTTCTTTATTATATTTGTTATAAAATTGGTCTTTATGCTCCAAATATTTGTGTTAACATTGCCTGGATGCACAGCATTAATAGTTATTTTTGTATTTAAAAGTCTCTCAGCTAATTCTCGCGTAAAATATAGCTGCGCTAATTTTGATGCTCCATAGGCCTTAAAGCTATGGTATCTTTTTTGGAAATTTAATTTGTCTAAAGGCAGGTTACTATGTAAGCCAGCCTTTGAGGAAACATTAATAATGCGAACAGGTTTATTAGCATTTTTTAAGCTAGGTAATAACAAATGAGTTAGCAAAAAGTGTGAGAAATAGTTTACTGCCATAGTATGCTCTAAACCATCTACAGTTTCTTTACGACTTGAGTTAAATACACCTGCATTATTAATAATTATATCAGGTACACTATAATTATTAATGATAGAAAAGGCAGCTTCACGTACAGTTTTTAAGTTAGCCAAATCAATAGGTACTAAATCTATTTTTACATTTGAGCTACGCTGCAAAGTTTTTTTCACCAATTCTGCCTTATGCAAGTTACGACAAGCTAAAATAAGGTTTATTCTTAAATCAGCCAATTTTATAGCACAGGCTTTGCCAATGCCACTAGTTGCACCCGTTATTAGTGCTGTTATATTTTGCATGTTCATACCTACTTCTGTAGTTTTTTATTAATTAAATTAAAAAAAGAACTATGTTACACTTCTAAATCATCCTTAAATATTCCTCTATTCTCAACTAAACAAAGTTTTAATCCGTACCTATCTCCCACCACTATAACTCTATATACACCAAACAAAAATATTTTTTCAAGAATAATAGCAAGTTAAAATTTAAGTTTTGGATATTTAGATATTTATGTTATAGAATAGATATAAATGCTTATACACTTAAAACTCTTAGGAGGATTTATATATGGATTATTGGCAGAGTAGAACAGCAAAAATTATTGGCTATAATTGTTTAAATAAGTTAAAAAACAGTCATATTTTAATTGCTGGTTTAGGAGGAGTTGGCTCATGGGTTGCCGAATCCTTAGCTCGTAGTGGAGTTGGACAGCTAACTATTATAGATTTTGATACCGTCGATGAATCTAATATTAACAGACAAATGCCAGCTCTTATAACAACTGTAGGCTGTGTTAAAACTCGTGTTGTAAAAGAACGATTGTTAAGTATAAATAAGGATATTATAGTTAACGAACTAGCCCTTAAATTAGATAAAAATAATATTGAAGACATTTTAAAATGTCAGCCTGACTATGTTGTTGATGCAATTGACTTAGTATCTTGCAAAATTGCTTTAATTGAAAAATGTGTTAAGTTAGGCATAAAGGTTATTTCATCTATGGGAGCGGGTAATAGAATTTTACCTGCTGGTTTTATTGTTGCTGACATTAGTAAAACTTATAATTGTCCATTAGCTCGAACTGTGAGGCTTAGACTACGTAAAGATGGTATAAAAAAAGGTGTTAAAACTGTTTTTAATACCAATTTACCTTTAACTAATTTTTATACAGCTGAATCTGCACCAGGAAGCATGATGTTTGCTCCCGCTGTGTGCGGATTAACAATTGCAGCAGAGGTAGTTAATGACCTTATTAAATAAAGAAATTTAAGGAGAAAACTATGAGAGACCTTTTAAGCTTCAGTGAAAACATTTCCACACCCGCTGTTATTTTTAACTATAATCAGGGTATAAAAAATATAATAACGATGCAAAATTTTGCAGATAAATACGGTCTATTATTAAGACCCCATATAAAAGCCCATAAAATGCCTATTATAGCCTTAGAGCAACTTAAAAATGGAGCACAAGGCATTACAGCAAGTAAACTTGGAGAAGTTGAGGTTATGTTAGATGCAGGTATTAAAGATATTATTTTAGCTTACCCTGTTGTGGGCAAGCTAAAAATAAAAAAGTTTATCTCCCTAGCTAAAAGAGCAAAGTTATCAACCATTGTAGACAATACTTATGTTGCAGACAAATTAAATGAAGCTGCCTTAGATAATGATATGGTGGTAGAGGTTTATATTAAGATAGACACAGGTTTAAACCGTTTAGGGGTAACCCCAGGTGCTGATTTACTGCAACTTGCAAAATATATTAAGGGTTTAAAAGCCCTAAAACTTAAAGGTATTTTAACCCATGCTGGTCATGTTTATGGGGCAACAAATAGAGCCAAAGTTGAGGGAATAGCACTAAGTGAAGGCACTCAAATGGTGGCTTGTAAAGATATGCTGCATAAAGCTAATATTGATGTTGAAATAGTAAGCATTGGCTCAACCCCTACTGTAAAACTAGGAGGTACCGTTAAAGGCGTAACAGAAATAAGACCAGGAAACTATGTTCTAAATGACGCCATTCAGGTTGGTTTAGGGGCTGCCACCATAGATGAATGTTCACTCAGGGTAATAACAACAGTAATTAGTAAACCAACTAAAAATAGAGTTGTAATTGATGCTGGAAGTAAAGTTTTTGCTTTAGATAAAGGAGCTCATGGTAATAATATAGTTAATGGTTTTGGAATTATTCTAAATCACCCTAAAGCAACCTTAACACGGTTATCCGAAGAACATGGAGTAATAGAGTGTAGCGAAGACAGCAATATTAATATAGGCGACCGCTTAGAAATAATTCCTAATCATGCCTGCACCGTTATTAATTTAACAGAAGAGGTTTATTTTTGGTATGGCCAAGATAAATTTAAACCTGTTAAAGTAACAGCTAGAGGAAAGGTACAATAAAAAGGTAAAATACATGTATAAATATATTTTTGAAGAGAGTAAAGGCGGAGATTTGTTTACCCATACCAATCATCGAGAAATTATTGAAGAGTATGGTAAAAGAGGTTATAGATTTGTAACAGCAATTCCTACCTACTCCACAGGGTCTGGTAAAATTAAAAGCTTTGATTTAGTGTTTGAGATAGAAGAATAACTAATATATAAGGGGTGTAGCGTTATATCGCCACACCCCATAATATTTTAACAATAGCTTTTAACTAAGTAGTAAAGGTTTCTTACACCAACTCCTGTTGGCCCTTTGGCAATATAACCTAAGTCTGCTTTTGCATAAGCATCTCCAGCTATATCCATGTGTATCCAGGGTTTGCCCTCTGTAAACTCACCAATAAATAATCCAGCTGTTATAGTTCCTGCTCCACCCTCACCAATATTATTTAAATCAGCTTCTGGGTGCTCTATAGCTTTTTTGTATTTATCGAAGGTTGGTAATCTCCAAATTAATTCTCCGGTTATTTCAGAGGCTTTAGCTAAACGATTATAAAAATCATCGTCTGAGGCTAATACCCCACTTACTCTGCTACCTAAGGCAGCTACACATGCACCAGTTAGGGTAGCTATATCTAAGACTCTGGTAGCCTTTTCAGCAGTTACCGCATAATATACTGCATCTATTAAGGTTAAACGACCTTCAGCATCTGTATTACCAATATGAATTGTTTTACCACCAAGTGAGTTAATTATATCGCCAGGTTTATAGCTTTTGGCTGATAAGATGTTTTCACAGGCTGCAACAATACCCACTACATTAACCTTAAGCTTTTGTTTAGCTATTGCACACATGGCTCCAATAACGGCAGCACTACCAGCCATGTCTGTTTTCATCATTGCCATGCCCTTAGTTTGTTTTAAAGAGAGTCCGCCACTATCATAACATAAACCCTTACCTACTAAGGCAGTAATATCCTCACTATTAGCAGGGTTGCCATTATATCTCATAATTATAAAACGAGGAGGGTCATCCGAGCCTTTAGCAACTGCATAATAGGCTTGCATACCAAGCTCTTGTATTTTCTTTTCTTCAAAAATTTCAGTTTTAAATCCATACTCTTTACCATACTTTTCAGCCCTTTTTGCTAACTCTACTGGTGTTAAAACATTGGCTGGATCTGCTGTTAAGTCACGTGCAATATTTGTTGTTTCAGCTAAAATTAAACCCTCGTTTAAGGCTGTTTCAAAGTTACTATCTGAGCTATTAATGTAAATGGATTGAATTTTTGGCTCCTGCTTTTTTGTTTTAAATTTAGTAAATTTATATGTAGCTAAACTAATTGTTTCAGCTATTAATTTTATTGTATTAGCCTCATCAATATCTAGTATGTCAGGCAACATACAAAGCATTAGTTCTTTTGTTTTTAACTCTTTTGCTTTTTTTATTATTTTTCCTGTAGCAGTTCTAACTTTTTCTCTAGTTACTTTTTCTTTTTCACCTAAGCCTACTAGTATTATTTTATTAATAGTGTTAGCTGTATTAGGTAAAATTGTTGCACATATCTCGCCACTTTTTCCACTAAACTGTTCTTGTTCTATTAAGTATTTTGCTACCTTGGTAGCTTCGCATTGCTGTAAAGTTTCAATCTTTTGGTCTTTAAACCAAAATAACGCTGTTGTATCAACAGATTTAGGCATAGTTTCATGGGTAATTAATTTAATATCCATTTTAGCTCCTTTATTGCATTTAGTTAATTTCGCTGTGTTTTAATTTTATTACCTGATTTATATTCATTCTCAAGTATATATAATACCATAACTAGCTAACATTAGGATATATTCGTTTTTCATCCGATTCTTACTAGCTTAGCTTTTTCCTTTTCTTTTTCTTTTTTTCTTTCATTCAACAAAAGTTTGCTTACTGCTCTTAGGCGCCTTGCTGCAAAAGAATCTGCAGGGTCTCTTTTTGTAATAAAAGCATACTCCTGAAGTGCAGCTGCATAGTTTCCATAGTATTCGTTAATTACAGCCAAATGGGTTCTTACTAAAAGGTTATTAGGATCATCTAGTTTCATTTTTTGGTAGTGCTCAACCCTATATAAAATACTTATATCAAAATAAGATTGACCCACCTGTATTCTCCAACTAAAGCTATCATCTTTTTCAAAAGGACATCTACTTAAAAATAATATGTGTTCTTGTTTAGCGGCAGCTCTTATAGCATGACAAACATTACATCTCCAGTTATTGCCGTAACCTGCTAAAGACATTGTGTTGTTACTAAATGCAATACTAGAGCGATCCTGTACATTTAATTTACTTTGCTCAAAAATATTGTTTAGCTTTTGTTGCTCTGCACTATTATCTGGGTAGAATGATATTCTACAGGTGAAGAAATGTTGCATAATAACACCCCGCTCTATAATATATTTTGAAAGATACCAAAAGTATCTAAAGGTTTAAGGCGTTCACTATTAGGTTAGTTGTATTAGGTAATGGGTAATAAAAATGATTAAAGTAATATGATTTTTGAAAAATAGGAAGTTTAGTTGTATGAATGAATAAATAGTTGTAAAGATATTTAGCTAAATTAAATGATTTGTGAGATTTATTAGTTAGTGTGAGGAAATGTTGTGCAGGGTTAAATTCACAGGCTTTAGTAAAAGGCATATTTATTGTATGGTATAAGTTTGATTTTATTATGGAATCATATACCTTTAACAAAAAGCAGTATTGATGCACACTAAAGTAATGCAAGCTATCTACTAAACTGTTAATAGCTTTTATTAAATAGAAAACACTTACAAAAACAAAATAAGAAATTTTGCACCAAACAAATATATCCTCACGGCTGTTTACAATAATCTTTAAAGAGGTTAGCTGGGTATTTAGTAATGTAAAACTCTTAAACACTAACAACACCTCCTTAGTTTTGCTCTTTATTATTTCTTTATATAAAATGTAATTCCTTCTTATTCCTTTACAAGTGTTCAGAATATTTTTGCAATTATGTTTTGGTAATCAACTAAACAGTTTTTTCCTGATTTTTTGGCATAATACATCGCTTTATCTGCTTTTTCTATGATGCTCTCTGCAGACTCTTTTTCGGTCACTTTATACATACCTATAGACAATGTAACTCTAAGATTTGTTGATTTAAGTTTTGTGTCAGCTATTTTTACTCTAACATTTTCAAGTATTTGCTGGGTGTTTAATTCATCTCCAAAAATAATAACCATAAATTCATCACCACCAAAACGTCCAGCTACTGCATTTTTGGGTAACAAGTTTTTTAGGGTATTTGTTATCATTAATATGGCACTATTACCAGCTAAATGCCCTAAAGTATCATTTATATCCTTTAAATTATCAATATCAAAAATAAATACAGTATAAATTGGCTCTATTTTTTCGAGATAATCTAACATAAAACTATAGTTATATAAACCTGTTAAACCATCTGTAATGGATTTATTGTAAAAATACTTATATCTTTTGTTTTGACTTGAAGCCATAAACTGTAGTCTGTTTAACTCTGCCATAATAATTACTATTATAGATATGCATACTGGAATTAAAAATACTGGAATGATGCTATAAAATAAATTACTCTGCACCTTAAAAATTCTGTTACCCACCACAGGTAAAATCATTATTAAGGCATATGTAGTACAGATGTTAATTAGTTTACCTGAAAATGGTCTATTTTTTTTGAATCCTATTTCAAGTTTTAAGGCAATTATGTTTAATGGAACTAATACTATATATATGTCATACCATTTTTTAAACTGAACTATATCTTTAGAAAAAACTGCAGCAAAGATGCTTATTATTAATGTAATATAAGCATATATACGTAGTCTCGCCACTTTGTAGTACTCTTTATATCCTAAAATTATAAAAAACAAGGTAAGGTATAAAAATGTAATAGTTAATTTTTTATACAATAAGAAATTAACTGGTATGTACTGTAGAGAAAATAAATCTATTAAATACACTATTGAACATATTAATGCCATACTCATATATAAAAATGTTTTTCTTCGTGGGCTTTTTTTAAAAATGAAATAAAACATTAACATGATAAAGCTACATGAAATTAATACACCAAAGCCAATTGTTTTGCTAACACTATGCGACAAACTATACAGTGCTTGAATATAGTTGGCCTTTTGATAATCGGTTATGACAACTGGGTAATCATTTAACCCTATTTCATATAGTCCTACGATTTGAAGAGTGAGCGTGTTTTCTGATTTTAACACTCGCTTATCAAACTGAAAGTTATACATACCATTCCAAACACTACTATTAACAGCCTCATAATCACCAGCACAGCCTAAGTACACTCCGTTTAAATAAACCTTAAAGCTTTGGCCACATAGCCTTGTTACTATTACAGAATACTCTTTATTACTTGGTGGAAGATTACTTTTATTAAAGGTAGTTGAATAATTGTAAATACCAAATTGTTCTCTTGTTAGTGGTCGACTCTTTAGCGTATAAGTACCATCTGTAAACTTACTTGCACTTATAGATAATAACTTATTACTGTTGTTTAAGTAATCTATCGATGAAAAATATGCAGCAATGGAACCAACTATGGTAATTAAAAGTATTAAGTTAATGGCAATAATAACTTTTTTTTTCATTTGTTTCTCCCAGTTAAAAGTGAATTATAATTATTTAAATAATTATCTACATCTTTTATATAGTAATTTTTATAATTATATAACTAGGTAAAAGTAACTTATATTTATTATATCGACAAGAAAGCTTTTACCTTTATTATTTTTTTTATAATTTTGTTATGTAATTGTAGCAAAAAAATCTGAAATCAAATATTACAGGCTGATATTCTATTATATGGCTCTCCGTATCTATTTTATTATAAATTGATATAAAATCGTATATTTATTTTAAACTTTTTATAAATTTAGGTGATAAAACAGTGTTTTTTTAAGCAAAAATGCTAAAAAACACACCTTAACCAATAATATTTAAGTTAAGGTGTGTTTATAGCTACTTATTTTCCTAGTTTTGCTATTTCGTTTTTAATAATTTTTTTATCTAATCTTTCAAATAATACCTGAAATTTACCTAAAAATATACCCTGTTTAAAGTCACTATACTGCCATTTAAGTTGTTCTATCTGCAAAAATGATTTTATTTTTTGAGCTGCAAATGGAATGAATGGCTCAAGTAAGTTAGCTAAGTTAGCTATAATTTGCACACATGTGTACAGAGTATTTTTACAATCATCTATATTGTTTTTAATTTGAATCCATGGCTGTTGCTCATCAAAATACTTGTTTGAGCTACGAACAAAATCAAATATTTTTTCGAGAGCTGTTTTAAATTCTCCAGCCTCAATTAATTTGCCTAGTTTATGGTATAGCTCTTTTGTTTGCTTTTTAATGTCTTCATTCATTGTTCCATTAGGAACCTTATTCTCAAATGATTTTTTAATAAATACTAAGTTTCTGTTAACAAAGTTACCAAATGCACCTAATAACTCGCTATTATTGCTATTATAAAACTCTCTCCAAGAGAAATCAGCATCTCTTTTTTCGGGCCCGTTAATAATTAAAAAATAGCGTATGGCATCTGGATTATAGTTATTTACTATATCGGGTAACCACACAGCCCAATTTTGGCTTGTAGAGATTTTTTTTCTCTCTAGGGTAAGATATTCACTAGAGATAATTTTATTTGGCAAATGAAGACCACCATAAGCTAATAAGAGCGCTGGCCATATTAATGAGTGAAAAGGAACATTATCTTTGCCATGTACATAATAAGCAATTATATTGTCACTAGTCCAAAAATCATGCCAATTTTCCCCTGTTTTTAAGGCCCATTCTTTGCTAGCTGTTAAATAACCACAAACAGCCTCCATCCAAACATAAATTCTTTTATTTTCGAAGCCTGGAACGGGGGTGAAAATTCCTAAATCTATATCTCTAGTTACAGCTCTGTCTTGCAAACCTTTAGCAAGATATCTTTTTGTGTATTTTAATGCATTTTCTCTCCAACCTTTAGCAGTATTTATTAGCTGATTTAGCTGTTTTTGAAAACTACTTAGTTTAAAGTACAAATGCTCTGTTTCTTTGACCACTGGCTCAGCACCACATAGTTTACACTTTTTATCATGTAACTCAACTGTATTTAACAGTGTTGTGCAATTATCACATTGGTCTCCTCTTGCAGCTCTGCCACAATGAGGACATTTACCCTCTACATAACGATCAGGCAAAAACTGCTTACAAGAATTACAATAACACTGCTTACTTTTTTTTGAGTAAAGATAATCGTTTTTCCAGATCTGTTTGAATATTTTTTGAACTTCTTGTTTGTGAAATTCATTATCTGTTCTACTAAAATTATCATAACTAAAACCCAACTTACTGAAACAAGCTAACATTTCATTGTGATATTTGTTAGTAATTTGTTGGGCGTTTATGCCCTCTAAACGTGCCTTGATAGCAATAGGAGTACCATGACAATCACTACCCGACACATAAAGCACCTTTTCTCCTTTTAAACGATAATAGCGGGCTAAGATATCGCCAGAAATTAAACCAGCTACATGCCCTATATGCAGTGAACCGTTGGCATAAGGCCAAGCTCCACCAATAAAAATAGACATATTAATTCCTCCTTATAGCTTAATAACCTAAAATTTTTGCCTAGTAAATAGACTTCATAATAAGCAAATTACTGTTTACTTTACTTTTATTTAAAAACAAAAAACACCTCCGCTCCTTTTTTCAGGAGACGAAGGTGATATCTCGTGGTACCACTCCTGTTTGTTTTCACTTCACAGTAAAAACCTTAATAAGTGCCTAGCAGCACTTTGGCTTATTAACGAAGCCAGCCCGTTGCAGCCTACTTTTTAAATTTCGGTGCACAGCTCCAAGACCATTTTCAGTAACCTTTGATTCACCTCTTCTCAGCAACGAGGCTCTCTGTGCAAACTTGTGTTACCTACTTTTCTTTTCATAGCTTTTTATTAGTATATATTTTATTTTGATTATTATAACAATATTTCTTATATTTTTTCAAGAATTACATATAGTTTAATTTAAATATTAGTAGTTAGCGTATTATTAAACTACCTGATTTAATAGTTGTTGTTCTTCATTAAAAGATGTTACATGTTTACAAGACAATAAATAGGTTACAAGTGCTTCACAATAATAGGCCAATGTAAAGCTAAAACTACCAATCATTCCTCCTAGCTGTGGTGCTAGTTTTACCAAAGTAAAGATTGTAGCTATAAGAACCGTAATATTAACTACTTTACAGATCGTTATTTTTTTAGACTGTCTCTTTTTAATTAAAACTCCCTGATACATTTCCACAATAAACATTGCTGGAGGTGCAAAAGCAAAAACTGCTAAAGATTTTAAAGCTAGTTTAGCTAAGCCTACTTCCACATTAAGAATATTGACATACATGAATTTTCCTAGTGGAGTAAAGGCTACCAAACCAACTAAAATAACCATTATTACAGATAATATATAAACAAATTTCTTTACAAATTTAAAGTCAGTTTGCTTTTTTACAAATACCAAAACCATTTGGCTTGCACTATAACTAACTGCTAAAAAAATCCATGCTATTGTACGGGCTAAAAAGTATGATGATAAAGATAGCTCAGGATTTGTAACTCTATTTAGGCCTGCACTAATACTAGTATCAACAAAACCATTTATCAGCTGGGCTATAACCAAGGGAAGCAAAAGTAGCCATATTTTTGAGGTACTATTCTCATCAACATTAGCTGTGTTAGCAGCATTGGCTTCTTTGAGCCACGGTCGACCCTTAATGAACCATACTAAACCTTCTATTCCAAAACCAATAACCAGGATTAAAGCCCCTATATAACTACCCCTTATTAAGTTTAGTGTTATTAAAATTTTAGTTAATATAAACATGCTTATTATTCTTATTATAGTACCTATTGTTAACCAAATTGTTTTGCGCCTTAGTGCAATAAAGCTTTGATGGGTTGCTCTAATTGCTCCTAAAATTGGCATGAAAATAAATACTTTAAATGCCTTTAGTACATCAGGAAAGGTTTCTGTACTAACCCCCATTAATGTTTTAAATACAAGTTTATTGAGAGGTGTATAAGCTATTAAAATCATTATTGCACTTACTAACATTGTTGCTTGAAGTGCTACATTTATACTATTTTTTGCAGATTTTCGACCTTGGGCAACAGCTGTTGTTACCTTACTAAGCACCCAAATTGGAGCCATAATCATCATAGAGACACTCATTGCTACGGAATACGCAGATAGTGCTATTGCTGTGTTAGGTGTTTGCCCTAAGGCATAGTTAATTATATTATGCGAAGCTTTCATAATCATTGACATAGCTGCCATAGGCATAAAAAATATAATTAAGTCTTTCATTTTGAGTTCTTTGTACATTTATATAATTCTCCTCACTCAATGCCTCTTCATAATAGCACAGAATTATTTCGAGTACAAAAGGGATTTACAGTAAAATACTATAATTATAAAATACTTAATTATATTCTTTTATAGAGAATAAAAAAATCACATTCTCTACTTATGAATGTGATTGATAGTATTAGACAGTTGTTTAGTATAAGTTTATGCTTTTAATCTTTAAGTATTTTTTCGACAATAAAAAGGCTGTAACTGCCTCAGCAATATAACTACATGCAATGCTAATACCACCTATAGAGCTACCTAGATTAGGAAAAAGAACCACTAAAGTTGTTAAAACTACAGCTAAAGAGGTTAAATTAACTATTTTACATATGGTAATGCCTGTTGAACTACGCTCTTTTAGCATTAGTCCTTGATAAAACTCAGATACAAATAGGGCAAACGGTATAATTACAAAATACTTTAATACCTTAGCAGCCTGAGCTGTTATTTCAGCATTAATGTTTAACATGTTTGTTAACACCCAACTACCTAAAGGTGTAAAAGATAAAATGGCCAATAAAACTACCATAGTTATGGCAATTTTATAAACAAATTTTTTTACTACCTTATATGAATTTTGATCTTTAACATATACAATTACTAGTTGGTGTACCCTAAAGCCCATGCCAATAAATATCCATGCTAATGTATGTGCTACAAAATACGATGAGATAGCAATTGTTGGATTTAATGCTCTAGATAGTCCAGCACTTATTACAGAGTTAATACTTGAAATTATTAACTGGGCAAATATTAGTGGATAAAAAATTCTCCATATATTTTTAGTTGATAAAACCTGTTGATTAGTTTCACTCTCTTCCGGTGCTTCTTTTAGCCATGGTCTTCCTTTAAAAAAGGCAACTATTGCTTCTATAGCAAACCCTGTAAGCAAAATTATTGAGCCTATTTTACCACCAGTTAAGAATTTAGTTTTACTAATTAGATAAGCTAAACCTAACATTATAACAACTCGGGCCATAGTGCCAACTGTTAGCCATATTGTTTTTTTACGTAATGCTACAAAAGATTGATGAGTTATTCTTAGTACAAGAATAACTGGCATTAGCATTAGTGTTTTAAAAACCTGAAGGGTTTCGGTTAATATATTTTCTTTAATACCTATTAAATCTATAAATATAAATCTATTTAGCGAGGTATAAGAAATAAATAACATAACAGCAATTACTAATGCCCCACCTTTAACAGCAACTTTTAGTAAGTTTTTAGCAGATTTTTTATAACGGGCTGAAGCTGTTGTAAGTTTCATTAAAGCCCAACAGGGAGCTTGAACAATACCGGCCACCCCTCTACCTACCGAAAATGCAGATAAGGCAATAGCTGGAGCCAAGGTTTGTGCTAAAGCTGAGCTTATAACATTTTGGGATAATACTAAAAGCATAGTCATGGCAACAATAGGCAAGAAAAACTTAACTAGTTCTCTTTCTGTAAGACGGTTTTCATCTTTAAGCATTTACTCTCCTCTTTTCTCTACCTAAAACCAACGTATCCTATTGTAACACAAATACCAATCCCCCAAAGGGGGATTGGTATTTGTCTAAAAAAAGACTGTTGATACAATTCACAAAGTGATTTTTATCAACAGTCAAGTACTTAGCTTGCAATATTTGTAAGATATTAATTTATTGAGGTTAATAATATTATTTAGCTTTATACTAACGGAGAATAGCTATAGCGATTAGCTAAATATCAGGGAATCTATCTTACAAACATGCAATATTAAAATTTTAAATGTAACATAATTTATTCTTTATAGATTATGCCAAAACCATTAAGACCTAAGTGAGTACCTACAGTAGCACCAACTAAAGAGACGATTATTTCTTTTGGGTTTAACTCTTTTTTTACTATATTTAGCTTTTCATTTAATTCTTCATTGTTATCTACACAACTATGCACAACACCAATAGTTTGATTTTCTATATTAAAAGCATCATTCTTTGCTGTGTTTAACATAGTAGCAAATGCCTTCTTTTTTCCTCTAGCCTTTGTATAAATATCCATATATCCGTCTTTTTTATTACCAACAATTAAAATAGGCTTAATCTGTAATAAGCCTCCTAACAACGCTCCTAAATGGCTGATTCTGCCACCTTTTTTAAGGTTTTCAAGTGTATCTGGTATTATCAAACAAGTATATTTTTTTTGCAACTCTACTACTACTGATTGAATATGCTCTAAGCTTTTTTTACTTTTTATACACTTTATTATTTCTATAGCCATAAATCCTTCTACCAAAGAAACTGCTTTAGAATCTATTAAAATTATTCTATGTTGATCTTTTTCAGCTACCATTTGCTTTGCTAACATTGCGGAGTTATAGGTTCCACTTAAAGCTGAAGCTAAGTGAAATGATACTACGGTTTTATATTGCTTTAATAACTGCTCATAAACTGTGTAAAACTGCTCCGGAGATGGCTGAGATGTAACTGGTAATTTTTTTTCTTGACTCATTTTTTTATAAAATTGCTCAGTCGTTATATCTATTCCATCCTGAATAGTGCTGCCACTTTTAAATGTAATGTTAAGTGGAATAACTCTTACAAAGTCATGTTGAACATATTCTGTAGGTAAATCAACACAACTATCTAGTACTAAAGCCATTGATTTTTTTACCAAAATAATCTCCTTCCAAATAAATACTTTGATATTCAAATAGTTTTAAATTCAAACTTAATATACATCATCTCTTTAAAATATGCAAGAAAAATGTTACAACTCTTAATATTTGACACACTATTAATTCCGTTAGTTACATAATGCTCTATTTTACAAGTTAATATACTATTCTTTTTGACACAGAAGTGCCACATTAAAGCATTAGGATAGTATTACGAACTTATAAAGGAGAATGAACTTATGAAACTTACAAAATTAACAGTTTTAGTTGCAGTATTGTGTTTATTGGTAGCTGGCAGTGCTTTAGCATGGGGAGGTCCAGGAGGGAACTCTCAACAGCTAGCTGCTGGAAACACTTACAGAAATCCTCAAGCAAATGTAGTTGCTGAGTTAACAGGTAAAACTGTAGATGAAGTCCGTGAATTATGCAGTGAATTACAGGACGAGGGTAAAACTATTGTTGACTATTTAAAAGAACAGAATTTATATGAAGAATTTAAAACTGAAACCTTTAGTAATTTTGAAGAAAAATTTAGTAACGCTGTAGAGAATGGTAATATAACTCAAGAAAGAGCTGACGAGTTATTAAATCAGGTTAAAGACAAAATAGATAATGGAACATTCTGTAATGGTACTAAATCAGGCTTAAATCTCAAAACAAGAGCTGGCAAAGGAATGGGAAATAGAGGAAGAGGAAGACGCTGTAATTAGTTAATATAGTAAAAGGGCTTACGTTTAGTTTACGTAAGCCTTTTTATTATAGCAATAAAATATTTTACCTCGTTATTTTACATTTTAATTACAAACAAGTTTTGACACAGTTTTGACACATAGCTTAGCTACTTTAAAGATACTATAAACTTAGGAGGGATACCCTATATAATAATTATTTACAATTATACTGTCACAGTTCTGCCATATAAATAGCATAAAATAAAATTATTATAGATGAAAGGAATAAATATTAATGAAAATTCTAAAAACTTTAGCAATAGCAGGTGTAGCTACAATGTTAGTTGCAGGTAGTGCATTTGCCTATAATGGAAACTCTGAAAACAATAATAATGCAAAAATAGATCGTATGAAGGTTATGTCGGTTAGTAAGTTTAGTAATATGGCTTCTAAATATAAATCTTTAGCAATGAATAGCCTAGAAGTAGTTGCTGAGGTTACTGGTAAATCTGTAGAGGAAGTTAAAGAATTATGTGCAAGCCTAAAAGAAGATGGTAAAACATTAGTTACTTATTTAGAAGAGCAAAACCTCCTTGAAGATGTTAAAGCCAAATTAATTAGCAATGCTGAAGAACGTCTTAACAAACTAGTAGAAGAAGGCCGTATAAACGAAGACCAGCTATCAGAAAAGTTAGCTAGTATTACTACTAAAATTAACGATGAGGAATTTAAGCTATTTGGCGGAATAAAATCTTCTGGCTTTATAAATATGAAAGATAATATTTTAGAGCTAACTGGATTAAGCAAAGAAGAATTGGTGCAGGTATGCAAAGATCTGAAAGCAGAAGGCAAAACTTTAGTTGATTATTTAAAAGACCAAGGCCTTTATGAAGAGTGGAAAGCTAATTTAATTAGTGAGTATGAAAACAAATTAGATTTAGCTGTGGAAAATGAGCGAATTACAGCAGAACGTGCTGCTGAGTTAAAAGAAAAACTAGAACAGCGTATTGAAGATGGCAAGGCACTTAATTTAGGTGTTCATAGAGGCAACTTTAAGCTTAATAAAAAAGATAACAGCTTTAATGCCAGTAAAAATATTTTAGATATAACTGGGTTAGACAAAGAAGAGTTAAAAGATTTATGCGCTGAGCTAAAAGAAGAAGGCAAAACTATAGTTGATTATTTAAAAGACCAAGGTTTATTTGACGAGTGGCAGCAAATCACTGTTGAAAGTTTTACTGAGCGAATACAAAAAGCTGTTGATGCAGGTAAAATAACTTCAGAAAAAGCTGATGAAATGATTAGTAATTTTGAAGATAAACTTGAAAATTCAAAATCTGGCCTACGTGGTTTTAATAAAGGACATTTTGCTGCCAAAAAAACAGCTAAAAAACAAGGTAAAACTTTATAACTTAAAGTAGTTACCTCTATGATAATAATTTAAAACTAAGTAGAAAATTATCCCTATTATTTGAGCATAGCCTAATAAAGGCTATGCTCACTTTTTTCATTAACTATGTAATAGTATAATAAACATATGTAATAATTATAGGAGGCAAACCATGCATAACATAAAAATTTTAATTGTTGAAGATGAAATAAACTTACAACAGCTTACAAAAAAGTATCTCGTACGTGAACGTTATCAAGTATTTACTGCAAGTAATGGTTATGATGCCTTAAAAATTTTTGAAAATAACGAAATAGATTTAGTGGTTTTAGATTTAATGTTACCTGATATAAGTGGTTATAAAATTGGTACTCGCATTAGAAGTTACAGTGAGGTTCCTATAATTATGTTAACAGCTCGGTCAGAAGAAGAAGATAAACTGGCTGGTTTTGATAGTGGAGCAGACGACTATATGACCAAACCTTTTAGTCCTAGAGAGTTACTTGCCCGTATTAAAGTCCTTTTAAAAAGAAGTAAAAAGCTTTTAGCTAGCTCAAAATATATGTATGGTAATTTTACTTTGAATACAGAGAATAATTGTGTATTTGTTAACGACAAAGTAGTTGACTTAACTCCCGGAGAACTACAACTAGTATATTACCTAGTTCTTAACAAAAATATGACTTTAACTCGAGAACAAATTCTTGATAGAATATGGGGATTTGATTATGATGGAGATATCAGAACGGTTGATACCAGAATTAAAAGGTTAAGAAAAAAGCTTGTAGATGCAGATGTAGCTATAGAAACCGTAAGAGGTATTGGTTACAGGTTGGAGGAGATTTCTTAATGTTAAAAAGCTCTTTGTCTCGGCGAGTATTCTTTACTGTTTTATTGGCACTAACTATTATTTTATTGATTAGCAGGATTGGCATACATTACTTTGCAGACGAATTTTATTATAAAATTAAAGAGCAAAAGATGAAAGAAACCTCTATGGAGGTTGTGGAGTTTATAAATGACACTGCTAATGTAAACCTTATTAATAAATATATTTATAGAAAAGCAAATGTATTAGGGGGCACTATTTTAGTTGCAGATAAAAGTGGCAATACTTTGTACAGTAATTTAAATATATCTGCTACCATGAGACACGGTGGTAATAATCAGGCAATGTTAAAACGATTTAATTCAGCTTTAGCAAAATCTCTTTATTACACAAAAAGTAGTGATGACTCAGAGTGGGTGGCATATAAGTTGGAAACAGATAACCTCGTTGTGTTATCTAGAATATCTGTTCCATCTATTGATGACTCCTTAAAAGCTATTAGCACTATCTTTAATTATATAACTTTAATTGCATTTTTTATTGCTATAGGTGCATCATTTTTAGTGGCAAAAAATATTTCAAGACCTTTATTAGAACTAAATTCGGTTGCAAAGGATTTAAGTGAGCTAAACTTTAGCAGCAGATCAAAAATAAAAAGAAAAGATGAAATTGGTCAATTAGGTAATACTATAAATAATATGGCTCAACGTTTACAAACAACTATTAGTAGACTAAAACAAGAGTTGGTTAAAGAAAGAGATAGTGAAAAAGTAAGAAGAGCATTTGTGGCTCGTGCCTCTCATGAACTTCGTACTCCCCTAGCAGTAATCAGTGGTTATACAGAGGCTTTACAAGATAATATTGCCGAAAACGATATTGAAAAACAGCGCTACTACAATATTATTAAAAATGAATCTATTAAACTAAATAGCTTAGTTCAAGATATGTTAGAGCTAACACGTTTAGAGAATCCAGAATTTTCTATTAATAAAGAGGATTTTGACATTGTTAAACTCATTAACAGCTTAATAGAAAAACAACTTAAGATAAATAAAGATATTAGTATTACTACCAGTAATCTAAATAATAGCTTTGTTATTAATGGTGACGCAAGAAGAATAGAACAGGCAATTAGTAACATTTTTAGAAATGCCTTAAGGCATACTGAACAACAGGGTTCTATAAACATTAGTGCTGAACAAAGTGGAAATAGTATAACAATAAATATCGAAAATAGTGGATCTTACATTGATGAAGAAAGCTTACCTCATATATGGGACAGTTTTTATACCACAGATAAAGGTGAGGCTACCTCAGATGGCACTGGACTAGGTTTGTCTATTGTGAAGAATATATTTTTAAAACATAATTGTTTATTTGGCGCTGAAAATACTACTAGTGGTGTGAAGTTTTGGTTTACGATATCAAAAAATAATTAAGGAGAGTTTATTTTATGTGTGGAAGATATACTTTAATTACAGATATTGTTGATATATTAACACATTTTGGGATTGATTTATATGAAGATCGCGGTCATAATCCTCAATATAATGTTGCCCCTACTAAACTTATGCCAATAATAAATCAGCACAAAAAGCTAAATATGCTTAAATGGGGTTGTGAATATAAAAAACATTATGTTATTAATGTAAGAAATGAAGGTGGCTTTAGAAAGCTTAAAACATGGCAACGTTGTTTAATACCTGCAGACGGTTATTATGAATGGCGAAAAGAAAAAGGTATTAAACAGCCCTATTATTTTAAAACTAATACAGCCTGGTTTATGTTTGCAGGCCTATATCAACTAGGTGAAAACGCTGGTTTTACTATTCTTACAAGTAAAGCCAATGAACAAGTTAAACCTTATCACTCACGTATGCCTATTATTTTAACTAGTGACAATCAATTTAATGATTTTTTACAAAATAATATTACGCCCGTATTATACCCAAATCTCAAAATAATTGAGGTTAATAAAGCGGTTAATAATGTTAGAAATAACTCCCCAACTTGCATTGAGCCCCAAACTAAAAAACAAATGAGCTTAAATTTATTTAATTCTTTAATGAACTAAAGATTGTTTGTGTTAAACCACTTTGGCTATATAGCTGATTACTATGTAACACTAAGAGTGGTATTTTTGTTTTAGAAAATAATTTTGCTATTTGCTTTTTTTGTTTATCACTCACAAAAACTTCATATATATTAATAACCAATAAAACTTTTTCTGTTTTAGAATCTCTTATTACATAGTCTATATTAACATTAAATATTTCACTAAAATTAGGGTCTTTGTGGTTATAAACTAAGAGGCTATTGAGCTGCTCTTTTATATTTATTTTATATGCTCTTGTTTTTAATATACTAGAAAGGTAATAATTAAATCTGTCATTGCAGCTGGCTGCTATAGTTTTATCTGGCTCTTGCTTTGGGTTATGAGCTTCATTTTGATTATTATGTTTGGGTTGACTTATTTCTATTGATACGGGACTTGTCTTTTTACTAGTAATAAGCTTTGGAAAAAAATTAACTAAGGCTAAAGCTATAGGCACTACAACTAAAGGTAAGCCAATTATTAAACTAATTCTTTGACTAATAATTGCTATAAAAACTATGACTGCACCTACTAACATAATAGTAGATAAAATTGCTTTCATTACTTTTTGCATTACATCATTCCTTTAATTTACCTCTTGATTACATATAAATATCGTCTTCATCGTAAACTGCAGGCTTTTCTATTTGAATACCTTTGTCTCTAGCTGCAATATAGTAACCACGTACATTGGCCATTAAAGGCTCGTTAAGGACTTGAAAATCTAAATCAGTAATATTTTGGATAAGATATTTTTGTAAGGACAAGGCCCCTCCACCTACAAAATATACTTTATTAATTTGGTTCTTTTTTATATCATTTATTCTTAGGGTTTTAAATAGTTTGCTAGTAATATTTATAGTAAACTCTTGCAGATACTCATCTACTATTTGGTTTATGTCTACAACATCACCTTGTCGGGTTCTAATTACCCCTTTACTCTTCCTTATGGCTATACCTACCTGTTGCCTATTAACATCAATATTATAGTCTTTTAGCAATGATTCTGCGATTAAATTCATTGGTTCAGCAACCCCTGAATCAAAGCCAAAGCTATCTTCAAAATCTCCATCATATAAAACTGCTACATCAGTAGTAAATCCACCAATATCTACAATTACGTTTAAAGAGTTTTTTATTTCGGAATAGGCAAAGTCGTTTTGTTTGCCAGTATCGGTGGTTATGTAGTTTAGAGCGGCTGCCGAGCTTTCGGGCATTACTACTATATCTTTAATATGAATTTTTGTTTGAGCATTGTTGAAAATTGGGTTGTGAAACTTAATAGTATGCTCACCAACTAATCTGTTATATAAAAGTGTACGGTGCTCTTCACGCTGCCAAAACTCCTCAGCAGACAAGCCTGTTCCTAGTATAATATTATGACTACTTTGGGGGTTATTGGGGTTATATAAGCAATAGGCGATTGCTGTTAGTATTGAATGAATAAGGTATGGATAATCGGCTTTATTACCCCCCTCTTCTCTATTTAATAAACGGCTATGACTATATTTAAATGCCATTCCTCCCACAAACCATCTACCTAAGTTCTTTCCTTTACTTACAATGTCAACATCAAGCAAATTTATTGGGTGAGCCTTATCTGCTGTAAGTTTTCGGCGATTTCTTCCAGCGGCTATTAAATTAGCAATACCTATTTCATGATTTGTAGTTTTTACCTTAAGTATTTCATTACCATAATCTACACCTATTGGTATCGAGTTGGTTTCTGTAATGAGGTTATTAAGGTCAACATTGTTTATTACTTTGTTATGTAGTTTGCTGTTCATTGAACACTCCACTCCTTAAACTCTAAAGTAATTTCTGGTAAATCATAATCATTAAGTATAGGGGTTAATTAACAAGTTAAATAACCCCATCGCTACTTAACTATTTAATCTTCGTCGGCTAAAAACAGTGATTCAATAGCATCTCTGTTTAGACCTGCACTTAAAGCTAATATTGCTCTAATACGAGCCTTTTGGCCATTAAATTTATTGGCAAAAATTGCACCCGCCTGTTTTAAGTGCCACGCTGCACCTTCATATCCGTAACTATCTAAAACTCTGCCCTCAAAACAACGTGAACAAATTATCACAACTATTCCCTGGGAAATAGCTCTTATAGCTGCCTCAGCCATTTTTGGTGGCAGATTTCCTCTACCCATAGCCTCTATTACTATGCCATGATATTTTTTACTAATGCAAAAGTCTATTAAATCCCCAGTCATACCCACCCCAGATTTTATTAATGAAACCTTAACTGTTATGGCCTGTGGTTTAACTACAGGCAAGCGAGAGATATTTCGATAGTATATTATTTTATCTGTATCTACTAAGCCTATTGGTCCTAGCCCCGGGCTTTTAAATGTATTAAGCTTATTTGTATGGGTTTTAGTAACATCTCTAGCTGCATGTATTTCATTAGCCATTACTAATACTACACCTTTACCACAAGACTTTTTGTTTATGGCAACTCTTAAAGCATCGTGTAAATTATGGTGACCATCATAAGCCATTTCAGAGCTATTTTTCATTGCTCCTATAATTACTATAGGCTTTGGCCCATCATAAATGCCATCTAAAAAACTGGCTGTTTCTTCAAGAGAATCGGTGCCGTGGGTAACTATTACTCCAGTTATATCTTTTTGCTGCGTATATTTGTAAATTATTTTATACAGTTTTAGCATTAAATTTGGTGTCATATGAGGCCCTGGAAACATTCCAAAGTTATATACTTCAACATCTGTTAAGTCTTCTGCATTTGATACACCTTTTAAGATGTCCTGACCTTTAAGTGCTGGTACAGCTGCCCCCATTTTATTATCAATTTTCATTGATATTGTTCCACCTGTAAATATTATTGCAACCTTTGGCATATAAGCACCTCATTCTATTAAATGATTCATAATTATTTTAACATATTTGTATTACTTAATATCTGTAATATTATTAAGTTATTTATCATTTAATGCCACTTATTTTATTGTTTTATGAAAATTACTGCTTTTAATATCAGCTACATAATGATTTTTGATTTATGTTATGATATATTTAATATTAATTTAAACTATAAATGTGTTAAAATCAATGTTTATATATGGCTTATTAAGTAATAGCAATAATTATATAATGTTATGGTACATGTTGTATTTATAAGGAATTATTATATGGAGTTATTATATGGAGTTATTTATGTATGTATTTATTTTTATTTTAGGTTTAATTTTTGGTTCTTTTTTTAATGTATGTATTTATAGAATTCCCTTAAACGAAGATATTTTTATTTCTCGCTCAAAATGCTTTAGCTGTGGCAAAAGTCTTGGTGCTTTAGATATGGTGCCAGTATTAAGCTATATTTTTTTAGGTGGTAAATGTAGGTATTGTAAAAGTAAAATAAGCCTAAGGTATCCTTTAATAGAGCTTTTAACAGCAGTACTGTTTTGTATTACCTACTATAGAACAGGTTTAAACATAAATTTAGTTGTGCACCTTTTACTTGTTTCTTTGTTAATAATAATAGCTTTTATTGATTTAGACCACCTAATAATACCCCATTCTTTAACTATTACTGGTATGTTTATTGCTTTAGGCTGGCAGCTTTATAGTAGTAGTTTATCTTGGACCTCTATTACCTTAGGTTTTATTATTGGCTTTGGCGTTCCTGGAATAATTGCTTTATTTGGTGGCATGGGTGGTGGAGACGTTATGTTAGGGGGCATGTTTGGTCTCTTTTTGGGGTTTAAGTACACCTTAACACTTTTAATGATATCTTTTATTATCGGTGGAATTTATAGCATATTTATGTTAGCTACTAAAAAGAAAAAGGGCAAAGAGATGGTAGCCTTTGGTCCGTTTTTGGTTATTGCTGGTTTAATAGTATTATGGTATGGAGCTGAAATTTTAACTTGGTATGGAGTTAGTTTATAGAAACTCATTTTTCTATAATGGATTATGAATTAATTGTTTTTTAAATTTTTGTTGTAAATACTTGATTTATTAAGCATACTATATTATAATACTGTAAATATTTATTACACAGATAGGAAGAGTAAGTTTGCTTAATCGATAAAGAGAGCTGGCGATGGTGAAAAACCAGTACGATTGGTATCCTGAAAAACATCCTGGAGTTGTCAGAAGAAATCTTTTTTGGAGAGTAGAACTGACCGGTAACACACCGTTATTTGTGTCACGGCATGTTAGTGCTGGTAGAGTGGTCTTTATAAGACAATTTGGGTGGTACCGCGGAAAGTAATCTTTCGTCCCTTTTAGATTAGGGATTGAGGGATTTTTTATATTTTAAAGGAGGTTTTACTATGCAAGACTTTACTCTAATTAAACAATTATTTAGAAACTCAGAATCGTTTAGTGACAAAGAAATTATTGTAACAGGTTGGGTAAGAAGTAATAGGGCTTCTAACAAATTTGGATTTTTAGCTATTAATGATGGAAGTTTTTTTAACGCCTTACAAGTTGTTTATGAGGAAGAACTAAGCAATTTTAAAGATGCCTGTAAATTTAACATTGGTACTGCTTTAATAATTAAAGGCAAATTAGTTTTAACTCCTAATGCCAAACAGCCTTTTGAACTAAAGGCCAGTGAAATTATAGTTGAAGGTGAGTCTACTCCCGATTTTCCGCTACAAAAAAAGCGCCATAGTTTTGAGTATTTAAGATCTATTGCTCATTTAAGACCCAGAACAAATACCTTTGCTGCAGTAAACAGGGTACGCTCCGAGGCGGCCTTTGCTCTTCATAAGTTTTTTAATGATAGAGGCTTTGTATATGTTCATACCCCTATTATTACAGGTAGTGACTGTGAGGGTGCTGGTGAAATGTTTAGGGTTACAACTTTAAACCTAAGTGATATACCCAAAGATGAACAAGGCAAAGTGGATTATAATAAAGACTTTTTTGGTAAAGAAACATTTTTAACTGTTAGTGGACAATTAAATGTTGAAGGCTTTGCTCAGTCTTTAAGAAACGTATATACCTTTGGTCCTACTTTTAGATCTGAGAACTCAAATACCTCACGTCATGCCTCTGAGTTTTGGATGATTGAGCCCGAAATGGCTTTTGCAGATATCAATGATAATATGCGTGTTGGTGAAGCCATGATGAAGTCTTTAATTACCGATATTATAAATAAATGTCCTGAAGAAATGCAGTTTTTTAATAAGTTTGTTGATAAGGGGTTATTAAGTAGACTAGAGAATATTGTTAATTCAGATTTTGCTTGCATAACCTACACAGAGGCAATTGAGCTGTTAGAAAAGGCCCCTGTTAAGTTTGAGTTTCCTGTTAAATGGGGTATTGATTTACAGTCTGAACATGAGCGTTATATTACTGAAAAGGTGTTTAAAAAGCCTGTTTATGTAATTAATTATCCCAAAGAGATTAAGGCCTTTTATATGCGTTTAAATGACGATAATAAAACCGTTGGTGCTATGGACTTGTTGGTACCAGGAATTGGTGAAATTATTGGTGGTAGTGAGCGTGAAAACAGATACGATGTATTGTTAAGACGTATTAAAGAAATGGATTTAAACGAAGAAGATTATTCATTCTATTTAGATTTACGTAAATATGGTTCTACACGTCACTCTGGTTACGGATTAGGATTTGAGAGAGCTATTATGTATTTAACTGGTATGTCTAATATTAGAGACGTTTTGCCATACCCACGCACCCCCAGAAACGCTCAATTTTAGGCTATGCAGGTATACGACTTAAGCCACACTTTAAGTTCAACAATGCCCTATTATCCTGGCACTAGTAAACCAGTTTTTAATAAACTATTTAACTATGAAGATAACGGTATCAACTATACTCAGTTTGAGTTTACTTGTCATACCGGTACCCATATTGACTGCCCAGCGCATCTTACTGATAAACAGCTTTATACCCACAATGTTGCTTTAACAAACTTTTGTGGTAAAGCAACAGTAGTTGACTGTACTAAATATACTTTTAACAATGAAATACAGTTAGCAGTATTAAAAGATGTAGCTATAGCTGATTATGATTATGTTTTATTTTACACTGGTTTTGACAAAAATTGGGGTAAAGAATGTTATTTCAGTGAGTTTTCAGTATTTAGTGCTGACTTAGCTAATTATATTGCTGACTCTAAACTAAAAGGCATAGGTGTTGACCTTGTTTCTATTGACCCAGTTAAAAACACTAACTATAGAAATCATAAAAAAGTTCTAGGTAGTAACAAGATTATTGTAGAAAACCTAACAAACTTAGAACAATTAATAAATAAGTGTTTTGAATTTTATGCTTTACCGCTAAAAATTAAAAATGGTGATGGTTCTCCAGTGAGGGCAATAGCTGTTATTAATAGTTAAGTAAAGCTCTTTATAGTTAGTTATATGGTAAAAAGCATTAAATTATAGGAAATTTGCTCTACAATTTAATGCTTTTTTTTATTATTAGTCACTAAATTTAAAACGAATAATATAATAAAATATGCTGTTATTATTAGTTTATTATGTTTTTAGTGTTTATTAATATTATAATATTTTTGATAGCTTTTATGACAAAATGTTTATTATTTTAAGACTAGCTTGTCACCTTTGTCCAGATATGTACATACCATATAATGAATGAGGGGGAGGTGAAGAGTTGACTACTTCATTTACAACAGGACCTATTTATGTTGACCCACCAGTTCGTGTTGGAGAATTTGCCTTTGGATTATTAATTTCCTTATTTATGGGAGAGCCAAGCGTAACAATAGAATCTATAGAGCTTTATGGTGCGCCAAATTCAGGATTTAATACCCCAGAAACCTGAACTAGGATTTTATTAGTAGATAAAATGGAACTCGAAAATGATAAGATGATTAATATTGTAGAAGAGGTTCGTAGCGGTTTTCCATACTACCAGTGGGTAATTAACTACCAAACTGAAGTTCAAGTTAACGGAGTAACTCACTCTTTATATTTATTAAATAAAAATTATCAATCTATAAGTAATGCTCCATTAATAGCTAATGGAGCTTGGACCTTAATTCCAACGCTGGTCTAAAATTATTCTGTAAAAATGGCAAATCCGTTTCATTCATGAAACGGATTTTTATTTTATAGCAGGATTCATACAGTAAAATGTCTAATTTTATACAAAATCGAAAGGAGTTAAGCTATGCAAAAGAAAATCGAACAAATCTTAAATTTTTTGAAATCAAAAAATGTTGACTATGCGGATATACGAGTTCAAGAAGTAGTTACCGAAGATATTGCCACTGAAAACCTAAATGTTTTAACATTGCAAACTGACCGCTCTAAAGGATATGGTATAAGGGTATTTTTAAACGGAGCTTTGGGATTTGCTGGCTCTCAGGAATTTGACAAAATGGAGCAGGTTGCTTTACAAGCTATTGAAATTGCCAAAGCAAGTGCTATAGCTCAAAAAGAGCCTTTAAAACTGGATAAAAAACCAGTTGTTGTTGATGAATACAATACACCTTTTAAAATTGATCCATTTTCAATTTCTAAAAAGAAAAAAATAGATTTACTTTTAAATGCTGAAAAAGCCATGCAAGACAATGCTAAGTTGTTTAAAACTAAGGGATTTTTAGGATTTAGAAAAGAGAGTAAAATTTTTGCTGACACCGATGGATCATACATAACTCAAAATTTACTTGAGTCGGGTGGTGGAATTGAGGCTGCAGCTGCTGATGGTAAAGATATGCAAATGAGAAGTTATCCTAATTCATTTAGAGGTAACTTTAGCACCGCTGGTTATGAATATGTTGAATCGTTACAATTAGTAGAAACAGCACCTAAAATCGCTAAAGAAGCCGAGGCATTGTTAATTGCTGAGGAGTGCCCTAGTGGTATTTATGATTTAGTTATTGATGGTACCCAACTCTACCTTCAAATTCATGAAAGTATTGGTCACCCAATTGAGCTAGATAGAGTTTTGGGTTATGAGGCTGGTTATGCTGGTACAAGCTTTTTAGATCCTAGTATGATTGATAATTTAAAATACGGCTCTGAACATGTAAACGTAGTGGCAGATGCTACAGTTCCAGGTGGTTTAGGTACATTTGGTTATGATGATGAGGGCATAAAAGCTCAATGTACCCCTATTATTACCAAGGGTATTTTTAAGGGATTTTTATCTTCTCGTGATACAGCCCCTGTTATCAATCAGGTTTCTAATGGCACCTCTCGTGCCTCAAGCTGGGGTCGTATTCCTATTGTAAGAATGACAAATATAAATCTATTACCAGGAGATAAAACTTTAGACGAGTTGTTTGCTGGAATCGAAAATGGTTTATACCTAAAAACTAATAAAAGTTGGAGTATTGACGACAGAAGACTTAATTTTCAGTTTGCAACTGAAATAGCTTTTGAAATTAAAAATGGCAAACTTACAGGTAAGATTTATAAAAATCCTATTTATACTGGTATTACACCAGAATTTTGGGGTTCTTGTGACGGTGTTGGCAATGAAGATTTATGGGTATTTTATGGCACACCTAACTGTGGTAAAGGTGAACCAGGTCAGGTTGCCCATGTGGGTCATGGTTGCTCTCCTGCAAGATTCCGTAAAGTAAAGGTAGGTGTTTCGGATGTTAAATAAACAAGAACTTTATAACATTATTGATTTTGTTGTTGAAAAATCAAAGGGTTATGATACCCGGGTGTTAATAAATAGTCAGGCTGAGAGTTTAATTAGATATGCAAACTCTATGATTCATCAAAATGTATTTGAGGATGTAACAAATGTATCTATTACAGTTATTGATGGCAAAAAAAGAAGTGAGCAATCTACAACAGACTATAGCCATGAGGGTTTAGAAAGTGCTGTTTCTGAGGCTATTGCAAATTTAGAGTTTTTACCAAACAGTGGTCAGCAACCCGCTCCTGTAACTGAGCCTGTTTTAATTGAAGAGGATAGCTACAATAAAAAATTGGCTGAATCTTATACTGTTTTTAGTAGAGCAAAAGAATTAAAAGAAGCTTTAGATACCTTACCAGAGACTTACTTAGCTTATGGTACTTATGTTTATAGTGATATGCAACTTGTTTATGGTAATAGCCAAGGTGTTAAACGTTTTGTAAGAGGTAATAAAATTAACTACACTATTTTAGTAGCCGATAAAAATGGTGGATCAAGCTTTATTGATGAATCTCATCAAAACCCAACCAACATTGATTTTAATAAAAGCTTTGCTAGGGTTTATGAAAAAGCTAAACTTAATGTTAATGCCAAACAAATTGAGCCAGGTGCATATACTGTAATACTAGAGCCAGCAGCAGTTGCAGACATTATTTCATATCTTTCATATACTAGCTTTACAGCTAAAAGTGTTCAAAATCAAATGAGCTTTTTAACTGGTAAACTAAATACAAAGGTATTTGATGAGCGTATTTCTATTATTGATGATTGGCAAAATGAAAATACTATGTCTATGCCATTTGACTTTGAAGGTTATCCCAGAAAAAAACTTAATATCATTGAGAATGGGGTAGCAAAAGACCTTAGCCATGATACTTTAAGTGCCCTTAATGAAGGTGCTGAAACAACTGGACACTCAGTTAATATGCCTTCTTACGGTGGTATAGCTATTAATATTGTTATGGCTGGTGGAGAAAAGTGTTTAGATGATATAATTAAGCAAAGCGATAAGGCAATTTTAGTTACTCGCTTTCACTATATGAATGTTGTTAATCCCAGAACTGCTCAATTAACTGGTTTAACGCGTGATGGTGTATTTGAAATTAAAAATGGTAAAATTGTTTCGGCTATTAAAAATATGCGCTTTACAGAAAGCATGTTAGATGCCTTTAATAATATTGCTGAAATTTCTAGTGATCGTAAAGGTGTTCCGGCTTTCTTTGGCAATATTTATGTTCCTGCACTTAAAATTAATAACTATCACTTTACTGGTAAAACTAATTAGGAGTATTAAATATGAAATTTAAGGCTACTTTTGGAGGCGGCTGATTTTGGAATACTGAGGCTAAATTTGCTCAGTTAGATGGTGTCGTAGACACTACCGTTGGCTATATGGGTGGTAACACAAAGAACCCTACTTACGAAGAGGTTTGTAGTAATACTACTGGACATATTGAAGTAGTGCAAGTAACTTATGATGAGGAAGTTATTTGTTATAATGAGTTACTGAAAAGATTCTTTGAAATCCATGATCCTACTTCGTGGGACTCTCAGAATAGTGATGATGGTGAGCAGTATAGGTCAGTTATTTTTTACCACAATATTAAACAACAAGATTTAGCTAAAGAGTATATAAAACAACTCTCAACAGGTAAAAAATACGCTAAACCAATTGTTACTGTTGTAAAACAAGCAACTAAATTTTACAAAGCTGAAGAGTATCATCAACAGTATTATGAAAAACAGTAAAGCATAAGGCTGTTATTAACATTACTAGGGTAGTTATTTTTATAACTACCCTAGTTCTTAAAATTTTTGTAAAGAAGTGATTAAAAATTATGAAAGAATATTTAATAATGTATGATAGTGGTTGTGACATGAGTGAAAACATTTTATGTAACATACCCGTAGTGCGTGTACCAATAACTTTAACATTACAAAACAAAAATTACACAGACGACGGAAATATGGATTTAGATAGTTTTTTAGCTGAGATGAAGGCCTGCCCTACATCTCCAAAATCTTCAGCCCCATCTCCAGCATTATATATTCAGCACTTTAATAAAGCCGATAAAATTTTTATTATTACAATTTCAAGTAAAATTAGTTCAACTTATAATAATGCTTTGTTAGCTAAAAAGCTATATCACGAAACAAACCCCGATAAATTTATTGAGGTTATTGATACTAAAAGTGCCTCTGTTGGTGGCTCACTTGTTGTTCAGTACTTACATAATCTTTTACAACTTAATATACCAGCAGCCGAAGCTGCTCAGCAAACTAAACAACATGTGCAAAATCTCAATACGCTATTTGTAATTGATGATTTAAGTAATATAAAAAAATCAGGTAGATTAAGCCACTTATCTAGTGTGGTAGCATCTATTTTAAATATAAAGCCTTTATTTGGTGATGATGATGGTGATATTGTTATGAAAGAAAAAATTAGAGGCTACCGTAAAGCATTAGATAGAATGTTAGTTAAAATTGGTGAAACAAAAAATATTAATTTTGAAAATAGAATTTTAGCAGTAGCTTATTGTAAAGCAGCCAATATTGCCAAACATTTTGCCCAAAAAGCTACCGATTTATATAACTTTAAAGATGCATTTACAGTTGAAATGAAACCAACTATTAGTACCTTTGCTAATATAAAAGGCATACTTATATCCTATTAAATTAAGAAACTGTTGCATTAAAGATAATTGATTTAAGTATCACACCTAATGGTTTTAAAATGATAATTTATAGATAAACACTATATCTTTGCTATTTTATTACCACAAAAAATACCAAGAACACAAAGAGATAGATTTGAATTAAGTTGATACTAACTGATTCAAAACCATTTAATTTACTTAAACAGATACTCATTTAAAAAACTTAATTAATATTTAGTTGAATCATCTTTGTGTTCTTAGAATTCTTTTCTGATTCCCTTATTACCTTAAATATTTAAAAGCCACTATTTAAGTAAACATTAGTTTGCTTTTTTTATGTTTATCTCTGTTTTTAAGTGTTTGATAATGATAAAATATAGGTGTTTAAAACATTTTGGGGGAGGAAGAAAATGCTTAAGATACGACCAGCAACCTTAAAAGATAAAGATATTGTAATAGATTTTAGTAAAAGATCCTGGAATAGTAACGATGGAGAATTTGATTATATACCTTTAGTTTTTGATAAATGGGTTAACGACAAAGAGGGTCAGTTTGTAATTGCTGAGTTAAATGGTAAGCCTGTTGGCTGTGCAAAATTAACCTGTCTTAAACCAAATATCGCTTGGCTAGAGGGTTTACGGGTAGATAACACAAAACAGGGTTTAGGTATAGGTAAAGCTCTGCAAAAGCATTTTATAGATCAACGTGAAAATTTTGAAAATGTAAGGTTAAGTAGTTTTATTGAAAACTACGCTTCATTACACATTATAAAAAAGCGTGGTTTTGAAGAAAAAGCAAGGTTTACAATTTATGAAGCAGAGGTAAAAGAAAGCCTGCCCATAAATTTTGATGTAAAAGTTATTACTGATATAACAACTGTTAGTAGTTACCTTAACAAACAACAATTATTAGTTAGCAACAACTTTTTAGGTTTTGATTGGGTATTTAAGCCCCTTACTAATCAATTGCTGAGTTCGCTAGTAAAAAACAATAGTGTTTATGGAGTATATGATAATAACAAACTACAAGGGCTAATGATATTGTCTTCGGATCATTGTAAAGAAACAGATTATTGTATTAACTACCTACAATATAATAATGAAAAATACGCAAAAAGCCTTTTGAACTTTGCTAAAAACAAGGTTGCAGGTTTAAAAGTAAATAAAGTTGTAGCTATGTGTTCCGATATACCAGATATGAGAGAGTTATTTATTAATAATAACTTTTATAGTTACAACAAAGAGATCAACAATGTTTTTGCATTTGAACTCAAAAAATAATTAAGAGGCCCATATACTATGAGAGCATATCTTCCTAAACATAATCAACTTGTTCGACTTATTATATTAACTGCTATTTGTGTTGCTATGATTATTTACAAGTACTTTCAATTAAACAGTATATTTTTAATGTTTTTAGGATGGAATATATTTTTAGCATGGATACCCTTGTTGGCTTTATTTTTATTAACTATTCGAGGTAAAAACGGCTTTAGGCTTTTAATATCAATTTTATTGTGGTTAGTATGGATTCTTTTTTATCCTAATGCCCCTTACCTAATTACTGATATAATTCATGTACCACGTAATGCTATTATGGTATCTTACTCAGCGTTATCAGTTAATATTTTAGCTTGGTATGATATTGTTTTAATTTTGCTTAGTGTTTGGACTGGCATATTATTAGCTTTTCATGCTTTATACCCTGTTCATCAAGCTATTTGTAACCAAGTGGGAATAATAATAGGACATGCCTTTAGTTTAGCTATTTGTTTATTAAGCAGTTATGGAATTTATTTAGGTAGATTTCCTCGCTTAAATAGCTGGGACATAATTAAAAAACCTTCAATTCTTTATACTGTAATAATAAATTCATTTAATATGGTAACCTTAAAATTTGTGTTATTATTTGGTTTATTGATTTATATTATTTATAACACGTTGTACTCATTAGAGAGAAGATAAAAACAAACAGTTTGTTTGTATATAAAGGGCTGTGTATGTTAATACACAGCCCTTTCATGACTCCTGATTTTTTAGCTTTTAATTATATGGGTTGCTCCATTCAGGTAATATGCCAAAGACTCTGGTAATTTTACACTACCATCTGCTTGCTGGTGATTCTCTAACAAGGCTGCAATACATCGTCCTATAGCTAAGCCAGAGCCATTTAGGGTATGTACATACTCTGTTTTGGCTTTTTTACCTCTTTTAAACTTTACATTGGCTCTTCGTGATTGGTAAGTTCTACAGTTACTACATGAAGATATTTCAACATACCTACCATAGCTAGGCATCCACACCTCTAAATCAAACTTTTTAGCGGCACTTATACCAAGGTCTCCAGTACACATTTCAATTATACGATAGGGTAACTCTAAAGCCTCTAACACATTGCCAGCGGCTTTTACCATTTGATTTAAGGCCTCGGGAGAATCCTCGGGAGTTGTAAAGTTTACCATTTCTACTTTATCGAACTGGTGTTGACGAATTAAACCACGGGTGTCTCTTCCTGCTGCTCCAGCCTCGGCTCTAAAACAAGCACTATAAGCACAGTACTTAATAGGTAATTGCTTTACATCTAAAATTTCATCTCTAAACCTGTTGGTTACAGGCACCTCGGCAGTTGGTATTAAATAATAGTCCTGCCCCTCAATTTTAAATGCATCTTCGGCAAACTTAGGTAGTTGACCAGTTCCTGTCATACTGGCACTATTAACTAAGTATGGTGGTAAAACCTCGGTATATCCGTGCATTTGCACATGTAACTCAATCATCATGGCGGCCAAGCCCCTTACTAAACGGGCACCTAAACCATAAAAAAAGGTGAATCTGGAGCCAGTTATTTTTGAAGCTGTTTCGAAATCTAAAATACCTAAATCAGTACCAATATCCCAATGAGCCTTAGGATTAAAGCTAAAGTTTTGAGGGGTTCCCCATTTTTTAATCTCGACATTGTGTTCCTCATTTGGCCCAATTGGCACATCGTCATCTGGTAAGTTAGGAGTCATTAAGAGGATATTTTGAATGCTATTGTCAATATTTTTTAACTCAATATCATACTGCTGTATTTGTTGCCCTACCTCACGCATTTGTATAAACACTTCACTGGTTTCTCTGCCCTCTTTTTTTAAACGAGGAACCGATTTAGATACCTCATTGCGAAGCTTTTTAAGTTGTTCAACTTTTTGTAAAATTGCTCTACGATTATTATCTAAAAGCAATAAATCATCAAGCTGTAGGTTTTCATGACGGGTTTCTAAACGGCGTTTAACTTCTTGAAAATTATTTCTGATATACTTAATATCTAACATAACAAAGCTCCTCACTAAAAGATTTTTTAAAACAAAAAACTCAGTCCCCAACAAATAAATATAAGGGACGAGATTACCCGCGATACCACCCTTTTTGGCTAATTTTTAGCCCGGCTTAATTTAAATTATAACGGCTCTGTACCGTAACAGCATACTTAGTTCTGCCATTAACTCAAGGAGGCTAACATAAGTTCCTAACTATCAGCTCACAGCAACCACTGACTCTCTTAAAATTTATTGTTATGTCATGTTCCTATCAAAGTTTTCACAATATATTTTTTTGTATTATACGACTATTTTTACCATTTTGCAAGCAAACTATGCAATTTGCTTTAAGTGCTAATATTTATAAAGAATACTGTATACAATTCGATTTTTTTGTGATACTCTAATAATGTAAATATCAGCAGGAGGTGCTTACCTTGAAAAAATTATCTGCAAGAACTAATCGTTTATCACCATCTATGACTTTAGCTATAAGTGCTAAGTTTAAGTCAATGGTACGTGAAGGAAAAGACGCTATTAACTTTAGTGTTGGTGAACCAGATTTTAATACTCCTCAACATATATGTGATGCTGCAATTAAAGCTATAAATGATGGTTTTACCCGCTATACACCAGCAAGTGGTATTCCTGAACTTAAAGAAGCTATTTGCCAAAAATTAAAACAAGATAATGGTTTAGATTATACAAATAAAAACATTATCGTTGGTACAGGTGCAAAACAGCCTTTATTTAATGCCTTTTTGTCGTTATGTGAAGCTGGCGACGAAGTTATAGTACCTACCCCTTACTGGGTTAGCTATAGCGAAATGGTTAAGGTTTCGGATGCTACACCAATTTACGTTGAATGTAAGGAAGAAAATGATTTTAAATTAGATATTAACGATTTAAGAGCTGCTGTTACAGATAAAACAAAAGCAATTATTTTTAGTAGCCCAGTTAATCCTACAGGTGCTATTTATACAGCAGAAGAAATGAAAGCTATTGCTGATTTAGCAGTTGAAAAAGATTTTTATGTAATAGCTGATGAAATTTATGAAAAGCTTGTTTATGATGGAAGAAAACATACCTCTATTGCTTCATTTGGTGAAGAAATAAAGAAACGTACAGTTGTTATTAATGGTGTTTCTAAAGCCTATGCCATGACCGGCTGGCGTATGGGTTATGCTGCTGCTCCAGAGCAAGTTGTTGCTGCCATGAATAAAATTCAAGGACACAGTACATCAAACCCAACATCATTTGTACAAAAGGCAGCTGTTCAAGCTTTAACAGGACCAACTGAGTCAATTGAAGCTATGCGTCAAGAGTTTGAAAAGCGTCGTAACTTTATGGTAGAAACAATTAATAATATTCCTGGTATTAGTTGCAACAAGCCTGGCGGAGCTTTTTATGTAATGATGAATATTAAAAATATTATTGGTAAAGAAATTGATGGTGTAGTAATTAAAGATAGCATGACTTTTGCTACAACATTATTAGAGAAAAAATACGTAGCTTTAGTTCCTGGTTCAGCCTTTGGTGCCGAAGGTTACGTACGTATGAGCTATGCTAACTCAATGGAAAATATTGCAGAGGGTTTACGTAGAATTGCCGATTTTATTAAGTAATAGTTTATAAATGAGCTAACATTTAAGCTTTATTTTGGGCTTGGACTTGCCTTTTGGCATCGCGGTGTGGGTAGCTGACAAGTCAACTACGGTGTGGGTAACCCAATTATGGGTTACGGTTTGGGCTGGCGCGGAATTAAAGAAATTTTTAAAATTTCCGAAAATAAGCTTTTTCGTGTAGCTATATAAAAAATAATATAAGGAGACTATTATACTGTTGTATGATAGTCTCTTTTTAGTGCTTTAAAATCACCCTACTATACATTAATTACTAAGCAAAGCGACATATTTTCTCTCCATTATTATTTTTATTTAGGAAATAAACTCTATTTTAACCGGTGAATATTGATTTTTTGATGGCCAATAGTTAAGCTGAGCTACTCCATTGGCTCCCCAACCATAGATTTCACCAGAGACTGTTATAGCAAAGGTGTGGGCATTACCACAGGATATATGTTTAAACTCTTGGTCATGTTCTAATAATAAGGGTTCATCAATAAACTCTTCTTCAGTTTTACGCCCTGTTTGACCAAATAAATTCCAACCCCATGACCATAAATTCCCTGAATTAGCTATAGCTACGATGTGAGACATGCCAGATTCAATTAGTTTAACATCTGTTAATGTAGGTATATGAGTTGGTTCTTTTAATAGTTCAGTATTAGCAATACCTAATTCTCCATAGCTACAAGATCCCCAACTCATAACTTTTCCACTCTCTAATATCACAAAACTGCAACTTTTTGAAACTTCTATACCTATTGCATTTTCATTTAAGTCAATATACACTGGCTTTTCAATAATATTATCCATTATATTTGCTACTTGCCAATTATCGTTATCTCCCCAAGCTAACAGTTTTCCGGACTCTGTTATAGCTAGATTATGACCACCACCAGCAGAGATATCTATAATCGCCTCAGCAGTCTCAATCTTAATAGGTCTATTTTTATCCTCAGTAGTACCGTCACCTAAAGCCCCATACTTGTTACTTCCCCAAGCATATAAGTTATTGTTTACTGACAAAGCTAAGGTATGTGCACTACCCATCTCTACCTTTTTAATGGCCTCATTAATCTCTATTTTTATAGGTGTATATTGATCATCATTATTACCAATACCTAATTGACCTCTACTATTATTACCCCACATATACAGTTCCCCAGTGTCTAGTAGTGCATAAGATCTATATGATTTTGTACCAATCTCAACTACTTTTTCATTCAGCTTAACTTTTAGGGGAATTAAATAATAATTACTATCGGAATACTCACTGCTTTCAATAAAAGATGGATTAATATTAGGCACTTCTTCTCCTATACCTAAACATCCACTACTACTTGACCCCCAAGCATATATCTCACTTGCTTCAGTTAAAACCATTGAACATTCCTCACCAGCTACAGCTTGTATTACAGGACTACTAATTTTTATTTCATTATACTCTTGTTTAACAGGCTGAGTATCTATGTTACTTGGTTCTTTACTAAATTTACATGATGTAAAAAACAAAGACAGTAACATTATTGCTACTAAAGCAAAAACTCTTTTACCTTTATTCATGTTTACCTCCTTTGCATATATTTCAACAATAGCATTTTTTTATTTTGCTGTCTATATTTAACAACTTAAATAATTAATAAAAGTTACGCTAATATATTGATTAATCGTAAACTTTATTTTATATTTCATATTTCGCTTTTAAAACATACTTTATTGGGCTATATTAATAATTAGAAATATAAGAGGAGGCCGAATGCATGAAAAGCCGAATCGGCAAAGCCTTAATAATTGCAATAGGTTCAATTTCCTTATTCGTGGTTGTTTTTGGCGCCATAACATTTATATATTATTATTCGCAACCTCTACCCCCACCCAAGGTCACAACGGCTAGTGAAATATTTGATGACCAAGATAACATGGTTACAACTTTAGGTGGGGTTAAACGTTTTGAGGTTAATCTTAAAGATATATCCGTTAACTTTCAAAAAGCAATAGTGGCCATGGAAGACCACCGCTTTTATAGCCACCATGGTGTTGACTTATATGGTATAGCCAGAGCTATTTATACTAATCTAAGAAATGGTACTTTATATGGACCCGGTGGAAGCACTATAACTCAGCAAATGGCTCGTAACTCCTATGAGTTTTTGGGACAAGAAAAAAAATACTCCCGTAAAATAGTAGAAATGATTGTGTCTATTAAACTAGAGACAATTTACACTAAAGATGAAATACTAGAGATGTATTGTAATGTAATTTATATGGGACATGGTGTGTATGGCATTGAATCTGCCTCTAAATTATACTTTGGCAAATCGGCTAAAGACTTAAACCTAAGTGAGGCCGCTACCCTAGCTGGCATAGTAAGAAGCCCGGGCTATAACTCACCCTATGTGTCACTCGAAAAAGCCACTAAAAGACGTAGTATTGTGCTAAATAGAATGTTAGAGCTTGGTTACATTACTGAGACAGAGAATAAAGAAGCTAAAGAACAAGAGATTAAAACCATTGGTTTAAAAACCTCTAAAAAAAATATAGACCATTTTCGCAATGCTGTTATGAAGTTTTTAAACAATGATATACCGAATATGCCTAGTAGCATAAATGGCGAAGAGTTACTTAAAGAGGGTGGTTTAAAGATTTATACCACCATGAATACCAAAATGCAAGAGGCCGCTGAAGAGGCTGTGGAAAATTGGGGAGACCAAGAAAAACACGATGGTTTGCAAACAGCTTTAGTGGCAGTAGACCCCCAAAATGGTGAAATTAAAGCCATGGTAGGTAGCAGAGATTTAAACCAAAGTACTTGGAGTAGAGTATTTGCCAAACGACCTCCAGGCTCTACCTTTAAACCATTTTTATATGCCTCTGCAATTGAAAGCAAACAGTATACAGCGGCAAGCATCTTAACAAGCGAACCACTAACCTTTGAAATTTATAATCAAGAGCCTTATATTCCTCACGAAACTAACAGAGATGAATATTACGGTAACTTAACTATGCGTAAGGCCATACAAAAATCAAGCAATATTACCGCCATAGCCCTTAACTATGCCTTAACTGCAGATCCGTTTAAAGGGCCGTGGTCGGACAACTTAATTGATATAGCTAAACGTTTAGGTATCAAGTCTCAGTTAGATAGAGTGCTTAGTTTACCACTGGGAGTTAGCCCTGTTTCGCCTTTAGAAATGGCTAATGCCTATGCTACCTTTGCCAATGGCGGTTACCGTAATGAACCATATTTTATTAAAAGAATAGAGGACAAACACGGTAATATTTTATTTGAAAACCGTCCCTATAAAGAAAAAGTTTTAGATGAAAATGTAGCCTACATAATGACTAGCATGATGAAATCGGTATTAGAACCGGGTGGCACAGCTAGCTATTTAAAGTCTAAAATAGGTCGGCCTGCTGCCGCTAAAACTGGTACAAGTGAAAACAAATTCGATGCTTGGTTTGTAGGATATACTCCAGAAATAGCCTGTGCAGTATGGTCGGGAGCCGACGATAACTCAAAAAAAATTGCCAGTGGTGGAAGAACCTCGGGCTACACATGGTCTTACTTTGTTAAAAATGGTTTAGCAGATGTACCAGTAAAAGATTTTCCTGCAACTAATAACCTGCGAACTGCTGTAATTGACCCCGAAAGTGGTCAGTTAGCAACAAGTAGATGTGAAAACTTTTATACTGAAGTATTTATTGCAGGAACAGAGCCAACTCAAACCTGTGAATTACACCCAGATACCCTGTTTCCACCTATTGTAGATAACGATGGAGATGGTCAAAATGATTTTAATTTTTGGGATTGGTTGTTTAATAAAAATAAAGATAAGAAGAGTAATACAGGAGATTAAAAGGTCGCTTTAAAGGCGACCTTTGGTTTGGGCTCGCTTTCGCATTGCGGTTTGGGTATTTACGGTGTAAATACGGGGTGGACTCACTGTGTTCGCGGATTGGGCTTCGCGGTAACTTTAAGCGATGCTTATAGAGAGTACCACACGGAGCGCTAGCTTCTTATTCATTTTGGGCTATTTTATGAAATTCATCTTTGTAATAGCTTTTTCTAAAAAAGTCGGCTAATTCGTCTAAATCAGTGGCGATTTTTTCCAGTTGTAGGGGGTTTCGCTTTCTCCTTGGCTGTATACATAGTTGTAGCCATAACCATCAAAGGTATTGCTTACTACTTTTATCGCCATTTTTATGTTTAGCCCCTTTAAAAACATGTTTAAATTAATATTGCCGTATACACTTTCATACATTTTTTTGGCATATTCATAGTTTTCTTCTATAAATCTTTTACCAGCAATACGGCGTTCTTCTTTAAAACACTTCATAATAAACTCCGTCATTAACGGGTACTGATAATTAATTCGGGATTTTAGAAAGGCTGTTTCCCGTAAATTATGAATAATATCTCCGGGTATTAACTTAACATTTTTTTCAATCTCTTTTATGTAATAAACAATTGCATGGTTAACAACTGCCCAATAAAGCTTTTGCTTATTGCCAAAGTAATGAAAAATTAAGGCCTTAGAGACCCCTGCCTTTTCAGCAATTAAACTGGTTGAGCATTTATCATATCCTCTAGTTGCAAACTCCTTTATACAGGCAGTAATTATTCTATCTTTTTTATCATGTAGCCTAGTATAATTTGACTGTAGCAAACACATCACCCTCAGTTTTTTAAAAACAAACCAAATTGGTTAATTAAACAATTTTAGCTTATCATCGCTGACCATAAAGGTCAATACCCCAAAATAGTTTAGTTTTACTGACCTTAGCGGTCAATGTGGGGGTGTGTATAAACTAATTTCTTACTATTATTGGTACGAATATTGAACTACATAATGAAGTATTATACCTTTGTGCTCTATCTTTATGGCAAATCTACTGTTGAAATCTAAATCAGGAAATACATCTATAACTGAGTTATATGATTGATTACCAAAGTGCGTAAATCCAACTGCTGAATTAGCAATAGATGGTCGCTGCAATCTTCTTTCAGGATTGTTATCTATTGTATATAATATATCTCCCCATTTATTGTTTGCTCTTAAAGTACCAGTATCATAGTAAACTATAGATATTCTTTTAATTTTACCTTTCCCATTAAATGATCCAACATTACAAAACGAAAACCCTCCAGATGTAGTTCCACAGATTTGACCCATTTTTGTTAACCTTGGCACATCCCCAACTCCTCTCCAATTAATTCCATTTGTGCTAATTTCTAGTTTTCCATTATTAAGTCTAAGATAACCATTTAAAAAATTGATTACTTTATTGGTGACAATATGACCATTTTCATCTGTTTTTACATTTTTGTTAGGTTCGGCAGCTACAGTTGATAGATTACTTATACTTTGCTGAACTCCTAAAGCGGTCATGTATTTATTATTATCACTTCCATTATTAATATCTAATTTCGTTGCTTTTTGAATCATACCAATTCCCATATCTATAAAATTACTCATTAATCTCAACTCCCCCATCACTAGATATTATTAAACCCTTAGAGTTGTATTTCAGGTTGAATTTTATTATTCTTCTTATGCTTACTCCATCAACTCTAAAGTATTGCTCTGTTATTGTTTGATAAAAGCCATTATCATCTGGATTACTGGCTGTTTTACGTAAATAAAGGGTGTTATCTTTACGTTTATATTCTACCGTAATAGGGTTTTCATTTGAGTCTGTTTCGGTTACCTCAAACTTAAGTCTATCAAGTGATAATAAACCACCATTCCATTCTATTTTATCTTTTGTTACATCTAAAATAGGGTTCCAGGTTGACCCATTATCTGTAGTATAGTCCATACATAAACCTACTTCACCCTCTACATTTGAATCTTTTAATATAAGTCGCTGTTGCATAGTATCTTGAGTGTTATTAATAATAACCCCAGAAGAATTATTATCTCTATTTTCTTTTGTAAGTTTTAAACTATTATCAACAGTTAATGAACCAGTTACCATTGTATCGGTATGTACATAAGAATCTGCAATACCTTGTTCAATACGGTTTAAATCATGTTCTGTTACTACATCATTCATTTCCCAATTTGTTTTTGATACAAAGTTTCTACTCATTTTTCCACCTATCCAATTCATTTTTTTGTAAAACAGTACAGTTATAAACAACCTAAGTAATAAGAAAAATACTACTTAAATATAAAAAAGAGCAGATTAATCTGCTCTTTTAATACTATTTACTTTATTAAACCGACTTAACTTTAGAATACTTATTTATACCTTTACTCAACTTTATTATTCTTAAGTATTCTTCTAAACATCTCCCAAACAACCCAAGCTGGTAATGGTTTTAGTAAGTCTTTTTTCCACTGCTCGGGGTTGTTTAAGTAACCAGCTTTTGTTAATTCATTTATAGCATGTTTACCAATTTCAGTTCGCCATTCAGGCTTAGGCCTACCAAACATCTTTATGATAGAATCGGTGAGTACCTGAGCAGCTTGTTTTCTAAACTTATCACTTTTAAGTAATTTTAGATCAGCTTTATTAGACATAAAACCATGCTCAATTAAAACTGCAGGAATACCAGCTTTATGGGTCTCTCGGTTCATAAAGAAATTACACCATTCATTAAGATTACCGGCTCTCATTCCTCTTGAAGGATGCGTAAAGTTTTTTTGAGCTTGATTAAGCCAATGTTCACAAAATTGCTTGGCTGTTTCATTTTCATGCCAATAAAATATCCAATAACCTCTCGGTTTGGGGTCGCTATTATAATCGGCATGAATGCTTATTAAAAAATCTGCTTTATTATTTTTAGATATTTTTAATCTTTGTTGTAGACTATTACTATTACCTTGCAAAGGCTGGGTTAAAATTACTTGAAATCCTGCTTCTTGCAGATTTTTTTTAGCGTAACCTGCTACGGCAGAGTTAAACTCGAACTCTGCCATTTCTGGTACCCCTTTACTTTTGGTTAAGGGGTACGTTTCTATTCCGTGACCTGCATCAAGAGCGATTATCATCTTGAGTCATCTCCGATTTATTTTGAAAAATTTTTATGGCCTGTTTTAATGCATTAGGAACTGGTAAACCAATTCTACCTGCGTTTTCTATTATGGATAATAATTCTGTTCCTAAGTAGAAAAATATAACTGCGTTCATGATTAAATTAGTTTTGGCAGTACCCAAAGCTACATCACCAAAATGACCTGCTGACACTAACAAAAAAATCATCACTTTGCCAGCTATGCCTCTTCTACCTATTTTACTAGATAATTGTTTTTCAACAAAGGCTGCCAATATTCCCGTGATGATATCTATTGAGATTATAATTACTAATACAGTGAGTAGGTCCGACCACCCACCAAACACTGCAGCTATTTTTGCTGCAATAAAAGCCAAAGAGGCTTTTATAATATTTGAGGTTTGCATGTAATATGCTCCTTTTTATTTATTTTTTTGGAATTTATTAGAGATGTAAACTATAAGCTTTCTGTATATCTCACAATGCTGTCCGTTAATTTTATCTAATGATTTAAACTCTCTATAAAAATGAGCATTACAACCGCCAGAGCACTTACCTGCTAACTCACAGCCGCTTAAATAACATTGCTCTAATCTCTTAGAGACTTGTTTAAGCAATTCTAATCTTTCTTTGCAATATAATATATCTCCAAAATCATCATAATCATCTAAATAGCCAAAGTTTAGTTCTCTTGGGAAAGCACCAAAATCACATAATCCTAATAAACCATCATTATCCATACCTATCCAGTGGTCATGGCAATTGGTACACAATGCACCCGAGGCTGATTGTCCTGTTAACATTTTTAAAATTTGTTTAAACTGAAAAATTTCTATTCTATTTTGATCTTTAATCCAATAATCAAATAGCTTACACATGGATTTTATATATTTTTGAGTATATTCATTATCTATACCATCACCAAACAGTTCATTAATTCTAAAGTGTTTTACTCCTAAAGATTTAATATGCTCGTATTCATTTATTATATTATCTAAAAAGATTTCATTGCCAACACTAACAAGCCCTACATTAATGTTTTTACTTAATAACAGTTTTATTTTATCTGCTATTATTTCATGGTCGCACCTATAATGGTCTGATGAAAGTCCATCATAAGATACAGCATAGCTTAGCTTAAGCCTTTTAATCAAATCTATCCATTCTTCATTAACCAATGTTCCATTAGAAGTCATTGAATACCTAACTCCTATATTTAGGCTTTTAGCATATTGATTAATTTCTTCATAAAAAGAAACTGGCATAATTAAAGGCTCTCCACCATGAAAAAAAAGAGAAATATTTTTAAAATATTTACTAGCTAATTTAATTATCTTCTTAACATTGTTAATATCTATGTCTTGTCCTGTTTTTTTAATGAGTTGGGCATCATAACAATACTTGCATTTTAAATTACATCTGTGTGTTAGTTTTAAAAAGATACTTAAATTTCTCATAGCCCTATCCTGCCTTCCCAGTTATAATCAATAATTTGTTTAATAGTTGAAAGCCCTCTATATGCAGATTTTTTTAGTTTTTTAGATACAGCTGGATTAATATTGTCTAACTCTTCTATACTTAAATCTTTGATTTTCACAAAAACATGTTTAATCATTGCCTTAAAAATATAACAAAAATTTGGATCTGGCTTAGTCGCATCACCATATAGAGTAAGTGAAGATCCGTTACAGCCTCCAAAGCAATATTCAGAAAAATCACAGGTTTTTAAACAGTTCAGCCTTTTATCTGCCTGTTGCTGTTTTAGCATTAAAAAATTTTTATGATAAAATACATTAGCAATATTCTTATAGTCACTAATATTACCTAAGTTATAAGGATACCACCTGTCACAGGGATAAATATCCCCATTTGGGTTAAATGCTAACCACTTACCAACGCAAGTATCATAATAACAGGGTAAACTTTTTGAACCTAAAATAAGGTCTATAAAAGTCATAAAAGTTCTTTCACTCACACCATCTTTGTCACTTAACCAATAATCAAAAAACTTAAGATATTTATCTAAAAACTCGTCTGGGTTTTCTAAAGGACGAACAATGGTACCGTTCATATCATAAGGAGTGGCTATATTATAAGAAAATGATTTTATACCATTTTCTTTATATAAATTATATGTGTCTATTAATTTATCTACATTATGGTAGCCAATTACTGTTATTAATCCACAGTTTCCTGTTTTATTAAAATATTTTTTAAAATTACTAAATACTTTGTTACCACTGCCTCTCGAAACATCATGAGCAGTTCCATCATATGATACTCCTACATTTATTTTAAGTTTAATCATAGTTTCTATCATATCATCATCTAGTAATGTTCCATTTGTTTGTAGTTTAAAATCTACTGTATCTATATATTTTTCTACGATTTCACAAGCCTCAGTTAACCACTCTTTACCCATTAACAGGGCTTCGCCACCATGCCAGATCCAATTAACAGATTTAGCAAAGTTGCCTAATTTTTTTGATATTTCCTCAACCGTATCTAATGACATATCATTTTTTATTTCATCTCTATATTTTTTATCATAACAGTAAATACAATTTAAATTACATCTATGGGTAGGTTTAACCATAATACCTATTCTATCTAAGAGTTGCATAATAAGAGCCTTTCATTATTTTTAACTGTTTATATGAATCTTCTAAAAGTTTCTGTTGGTTTATTTCAGCTTTATTGGCAGCAAAATGAACATCTGTATGCCTGAAACCTCGCTCTTCAACATTATTAAATTTTTTAAAAAGCCTTAATTCATTTATATTAAAATTAGCTACTTTATAATCTTTCATGTCTTCACCTCAACTAAAGAGTATTTAAAATAAAATTATCTTCTGTTTAGTAATTTTTTTACTATAGGATTTAAAATTGGTTTATTAGTGTTGTTTATATAGTTATATACATGAGTAAATGTTTTTTTAAATATTGTACAATCTCTAGTAGCATGGCTTGCTACATCTCCATTATCACTTAAAGCTGTTGCTGGACAAGCACCGTGACAAATATGAAAGAGATTACATTTTATCTCGTCTCTGCAGCGTGTTAGTTTTTTACTAACTTGGTTTACATAGTTTTCATAACTAGTGCTTAGAAATGCTTCTTGAAAAGTTAATTCATTAATATTACCCATTTGGTATTCTTCTGTCCAATCTCTACCACATGGATAATAATTACCCCTAGGATCTACACTAATCCATTTATAATTGCAGATCATATTATTACAGACCATGCCCTTTTTTTGACCTATGGCAAGTTTTATTAATCTATCAAAATTTGTTATAGATGATCTACAATCCATTTTTGTAATATAGTGATTAAATAACTCACACATATAATTTATATATTGATTTATGTTCATATCATCGTATAAGTCTTTATCCATATGTTTTGTTTTAAACATAGGGGCAAACTGAACATTAATATTTAACATATTAAAGTACTCAAACTCTTTAATTAACTGCTGATAATTATTTTTACTAACTAAGCATATACAGCCTAAAGAACCCGAGCTTTTTCTTGTAAGTTGCATATTCTTTAGGATTTTTTTAGTAGAACCCCTAGTTAATTCGTTAGTTAAACCATCAAAACTAAAACCAAATGAAATTCCATATGTATTTGCAACCTCTAAAATCTCTTCACTTAATAATGTTGCATTGGTTTGTATTGCTGCCTCAATATTACATCTGTAAGAAGAATTATATACTCTTAAAAGCTGCCCTAATTCTTTAATCCACTCAACACCTACAAGCAAGGGTTCACCTCCATGTAGTACTATTGAACCCCCTTCGTAGTACCTAGCAACGTTATAGATTATTTTTTCTAATATTTCCAGAGACATTACGGTTACATTATCTTTAATGTTTTTATCTCTGTTATAACAGTATGGGCATTGTAGATTGCAGTCGTTAGTTACTTTAGCTATAACAGTTATGTATTTGTTTTGATTTTTTTCAAACATTACTATACCTCTTTTTGTAAATATAGTTGGTTTAAAAGTAAAAGTGATAGGCAATGCCTATCACTTTATATTCTTTTAACCTATATTATCTAATATATTTCTTATTTCTTTTAAATCAATTCCTGCAACACCTGTGTTATTTGTCTGTAATGTTTCTCTGCTAAATGGATATGTTGATTCACCATTTAACGCTTGCTGAGCCTTTAAAGCTTCGGTTCTAAGCTCAGTTATATGTGCAACTTTCATCTTGGTTACATTAGCTGTTATTGGTCCTTCTGCCCAGGTTGGGGCAGTTAGATTTGCAGAGGTTATGGCAGTGTTTAACTCTGTTCTTAATTCATCTATATCTGCTTTACGTAATCTCTTTGCATTATCATCTATAACAGTAGCCCATGATGGCGCTTTATAATGACATATAGTAAGGACTTCCGATTCAATAGCAGGGCTAAACTCTTTTTTATCCCATGCTCTTACCTGTACTTTATACTCTCCAGCAGTAAGCTTACTTGTATCCCAATCGTACTCATTACTAGTATGATTGGCTGAAGTATTAACTAACATTACCCAATTTTCCCAGATATCACTCTCAGACTGTCGATAAGCATACTGTAATTCATAATAAATAGTATTATTATCTGCATCTGTTGCAACAGGCCAAGCTAATGAAATTAAAGTATTAAAGGTATTAGCTGGTGGACTAATAACCCCTGATATTACAGGATTATAATTATCTGTATAGTTGGTATGGGTACTACAGCCAGAATTACTATGAGTATTACAACCACTATCACTATGCGTATTACAACCAGTATTAGAGTGGGTATTACAGCCTGTATCTGAATGAGTACTACAACCAGAGTTTGTATGATCATGGCAGCCAGAGTTTTTATCTGCATGGGCAGTATAACACCCTACACTACAATTACAATACTTGGCATTATTATTATGATATTGATAGTAATTATCACAACCACTTTCACTGTAATTATTACAACCTTCAGAATAATGGTTATCATACCCATTAGAAGATCTATTATCATAACCACAATCATAGTGATCATCATATCCTGAATTATAATGATTACTATATCCTGTATTTGTATGAAGGTTATTTAGTCGATACTCATCATAGGTATTAGGTGATAATACAGGGTTATAAGAGTCTGTTCCAATGTTATTTTCTGTTAGGGTTGAATCTAAATACTGAACATTAGAATTAGTCATTTGTATCACCTCTATCTAATGATATCTCCAGTAATAGTAAGTGTCCCTTTAGCTCCCGATGATGAGTCATCAATCATTAATTTGGCATCTGTGATATTTGTTACTGTAATAATTTCAGTTTCTGTAAATTTAAACACAATCTTATTAGAGCTCTTAAATAGCTCCACTGCATTAAAATCTATATCTTCAAAGTTTTGATTTATGTTAATTTCAGCATTAACTCCATCAAAATTAAAGTGCAATCCTTCAGCTTTAAAATTGTGTAAAACATCATCTATGATTATTTGCTTAATCATTTATTTCACTCCTTGATATTTGTGTAATTTATATGCATGACATCCACAACTCTGGTTATTATTTCTTTTGTAAATTGTGCAGTCTTTGCATTCTTCAAACAGCTTTACTGTATATAAATCTTTGAATTTATCGTGCATATGATTTGATAACTCTTGTACATTCTTAAAGTTTGTAAGTTTAGTAGAATACTCTCTGGAGAGACCAAAACATCTTACTACATCTAAATTAGGAGAAACATCTAGTACAGTACCACAAGATCTATTTACTAAATTTATAGCACTACAGTATACCATTTCTCTTAAATCTGTATCTTCTAATAAACATAAAGGAATACTATTGCAATCTAACCGTATGTTTTTTCTATACTTTACACTATCTTTAAAGAAGTTCTTTAGTAGAGGTATAAAGCTTTTATAGTATTCTTTAATATCAAACTCATTTGCTATTTCTACATTAGGAACAGCAATGCTCCAACGTATACTAGGAATATTAAATCTATTGGCTATATCAAATATATATTTATAGTTCATGTTTGGCTTATAGATATTTATTCCTACTACTTCTACTATTCTCTTTTTAGCTAAATTCTCTATATTGTAAAGTAAAGTGTTATAATTTTTTTTGCCAATAATCTCTTGTTCATTACAATTTGGCAATAAGGTAACTCTTTTAGAACTAGATGCTAACAAAATTGTTTGCAGAATATTTTCATTAAAAACTGCATTAGAGAAAATGTGCATTGCTTTAAAATGTGGATCGTTCGCAATTTTGCACACAAAATAAGCAAAATTAGGATGCAAAGTTGGCTCTCCACCTATAAATCTAATATTATTTTCACCAGCTTGCTTTAACCAATTTACTATTACTTCGAAGTTTTCTCTGTTCATATTTATTTTTTGTTTACCCATAACATCATTGGCAAAGCAATAACTACAGTTTAAATTACAATAATTATTAAGTAAGATGTTCATTATACTCTCCTAAAATACCATTTTTGGTTTGTAATTACTTTCTTTTAACGATTCAAAAACATACTTTAATGTTGGTACACCTAAACCATATTCGTTATCAAAACCTATCTCGCCTAGGTCTATTGTATTTTTAGTAAACCATTTTCTTAATTGAAATACATTATACTTAGTCCCAAAATATTTAAGCCTTAGGTGTACAAGTACTCCTATAATATTAACTGCTATAGCAGTCGCTGGAGAAGATCCACTTAAAATAGCAAATCTACCGAATGAGTATAGTGAAGGTATATTTACACTAGGACAAACGATATCTAGCTCATCACCAGTAGCACTAAATTTTGCCCTTTTTAATGAATAATCTATTCCACCAACACATATTACCTCTTTTAATTTAGCAGGATACTCTATTTCTTGTGGGTTATTTCCGGCAGAGGCTACTAAAATAATTCCTTTATTTACGGCATTCTTTATTATTTTATGTAGCTCTATAGAATACTCTGTAGAGCCAAAAGCCATACAAACAATATCTATTTCATTTTTAATGCACCATTTTATACCATCAATAACAGTATCATGTGACATAACACCATCATCATCAGTTATTTTTACTGAGTATAAATTTGCATTTTGCAATACCCCAATTTCTTTTCCTGCTATTAAACCAGCTATATATGTGCCATGCCCTACTCTATCAACTGTATTAACTTGAGAATTAGTTAGTACATTAAATGTACCATTTAATCTATTAACCAAATTGGCATGTTTATGGTCAACACCAGAATCCATTATCGCTATTTTAAGTAACTCACCTTTAGCAATAGTGTTTAAAGGATAAACATATGATTCTTTGTAAAATTTTTTTAAATCGTTTAAAGTATTAAGTTTATTTATATTTTTATAAATTGCTGACATAGCTTACACCTACATTCTATGCATAGGTACCTTCTACAACCCATGTTGATCCATCCCAAAACTTCTTTACATAAGGTGTGTTTGAAGTATCTATCCACATTTTATAAATTGATGTGTCTGGCTCTACTGCTCCCTCATAAACAGGACTTAGATTATTAAATATTCCTACTACATCAGATACACCTTTTTCAATTCTATTAAAATCATGTTCTGTAACAATATCATTTTTTTGCCAATTAGTTTTTGAAGTATAGTCAAGTGGCATATTATTCACCCCTCACTGTAATACGGTATATAAGTGTTGTTTCTGCTCTAATAATAGGAATATTAACATTGTTGTTTGATATTATAGTTCCATCACTTAAGCGACACTTAAAGTTTGTTAAATTTTTAATACTACTTGGTATTTTTAACTCAAGTTCAACAACATTTTCAGTTACTTGTTTATACAAAAAACTACTGATGACTTCAGTGTCATTCAGTAGTATATCGTGCATATCTGTATTCAACCTATTAGTAACTGAATTTAAATAAATACTATTAATCAATAATTGTCACCTCGTTTACTAACTCACCAAATTTTGAATTACCTAAAGACCACAAGCCTAGCTTAGTGTATCGATCATACTCTTTAATCATGGCTTTTTCATCAAATAAAATTCTATTTTCATCAGCCACCCCAATTTCACATACCATATTAGCTGGTAAATATACATTAACAGTACGATCCATTTCATTAATAATATCTGCATCTTTAGCTGGCATGTTAACCTTTACTTTGTACTCTGCTACTACAGGTTTAATTGTTACCTGTCGACCTTCGGCCATAGCACTAATTTGCTCTTCTAAAAATTTCATAGTAAACGGAGGACGAGTGCTATAACGGTTAATTATACGTAAACGTCTAAAGTCTAAACTCTCTCCCCCTAAACTATCTATCCCTAGTTCATTCTCACGTTTTTTTAGAGTTTCGGTAGAGGTAGCTACAAACTGGTTATCTAAAATCCATTTTAATGCTGTCTTTAGCTTATCTATTTCATTTCCCTCTGAATTCATTAATGCTTGAATTTCAGGAAACTGTTTATAGTAGTTTGGTAAGTATTTTAATAATTTATGAGACATTGATAGTCACCGTCCCTAATACAGGAACCTCAGTTTCACTTATAGTTAGATTAGAAGTATTACTATTTAATAATAAACTAGTGATGTCATTAATTCCTTTAATTCCTAATATGGCTGAATTAACGTAAGAAACTCTTACCGTAGTTTTACTGAAAGAAATTGATTTAAAGTATTTTTTTATTTCATTTTCTACCTCAGGTTTTACATCTGCCTCAGAATAACCCTCTGCTAGTTCTAAGGTTGTCTCTATATTAATTTGTGCTGCCGTAACTGGTTCAGCTGTAAATACATGACCTATTGGAACTAATCCATAACCTTTTCCGTTTTTATCTGGATCAAGTTCATTCTGTACTTTTTGAATTAATTCAGCACTAGGTACACCCATTAAAGTGTCAACTATTACAGCTTTTACGGTTCCAGCACCGTTCCATAAAGGAAAAATTTTTGCATCTCCAACACCATCAATTTTTAAAACCCAATCACGGTATTGATTTACATTACCACCATAAGTGGGTTCATTGATTATTCGCAAATAACGCTGATAAAGAGCATCGTCGCTTTCTTCATTTTCACCAGGTATAACAATGTCTGTTAAATTAGCTGAAACTAAATCTGGCAACTCAGTGATTGGTATTAGTTTACCTACATCTCTATTACCAATCTCACCACTTATTTCACACTCAACAATTACATTATCTTGACCTGCTGAAATATCTGCCACAATATAAGTAAGTTCATTTAAACTGTATCTGTCACCAATAGCTGGAGTGGCTCCCTCAAATACTACTTTTCGTTTTGCCTTTGTGGCAGCTAATCTATTAACTCCAAACTCTGCACAACGACGTGTTAAATAACTACCACTAGCAGTATCCGCAAAGGTTAGTTGTAAAACATTCTCTAGGTTTAAATAAGCCTCAGTTAATTCTATAGCTGCAGGTGCTAAGGCATCGTAAATAATACTGCCTTGGCGTTTATCTATATTACTAGGAACTTCATTTAACATTGATTGCAAAATAGACTCATATGTTTTATGCTCATACACTTACAATCACCTCCATATCTATATCGCCTTCAATACTTAATACTGTAAATTTAATTGGTACTTTGCCAGTTAAGTTATCGTTAAAAACAAAGTTAGTTACATCCAAAATCCTGTCATCTACTATTAGGGCATCTTTAATAATTCTTCTTAACTCTGCTTTAATATAGTCACTATTTTTTCCTACTAGGCTATTTATTTCGTGACCATAATCCCAATCGTAAATTAAAAAACGATACCTTTCTGTGTTTAGTATTTTTATAACTGTTTGACTAATAGCATGAATTCCATCTACATTGCCAACTATTCTTTTATTACTAAAATCTAGTTTATAGGTTTTGCTTGGGAATCTACTATCATCTATATTTACGCTTAATGCATTATTACTTGGTATTAAAGCCATAATCACACCACCTTATCTAATACAATATATTTTTGTCCACCTTGAATACGTAATAGAATAACTCTATCATTTACAGCTAAGGCACTCGAAACCTCTATATTACTTAAATCACTACTATTAGCTTTTGGTGGTTCGGTGTCTTTATTAATTGAATTTGAACCGTCATTATCTTCGTATTGATGGGTATGATTAAGGTTTAGACTTTTTGATTGTAATCTATGAGTTAGTATTAAGAAATCTTTGTCTATAATGAATCTCTGATCAACTTTTATTTGTAAAGGATTAGCATCTATTACTAAACCAAACATCACAGCAATACCTTGCTGTGATTCAGAAACATTCGTGTTTATTGTTTTTATCATGTTAACTAATTTACTTGCACTCATTTATATCACCTTCAAAGTTAAACTCATAGTATGTTGTCCACCATTAAAATTATGGCTACAATCATCTGTTATTAATAGTTGCTTTCTATTAAGATCTTTTATGTTAATATATATGGCATTACCAGCTCTAATTCGTAAGTCTCCTACAGCGTCTAGTTGTAAGCTTAGAGCTGATCTATTTTTATTTGATAATAGTTGTTTTGCTCTCTCTTGAATTTGAGCTTCATTTAACTTTTCTGAAACCTTTTCGTAGTACTGTAGAGTTCCCCAACTTATAATATTTGATTTATCTTGAACAATATAGGCCTCTCTTTTACCGGTTTTTTCGTTATCTTTAACTAGTTTTATTTTATTAAAGCTATCTTTATCTATATTTTGCTCATAGTTATAACCTGTCATTAAAGAGCTATCTCCTATAATAACTGGTAGTCTCATATCTTCAATATCTCGTAAAACTAACTTGCCAAAATCATCGTAAAAAACAAATAATTTTCCGGTATTAATTAAGGTTAAATCAAGGGCTTTATAAATAATATCTATTAGAGATTGGCTATCTTCAACCATAGCAGGAATTAAGTACTTAGTGTTAGCTAAATTACCAACTTTAAGTTGAAAATCTGATGTTATTCTTTTTATTATTTGATCAGCTCTTTTTGCCTTAAACACATATGTTTCTTTATTTAAAAGATATCTCACTTGGTCATAAGCTGTTATAGAGGCCTTATTATCTTGATTGTACTGTATACTAAAAATGTACCCATAAAAAATATTTTTATTATTGTACTTAAACCTTATAATACTCCCGTTTTCAAGCAAACTAATATTTTCACTTATCATTGAAAAAGTTAGGGTACTTGCTTTGCCAACTCGAAGTGTTTGCCATTTTATATCTTCAACAATATTTGAGATATTATATACCTTGCCGCTTTTGGAGTTTTGTAAATAAAGCTCTATCATCCTCTTACATCTCCATCTGGTAACTTTATAACTTGACCGGCATAGATATCCGTATAGCTATAAATATTGTTTTCTTTTTGAATATTTTTAGCCTTGTTACCATCGTTTAGCTCTTTTTTAGCAATAGAAAATAATGTATCTCCTTTTTTGGCAATGTATTTTTTGGCTACTTCTTTGGTTTGAGTTCTTTTTTTAGCTTTATTCTTTATTACTACTTTACTAGATTTTTTACTAGAAATTACCGAAACCTCTTGAGCACTAAACTCACGATATTCTTTGATATTCATTTTATAAAAAATATCGCCTGGTTGGCCTGCTTTTTCCTCAAACTCAAACTGTTCAAGTAAACATAAAATATTAATTGGAGTAGCACTACCACATATTACTATTCTTAATATTTTTTTTGCTGTTTTCCATTGCAATAGCTTTTCTACATAGTATTTTGGCTCGAAATGAGACTCTGCTGTTACATATGGGCCAGCATACTTTGGGAAAAAGCTTTCTATACTAAGAGATAATAGCTTTCTGTCTTCAGGAACTATTATTTCGCCAAAGTTTACGATATTATGTGTTTTACTGTTACCATCATGAGATATAGGTAAGCTTTTAGGTAAAACAGGTAGCTCGATAACTTCGGAGTTATCTTTTAACCCTATATACATACGATAGGTCATACAGCATACACCCCTCTCGCTGAATTAGCTATCTCTTTTTCAAGAGCACTTGTTATTACACCTAATAACTTATTAGCGTCAGCATTTTCATTTATTGTTGTACTGCCAAAGCTTACTGTTGGAGTAAGTGTTACAAAGTTCTTAATAGCTTCTCGTTCTGCAACATCACGCATAAGCTTAATATCTTCATCAGCAATATTAACATCGTTATTAATTTTTCCAACCTCTTCTACTACTTTAATATGTTTGTCAGCATTATTAGTAGCGTTTAGCCCAGTTGTTGATGCAAGGTCATCTATTTTTTTGGTTTTTTTATTAATACCAAGCCATCTACCAAACTTGGCAACAAGATCAGCAAAAAAATTAACTAAATGTAGTATTATAGTAGCTACTGACATAATAAACTTACCTACAATTATTAAAATTTTCATTATAACAGAAACTATTGGAATAATATATGCCAAAGATTCTTTTAGTGTTTTTAAGAAAAGCTGAAATACAGGGCCCTCCAATAATTGAATTACATCATCTAAGATTGGTTTTATGGGTGCCAATAAATCTGTACCAAAGGTAGACTTTAGACTTCGCAAAGAGTTTTGGATTATTTGCACCTTACCCAAAGTGGTATCTTCCATATCAGTTAGAAATCTATCAGTATAGCCCAATTCTGTTAGCACCTTATCTAAACCTTGCACCACACCATCAACATTACCAGCATTAGCTAAATCTGCTAAGCCAGCTGAGTTAATTGATTCTTCTGATATACCACTACTAATTAAAGCCGAAAAGTCTCCACTTAAGGCACTCTTAAAAGCATTTGCTACGCTAGATACATCACTTGAGCTAGCCATAGCTAATCTCTCTGACATAGCTAAAACCTTTTCCATATTATTACCAGCATTAGCTGAGCCACTAAGCTTAGGGGCTAGGCTTTCTCCTGCCTTCATAAAATCTTCTAGCTCAAAAGTAGAGTGAAATGCAGACTTATAGATTGATTCAACAATTTCATTTTCCTTATTTCCGGATTTATATCTTATTAGTTTTTCAGCTTTTTGAGTTTTAGCAGCAGGTAAAAGTACTGCATTCCAGATTTTTTTACCTAACTCAAATACTGACTTTGCAACTGCTACTACTTTGCTAAATTTAGAAAGCACATTTGCTGCAGATCCTATTACAGATTTTCCAGTATTAAATATTCTTGAAACAAAATTACCTACAGGTCCAATAGAATTACCTGGTCTGTGATATCTATTAATTGATACTTTACCAAGTGCTTTTTTCTCTGTTGCTTTTACTTTTTCTTTAATTTTACTAATAGAATCACTTATAGATTGCCTAATAACAGATTCCACATCTAATGAAAAGTTATAATTATTTGTTATATTATTAGTTATATTTTCAGTAGTGTTATATGTTTTATTAATGTTTTTCTCAATCTGACCACTTAATTTAAGGCTTAAGGATAGTTTATTATTGATGTTACGTATGAATTTATCAAACTTATTTATAGTACCAATATTAGAGTCTAAAATATCTCTATTCATTCTATCACCGCCTACTGCGAATTTTCATCGCTCTTATTTTTTCTGCCCTTAAATACTCATCTATGCTTGCCATAATAAAGGCTTGTTCAGCACGTGATAAGTTCATAAACTGACTAGGCAGTATTTTGAGTTTGTGGAGGGCGTAATGGCAATAATTTGCCATGCCATCGCCCTCCTTGATTAGTTTTTTGCTTGTTCCTTTAAATTTTCTAAATCACTATAACCAGAGATATCTAGTATCTGCTCAGCTAAAACAGCTATTTCACCAGGAAGCAATACTTTTTTAATATATTCCTCTGAAGTACGACACCCTAACTCACTTAAGCTTTTGCTATCACTAAAGTTAGGGTTTACAGTTCCGGCAACTGCAACTAAACGCAAGTAGCGAGAGTTGTTTAATTTAGTACCACTCTTACTACGTTTTGTACAGCGCTGTAAAACATCTTCTGCTTCATTTTCGGTTAATGCTTTTATAGTGAATTCAGCAGGTTTGTCATCAATTACTATTCTTTCAGATATAACAATATTTTTAGTTTCATTAAGATCACGAGCATTTAAAAACTGTTGTAAATTCATAATTATTTGCTTACCTCATTAAATTGGTCTAAAATCTCTAAATCTTCAAAAGTAAATGGTACTTCTTCTTCTAAGTAACCAGCATCTCCATCTAGCTTTGCCATAATAACTGAATCTGGTAAGCAGTTCTTAAGTACTATAGTTTGTTTACCAGAGCTACTTGCTGGGTCTTCATTTTTAATTTGAATATCAAAATAAGGTACTGAACCTTTTTTAATATAGTCTTTAACCATGTTACGAAAATAACTTGTCATATAATAAATTGTCATTGAGCCAGAGCCTGTCCAGCCAGCAATTTTTTTGCCTGTACCACGATTACCAATTAACATAATATCTTCTTTTGTTAATTCCACTGTAGCTTCAATATTACGAAGTTCAGCTAGCTCTCTGACATTGCCTTCTTTAACTACAAATGCAATGCCTTCTTTACCACTAACAACATCATTAGCTTTAATAATTGCCATATTACTTCACCTCAACTGCAATATAAATTTTTTCAATACTGTCTACAGGTTGAACAGCAACATTAACAACTACTGCATCAGTAGCTTCTCCTGCAACAACCTCAATATCTGCACTTGTATCTAAGTTTTGAATTGCACCTTTGTTTTGCAAGCTTTGTAGGTACTTAATAATTTCACTTCTTAATAAGTTTCTGCCATCATCGTTATTACTAACTTTACCAATAAAGTAAGCTTCACCAATTTGAATTAGAGTATTATTAATTGTATCTAAGACTCTAATGACACGATTCTTTTTAAATACATCACCTTTTGTTAACGTAAATGTAGTTAAACTGTTAATATCATATTCAACACGTGCTCCATTACTGGTAGATGTAAATAGAAATTTACCAGCCTCAATAAAGCCTTCAATCTGACTATTAGTGTACTTAACATCAACATCTACAGCATTATCATAGTAACTATAGGTTAATGACTCGGTGCTTAATGAGGCAGCTGTTGCACCTGCAACCCAAGCTACTGCTTTTGTAGCAGGTACTATGGTGTTATTACTTAGTACAACGCCATTTTGCACCTCAATAACGCCTTCATAATCCGCACCACCAGAGGTATATGCTTCTACTACTAATTGACGTTTTAGCCCCTCTTCATCTCTTAAACGAGTAATGTAAGTTTTATAGGTTTCTTTAATAGCTGTATCAGCAATGTTATATAAACCCATAACATTCCATTGATAGGTTTCCATTGTTGTTCTGTATGTTTCATGGTCTGCTGTAGTAGCTGTTGCAGATACACCACCTGCTAATTTAACAGTTGTTCCTGTTACAACTAAATCTGCTGTGGAAGTACCAGCAAATGAAACCCAAACATTCTCTTTTAAATCTTCAATTTTTTCTACTTGATCTTGCTCCAAAACAATATGAGTACCTAAGAATAATGTAAATTTCTTTTTAGTATCACTTGTTTCAATTGTAAAAGATAAATCATTACCTTTAGTACCTGTATACAATGCTGTAACAGTCAGTTCATTACTTGTAGCAGTAGCCTTTACTCCTTCAGCAACACCATTTAATCGATAAACATACAGTTTTGAAGCTCTTTTTAAAGCTTCACTAACTGCAGTGATGTTTTGTTTCTCATCACCAAATAATGCTAAAAAATCACTTGAGTTCATGTCATTAGTTACTTCAAGAACTCGCTGTTCTGGACCCCACTCAAGGTTTAAAGGCATTGTTACCTCACCACGTTGATCCTTGTTCTTAATACCAGCAAGTTGTGAAAACTTAACATAAACTCCTGGTCGAACTGCACTTTGTTGTACATAGTTCTGTCCCATTACTTCACGCTCCTTAAATAAATTTAATATATAAATCAAAGCCTTTAGGCTTGATTCGCATAATTAAGCAATCTACTAAAGATAAAACGTTACCTCATAGATTACCAATATAAAAAAACTCGCTATATGCGAGTTTTACAACTAAATTAGCTTAGTTTTATTTTTTTGCTTAAGTTATTAATTAGCGCTACCTCTTCAATAACATTAAAATAAGGAATTTTTATTGAAAATGTGTATTTTAGATTGCTTTCATATGTAGAGCTTTGATTGTTACTATAAAAGCTGTCATTCCCTATTTTCATAATCTGAAATTTATTATCCAAATTATTTGCAATGTCATAGTAGCTTAATTGGTTTGTGCTAGCTTGTTTACATTCAATCTGAATTTTAATGGTAATAATACCTCTACGTCCTAATTTTTTATCTCTTTTGCATTCTGTTATTTTAATAATAAAGGCAGGCTCAGTTATTTCAGCAGCTTCCATAGTATATATATTAAAAGTTGGATATAACTCTTTTAATATTTCTTTAACTCTTTCAATAATATTATTTATCATAATTTACCTCCTAATTTTTATAAAAGTAAAGCCCCAGACCTTTATGTTTGGTCTGAGGCTATTTATTTACATTAACATAGTATCATCATATTTATAGAAAAACAATGAACTAAATGTGAAGTTCATTCTAAACACATTACTAACACTAATATTTATTAGATTTGCCAACTTGGTAATTTATTTATGTAATTAAGTAGTCTCTTATATTTATCTATTTCATTAGTTAAATTCGCTTTATTAGCTACAACTATATTGTATTCAATGGTAGTTGCCCCTAATGCTATTGCGATAACTGAATATAGGTAATTATTAAAAGCACTTTTATAACCTACATAAGTATTATCTCGACACTTACAGCTTTGTTTAAGCTTTTTTAGATTTTTAAAGCTAATACCACTTTTTACATCTTGAGCTGTTTCATAATAAATAAAAGTGATTTTTATATTGCTACTATACATTGATATAAGCTTGTTTATATTACCTAAGCTCTCACTGCCTATTGGTATTATTACTGATGTTTTTAGATTCGAAGCCTCTGTTAATAGCTTATTACTACAACTACCTTTCGACATCTTAATTATAGGAGAATTTACTTTTGAACATAACGGAAGTGAATCTAAATTATCTACTTCAGTTATGTACTTTATATTTTCATTCTCGAATTTTAAGTCTTTTATACTATTCATTATTTTTATATTATTTATTAGAATAGTATTAAGTTTTATGTTTGAAAAAGTCTTAATTAAATAATCAATTTCATTATTTGTACAAGTATCTTGGATATCAATATTTGTTATAACCTCAATATTACAAACCATATTCCTAGCTCCCTTTTGTTTAAATAATTTTTCAAACACTATGTAATTTATCTTAAAATCATTCAAATTACATAGTTTTTTTACCCCCTTTTTTTAATTTAAAGACTCTATTTAAGTTGTCTCTCACTGCCTCGAACGACATCATTTTATCACTATTTTTTAGGTATATGGCGTAGTAAACATTAATAACACAGTTAATTTTATATTATTTTAAAAAAATACCCTTTAGATTCATAGGAAACTAAGGATACTTTTAGATAATATGATATTAACATGCTTTTTAAGGTTATTCAATGAACAATAAATGAACTAATATTATACTGGTAACCCAAAAATAGATCGAGCGACTTTCTCAACTCCTCTACTCGAGAGTTTCTTGACCCATCTCTCACTAAAGAATAATCTGTCCGCTACTTTTGTCCATGAAAGTCCTAACACATACCTATTATAAACCGATTGATATTCAACATCGTCCAAAGTTAATAAAGCTGCCTTAATTATTTTTACCCGAATTTTGGTAATTTTTAACCGTTCTGCAATTTCAGCTCTTTCAATTGCTACAGCCGAAGATATATCTGAGTTTTTAGTTGTAGGAACAGATACGGCTTTGTATTGAACAGCTCGCATACCATCTGTATTGTTATACAGCTCCTCTAAAGACTTAATAGCCTGCTCAAGTTGTAACAACTCTCTTAACCATTTTTTTGTTATTTTAATAGCCTTATCTATCCGCTCTTCTTTTGTTAAAAATCCTGTCAAGCCACTCACCTCAATTTAGTAAATCTTAAAAATACGTGTATTACTTAACTCAATAAATTTTTCATATATATTAGGATATTTCTTTTTAAATTCTAAGTAGTTAAAGCTTGAACTTAATTCATTTGACCATTCTATTTTACGATTCCATACATAAGCACTGGTAGCCTGTCCTAACATTAGCTTTAATTTTTGCTCTATTACTCTTAGCTCTACTTCTAGTTTGTTTTTTTCTTTAACTAATTCATCATAAACTTTAAGTAACTCATAACAATTTGGTAAATTTCTATGGTCATTATCTCTTGCTATGGGAAATAAATTATTAATTAGCTGGCTTGTTTCTGCTTTTCCATCTGGATAAGGTAGTCTTTTATTTTTTACACAATTCCAAAAGCTATTGCACTTTATCAATAAATTATCTCTTATCTGTTGTGATTGATTAATTTTTATGATATCTATAATCTTATTGTTTGTAACTATTGCAAAATAGCAAAAGCTTAAGCCACTAACAAGCATTTTGTACTGCAATTGCAATAGTAGACTAGCTGATAAAATATCTTCATTACTGGTAAAGTGTTTAACCTCTTTATACTCAAAAAAAGCATCTTCTGCTACTACCACTCTATTAATAAGGCTATGTAACCATGGATATTTACGGTGTTGAATTATGCTATATACACCTTTTGTTTTTTTGCCTGTTTTTAAGGCAAATAGGTGTGCTATTCTTCTATTTTTATGAATTCTATCGGTAGATAGTAATAAGTTATTGTGAATAAAAATATTATTATTACCTAATTTTTCATTATAAACAGACTTAGTACCTTTCCATGGATGTAATCCACATATTGCTACAACATCGTTATCTAGTAAACTAGCTTTAATTATTTTAACTAAATTTATTTCGCAATTATTTTTTAAATTGCATATTTTTTTCCTTTCATAATTAACCTCCTCTATATGTGCTAATTAAGCACATTAAAAAACAAAAAAATATAGTATAAATAAACAAATAAAGTAATATTTAAAACCTAAATTATGTAAAAAGTGCTTTTATAGCACTATTGTACTAATCAATTCTTTTAAAGTCAAGGGTCAATGTGTTAAATTTAAACATTTTCTTGCACTGATATTTCATTTTCGTTATAATAATAAGGAGGAGTGTTGTATATGAGCACATTATCTGTTAGATTGAAGCAGGCTCGTAAACATGCTAAATTAACACAAAATGAAGTATCCCTTAAAACTAGCATTAATCGAGCAACATTGGCAAATTGGGAAGTTGGTAGAACAGAACCCGACACAAACACCTTAAGTAGATTAGCTGACTTGTATAACGTTTCTCTTGACTATTTGTTTGGAAAAACTAACGAGTTGTATTCTTATGAAAATGCTAATAGCAATAGCAAACAGCAAATTACTGATATGCTAAAAAACGATGATCAAGAACTCCTAGAATTTTGGAATACTCTTAAAGAAAGAGAAGATTTATTTTTGTTGTTTAAACAAGTACGTGGCTTAGATAAAGATGATATTAAACGGGTAATACGAATAATTAAAGCTATTGAAGACGAAGAGGAAGCTGGCAATAGGCATGACTAAAATAATAGATAGTACTATTTTTAAACAACTTATGAGTGAGCCTGAATCTGCCCAAGAAATTTTACGATTACACAATATTATTACAAGAATAGCCCCGCTAGGTAAAAACTTAGCGGGTATGGTATATCGGTCGACAAATGGAACCTACTACATAATTGCTAATCAAATATTAGAACAAGCTGAGCAAAGATTTGTTTTTTTTCATGAACTAGCTCATATTATATTAGATGCACCTAAAAGCACTTATTTACTAAGTATTAAACATACTCAAGCTGAACTAGTTGCAGATAATGAGGCTGTAACTGCTTATGAGTTATCTGCACGTCAATATAATAATTATTAACTACATAAAATAATACATATTTTAAGCCTAGCTCATTTGAACTAGGCTTGTTTTGATTATTAATAAAATAAAAAGAACTCTAAAGGAACACTAAAGATAAACTTTATTCTTTAGGTATATAGTCCTTTATCTTCTTCTTCATCTTGTGAAATAAGGTCTTGTACAATCATCATTGTGCTTGGCCTTTTTGGGTCAAACAAGTATTTAACCATTACATAAAATGTAGCCAAGACTTGTCCAATTATACTCACTATATATACTTTTAGAAATTCATCTGAATATTGTAAATAATTTAGTCCTCTTGCAAATGTTATTATAGCAAAAAATATAAGTTCAGCTATAATAATGCGAATAGTCCATTTAGCTATGCTTTTCTTTAGATTTAGCTCTTCTCTGGACTCTTGAATAGCACTTGTTAAAGCTTTATTTGTATGAACTTTACTAAATGTTTGTTTATCTAGTTCTTTAGGATCTTTTGCATTATCTACAGGTATGTTATCAAAGTCAATTTTAACTGCAGTATGAGTAGTTTTGCTATTAAGCTCGCTAGACACTTCGTATCAACCCCAATACATCTAATCTTATTTGCATTGCAGATATGGAAACATCATATTTATTAGCTAAAGATTCTACTATAGTCCTATCATAAATATCACATAAGCCTAAAATATTGTTAGGACTAGCTGAAAAGACCCGATAATCATAAGATATTTTATGCTCATCCATTAATAAAGCGGAAGCAAATATATTAGCTTCTCTCTCTATTCGGGTATGTTCATTACCCCTGTACATATCAACCATTTCCTGAATATTTTTATTTCTCATGTGTAAAAGATAATGGCCAATTTCATGTGCCACAGTAAAACGCTGTCTTTGCCTATTATCATTAGTGTTTACATAAATAGTAGGTGGAAATTGTTTAGTTGTTATTGCCCCAAATATGTTATTGTTATTAAAGCAAGCAAACAAAACTCTTAAACCAATTGATTCGGCTAAAGCTACTATTTGTAAAGGGATTTGATTTGCAAAACCATATGTAGTTAGGATAGAACTTGCAGCTGTTTCTATATCATCTTTAATGTTTACCATTTTGCTCCTCCCTTTCTTTTATTATAGTATAATAAAGTCAATTTGTAAATTTATAGAAATATAAAAACATATACACTTTTGCTTAATTACCGATTTAAGAGATTTTCCACATATTTTTAGTGTTAATTAAGTCTTTTTATGTAAAAAGAACAGGGCATATTTTTACACACCCTGTTCTTCTTTCTGTTTTTTAAGTTTTTACCATACTAAAATCTGAATTTATATGTATTTTTATTAATGACCAATAATATTAAAATTATGTTAGGGTTAATAATCTTATTAATATACCCATCTTATCTCTCGTTCTATCTCTTCATTATTTTGATTAATTGTAATATTTACAAGCTCACCAACTTTGTTATATATTTTGTTAGCTTTAAAAATAACTATTGGCCTTGAAAACTCACTTACATATTCAACTTGAGATATAGTGGATTCTTTAATATTAAAAACAAAAAACAAAACCTCCTTGTAATCCACTTTTGTGCCTTTTAGACTTACTATATTAACATCATAACCTTTTTTATAATACTCTCCACCACAAAATGCTACATAACTAACTTCATTTTTCTTATTACCGTGTTCAAAGAAGTATACCATTCTCTGTAAACCTTCGTCTTCATCTATTTGCTTTAAGTCTTTATATACCTGAGGTGAAATATCTTGAGTTTTTATAACTTTGGTAAAGGCAGGGGTATTAAGATAATAATTTACTCCTAATAAAACACAAAATACAAAAAAAGCAGTAAAAAATATTAACAATTTATAGTTCTTAATTTTAAAGTTATTTGCCATAGAGTACCTCTTACTGAGTCATTAAAATATATAATATTATTTTTCAATAAATGCAAATATTTGTGTTGCAAACTTTCTATAAGCAATACTATCATATGTACTATCAATCATTAGTGGATGGTATTGCAAAAATGATTAATTAATATTCACATCAAGATAACAAACATTACCTCTAAAAAACAGTACACAATTTTTATTATTTAGCTTAAAAGATACTTTTGAAGAATCAATATATATTTCCTTGTCTACATAATAAACTTCCATTTTTTCTACCCAATCTTGAGATAAATAAACTTTAATATCATACAACAATTCTACTTTATGTTTCACTAGTCTCCTAGCTGAACATAACTGATATTCAAACCTATACGAGTTTACTAAATCTTGTATTTTATCTTTATCATTATAGATAACTTCTTTATCATTTTTATTGTCATATACAACTATGGCTTCAATCTTATCGGTATTCGTAAAAAAATTGTAAATATCTATTAAATTATTTTTATATCTTCTCTCAATTATAAATGTAAAGATTAAAATAATAATCAACAAAAAAAGCGTTAAATTAACTAACATTTCTTTTTTCTTAGACATCTGCATATAACCCTATTAATATACCCATCTTAAATCTCGTTCTATCTCTTCACCTTTTTGATTAACTGTATACCTTACTAGTTCTCCACCCTGATAATAGATTTTTTTAGCTTTAAAAACAACTATTGGACTTGAAAATTCTTCTAAATATTTAACATCGGTTATATCTGATTCTTTAATTCCAAAGGCAAATTTTAAAACACTATTTCTACCTATATCAATCACTTTAGAATCTTTAAGACTAATAATATCAACATCATAGCCATTTTTATACTTATTACCACCACAAAAAACTACATAACTTACTTCATCTTTATTGTTTCCGTGAACATAAAAGTATACCTTTCTCTGGAGACCTGTTTCATTATCTATTCTTTTTAAATCTTCATAAACTTGACTATTAATGTCCTTAACATCAATTACTTTACTAAAAGCTGGACTATTAATTTTATGATTTATATATATTAGTGTACTAAACATAATAAGTACTGATAGTGATATTATTAAAAATCTGTGATTACTAATTATAAGACTTCTTAATGACATAAATACCTCGCTTCAATTGATTTTTTTCTATTATATCACTAAAATGGATAGTACTATTAAAATTATTTAAATTTCAACAATAGCATTAATTACTTTAGGGTTGAAATATGGGTTTGTTGATTAGTGAGTTTCTTCTAGTCCTAAGCTTCAATTAAAAGCAAAACCACCAAATTAATGGTGGTTTTTATAAATTAATATTTTATTTATCTCTAATACTCAAAACTCAATATCTCTTCTACAACCTTAAGCCTTAGCTCTTCAATCTTATCAAAATCCATGTGAGGAACATAACTTGCTTCTAAGATATCGTGATTTACCTTGGCCATAGCTATAAATGATGCCCCTTTTTCTATGCTTTTATTTAATAGTTTAGCTAATTCTTCACGCTCACTTTCTACCTCACCTAATAAATCGAAGTTAGTAAAGCGTTTCATTTCTAGGATTATGTCGTTTGTTTCTGGCTGATAAGTATGGTAGCTATTGCTGGTTATAACCATTAAATTGAGTGCTGGCACTAATAAATGTTCTATTTTATTGGGGTGTAAAGCACAATGGAATGCTGTATAATCTATACCACGCATTTGTAGCTCATTAATCATTTGATTTACAAGCATATTTTGACCCATTGCAATTTGCTCATTTATTACTATTCTATTGCTAACTTTTTCAGCTATAATAGGTAAGGCATTTACACAACCTTTAGGGGTAATCGCACTAGCAAACAGGTTTCTTACTTTACTTACATTCATTTGCACCTTAACATCATTAAATACTTTAGCTAGTATTTTGTTTACATGTCTTCTTAAAGTTACTATGTCAATTGCCTCAAAATCTGCATAATAAGCATTAAGGGTATGCCAATATACTGATGCTACCTTAAAGTAATCGTATGCTCTTCTAAAGCAGCGTTTGTAAGCAAATGTGGCACAGAAAATATCTTCTCTGTTTTTACGCATGGCTTTTTCGTTCCAGTAGTCACCCATATGCAGTATTGTGTCTACAGCCCCAGGGTTTTTAGGATCGACTACGTGCGGTGATGTTCCATCTAACATTGCTACTCGTAGTTTAGGTATAACTAATCCGTCTAGTGAGTTATTATCTGAGGAACAGTAATGTAGCTCTACATCGTAACCTTTTGCCATTAGATCTGAGGCAATTTTTTTCATAAAGGTTGATTTACCTGTTCCTGGTCCCCCTTTAATTACATAGATTTTATTTGCTTCATGTTCATTAATAATATAGTCGTAAAAAGAGTAAAATCCGAGTGATGTGTTTCCACCTGGATATAATTTAATCATACTACCGTCCACTATAAAACCTCCCATTTATTACTCTTTAAAAATATATGCAAAAACTAAGAATATGTGCTGTTTATTGATAATAATTATCAATAAACAGCTTTTTTTACAGCTATCTTAAGTTATATGTGCTTTATGTTTAAGTAATGCCTAATTTTTTTATTTTTTTTATATTGTTTTTTATTTTAATTTAATGCTTAATTTACATTTTATTACATAACTTTATTTTACTTTTTGATGTATAATCTTTATTAGAATTAGAGATTTAGATACTTAGAGATGGGTGGAGGATGAAAATGCAGTTTATAGCTATAGATTTTGAAACAGCTACTAGTAACTATACTAGTGCTTGTTCGTTAGGGCTTGCTATTGTTGCTAATGGAAAAATTGTTGATAATGTATCGTGGTTAATAAAGCCTGAGCCGTTTGAGTTTGCTGAAAGAAATATGTTAATACATGGTATAAAACCAGCAGATGTTTTTGATGCTCCAACATTTTCTGAAATTTGGCCAGAGGTTTATTTATATTTACAAGACAGTATATTAGTAGCTCATAGCGCCTCTTTTGACATGAGTGTTTTAAGGAGCAGTTTACAAACACATGGCATAACACCGCCACCTTTTAAATATGCTTGTTCTTTAAAAGTATCTCGTAAAGTATGGCCCAAACTTGAACGACATAAACTTAATTATGTAGCTAATTTTTTAAAGCTCGATTTTACTCACCATGATGCTAAAGAAGACGCTTATGCATCTGCTTATATACTGATTGAGGCAGCTAAAGCACTGCATGTTAAGAGCTTAGATGAGCTTTATAAAACTATTGGTCATAAATATGGCACACTTAAACCAAAAAAGTAAGGAATAGATTATATGGATTTGTATAATTATAATAAGCGAGCTTGGGACGCTAGTGTAGAGAGAAAAGATTACTTTACTCTGCCTGCTACCCCGGCTGAAATAGAAGATGCCCGTAATGGCTATATCCCTTTAACCATAACAGGTAATAGAATCATACCCAAAAGTTGGTTAGCTGATATTGCTGGCAAGCAAGTTTTATGTTTGGCAGCCGGTGGAGGTTTACAGGCTCCAATTATGGCAGCTGCAGGTGCTATTGTTACTGTTTTTGATAGCTCCCCTTTGCAATTAGCTCAAGATGCTGAAATTGCCCGTAAACATGATTTACAAATTAAAATTGTTGAGGGTGATATGAAAGACCTTAGTTGTTTTAACGATAAGTATTTTGACTACATAATACATCCTGTTGCCAACGTATTTATTGATAATGTAAGACCTCTATGGCTTGAGGCCTATAGGGTGTTAAAAAAGGGTGGGGTTATGATAGCAGGCATAGCCAATCCTATTTTATATATTTTTGACCAAGAGCAGTTAGATAAGGGGCGTTTTATTGTTAGAAATAAATTGCCTTATTCCGACTTGCGAGATTTACCACCTAAAAGGTTACAGTATTATAAAAAGAAAAATATTCCCCTTGAGTTTGGTCATACACTTGAGCAACAACTAGGTGGTGTATGTGATGTTGGTTTTGTTATAGCTAATTTATTCGAGGATGATTTTGACGGTGAAGATTTAATGGATGATTATTTAAAGTCCTTAATTGTGTTTAGAGCGCTTAAACTCTAATTTAGGTGCTTTATAATTACCCTTTGTATGTTTATTCGCATAGGCACTCGCTGTATAACTATCTGGTTTGATGGTCGGTTTAAAGGGAGTTGCTTTAACAATTGATATCATTTCACTAATAAGGCTTCTTGTTGCTCCTTTTTTACCTATATCTAAATGAAACTCAAAATTAATATCTCCCTTAATACTTGTTATAAAAGGGGTTAGTAATGCTTGCATTACTTCAGCTGTAAACATATTAGCTAGCTCTAGGGTGGCAATTGTTTCTCGATATATTTTTTCTCTAAGGCTATTAAAGTTTCTGTTAATTTTTTGATTTGTAATAAAACCTATTGCGCCTTTACCAATTCTGTGTACGTGAATTGCAGTTACTAAAAGCGACTTATTCATACGTGATTGAGAGTCTGATCCTATTGATAATTTGTAGTGATACTCAGGGGCTTCATTAATAAACTTTATTATTTTTGAAATTACTTGTTTAAAGCTTTGGTTACTAGTATTAATGCTACTAAATCTTTTTTTATAATTATTTATATTCTGAGCTTCCACAGTATCACCTTTCCTTTACCATATTTTAATTATCCCCTTATGGTTTAACTAGAATACATTTAAGTTTATGAGTGATGTGTTTTAAATATATCATATTTTTGTACATGTTATGGTATATAAGAAATATCCAAATACCCAGTTTCTAAATTATCTTTAACTACAGCGTTAACATTAAAGACTTCTTTAAACATTTCCTGTGTTAATACATCTTTTGTTTTACCTATATTATACACCTTTCCTTTTTTCATGATAATTAAATAGTCACAATAAAATGCAGCTATGTTTAGGTCATGTATGGCTGAAAAAACTGTTATATTGAGTGTTTTTACTAAATTCATTATTTGTAGTTTGTAGTATATATCTAAATGATTTGTAGGCTCATCTAAAATTAGTATTCTAGCTTTTTGAGCTAATGAACGTGCAATTAATACTCTCTGTTTTTCTCCACCAGACAGTGTTAAAAATTTTCTATCTTTATAGTCATACATACCAACCTGTTGTAAAGCATTATTAACTATTTCTTCATCTGCTTTGCTATCTGGTTCTAATAATTTTTTATGGGGCGAACGACCCATAAAAACCATTTCTTTTACTAAAAAATCAAATGCCCCTGATGACTCTTGTCCTAAAACAGACATAACTTTAGCAGATTGTTTATAACTCATACTATGAAGTGAAACATTATTTAGCAAGATATCTCCTTTATTCGGATTATACAATCTGTAAATATTTTTTAGCAAAGTACTTTTACCACTACCATTAGGACCCACTAGTCCTACAAAAGCTCCTTTATTTATGCAAAAACTAACGTCATCTACAATTAGATGTTCATTAATTGAGTAGCTTAAATTTTCCACCTGTAATTTCATGTTAAAAATCCTTTTCTTTGCTGTTACGTAATAGATATATAAAAAACGGACCACCACACAATGAAGTAAGAATACCTATGGGTATTTCACGAGGGGCTAATAAAATTCTGGCTAATACATCCATCCACATTAAAAATAGAGCCCCTAATAAGAAGCTGATAGGTGTTACTCGTTTATGATTAGTGTTAAACATCATACGAGTCATATGAGGAATAACTAAACCAATAAAACCAATTGACCCACTTACAGCAACAAGTGTTCCGGCTATAACTGAAACTATAATTAATAGTCTTTTTCTGGTTTTATGAACATTAATGCCTAATACTATTGCTGATTCATCCCCTAAACTTAAAGCATTGAGTACTCTTGAGAGGATATATATTAAAGCTGTTCCTGCAATAACTACTATTATAGGTACAATAATAACCTGCCATCTGGCATATCCTAAACCACCCATCATCCAAAACATTGCCGTTCTAATCGACTCACTTTGAGGAGCCAACATAACAACAAAATTAGTTAAGGCAGATAACACCATAGATACCGCTATACCAGATAATAATAAGCGGGTTGATGACGTTCTACCTCTTACTATGGACATAGAATAGACTAAAATCAATGATAAAAATGCTCCTATAAAAGCACCTATTGTTAAGCTATAGGTACCAAAAAAATTCAAACCCAATATAATTATAATTGTGGCTGCAGTAGATGCCCCCGATGAAACTCCAAGTATATAGGGATTAGCTAGGGGGCTTCTTGTAAGAGCTTGTATTGCTACTCCACAAACTGCAAGTCCACCACCTACTGCTATAGCTAAAAGTACACGTGGTAGCCTTAAATTCCAAACTATATGTACTCTACCCAACTTTATTTCTGGAGGTATCGGTTTCATAAATATTTTACTAGTTATTATTTTAATTGTTTCATTCGCAGGTAAGGGTACAGATCCTAGTATAATACATAGTGGTATAGATATTATTATAAGTACAATTAAAATTGTAATAATTAATGATAATTTAGTATTCTTAAACATAACTCTATCTTCCTTCATTTATTATCTTATTAAACATTTGTGAGCTATCCATTAATTCGGTTAAGGTTCCCTGATTGTCAAGGCATCCATTGTTTAAAACAATAATTTTATCACATAATTTAATAGTTGATAATTTATGAGCTATAATAATTGTTGTTTTATTTTTCATTAAATCTTCTAAACTAGCATTGATTTTTTCTTCATTAATGGAATCTAAATTAGAAGAAGACTCATCTAGTATAAGTATTGAGCTGTTTTTCATAAAAGTTCTGGCAATTGATATTCTTTGTTTTTCACCGCCCGAAAGCTTAGCACCACGTTCACCAACTTCTGTGTCATAACCCTCAGGTAAATTTATTATAAAATCATGAATAGAGGCTTTTTTTGCCGAGTTATATACTTCTGTATCACTATAGTCATGCAAAAGCTTAATATTTTCAGTTATACTCCTGCTAAATAAATAAACATCTTGAGATACCAAAGAGATATTTTTTCTAATACTATCACCAGAAATAGTGGCTATATCTTTACCACCAATCAAAATTTCACCTTTATCTGGCTGCCAAAATTTCATTAGTAATTTACTACAGGTACTTTTACCAGCACCCGAAGAGCCTACAATGGCAATCTTCTCACCCGCATTAATCTTAAAGGAAACATTATTAAGTGCATTTCTTTTTGCATTTGGGTATTTAAAATATACATTTTTAAACTCTATAGTTGGTTCTAAAGCAGCTGTTAGTAGTTGGCCATTATCATTTACATAGGGTTTTGCTTCAAGAATATCGTAAACCCTTTTAGCTGCTGAAAAAATCATTCCGAATTGTGATGACATACTCATTATCTCAGAGATAGGTGCAAAAATAGCACCAGATAACACCACAGCCACCATATACCATTCTATTGTAATTAAATTGCTCTTATAAAGGTAGGCAGAAACCAATACAACCGATAACATAGCCATAGACATAAAGACTTTTATTAACAAAGATTCTGTACCTTTTCTGGTACAGTATTGAATATTTGCTTTTTCATAATCTGTTGCCACAAGCTTAAATTTATTTATGTAATTTTTTTGCCAATTATAAGATATAATATCTTTTAATCCTTGAATTCCATCTATAACTACTGCTATTATGGTGGAATTTTTTTCTCTTACTTTAGCGCCCTGCTCATTGGCCTGTTTCTTAAATATACGAGGAATACTAACCACTGCTATAATCCAAGGAACTATCACAGCTGCAATAAGCGGATTTATATTGTAAAGTACCACAAAAGTAGTACCTGGAATGATAATAGCCAATAAGAATACCCCTACTACATGGGCATAAAACCACTCTAGTAGCTCTACATCATTCATAGCTGTATTTATTAATTTACCAGTTCTTTTTGTTGATAAATATGAGGGTGACAGCCTTGCTATTGCTTCATATAACATAACCCTAAATTTTGATAAAATTTTATAGGCTATATCATGCGATATTATGCAATCAAGGTAGCTAAATAATCCTCTTAATGCGGCCAAAACTATAATAAAAGCTACTAGGTATATTTCTATTTTACCACCTGCAAAAACGTGGCCAACCATATAGGCTGTTAGTCCACTAGTTACAATTGGTAGTACTCTAAATACTCCCCCACAAAATAGGTATAATATCATTTGCCAAATAAATTCTTTAATATATGTTAATAATTTTATAACATAATACAACCTACTACTTGTTTTCATAGTTTATACTCTCTTTTATATTCATTAATTGGTTATATAATTCGCTATTTTTAAGTAGCTCATTATGACTACCTTGAGTATTTATAACTCCATTTTTTAATATTGCAATATTATCAGCAAAGTTAATGGTTTGTAATCTGTGACTTATAATTAAGATAATTTTACTTTTTGCTAACTCTTTAAGAGTTTTTTGAATAATAATTTCATTTTCTCCATCTAAAGCTGATGATGGTTCATCCAAAATAATTACAGGAGAATCTCTTAATAAACATCTTGCTAAAGAAATTCTTTGTTTTTGTCCACCAGATAATGTCATTCCTCTTTCACCCACAAAAGAGTTATACTGCTGCGGTAAACTCATAATATAATCATGTATATTAACTCTTTTAGCAGCCTGCACAACTTCTGCTATTGTGGCGCTAGGTTTTCCTACCATAATATTTTCTAAAATAGTTCCATAAAACATATAAGGATCTTGCCACATTACAGAAATACTGTTTCGATAAGATTCTTTTTCAAAATCTGTTATAGCTATGTTATTTATTAATACCTCACCACATTGTGTAGTAATAAACCCTAAAATAAGATTAACAATTGTGGATTTACCTTCGCCAGATTTACCAACAATGGCGGTTATTGATCCTGATTTTAAACTCAGGTTAATATTTTTTAAGACCTGCTTATCATTACCATAAGAAAATGAGATGTTTTTTAATTGAATGCTTTCTACCTGGCTTAATGATTTTTTATTATTAAAGATATTCATTTTTTCTTGTACATTTAATATTTCTAATAAAAAGTTTGAGGCAGACACACCCCTAAAACCTAAATGCCAGGTATTTATTAGGGTATAAATTGGTGAAAAACAGCTAGAAACTAAAAACAAAATTATAAATAGGTATTCACTACTTATAATGCTTTTTCCAGCCAAATAGGCTGCTACAGCAATTGCCAAGCTTGCTCCTATTGCTGCTGAAAACTGTAAAAATCCAGATTCAACTTGTGATACCGCTAAGTGTTTCATAGTACCACGATGAATGTCATATGATTTCTTTTTCACCTCTTTTTTGATATTTTCAGTAGCGTTAAAGGATTTAATTGTTTCCATTCCCTGAAAAACATCAAGTAAGTATGCAGATAGCTCCGAAAACATTTTCCAATCATCAGTTCCTCTTTTTTTCATTAGCTTCATCCAAAAATTTGGTAACAGTAATACTCCTAAATTATTAGCAATAAAGATCCCAAAACTGTTGCTATTAAGTGTGGCAGGTAGGTAGCAAAATAAGGAGCTAATGCCTCTACATAGGAGCTCAAAACTGTTGCTACATGTCCTGTTTTACCATCATCAAAATAAGAAGGTCCAATAGCATAAATTTTATTAAACAGCTTTACTCTCAAGTTAGTTTTTACTATTGAACCCACTTTAGCATCGTAATAATTATCTAGTTTAGTTAATAAGGCATTTAATATAATTAATAAAAATATACCTAAAATATAATATGCAGTTTTTTGGTAAGTAATATTATCGTTAAAAAATGAGTTGAGAAAAAAAGCTATTCCTAAAAACTGACCTGCGTTTACTAACCACATAAAAAACTGTAACAAAGTTTTTTTAGCAATATAGTAATAACTACCCGATACTAAATACAGCATTTTTATATTTATTAACATGTTTCACCTCTATTAAATCAGCTTTAGGACTCTGCTTAACAGTCGTCATATTTTTATTTTTCTTTATTAATTGCCTCACTTAATATTTTAATTGCATCAATATTCTTCATTCCAGGAAATGAATAATCAAGTGGTACTATAATAAAGTTATTGTCTTTAACTGCATCTACTTCTTTTAGTGCTGCATGATTTTTTAAGACCTCAATTTTTTGCTCAGCAGTAGTACCCTCGTAGTCGTTAATTACTATGTAAGATGGATTTGCTTCTGCTATTGCTTCCCAATTAACTTGGGTAAATTGTTTATCGATATCATCAAAAATGTTTTTTCCGCCAACTGTTTCTATTAAAGAGGTTATTAAAGCACATTTACCTGCTGTACTTGGCTTTTCTGTTCCATTATCATATACAAATACTGTTTTTGGTTGGTCATATTCTTTTTTATATTTTGTTATTTCATTTTTCATTTTTTCAATAACTGTAGTAGCTTTTTCTTCTTTATTAAATATTTTTCCTATATTCTCTATGTCTTCATATACGTCGTCTATCGTAACTTCAGTTTCATAGGTACCTTTTGTTACATAGGTATTAATATTTAATTCATCAAAATCCTTTTGTGATGCAATACCATAATTAGCATTAAACGCAAAGGCAGTGCCATATACAAAATCAGGCTCTACTTCAATAATTGTTTCTAGGGTAGGTACACAAGATGTTCCATATCCCTCAGCCAATACTGGTAGTTTTTGAATTTTTTCATCGTAGTCCTTAGCATAACCCTCGGCTATTACAATGCCCACTATTTTATCCTCAAGGCCTAATTCTAAACATATCTCTAATTCACCAATGCTTAATGTAACTATTTTTTCTGGTACTTTTTTATAGATTGTGTCTTTATTAAAGTTATTTATGGTAACCTCGTATTGGTTATTATCTTCATTGTTATTTTTTTGATTGTTTACTTGTGCCCCATTATTACAGCCGAATAAGCTTATTGTTAATACACTTATTAATAATAAACACATAATTTTCTTTTTATTACTCATTTAAATCCTCCTTTTATGATAATGATTATTAATATCATTGAGATTATACTATTCGGTCTTACTCATGTCAATACAATTTGCTTTACCTTATTTTTAGCTTATATATGATAATACTAAAGGTGTCATTTTTAATTATTTTTTTTCGGTAATGGAAGGATTTTATTACAAAGTACCGAATTGAGTTTTAAAGGGAGGTTTTATAAGTGCAAATTTTTGATAAACTTATTGATAGCTATAGAGATGTTATGATAAAAGATATTCAATCTTTAGTTAGAATAAAGAGTGTAAAAGAGGCTCCACAAGGAGATATGCCATTTGGTAAAGGTATTCAATTAAGCCTTGAAAAGGCCTTAGAAATTGCCGAACGTATGGGATTTAAAACAGAGAACATTGATAATTATGCTGGTGAGGTTAGTTACGGTGAGGGTAATGAGAGTATTGCTATGCTTGGACATTTAGATGTTGTTCCTGAAGGAAACGATTGGACCTACCCTCCATATGCTGCTGAGGTTCATGATGGAGTTATTTATGGTAGGGGTGTTAGTGATAATAAAGGACCTGCGGTAATGAGTTTATATGCAATTAAAGCAATTATGGATTCTAAACTACCCATAGCTAAAGAGTTAAAGGTTATATTCGGTACAGATGAAGAGTCTGGCATGACAGACGTTAAATATTATGTTGATAAAAAAGGTGCGCCAACCATGGCCATAACCCCAGATGCTGGTTTTCCATTAATTCATGGAGAAAAAGGTATTATGACCTTTACATTAGTAACTAAAAGTGAAAATCACGAGCTAAAAAAAGGTACTTATCTTGTATCAGGAAATGGTGGTAATGCAGTAAACTCTGTTCCTGATATTTGTAAAGTAGTGATTAAAACAGAAGAGAAACAGGATTTAATTAAGCTCTTAGAAGAGTTTAAAGAGCAACCTAATTTTGATTTTGTTTGGGAAGAGCAAGCTGACAACATTTCCATAACAACTTACGGTGTATCTTACCACGGAAGTTTGCCTCAAAATGGCAGAAATGCAGTTAGTTATATGTTTAATATTTTAGGTGAGTTTGCTAAAGACTCTCATACACCTATAGCTGAATTTATTAAGCTTTATAATAATCGTATTGCTTTTAAACACTATGGTGAAGATATAGGCTGTTTCTTTAAAGACGAAAAGTCTGGTGATTTAGCCTTTAACCCGGGTATTTTTGCTATTACTGCAGAGGGTATTGAGGTTAAGGTTAATATTCGTTATCCTGTTACATTTACAGGTGAGCAGGTTTTCTCTAGTATTGAAAAAAATATTGAGAACACTGTTGTAACCTTAATTAGGGGTAGCGATAGCGCGCCTATGTATGTAGAGCCAGACAGTCCCCTCGTTGTAAATTTAATGAGTATTTACAGGGAGCAGACCGGTGACCTAGATGCTAAACCAAAGGTAATTGGTGGCGGAACATATGCTCGCAAGCTACCTAACGCTGTTGCTTTTGGACCTGGTTTTCCGGGCGCAAAATCTAATGCTCATCAACCAAATGAACAATATATTATTGATGATATGATAAAAGCAACAAAAATTTATGCTAAGGCATTATATAAGTTAGCTCAAGATAAATAAGTAAAAGGGTTGAGAGGTTTAAAAAATAGGTGGCTCCAAAACAATTTTGGAGCCACCTATGGTATTATTATACTTATCTATTTTTTATTATCTTTTCAAGATCTTCATGTTTCTCTATTAAATCCATTAACAGTTCTTCGGTTTCATTTTGATTCTTATATAGTTCTTGTAACTTCTGCACATTACTAACACTGCTTTTCATTAAGTTCTCAATCTCTAATAATCTATTTTCAGCCTCTTTTATTTGCTGTGTATAGCTTTTAAGCTGTTTGTCTTGTTTTCGCATTTCGCTTTGCAAAGCTTTATGTGATTGATAATCTTGTTTACTTTGTGACAGTTTATTATGCTCACTTTTACCTACAGTTTTAGCTTGTTTTTTTTCAAGTTGTTTTAAGTAGTACTGATAGTTACCTTTGTATATATCTATTTTACTATTTTTAATTTCTAAAATTTTACCAGCCATAGTGTCTATAAAGTATCTATCATGTGATACAAATATTACTGTACCTTCATACTTTTGCAAGCTGTTCTCTAGCTCTTCACGTGAATCTATATCCAAATGATTAGTAGGCTCATCAAGTATTAGTACATTAGCTCCTCCATACATCAATAAACAAAGCTTTAATCTACTACGCTCCCCACCCGATAAGGTATTAACACTTTTAAATACATCATCACCTGTAAATAACACTCTGGCAAGCTCATGTCTTACCTCTGTAGCCGTTATTTGATACTGACTTTGAAATACCTCTATTAGATTACTATTGGGGTTGTCAAACTCAACCTCTTGAGGTAAATAGCCAATTTTTACTCTTGAACCGATTTCTACTTTGCCATAACTGGGTTCAATTAATCCCATTATTATCTTGAGCAAAGTAGATTTACCAGTACCGTTTGAGCCCAGTATTCCTATTTTTTCTTGATAAAAAACTGTTAAATCAAAGTTGCTAAAAAGCCTTTTATTTTCAAATTGATGACCCAGACTTTTTACTCTAAGTACTTCTTTAGCTGTTCTGGTCACATTGTTTTTTAAGATTCTTATTTTTTTATTTTCCATACGGGGTTTATCAGGCACAACTATTTTAGCCAGCCTTTTTTTTAACTCTTTAGCCCGTTTAAACATTTTTTCACTATCACGAGCTCTGCCCCAAATTAAGAATTGCTCAATCTGTTCTTCTAGCTTGTCTACTTGCCTTTGTTTTGCCTGCCACATATTAAATTTCTCTTCTAGTCTTCTTTGGCTTTCTACTTGGTAGTAGCTATAATTTCCATTATAAATTTCAGCACAATCCTGCTCTATTTCTACAATTTTATTTACAGCTCTATCTAAAAACCAACGGTCATGAGAAACTATTACAACAGCACCTTTGTAGTCTTGTAAATATGCCTCTAACCAAGCCATAAAACTTAAATCTAAGTGGTTTGAGGGCTCATCTAGTAACAATATATCTGGCTCTTCTAACAGAATCTTACCAAGTATAACTCGTGATTTTTCTCCACCACTAAGCATTTCAAATGCTCGTTGTTGCATGTTTTCATTAATGTTTAAACCTATTACTATTCTGTTTAACCGTTCATGCATGTCATAGCCACCCATTTGCTCATAGCTATGCTCTAATTCTCCATATAATTTAACTATTTTGTTTAACTCTTCACCCTTACATAAAGACATTTTTTGTTGCATATTTTCTAGTTGTTTTTCAATTTTTAAAATACTAGAAAATGCCTCAAATAAAACATCTATGGTTTTTAAGCTATCTGGATAAACCGGTATTTGATCTAAGTAATCTAACCTTATATTTGAACGTTTAAATATAGTTCCTTCTTGATAATCCTCTTGCTCCATTAATATTTTAAGTAGAGTAGTTTTACCTACTCCATTAGGACCTATTAAGCCAATTCTTTGCCCCTTATCTATCTCAAAGGTTATATTTTGAAACACTAAATCTGCTCCATAATATTTTGCTAAATTGCTAACTGCACATAATGCCATTTATTTATACCTCAATTAGCTTATTTCTTTTTACGCTTTTTCTTTTTCTTTGTTCCTCTTTTTTTTGCTATATCTTTTTCTTTATCAGCTTTTCTGGCTGCTTTTTCTTTTTTCACTAAGTATAGTTGATGAATTAAAAACATAACACTAAGTGGTAAACAGATATACATTAAAGGGCGATATTTAAAGTAGCCTATAATTGCTAATAATGTAGCTGTAAAACCATGCCACGTTCTTTCACCTGAGTTTACATCAAATTTAAACCAAAACTGTCCAAGCCCTGCTACAATGGTTAATGAAGCTATTAGGTAGGAGTTAAAAAGATAAGCTAATGCTGAGCCTGTTAAACACAGTGCAAAAATTAACCATCTATTTGCGTTTACAACATCAAACTCTTCTGCTTCACTCTCTTTATACTTATCTCTTAAATATACCCACTGAGCTGGTCCAAATAAAGCTCCAGCTAAGGCTATTGCCATTTCATTATAATTTTGAGCCATTGAAAACCTCACACTTACAGCTCCTAATAACAGGCATAACACAAATCTCCATAGAGTAAAAAATGATTTTAGTGAAAAGTGATTACTATTTTTTTCTACCATAATACGCTCCTATAGCTTGGTTTTTATACTATAATTATAACTTAATTTAGTTATTAAAACACCTTATTTATTACCCTTAACATATTCTTTAATACCGTTTAGATAGGCATTTTGCAATAACTCTATTGTGGTGTTTTGTACAGACTCAAATAATAAATCATCAATACTAGTGATAGGTAAAATGTCATTAGAGGTCGAGGTCATAAATACTCCCTCAAAACTCATTAGTTCTCTGGTACTTATATCTCTCTCTATTACCTTAATATTGAGTTTTTTGGCATGCTCTATTACTTTATTTCTAGTTATTCCAATTAACACTTTTCTATTTGGAGCCGTATATAGTGTTTTATCTTTTACAAAAAAAATATTTGACCTACTACCCTCAGTAACGTTTTTATGTTTATTTACTAAAAGTGCCTCAAACGCAGCTCGCTCTAGTCTATATTCTTTGATATGTTTACGTAGTTGGTAATCGTTAACTTTTGCATTAGGGTTATACCTAACAACATCATATAAAACAGTATGAATGCCTTTTTTATACATCTCCTGTGAGGGATAAAAAGTGTGCATAAAGTAAAGAAAATAGCTTGCACCATCTTCACTAAACAATAGTTTTATATTACTGTTGAACTCATTATTAACACTCATCAACTTTGCCATTAGTTGTTTTATTTTTTGTTTGGTTAAACATAATTTTATATTTATAATTTCTGCTGACTTATATAATCTATCTATATGTTCTTCAAAAAACAAAGGCACTGCATCTATAGCTCTAATTACCTCATAAACAGATTTCTTATTCATACTCTTTACAATACTTTCATCAGCGGTACTATAAACTTCACCATCATGTATTAAGTATTGAAATATTGCTTCATTGTTCATGTTTTCGCCTTCCTTTTATGAAACTACTAGCATTTTACCATATAAACTAACGACAAGGTAATAACTATGCGTTATAATATAACGCATTGGAGTGATTTAGATGAAATACTGGCAAGAGATAGACTTTTGGAATACTAAATTACACTGGAATGTAGAAGATATAAAGCTAACTACTCTGCACGAAGGTAATAGTGGTAGTTATGTATATAGAGCCGAGCTAAAGGGTAAAAATATCCCTAAATCTGTAATTATAAAACAGACCTTTATTCCAAAAAAACGTTCAATACTATCTTTGGATACAAATAGTTGGAAGAGAGAGGTGCTTTTTTATAAACAGGCTTCTCAGCTTAAAGTACTAGATACAGCCAAATTATATCATTTTGAAATTGATGAAGTTAATAAACAAAGTTTACTTATTATTGAAGACTTAGTGCATAAATATTATTTACCTAAGCCTAACCATATATTTAACAAAGCTGAGCAAGGGGTAATTTTTCAAACTTACCTGCAACTCGAGTCATTATCTAAACAACTTAAACATTTAAAACTTAATACCTCATATTTAGCAAAACCAGAATTTACTCATGTGACTCCAGTGGATATTGTAGAGGCTGTTCACAAATTAGATAATTGGGAACCTACAAAAATGTTAGTAGCATATATTAAACCAAATATAGACTCTATAATTAACAAGCTGAATACGATATACCAAGAATATAAAAAGCTTAGCCCTGTATTAAGCTATAACGATTTTTATCCTGGAAATATTGCTATATCCTTAAATATAGACAAAGCTATATTATTTGATTTTCAAGCCATAGGTTGGGGCAATTCTCTTAATAACATGTTAAATGCCTTTGGTAATAAGGCCTTTGCAGACAGTAAGAAAGACCTGCAACTACGGTATTTAGAGGCAGTTAAGTTTAAAAACACTAGCTCTTTTAATCTTACTCAATTATTAACCATTAATGAGTTATTATCTTCTTTGTATATGGTATGGGTTATGGCAAGCTATGCAAGCTTATTTCCAACTAATACTCAATTACCTAAATGGTTTGATTATGTTATAAGAGATTTACCAAACCAATGTAAACAAGTAACACGCTTTATTTAACATTTAATAATGCCCAGAGTGTCATCTTAGTGAAATGAATTTTATGCTGAAAATCAATCATGATTTTTACTTATGTTTATTCAATAGAGGCAATAGCTTCTGCCTCTATTTTAAACCCATAGTGGATATTTGCTATTTCAAGTACACATCTAGCTGGTGGTTCATAATTAAAGAATTGCTCGTAAACAGCATTTACTTTACTCCAATTATTAATATTACTTAAATAAATAGTTACTTTAACTATATCCTGTAGGCTACCACCAGCCTCTTCAACTATAGCCTTAATATTATTTAATACCCTATGGGTTTGGTCTGTTATATCTTTATTTACTAACTTATGTTTACTTTCAGGCTCAATGGGTAGTTGTCCTGAAATAAATAAAAATCCATTAGCTAAAATACCCTGTGAATAACAACCATTAGCACTGGGAGCATTTTTTGTTTTAATTATTTTTTTAGGCATTATATCTCCTATTCTTGTTTTTTATATAGACCCCAGTAGTGTCTTACATTTAGATCTTCAGGCATATCTGTACCATGATTGCCTTTATTTTTAATTGTATCTAAATGAGCTCCATGATCTGGAGTAAAGGCAATAACTCTATTATATTTAGCCCAGTATTTATTAAACGCTTGTGCCAAAATGTTAAAGGTTTTTAAGTGATTATGCATGGCATTAATACATTCAGTACTAAACGGTTTAGTTCTATGTAACAAGTCATCGTACTCTTGATTATATGCAACTATCACATCTAGCTCATTTTGTTTTAACAACTCTATTGTTCTATTAGTTACCTCTAAATCGTATGGCTCAGAATAGTATTCAATATCTCTTCCTCTAAATATTATATCTATACTGCAATCCTTAACTGCAACTAAGGCCACTTTTTTACCTGCCTTTGCTAAAACATCAAACATCGTTTCTACTGTTAATACAGGCTTTTCATATTTTTTAATTCCAGTTGTCTCTGGCAATGCTCCACTAAACATAGAGGCAAAACAAACTGGTGTATATGTTTTCATTACAGCCTCTAAATCTGCTGTAATTGGTGCAATTTCTTTTACTTTATTAAACTCAGCTGTGTAGTTATTTAGTAAAAAGGAACCTAACGCATCAGGTGCATAAATTAAACACTTTTCTACAGGGTTTTCTTTAAATAGATTTTTAGCTTCTCCTAATACTTGAGGTAAAGCATGAGCTTGAGTAGTTTTTGGAGTCACTACCTGCATTAATTCGCAGACAGTTGGTGTTAATACTGTAATTTTGGCCATATTTATCTCCTCTATTTTATAGTTAGCAGTTTTCTATTACTATTAAAATATAAATCAATTAAAACCTAAAGTCAAAAAAGGTGTAAGTTACTACTAACTTTACACCTTAATTAGCTATACTCTATCTACTTTTATTTTCTTTCAATACTGCTACTTTTTGACCTATAGGTAGTGGTTTGCTTAAATCTATAGTTACAGTTCTCAGCCAAAAAATCACAGCAAGTAAGCCTACAGCGGTAAAAATAAATACTATATTTAAACCCCAAAAACCCGCAATTGCTCCGCCTAACATAGGTCCTATGGCTGCCCCTAATTGACTAAAACTAGAGTTTATACTTAAAACTCTACTCCTAAAGTTATTTGGCACAGATTTAGATAAAATAGCAGTTGCAGAGGGACCTACAGCAGCCAAAAACAAGCCAAAAGCAAATCTAGTTACTGCTAAATAAGCAATATTAAATGAAAATGCAATTGCTATACTTATAACTATACCACCTATTAATCCTATAGTCATAGCCTTTTTATAGCCATGTTTTTGCCCATACTTACCCCAATATGGTGCGCCCATTACGGTAGCAAATCCTGCTAAAGAAAATATTAAGCCTGTCATAACTTTAGGATCACTATTACCTGATATTGCTAATTTTTGCACCATTAAGGGCAGTATTGGCTGAACTATCATTAATGATAGGTTATAAATCATCATTACAACAAACATCATTGCTAAAATTTTATATGAAAAACTTTCTTTTATATCTCTTACTACATTAAACTGTACTGTTCTATCTCCTTTATTTTCCTCTTTTGTGCCAAATATTATTACAAATGTGGCGGCAAAAAGTACTAACCCTGCAATAATTAAAGTCTGCTTTAATCCAAAGTAATGGCTCATATAACCGCCCACCATTGGACCAGCTATTGCACCAAATGAGTAACCTGTATTTATTATTCCTAAAGCTCCACCTAACTCTTCTTCGGGTGTATTGGTAGCTACCATAGCAATTGCTGATGGTATAAAACCATTAAATACCCCTAGTAATAAACGAGCCAAAATTATATGCACCGCATTTTGAGAAAACGCCATTAAAATATAAACCAAGCCAATTCCTAATCCTGCTCTAAAAATTTGAGGTTTTCTCCCATACTTATCAGCTAGGGTACCCCATATAGGTCCCATAATAGCTCCCGTAATAAAGGTTACACCAAATGCTAACCCAGACAAAAACTCTATATTATCTGTTGTTCCAACCTCTTGTAATAACATTGGTAAAAATGGAGATACCAATGAAAACGCTATACCGCCTATTACACAGCCTAACCAAAGAACATAAAGGTTTCTTTTCCATAGTGGCATAATCTATTGCTCCTTCCCCCATTAGCCTATAAGCATACAACCATAATATACACCTAAAATTAATTTGGCAAGCTAAATTTTAGTATTACAAAAGATAATAAAAATAAACTTGTTTATACACAAATAAAATTATTAATTATAATTATTTTAGGGAATTTAAGGAATAATAAGTATGCTAAATATGTTAATTTAAATATTTTTTTTATGTATATATTGATTAATGTTATAATAAGAGTATAATCATATTTGACATATGTCTATAACTTTTTTGAATGGAGAAAATAACTATGATTCAAAAAGAAACTACCAATGGAAATTCCAATATAAAAAAAGTAATTGCAGTTATGAGTGGTAAAGGTGGAGTTGGTAAATCTTCTATGACATCTTTAATTGCCACTACGCTAAATGAACAGGGTTATAAAGTTGGCATTATGGATGCAGATATTACCGGACCAAGTATTCCTAAAATTTTTGGGGTTAATACTATGAGAGCTATGAGCGACGGAGAATCTATTGAACCTGTTACTACTAAAAAAGGTATTAAAGTTATTTCATTAAACTTATTAATAGATAAAGAAGACGCTCCTGTAGTATGGCGTGGTCCTTTAGTTGCCAATGCTGTAAAACAATTTTTTACTGATGTTAATTGGGGAGATTTAGACTATTTAGTGATTGATTTACCACCAGGAACAGGTGATGTATCTATTACTTTAATGCAATCTATTCCTGTAGATGGTGTAGTAGTGGTTTCATCTCCACAAGACCTTGTAAAACTAATCGTAAAAAAATCTGTAAACATGGCTGAAATGATGAATATAGCTGTTTTAGGATTAATTGAAAATATGAGCTACTTTGTTTGTCCTCACTGCGGCGAAAAAACCCATTTATTTGGTGAAAGTAAAACAGAGCAGGTTACCAAAGAGCTTAATATAGAACTTATTCATCAGGTTCCTATTGATCAAAAGCTGGTAGAGTTATGCGATCAAGGTAATGTTGAAGATTATCCACAAGCCAACAGTGAATTCTTTAATAAATTTAAAGAGTCGGTAAATAAAACAATTAGTAAAATTAAATAACTTACTATAACCAAAAAAAGGCTACTCACTACAAGTGAACAGCCTTTTTTTATATTTCTTAATTGTTTATATACTTTAATTTCTTGTTTTACTCGTTGGAGTCTAAAACAACTCTTAGCTTAATATTCTTATTTTCACTCATTCTATATACTTCTACTTCTATTTGATCGCCTTTTTTATGTTTAAAAAGTTCGCTTTGCAAATCTGTGAATCCGGTAATTTGTTTATCATTAATAGCAACAATTATGTCACCAGCTTTTATGCCAGCTTTTTCAGCAGGTTTACCCTTCATAACTTCGCTTACATATACTCCACTTTCAACTTTACCTTGTAAAAATTGATTTGAGCCTGGACTAAATCCAGCTCCATGTATACCCAATAATGGTCTAATTACTTTTCCATAACTTATTAACTGCTCTATAATAGGCTGAGCTTGTTTAGATGGTATTGCAAAACCAAGTCCCTCAACACCTGAGCTTTTAATTTTTATTGTATTAATGCCAACAACCTTACCGTTAAGATCTAATAATGGACCACCACTATTACCTTCGTTAATAGCGGCATCTATTTGTAATAGTGAGTATTGTTTTCCATCTACAGTTAATACTCTATCTACAGCACTTACAATTCCGTGGGTAGTTGTTCGGGCAAACTCTGCTCCTAACGGATTACCTATTGCTAATACAAAATTACCGACCTGCAGTGTTGAAGAATCACCAAAAGTTACATAGGGTAAATCTTGTTCATCTTTTGATAAATCATTTAAGTTTATTTTTAATACTGCTAAGTCTGAGTATTCATCTGAGCCTACTACTTCGGCCTGTACTTTTGTACCACTAGATAGTGTTACTACTACCTCTTTAGCACCAGAAATAACATGCTCATTAGTTACAACATAACCCTTTTTTGGATCCACAATAAAGCCTGTCCCACTTGATTTTTCTGTTAAACTGGTGTTACCAAACCAGTCTTTAACATATCCCTTGTTAGTTATACCAACTACAGCAGGGCCAACCGATTTTGCTACCTGCGAAAACTGATTACCTAAGCCTTCTATATCTACTTTAATTTGACTTACACTAGTGGGAGGCTCGCTCGGTAACTGATAACCTCCACTATTTGATAAGTGATTTGGCCATGGAATAATTTTGCCATAAATAAACTGGGGTGCGATTACTGCCATCACTACTGCACCTATTAAAGCACTTATTAATGCAACGACAACTATGGTATATTTACTCTTTGATTCAGTATGTGAATCTGAATAATACCTATTGTTATCAAAACTATTATACATAAGTCTACCTCCTTCTCTTTGTTTTATAGTACTTTACCAAACAAATGTCAAAAAAATATGTGATTTTGATCATCTTTTTGTGGTTTAGCAAATATTAATCATTGGGGTAGCCACATTTCGTTTGGCTACTTTTAAGGCAAAATCCTTATTTGGTCTTAAGCCAGCTTCACATAAAGTTTTTTCATTTACTCTTAAAGCAATCTCTGGAGTATTGTTTTTATCGCTAAGATGGGCTAATACTACAGCCTGAGTTTGCCTACTAATTACTCTTTTTAGTAATGCAGCAGTTATATTATTTGCTAAATGTCCTTTTTTACCCGCTATTCTTTGTTTTAAAAATAGGGGTAGGGACCCTTTTGTAACATTTCGGGGTCATGATTTGATTCAATTACTAATGCGTCAATGCCTAATAAATGATTATAAACATCTTCACTTACAAAGCCTAAATCTGTTGCTACTACTATACTTTTACCATCTACTTCAAATTTATAACCTACAGGATCTGCCGCGTCATGAGATATTGCAAATGGAGTAATATTAATATTATCGATTGAAAACTGATTTTGTGTTTGGGTAAACTGACGCTGATCATTTATAACTCTGTGTAAAAATTTATTGCCGGACTTCCACGTTGCTTTATTAGCAAACACTTTTACTTTTGGGTGAGACCTTGCCAATACATCAATTCCTCTTATATGGTCAATATGTTCATGGGTAATAAAAACTGAGTCAAGCTGGGTATTATCTACACCAATCGACTCTAATTGTTTACATATAGCTCTATTACTTATGCCAGCGTCTACTAAAAAGTGTTTGCCTGCTAACTCTAGGTAAACACTGTTTCCAGAGCTGCCGCTTGCTAAAACCGCAAACTTCATGTTGCTCCTCCGTCCTAAGTATCTGTTATTCAGATATTTGGCTTTCTAATATTTCTTTTACTCTACTCTCAAATCTCCTGCGAGGCAACATAACTGATCTTCCGCATTGCAGACATTTAATTCTAAAATCAGCACCAACTCTAATTACCTGCCAAGTATTTGCACCACATGGATGACCTTTTTTCATGCGAACAACATCACCAACTTGGTATTCATGTTTTATCATTATTTATCCTCCGCATCCTTATTAATAATAACTCGATGTGGGAAAGGAATAGAAATTTGCTCACGATCTAACCTATTTTTTATGCTGTATCTTAATAGCCGCTCTGCCTGCCATTGCTCATTAGGTTCTGTAAGGGCAATTATTCTAAAGACTACCTCAGATTCTCCAAGATTCTGCACTCCTAAAACCGTAGGCCCCTCAACTATATAAGAGTTTTCACTTCTTAGTTCTAAACAGAGCTTCTCAAGCACCGCTTGTACATCATCTAAGTTTTCACTGTAAGCAACACCTATATCAACCATTGCTCTTCGATAATTTCTTGATAAGTTACTTACTATTTTTAACTCTCCATTAGGAACATAATGCTGTGCACCATCAAATCCTTTTAAAACAGTGCTTCGTAAGCCTATTCCTCTTACTACGCCCTTTATACCACAAGCCTCTACATAGTCACCAACATCAAACTGATCCTCAAACATAATAAAAGCCCCAGAAATAACGTCTCTAACAAGGTTCTGAGCGCCAAATCCAATCGCTACGCCCAATACTCCAGCTCCTGTTATAACTGTGGAGGTTGGGATATTAAAAACGGCTAGAATGCTTAAAGCGGCTGCGAAATATACAGCATATTTAAATATACTAAGGGTTAATGTTTCTAAGGTTCTTAATTTAGATTGCTTAATTTCAACTCGCTTAAAAATACTCTTGTTTTGCTTTGTTAATTGCTCTTGTCTTTGTTTTTCAAAGCCAACTTTAATCGCTAAACTTCCGGCCTTTAGGGCCAAATATGCTAATAAAATGACTAATACTAGTTGAATTACAATACCTAAAAGTGGAATAGATAAAATGCTTTTTTGAAAATCACCATAAGAATCTAGTGAGAGATTAAACACAGTAATAGCGATTGGAATACCTAACACCAATACTGCATATCTCCAAACCTTTTTTACAGATGAGTGCATATTATTTATTTGGGTTACATGTGACTCAGAGTGCTCTTTTGCTTCTACTAACTTACGCCATCTTTTAAATATTCTATGAATTATAAATAGTCCAATCCTTGAAATTACAAGCATAATTGCAATAACTAATATTATTTGAAGGATTACCCCTAATACAGGGTCTTGGGCTTTTAATTGCTGATAATAATCTTTTATAAAACTCATTCTTACTCTCCCTAAATTGTGTTAACTTTGTAATTCACTATAAACAATATTATTATTTTGCTGTTGACACACAGCATATTTACAGTTATTTATATTATTGTTTTTTAAGAGTTTTATGAGCTGACCTCCATTTTCACTATTAACTCTTATAGATAAACCACAGCTACTACTAAATACCCGTGGAGTAGGTAATATTCTTAGCTTATACTCATTATCTTCAAGTACTTGCTCTGCTGCCAAGGCATCATGAGTTGATTCAAAAACTAGTAAAATCATCTTTAATCTCCTTAAGGCTTTTGATACCAAGATAAAGAGTTATCTTTGGTTATTATATACACAATATCATTAAGAACAGCTGAACTCAGCACCTCTTTTTCGCTTGAGGCATACCAAGTACCCTTTGAGTCTTTAATAGCATAAATACCTTTATTAGTTGACACAAATAGCGTATTTACCTGTGGAACTTCACTACCAACTAAATAACCAGGAAGTTTAACCTTAAGCGTAGTTTTACCTGCAAGGTTTGTTTCACACACATATACTCTCCTGCCATAGGGAATCAGCCCTGTTTGGTTACTGATGATATATAGTTTGGTATCTGATAAAAAACCACAAGATACTACACCCTTGTGTTTAATACTAGTTAGCTCATTTGTTGAGGTGTTAAATTTTTTTACAATATCATTTTCACTCCATACTATTATATCACCACTAGGAGATACATTAATATCACCCATAGAGTTATCTACCTTATTTTTAAGAAGTTCTTCGCCATTGTTATTTATAACAATTATATACTGGCCTTTTTCTGAGGAGCTAGTATTATAAATCAAAGCAACAATGCCATCTCTCCATTGTTTTACATCTATAAATTCTGTATCTCTAAAATCCTTGCTAAATTGCTCTTTATTTCTGTAGTCTGATCCTCTTTCAGTAATTTTTGAGACTGTTAAATTCGTTAACCACTGGGTATTCTGTTTGCCCATAATATCTGAAATTACTATATTTGTACCCTCATTATCTATAGTACAAAGTAAAGGATTTCCTTTGGCTTGCCAATCTAATAACTCTTGACCAGCTGTATTTATAATCTTAACTTCTTTGTCATCAGACTCACCTATTATAGTATAATATTTTGAGCTATTTACGTTTAGATTAGGTTCAGTATAAACATTCTGCCAACTCTTATTTCCTTGCTTGTCCAAAAACGAAACTACTGTTTGACCTGTTTTTAAATATACAACCCATGCCCCGTTATCACTACCACTACTATATAACAATTTTCCAGGACTAATGTATGACTTAGAACCCGAAAGAGCTAGCTTTGTGCCCTTATTAAAGAACATTCCTTGGCTTACCATTGTATATAAAAAGAAGGCAATTAATACTAATGAAACAGCCAATATAGCTATTACCTTTTTGTTTTTTATCATTGCTGCAAACTCCTTCAATTATATCTTCAATATATTATAACTTATACTACTAAGAAAGAAAAATATCTTATTACATTATATGCCAAATCCCGAGTAAAATATTTTAGCTAAGAATTGTAGTATTCTGCTACCCTGCCAAATATAGGCCAAACCAATTTTATCGAACAGGATAATAAACGGCCATAATATGCCACTTAACAACATTGCACATATTAATGCATTGCCAATAGCGGGAATAACTCCTGTTATGCTGTTATCGTAAAACCCACTAGTATTTACTTTTATTACAAATGTGTTAGCAATAAAAAAAACCAATCTTACGGCTGCCCAAATGAGCAAATAACAGGCTAAGCCACCTAAAATATTAACAATTATTTTTTCTGACACTGCCCATATATTTTCTTGTTGATTGCCAAGTAATTGAAAGTGTTCTTTAAAAATAGCATTTAGCTCTTCTGGTAGGTTAGTGTTTGGAAACTTAGCTCCACCTGTAACACTTATATCTACAATTAAATTGGAGTTCACTAGAGCTTGAGATACAGATTGTTTTATTTTTAGCAGAATTAATCCTTTATTTAGTGTTGTTGCAAAAATTGATGCTAAGCCTACCCCTAAAACATTATAGCCTAAGCGTAACCAATTATTAATATTTCCTCGTTTATAACCCTTGTACACCATAAAAATTATAGCTGCAATTATTACAATGTCAATATAATTTGCCATGTTTGTCCCTTCTTTCGTCAGACTTCTCTACAATTTATTATTTAATATTAAAAATTATTCTGAAAAACGAATATTTGAGGGTACCACGGTAATAATTACTATTACTAGGCAATAAAAAACTTATGCGTTAAAGGAGTAGTTATATGTCTATAGATTTTAATCCTCAAGTTATTCCAATAACCGAAAGATTATGTGCAAAATACGATGACAAGTATGGCTGTTTGTACTTAGCTAAGGTTATTAAACAAATTATAAAACAAGCAACCATAGTAAATAAGGATATTATAGTTTTATGTATAGGCACTGACCGCTCTACAGGTGATGCTTTAGGCCCTTTAATCGGCAGTGAACTTCAAAAAGTCTCTTTACCTAAAAAAGTTCATGTATTTGGAACCCTAGATCAACCTGTTCACGCTATTAATTTACCCAGTGTAAAACAAACTATTAATGACACGTTTCCTAACAACTTCACTATTGCTTTAGATGCAAGCCTGGGCAATGCTAAAAATGTAGGGGTAATTAATGTGGGGTATGGCTCAATAAGACCTGGTTCTGGAGTAAACAAACAGCTAGCACCTGTAGGTGATTTTTATCTAACAGCCACAGTAAATATTGGTGGATACATGGAATACACTGTATTGCAAAACACTAGGTTATCTTTAGTAGTTAAAATAGCTAATACCATAGCTAAAATGTTAGAATACGCGTTAAAATAAAGGCTTAAAGTGGGGTTGATTTTTTAATAATCTAAACCCACATAAACTATGCAAAATACAACTGCACAACAAAGGTCACTCATGTACAAGTGACCCTTTTTATTATAATTTTTTTATTAATTTACTTACTACATTAGCAGCTACTTTACCTGCTGCATCTGCTTTTGAGGTTAGCGATGTAACATGCTCACTAATATGACCTGCCTCACGCGTTACTTTTTCTACATTTTTGATAGTACCTTCTAATTCGTATTCTGATTTTTCAATTATTTTATTCACATTAACAACTGTCTCTGCCATTTTTCTTAAAACTTTTATAATAAACACACCTACTACTACTATTACAATTGTTATTATTAATAAACATACACTGTCAAAATCTAGGTATAAAGACAAGTCTTCTCCTCCTTTTAGCAATACATTTCACTGCGTTTTTTATGAAGTTTAGTTATTATTCTTTTAATACTACGAGAAACTTGCATTTGAGTCATATTCATTATTTCGCCTATTTCTCTTTGGGTTAAATCCTGTTCAAATCTTAGGTTTATAATTTTTCTTTCTTCATCATTTAGCACAGCAAATAGTTCTTGTATTTCGCTATGTTCTTCAACTTTACGTAGGCTTAAATCCTCTTTACCTAAAGCGCTTTTTAGGGTTAAATCACTATCATCTTCAGCTGTCTTAACAACACTATCTAAAGATGCTGCTTGGTACGCTTGTCCCCATTCAAGTGACTCTAATACATCTTCTTCACTCACATCCAAATATATGGCCATATCTTTGGGGTTAGGAGTTCGCTGTAGTTTTTGAGTTAAAATTGGCATTGCTTTATAAATCTTATTACCCAATTCTTTAATTCTACGTGGAACATGAACTGCCCACTGGCGGTCTCTAAAATAATGTTTTATCTCACCAATTATTGTAGGAGTAACAAAGGTTATAAACTTAGCAGCTTTATTCATATCGTATCTTTTTAAAGATTTAAGTAAGCCTATGCTACCAACCTGTACAAGGTCATCAAAAGATACCGCCTCTCGTACAAATCTCTTAGCTAAGTACTTTACTAAAGGTAAAAATTCATTAACTAATTTTTCTAATGCTGCTGAGTCATTACTTTGCTGATAAAGCAAAATAAGCTCATTTATCTCTACAGTGGTAAGCTTCTGTGTTTCCTCCACAATTATTTACCACCTAGCTTTTTCATCATTACAATGCATGTTCCTTGACCTACTGTTGTATCTAAATTTACTTCGTCCATTAAACTGCGAATAATAAATAATCCTAATCCTCCAGATTGTAGTTTACTTATATCTGGTATTTTAATATGACTTGAATCAAAACCAGGACCCTGGTCTTCTATTTTAATAGTTAATTGTTTTGATAAATAATTAAAACTACTTTCAATATTAATTTTACTTGAGCTATTGCCTCTTGTATGAACCACAGCATTAGTTACAGCCTCAGTAATTGCTACCTTAATATCTTCAATTGATTCTATATCAAAACCACACCTACTTGCCATAGCAGAAACTGTTAAACGTACAACACTTACGTACGCAGGTAAAGAAGGAACTGTTAAATTAACTATTTCATTTAATGCCATATCAACACTAGAATCTATAAACGCTGATTCATGCACCTCAGTCATCCTCCCTTCTTACTTCAAAAACGGTGTTAAGTCCTGTTGTCTCAAGAAGTTTCATTACTTGAGCCTTTGGACTAATTAATACTACATTACCATTTTTCCCTTTTAAATCACGGACTAAACCAATTAACATACTTAATCCAGTACTATCTATAAAATTTAATCCTTTTAAATCAATTTCAACAACACTATAGCCATTTGTTAACTCAGCCAATTTTTCTCTTATATCAGTTATATTAAAAATATCTATTTCACCGTTAATAGCTATTTTAACTGTCTTTTCATTTAATTCTTTAACAAAACTCAACTCATTCATAAATGTCACCTCTTATACTGATTTAATTAAACATAATAAAAATAAATCCTGCAAAATAGCAAGATAATAGAGCTACTATCATTTTACTATAATTACACCTTTATTTCTAACTTTTAGCCCTAATGATTTTAATTTTTTGCACTTTTTTTTATATTAAACACTAAAAATGATCGTTTTTTAGTTAACTTAATCAAATTAAGCTATTGCCGCACTACATATTTATAATTAAATAAAAAACAGCTTACATTACCAATAGTAATGTAAGCCGCTATTTTATTGATTTTTTAATAATTTTTTAAGCTCTTCAACTTTATCTAATTTCTCCCACGGCAAATCTAAATCGTCTCTGCCAAAGTGACCATAAGCAGCTACATTCTTATAAAGTGGGCTTCTTAAGTTGAGTTTATCTATAATAGCCTCAGGGCGCAAATCAAAAATTTTATTAATTGCCTCTTGCAATTTTTTTTCACTAACCTTACCAGTACCAAATGTATCTACCATTATTGATACTGGGTTAGCTACTCCAATAGCATAAGCTATTTGCAATTCGCAACGCTCTGCTAAACCTGCTGCTACAATATTTTTAGCAACATAACGGGCTGCATAGGCGGCAGATCTATCTACCTTAGTGGGATCCTTACCAGAGAATGCTCCACCACCATGACGTGCCGCTCCTCCGTAAGTATCTACTATTATTTTACGACCAGTTAAACCACTATCTCCCATTGGTCCACCAATTACAAAGCGACCAGTAGGATTTATAAAATACTTTGTATTTTCATCAAGCAAGTTATGTGGTACAACCTCTTTGATTATTTTTTCAATTATATCTTTTCTAATTGTTTCGTTTTCTACATCAGGCATATGTTGAGTTGATACAACTACTGTATCGATACGAACTGGTTTATATCCCTCATACTCAACAGTTACTTGGGTTTTACCATCTGGCCTTAAGTATGGAATGGTTTTTTGAACACGAGCATCGTGCAATTTACGTGCTAAGTTATGAGCTAAATAAATAGGTAGAGGCATAAAGGTTTGTGTTTCATTACATGCAAAACCAAAAATTAAACCCTGATCTCCTGCACCCGTTGTATACTTATTCATTTCATCTTCTCGTGCCTCAAGTGCTTGATCTACACCTACAGCAATATCTGGTGATTGTTCATCAATTGCAGTAACTACTGCACATGTATCACCATCAAAACCAAACTTAGCTCTAGTATAACCAATATCCTTTATGGTTTGGCGTACAATACTTGATATATCTACATAACATTTAGTAGTTATTTCCCCTCCAACAACTACCAAACCTGTTGTAACAAATGTTTCACACGCTACCCGAGCCATTTTATCTTGAGCTAAAATAGCATCTAAAATAGCATCTGAAATCTGATCTGCAACTTTATCAGGATGACCTGCAGTAACAGATTCTGAGGTGAATAAATATCTACCTCTATTTCGCAAACCAATCATCTCCTTCATGAACTAGATTATTATATGTTTGCAATTTCCCTAGTACTTATACTAGTTCACTTAATAATAAAAGTCAATAATTACTGTAAATAATTCCTAATTAGTTCATTTTTAGTTCATAACTTTTACTAACTTTTATTCTCTAATTTATTTTAAATAAAGTAAGTATAGTGATGCGCCTAAGATATGTAATTTAATTTAAAAAAGGCTGACACGAGGTCAGCCATCGAAATAGTTATTATAGAATTAATTTTAATGGGTTATATTTATACTAATCATATTAACTATATTATTTATAACTAGCTATAATTAATTACTACCATCTTCAATAATATCATTATTATTTGACTCATCAGCAGTAGTATCCTTTTCATTTTTTTCAAGATAAATAGCTTCATCTATAAGTACAACTGGTTTATTTTTTATGGGTAAACTAATCATAATACTATCGGTTACTTCATCCCATAACACTTCAAATCCCAAATGTTCACTAACATCACGTGTTGGTATAAACGTACGAGAGTTAAATATTAACATAGGTACTGATAGAGTTATTTTTTTAACCTCTTTTGAATTAGCAACAACCATGATATTAGAGTTTTCTCGTAGTACTACAGTTGTATCTCCATAAACCATAGTTACAACGCCAACATCATTAACACGCTCGAAATAGAATTTTACACCAAGCTTTTCTAATAATCTTATGGACATTAAGGTAGTAAATGGACCTTTCCTAAAGGTTGTTTGGGCATTAAATTTATGTAAATCCTCATTTACAGTAAAACTATTACTGCCAATTATAGTTTTTACTTTGGTTTGTCCATAATATAATAGATTCATTTCCTTATATAATTCTTCTCGTAACAATACTAATGCTTTATATAATTCATTTACATCATTCATTTGTTTAGCATAAATATTATCTAAACCGTTTGCCAGAACTTCCATATTATAATTAATTCGTTCAATTTCACTTTTAATCCAATTATCATTATACGTTGTTTTGCTAACATGGTATTGAGGTCGTAAGTTGTTGAGTCCCTCACCATTAATATATACCTGTGAATGTACCCCTGTATCTACGTTTATATTAGACTCATCTCCAGTATCAACTCCTACATTAGATTCATTGCTGTCAACGTTAATATTGGTATTAACTTGGTCAGCAATATTGGTAATTGTAGAGTTTAAGATACTTTCACTGCTAACATCCTCTGATTCATCAGCATAGGCAAAACAAGGGCAAAGAACTAAAATTAGTGATATACTAATTAAAAGCTTATGTGCTATTTTTTTTATTATAAACACCTCTTTTTAAAGCAAGAGCAGTAAAACTACTCTTGCTTTTTATTTATTGTAATTTTATGAGGTAGCAATTTGCTTTAGCAAATCGCTTAATTTTACCTATTACTTTCTTGTATCAATTAAGTAAGATTTAAAGCCAATATCTACACCATCTACTACATATTCTTTTTGGCCGTAAATTAATTCACTTCCATCACTATTTGATTTGTACTCACCATTTATCCAAACAGATTTTCCTTTACCTTCTGCTGTGAGTTCAGCATATCCTGTAAAATTATTGCTACCCGCATCTGTTCTAATAAAAGCCATAGTCTGTTTATTTTTTCTTGAGTTTAAAAAGGCATTACCATATGAGTACTCTGCCATTCCACTACCTTCAACAGTAACTTTACTATATGAGTTATTTTTGCTAACAATAACTTTACCAAATGAGTAATTGCATGCAGTAGCTTTAAAATTATTTCCTTCTGCATATAGAGTTCCTTGACCCAAATCTTCGGTAACCTCTTTACCACTATTATCTAATTTATTAGAAATACACGAATAGTAAGAACTTTGTTCATTACTTTTAATTTCATTACCTGTACTAATGGCACCATCACCACCATCAACATTCATAAAGTTAATTATGCTACCCTTTTTAGTTATAAGGTCATTTCTAATAAAAGCCTGCTTACCATCGTTATACTCAGTATCACAAACCATACTATTATTCACAAACTCTAATCCCTTGCTTATTCCATTAATAAAGCTTCCTTTAAAGGATCCTTGAATAATATCTCCTTGGCTTTCAAATATGTTTTTAGCTTTTTTACTATTTCCCTTAAACATCTCTGTGTGAACAGATGCATTTAATCCTGAATAATCGACTTGGGCTGAAGCCCCAGAGAAACTAACACTGTGACTTCCATTTTCACCTGCATATGAACTTGATCCATCAATAGCACCCGCATATGCTACAGAGCAAAACATCATCAATACTAGGCCTAATACTGCTAATTTTTTCATTTATACTCTCCTTAAAAACTTATAGAATAATTGCTTACATCTTGCACTTATGTGCTTTTTATGATAACCCCCTTTTCATTTATTAGTAAACACCAATCTATTATTTGCCAATAGCTCTATATTTATGTGAAATTCTAGACTATATAATAACTGGTGCAAAATCATTTAACCATATTGCACTAAACAAAACTAAAGAATGTTGTCGCTTCAATTTTATGGTTTAATTTTACAAATTTGTTGATTTAACAATGCTTTTAATGTATTTTTAAGGAGAATAAGAGCTGTAATTTTTGTTTAAAGTAAGTTGCTGACGAAAATAAAAAAACGCTAACTTTTTTATGTTAGCGTTTTTTGACGACGAATGTAGTTACAAGACACTACTTGGCATTAAAAAAATTGTTCCACATTTCTAAATAGCTATCTTTATTATAAATTGGTTTGTAGTTTTCTACTACTTGTTCTGCTTTTTCAGCGTTATCTATTAATAAATCTATCACTGTCATTGCCATAGCTTTTGCTCCAGCAACGTAAGCTAATTCTTCATCAACAATTTCATAGTGTTTTGAATGTGCTATGCCATCCACACCACCAATGTAAGGATGTATTGCTGGTATAACATGCATTATATCACCAATATCAGAAGATCCTGCACCATGTCTATTTAATTCTGTAACAGCTTCATCACCTAAAACAGTACTTAGGTTTTCTTTCATTAAACCACCCATTAAAGCATTATTGTTGCGTGGCAAATAACCAGGTATTTCAGTAATTTCAACCTCTGCTCCTACTGCCATAGCACCAGCCTTTAAGGCTCTGTTAACTTTAGCACTAGCATCTACAATAGCATCCATGCTCTTGCCACGCACATAGGTCTCCATAACTACTTCTGCAGGAACTATATTAACTAAGTCCCCACCCTTAGTAATAATGGGATGTACTCTTATATGGTCACTATCCTGAAATGTTTCTCTATTAGCATGAATAGCCATCATACCTACCATAGCAGCATTAAGAGCATTAACACCTTTATGAGGAGCTCCACCAGCATGGGCCTCTACCCCTTTATAGGTAACCAATTTACCAACAAAGCCATTACTAGTACCTCCAACTAACGCTTTAATACCATCTTCAGTGGAGGCACTATGATACATCATTAACATATCTACATCTTCAAGCTCGCCTAAGGCAATCCACTCTTGTTTACCACCTAAAAATTGAATTTTGCCTTCTTCTCTTAACTTTTGGCGATATCCTATTTCTACATACTCTTCTGCAGGAACTGCCATAAAAGAAACATCACCATCTAATTCAGACATAACTCCACTTTTAACTAAACCAATTGCTGCTCCTAACATTCCTGCAATTTGAGCATTATGTCCACAAGAATGGGCTGCACCTGTTTGTGGGTCAGCATGAGGATGGTCAGGGCAAACAACTGCATCAAGTTCTCCCATAACAGCTACTTTTAATTTGCTTTTTCGGCCTTTTACATCAGCTCTCACGCCAGTTACACCAATCTTATCACGGTATTGTATACCTAAATCTCCAAAAACACGTTTAACAATATCAGCAGTTCTAAACTCTTTGTAACCTAGCTCAGGGTGAGAGAAAATATCATTTCCGATAGCAATAATTTCATCCTTATGGTTCTCTATAACTTTACAAACCTGTTGCTTTAACGTTTCTTTATTCATAACTATCCCTCCCAATATATTGTGTTAGTAACTTCGCTAAATGATCTAATATTCCTGTATTCTAAATAAATTTTATTAGGCTGTTTGAAATCATAAATTAAAAGTTATTAAATTTTAAAGCCTGACCCCATTTTGTTTAATAAAAAAGACCGCTGATTTGATCTCAACAGTCTCTTCTGTTTATTTCTTTTTTGCAAATACTTTATTTATTATTTCAATAAAGTCATCGTTATTTTGAGTAAATCTTAGGTTTTTTAGTATCTCTTGAATATTATCTATTGCGTTATCTGGATTTAACGATCTTCTTAACTTCCACATTGTTTTTAGTTCATTATCGTTAACCAGTAATTCTTCTCTTCTAGTACCAGAGCGTAATATATCTACGGCAGGGTAAATTCTACGTTCGGCTAACTTACGTACTAAATGTAACTCCATATTACCAGTGCCTTTAAATTCCTCGTAAATAACATCATCCATTTTACTTCCTGTATTAACAAGTGCTGTTGCAATTATTGTTAAACTACCGCCATCCTCTATATTACGTGCGGCACCTAAAAAACGTTTGGGTCTGTATAAAGAAGCAGGATCTAAACCACCAGAAAGGGTTCTACCACTTGGGGCAACTACTAAGTTACTTGCACGTGCGAGTCTTGTAATACTATCTAAAAGTATAACTACATCTCTGCCGTGCTCAACAAGTCTTTTAGCACGCTCTATAATCATTTCGGCAAGTTTTAGATGATTTTCGGGTCTTTCATCAAAAGTAGAAGCTAATACCTCACAGCGAGAGCTTACTGAACGCTCCATTTCAGTAACTTCTTCTGGACGTTCATCAATCAGCAATATTATTAAGTGCGCCTCTGGATTATTTATTTCTATACTTTTTGCTATACTTTTTAGTATTGATGTTTTACCAGCCTTAGGAGGAGATACGATTAATCCTCTTTGTCCTTTACCAATAGGACTTATTAAATCTATTAAGCGAGTTGAGATATCATTATCGGCTCTACCAAGCTTCATACGAATATCTGGATGAATTGGGGTCAGGTTTCTAAAGTCTATTCTTCTGGCAGCTCTATTGGGATCATCACCATTTATTGCTTCAACATATAATAAAGCATAGAATTTTTCATTTTCTTTTGGTGGACGAACTTTACCAGCTACATAGTCACCTGTATGCATACTAAATCTTCTAATTTGAGAAGGAGAAACATAAATGTCTTCAGAACTAGGCAAGTAATTTATTGGTCTTAAAAAGCCAAAACCATCTTGCAAAATTTCTAAAACCCCCGATGCAAATATAGACCCATCTTTCTCAACAGTTGCTTTTAAAATCTCAAAAACCAATTCTTTTTTTCTTAGTCGAGAATATCCTTCAATTGTTAAATCACGAGCTATATCAATAAGCTCCTGAATATTTTTTTGTTCTAACTCACGTATATGCAAAATATAACCTCCTGGGGATTTAAATAAGTTTGGCAAGAAATCTTGGATAGAATATTAGCAGGAAGTAAAGCTATATTTAAAATATAGCTTTACTTTATTGCAAAAACTAAATCTTACATCCTTATATTATTAATAATTTATAGATATTTAAGTTAATAAACCTTACACAATATTATTATATATGCATTGTCTATAGAAATAATAGCCAAAAACTAGAGTTATTATTCCTTTTATTTAAAAGAAATCTTTTATTAATGGCTTTTTATCTAAAAAGTGAGTTGCATTAATAAACCGAATTGTTCCTGTTTTAGATCTCATAACTAAAGTATGGGTATGAGCTCCTCCACCAAAATAACGAACACCAGTTAACGACTCACCGTCTGTAATTCCTGTTGCTGCAAATACTACATCATCACCTTTTACCAAATCATCTAATGTTAAAACCATTTGAGGATCTTTAAGTCCCATAGATTTACATCTTTCTAGTTGTTTATCATCATCAGGAACTAATCTTGCTTGCATATCTCCACCCAAACACTTTAGAGCGGCTGCTGCTAAAACTCCCTCAGGAGCTCCTCCCTTACCAATTAACATGTCTACACCTGTGTTATCTAACGCAGCTGCAACTGCTGGAGCAACATCTCCATCAGTAATTAATTTGCAACGGGCACCTGCCTCTCTTACATCTCTTATTATATCTTGATGGCGTGGTCTATCTAGTATAACAACTGTTAAATCACTAATTTTGCAGTTTTTTCCTTCTGCTAATGCCGTTAGATTTTCTTTTACTGAGGCATCTAAGCTAATTTTACCTTTACCAGCTGGTCCCACACATATTTTATCCATATACATGTCTGGAGCATGTAGTAAACAGCCTTTTGGCGCTACAGCCAAAACTGCAATGGCGTTAGGTTGTCCTTTAGCTACTAAATTAGTGCCTTCTAAGGGATCTACAGCAATATCTACTGCTCCGCCTTTACCACTTCCTACTCGTTCACCAATATATAACATTGGGGCTTCATCCATTTCACCTTCGCCAATCACAACTGTACCGTCTATATCAACTGTATCAAACATAGCTCTCATTGCTTTAACTGCGGCATCATCTGCCGCAATTTTATCACCTTTACCCATTAAACGGCCAGCAGATATAGCTGCAAGCTCTGTTACACGTGCTAATTCTAAGGCTAATTGTCGATTCAATTAGATTCTCCCCTATTCTACTTATTTAATTTTTGCCAGTCAGCTAAAAACTTTTTAATTCCAATATCAGTAAGGGGATGTTTTATCATCTTATCTAATACCTTAAAAGGAATTGTTGCAATATCAGCTCCAGCTAATGCCACATCTGTTACATGCATAGGGTGACGAATGCTAGCAGCTATGATTTCACACTTTATTTCATGTATTGAAAACATCTGTGCAATTTCATTTACTACTGTCACACCGTTATAACCAATATCATCAACCCTGCCAACAAATGGACTAACATAAGAAGCCCCTGCTCTTGCTGCTAACAGTGCTTGATTTGCTGAAAAAACTAAAGTAACATTTGTTTTAATATTTTCTTTGTTTAATATGGCAACAGTTTTTAAACCCTCACTAGTCATTGGTACTTTAATAACTATATTAGGAGAAATTTTAGCTAATTCTCTTGCTTCAAGTACCATTCCTTCGGTATCTTCAGCAATTACCTCAGCACTTATTGGGCCCTCAATAACTTTACAAATTTGCTGTAAAATTTTAAAAGGTTCTCCACCCTCTTTGGCTAACAAAGATGGATTGGTTGTAACACCTGCAACATAACCATACTGATAAGCCGTTTTTATTTCATTTATATTTGCAGTATCAATAAATATACGCATTAAAACAACCCCTTTCTAATGTTAGCTTTATCTATTATTAACATCTATTATTACTTCCAAACAATCTAATTTTTTCTCTAATAATTTCCTTCATAGCTATTTTTGCAGGAGCTAAAATTTTACGAGGATCATATACCTCTGGATGTTCTGCAATGTACTCTTGAACACCTTTAGTAAATGCTTGACGAATATTTGTGTCAATATTTACTTTGCATACTCCTAGCTCAATGGCGCGTTTTACAGCCTCTTCTGGCACTCCAGATGCACCATGTAATACTAATGGGGTATCAACTAAAGCTCTTATTTGCTTTAATCTTTCAAAATCTAATTTTGGTTCACCTTTGTAGGCACCATGTGCGGTACCAATAGCCACAGCTAAGGCATCAACATTAGTTTTTTCACAAAAAATCTTGGCCTCATTAGGTACAGTAAAAGTTGCTTCTCTTTCACTTACTGTAACATCATCTTCAGTTCCGCCAATTTTACCTAACTCTGCTTCAACAGTTACGCCCATTGGATGAGCAACCTCAACTACCTTTTTAGTGATAGCTATATTGTCTTCAAATTGTCTTTTTGAACCATCAATCATTACCGAAGTAAAACCTTTGCGTAAACAAAGCATTACTTGATTAAAATCAGTACCGTGATCTAAATGCATAACAATAGGTATATCTGCAGTTTTTTCAGCCGCACGAACTAAGCCCATTATGTAGTCTATACCAGCATACTTTAAAGCACCTTGACTTGCTTGTAGAATAACTGGGGCTTTCTCTTCAACTGCAGCTTCAATTATAGCCTGCACAATTTCCATGTTGTTTGTATTAAATGCTCCAACTGCATATCTATTTTTTTGGGCATCTTTTAATATTTCGTTTAATGTAACAAAAGACATAACATAAATCCTCCCAATAACTTTTATCACCTATGATTATAACGCAACTTTCCTTAAAACCCAATTCATTAAGAAAAAAAACACAGTTTCTATTTAAAGAAACTGCGTACCCTACAAAAATTATGCCCTGGCTAAAGTATTTTTATTTCCCAAACACTCATTTATTGTCTCTAATAAGTTTGTGATATTGAATGGCTTAGTTATACATTTGTATAGGTTTGGACACTTTAGTTCTTCTGAACAAAAACCTTCATTAAAAGCTGTTATCATAATAGCTGGAACTTTAATTCCATTGTTGCTCATTCGTTTTAACGTAGACGGACCATTTAGTTGTGGCATTTTATAATCAATTAAAATTAAATCTGGCTTAAATTCGGCCGCAACTTTACAGCCTACTATTCCATTAGCAGCTTCAGAAATAGTAAACCCATATGCCCCTAATATTTCTCTTAATAACATCCTTATGCCAGCATTATCATCAATAATCAGCACACGATATGAGTACAATATGTGCCAACCCCCGTCTTTATACTGCATTACCACTATTTGATATATAATATATTCTATTCATTATTTAAAACTCCTTTATCTAAAAACTAAATAATAAATAAAATATTATTATATTATGACAATTTTCATCATAATATTTTATTTTTTTTTATAAAGTATTACAAATTTTTAAGTATTCTTTAGTTTCGTACATTTCCTGTTGAAATTGCTTCTTCTAAAACAGCCTTAGCTACCTTGTTTGCTACCCGTTTATCAAAGGCATCAGGAATTATATATTCAGCAGATAACTCTTTTTCAGTTATTATTTCTGCAATTGCCTTAGCAGCAGCAAGCTTCATTCCCTCTGTTATTTTAAGGGCTTTCGAGTCTAATGCACCTCTAAATAAACCCGGAAAAACTAATACATTATTAATTTGATTAGCAAAATCAGAACGACCAGTACCTACTACCAAGGCACCACCTTTTATTGCTTCGTCGGGGTATATTTCTGGAACTGGGTTTGCCATAGCAAAAATTATGGCCTTATTATTCATTTTTTCTACCATTTTAGCAGTTACTAAGTTACCTCTAGATACACCTATAAATACATCAGCATTAACTAAAGCATCTGCCAGACTTCCTTTTTGACAATCTTTATTAACCTTTTGAGCTAAATTCTCTTGAGAGGCATTATTGCTTTCATCACCAGGATAGACAATACCTTTATAATCTACTAGAGTCATATGTTTAACACCCGCAGATAAAATAAGGTTAGCAACAGCAGCTCCAGCAGCACCTATACCATTAATAACTACTTTAACTTCTTCAATTTTTTTATTTACTACTTTTAAGGCATTAATTAAAGCAGCCAATACAACTACTGCCGTACCATGCTGGTCATCATGAAAGATAGGAATATCTAATATTTCAGTTAATTTTTTCTCTATTTCAAAACACCTTGGAGATGCTATATCTTCTAAATTAATACCACCAAAGGTTGGTGCCATGTTAACTACAGTGTTAACAATTTCATCTACATCAGTTGTGTCTAAACAAATGGGAACAGCATCTACATTCGCAAACGCTTTAAATAATGCAGCCTTACCTTCCATTACAGGATAAGCGCCAAGTGGACCTAAATCACCTAATCCTAAAACAGCTGTGCCATCTGTTACAACAGCAACTAAATTTCCTCTATTTGTGTATTTATAAACCGCCTCGTTATCTTTGGCAATAACTCTGCAGGGCTCAGCAACTCCTGGAGTATATGCTAAGCTTAAATCGTCTTTATTTTCAATAGCTGCTTTAAGCGAAATCTCTATTTTACCTTTATTATCTTCATGTAATTTAAGTGCGCGTTGCTTTAAATCCACAATAATTTTCCCCCTTTATATTAACCGTACCCATCGTATCTTAATTTTACTTTTCTTACAAGGCTTTAAACTACACTATTAAAAAATTATAGTTCAGATTTAATAATATTTTACTAAGCAAAATCTTTTTAATTGATTTAGCTTAATGTTGCCTTACATTTAGTTCTTTATGCAGGATTTTAATCATTAACCATGAATTTATAATTATACTATATAACAAAGGAGGAGAATTATGAAAAAGTTACGTATGGATAATGTTATAGAGAATTATCATGGTACAAATATTGCTGACCCGTTTCGTTGGTTAGAAGATCCCCAAAATCAAGAAACTATTAATTTTATAGACAATCAATTACAAGAAACTCGTGAATTTTTAGATAACAACTCGAATAGAGTAGCTATAAAGGAGAGAATTACTGAGCTTTGGAACTACGAAAAATTTAGTGCTCCTTATAAAAAGGCAGGTTATTATTATTTTTCTTATAACGATGGCATGAAAAATCAACCTTTACTTTATAGATCTAAAGGTTTAGATATTCATCCAACTAATGCTGAACTAGTTTTAGACCCTAATAGCTTTAGTAATGATGGAACAAAAGCTTTAAGTTTATATTCAATTAGTCCTAATGGAAAATATATGGCATATTGTGTTTCTAATAGTGGCAGTGATTGGCAGACTATAAAAGTAATGAGTTTAGATACAAAAGAGTTATTACCTGATACTATAGAGTGGAGTAAATTCACACCCTTACCATGGCTACCAGATAGCTCTGGCTTTATGTATTCACGTTACCCTAACCCTGCTACAGTTGCTCCAGAGGATAGCAGTCGGTTTAATAAGGTTTATTTGCATAAGTTAAATACCGAGCAGCAAGCAGATAACCTGGTCATAGAAGATGTGAAAGATAAAAATAAAAGCTTTAGACCTCAAATTTCAGAGGACGGCCAGTATTTATTTATGTACGTTGCCAAAGGTTCGGCCTCTGGTAATATGATTTATTGCCGAAAGTTAGCTGAAAACACTGAAATAAAACCTTTAATCGCTGTTGAGAAAACTATTTCTTCATTTTTAGGCAACGATGAAAATATTCTATATTTTCTAACTAATATAAATGCCCCCCGATTCAAAGTTATTGCTATAGATTATAATAATCCTGAGCAGGAATACTGGAGAGATATTGTTGCTGAAGGTTTAGATGTTATTGATAATGTTATTATGATTAAAGATCATTTTGTTACTGCAACCTTACATGATGCTTATTATCAAATAATTATCTACAATAAGCTTGGTCAATTAATTAAACGTTTAGATTTACCTACATTAGGTGCCATAACTGCCTTAAGTGGTAAAAGCGACAGTAATATATTTTATTTTAGTTTTTCCTCCTACTTATACCCAAACACAGTATTTAAAGTAGATGTTGAAAATCCGGTAGTTAAGGTGCAATGGAAACCTAAAATGAACTTTAATTTTGAGAGTTATGAAACTTATCAGGTTTTTTATGAGTCAAAAGATGGCACAAAAATCCCCATGTTCATTAGTCACAAAAAGGGTTTAATAAAAGACAGTAATAATCCTACATTTTTATACTCCTATGGTGGCTTTAATGTACCTAGAATACCTGAGTTTAAGGTTCCTGATTTAGTTTGGATGGAGCGTGGTGGTATTTTTGCTGTTGCTAACCTACGAGGTGGTAGTGAGTATGGTGAGCAATGGCATGAAGCAGGCATGTTAGAGAAAAAGCAAAATGTTTTTAATGACTTTATTAGCGCTGCTGAATATCTTATAGCAGAAAAATATACTAGCCCTAAAAAGTTAGCTATTAAAGGCAGAAGTAATGGAGGTCTATTAACGGCGGCTTGTATGTTACAGCGACCTGATTTGTATGGAGCTGTAATCTCACAAGTACCAGTTATTGATATGTTAAGATACCATAAATTTACTGTTGGACGTTTTTGGATTCCTGAATACGGAGATGCTGAAAACAATGCTGAACACTTTAGGTTTATGTACCCTTATTCACCACTGCATAATGTTAGATTTGGTACGGTTTATCCTCCACTTATGATTATGACTGCAAAAACTGATGACCGTGTAGTGCCTGCCCACTCATTAAAATTTGCTGCCACAATGCAAACCGTTAATTTAGGTAATAATCCTATTTTACTTAGGGTAGAGTTTGGAGCTGGTCATGGTTTAGGTAAACCAACCCACTTATTAATAAATGAACAAAGTGATGTATATGCTTTTATTGATAAAATGCTAAACAGTTAATATAAACTGTTAAAAAAACATAAATAGTACCTTAGTTAGCAAACTAAGAGGCTGTGCATATAACCTTGCACAGCCTTATTTTTAACCTAAACTATTAAATTAAATACTATTTCCATCTGGCTACATAATTGCGAGTATCTACATGTACAAAACTATTGTATAAACCTAATCCACCAAAAGAACTTTCACTGGCTGCTTTATATACTTTGGCAGGGCTAACATTCCTTACTGAAATATCTGCTGCTTTACCATAGATATGCTGGCTGTTTTTAGCTCCGCCTATCTGTTTATTATAGGTATAATATCTAAATCCAGAGGTAACTTTAATGGGGCTATTGCCTAACTTTGTTCTTAAAGCCTCTAATCTCCACATTAAACGACGTACATTTTCTTTTACAGCATTAGGACTAAGCTTAGACCACCCATAAGAGAGTTGTTTAGGGCTTGTTCCATACCACACACTCCAAGTATAGGGATTGCCTTTACAGGCAAACTCACTAAAGTTAAAATGGGCTGTTGAACCGTCGTTATTTTCAAGCCAATTTAGCATTTGGGCAGTACTATAAATTACACGGTCAGTATCACCTATGCCATATGCTATATTAAAGTTTCTAATAGCTCTACGTGTTTGTGGACCCATATATCCATCTATATCCATTAATTCATCTGCGTTATTTACCCAACCCGCAACCCTAATTTGAACCTCTGCAATTAGGTCAGCTTCACGTACATTAAAGCCTTTCCAGCCTTTAAAAGCTAAATTCTGCAGTAAGTTTTTTTCGTAGCTACTTAAGGCATAGTTACTACTCTGGGCATTGGCCACCTTAACGCCTCCAGCAAATAACAGGGTGGTAGCTATAAAAAACATTAATAAAATACTAAGAATCCGATGTTTAACTCTGCGATGCATTCTCTCACTCCTCAGTTGTTTTTACAGCTTTAATCTTAGCATAAAAAAATGCTTCTCACTGTTACCATAATATTAAAAAATATGTATAATGGTAGGTTTAGGTAGCTATTCCTAAAACATATTTAAGGCGAGTAAAATACTCGCCTTAATAATTTTTTTAGTTTTGATCAACAGGTACTTCAAGAAGTATTTCAACATCCGATTCGGCCTCTACCATTAATTCTGCTTTAGATATTTTGTCGAATTTATTTGATATTTTTTCGGTGGTAATATGCACATTTTTCACATCATTACTTACTCTTTCAATTCTATCTTTAAGCTTTTCCCATCTGCGTCTATAACGTAAGAACTCGTCGCCAAGTTTATTTAACTCATCGTGAATAACTGAGGCTAAACGTTCTCTTTCTATGTTTTGTAACATAACTTGTACAGTTGTTAAAACCGACATTAAAGTTGTAGGTGATGCTAACCATATTCTATGTTTACGAGAATAGTCTACTAGGTCTTCGTGATAGGCATTAATTTCTGCAAAAATAGCTTCTGCCGGAATAAACATAATTGCCTGATTAGATGTTACCTCAGAAATAATATATTTTCGTGATATATCATCAATATGTTTTTTTACATTATACTTAAACTCACGCCTTGCTCTCTTTTGCTCATCTTCTGTTAAATCTTTGTTTATCATTTTTCGATAATTTTCTAATGGAAATTTAGAGTCTATAGCTACCATGCCCAACGGCTCTGGAGTTTTAATTACTGCATCTACTATATAGCTATTAGGCAGTTTTTTTTGTAGTTCAAATACACTATCACTTTTGTCTCCAAATACTGATTTAAGTATTTGGTTAAGCTGTACTTCTCCAAATGTTCCCCTACTTTTTTTATCTGTTAAAATATCCTGTAATGAAACAATGTTGCTAGATAAACTTTCTATTTTTCTTTGAGCTTCATCTATTTTACTTAAACGCTCTAAAATGCTACTAAAGGTTTTATTGGTTTGTTTAAAGCCTTCCATTAAACGCTCTTCAACTTTATTATTTATGGCATTTAGTTTGCTTTCAACAGTACTATTTAATCTATTAAAATTAATATTAAGCTCATTGCCCAAATTATCTTTAAATTCGTTCAAGCTGTTAATTTGGTTTGTTCTATTAACACCTAGTTCATTACTAAGCTTCATTTCTAGTTTACTAAATCTCTCAATGAGTTCTTTTTCAAGCGCTGCAAAACGCTCTGTAAGTATCGTTTGAAATGCCCCTATTTTGTTAGAGATTATTTCGTTTTGTAGCCCCGAATCTTTATATATTTGCTCTCTTATAGTGCCTATATTTAAATCCATATTTCCATTGATGGCTACCGTTTGTTTATCGTTATGAGCAACAACTGCTTTTTCTATCATTTCTATTTTATTTGCAATTTCTTTTTCAAGAGAAACTAGTTTTTCACTATGTATTTGATTTTGCTTTATTGTTTCAGTGTTTGAACTCTTAGCTTTTTTAAGACTGCTTAAAAAAATAAATTGCAAAATTAAAATTAATGCCAAAGAGGCTAAAATAATGTAGTTATGGTATTCGACAGGAATCACAACAAATCACCACCAATTTTTAGTTTTACATATTAATTATACCATAGCAAAACTTACTGTTGTTGAATTTGTATTAATTCATAATCTCTTTTTCCTAAGCCTATTTCCTCTCCATATTTTAAAATATGACTGCCATCAACATGTTTATGAATGTGTTTAAATTTATCTTCTCCTAATTTTAAGTCTTTACCTATTTGACTATGGGGATTAACAGGCTCGTTATTTACTAAATCTAAACTAGCCTGATCTATAGCTACTGGGTCTGTTGAAGCCAAAATACCTATGTCTCTAACCAAAGGAACATCATTCCAAGCTACACAATCACATAGGGGTGAAACATTAGTTATAAAGTTAAAGTAAATAACCTTGTTTTGCTTATCTTTAACTGCACCATAAGCATACTCTGCCATTCTCTCTAAAAAGCTATCGCTATCTGTTTCCCAGTTAATCTTTATCGCTCTAAATGAACAAACTGTTGTACACTCTCCACAGCCAATACAAGTATCATGATTAAATATAGCTTTTTTACTCTTTATAGTTATAGCATTTACAGGACAATGACTAACACAAATTCCGCAACCTACACAATTATCGTTTAATTTGGGTTTACTTACCGAGTGTTGTTGTTGTTTACCTGCCGCACTCGCACAACCCATAGCTAAATTCTTTATAGATCCCCCAAATCCGGCCATACCATGACCTTTAAAATGAGATAAAACTACCATAGAATTTGCATTGTAAATATCCCCGGCAATTTTAGCTGTTTTAAAGTGCTTTAATTCTATGTTTACATCTATAGAATTTTTACTATACAAACCATCAGCTATAATAATAGGAGCACCAATAGTTGCATAAGAAAAACCATTTTCAATAGCTGTTTGTAAATGGACCACACTATTTGTTCTACTGCCTGTATAAAGCGTATTAGTATCAGTTAAAAATGGTTCAACTTTACTCTCTTTTGTTTTATCTACTATAGCCCTAACTAAAACAGGATGAATATACGCTAAATTACCTTTTTCACCAAAGTGCATTTTAATAGCTGTTTTATCGTTTGGGGATAGTATGCTTTTAGCCTCTACTTTGTCATAAAGAATTTTTAACTTATTTGGCAAACTAGATTTCTTATTTTCGCTTTTTAAATTCATAAAATAAACCTTAGAACTCATTCTTTTTCTCCTTTTATAATCTACTCTTTACGTTAATGTTGATTAATATTATATCATATTATTTTTGTAATCATTAATAATCATTTAATAACACATTTTACCTTATATCATTACATATTTTAACAATATTCGTTTACTCAATAAGTGCAGCAATTGCAAATAGGTTTTGCTTACTTTATAATTTAAATTGAAAAAATAATGAATATAGGGGAAGAATTTTGTCTATAAAATATAATTTTAAACAAAAATTAGAGAGCAAATATACAAACTTTGTTAATAAACTTTTTAAAAGTACTAATACTTCAATGACTAACAAGTTAGCTTTGCTATGTACTGTATTTTCTGTTGTTAACTGTATGATTCTTGTTCTTATTAGTTTTGAAGCAGATTTTAAACCAGTTATTACATTATGTATTTTAGCAATGTTATTAATGATTTTTATTTCAATTTACTTAACAATATATACTAATAAAACTGTTTTAGCAGCCAATTTAAACCTTATTTTTTTGAGTTTAATATATTTACCTATTATGTGGATTTATACAGGTGGAATAAATGGTTCCGCATCACTTATTCTTTTTATGTTAATTATTTTTAATGCCATTCTTAATTTAGGAAAAACTCGATTTTACATAGCTTTTTCGCAATTTGCAATAATTTTAGTTTTATTTTATATTGAAGTAACCTATCCTGAACATATTTCCAAAATATCTATGGCTCCTGAGGGCCAGTTAGGTGTAATGCTTAATATGTTTTATATTTTGTTTTCAACTACCCTAGTTACAGCTTATTTCATTGACCAATATAAAAGCTCTGTTTGTAAACTACAACAAGCTAATGAAAACTTAAAGCAAGCCGCCCAATTTCGTAGAGATTTAACAGCAAATATTTCTCATGATCTTAATACCCCAATCACTATGATTTGTGGTTATGCTGAGGCAATTAATGATGGTTTATTAAATACCGAGCAAACAAAAAAGTACTTAAATTTAATACAGCAAAAGTCGATGGATTTAAGTGGTTTAATAGATGATTTACTACACTTAACAAAACTAGAAAATGGACAATTAGAGTTAGATTTTAATCCTATGCAACTAACCGACTTAATAGAAGAACAAGAGGTACGTTATATATATGATATACAACATAAAGGGCTAAACTTTTTTGTAAAACACCTGCCTCTTAAGCTCAAAGATGCTGTAGTAAATGTTGATGTAAATCAAATAAATAAGGTTTTTAGTAATTTAATTTATAATGCCATGAAGTTTACTGAAACAGGAAGCATTACATTAGCATGTGGTTTTGATGACAATAAAGTTGTTATAGCAGTAACAGATACGGGTATTGGAATAGAAAAAGAAAATTTGCCTCATATTTTTCAAAGATTTTATACCGGATCTCAATCACGTAACTCTAAACTAAAGGGTAGTGGCTTAGGGTTAAATATTGTTCAACATATTGTTGAATTACATAAAGGAGAGATATGGGTTGAGAGTGAGGTTGGGGTAGGTAGCACATTCTTTTTCTCTTTACCGCTTGCACTATTGTAGAATTAAACTAACATAAATAAACTTAGGTAGAAATAGAATAGTTTTGCTTTAACAAAAACTATTCTATTCATTTGTTTAAAAAATCTACTGTTAACAAAATAAACTAAATTAGGATAAAATCATCTTAAAAAACCTAAACAATAACACTTTTCTTTAATGTTAGTAGAAAATGTTTAAAATTAGGGAGTTAGCTGTAATTATTATTGCTTTACTTCTACGGTAATCGGATACATCTATTTATTAATTTTTAGTAATTAAATCCGATTTCATCTCTTCTCCTAAAAGTCTAACCTCTGGCTCTAATAAAATATTAAACTTTTCATACACAGTTTTTTGAATATGAGCCATTACATCTAATACATTTTGAGCCGTAGCTCCTCCAACATTTATAACAAAACCAGCATGTTTAGTGGAAACCTGAGCTCCACCAATGCTATAACCTTTTAACCCTGCTTGATCAATTAAATAGCTACCAGCCACATCAGGGGGACGTTTAAAGGTACTGCCAGCACTTGGCATTGCTAACGGTTGACGTTCTCTTCGCCACCTATTGAGTTTATTCATTTCAGCTTTAATCTTACTTTTTTCACCCTGTTTAAGTTTTATTTCAACCTTTGTTATAATGGCTTTTTCAGTAGCAACAGCTGAGTTACGATACCTAAGATTTAGTCTTTTACTATCCCACTCTTCATAATTACCCTCATTTGTTACTACCCAACACCGTGAAACTATCTGACTCATTTCACCATCGTAAGCACCAGCATTCATAAAAACTGCTCCACCAATACTACCAGGTATTCCTGAAGCAAACTCAAAACCTGTTAAGCTATTAGCCAAAGCAACTTGAGCAACCTGAGATAATAATGCCCCAGATTCAGCTATGATAAAACAGCCCTCTGCTGAAATCTTTTGCAAATTATCTCCTATTTTTACTACTATTCCACGTATTCCTTTATCACTAACAAGTAAGTTTGTGCCATTGCCAATTATAGTTAAAGTAAGTTTGTTTTTTTGGGCAAACTTTTTTATTTTTTGAAGTTCATATTCATTATTTAAAGTTATAAAGGCATCTGCTGGGCCACCAATTTTAAAATATGTATAATTACACATATCAACATTAAACTCAACCTGTTGTAAGTGTAAGTTATCTTTTAACTGCTGCTGCCACAACATTAAATCCATTATTACTCCTCCTAAAATTACGTATTAGTTTTTTAATTTGTATTATATACATTATTGTATCACTCTTTTAATTATATGAAACATAATTATTTTAATTATAAAAAAAAGAGCTATACACTATATATAGTGTACAGCTCTTGATAAGTTTATTTGTAGTAATTAAGCGGATTATAACGTTTTCCGTTTTTACGAATTTCTAAGTGTAAATGCGGACCAGTGCTATTACCGGTATTACCAGACTTAGCAATTACATCACCCTGAGATACCTTTGTGCCTACTTTTACTAATAACTTATTATTATGAGCATAAAGAGTACTATAACCATTACCATGGTCAATAATTATATAGTAACCATATAAATAATGATATGTTGATGTAGTTACAACTCCTGAGTCTGCTGCAAATATATTAGTGTTTCTGGCAGTACCAATATCTAATCCGTAGTGATACCTTCTACCTGTCCAACCAAATTTACAGGTTATTGTTCCGCCACCATCAACTGGCCATATAAATGAACCAGTACCTTGTGCTTTAGGTATCTTTGTACCCTTTGCAACAACCTCAGTAACGGGCTCTGACACAACCTTTGATGATACTTGTTCTCTTGCTACTTCACTACCATTCTCACGAACTATATCATAAACAACTTCGTTTTTACCTCTAACACCTTCTGTGAGCGTTTTAGTTTGCCATGTGTAAAGTGAACTGTCATTTTGGTAAACTGTTTTATATGGCACATACTCAAATGTTGTTAACTGTTCTTTGGTTTGAACATTTATAAAAGGCACTATTGGTTCAACAGCAATTTTTTGTCCTAACATTAAAACTGCGCTTTTTAAATCTGGATTACAGGACCGCACCTCTTTAACTGTCATACCATTGTCATTGCCTATAGACCATAGCGAGTCTCCACGTTTTACAATATGGTATTTACGCTGAGTGTATCCTGTACTTAAAAGATTTAGGGCATCAATTTTTTTCATTACAGTATTTGCAACTACTGGCATGTACTCAATTTTAACATCTTCTTTTATTGAATAATCAACTATTTGAGTACCACCTCGTGCAGTAGTATAGCCTTTTACTATTATATCAACAATTTCATTAGCTTCTTTTTCTGTAGGTAAGCTTGCAACTTGTTTACCATCTATTAATATTACTGCTGCATTAACTTGTATCTCTACAGATTTTAAAAGTGCTCCAATTGTAAGTTCCGGAACAGTTTCAGGCTTTTTCCAAACCGTTTGCAACTTTAAGGCTGTAGTAATCTCATATTGAGTTTTTCCTTTTTCTTTAGAAGATATATCGCCTTCGTTAGTAGACTTAACTGCACTTTTCGTTTGTGGAGCAACATTCATTGCTAACATCGACATTGAACTAGGTTCTGCTGTCATTGCTTTTGGTAGGGCATCTTCTTTTAACAGCATTGCGTCACAAGAAGTAGGCCCAGCTGTTTCTAATACGTTTACATATTCTTTATACTTTTGTTGATCCGTTACATAACCAATGGCCTCACCATCAGCATAAACAACTAAAAATCTATTATTAAAGTAATGAACGCCTGTGGCTAAAATAGCAACCATTAACATTATTGTTATACTGCTTAAAATTAACCGAGCTTTATTACATTTAATGCTAGATAAAAAGTTAAACTCTTTTTTGTTAGGTCTTTTCGTTTTTGAATATGTCTTTCCAAACTTAAAATTGTACCTACTCTTGTTAAGAGTTTTTTTTGTCTTCATCTTAAATCCCCTTAAAAAACCTTAATCCCGCTTTATATATTACATATTCTTACTATCTTTATAATTAATTATATACTATAGGGTAAATGTTTAAACAAAGTAACCCTATATTCTGCACTATACACTTTTTTGTAGTTCGCTTTTTTACACTCATTGCACCAAAGTTGTCATTGACTATTATAGCATAAAAATTGCTATTTTAATAAATATGACAGGCATTTAATATTTCATAATATTTTTCTTTATTAAAACTATATTTTAGACAAACAACTGTAAATCTCATTTTCGAATGCTAAAAGCACTCTACTATTAGCCGCTCTAGTAACTCTATCTATCGGGTTTTTAAGCTGCTTTATAATGGTTGCTGGTGCATCACTTAATACTAAAACAGTATCACCCATAGTGGCCGCAACCCTAATATCGTGGGTTACTAAAAACACAGTGTACTGTTGTTTTGAAAGCAAGGGAATTAATTCTTTCATTAATCTTTGCTTTAAATTAAAATCAAGAGACTGAAAAGGTTCATCTAAAAACATTAACCTAGAGGGTAATGCTAAGGCCCTTGCTATAGCAACCCTTTGCTGCATACCACCACTTAGCTTTAAAGGATAGTGTTCCGAAATTCCTTTAAGCTCAACCATTTCTAGGGTTTTCTGCACTCTATCTTCAATTTCAGGAGCTGGTAGTTTATCTTGCAACACAAATTTTACATTATCTCGAACAGTGCACCAAGGAAGTAAACGGGGCTTTTGAAACACATAACTGCTGTCTTGAGTAAAGCCAACTAACTCGCCTTTACTGGCTTTAATAACACCAGCTAATATTCTTAAGAGCGTTGTTTTTCCACATCCAGAAGGCCCAACTATTGAAACAATTTGTCCACTAGTTATACTAAAGTTTATGCAATTTAACGTCTCTTTGTTCTTATAATGGTGGTGTAAATTAATTGCGCTAAACATCTACTTCTCTCCATTGGCATAATCTTTTTTTAATTAACATGATTGGATACTCTAAAATTGCGGAGGTTATTATGGCAATTGCTGCCCATGCCCAAACTTCATCCATGTTAAAATAAGCGAATCCATAATAAATACCATTACCCAAAGAATATTTCGTAGTACTGATATACTCAGCTGATATTATTACCTTCATACTTAAGCCTATTGCACCAGCTAAGGCAGCTGATAAATAAGAAACAACAGAGGGTATATATATTTTTTTAACCCTTAAGCGGTTGGGAATATTATAGATATCTGCCATTTCTAGTATTTCGGGATCTACATTACTAATACCCTCTAATACAGCTGAATATAAAATAGGAAAAACAATAATAAATCCCACAGCAGATGGTGCTTGATAAGGACCAAGCCAAATAATTAACTGAACAGTTATTGCTATAGTAGGTGTTGCTTTCATTATTGACACTAACGGGCTTAGCGCTGCTTTTATATATTTATTATTAACACTAAAAAAGCCTAAAATCACCGCTAAAATAAAGGAAATACTTAGGCTTACTACTACTCTAAACAGAGTAAAAAAAACTGTAGCAATAAAGTCGGTTTTGGTAACTATTCTTTTAAAAGCTATTAAGACAGCTAAAGGTGTAGGAAATATATTAAAATTTCCCACACCTGAAGCTACTATTTGCCATATTGCTAATAAAAATATTATACCAACGGCAAGCTCTAGTTTTTTGCTATTCTTGGACATTGTAATAGATACTATCGTCTGGGAGCTTACCACCAATTGACTCTGGAATAATATTATATAAAGCCTCAAAATAAGCCTTTATTTCATCTTTTACATCATTTGCCTTGGTAAATTTTAAGTTGCTTGAGCCAACTGCTTTTTGCACAACAGCTGCTGGTAAACCAATCTCAAGTTCTTCGGCATATTTACCTAAATCCTCTGGGTTTTCATTTGCCCATTCAATTGAAGCCTGATATTTCTCTAAAAAGGTGGCAACTAATTCAGGATTCTCTTCAGCAAAAGCTTTGTTAACAACTAAACTAGCTTGAGGATAGCTACTTTTTTCGGTTAATGCTTGCCATTGTTCTTGAAAATCAAGTACTGTTTTTAGCCCTTCTTTTTTTATACTTGCTGTAGTTGCTAAAGGCTCAGGTAAAACTGCAAAGCTATAACGACTAGCAATAACACTTTGTAATAGCTCTTTTGGTCCAGATAAATAAGTTAAAGTAACATCCTTCTCTGGATCAATATCATTCTCTTTTAAGATATGCCTTAACATAATATCTGGAGTTAAGCCTTTACCTATTAAGGCTATCTCTTCACCTTTTAAGGAGTTAATATCAGTTAGCTCTTCCATTCCTACCATGTATAAAGCCCCCCACACAGATGGAGCTAAAATTTGATACTCTGTACCTTTATTGAATAACATAGCAGCTTGGTTTGTAGCTATTACTGCCATATCAAGTTCATTTGCTGTAAGTTTACCCATCATTACATTTGGAGCAGCAATTTGCTCATATGTAACAGTAACTTCTTCACCTATGCTTGGTTTATCTTTAGCCATTTGCAACATTGTTAAGGCTGTTGGGCCAGATAAATAAGCTACCTTCATCTCTACTGGTGTTGACTGCTTTTGACAACCTGCAACCATTAAGATAGTTGCCAATACTAAAATAGCAATAGTAAATTTGCGCATAGTATCACTCTCTCTTTATTTTTTTTACAATCTTCATTATTGTACACCTTTCACATCTATAACAAAAGTGTTTGTAGCAAAGAATATTTCTGTAAAGAATGGTGCTGTTGCGTAAGCCAATATCTATTTAACCTTAAAGTTGTATAAGTAGTGCATAAAGTATATTAAGAGCTTTATAAATTAAACCAAATACTATTTTTTAATATCTTTTGTAAACTACAAAGGTCACCAACAATCTGTGGTAACTTATTAAAATTATTCTTGTTTGCATTACTTCTACTAAACAATCAGCTATAGAAATAGTATTAACCTACATTAATATATTATTATCTCTTGTTTTTTACATTCTCGGCAATATGACATTAATATTATTTTATAACTACCTAAGATATTAAATTATATAGAATACAATAAGATTAAGAAGAGGCTTTGAATGTTATTAAAACGCTGTTATAATAGGTTATATAAAAGTAGATATTTGCAATAAATTTATATTTATTAGCTACAATTATATTAAAAAGGATTGATAAAAATGACTGTACACATTAATGCAAAAAAAGGAGATATTGCTAAAACTGTTTTGCTACCTGGTGACCCACTACGAGCTAAATATATCGCAGAAACTTTTTTAGAAGATGTGGTTTGTTATAATACAGTACGTAATATGTTAGGTTTTACAGGTACTTGGAATGGTAAAAGAGTTTCTGTACAAGGTACTGGCATGGGTATGCCTTCTATTGGCATTTATTCACATGAACTTATTGCCGAATATGGTGTTGAGCAACTTATTAGAGTTGGTTCATGTGGCTCTTTTCAAAAACATGTAGGCATTAGAGATGTTATTTTAGGTATTAGTGCCTCTACAAACTCAAGATATGCTAGTCAATACGGTTTGCCAGGAACATATGCTCCAACTGCCAGCTATGAGTTAGTTGAAAAGGCTAAAGCAGCTGCAGATAAACAAGGTATTCCTGTACATGTAGGCAATATTTTATCTTCTGATATTTTTTATGACGCCGACCCAAATGCTTGGGAAAAATGGGCTCGTATGGGTGTATTAGCAGTTGAAATGGAAGCCGCTGCTCTTTATATGAATGCTGCTTACTTAGGTGCTAAAGCTTTAGCTATTTTAACAGTAAGCGACAGTCTAGTAACCCATGAGTTAACTACTTCTGAAGAACGCCAAAAAACATTTAAAGAAATGATTACAATTGCCTTAGATTTGGCATAGTATTTAAAAATGGAGCTTAAAGGCTCCATTTTTTTGATTTGGGCTTACTTCGTTGTGCGGTTTGCTTATTTGATAAATCAAATAAGTGGTGGACTCGCTTTGCTCGCGGTTTGGGCTTCGCGGTATAAAAAACAGAAATCATTTTACAATAAGCAACTATAACGTATTCACTATGGATACATTGTATATGTAACATATTTTCAAAGCAAAATATCAAAGGACAATAAAATGAAAGTAAATCATTCTCTTGCCCTTTTAGATCAAATTATATACTATTTTAATTTAGGTGTAAGTTTGCTTTTGAATTACCCTTGTAGAATTAATATGACACAGTTTTATACACGCTTGTAAAACAAGTGTATCCGTATACCAAAGACATACCTACCCCGTGAACGAAGTGAACCCTCTCCGTATCTCCATAAGGAGATAGCCAATCCGCGAAGCTAATTTTATTGAGTATTGCGAAATAAAATTTAGCTAGCCCACTACTTGTCTATTAATTTAATTCCTCTGCTACTGGTTTTTATTAATCCTTTTTTCATTAGTCTGCCAACAGCTCTTTTAAAGGCTGATTTGCTCATGCGTAGTTGTCTTTTTATTTCCTCAGGAGATGATTTATCGTTTAAGTTAATAAAACCATTACGTGAATCTAGTTCATCTAAAATATACTGAGAGTCATCTGTCATTTGAACATGGGCTCTTTTACGCAAGGCTAAATCAAGCTTGCCATCTTCTCTCACTCTCATTACCCTAGCATATACTACATCACCATATTCAATATCTTGATATATTTCACTTTTAGGAATTAAACCAAAATACTTATTATCTACAGCTACAAATACTCCCCAGTTACCACTATGATCATACACAGTGCCACTTACCTCGTCATCTACTTTATAAGGAGAATCAGAGTTTAAATAAGGGTATATGTTTCCGGAGGCTAGTAGCTTTCCATCTCTATCTGTATATAAAACTACAGGGTATGATTTACCCTCTTTTACTTGATAACGCTGTTCGTTTTTGGGCCAAAATAAATCAACATCTTTACCCCAGTCTAAAAAAGCACCCGCTGATATAGAGTTTTTTACCCGCAGTTTTTTAACCGTTTTAACATTAGCTTGTGGTACATCCATTGAGGCTATTAAAAATCCTTTTTTATCTGTATAAATAAAAGCCTCTATTTCATCACCAATCTTAAACTGTTTAGTTAAGCCACCTTTATGCAAACGGGCTCTTTCTCTGCCTCTGTTACTATCTTCAGCAAGCCAATAATGCTTAGGATGCTCATCCACTACTTTTAATTTTTGAACTATACCACTCTTCATATTAAAACCCCTTTACTACAGTGTAACATCTGCTAACCCATTATATAGGCAAAGTATTGATACTACAAGCTTTTCATAGAGTATTTACTCTATAAATATATAATACCACTAATCAAATATTTTAAAACTGTATTTATTAAATTAAAAAATAAACTGGCTTATAATAATGTAGCAGACCATTATTAAAGAATTTTTAACATAATAAACATAATAGTAGTATTTACTATAGTGTCACCCAATATTTACTGCCATCGTTTTCACGCTTTAAAAACTGGTACTCTATTAAATACCTTCTTAGACTAACATAGTCTTCATTAAATTTTTCAAGCTTTTCATTAACCTCTTTTTCATCATAGGTTTTATTTGTCTCAAAACTACTAGCAATTTCTCTTAACACAATTAATTTTCTTTTTTGCTTTCGAGGTATGGAGCGCAAGCTGCCATCGCTTGAAAAGTATTTTTCAATTGTTTTTTTGTATTCGGCTTCGGTTATAACATATCTATCATCCACCATGGTAGCCTCCTTATGGTAGTCTATTAGTTTTTCATCGTCTTCTACTCTAGACTCCAAGAGTTCCATTAGGGCTAAAAATACTTTGGCTTGTTTCGCTTTTTCTCTTAATCTAAATCTATAATTTCTTACTGTTGACTTACTAACTCCTAGCTCTTTGGCGATGTCTGTATCATTAGCAAGGTTATAAAACTTTATTAACATATCTTTCTGAGATTCAGATATTCCCGTATGTTTTTTTTCAAGATTAATTAAAAAATTAAAGGTTGAGTTATGAGCTGATTTTACATGTTCTATAATTGCTTTTTGCCCTAATAACATTCTATCATTCATGGTGTAAATAATGTCTTTTTCATATTTTTCACCACAAATCAAACAAATCATGTCGGTACTATTGTCGGGCACGATATACCCTCGTTTAAGGTCGTTTAGGCTAGCTTCATTAAAATAATTATTCATTCTAGCAAACCTCCTGTTTATTTATAATCAAACACACATAAATATTGTTTGAGCTAATATTATCACTATTATTATATAAATGCAAATATTATTTGCTGAATTGTTTGCTTATTTGCAAACAAAATATTGTTTATGACTAAATTACCTCTAAAATGAATTATTTTAGCTTATACTAAAAAGTGGCTAACAAAAGTCGGCCACTTTAATGTTTTATCTTTCAAACAGCTTTTGAACAGCGGTTTCGATGTCGGGCTCGGCAAGATGAATATCCTCTATATCACCTAGCAAACCTAAATAATTTATAATTTTGTTTGCTTTAATTTTTTCTCTATCAAACTCTGCAATAATTCTATTATCACCATCTTGTGTAAGGCTACAAAAATTCTCTGATTGTAAATTATTTATATCAACTGAACTAGAGTAATCTACAATTAAGCTACTATAAAGACCTATGCCTTGCCAAAGTTCTTTCATACCACCATCTAATAGTATGTTTCCATGATTAATGACAATAACTCGTTTACATAAACTCTCAATATCTTTTAAATCGTGAGTTGTTAATAAAATAGTTGTGCCCTGATTATTAATCTCTTTTAAAAACCCTCTAATAGCTTTTTTGGCTACAACATCTAATCCTATGGTGGGTTCATCAAGCATTAAGATGGCAGGATTATGCAATAATGCCGCACATATCTCACCCCTCATACGCTGGCCTAAAGAAAGCTTACGTACAGGAGTAGTTAAAAACTGACCAATACCCATAACATTATCGAATTTTTTCAGCATTTTTTGAGCGTCTGCACTATGTACATTGTACATAGCGGCTAATAGCTCAAAGGATTCTTCTAGGGGTAAGTCCCACCACAGTTGCGAGCGCTGGCCAAAAACTACACCTAAGTTATGAACTACTTGTTTTCGTTGATGCTGAGGGCTGAGTCCTAGTACATTAACTGATCCACTTGTAGGGTGTAATATGCCTGTTAACATTTTAATTGTGGTAGATTTACCAGCCCCATTGGGCCCAATGTAACCCACAAAATCGCCTTTATTTATCTCAAAATTTATATTATCAACTGCAACAACCTTACGTTTTTTTTGACTAAATAGGGTTCTTATGGAACTAAATGCTCCGGATACTTTTTCTGCAACGTAAAATTCTTTTTTTAAATTATTAATTTTTATCATAGCTACCCTCCTAGCTTCCTGTACTATAGTAGTTTTTTTCACCAAGTTGCCAAAGTTTTAAAGCAAGAGTCATTACTACAACTGCAATTATAGGTGAGATTATTAATATGCTGGCATTATTACTGAATCCTAATAAATACTCTAGCTGTTTAAAGCCCACATAGGCAACTGGCCAAACGGTTAAAAATGCTTTTATGGCAACAGGAAATATAGATAATGGATACATTGAAGCTGTAGTTGGTCCATAGAACAAAAATACTAAAATATCTCCTGTACGGGTAATCCAAAATGCCAATGAGGCAATAATTATTTCTATTGCTACTAAGGTAACTATTCCTGTTATGATTAATACAGGTAAATACAATAAGGTAGTATAGTTAACCTTTAACTTAAGTAGGGCAAACACTAGTACTATTAAACCCTGCAAAGACCCTGCTAATCTAAAAAGCTGTATTTTACGACTTAATAATAGTAATAAAGTAGACCATGGTCTTAAAAGCAAGTTATCGAATGTACCGTTAATAATATATTCTTGAAAGTTGTGAATCTCAACACAAAAGGCTCTAGTAAAGCCTAATGATATGTTTATACAGCCCCAAAGAGCTGCTACATGAAACATGTTCCAACCACCAATTGATTTAAAGTGGTACAAAATAACAAAAACAGGCAGTATATCACTTAGCATAATAAAAATATAAGAAAAACTATTCACTAAAAAGCTAAATTTATACTGCATTGCAGACCTAATACTTGCTAAAACTGCTTTTTTATAAAACTTTAAACACTTAATCATCCACCCTGCACCTCCAATTTTCGTTTTCCTATTTTAGTTAGCAATAAACAAGTAAAAGTTAATGCAATTGACCAAAATATAGGCAAAACAAAAATGGTAAGGTTATAAACCCCTAAAAATATTCTGCAAGATGGATTTAACAAGCACGCCCACGGCGAGTAATAAAGCACTTTACCTATTAAACCTGGTATAAAGCTAACAGGTATCATTACCCCAGATGCCACATTAAGTATTGAAAAATAAAGCAAATGAGACCATCTCACATCAGTTGTCCAGAGCGCTGTAATACCCACTATATAACATAAACAAAGAGATATATACTCCCCTAACATCATGGCTATAATTAAGAGAAATATTGACTTAAGGCTGGGTATTTTATAACCAACCGTTAAGCTATACAAAATTAATATTGGTATACACCTGTACACTAAATTATATACCTGCCGACCAGTTTCTCGTGCCATCACGTAACAAAAATAATTGATAGGCCTTAAAAACTCTAAGCTGATGTTACCAGAGCGAACTGAAAGCTGAATGCCAAGCCCAGCTTTAGGATAAACAAAATTAAATAGTATTTGAGCAAAGGCCACCCATAACATTAAATCTGTGGTGGTAAACTCACCAAATCCGCCTTTTTGCTTAGCCGCGGCTTGCCATACAAAAACCATAATATAACCAAATAAAGCACTGCCAAAGGCATTGATTAATTGGGTAAACCTATACTGTAAGTTAATGCGATAGTTTTTTTGAGCAATTAAATAATATAATCGCAAATCAACCCCTCCTTTTTAAAGAGAGATACAAGAGAATTAAATAAGAGAATAGTAGTTAAAAAAGAGTTAAAAGAGAACTAAATAATGGTTTAAACAATAGCAGCAGTTATTCACTTAACTACCTGTGCTGTAATAACACTTTTCACCTATTGCCCAAACTTTAAGAGCCCCAAATAAAGCTACCATAGCCACAATAGGGGCTACATATAATACCCACCTACCATAACCTAAACCAAATAAATGACTTAACTGTAAATAGCCTAAAAAAGACACTGGCCAAACAAGCATAAATACCCTTAAAGTACGTGGATATATATTGTTGGGGTGCATTGCTGCATAAGTTGGAGCATAAGAAAGCATAGAATTTAGCTCACCTGTTCTACCAAACCAAAATGATAATGAAGCAATGATTACCTCAAGTGCAAACAGGGTTATTGTACTTGTGACTATAATAATAGGTAAATACAAAAAAGTAATATAGTTTACCTGTAGCTTAACTAAGGCCAGCAGTAAAACTATAAATCCTTGTATTACTCCACTTAACTTAAAGTACCTAATATTTTTACTCATTAACAATAATAAAGTTGGCCAAGGTCTTAGCAATAAAGTATCAAAGCTTCCATCAACTATATAGTTTTGAAATAGCCGAATCTCAACACAAAAGGTTTTAATAAAAGAAACAGCAATATTAACACATCCCCATAAAGCAGCTACCTGGTAGATATTCCAACCCCCTAGAGATTTAAAATGATACATCATAATAAAGACAGGTAAAATATCGCACAAAATAACAATACAATAAGTTAAAGTGTTAACTATAAAACTAAACCGGTATTGCATTTGGGCCTTAATACTGGCTTGTACTGCTTTAAAATAAAACTTAAGTGTTTTACTCATCCGCCTTGCACCTCTACCTTTTGTTTACCTAAGTTGGTAAGGCCTAAACAGGTTAACGTTAATATAAAGGACCAAACTAAAGGTATAACTAAAATATTATTGTTATATAAACCCACAAATACACTACAAGCAGGGTTCATAAAACAAGCCCAAGGGCTTCTAGATAGTATTTTACCCACAACTCCAGGCAACAGGTCTACAGGAATCATTGAGCCACTAGCCACACATAAAAGTGAAAAGCTAAGGGTATTAGCCCATCTTATATCAGTTGTGAAAAGTGCACTAATTCCAACTAAATAATTAATACACATAGAGATGTAAACCCCTAACACTATAGTAAAAATAAGCAATAATATTTGGCTAAAACTTTGAATTTTAAAACTAAATAAAGCCCAATATATTAAAAATATTGGTATAGATTTAAAAACCAAAGCATACAGCTGCCTACCTAACTCTCTACTCATAACATAAGTAAAGTAGTTAATGGGTCTTAAAAACTCTAGGCTAATATTGCCTGTTCTCACAGACTTTTGAATGTTTAAACCAGTAGCTGGGTGAACAATGTTGAAGAGAACTTGAGCAAATGCTATCCAAGAAATGAGATTTGCAGTAGAATACTTACCTACTCCACCATAAGGCGTAGAGCCAGCTCTCCATACACACACCAAAATAAAGCCTATTATGGCACTTCCAAAGGCATTAATTAGCTGAGTATAACGGTACTGCAAATTTATACGATATGTTTTTTGAGCAATCAAAAAATGCATACGCAAACTAATCCCCCCAAAAAGTTTAGAGAGATAACATTTTAAGATTAAACAATTAGTAGAATAGGATAATTCTTAGCTGTAATTGAAAACTTAAGATAAGATACATATATAGGATTAAAAACTTATTAGGGCTCAATCTATAAGTTAATACCCCTATTTTTGTTGTGACATAACAACATTTGAACAGTTTAGTAAATAAAATTCCGCGGATTTAAATTATAACTCAAGGCTTTTAGGTTTGCAACGCTATTTTATATTTTACTTTAATTTACTTTGTAAAAAGCTGTAAACCCCATAATTTTCTACTTATTTTTTCATTTTTCGCTTGGCTTGTTTGTTTAACTTGTTTTGGATATCTGTAATGTCCTGTTATTTGCTGTTTACTATTTATTAAATAATTACCTTCATTAGGGTATCTATAGCTATGATGAATCATAAGCGGTACTCCATTACGTAACCGTTTATTAGATACAATCCCAATATGGTTTTTAAAACAAACTATATCTCCTGCTTGCCACTGCACTAAATTATTTATATCAGTAGGATCAACTATAGTGGTTAAACTTTGGGCATTTCTTTTTAAAAAAACAGCTAAATTTTGCACCCTTCTAAAATCTATATTAGGGTCTGGTCCACCAAACTCTAAAACTCTATAGTACTCATTTTCTGCTTTTTTTATATCTTCATCTACTAGAGCTTTTAAATCATAACCAGCGTTTTTAAATGCCCGCCAAATTAGATCTGTACAGACTCCTTCGGATTGTGGGGGATAACCACCTTTATAATATATAGATTTATATCTTGGCTTTTTCTTTATTTGTAGTCTTGCTCCTTCAACTATGTCTTGTAAATCTGTGATACCATCTTTATCTTTATCACTCGTAATTTCTATAGTGGCTATTTCTACCACCTTAGGAAATGGCCAAATGCCGTATTGGTACAATATAATACTTAAAGTAGCTCCTATTAAACTTACAATTACTAATACTTTTAACTTAGTTTTGTTTGCCATAAAATCATCTCCCCCTTATTTATTATGTAATATATATAGCTTTAATGTATATAAACTTATGTATATATGTCTAACAAATTTATGACAATTAAATAATCTACTAAAGCAAATAATTACCTTATAGATTAATAATAATTAAAAAGGGGGCTGTCGCATGATAAACCTAGCAAAGTAATTTACTAATTTTAATTGCTTTATCAAAACATTTTTGTAGATGATTAATGACTTTAATGAAATACAGTTAAAATAATCCTTACAACTAAATTTTATTTTAGTTAATTATTATGTAAAGTCTCATTCTTAAACCACCAATTATGTTAAATTCTAATATCTCTTTGTGCTCTTTGTGCACTTAGTGTTTAGAATATTTTAACTAATTGGAGAGTGAAATTTATGTAACAACAATATGTGAGGCTTTAAAATCAAGCTTAAGGTAAATATTTAATGTTTTAGAAACCACCAAGTGCACTAAGTGAAATGAAGGTGTGGCAGGTTTATGATAATCCTTACGCCTCAGCACCTTCATCTGTAGTTCTTTTATATGTTTATATTAGTTTTGATTAGGTCTTCTTTTTGTAAAGCTAGTGCAACAGCCCCCTTTTATAAGTTATTTTCAGTATTACCTACCCTAAAATTTCCTGCAAGTCTTTCTCAGGTGTGGAGATTGCAGTTATCTTAAACTTATCTACAAGTACCTGTAAAACATTAGGGCTCAAAAATGCTGGCAATGTTGGCCCTAAATATATATTTTTAATATCTAAGTATAGTAATGATAAAAGAATAACAACAGCCTTTTGCTCATACCAAGATAGTATTAAAGAGAGTGGCAAGTCATTAACTGTGCAATCAAAGGCATCTGCTAAAGCAAGCGCTATTTTTATTGCTGAATAAGAATCATTACATTGACCTACATCTAATAATCTTGGTAACCCTGCAACTGTGCCAAAGTCTTTTTTATTAAAGCGGTACTTACCACATGCGAGTGTTAATATAACTGTATCTTTAGGTGTCTGTTCAGCAAATTCAGTGTAATAATTTCTACCAGGTCTCGCCCCATCACAGCCACCAATTAAGAAGAAATGCTTTATTTTACCCTCTTTTACTGCACTAATAATTTCTTCAGCATGACTTAAGGTTGCTTTATGGGCAAAGCCAACCATAATTTTTTGCTCTGGCTCATCTTCTGTAAATCCCCCTAGCTCAAGGGCTTTATCTATAACTGCAGTAAAGTCCTTTGCGCTATCTTTTTCACAAATATGAGGCAAACCATCAAAACCTACTATACTTGTTGTAAATATTCTATCTCGATAATTATCTCGAGGTTTCATTAGGCAGTTGGTTGTCATTAAAATAGCACCTGGTAGATTATCAAACTCCTTTTGCTGATTTTGCCATGCACCACCATAGTTCCCTACTAAATGTTTAAACGCCTTTAACTTTGGGTAACCATGAGCGGGTAACATTTCACCATGAGTATAAATATTAATACCTTTACCTTCGGTTTGTTTTAACAACTCATAAAGGTCTTTTAAATCATGCCCCGAAACAACTATAAATGGTCCTTTTATAGTTTTAATATTAACCTCTGTTGGGGTAGGATCTCCATAGGCACCTGTATTAGCGGCATCAAGTAGCTCCATACATTTTAAATTTACTCGACCTAACTCCATATTAAGCTTAAATAACTCCGGAATACCCAATTTTTCATCTAGGGTAGCAGCTAAACCTTTAAAAAAGAAATGATTTACCTCATCGTCATACCTTCCTAAAATATAACTATGATGAGCATAGGCAGCCATGCCTTTAAAGCCATAGGTTAAAAGCTCTCTTAAAGACCTAATATCCATATCTAAATCTTCATCTACCATTACCCCAATATGCTCACTATCTTTAAGGATTTCTTCTTTAGTTTTAGGGGCATAGTAGTTAGCTCCAGAGGGTGCATCTTTACACTCACCAACTAAATTAACAAGCTTATTCTTATAATCATTAGCTTTGTTAATATACTCTAAAAATCTTTGAGCATCAAAGTTTACATTGGTTAATGTTGCAAACATACCATCAACAACAAACTTACTTATGCCGTTAGGTAGTTGTTTATTGCTCTCTAATGCCTTAACTGCGTAATAACCAATACCTTTTAACTGGTGCACTAAAATATCTTGCAGTTTTGCTACCTCTGGAGTTTTAGAACAAACCCCCATTTTTACACAACCTTTGTTACCAGCTGTTTGCTCACACTGATAACAAAACATCTTATTTTTCAATAAAAAAGCCCTCCATTCACATAATATATCTTTCTTATCATGTGCTTAGAGAACTATCTATATGCAGTGTCTACAATTCATTTCTTTACAAAGAGGTTGTTAACGCTTTTAAAGTAATATGTTTTATAATTATTACTTTGCTAAATTAGTAGGGTTTCCATTTAACTTTTTTTGCCTGACTTAATCTATGATTAGCAGTATCCCAATCTATTATATTCCACCACATCTCTACATATTCATCTAAATTGCTTTTATAATCTAAAAAGTAGGCATGCTCCCAAACATCTAAAACCAAAAGAGGTATACAGTCTTGTAAAACATTGTTTTGATGTAAACTAATTTGTTGTAACTCTACTCGCCATGCTCGTGGTAACCAAACTAAAACAGCCCAACCTGGCCCAGGAGTTGATTTTGCTACTGCCCCAAATTGTTTTTTAAAGCTCTCCATACTGCCAAAAGCACAATTTATTTCTGTTGCTAATGGCTCTCTAATAGTAGTTTTATTTGGGGTAATAGATTTCCACCATATAGTATGTAGATTATGACAAGAACCAAACAACGCTAATTGCGACTCTAAACACTGTATATTTTTATAATCATTACAACTACGTGCCTCTTGCAACTCTAGTTCAACTTTGTTTAACATATTTACACAGCGTCTATGTAATATATCATAATGTACTTTCATTGTTTCAGCACCTATGTATGGCTCTAGGGCATTAAACTCATATGATAAAGGTGGTAATTTGTGTTCTCCTATTGGCACAGTATAAGAATCATTAAAACTTCCCCAGCTAGATGTTTTTTTAGCTATTCGTTTACTTTTTTTTGATGTTTTTGAGTACCGATAATTACTCTTTTTTATTAACTCCACCTCCTAAGTGAAATACTATAACTTTTAATGTGTATAACACATAACTATTAACTAGCGTGAGATTGATGAAAATGTTTGCTGTTAAGACACTAAAACTTTAACAGAATAATGTAATACAATGCAGTATTCATTAATATGCTAAAATACGTATAAAAAGAGTTCCTACACATAATCTTTTACCTTTTAAGCAAAAATATAGTTTTACAAAGAACATGCATTTTCAACAATCTTACTGTTATATAGTATTACTAAGCAGGTAGTATTGCTCTAACTATTTTACATTTTTAAATAATTAACTTATGCCCGTGCTGTTTTAACCATTTTTCACACTCTTTATAATTAGGTATATACTTAGCAACTAACAGCCAAAATTCTTTAGAGTGGTTTAATACTTTTAAATGGCATAACTCATGTACTACAATATAGTCAACTATTTTAAGTGGAGCAAGCGTTATTCGCCAGTTAATGCTTATATTACCTAAAGAAGAGCAACTTCCCCAACGGGTTTTTTGATTACGTAAAGTTATTTTATTAGGGTTTACGTTTATAATATCCTTATAGTAATTAACCCTATCTTCAATTATTTTTAAAGCTTTGTTACAAAAGAAAGCTTCTATTTCATTTTTAACTACTAAAGCTATTTTATCTTGCTCTAGGTTACAAGGCAGTTTTACTAGTAAAATATTATCTTTAATATTTACAAGTGGAGCTAAAAAATCTGCCTTTATAACCTTAAGTTCATACTGCTGCCCTAAAAAATAAAAATACTCTCCAGATACATATAAATACCTTGGTATAGTTTGTTGCATTTCTTGTACTTGTTTTAGTTTATTAAAAATCCATTTAGCTTTTTTTAAAACTATTCTATTTACTTCTTGCTCACTAATGCCTAAAGGTGCTGTTATAATCAATTCACCTTGATTGTTTATTTTTAATGCTACTGATTTTCGTCGACTAGACCATTTAAGATTATATTCAATTACTCTATTTTTATATTTTAAAATATGTTTCATTATTTCTCCCATTGTTTTATGGTTTAAAAAAAGTTAGCTATTACTAGCTAACCCTCTATTATTATAACTATCTATTGTGCAAAATTCTACTGAGTTTTTCATTGCTTGTTCTATTAAATATAACATATCTCTTTAGTTGATATATACCATGCGTTAAACAGGAGCTTCCTGGTTTCACAGTTAACGCCATATCATAATTTAATTCTGTTAATAAATTAACTACTTTATTATTATAATACCCATAAGGATAGGCGAGTATTTTTACATTATTATAATTTCTACTTCGTAAAATCTCATCAGACTTTATTAAATCTTCTTTAATTAAGGATAAAGATTTTTCTTTATAATACGGTCCTATATCGCCTTTTCTGTGAAAATTATGGGTATGGGAATGAAATGAAAATACATCTCTCATACTGTTCATTGAGTTCCATGTTAAATAAGGTAGTGCCTCATATTGAAATTCTTTTGCTAAACCATATGGATCATCTTCATAAACAAACCTTGTTATAACAAAACTACTAGCTACATAACCATACTTTTTTAATATTGGATAGGCATATTTATAATCACTGTAATAACCATCATCAAAGGTTATAATAACACTTTTTTCGGGAATTTCTTTTAAGCCATTGTAAGCAGCAACATAATCTTTAAAGGAAATTGTTTTATAGCCTTGTTTATAAATAAAATCAATCGTACGTTCAAAATTTTCTACTGTCATGATTGAATCATTATGCCAATATTCTTTCTTCATATCTTTTTCTGGTAATAAATAGTGATATAAAAGTATTGGAACTTTTAAATTTGAATTCTTAGAATTAACAGAACTAACCTCTTCAACATCAACTCTATAATCTGTAATATTAAAGTAAGCTAATACATCTTCAAGTTGAATATAGAATTCATTATTTTTTACAAAAGACGATATGTAGGTTTCTTGCCAATTATCATTATAAACACAGGTATAATTATCTTTTATTTCACTTTTTTCAGCTAAGTACAATACTCTACTTTTACCTTTAATTGTATGAAATGAATCTTTATCATTATGCTGTAAGCTTAAATTAAAATATTTAGCTAAATAATCAATTTTAATAAAATTTGCTTCTGCCTTATTTACTATATCACCTTGCTTAATTGTAACAGATTTCAATTGCTGATGGCTATCTGGATCATCAAGCATTTTACTACTATATTCATTATTACATCCACAAAATACTACAAAAAATAGAATTATTATAAAGCCTATATTAAATACATTTTTTTTCATAGTTCTCCTTAAAACTTATTCTTTTATCGTACATTGGTAATCAAATTAGCTATATTTTACAATATTAAAATTATATTATTTTTTATTTGCATAATCAACTACAATGTGCAATACTAAATGATGGCATTATCTATGAACTTTAACAGATGGAGGTAAATGATGCATATAAAAAAAATAATTATGGTAGTATTATTACTTTTAATTTTAATAGGATGTACTAAACAAAGTACAGTACCACCTCTTAGTGAATCACGCCAACAAAAAATACCAGCTATTCACGAAGAATACAATGATAACGAATTTAGTGTAATTGTGGTTGGTAGTGACCCAGAGGGAATATCTGCCGCAATTGCAGCTGCTAGAGCAGGAGGTAAAGTTCTTTTAATAGATAAAAGAGATAAAGTAGGGGGATTATTTACCTTAGGTTGGCTAAATTTTTTAGACATGAACTATAACAAAAATAAAGTATTAGTTACCCAAGGTATATTCAAAGAATTTTACAAACAAATTGAGGGAATTGCTTTTAGTATAAAAACAGCAGATAAAGTATTTAACAACCTGTTATCTAAAGAAAAAAACATTACCCTAATGCTAAATATGAACGATATAAAGCCTCAATTAAAAGACAACAAAATAATTGGCATAACTGCAAATAATAACAACGAAGAATATACATACTTTTGTAATACTTTAATAGATGCAACCCAAGACGGAGATATAGCTGCGCTAGCTGGTGCTCCTTTTACCCTTGGTTATGAAGACATTGGTGGAGCAAAATTCGGAATGGCTGTAACTCAAGTATTTAGCCTTAAAGGTATGACCAATAAAGGCTGGTCTAAACTAAGAAAACATCTAAAAAATGATGGAGATAAATACAGTTCATCAACTAATAATACAGCTTGGGGTTTTAAGAACTTTAATAAATTATATAAACCAATAAATAAAAATGCAGAATTGCGTGGACCAAACTTTGCTAGGGAGCCAGATGGCAGGATTATGATAAATGCCTTAAGAATTTTTCAAATTAATCCTTTGGACCCTATAAGCATAGAGAGTGCTAAACAAATAGCTAAACAAGAAATAGCAGAGATAATACCCTTTTTCAGAGAACAAGTTCCGGGAATGGAGAATATTAAACTTGATGCAATTGCCCCTGAGCTATACATAAGAGAGTCTCGCCATTTTGTTACAGAGTACCGATTAACTATTACTGATGTTTTAGAGAATAGAGACCAAGAAGATAGAATCGCCTTAGGCTCTTATCCTGTAGATATGCAGGGTACAGCACCCAAAACTTATGCCTTAATACTGGGTAACCCCAACCAGTACGCTATACCATTTAGGTCTTTAGTTCCACTAAATATAGACAATTTACTAATTGTTGGCAGAAGTGCTGGTTTTGATTCACTAGCTCATGGTAGCGCTCGAATGGTTCCTGTAGGAATGTGTACTGGTGAAGCCGCTGGTGTTGCTGCAATTATTGCCAAAAACAATAATGTAAATGTACGTGCACTAAGCAAAGATAGCACTCTCGTTAAATCACTACAAGACCAGTTGATTAACAATGGCGCATACTTGCCAGAGTTTGAAATAAAGGATAAATTTCTAAACCATAAATACTATACAGGTATAAGTTTTATAAGACAATATGCTTTAGTATGTGGAAACTATAACAATGATTACTTAGTAGATAGAATAATTAATACAGGTGAATATAATTGGCTGGTTCAAGAAATAGTTAAACGCAGAGAGCTAACACTAGAGGGCGAATATCTACCTTGTAAAACAGTTAAAGATCTACAAAAAACCGATATAAATAATAGCTTTGCTAATAATCCTAAACTTTTAACATACCTTAACAGCTTAGAGATATATCAGCAAACTACAGAAGATGAATTTATAAGTATAGGTAAAATGGCAACACTGCTTTACCACATTGATGAGTATTTAAATAAATAAATAAAAGCCAATGAATTTTTGTTCATTGGTTTTTTATTACCTTAAATAAAAATAATTCCACTATGGTTATATTTCAACCAAGAGTTTATACTTTGCCGAAGATCAAACAAAATCATTTACATTCCACTATGGTTATATTTCAATAGCGCAGCCATTTTTCATTATAAATACAATGCTTTTATGTGTCAAATCTGTCGATGTCAGGGTATTTTTTAAAAGTTTTAATTTATAAATTTAAATAATTATTAAATTCATTATAATCACAATAAAAAAATAATCTGTCGTACCCCTAGGGTTTTTACACTATTAGGGGTCGACAGATGTTTTTATTTTATACAAAGCTCTTTAAACCCTCAATATCTATAATCTTTACGGTAGATTTATAGAAGTCTATTAAACCCTCATCTCTCATTCTGCCCATTTCACGAGACATTGAGGGTCGTGAAACATTTAGGTAGTCTGCTAGTTCATTTCGTTTTAGTGGTAATTCAAAGGTATTTTTTAGGCATTTGTTATATTGCTCTAATATATAAGTACTTAGTTTAACTCTCATGCTTTTTATGGTTAAATACTCTACTTGCTTATTGAGTTTTAGTGCTCTCATAGAGGTTATTTTAAGCATGTTTTGAATCATTTGTTTATGCCATGGGCAAACTTTATCACACTCGCCTATTATTTTGGTTTTAGATAAAAAGAAAACTGTACAATCTTTTTGTGCCTGCACAGTTGCAGGCCACTTGCTTTTTTCCGAAAATACTACCATTTCACCAAACATATCACTTGGTTTAAGGGTCATCATAATTACTCTGTTTCCAGCGGCATTTTCTTTTATAACTATTGCTTCACCTTTTAGAATAATCCCTAACTCTTTAAAGGTATCTCCTGCCATTGTAATAAAATCATATTTTTTAAAGTGTTCTATACGTGGTTTTAAACAACTAACCATACCATGAATATTATAAGGCTCTATATCGCTAAATAAAGTTGCTTTTTCAAGTACTTTAGAGTATAACTCAATTATTTTAACCACCTCTTACACTTGGTAGCTATAGCTACCGATTAGCTACTATTATTATATTATACTAACAGTAACAACACAACCTTGAGATTACTCAACGTAATTGACCTAAAAATATGACTATTCCTTAATGGAGGTATAAATATGAAAAGAAAGATTATTCAAATTGATGAAGCTAAGTGTAATGGCTGTGGTTTATGTGTAGATGCCTGTCACGAGGGTGCTTTGCAAATGATAAATGGCAAAGCCAAGCTTATATCCGACTCTTATTGTGATGGTTTAGGTGATTGTTTGCCCGAATGTCCTACCGGAGCAATTAAAATAATTGAACGTGAAGCTGCTGAATTTGATGTTGAGGCTGTTAAAGCTAATATGAAGAAAAAAGCAGCTACAAAAATACCCCATAATGGTGGTGGCTGCCCTGGATCTAAAGCTATGATGTTAGCTAAAAAAGAGGCTACCCCTACTGCACCTGCACAGCTTAAGCCAACTTCTCAATTACAACAATGGCCTGTGCAAATTAAATTAGTGCCTGTTAATGCCCCTTATTTTAATAATGCTAGTTTGCTAGTTGCTGCTGATTGTACTGCATTTGCATATGCAAATATTCACCAAGATTTTATGAGAAATAAAATTACTATTATTGGCTGCCCTAAGCTCGATGCTATGGACTATAGCGAAAAGTTAACAGCAATTATAAGCAATAATAATATTAAAAACATAACTGTTTTAAGAATGGAAGTGCCTTGCTGTGGCGGTATGGAACATGCTGTGAAAAAAGCATTAATAAATAGTGGTAAAATGCTACCTTGGCAAGTTGTTACTATAACCTCAGAAGGAAATATAAAAGAGAATTAGAACTCGCTCTTGGTGATATATGTTTGGGTAATTTATTATTGCCCAAACTCTGCACCAAAGTAATTTGGCTTTAAGGATTATGAATCCATTAATAAATAATAGGAGGTATTGTAATGGTAGAGAAGCTTTATAACTTTACGCTAGAAAAAGGTAAAAAGTTAATTGAGAGAGTTATTAGTGATAATAATGCTGACATAAACCATGCAGTTTTACCTAACGGCGAATGTTTACCAGAACACTATTCAAATTCACATGTGTACTTAATTGTTGTTAAAGGAACAATTACCTTACAACTAAACGATCAAGACTCTCATAGCTACCCTACAGGTAGTATAGTTAATATTCCTTACAAAACAAAAATGAATGTAAGCAATGCTCATAGTGAAGTATTAGAGTTTTTTATTGTAAAGGCACCAAGTCCAAAGAGCTTTAATTAAAACTGTGATGTACAGAGCAACAAAGTGATTTTTTTTAACAGTAATTATTAGTAACAAAATAACAGTACTAAAATTTACTCAATATAATTCTGGAGGTTTTTAAATGGACAATAATATGTTTTGTTTTCAGTGTGAACAAACTGTAAACGGTAAAGGTTGTACCAAAGTAGGCGTTTGTGGTAAACAAGCAAGTACAGCTAATTTACAAGACGAGTTAACAGGGTCATTAGTTGGTTTAGCAAGGGCGACATATGAAAAAGAGACTAGCAAAACTGCTAATGAGTTAATGATGCAGAGTTTATTTGCTACTATCACCAATGTTAATTTTGATGACGAGCGAATTAAAGAGCTAATTCGGCTAGTTAGAGAAGAAAAAAGCAATTATGGAGACGCCCAAGATTTAGCGCCAGAGGCTTTATGGCAAGGCAACGAAGATGTGGTTTCTTTACGTTCAACTCTGTTACTTGGTATGAGAGGAATGGCTGCATACGCTTGGCATGCCTATATTTTAGGACATGAAGACACAGAAGTAACTGCTTGGTTCTTTAAAGGTATGAAAGCCTTAGCTGAAGAACACACCGTTGAAGAATGGCTTGGATTATTAATGGAGTTTGGTCATATTAATCTCAAATGTATGGGTTTATTAGATACAGCTAATACCTCAACCTATGGCCACCCAGTTCCTACTCAGGTAACTACTAATGTTGAAAAAGGTCCTTTCATTGTAATTACCGGACACGATCTACACGATTTAAAAATGTTACTTGAGCAAACAGAGGGTAAAGGAATTAATATTTATACTCACGGTGAAATGTTACCATCCCATGGTTATCCAGAGCTAAAAAAGTATAGCCACTTAAAGGGCAACTATGGTACTGCTTGGCAAAATCAGCAAAAGGAATTTGATAATTTGCCTGCACCGATTTTATTTACCACAAACTGCTTAATGAGACCCCGTATTAGTTATCAAGACAGAGTGTTTACTACAGATGTAGTGGGTTATCCGGAACTAATTCACATTAATAAAGAAAATAACGGGCATAAAGACTTTACGCTTGTTATTAACAAAGCTTTAGAGCTTGGTGGTTTTAGTGAGGATACCCAGTTTACAGGTATAAATGGTGGCTCTGTTTTAACAACAGGTTTTGGGCACAGTACTGTATTAGGTGTAGCCGACAAGGTTATTAGTGCTGTAAAAGATGGAGCAATAAAGCACTTTTTCTTAGTTGGTGGTTGTGACGGTGCTAAACCTGGTAGAAACTATTACACAGATTTTGTTAAACAAACACCAAATGATTCTATAGTTTTAACACTAGCCTGTGGTAAATTTCGATTTAACGATTTAGACATTGGTGAAATTGGTGGACTACCTCGCATTATGGATATGGGTCAGTGTAACGATGCTTACTCGGCAATTCAGGTGGCAGTTGCTTTATCTAAAGCCTTTGAGTGTGATGTAAATGAACTACCATTAACCCTTGTTTTATCTTGGTACGAGCAAAAAGCGGTATGTATTTTGTTATCTTTGCTTGCTCTTGGTATTAAAAATATATACATTGGTCCCACGTTGCCTGCATTTTTCTCCTCTAATGTACTAGATGTGTTGGTATCGATGTTTGACTTACACCCTATAACTACCCCAGAGCAAGATTTACAAACAATATTGGGCTAACCCCCTTTTACCCCGAATTGGAGCCAGAAATGGCTCCTTTTTTTGTGGCTATAAGTCACTTTATAAGAATTTTGAAAATTAAAAGGGTAGCCTTAATTTACTATAAGGCTACTCCTATGTATTTAAATTAACTTTTTTACTATTAAGCCTTCCACAAACCATGTAAATTGCAGTATGCTCTTACCTGTTTAACTTCTTTAGGGCACACATTAAAATATGCTTCTGGCTTATCATTAGGTTTTAATTCTGCTCTTAATACTTTATTTTCTGTTAAAACTTCTATAAAGTTAATACTATGCTCCTCAGTCATGGGGTGATTAATGCTACCTACACAAACATGTATGCCATTATCTTTTTCTGTTACTACAGGTACATGTTTTTCTAAACCTGTATCACTGTTTTTAGCCTCAAGTTTTTGCATTGGTTTACCACAACATACTAAAGCAGGAGCGCCTTCATGTACAACCTCTGTTACATTTTTGCAAATAGAGCAGTAATATAGTTCTCTCAATTTAGTCATTTAATATTTACCTCCTTAATAATGGCTTTTTATCAGAACATAAGCCAATTATTTTATTATTATAACAATATATTTTAGTATTTCTTAGTTTTTAATTTTTATAATAAACACTATGTTATATAATTCGACAAAGTAAACATGGGAGCTTAGTAAAAGTTGTTGTTTTATTGCTGATTTTTGCATAAATCTTGTTTGGTTTTAAAACCCGAACTCAAAGCCCCAGTTGGGCAAACATTAACACAATCTCCACAGCGTATACACTCTGCACTTGTTGTTGTTTTAGTAATATCTATATTCATTTTACAAGCTCTAACACAGGCCCCACAAGAGGTACAAGAGCTTTTATTATAGTTAATTTGGTATAGAGATATTTTATTAAATAAGGCATAAATAGCACCTAACGGGCACACGGTATAACAGAACGGCCTAAAAATTATAATGGAAGCTACAATAGTTATTATTAATAGAGCTATTTTCCAAGTAAATAAAAAGCCTGTTATTGCCTGCAATTGGGTATTAGTTGCCACTAATGGTATACCTGCCTCAAGTGTTCCTGCTGGGCAGAGATACTTGCAAAAAGCAGGCGCCCCAAGCCCTACAAAGTCAACAACTAAGGCGGGTAGTAAGATAACAAATATAATTAATATTAGGTATTTACCAAAACGCAAAAAGCTGTTTTTACTTGTCCATTTTAGTTTTGGGGTTTTAATTTTATATAGAAGCTCCTGAATTAAACCAAACGGACACAGCCAGCCACAAATAAACCTACCAGCTATTGCTCCGAAAAGCGCTACTAGGCCAAGTACATAATATGATATTTGATACCGTATTGAACCTATAACCGCCTGCAGGGCACCAATAGGGCAAGAACCTAAAGCACCGGGGCATGAATAACAGTTTAGCCCCGGCACACATATTTTTTTTATTATACCCTGATAAATAGTACCCGTAAAAAAGCCTTTGATGTTTAGGTTGGTAATTAAGGCCGTAATTAGTTGAACAAATTTTCTTTTATTAACCAATGCCAATACACTCCAAACATATATTAATGGCCTTTGTAAAAACCTCTTGCACTTCACCTCGGGTTATACCTACTGCAATAAACACTAAAGATACTACAATAGTTATTTTAGCTATTCGCCTTTTATTCATATTACTCAACTGCCTTTAACGCTATGTCTAAGAACTCTTTAAGGGCTTCTAGGTCTTTTTTACCAGAAAAATCTTCTCCAACAACCTTGCCTTCATTATCTACAAACATGGTGTAAGGTATATATTGTACCTTTTGATAGCTATTATATATTTCTTTATTACTGAGTATATTTTTTGATTTAAAACCAGTTTCATTAACCACTTTTTTAGCCGAGCTGGCATTTTGTACATCGGTTAAAATACCTAAAATAGCAGTATTATCTGGCAATTCTGCTTCTAGCTTTACGAGCTCAGGAAACTCCTGAATACACGATGGTCAACCTGTTCCCCATAAAAATACTAGTGTTACATCGTTATCTTTAAATACCTCATTAGTAACTTCATTGCCATCTAAATCTGTTGTTGTAAACTCCGAAAAATCTGTTCCTAAAACTTCATTGTTTTTTTTATTACAAGCTGTTACCAACACTGTTATAGATAATAATATTATGGTTATTAACACTAATTTGCTTTTTTTCCGCACTAAATCACCTCTTATTATTCTAATACTACTACACTCTCTTCTGTTTTTTCAAGATTTTTTTCAGTCTTTTTTCAAGCATACTGTATACTACAGGAACAACAACTAAGGTTAATACTGTAGAAACTAGTAAACCAAACATAAGTGAAATAGACATAGGTCCAAATAAATCACTACCCGAGAATAGTAAAGGTATCATACCAATAAAGGTTGTTGTAGTGCTTAGGATTATTGGTCTAAAGCGTTTATTGGTTGCTTTTAAACAAGCCTGCTGAATTGGCTCACCTTCACTGCGGGCTCTATTAATGTAGTCTATTAACACTATAGCATTATTTACTACTATTCCCATTAAGCTTATCATACCCATAAGCGCAGTAAAGCTTAAAGGATGTCGAGTTAGGTATAATCCACATATTGAGCCTATTGCCGATAAAGGTATTGTTAATAAAATAATAAAAGGTTGTCTAAACGATCTAAACTGAAATAGCAGTATTAAATAAACCATTAAAACTGCAAATACACCCTGTTTACCCATATCACCAAAGTTCTCTTTAATTTTGGCTTGTTCACCATCATAGCTCACCTGAACACCTAATAAATTTACTTCATTAAGTTTATCATTTAATACTTTAACTATATCTTTGGCTTCATAACCATTTAGCAAGTCACTTGCAACTACAATTGCGTAGTCTCGGTCGTACCTATACAACCCAGGAATAGTTGCAAGTGGTTGAGGCTCTGCCACATTTTTTAGCAGTGTTTTTTTATTAGTGTTATCTACATTTACGTTATATTCATACATTCTATCTGGAAAATTGTTGTTGCTTTTAATTTTTATATTAAAGTCCTCACCACGATACCTTAGTGTTGAAGCAATTCTACCTCTTAAAGCAATGCTGACTTCGTTTTGAATATCGTACTTAGTTAAGCCCATATAGGCAGCTTTATCGTTATCTACATTTACGTTATATTCATACATTCTATCTGGAAAATTGTCGTTTACATTGGTGACCCCAGGTATACTGTATAGCTGTTGTTTTACTATTTCGGCCGCAGACTCTAATTGGGCTAAATTATCACCTGTGAGCCTTACTTGAACAGGGTTACCAATATATTCAGCCAATTCTAATCTTCTTACAGTGGCCTTGCCACCCATTACTTTTTCATCTATTTTACGCTGTAATTCCTCAAGTAATTGACTATAATCGTCAAATTCTCCTTCACTCAAGTCAACTTTCATGAGTATTTGAGCAGTACTAGCTGATTTTTTATAGTTAAATACTGTTGTATAAAACTTTGGTAAACCCCCACCCAAAGAGGTTGTGTATTGTAGAATTTCTTTTTGATCCTTAATTATTTCTTCTATTTGATCTGTTACTTGTTTAGTAGTTTCAATATTTATGTTTCTTTCGGCCTCTATATCTATAAACATAAGGTCTTTATCTGCAAATGGGAAAAACTGCAAGTGTAGTTGCATTACCAATATCCCTGCTCCAATAATCATTACAAAAGCCAAAACAACAGTCATTTTTTTATTTTTCATGGCGCGTGCTAATAGTTTATCAAAAAAGCCTCTCACAATTTTAGATTTATCGTGTTTTTGCTCGCTTGGCTTAAAGAATATATACGCCATTGTGGGTGTTACAAATAAAGCAATTATATAAGATGCAGTTAATGAGGTTATGATGATTTTAGGTAAAGTAATCATAAACTCACCTGCTATAGAGTCCATTAATAAAAAAGGTGAAAAAGCTGCAATTGTTGTTAAGGTTGAAGTTAAAACTGGTATAGCTACCTCTTTAACACCATTAACACATGCATTTAATTTTTCTTCTCCATCATCTAATCTATTTTGAATAGCATCACTAACTACTATGGCATTATCCACTAACATACCTAAGGCTATTATTAAGGAGGCTATGGATATGGTATGCAGTTCTACGCCTGTCATAATCATGACCCCAAAGGTTACCAAAATAGATAGCGGTATAGCAGTAGATACTATAATGGCATTTCTTAAACCCATGCCAAAGAAAACTACTGCAATTACAAATAAAATGCCCTGCAATAAGCTCATAGCAAAGTTATTAACAGATTTTTTTACATCATAGGGTTGATCTAAAACTTTGTCTACTGTAACTCCTTCTGGTAGATTACTAATAAAGTCGCTTACAACAGTTTCTACATTTTTACCTGTTAAAACTATGTTAGTTCCCTTTTGAAAAAATCCAGTAAGCAAAATAGCATTTTGACCATTATGTTTAACCCTATACATATCATCTGAGATCTTTAAACTAATATCTGCTATGTCTGAAAGCCTTAAAACTGTTCCATTATTTGTTGATATGCCAACAACAATAGCTTTTATATCCTCTAATGAAGAGAATGTACCATCTGTTTTAACATTAAGGGTACTCGATCCATCTGTAATGGTACCCGATGGAATTTCAATATTTTGTCCCCTTATTAAGTTTAATATATCATTTAAAGATAAGTTATATTGGTTTAAGAGCTTGTAATCTATATCAATAATAACCTCTTTATCTTGTTTTCCTTCTATTTCAAAACGGGTCATGCCCTTTATTTTGCTTAACTGGCGTGACAAATCCTCGGCATAGGTGTTTAACTCTTCATAAGAATAGTTTTCACCAGTAAGGGCTAATATCATGCCTGCTGTTTCCATAATATCGGTATCAATGTCTATTGTTTGACACTCTGTAGGCAACTCTTTTTGCACATCTTCCATTTTACGCCTTAATTCATCCCAGGTTTTTGTGGTATCAATACCAAAGTCCATACGTAAGAGTATAAAGGCATAACTATTGTAAATATAAGACTGGGCATAATCATAACCCTCTAGTTCCACGAGCTCTTTTTCAATTTTATCTACTACAAGCCTATCAATATCTGCTGGAGTAGCCCCTGGATAAACGGCTGTTATTACAGCAACTGGAGCTGGTACGTCGGGCATTTCGTTACGAGGTAACATATAATAACTATACATACCTGCTAGGGCTATTATTCCTACAAGAAAAAGGCTGATTTTTCGGTATTTTATAACGTTCTTTAATAATTTACTCATCGTAATAAGCCCCCTTACTCGCTTACTACTTTAACTTTATCGCCGGGTTTAACTTGACCTGAGTTGGCTATTACCAACCTATCGCCTTCGGCCAAGCCGTCTACTAAAACCTTACTGCCACGTGTTTCTAGTAGAGTTATAGAACGACGCTCTATTTTATCTTCATTTACTATATACACAAAGTCTTCTCCCGAAAACATAATTTTATCTAGTGGTATCCAAATGCCCTCAAACTCACCTACTATAATTTTTACCTCGGCAACCATACCCAGCCTAAACTTACCCTCTAATAAGGCTATTTCGGTGTCATAAGTACGGGTGTCACTATTAGGCATTTCAGATATCATTGTAACTACACCATCAACAGTTTCTTCTCCAATTTTCACTTTAGTTTTATCCCCTACTTTAACCTCGTTTACATCTTGTTGAGATAAACCTACATTAACAACCTGATTTTCACTACGTACTACTACTACCGGATAACCAGCGCCAACTATTTCACCAGCCTCAAATAATATTTCAGCTACATAACCACTAATACCCGAAACCAAAGTAGTTTCATTGTACTGCTTTTTTTTGTGCTCATAGTTTGTTTTGGCCTGATTATACTGGGCACGAGCGGCATCTATATCCTCTTGACGAGCCCCTTTAATTGCTTGATTATACAAACCTTGTGCTTGATCTAGGGTTGCTTTTTTTATGTCAACATCTAACTGAGCTCCTTCGTACTCACTCTGTGATACTCCACCAGCATTGTAAAGCTTTTCTATGCGTGCTAAGTTATCTTTAGAATAATTATAGGCATTCTCAGCTTTTTGGAGGTTTATTTTGGCATTGTTTTTATCTTCTTCAGAAGACCCTGCTACAGCCTTATTATAAACAGCTTTGGCAGCATCCATTTGGGCTTTAGCCGCATTTACAGAAAGCTGTAAATCACTTTTATCTAAAGCTACTAATACTGTGCCGCCAATTACTTTGTCACCTTTTTGCACATTTATTGTTTGTAGCTTTCCACCTGTTTTAAAGCTGTATTTAACTAAATCATCGGCAACAATTGTGCCTACATAGTTAAGAGTTTTATCTGTTTTTTCGTTTTGTAATGTTTTAACACTCACTGGCTGAATAACTGGATCCTTATCTACTATTTTATTTGTTTGGCATGCAGTTATCACACAAATACTAAGCACTATAATTATGAGTGTAGTTGCTAACTTCTTCATTTTAACCTCTCCATTATTTTATTTTTATTATGCTCCCCTGCACAAGTAATTTATTTGCTATCACAAAATTTACTATAGTTATTAAACTCTGTTTTTAGAAGAATTATTTATTAAAACTATTAACTTTAATTATAGCATTATGATTACCTGTAATTACAATTAATAATACAAAAAAACAACGTATTTAAGATTATTTTAACCCTAGTAAAAAGGCATAATCTGTCTATAATTGTTGTTTTTAGGTATAGTATGTTGTAGAAATGCAATATATGTTAATTGCTATTTTGGTAGTTAATGTGTTTAATTTTATTGCTATTATAAATAAAGAATTATAGAATAAATATATACAATAGTTTATTTATGTTTAATATACAACAGGAGGCCATAAATGTCTGAAAAAATTGATTTGAGGGTAATAAAAACTAAGCGAGCTTTGAAAAAAGCCATGATTGAATTAATGAAAAAGCAAAAGTTTGAGGATATAAAAGTTAAACATATTGCAGACGAAGCCTTAGTAAATAGGGCTACCTTCTATTATCATTTCAAAGATAAATATGATTTATTATATAAGATTTTAGATGATGAGTTAAATAATTTAGAGAAAATGGCAGATGACTTAGTTACTCAAGAGGAGTTAAAAACTAAGCCAATGATTGCCATACTTCATATGTTAAAATATTTTGAAAAAAATTCTTTATATTATAAAAATGCCTTTGAAACAGAGGGTTATGAATCACTTAGCGTTTACCTAAAAAAAAGGGTAGAAGAGTTACTTTTACTATGGGTAGAAAGACTCAATTTAAAAGAAGACCCCTTGGTTCCTGCCAAGATTTTATGTAATTGTTACAGCGCTGCTTTCTCCTATTTGGCTATGGATTGGCTAAAAACAGAAAATAGAGAACCACCAGAGCAAGCTTATCATTATATAAAAAATATTATTGAAAAAGGTTTTTTTGCTTGTTTAAAAGTGTAGTAAAACAGTCTGTCTAAAGTAAATAGTGCTTTATAATTTTAAATTAATATAGAAGCATATGTAAACTGCACCCCAATTTCCAAATGTAAAAGTTTAGAAAAGGGGTGTTGTTTTAACAAGTTATTCTTAACAAATACTCCTGCCTTACAAATCTTTTAAAACCAACACAGTTTATTATTTTGTTTTCAAATATATTATTATGGCTTATATTTACCACAACTTTTCTGACACACTGAGGGTTGTTAATTTGAGCGACATCTAATAGCTTATGTAATGCACGCTCAGAGTGAAACTGGTCTAAAGAATCTAATCTATAAATAGACAAAGATTTATGGTTATTGTAGCCAAGTATAGCTACAGGCTCTTGTTTATAATACGCTGTTAGCCAATTTATTTTTCTTTTTAATAAAGTATTATAGCGCCTAGACCAAACATCATTGTTTTTGGGTAGGTTTTGGTATTTATTATAAGCCTCATCTGTTAAAGTTTCTTGATAAGAGTATTGCTGATACTTACTAACTTGCATTGCTCCAGATAATGAATATGAGTCTAAATAACAATATCTTTTAAACCCATTTTTATAATATAAATTACGAGCCCTTTTATTTTGCAGTAGCACCTCTAATCCCATATGTTTTATGTTATTATTATTGTTTATATTTAGTAAATAAGTTAAAAACTGTTTACCATAACCATAATTTCTTTCACTAGGAATTATGCCAAAACAGTATAACCAACTATAGCTTTCACGTTTAGCAACTAAAGCTAAGCCAATCAGCTTATTATTTTTGGTAACTATTGTTGATAAGCATTTATCTATATTCATATAGTCTATTAATTCGCTCAAACTAGTTAATGTGTGTTGATTTGGCCAATAATAATCTGAGTACACTTTATTAAATAACATTAATACTGACTCTATATCAAAATTGTTTAATGATAAATATTCAATGTTCATTTTATTCTTAATAAAAACCTCTTCTCATCTTTTCTAACCGATCTCTTACAGTTGAGTCTATCCGGTTTTTTAAAAAATTATTCTGAATAGTTTGGTGCTTTATTTTTTTGTTTTCCATCATTTTATTTTCAGCATCTGTTATTTTAATCCATAACTCTCTAGCAGAAATTCTATTAGCCCCTTGAGTCATTACATAGTATTGCTCGTCTTTATCAGACGTAGCGACCCAAATATTACATTCATTTGTCATATCGTGCACCATTTTTTCAATAAAACTATCTGCAGTTTCATTTTTACCTGTAAACACAATATGCGTATTACTATCATACTGTTCACAACTACCAATACCATCTTTTACTTTATGGGCATCAAATACTATCATTAAAGTCCAGCCTATATAACTTACATAGTTAGCTAATATTTCTATTAAACGAAATCTAGCATCATCCATACTTTTCATAAAAATTTTTTTAAGTTGCTCATGTTGATGTATTACATTGTAACCATCAACTATTAGCACATCACCCATTAGGGGTTCCTCTTCTCTATAAATATATATTTTATAGTATATCATCATTTAGAAAAAATGGCTTGTCCATTTAAATAAAAAGTTGCAGTTAGCAACTTTTTATTTATCCCATATGGTTTTGCCTAATCTGTATAAAATATTTCCTTTAAACATTTTATATGATATTAAAAACTCTTGTATACCTTCTGAATAAGGAGCAATGGTATATAAAGGATAATAGATTACTATACCCTGTCTTGTAAGGTAAAAGTTTTTAGAGTCATAATAACGCTCAATACTTTCAGCTAGTTGATCAAAGTAAATATCTGCTTTACTATCTTCTCTTTTATGGGCTTGTTTTTTTATTTCTTCTAAAATAATTTTTTTATAGCTATAGTTCTTTTTAAATAATTTAGAAAGTGTTAGCTTTTTACCATAAGTTAAATTCCAGGTTTGGCTATCTCTAAAGGTCATGCCATGAGCTCCACCTGTAAACTCATATTTATCCATGTAAAGACTAATAATAGGGTAGTTAAAATACTTAACTACATAGTTACTCTCTAAGAAATAAGGGTTAAATGGAAAATCCTCTTCTAATCTAAATTCATACTCTTTAGTTGCAGACGGATAAAGTTTTTTGAGAGCATAGTCACTAAACTCTACCACTTTTTTGCGGTAATAGGCATTAAAAATTTTACTTTTACATTGTTTATGTATATGTTTACAAATTATTCCCGGATACTCTAGGTCAACATTTAGCATAGTTACATCTTGAAATGGTATCTTATAACTAGCTATATTCTTTATTATTATTTCTTTCATTTAAATCACCTAATATATATCTATTCAGTGATTTTTATTGTTGTGTTATTTTTAACTAATTTATCTAAAGTATTTTTATTTGGAGCATAAAATAAAAGTTATTAAATTTTTAAAGCCTGACCCCATTTTATAAAAAAAGAACCAAGGCTATTGCCTTGACCTAGTTATGTTCTAATTTATTAAGTATCATTAATGCGTCTAAGGTAAATGTTGCGTTCCAGGCGGGTAAATCTGTATAGGGATTGGGGAGTTTTCCGTTAATTTTAATGTCTTTAACTATTGTATTTAGTTCACCTTTTATTATTTCGGAGGGTACTTCAGGTAGTAACCAATGCCAGTATCTACTAAACAGTGGATAATATTGTTTATTTTGCTCTAAAAACTCTGGTAAATTTCTCAAAAGGTGTTCGATTGAGGGGTTACTAGAGCCAAAAAGGGCATAGTTATATAAATAGTATGGATAATCGTAAAATTTAATATCTCGTTCTAGTATAAATGCTTTATTTAGGGTTTTTAAGCCTTCACAAAGGTCGTTTTCATAAAACTTTTTAAGCCTTTTTAATTGACCTATAATAGCTAATGAACGCCATTTATCTACTTTACTCCACCAGGGTTGGGTTGGGTATTTGTGAAAATCGATAGGAGGGTGTTTAATTGTTCCATCTACTCTAATATTATGCCTTACCCAATAATGAATATCCTCTACAATAGATCCTTGATAAGCATTTAACATTTCAATGTAGAACAATGCTGTTTCTGTAGCAATGGCGCTACTATTAGGGCAAAGTATATCTTGCTCTAATCCATTGCCAAAGCCACCATCGGAGTTTTGGTAGGCTTTTAAGGCAGCCAAACATTGGTATTGCTGAATGTTTCCAAAATAATAGCCAAATAACAGTCTTTCAATTAAGCGACCTTCTTTAAATATGTGATCCTTACAAATAGATGCCATTTGAGTTACACTCATCTTTATCACCTCAGCTTGCTTATTCTCTGATTTATCTATCTATAAACCGATTTTAGTAAAATCACTAATTTATTTATTGTGCGTTTATCAGGTAACCATTTGCCCTAGCAGGGTGTTTGATTATGTATATACTAATAATTTTACTTTAACCGATTAGTTCTTCTATTCTTTCGCCATTTTCTATCATTTTACCTGCCAAATTTAGTTTATTTTAAATATATTAAAAGATTTTATTGCATCTGTTTATATTTTTTTTTGCTCCAGTTTTTTAGCAATAATAAAAATAATATAATCACTATTGCTATAACATAAATCCACCATATTTGTAACCGTGATACCGACCTTGCAGAGACTAGATTTACTCTTGCCACAACTTTACCATTCTCAGTATAAATTAATTCGCCTAAAACAGTTCCCTTTTTTATTGGAGCCTGCAACTTATTGGCAATACTAATGGTTTTTAAAAGATTTCTTTGCTCACCTTTTTTATTGGTAATAAAAATGCTGTTCTTTGCAAGCACATCAACATTATCTTTTAGGCCATATTTTACTGGTAAATTTGTGATTAATTGATCTTTTTTTATGGATTGTGTTGTTTCATAGTTATATAGGCCATAATCTACTAAGTATCTTGTATCTCTATACAAATCATTACCACTGGATTTTAATACTACCGAAATAACACTTCGATTTTCTTTTTTGGCATATGATACAAAGCAGTTACCAGCTACTTTGGTATAGCCAGTTTTAATCCCTAAGATGGTTGGATACATTATGTCTACTGATTTGCCCAAGTATTCAAATCTATGTTTACCCCCTTGCCCCCATAAAAATCTGTTGCTATTCTTTAAATATCTAACCTGCGGGTAAAGCTCTGTAGCAGGAATTTGATACCGTGCTGTGCTAGATATTTCAATAAGTTTTTCTATAGTAATAGCATGTAAGGCTATTTTTGCTAAATCTGCTGCTGTTGTATAGTGATTTTTATTGGGTAAGCCATGTGGATTAACAAAGTTAGAGTTTATGGCTCCAAGTTCTTTTGCACGCAATGTCATCAGCTTACCAAACTCTGCTACGCTACCACTTACATGGCACGCCAGCGACTCTGCTACATCATTAGCTGACTCTAATAATAAGGCATATAATAGCTGTTCTACAGTAAACTGCTCTCCAGGTTGCAGGTATATGCTACTGCCTTCGGTATTAGCGCAATTAAAATCTATGGTTACTGTTTCATGTAAATTGCAGTTCTCTAATACCAGTATTGCAGTCAACATCTTAGTAGTACTTGCTGGGTACTTTTGCTGATTTTCATTTTTACTGTATATAACTTCATGGCTCTTTGCATCTATCACAATTGCTGACTGTCCTTTTATTTTAGGAACTTCTGCAGGGTATTCTTGGGCATGTACTAATAGCGCTGAGCTTATATAAAGTATTGCTAAAAAGATTATTATTGTTTTTTTCACAAGTATCCTCCTACAAATTACTATAATAATTTATAATCGTTTAAATCCAGTAATATGAAAAGAATAGTATTTTTGAGGTCTGAAAACTAAAAAAGAAAATAGAAAAGCAAACTTCAATATAAAAAAACACTCAAAATAGATTTACTATATCTACTTTGAGCGTTTTTAGTTTATTTTTCAGATTGTTCTTTGGCAGCTGCAATGAAGCTGCTAAACAGGGGATGTGGTCTATTCGGTCTGGAGTTAAACTCTGGATGAAACTGTACTCCAACAAACCAAGGGTGTTTTGGGTTCTCTATACACTCCACTAACACGTTATCTGGAGATGTACCACTTAAAATTAGTCCATCATTTGTTAAGTCATTCAGAAAATCGTTATTAAATTCCCAACGATGTCTGTGACGCTCTTGTATTATATCTTGTTGGTATGCATTTTTAGTTATGGTGTTATCTACTAGCTTACACGGCCAATTACCAAGCCTCATTGTGCCACCCATGTCTTTAATATTGCGCTGAGCAATCATTAAATCAATTACAGGGTGTTCTGTATTAGCATCAAACTCAGACGAATGGGCATCTTTCCAGCCTAAAACATTGCGAGCATATTCAATAACAGCAATTTGCATTCCTAAACATAAGCCAAAGTAAGGTATGTTATTTTCACGGGCAAATTGAGCAGCCTTTATTTTGCCTTCAATACCCCTGTCTCCGAAACCACCAGGTACTAATATACCCTGTACATCTTTAAGCACTTCATTTACATTCATGCTTTCAAGTTTTTCGGAGTCTACCCATTTTATTTTAACTTTCACATCATTAGCTATTCCTGCATGATATAAAGATTCTGCAACACTTAAATAAGCATCATGAAGTGAAACATATTTACCAACTAATGCTATTTCAATTTCTTTATTTAATGAACGAATATGGTCAACCATAGCTCGCCATTCTTTTAAATCTCGTTCAGCACATTTTAAGTTTAGTCTTTTTATAACTAATTCATCGAGTTTTTCACGCTCTAATACTAAAGGCACTGCATACAAGGTATCTGCATCTTCATTCTGAATTACAGCCTCTTCTGGCACATCACAGAAGAGGGATATTTTTTTACGAATATTATCATCAATTGCATGCTCTGTTCTACAAATAATAATATCTGGCCTTATGCCAATACTTCTTAGTTCTTTTACACTATGCTGGGTAGGTTTTGTTTTTAGTTCTCCAGCCTTTTGCAAGTATGGTATTAAAGTTGCATGAATATAAAGGGTATTTTCAGCACCTGCATCACTCTGCATTTGACGTATAGCTTCTAAAAATGGCAAACTCTCTATGTCACCAACAGTTCCACCAATTTCAATAATAATTACGTCTGCACCACTCTCAGTAGCTACTCTTTTGATGTCTTCCTTTATCTCATTTGTAATATGAGGAATAACCTGAACTGTACCACCTAGGTAATCTCCACGTCGTTCTTTATCTATAACAGATTTATATATACGACCAGTAGTAACGTTATTGCGTTGTCCTAGTTCAATATCAATAAATCGCTCGTAGTGACCTAAGTCTAGGTCTGTCTCTGCTCCATCTGCTGTTACAAATACCTCACCATGCTGATAAGGACTCATTGTGCCTGGATCTACGTTTATATACGGATCCAATTTTAGTACATCTACTTTTACTCCACGACTTTTAAGCAAACGTCCTAAAGAAGCAGCTGTAATTCCTTTACCCAGAGATGAAACAACTCCCCCAGTTACAAATATATACTTGCACATCATAGAACCTCCCCCACATAAAATTTTAATCACAAAAATAATCGGTCTATTGTCATTATGACTGCAGACCGGATATTCTATAACATAATTGCTATTCTCATTAGTAAATACTAAAGTGCTTTATGCATATCATCTAATTTTACCTAAACATCATTTTTGATGTCAAGAAAAAAAAGCAATTTTAAAGATTGTCAAGATGTCCACGATTTACTAAAAGCTTATTATTTTTTAAATAATACCTTGGCACACGCCTATTAATTAAACACGGAAACTCATAATTTATTGTTTCTGTCCATTCTGCCATTTCCGCTAAAGAAATTACTTCTCGGCCTTGACAACCACATAATACTACTTCATCACCAACCTCAACATCTTTTATATGGCTAACATCTACCATACATTGATCCATTGTAACTGTACCAATAATTGATGCTCTTCTTCCACCTATTAAAACCTCAGCTTTATTGCTTAATATTCTTCGATAACCATCAGCATATCCAATAGGTAAAGTTGCTACTACTGTTTCTTTAGCTGTTTTATAAGTACAGCCATAACTAACATATACATCTTTTGGCAGTGTTTTAATATGAGCCACTACTGTCTTCATTGTTAATACCGGTATTATTTTTTCTTTCATCCACAAATTTTGCATTTTATTATTGGGATAAAAACCATATATTGCTGCGCCTACCCTAACAAAATCTCTTTCAACTGCTATACCTCTTAATAAAGCTGCACTGTTGGCCATGTGAGTAACAACATTCTTAAAACCTGCTGACTTAACTTTTTCAACCTCTTTATTAAATTGCTGATGTTGAGTTTGGGTGTAGCCTGTATCATTAAAATCTGCCACTGCAAAATGACTATATACACCAGATACATTTAGGTATTTAAAGTTCTTTAAACAACCTAATAAAGTATCTAATTCACTACTTAAAACACCCAATCTACTCATACCAGTATCAATATTTAAGTGAATATCTACCTGTTTACCCCAGCGAGAGGCACTAGCGTTTAAAGCCCTAGCAAAACTACATGAATATACAGTTGGTGTTAAGTCATAGTGCAAAACTAAATCACAATTGTCTTCTGGTATATAGTTAAAAATTATTATAGGAATACTTATTCCAGCTCTTCTCAGTTCAATTCCTTCGCTCAATACGCTTACTGCTAAAGCTGAAACTCCTTTTGCGGTTAAGTACCTTGCTACTTCAACTGCTCCAAATCCGTAAGCATCGGCTTTAACTACGGCCATAATTTTATTATTATTATTTAATTTATTTTTAATTATATCTAAATTCTTCCCCATGGCATCAAAATTTATTTCTACCCAAGTATGTGGTTTATACATTACTTTTACCTCCAATCAGTTACTTAATTTATATGTTTCCATTTTTTTTATTAGGCTGAATCTTTAACTAAAAGTATAATTTTATTTGCTTTGAAACACTATATAATAGCTAGTATTTAAAGATTCTTACTGTTAAAGAAACGAGGCGATACCATGACAGATTCAGCCACACTCTATAATATTATTGCCGTGATATATATTGGGTTATTTTTACTGTTTGCACGTTTGTTTTATTATCGTTACTATACCTATAAGCGATTTTGGAAAAATGAACCCCAATATTCATTAACTGAAATCAAAGATTTAGCTAAAGAAAACAATAAGCCATTACCATTTTTTTCGTTAATGATTCCTGCCCGTAATGAGGCAGCTGTTATAGCAAAAACTCTAGATCACATTACAAACCTTACTTATCCTAAAGATAAATACGAGGTTATTGTAGTTACAGACGAAAAAGAATGTATTCAAAATAGAATTGATAAACAAAAATCTATTGATAGTATTATTAGTTATTTTAATGGCAGTAATTCATTGCTTGATATAGATAATTACAATATTAAAAAGCTATTGTACGGATTAACCTCATACTTATTACTCAGTAATAAACTATTTTATAATCCCTTAACTGCTAATTCAAAAACTAGAACTTTGGTTGAAAAAGACATTTTTACTGAGGCAGCTCTGTTAACAGAGATTACAATGCTCATTAATAAAAGCAGTTTGTATATAAATAAATATAAGATATTTGGTATTATTAAAAGATATTACCCCAATATATCTACTACTAGTTTAAATGATTTATTAGTTCGTTATTTGTCGCTAAGTCTGCCAGTGATTGAAACAGCCCATAGACTTCAGGGAAAATATCAGCAAAAACGTTATAGAGAAGGACTTATTTCACGAATAAACAAAGTACGTAAACAGCTAACTCGTGAAATTATAACTGAACTAACGGCCGCTGCTTGTGATAGCATTGGCACTTATTTAACCCATATTCAGCATGATAACATGTTACCAGGAATTTTACATCATTTATATGTAGAAATTTTACCTACTACTCAACAGGTTATAGAAAAATGGCAACAGCAAAGGGTTAAAGATTTACCCATTGTAGTTCATAAAATTGTGCCGCCTAATTTTAATGGTGACTATAAAGGTCAAATTTTAGATAAAGAAGTACCTTCTACAAAGGGTCGGGCTCTAAACTATGCTATTCCTGATATTAATCCTAAGGCTGCTATGTGTGGCTTTTACGATGCCGAGAGTAGACCCAAATTAGATGTGTTATTACATGTAGCTTGGCGATGCATAAAAGCAGGAGAAAATAACAGAATACTTCAAGGACCAGTGTTTCAGGTTCGTAATTTTTTCTCTATGGGACCTGTAAGCCGCATAGCCTCATTATACCAGTCCGCTACCCATAATTGGACACTACCTATAACATTTAAAAAAATACCTTTTGTGGGTGGTACAAATGTCTATATATCATGTGATTTACTATTTAAACTACGAGGTTACGATCACTTAACTTTAACCGAAGATCTCGAAATAGGAACAAGGGCTTGGTTAGACTTTAATGTGTGGCCAGAGTATTTGCCTTGTCCCTCAAGTGAGCAAACACCACCTAACTTTAAGGCCTATTTCCGACAAAGATTACGCTGGGGTACGGGTCATTTACAGGTTGTCGATAAAATAACACATGATTTTAGCGCCTCAGACAAAAAAGATAGGTTAATACATTCATTGCAAATAAAAGGGCCTGTAGAATGGACATTTTATCAATGCATTAGCCTAATTCCTATAACTGTATGGATATTATTTATGGTAGGTTTAGTAAGGCCAGAAGAGGCAGCAATTGAGTTAAGGTTATTGCTTTTACTACTGAGTACGGTATACTTCGCCTTTACTTATTTTTGCTACTTTCAATATAAGCCTTATATAGATTTTAGCTCAACTGCCACTACTCTATGGAGTAAAACTTTAGCGATGCTTGGATTACTGCTTTTACCGTTATCGGCACTTTTATTTCCACTGCCGTTTAGCAGTGCTCTGTTACTAAAGTCTTTAGACAAACACCCTAAGCTGTGGGTAAAAACACCTAGAACACAAGAATAAAAGAATACTAGGGTTTATTTATCTTTAATAAATTATATAAGATTAAACTCCGTTTCTATTTAGCTAGATTGACGGAGTTTTTTATTTGCTAATTATTTATTAATACACAACATACTATATATGATACAATTAATGAAAATAATACAATTATAATTCAATTCATATCCATTGAGTTCTTATACATAAACATAGTTTTAGAGTAATACTAAATAGTTTATTTCACTAGATTAATAAAAAGGAGTTATAAGACTTTGAGAATTAATTCGATCTGCCAAAGCAAATCGTTACCTTATAAATTAGCAATAATTAAAAAACAAAAAATTGTTTTAGTTACATTATTAATACTTCTCTTAATTTTTGTATCAGCACATATAATACAAGAAAGAGAAGTTTTTAGTCATATAAGATATTTATATATAAAGCAATTAATGGATGGCAATGACCAAATTAGTTTTATTATACAACAACAAATATCTCCAGAAAGCAATAATTGGTATACTCTTGGAGACATTTTGAATAATGAATGCCACCTATTTGCCCTAATAGATAAATCTCAGTTTTTAAAGGTATCTTCATTAAATAAACTTTTGAATAAATATATTAAAACTAATAGCCTTAACGGTCAACCTAATGATAGATCTGTTTTTTATTATAGAACACCTTTCTACACTTATGTTTCAAGAACTATTAGAACTTATAATAGTGATGATATGACCTCTTTCAGCACTACTAAGTTAGAAAAAATATTAAAAGTTAGAAGACAATTACTTAGTGACTTGCAATTTAGACAGAATAGACCTCAAGGGGTCAGTGAAAGAGAATATATATTCTCAAAAATATTGAATGCTCAGGAGCTAATTACTCAAATATTATCGACTCAAAATTAAACAGCCCGCTAAGCAAATTGTTACCTTATTACTTAGCAATAATTAAAAAAAACTCACTCTTTAATTGGAGTGAGTTTTTTTCATTATAATACACTTTTTTCGATGTTTAATCAAAAAATATAGTATGCAACCTATAACTTAAATTAAAGCTTTTTCACTTTTGCGTTTTTTCTTTCTTAATTTTTCTTTTAAGTATTCTTGAAACAGTAATAAAATTACAGTACCAATAGGAACAGCTATAATCATACCTATTGCTCCATTGAGTTTTCCACCTATAGAGATAAATACTAAAGTCCAAAATGGTGATATACCAACATAACTGCCTAATACTCTTGGTCCTACAATAAGGTTATCTATCTGCTGTAATACCAAAATTATTACTACTACTGCAATTCCCTCTGGTATGCCTGTAAAGAGGGCCATAATAATACATGGTATTGCACCTAGTAAAGGTCCAAAGTAAGGAATCATATTTGTTAACCCAATAATAATTCCTATTAAAGGTAAAAACGGTATGGTATAAGGCGTTACTAAGTTAAATATAAACATAGCGACATAGGTCATGCCACCTAAAATAGCACATGTAACTAGTTTTCCTATTATAAATCCTCTAAAGGCTGTATCTGATAACTCCATTATATGAGTAAGTTTTTTAGCAGTACGGGGTTTAAATAATGCTTTAAAATGCTTTTGCATATGTTTACCAAGGTTAGGGTATTCTTTTAATCCATACCAAGCTATTAACAAAGCAATAACCCATTTAACAATCATCAATAATATTACTCTGGCTGAGTTAATCGTAAAATCAATTACGGATATTAAGCTCTGAGATATCTTTAAGACAATTTCATTTAAGCTTTTAATAATGCTATTTAATATCTCTCCAGAGATATTAAATTTTTCAAGATCTAGTTTGTCAGTAATTTCAATTAGGGTTTGTTCATAGTTTGGTACTGCATTAGCTAAAGACTTAATACTATCAACAACTGCTGGTGAAATTATCATTATTAATGCTACTATAACTAATACTAAAATTAAATAGCTTAGGGCAACACTAGAAGATCTCGACATTTTAAATTTTTCTTCTATTGTTCTTACTAATGGATTTAGCAAATATATTAATATTATAGCTAAAGTAACCTCTCCTAATGATCCCCAAATGGTTTGTAAAATGTTATCTACCATTACAAGCCTAACTATAAAAATACATGTTAATATATATAGGATAATATTTGTTCTACTAAAATACCTTCTTTTTATATCTTCGCTCACTACATCAACTCCCTCTAGGCTAATCAATAAATGATTAATTATATATTAACATTAATTATCCAAAAATCCACCTGATATTTCTTAAAAATTTATTAAAATAGATTATACTATACTTTAACAATATTAACATATATTATATCAGTTATTCCTCTCAATATATGCTTAACAGACACTATTTTTAATAATCTATAATTTTTAAATCACTAAGCATTTTAGTTTTAGTTATTACAAATTACTTAAACTTTTTAATATTATATAGCGTTTTTGCTTAAATATTAACAAAAAAATAAAAGTTATTTTGACAAAAACACCTATATTACCTTATAATTAATATTAAATTTCAGTAACTATGGTGAAGTTAAATGAAAGATTATAAGATTTTAATTATTGATGATGAAATTGATATTTGTGAATTGCTGAAACTATACTTAGAAAATGCTGGTTATCAGGTTGAGTATTGTCATACAGGAGAACAAGCTTTAGAGTATGCTCAAAGTTTTAATCCTGATTTAATTATACTCGATGTTTTATTACCCGATACAACCGGCATTAAACTCTGCCCTGAGCTTCGTACTATTGTTAGTTGCCCAATTATCTTTTTAAGTTGCAAAAAACAAGAACATGAAAAAATTAGTGGATTAGAAGCTGGTGGAGATGACTACATATCAAAACCATTTAGTCCAAGAGAACTAGTAGCACGTATAAAAGCAAACCTAAGACGAGAGAATATTGCTACAGCGAGAAATAGATCAGTGTTGCAAGAAAATATTAAGCTACCATCAATGACAATTAATCGCAATAATCATACGGTTGATATTAATGGTGAGGTAGTGCCTCTCTCAGTTAAAGAGTTTGAACTTTTAGTTTTCTTGGCTTCATCTCCAAATAAGATTTTTAGTGTTGAAGAAATTTACGATGAAATATGGGGAGACGCAGGAGTAGGCGATATCCGTACCGTAATGGTACATATCAGAAATGTGCGCAAAAAAATTGAAAAGAACCCTGCCCGCCCACGCCATATAATTAATGTTAGAGGCGCTGGTTATATGTTGAAGTTAAATTAAAAAACGTTCCATTGGAACGTTTTTTGTTTTCATTCAAAACAAAAAAAGAGTCGTTAGACTCTTTTAATTTATACTACTAAAATACTCTTCTAATGTTAATCCATCTTTCATTATTTTTGGTGCAAGCTCTTTGCCAACATATCTAAAATGCCATGGCTCATAGCTGTAACCAGTGATATCTTCTTTGCCTTTAACATAGCGCAATACAAATCCGAATTTAGCACAGTTTTCTTTTAGCCATTTTCCTTCTTCTGTTTCTTCAAAACTTTCTACTAAACTATAACCAGATGCTCTACAAGATATATCCATTGCTAAACCAGTTTGATGTTCACTTTGCCCAGGTTTGGCACTAATTTTATTGGCTTCTTCTTCAGAACCGCCGTGTCTACCAACTTGGTATTTAAATATTCCTTTTTGCAAATTATATGATCTATAACCAGATATGCCAAAAAGCTCTACGCCTTCTTCTTTGGCGGCTTTAAACATCTCTTCTAAGGCTGTTGCAGCATCCTGTCTCATATGCATTTTTTCTAACTTACCTTTGTACGATGAAGGAAAAGCTATATTAGGGATAACTAAATCTGCTGGTTTATAGGTATCTGCCAAATGAATACTTTTGTTTACAAGTACATCTAACCTAGCAGCGTCTTTTACTACTGTATCACCGTCATCAGTTGTATTAAATGCAGTAATAGGATTCTCGGTTATGTTTATAGTAATTTCAGCCTCTTTTCCCTCATTGGTAAAGGTAAGAGTAAGATTAGCATTTTCAATATTATTAGTAGCTTTAATATAACCGCTATCTATACTAATAACATTATCTTGACTAACTTTATATGAAAAGTTATTTGCAGAAGCTAAATCCACTGTCTCACCATCCGACATTGTGGCAGTTAAACTAAAAGCCACCTTCTCTCCGGAATATAAGTTAATAGTGTTAGGAGATGCTGATATTGATACTAACTCGGCTTTGTCTCCTCCTATAGGTGTAGCATTATCACAACCTGTAAATGTTACTAAAAATGTTAGCAACACCAACATTGATACTAGTTTTTTCATAATTAAACCTTTCTTAGGTATATTTTTTTCTTAAATCTACTCCTTTATTTTAATCCTATAGTTAGCGTTTGTACAGACCTAAAATCCTAATGTAATAGCATCTTAATGAAGGCTTAAGAATTTTTACTTCCTTATTATATAGGCGTTCTATATTAATTTAATTGTTCACTGGTGTTATTAGTTAGTTATAACAATATTAAGCCTTAATAAAACTGCCCCCCTAAAATAGGGTAGCAGTTTTATTTGTATTATTAAATATTTGAATACTAGTTATTAATAACTCTTCATTCTTGGATCAAGCACATCTCGTAACCAATCCCCTAACAGGTTTATTCCTAATACCGTTACCATGATAGCAATCCCAGGAAAAGTAGCTACCCACCAAGCATTTGTAATGTAGTCTCTACCATCGGCTAACATACTACCCCAGGTAGGTATGCCAGATTCTACCCCTAACCCCAAGAAAGTTAAGGATGATTCTGCAATAATCATGTTAGCTACTCTTAGAGTACCTACAACTATAATCGTGGGCAGAATGTTAGGTAGTATATGCTTCACCATTATTTTGAGGTCTTTTTGCCCGAGAGCCTTTGCTGCTTTTACATACTCTAATTCTCTTAAAAGTAAAACCTCACCTCGCACTAGTCTACTGTATATTACCCAGCCTGTAATGCTTAAAACTATTATTACGTTTTTTAGACCAGCACCTAAAACTGCCATTATGGCTAGTGCCAATAAAATAAAGGGAAAGGCTAGTTGTATTTCTGCTAAACGCATAATTATATTATCTACAGTGCCTCGGTAATAGCCTGCCAAAAGTCCCAAAAAGGTACCTATTGTACCTGCTATTAAAACTGTTACAATACCAACTAATAATGATACTCTTGTTCCAAAAATTATTCTGCTGAGTATATCTCTACCCTGAGGATCGGTGCCTAAAAAATGCTCTTTGCTGCCACCCTTTTCCCACGAAGGAGGCAATAATCTTTTTTTAAGACTACTTGCATTCGGGTCATAAGGAGCAATTAAGGGAGCCAAAAGGGCCGTTGAAATTACTATTACTAAAATAATAAATCCAATTAGGGCAGTCTTTCTTTTAAACAACATTCTAAACATTTTTTTTATATTCATATTCTTATGCCCTCACTTATTCGTACTTTATTCGAGGATCAAGCAGACTATAAACTACATCAGTTAATATATTTATTAACACAATGCTAGCCGCCAAAACAAATACTCCCGCCTGAACTACTGGCATATCTCGATTATGAATAGATTGAATCATAAATCTACCAACCCCTGGCCAAGAAAATATTGTTTCAGTTATTACAGCTCCTCCAAGTAAAACTCCTAATTGCATACCTAAGATGGTTACAACAGGCAGTAAGGCATTCCGCAAGGCATGTTTAACTATGATAATTTTCTTTTTAACACCCTTGGCTCGCGCAGTTTTAATATAGTCTTGTTGCATTACCTCAACCATTCGTGACCTTAATAATCTAACTATAGTAGCAGCCGTATAGGCTCCAACAGTGATTGCAGGTAAAACTAAGTTTTTCCAGCTACCTCTACTATGAGTTGGCAGTAAATCCCATTTTAAACCTACTAGGTATAAGAGCATTAAACCCAACCAAAAAACTGGCATAGACTGTCCTATTAAAGCTAGAACAGAGCCAATATAATCTACAATGCTGTTCTTTTTAACCGCAGTAATTATACCCACCGGTATTGCAATTATTAAGGCTACTGCCATACCTGCAAATGTTAATTCTAAGGTTGCGGGCATTCGGTCTAGTACTAATCGTAATGCTGGTTGATGGTGACGAAGTGATGTACCAAAATCACCCTTTATAGCATTGCCCATAAATCTAAAATACTGCTGCCACAGAGGGTCATTAAATCCCAAGGTATCACGCAGTAATTCAGCATCTTCGGGAGAGGCATCCATAGGCAGTAATAAAGCAACTGGATCTCCGGTTAGATACATAAGCAAAAACACAATTATTGAAACACCAAATATAACAATTAAGGCATTTATTATTTTTTTTAATACTCTTTTATGCATTTTTACTTACCTCCCAATTTTCCAGCAAAGTGACACGACACTGAGTGTTTATTTTGCTTATTTATTAACTCCGGTGCTGTTTCTTTACACCTTGCTTTGGCGTAAGGGCATCGGGGGTGAAAGCTACACCCTGTTGGTGGATTAAGAGGACTAGGTATATCCCCTGTTAAAACTATTTCATTGCGTTTTGCTAATGGATCTGGCACTGGTACAGCAGAGAGCAACGCCTTTGTGTAAGGATGTTGAGCATTAGTATATAAATCCTCTGTGTTTGCTAGTTCAACTATTTTACCTAAATACATTACTGCTACTCGGTCACAAATATGTCTAACTACTCCCAAGTCATGGGCAATAAATAAATATGATAAAGCCAATTCTTTTTGCAAATCTTGTAGTAAATTTATTACCTGAGCCTGAACCGATACATCGAGAGCAGAAACAGGTTCATCACAAACTACAAATTGTGGTTTTACAGCCAGTGCTCTTGCTATGCCAATTCGTTGTCTTTGACCACCACTAAACTCGTGTGGATATCTATTTTTATAGCTAGGATCAATACCAACTCTATCTAGCAATTGCTCTACCCTAAGGTTTTTTTCTTTGCCAGTAACAAGCTTGTGTATTTCCAGTGCTTCAGCTATGGTATTGCCAATCTTCCAACGTGGATTTAAGGAAGCAAAAGGGTCTTGAAAGACAATCTGCATTTTTTTTCGGTATAATCTCATTTTATTGCTGTTTAATTTACAGATATTTTCACCCTCAAAAAACACCTCACCACTAGTTGGCTCAGTTAGTCTTAAAACAGACATACCTGTTGTTGATTTACCACAACCTGATTCGCCTACAAGCCCTAGTGTTTCTCCAGCTTGGAGTGAAAAGCTAACACCATCAACTGCTTTAACTGTAGCCTGTTTTCGCCAATTAACACTTATAGGGTAATGCTTTTTCAGGTCCTTTACTTCTAACAGTTTACTCATTGATGGCTCACCTCACTCTCTGTACTAGCATGAAAACAGGCAACTTTATGTCCTGCTATATCTCTTAGCTTAGGTACTTGTTTTTGGCATTTTGCAGTAGCTTTTTCACACCTAGGGTGAAATGGACAACCCTTTGGCATATTGCTTAATGTTGGCACTGTGCCTGTTATTTGATTTAATCTCTTGGCTTTTTTAGAAACATCAGGTACCGATCGAAGAAGCCCCTGTGTATAGGGATGTTGAGGTCGGTAAAATATTTGCTCCACAGAAGCCTCTTCGACCAGTGTACCTAAATACATAACTGCAACTCTATCTGCCATTTCAGCAACAACACCTAAGTCATGAGTTATAAATAAAATTGCAGTATTAAACTCTTTTTGAAGCTTACGCATCAGCCGTAATATTTGCGCCTGGATAGTAACATCAAGAGCCGTTGTTGGCTCATCTGCTATCAGTAACTTTGGCTCACATGCTAAAGCCATTGCTATCATAGCCCGTTGTCTCATACCACCGCTCATTTGGTGTGGATACTGCTCTGCACGTCGCTCTGGGGTAGCTATTCCAACATGATCCATCATTTCTACGGCTTTTTTCCAAGCCTCTTTTTTTGATGCCCCAGTATGAACTCGCACTGTTTCAGCTATTTGCTCGCCTACTTTAATCACTGGATTAAGTGAAGTCATAGGCTCTTGAAATATCATAGCTATATCTTTACCCCTAATTGTTTGCATGTATTTATCGCTTTGTTTAGCTAAATCAGTTTTATTAAACAACATACTACCATCTGCAATTACGCCTGGAGATGATAAGAGTTGCATTAAGGCGTGGGCGGTTGTTGATTTACCACAGCCAGATTCTCCTACAATAGCTAATGTCTCTCCACTATTAATTTCAAAGCTTATACCTTTAACAGCCTTAACAGTTCCCTCTTCTACAGGAAAATGTACGTGCAAATTATCTACTTTTATTAAAGTCATTTTCATCCCACCAAAAATTTTTTACAAGCTATATCTTGTAGTTATTTTTATTTCCAACTCGCATCAACTAGTCGAATAGTCTCATCTGGACGAGCCTTCCAGTTAATACGTGTACTAACACCATAAAGATCTTCTTGCTGGTATAGTGTTACAAAGGCTGCATCATCATATATTTTTTGAATTACTTGATGATACATCTCAACTCTGTTATTTTCATCAATTGTTTTAAGTGCTGTATTTAAAGTATTGTCTAAAAACTCAGTGGTTTTAGCATCTGCTTGATAGTAGCGAGTAACTAGTGCTGAATTTAACCAAAAGTTTAAGGTGCTACCAGCATCAAAGGTACTGCTACCCCAACCAATTAACCATAAATCATAATCCATTGTTCCTTGCAGGGTTTTTGTGGCGTAGTTTCCCCATTCTTCAAATGTTAAGTCAATTTCAAAACCAGCCTGTTCAAGCTGTAGCTTAACTGCCTCTGCAACCTCTTTGTCCATAATATATCTGCCATTAGGAGAACCTAATCTTAGCTTTAAACCATCCCCATAACCGGCTTCTTTTAGTAATTGTTTAGCTTTTTCTGGATTATATCCATAGGGCTTTAAGTCTTTTTTATAGCCTAAATCAAAATTACCTACAGGTTGTGAGCTTGCTGTAGCTCTACCACCAAAGATGTTTTCTATAATGCTATCCACATCAATGGCATAATTTACTGCTTGGCGAACTCTCACATCACTAACGGCTGAGTTTTTGGTAGTGAATGGCAACATAATAAAACGTGTACTACTTACACTTTCAACCGCAGTTTTATCATTTTTTTCTAAATCTGCAACCTGATGTGGTGGTAAGTTTACAATTAAATCAGCCTCACCCTTTTGTAACGCCATAACTCTTGCGGCTGCTTCAGGTACAGGTTTAAATACCACTTTTTTAACCTCGGGCTCACCACCCCAATACTTATCATTAGCAACAAGCTCTACACTCTCATCTTTCACCCATTTACTTAGTTTATATGGGCCACTACCTAATGGTTTAAGTGCAAACTGTTCTTTACCAACTTCTTTTACATAATGCTCTGGAACAAGCCTTAATGCTGATAATCTAGTAAGCAGTAGTGGGTATGGGCCATCTGTTTCCATTGTTAGATTAAAGTCATTATCTACTGTTATTTTTTTAATGGCTTTGAAATTGCCAATTTGAGCGCTTTTATTCTCTGGCTTTAAGATTCTCTCAATTGAAAACTTAACGTCTGAGGCAGTAAGTTGCTCTCCATCATGAAAATATACATCATCACGTAATTCAAACTTCCAAGTTGTTTCGTTTACCGCTGTCCAGTTTTTTGCAACCGAAGCTGTTACTTTCATATCATCACCTTGGTCTAAAAAGGTATCATATAGCTGGCGATCAATATTATAAGTTGGTCCCTCTGAATGCATTCCTGGGTCTAAGGTGGTAGCATCTACTCCTTGTAAAACGGTAAACACTTTTTCCTGATCTGTATCAGGACCTGCATTATTACATCCGGTATAAGCCAATAACATAGTTACTAAAAGCAGCATAGCGCTAAACTTTTTTAGTGTATTTTGTTTTTTCATTGAGAAACCTCCGAGTATTTTTTTTAAGCTATTATTAAAGTTTCAAAGCAATGTATCAAGCTAATACTGGAATTGAACCACTAGTATAATTAAATTTGTTCATAAAAAACAAAAAACCCGTCTCTTTGTAAGAGACGGGTTATATTCCCGTGGTACCACTCTTGTTTCAAATATGACTAAACAAAGCCATATTCAACACTTAGCAGGATACTATCATATCCCCTTCCTGATAACGGTGGAATACCGTTTACCTTACTTATAGTTCAGGTGCAAGCTCAAGGGTGATGTTTTGTTAAGTAGGAAGTACCGGTTTCCACCTTATCCGGCTCTCTGTAACTATACTTCAAAAAACGAAATCCCTATCACAGCTGTGATTACTTTATTGCTTAAATTTAATAAGCACTATACCATGACGTGTTACCTCCGTCAAGGCTTTTTTAAAAATTTCTCAATATTTTATGAATATTTATACACTTGAATGTATATTATGCAATTTAAATCCTATATCTTGTTGTTATATACCGTTTTTTGGTAAAAAAATAATAGGCCCTATGAATACTACTGAATATTTTTCCAACTAGCTTCGTATACCCTAATAGACTCATCAGGTCGTGGTTGCCAGTTTATTCTATTGCTAACTCCATATAAATCTACCTGTTGATAGAGATTTACAAAGGTAGCATCGTTATATATTTTATTAGTAATTTGCTGATAAATGTTTATTCTATCCTGCTCGTTTATTTCAGTTAAAGCCTGCTTTATTAATTGATTTAGTTCATCATTTGTTTGTTTATCAGTTTGGTAATAACAAGTTTTGAGTGACGAATTTAACCAAAAGTTAAGGGTGTTACCAGCATCAAAGGTACTACTTCCCCAACCAATTAACCAGATATCATACTTAAGTTCTCCAGCAAAAAGTTCTGCTACATAATTACCCCATTCAGGAAAACTCAATTCAACCTCAAATCCAACCTGCTCTAACTGATTTTTAATGGCCTCCGCCACTTCTTTATCCATAATATATCTGCCTGTAGGTGCACCCATTGTTATTTTAAGACCCTGTTCATAACCAGCCTCTTTTAAAAGCTGTTTAGCCTTTTCAGGGTTATATCCATAGGGTTTTAGGTCTCTATTAAAGCCTAAATCATAACTACCAACTGGCTGAGAACTGGGTTTAGCATTGCCAGAAAATATATTATCAATAATGCTATTAACATCTATTGCATAGTTAAGGGCTTGCCTAACTTTTAAGTCCTTCATTTTTTCATTACGGGTAGTTATGGGTAGCATGATAAACCTTACACTATCCACTTGCTCTACACTGGCTTTTTCACTATTATTTATTTGCTCCACCTGATGAGGTGGAACATTCACTATGATATCGGCTTCACCTTTTTGCAAGGCCATAATCCGAGATGCCGCCTCGGGTACTGGCTTAAATTTTATGTTTTGAATTTTAGGTTTTCCTTGCCAGTAGTTCTCATTAGCAGTGAAAAGTACGTATTCGTCTTTTATCCACTCTTTAAGTTTATAAGGTCCACTGCCGATAGGTTTTAAACTAAATTGCTGGTTTCCAACCTCTTTAATATAATGTTCTGGCACTATTCTGAGCGAAGCTAAACGGGTTAATAATAATGGATAAGGCTCTGTTGTTTTAATGGTTAAATTATAATCTCCATTAGTTTCAATGGCCTTAACCGCTTTATAGTCTCCTATTTTTGAGCTCTTATTGTTGGGGTCTAAAATTCTTTCTATTGAAAACTTTACATCCTTAGTCGTTAGTTGTTTACCATCATGAAAGTAGATATCATCACGTAATTCAAACTGCCATGTTGTATCATTTAACATTTTCCAAGACTTTGCAACTAAGGGTATGATCTTCATCTCTGTATCTTGGTCTAAAAAGGTATCAAATAGCTGTTTTTCTATATTTGCTGTAGGCCCTTCGGAATGCATGCCAGGATCCAGAGTTGTAGCATCTACCCCTTGTAAAATTATCAATGTATCATTTTCATTAGTTGTTGCTTGATTTTTGCCACAACCAGAGCCCGCTATCGCTATTGCTATTAGTAAAATTATTAAACTTATTCTTTTGGTAAAAGTTGATTTCATCATTTAGATAACCTCCGTATTTTTGGGCAGTTATGTTGATATTATTTAAGGCAACTTTATTTTTAAAGACGCCCTGGAAATACACCATAAAAGCTGAAAAAACGTTAATTAGGTATTTCTCCATGATTTTCACCTCCCTTTACATACTAAATTAGTATGTCTTGCGCTTGTTTTATTAAAGTGATTAACTTAAATCACTAAATAATCTTAAAAAACAAAAAACTCGTCTCTTAATAATAATAGAGACGAGTTTAAACCCGTGGTACCACTCTTTTTCTGTATGTAAAAAAAACACACAGCACTTAGCAGGATACAATCATATCCTCTTCCTTGTAACGGTGGAAAAACCGCTCACCCTAATCTTATTTCAGGATCATAGCTCAGGGGCGACTTCGAAAGCTGTAGGTAGTACCGGCTCACACCAAACCCGGCTCTCTGTGACTTTACTGCTATCTACTATTCCCCATCGATGCTAATTTATTTTGCTTAAATTTATAAAGCAATATACCATGACGTGTTACCGCCGTCAAGTTTTTTTTAAGAGTTTTTTTATCTTTTAGCACAAAACAACCTAATATTATCCTTATACAACCATAATTTACCTAAATGATGCCTCATATAAACGAATACTTTCATCAGGACGGGCTTTCCAATTAAGTCTACTACTGACCCCATACAAATCTACCTGCTGATAAAGATTAACAAAACCAATATCGTTATTAACCTGTTTAATTATCTCCTGATAAGCTTTTTCACGCTGCTCATCATCAACAGTTTTTAGTGCCTTATTTAACAGGTTATTTATTTTGTTATTAACTTGCTCATTTATTCGATAATAACAAGTATCATGCTCTGAATTAACCCAAAAATCCAGGGTGCTTCCAGCATCAAAGGTACTATTACCCCAGCCAATAAGCCATAAATCGTAGTTGATTGTGCCAGCTAAAATTTGGCTTACATAGTTGCCCCACTCTGTAAATGTTAGCTTAACTTTTATGCCAACTTCTTCGAGTTGAGCTTTTATTGCTTCGGCTACTTCTTTGTCCATCATATATCTGCCAGATGGAGATCCCATTGTAATAGCTATTCCTTTTTCATAACCAGCCTCTTTAAGCAATTGTTTAGCTTTTTCAGGATTATAACTAAGGGGCTTAAGGTTATTGTTGTACCCAAGGTCATAGCTAGCAATAGGCTGAGTGTTGGCTGTAGCTTTACCTGCAAATATATTTTGAATAATTGAGTTTACATCAATAGCATAGCTAATCGCTTCACGTACTTTTTTATTGTTAACTACTTCGTTTTTGGTGGTAAAGGGTAACATAATAAATCTAGAACTAGCTACCTCTTCAATCTTAGTATTTTTATTTTCCTCAATACTAGCTATTTGGTGAGGTGGTAAATTTATAATTATATCAGCCTCACCCTTTTGCAATGCCATCACCCTTGCTGCCGCCTCTGGCACTGGCTTAAATACAAGCTCTTTAATTTCTGCTGCACCTAACCAATAGTCTTCATTTGCCTCTAAAGCAACGTACTCATCTTTTACCCATTCTTTTAGTTTATAGGGACCTGAACCAATTGGATTTAAGGCAAACTGCTGATTACCAACCTCTTTTACATAATGCTCTGGTACAATTCTTAGCCCTGCTAGTCTTGTTAACAAGAGCGGATAGGGGTTCTCTGTTTTGATTGTAACGGTGTATTGATCTACTACCTCAACACTGCTTATAGCACTATAGTTACTTAGCTGAGAACTTTTATTAGCTTTGTTAAGAATTCTATCAATAGAAAATTTAACATCACTTGCAGTTAGCTGATCTCCATTATGGAACTTAATGTTTTCATGTAGTTTAAACTGCCATGTTGTTTCATTAATCATTTTATAACTCTTAGCTAGCCAAGGCTCAATTTTCATATCACTTGTTTGGTTTAACAAGGTATCATATATTTGACGTTCTATATTGCCAGTTGGTGTTTCTGAGTGCATTGCAGGATCTAAGGTTGTTGCATCTACTCCTTGCAGAACTGTTAAAGGTTTAGTTTCACTACTAGTATTGTTTGCAGTACATGCACTTGTTACTATTGCGGTAATTATTATGATAATTATCGTTGCATATTTGGTAAAAGGAATTTTGGTCATTTAGGGTATCTCCTTTAGATTTATTTGTTAATTTAGCTGTATTGTTATATTTAAGTTTTAAACCTAAGTCACTTTCCATGACCATCACCCCCTTTTTTTCTAGGATTAATTCAAACAGGTTAACTAGCGCTGATTTTTTTGGCCTATATTTTCAGCTTTTAAATACAAAAAACCCGTCTCTATATAAATTAAGAGACGAGTATTTTCCCGTGGTACCACTCTTTTTCCTAGTATAACACTAAGCACTTAGTAGGATACAATCATATCCCCTTCCTGTTAACGGTGGAAATCCGTTTACCCTACTTTGTTCAGGTTCAGGCTCAAGAGTGAGTTCGTTTGTTGTATAGTACTGGGTTACACCAAGCCCCAGCTCTCTGTAACTCTACTTCAAACTACTAATCCCTATCATAGCCTTTTTGCTTTTGCTTAAATTTAATATGCAATATACCATGACTGAAGTACCGCAGTCAAGTTCTTTTTTGTTGAGTGTTTAATTTTTCTTAAATGTTACTGCCGCTAGGTCTATTAACTCATCACTTCTTGCAGTGTAATTTATTCTTGTATTTATACCATAAATGTCACATTGCTGATAAAGGTTTACAAAGGGAGCATCAGCAAGAGCTTGTTGTATTAATTCATGATAAATATTTTCTCTATCGTCATTATTCATGGTTGAAAGAGCCAAATCTATTTGATTATCTACCCACTTATTTTTAGTTTCACTTACATCATATTGAGCCACTGGTTGACTGGTATGCAGAAAAGTCTGCAAGGTTGTACCTGCATCAAAGGTACTGCTTCCCCAACCAATTAGCCATAAATCTGCGTCTATGGTGCCTTTAATAATGCTAGTTACATAACCTCCCCACTCCTCAAAAGTAAGCTCTACCTCTATACCTACTTCTTGTAGTTGAGCCTTAATAGCCTCTGCCACTTCTTTATCCATTAAATATCTACCTGAGGGCGATTTCATACGTATTTTTAAGTTTTTAGTGCCAGACTCTGCTAACAATTCTTTTGCTAATTGCGGATTATACTCATATCCCTTGATGTTTTCATTAAATCCTAAATCGAAGTTACAGACTGGCTGAGTACTGCTTACTGCATTATTAGCAAGTATTTTTTTAATAATGATATCTTGATCTATGGCATAATTTATTGCCTTACGCACATTAACATCTTTAACACTCTCGCGGCTAGTTGTAAAAGAGAGCATAATAAATCTGGTACTATTTACTTTTAAGGCTTGTAGGTTTTTATTGTTATTAACTGTGTCTATTAAGTGTGGAGGTAGATTTGTTATAAGGTCAGCATCTCCACTTTGCAGGGCCATTACCCTAGCTGATGCCTCAGGAACTGGCTTAAATATAACCTCTTTTATAGCAGGACTACCATTCCAATACTGCTCATTTGCAGTCAATGAAATATGGTCATCTTTTACCCACTTATTAAATTTATAAGGCCCACTTCCTACCGGATTTAAAGCAAATTTCTCGCTACCTATTTCTTCTATATAAGATTTAGGCACAATCCTTAACTCTGCTAATCTTGTTAGTAATACAGGGTTAGGCTTATGGGTAATTATGACAAGCTGATTATCGTTTAGTACTTCAATTTTTTTAATGCTTTTATAATTACTAATTTTGGGGCTTTTATTATTTGGATTTAGAATACGTTCAATTGAATACTTAACATCCTCTGCTGTAAGCACTATGCCATTATGAAATTGAATATCATCTCTAAGTTCAAATTGCCATGTGGTATCATTTATCATCTGCCATGATTTTGCTACCCTTGCTTGTATTTTCATGTTATTATCTCTAGCTAACAAAGTATCAAATATTTGATACTCAATATTACTAGTAGGAGAATCAGAGTGTTTTGCTGGGTCAAGCGTTGTGGCATCTACCCCCTGTAAAATAGTTATGCTGTTTTTATTTTGTGGTGTTTGTTCAGCGTTAGAACAGCCTGCCAATAAAGCAATTAAAAGTATAACAACAGTAATTAGCTTTGCTAGTTTTTTCATAAGTAACTCCTAAAAATATTTACAATTACTCAATAAGCTTAAAAATAAGAGATTAACTAAATAGCCCTCATAGTAATAAAAAATCTGCCTCTTAATAAGAGGCAGATTTTATCCACGGTACCACTCTTGTTTCCTAATATTATTAGAATCTCAGTAGGATACAATTATTGCTAAACATGAGTTTTACCAAAGCCTTTTTATTAAAGAATTTATTATATAAACAAAAAAACCGCCTCTTAATTAAGAGACGGTTATTATATACCGTGGTACCACTCTTGTTCCTCACATCAAATAATGATGTTCAGCACTTTGTTAGATACAATCATATCCACTTCCCTATAACGGAGGAATCCCGTTTGCCCTACTTTTATTTCAAGCTTAAGCTCAAGGAGGAATTCACATAAAGCATTCACCACTGGATCTCACCATCCCAGCTCTCTTTAGGCTATTCTTTAAGCTACTAGTTCCTGTCAACGCCTTGGTTATTGTATTAGCCAAAACTATAACACGGTAATTTTTTTAAGTCAAGTTTTTTTTATAGATTATTTTTTCCATTTTATGCTTTTAACATCTATTAGCTCATCACTTCGAGGTGAGAATTTAACTCTATCACTTACACCATATAGGTCTTTTTGCTGGTACAGATTTATAAAGGCACTGTCGTTATGAACCTGCTGAATTATATCGTAATAAATTTCAGCCCTTCTAACCTCTTCCATGGTCATTAATGCTTCTTCTAGTAAGCTATCTATATGATTATTAGTTTCTTTGCTTACCCGATAGTAGGCGGTTTTATTTGGCGTATAAAGCCACTGTTTAAGGGTTGTTCCGGCATCAAAAGTACTACTGCCCCAACCAATAAGCCATACATCGGCATCCATTGTGCCACTAATTATTTTAGTTACATAAGTTCCAAATTCTTCAAATGTTAGCTCTACTTCTATGCCAACAGCCTCAAGCTGCAATTTTACAGCTTCTGCTACTTCCTTATCCATTAAGTATCTCCCAGAAGGAGATTTCATAGTAATTTTTAAACCCTTTTCATAGCCAGCATCTTTAAGAAGTTGTTTTGCCTTTTGGGGATTATAATCTATTTCAGTAAGATTATTATTAAATCCAAGATCAAACTTACTAATTATTTGATCACTTTTTACTGCTGATTTTTCTAGTATGTTATTTATGATACTTTGTTTGTCGATGGCATAGTTTAGAGCCTGCCTTACTCTAATATCTTTAACATTTTTACGATTTGTAGTTATGCTCATAAACATTACTCTAGTACTATCTACACTTACACTATCTACTCCAGCTGACTGCTTTAGCTCTGTTACCTGATGGGGTGGTAAATTTGTTATAATATCAGCTTCTTTAGCCCTTAACGACATTACTCTGGCTGATGATTCTGGCACTGGTTTAAATACTACTTCTTTAATCTCAGGGCAGCCATCCCAGTACTGCTCATATGCAACTAAGTTAATAAATTCATCTCTTTGCCACTCTTTTAATTTATAGGGCCCACTGCCTATGGGTTTAACTGCAAACTGCTCATTACCAACCTCTTGTAAGTATTTTTTGGGTACAATTCTTAAGTCGGACAATCTACTTAACAGTACTGGATAAGGCTGCTTAGTTTTTATTATTATGCTATTGTTTTCTTCTAAAATTACATCCTTAATGATATTATAATGGCTCATTCTAGGGCTTTTATTTTTAGGATCTATTATTCTTTCTATAGAAAACTTAACATCTTCTGCTGTTAATGTTTCTCCATTATGGAATTTTACATCATCTCTAATTGTTAGTTTCCAGGTAGTGTCATTTATCATTTTCCATGAGTTTGCTATACTAGGCTTTAAATGCATATCCGAACTACGCTTAATGAGTGTATCAAATATTTGATACTCAACATTGCTGCTAGGTGTATCTGAGTGCATTGCAGGATCTAAACTCGTTGCATCTACGCCTTGCAGTATTATTAAGGGTTGATTTTGATTATCTACACTTGTTGCTTCATTACCACAGGCACTTAAAATGGTTACGAACAATGTTATTGCTATTAATACTTTAAGTCTTTTTATTTTTAATGTTTTCATAGCTCTGGCCTCCTAAACCCTTACACTTATATTTATTATTTTTAATAGTGATATTATTACTTAGTTTATTAAATTTATTGTTATTATAATAATAATCGGATTCCATATAATCACTCTCCTTTGCTTTAAAACAAAAACCCGTCTCTTTGAAGAGACGGGTTATCCGCGGTACCACTCTATTTCTATCCTATTTTTATAGGTATAGCACTTTATTGAATAATAAATTAGCTAAGTTTTTTGGGTGGAAAATTGCTTTTTGATAATAAAAAAAACCGTCTCTATGTAAGAGACGGATTATTTCCGTGGTACCACCCTTATTTTAACCCATAGGGTTAACACTTAGCAGAATACTATTATATTCAGGCCATGTTAACGGTTGACGACCGTTCACCCTACTAAGTATTTCAGGCTTAAGCTCCAAGGTGTATTCGTTAATAATAGGAAGCACTGGTTCTCACCATTCCAGCTCTCTTTAGCTATATTATTAATTACTAGTCCTTATCTTGGCTTTTTGTTATTACGTTTTTAGCAATATAACATTACTCTTTTATTTTGTCAATACTATTTTAGCTATTATGTATTTTAAAGTAACCAGTCTATGAGTAAAGCACTTGCTAAAAGAGCAAGTGCTGTTATTAACATTTTAGGTAAAACAAGCTTATACATAGCAATGCAAATTGCCACAAATTCTTTAAAGTTAATAGTCTTTTTTTCATTTTTATTATTAGCTTTATTAAACATAATTACTGATCCAAATGGCAGTGATAATAGTGGCTTTCACTAAGTTTAGTCTGCTTAGGAATTTCTTTAGAACATATATCCATAGCATAGGGACATCTCGTGTGAAATTTGCAGCCTGTCGGTGGATTTGCAGGACTTGGTACATCGCCTTGTAAAATAATACGCTCTTTTTTTTGGGTAATATCAATTACTGGCATTGCAGACAGTAATACCTTAGTATAGGGGTGTTTAGGGTTATTAAATAACTCTTCGCTTGTGCCTACCTCTACAAATGATCCCAAGTACATTACTGCTATTTTGTCACAAAAATATTTAATTACCCCTAAATCATGAGAGATAAACAAATATGTTAAATCCATTTTTTCTTTTAAATCCTGCAATAACATTAAAATTTGAGCCTGAACAGAAACATCTAACGCTGCTATAGGCTCGTCTCCAATGATAAACTGGGGATTAAGGGCTAACGAACGTGCTATACTTATTCTTTGACGCTGGCCACCACTAAACTCATGAGGATATTTTTTAATATTAGATGAAGGCAAACCACATAGCTCTAGTAACTCTCTTGCTCTGTTTAAAGCCTCTGTTTTAGAAGCAAGCTTATGGCATATTAAACCCTCAGAGATAATAGCCCCCACGTTCATACGAGGGTCTAACGAAGCAAAGGGGTCCTGAAAAATAATTTGCATATCCTTTCTTAAATTTCTCATTTCTTGCTTATTGATTGCTACTTTTTTCTCCACATCGTAAAGGGTTTTACCATTAAACTTTACTGAACCCTGAGTAGGGTTTAAAAGGTTAAGTATTGTTCTACCTGTAGTAGATTTTCCGCATCCTGACTCTCCAACAAGTCCGTAAATTTCTCCCTTATTAATGTTAAAACTTACTCCATCTACGGCCTTAACTTCACCAATTTTTTTTGAGAATACCCCACCTGTTATAGGGAAATATTTTTTTAGATTTTTAACCTCAACTAAAGCTTTACTCATTTCCTAGGCCTCCTTGATCCATTAACCAACAACGCACACTATGATTTTTTTTATAATTTTTTAGCTCTGGCATCTCTACCAAGCATTTATCTTGACAATAATCACAGCGAGGAGCAAAGGCACAGCCCTTTGGCATGTTTAAAGGGGACGGAACCATACCCTTTATACAACGCAATTTTTCGCTACGGCTAAGGGTATCAGGACGTGAGGCTAACAGCCCTTTTGTATACGGGTGCTGGGGATTAGTAAAAAGATTATATGTATCTGCTTTTTCTACAATTTTTCCGGCATACATTACCACTACTTTATCCGCCATTTCTGCTATTACTCCCAGATCATGAGTAATAAACATTATAGACATATCTAGTTGATCTTTTAGCTGTCTTATTAAGTCTAAAACCTGGGCTTGAATAGTTACATCTAAGGCTGTTGTAGGTTCATCTGCTATTAATAACTTAGGTTTGCAGCTCAAGGCCATGGCAATCATTACACGCTGCCGCATACCACCAGATAACTGATGGGGATATTCATTTATGATTTGCTCGGCTCTTGGTATTCCTACCAGGTTAAGTAATTCAATACATCTTTCTTTATTTTCAGAGCTTTTTAGCTTTATATTTTGATGAATATCTAGTGTTTCTCCTATTTGCTCACCTATTCTTAATACAGGGTTAAGGGCTGTCATAGGCTCTTGAAAAATCATGGCAATATCATTACCTCTAATGCTCTGCATTTCATACTCACTTAACGTTACAATGTCTTGGCCATTAAATTCAATGCTGCCCTCTTCTATAAAACCATTTTCTTTAGGCAATAGTTTCATTATTGATAAGCTAGTAACAGATTTTCCGCAACCTGACTCTCCTACAACTCCTAAAACTTTGCCCTCTTCTATATCTATATCTACGCCATTTACAGCAACTACTTTACCTTCGGAGGTATTAAAGCTAGTAACTAAGTTTCTCATTTTTAGTATATTAACACTCATTTTTTAGCCTCCTAGCGCTTTAATTTAGGGTCGAGGGCGTCTCTTAGCCCGTCTCCAAAGATATTTATTGATAAAACTGTAATAAAGATTAGTATACCAGGGGGAACCCATAACCAAGGGTGTTTTGTTAAAGACCTAAAGCTTTCTGCAGATCTTAACATATTTCCCCAGCTAGGCTGCGGTGGCTTTACACCCAACCCAAGATAACTCAAGCCAGCCTCACTTAGTATTCCTCCTGCTATACCTAAAGTTACATAAACAATAATAACAGCAATAGCATTTGGTAAAATATGACTAACAATAATATGCTTTGTTTTTAGTCCTAAAGCCCTAGCTGCTTCAACAAATTCTCGCTCTTTAATAGATAGTATTTCAGCTCTTACTATTCTTGCCAGGCTCGGCCAGCTAAGTAACCCTGTAACAACCATAACGGTATAGATACTTTGACCTATCATAGAGGCAATTACAATGGCCATTAAAAAGAATGGGAAACACATAATTATATCTACTAACCTCATAATTACATTGTCTATCCACCCACCGTAATAGCCAGAGATTGAACCAAGAACAACTCCTATTATCATGGCAATTGAGGTAGCAACTAAACCTACACTAAGTGATGCTCTTGCTCCATAAATTAATCGAGTTAAAACATCTCGACCTAGTTCATCTGTTCCTAAAAGATGATCTTTACTCGGTGGCAAATATCTACTGTCTGGATGTACAGCATCTCTTTCATATTTAGTTATAAAAGGTGCAAATATAGCAATTAATACTAATAAACTTAATATAGCTAAAGCTAATAAAGCCATTTTATTTTTTTTAATTCTCTTAAAACCAATTGCCCAAGGAGACAAGCCATGTTCTATGGGTATTGATTTTTTAGTATCTAGTTTTACACTCATAACTTATCCTCCTTAATCATATCTTATGCGAGGGTCTACAAAGGCATATAAGATATCCGCTAACACATTGGCAAGAAGCAACACTAAGGCCAACACCATAGTACCTGCCATAACTACAGGGTAGTCTCTATTAGAAATTGCTTGAAAAACCATGGTGCCCATGCCTGGCCATTTAAATACCCGTTCAGTTAAAACTGCTCCAGATAAAAGACCAGCTAAAGACAGGCTCAAAATAGTTACAATTGGTATTAATGCATTTCTTAAAGCATGTTTATAAATAACCACTCTTTCAGATAAACCTTTGGCTCTAGCAGTTCGTATATAGTCTTGCCTAACCACCTCTAACATGGCTGATCTAGTATATCTCATACGACCAGCTATTTGAATAAAGGTTAAAACAGTTATTGGTAAAACCATATAGCTAAGTCTGTCCATCAACAACCTAATACCGGTATAACCACTCTTTATGGTTGACATACCGGAGAGCTGAAATATGCCTAAATCAAAGGCAACATATTTAACCAATAACAACGCAAAGAAAAATGCAGGTATCGATATACCAATAAATGCTAAGAGGGTCGCTAAATAATCAAAGATTGAATACTGCTTAGTGGCAGATATTACCCCCAAAGGAATTGCGATGATAGTGCTTAAAATAAGGGCTGGTATTGATAATAACAAAGTATTTCTTAAACGCCTCTTTATTAAATTACTAACTGGTTCGTGAGAGTGAATAGAATAGCCTAAATTTCCTACGGCTAACTCCTTAGTCCATTTAAAGTACTTAACAGGCAACGGGTCATAATAACCTACTGCCCTTAACATATTTTCATAATCTTCACTTGTTTTTATAATTTGAGGTGAAATCATATGCGAATAGGGATCTCCAGGGGCCAGATGCACCAAAGAGAATATTATTACTGAAATACCAATTAACACTGGTATAGTTAATAAAATACGCTTTAGAATATAAGTTCTCATTTTTATTCTCCTCTCGTTGTATTTACACCAGCAATACCCTAGTATTGCTGGTGTATTTTTAACTTTATTCTATATCCCAAAGGTGAACATCATAATAAATGCTATCGTTAAAATACTTAATATTCTTAACTCTAGGAGCAACTGCTCTGCCTTTAATAGGGTTATACATCCAAATAATTGGTTGCTCTTCATTCATGAATTGTGCCCACTCAAAATACGCCTCTTGACGCTTCTCTACATCTGCATAAGATAAACCTTTATCTAACAAGTCAATACATTTTTTAGGAGAATATCTTGGGAAGTTAAAGGGAGCACCTTCAGCCCATATACCCATATGGTCTCCATCCATACCTAGAGTAAATCCTATTGCAAACATGTCAAATTTACCATCTTTACATCTCTGTCGGAGGGTAGCGAACTCCATTATTTCCATATTCATTTTAACGCCAATAGCAGCTAAGTTTTGCTCTGCAATTGCACAATACTGCTCTCTAATTTGGTTGCCAGATGGATACACAAAGTCAATCTCTAACTGTTTACCGTTTGGCTTTTTCATAATGCCATCTTCGTATGTATAACCAGCTTCTTGCATTAAGCTAATAGCTTTTTCAGGGTTATACTCATAATTCTTTAAAGTATCTAATGGAGGGCAGGCCCATGATGCAGGTGAATATGGGTTATTAGCAACAATACCCTTACCATAAAGTAATGAATCTACGACTCCTTGTCGATCAATTGCATGCGCAAAGGCTTGGCGTAGCTTTTTATTTTGGAAGGTCTCTTTGGTATGATTAAAACCTATGTATTGAAAACCTAAGTCTAAACCCTCTACAATATTAATATTATTTTCTGCATATGTAGCCATATCATCTGGATTAAAGTCGTTTATTTCAATAATATCGATATCGCCCTTAAGTAAATGGGCAATAGCTAAATCTTGGTTTACAGCCTTTATAACAATTCCATCAATTTTAGGACAGCCTTGCCAATACTCTTCATTTTTAACTAAAGATGCGTATTGATCTGGTTCAAAAGATTCCAGCTTAAAGGCACTTGTTCCAACAGGATTTTGAAATAAATCTGTATGCGATTTCATATCTGCTATTGGAATATCTCCAAAAATATGCTCTGCAACTATAGTTGTTCCACCTATATTACTTAAAAATGGAGCATATAGGCTTTCAGTAGTAATCTTGACTGTGTATGGGTCAATTATTTCAATGCCCTCAACATTATCACTTTCACCTTCATGATAGGCCTCCATTCCTAAAATGTTTGATACATTGGAATAGCGTGGACCTGTATAGTCTGGATGACCTATAGACATAAAGGTGTATTTAATATCTTCGGCATTAAACTCTTCACCATCGTGCCATTTTATACCCTCGCGTAGCTTAAATGTACAAGATAAATTATCCTCAGAAAATTGCCAGCTACTAGCTAAAACAGGTATAAACTCCTTTTTTTCATTCATATCAACTAAAGAGTCGAATATTAAACCATACACTTTACTATCATATACAGCCTCTCCATACGATGGATGAAACTCACCAGTAGGTGGATTCCATTGGGCAATTGTTATTATTTTCTGCTGATCTTTACCAACGGGATCTGTAGCATTATCACAGCCCACAAGTAAAGAGAACATCATAACAAAAACCATTAACACAACACCTAAGTTTCTTTTCATTACAGTTTTCCTCCTAAACAAATTTTTCACATTATTTACAGCTAAACTCTAATCAATACAATTTCCTATTTATGAGAAAATTCTACTAATGTTGAAGTTTAAATTCAATTTTAATCGAAATTTCCCTGCTTATTTTCTGAAAATTTTAAATTTTATTTCAAATCAAAATATAAAATTTTCTTATTTTTAGCTATTTAAGTGATTTTTAAATTAAATATTAAATATTTCATCACTAAATTACTCATAATATATTTAGGTTATTTAAGTATTTATTTACATTTATACTATTATTTAAATAATATTAAATATTATTTGATCATACTAATAATTTACTGTGAATAAATTAAAAAAACTTATCCACAACTCTCACCTATACTCAAGCATAAATAATCTACTATTATGTTTTGTAAACTCATTATTTTATAAGAGTTTTCTATTAATATTTTATTTATTTAAGATCTCTTATCTATAACAATTAACAACTTTTGTGAATAACTAGCCACTTTTACACAGAGTTATCCACAGAATTTTTATAAACATCTAAATAATATTACATATATTGGATTATTGGTTAAATAAAAACTCTTTACTATTTAGGTATATGTGCTAACATATCTAATTAATAAATTTATAAGTATATAAAGAGGTACAACCAATGAAAGCAAAGTCCGACAATAAAAATGTCGCGATACTATTCATGATTCTTGCAGCTTTTCTGTTTACTGTGATGCAATTGTTTATAAAGCTAACTCCACGCATACCAGTATTTGAAAAATTATTTTTTAGAAACTCTATTGGTTTACTAATTACATTTTTTTTGCTGAAAAAAAACAATGTATCAGTATTAGGTAAGAAGGAAAACAGAAAGTTGTTAGTTTTAAGAGGTTGCTTTGGGGTTGGGGGAGGCATTGCCTATTTTATTAGTGTAACTAATTTACCAATGGCAGATGCCTCAATAATTTATAATCTAAACCCGTTTTTTGTTACCCTATTTGCAGTTTTATGTTTAAAAGAAAAGCTTAAAAAACCACAAATTGCAGCTTTGCTGATAACATTTTTTGGTGCACTATTAGTTATAAAACCTCAGTTTAGTGCTGATACGATACCGGCATTAATAGGGTTTGTTGGTTCTATATTTATGGGAGCAGCTTATACAGTGTTAAGACAATTAAAGGGTAAAGAACATCCTTCTACAGCAGTATTTTATTTTTGCTTGTTCTCTACCTTGGCTTCTATACCATTCATGTTCTTCAATTATAAAGTACCAAATAGGTGGGAGATTTTAACTCTAATAAGCATCGGATTTTTTTCTGTAGCTGGTCAATTTGCTTTAACTTATGCTTATAAAAATGCTCCTGCCTCAGAGGTATCAATTTTTAACTATACCTCAATAATAATGTCAGTAATTTTTGGGGCGTTGGTTTGGCATGAGTTCCCTGATTTTTTAACATTGTTAGGTGCTTTTATTATTGTTGGAGTTGCAGTTACCTTATATGTAAGTGAAAGAGTTGCAAATAAAAAACTAAAGGGGGTTAATCATATTTCATCCTAACTATGATATAATTTTAGAGTAAAATATTATTAAAAATTATGTATAACAACAGATTAATACTCGTATTTTTATTATATAATTGAGGTATAGTCTTCATTCTAGTTGCTATGTTTAGAGCTTAAGTTTATTCTGTACCATACCAGTAGTACTAGTAGTTTTAGATACCTTAGTATTAATAATGTTTCAACTAATTTTACCATACTATTTAATTATTCTGTTTTTTATTAAGTTATTTTTATGGAGAAGTATTATGCCAAGCTATAAAATATATTATGTAGACACCTTTACAAACAAAGCTTTTACCGGTAATCCAGCAGCAGTTTGTGTTACCAATCAGCCTCTCACCGAAGTCTTAATGCAAAAAATTGCTTTTGAACTTAATTTGTCAGAAACAGCCTTTACTTATTGTCTTAATAAACCTAAAAACTTGTATAATATAAGGTGGTATACACCAATAACTGAAGTATGTTTGTGTGGACATGCTACCTTAGCCACAGCCCATATTTTATTTAATAACAGTTATGTAAATAGCGATTGTGTCAGCTTTTATGCTCAATACAGGGATTTATATTTACATGCCCAAAAAAGTAGTTACGGAATTGCTTTAGAGTTTCCTAGAGACACTTTACAAGAGGTACCTACGTATTTAAAGCAAAGACTACTTAATTGTTTAAAACTGCCTAGTAACTGTCCTATTTATCAAGGTAACCTTACAAAGCAAATTATTATTGAAGTAAATAATGAGCAAGTGGTGCAGAACTTGCAACCAAATTTTAAAGAGTTATTAAGTATAGCCTATAATTTAACAGGTGTAGCTGTTACTGCAAAATCTATAAGCTACGATTTTGTATCGCGTTTTTTCGACCCTTGGGAGGGCATAAATGAAGACCCTGTTACCGGATCTGCTCATACGGTTTTGGCTCCATATTGGAGTAAAAAGTTAAATAAAAATTCCCTAAATGCCAAACAAATATCTTCACGAGGTGGAAAGCTAAAGTTACAATTATCAAAACAACATGTTTATATTGCTGGCAACTCAATAACTACCTTAAAAGGGGAGATTTTAGTTTAAAAAGGAGTGTTACCATGTTTTTTGCTCGAAAAGCAACCGAAACAGAGAAACTATTAATTAAAGAGTGGTTGACGACCGAAAACCTTCCAACCACAGATATTTTTAATGAAAATATTGTTTTTTTATTAGGTGAATTGGATGATGAACTTGTAGCCTGTGGTGGTTTAGAGCTATATGATGATGTTGCAATAATGAGAGGATTATATGTTAAACCTAGTTTTAGAAAAGGTAATTTAGGAGAAACAATTGCTAGAGGTTTAATAAATTTAGCAGATAAAAGGTCTGTTAAATATATTTACACCTTAATTGATGATGATAATATGGCTTACTTTTTAGCAAAAATGAGATACGTACCTTGTGAATGTACAGACCTTATTAAGGCTGTTCCTAGTAGTAATATCACTCAATACAAAAACAAAGCCAAAGCTTGGTGTTTAGATATTGATTTGTTTTTTAAAAATTCGTGTTGCTCAAAACACTAGTTTTCTGTATAGTTGCAATAATCTTTGTTAATGTTTAAAATATAATTATAAACAATATAGGAGGATTTACAATGGCTAACGTTATTTTTTATGGTGCATCTTGGTGACCTGGCTGTAAACCAGCAAAAGAGTTTCTTTTGCAAAATAATGTGGAATATACCTATAAAGATATTGATAATAAGGATAATTTAAAAGAGTTTTACGCAATGCGTGACAAACATGAAATATATAACTCTATTAAAGCCGCTGGTAAATATGGTATTCCATCAATTCTAATTGATGGAGAACCACATGTAGATGTAATGAATCAAACAGCTATTATTAAAGAAAAATTGGGGCTAAAATAGTTACTAAGGAAAATCATAATTTAATAATCAAATAAAAAGACTATTGCCAAATAACACGCAATGGTCTTTTAATATATTTACTATTAATTATTATTAGCTACTATTAGGTACCCTTGTCCATATTATCTGCATACTATATAGCAAAGATAAGTATTTTGGAGAGTGAACAAGGTGAGTAGATTTTTACAAGCTCAAATATCCCTTATTGCTGCTATCATAACATTTGCTTTAGGCGGTTGTACCTTTATTATAAAAGCGTTATTAGCAATAATGGCCTTAGATTATTTATCTGGAGTTATTTCTGCTGCTTATCATGGTAAGTTGAGTAGTAATATAGGAGTTAAAGGAATATCTAAGAAATTATTAATTATAATTTTAGTAAGTGTGGCTCATTTAATTGATGGAATTTTAGGATTAGAATTTTTAGTAAGAAACACAGTTATATATTTTTATATGTCTAATGAAGTTATCTCTATTTTAGAAAATAGCATAAAACTGGGACTACCTGTACCTAAAATTTTGGTGAAAATTTGTGATGAGTTTAATGATAATAATTTGTTTAATACAATTCACAAAAATAAATAAATCAAATTACATGGTATTCAAAATAAGGATTCGCTCATTAGAGCAAATCCTTATTTTTATCATTATATTAATGTTAATAAAGTAACTAACTTACTACCGGAAACTTAGATATTTCTTTAACAATATGATTCATAACTAAGGAGATATCTGCTTGATTAACAGTGTTATCTCCATTTACATCTCCAGCCATTAAATCAGCCCCGTTTAAAGGTTTTGAATTATTCACATGTTGCATAATCCTTACTACATCAACTACATTAATTTTACTATCTCCATTTACATCTCCGTAAGAGACAAACACTTCTACCTTACCGTGTTTTACTCTAGGTACTATGTCACTTAATAAAGCATCTGTAGCAAATGGCGATTTAATTATTAAGCTAGATGTTGTTCCTATTTCACCCAATACCTTAAACTTAAGACTGCCTAAGTTGACTTCACTTTGAGATAAGCCACTTGTGTTTACTAAAGCAATTCTTAAAACTCCCTTTTCAACAACATTTGTGGTTATAGTCCAATCATTTAACATATTGCCAGCCTCAAAAGAACTAAACTCAATTACATCACCATTGTAACGTAGTTCATATTGTAATGCTGTTATTCCATTAGCATCTTTAAGAGTTACAGGAACTTCAGCTATAGCATTTGGAATTGTAACAATATTAGCAATGCTTAATGTTGGTCTTACTGCGGCTTCTTTAATACTGATAACGTAATCTTTTTCTACAATTTTTGATGTTGCATCCTGTACTAAAATTGTTATATTGTAGTCCCCTGCATTAGTAGGGGTACCCGCTAGCGTACCATTATTAAAGGACATACCATGAGGAGCAGGTGTAAGGCTAGACCATTGATATGGCTCTGTTCCTCCTATTGCCTGTAAAGTAAAGCTGTATTCTTTACCCACTATAGCATATGGCAAGCTTTCTGTTGTGATGCTAAGATCATCACCAGCTACAGTGCACATTATGCTAAAACCACTAATTGCTTGATGCTGACCAACTGTAATATATGCTTTTATATTATTTTGGCCTTGCTGAAGATTTAATCCAACACTAAAGTTGCCTTTATTATCGATATCAGTTACTTCAACTAATTCACCATTATTAACTTTAAACTCAAGCTTATCAAAGTCATCGGCGAAAGCTAAATAACCTGATAATGTTGTAGGTGTTTCATTTACTTCATATCCACTAGTTAAAACAACACTTTTGTTACTAGAAAAAGTAAGATAACCAATCAAACTATTACTTTGATTATAAATTTTAAGATAAAATTGCTTACTTTTTATAGGATTATATTCTACTTCGTATTTATCATTATTTTTTGCTATTGTAATATCCTCAATATAATTAAGTTGATGATTTTCAATTTCGTATAACTCTGCACGAAGTTGGGGTTCATTACAATTTACATGAGAACAATTAAACTTTAGTTTTATAGTTCCGCTAAACTGTTGATTAACGTTATCATAAAGATATTCTTTTTTAAAGAAGATTGTGTTATAAAAAAACTCTCTTTCATAATCAGCATAAATATTAGTGTCATCTTTATACTCAAGTTTTACAAAATTATATCCTTCTAGTAAACTTACGTTAATAGAAAAATCCCCATTATCGTTTAATTCAACAATTTGCTCGCTATCATTGATAGTAGCCACAATTTGGTTTAGTCCACCAACTTTATTTTCTACATATCCCTCTATAATAATATTTTGATTATCTTGATGTGAAGAATTTGGACCATTCCACCTAATTCTACTATCAACTGACTCAAGTCTAACACTAAATCCATTTCCAAATCTTCCATCATTAGAATATATATATGTATCTATAAAGTTACTATTTGGTTGTAAATCAACCTCGAAACTAAAGTTTCCATTGTTATCTATGTTTGTTACAGTTACAGCATCTTGACCATCTAATTTGTATTCAAATTTTGTAAAATCATCAGCATATGCCAAATAACCTGTTACTGTATGATGCTGATTTTGGGTTTGACAGTCAGAAGTTATTACAACAGTAGGATAAACTTCAGTTGTATAATGCTTAATTAAATCATTATTATTATATAGTTTTATATAATAATAATCATATTTACTTGCTTCAAACTGTTCAGATTTAAATACATTATTCTCATTAGTTAATACTAAATTTTTGCTTAAATTAACCTCTTCATATTTTGAATTAACAGTATAAAGCTCCGCCCTTAGCTCTTGCACATCAGGTAAATCATTACTCTTATATAACTGTAAGCTTACCTTGCCATTATATTTTTGAGAATCATTATTGTATCCAGGGACTGATTTCATAAAGTCACAGTTATAGTATAAAGTATCGTTAAAAGTAGACTGGAACTTTGTCTCTTCTGCATACTTAATATAAATAAAGTTAATTCCTTCATTTAAAGTAACTTGCCAATGAGCCACTCCATTATCCTCAATATTTACAATAGTCTTTTCACCATTTAAATAACAATTTACAGTATTATAAGCTTCTAGTTTGTTTTCAATGTTTACATCTATGGTAATGTTTTGGTTTTGTTGATGATTTGGAAGGTTATTTAGAATATCCACCTCTGGTCTATTAACAATTTCTCCTTCAAAAGCTAAAATACTCTTATAAAACAAACCTATTTTTCCTAAATCGTATGATCCACTTACCATAAAGCCAAAGTTTGAGCTATCTACCATGGTTGGCTCTGCTATTTTCACACCCATTGTATTATTGTCGTTTATATAGTTTATTGTTAATTCACTTTTATTAATAATATCACTATTGTTATCTAGAAAACTACCTGAAACAATCTTTTGACCTTCTACTGGATAAGCCCACATCAACATATCTGGTGATTTAAGTTCCATTGAAGGTAAAACTTTATATGTACTATACGCTAAACTTGAAGTGCCTGCATTATCAAAACTAGCCGTATCGTTTGATTGGCCATAAACAAAAAATCTACCACTAACACTGGGAGTAATGACAATACTAAACTGTCCTCCTGTGGCATCAATAGAGTATAAAACATCTTCTGCATTCATCTCATCTGTATCTAATAATCCGTTATTATTTTTGTCTTTTACAATATTTATTTTGTTATTTGAGTCAATTATAGCTGATGTCTCTACAGACATTATGTACCCGTTTAAAGTAGTAGTTGTTAATTCACTATTTAAACTAATATTTGAACCGCCTGCTAAAACAACCTCAGCTTGGCTAGCCTCCGCTAAAGCCACATTTGAGAATAAACCAACAATTAATATTAGTGTAGTAATAACTACTAATGTTCTTTTCATTATAATCTCCTTACGCCTTTCTATTTTGCATCAGTATTTAGGTAGAATATTTTCACCTCTTTTATTATTCACTCCTCTTTTTAGTTAGATATTATTAATTTTGACAAAGAAGAATATGCCATAATAAGTATATAATATCTCTACTTATAATTTAAAGATAAGTATCATTTAAATTTTGTTTTATTTTAAGTAATTTTACCTATAACTCTTTGTTTCAGTAATTAATAGATGTACATAATTATTATTAAACTATTACAAATATTTCTTTTGTGTTACAAATGCCATTTATTGTTTAAATTCTAAATTTAAACATATATAATCTTTATTAAGAGAGGTGATAGTCGTGTTAACTAAAAGCTTATTAAAAGATGTAATTCTGTCATTGGTTGTATCCATGACTGTTGCTACTATACTGTCTACTTTACTGAGTTTTGTTGCTTAGTAATTTTTATTAAAAAAATAATGGGTTCGTATATGCGAACCCATTTTATTTTAATCTGAGTAAAATACAGTATCAGTAAACTGTAGTTTAGTTTTAAATAAGGTTTTAAAATAAGTTATATTACCTTCATTATCACTAACAGAGCTCCATTTAAAACCCTTGCCTTCTTTTATAGTATAATTGTTAATAACATCATTAAATACTATTGTATCTATTCCCCAACGGGTTCTTATAATATCCTGCCCTTTGCTTGCCATAAAAATATCCGCTTTAAAAAGGCTGCCATTCAGCGAATCATCATAATAGGTGCCCTTTATTTTATTATCTATGACATCTTCAAAATTTTCTTGATAAAAATCCTCGTCTTTAAATCTTAATTTTTCAATATTAAGCAACGTATCTGCACCATCTGGACCTGTTATAACCTTTGGATTATACCCTTCAATGTCATAATAGACAAAGTAGCTACTAAATACAGCTATATCAAATCCTTCTCCACCATCTATGGTGTCATTAGATGCTAGTCCGTAAATTATATCATTACCTCCATGGGCAAAAATAGTATCTTTATTAGGGGTACCCATTAATTGATTATCATCGTATTCTGTGCCATGAATGATTTCACTTGAGCCATCAACAATATCTTTAATACTTCCTGATATATCAGCAAATCTTAATTCTTCTATATCTATTAAGGTGTCTTCGCCCTCTGGTCCTGTAATAGTATAAGGACCAATACCTGTTATTGAATATTGATTTAAGTTAAATAAATAAACGGCTGTATCTGTACCTTCATTACCGTTTATTACATCATTACCTAAACCCCCTGTTATTGTGTCACTGCCAGTGCCTGCATAAATATAGTCGTCATCATCTTTAGCATAAATAACATCATTACCATCCAGGGCATAAATAGTGTCACTATCATTTGTTCCCCATAAAGGATCATCTATGCCTTCTGTACCGTAAATACAATCCGCATTGTTAATAAATTTATCTATTTCTGCTTCTTTATCACTGAATTTTAAGTATTCAATGTTAATTAAGGTATCACTTTTATCGGGACCATTTATGGTATACGGATCGTTACCAGTTATGTTATAGTTTTGAGATAAGCCACTGTAAACCGCTGTATCTATGCCATCTCCACCATTAATAATATCATTACCTAATCCTCCGTAAATTAAATCATCATCATCCCCACCATAAATTTGATCATTACTTTCATACCCATAAATTGTATCATCACCAGCATATCCGTACATTGTATCTTCATACTCTGTACCATGCAGAATATTATCCTCATTTGTACCTTGAATTATTCCCTGTGAATTACCGCTATGTAAATGGGTGCTATTGAGTTTAAAATGAACTATTCTCACCAAAAAATCATTAAAATTGTCTGCTCCATCACCATCTAAATCAAGTATAAAGCTGTTCTCTATAGTTTTTTGATTGCTACTTAAATTTGCATACTGTCGTTTTGTATATACCTGTACAGGAAAATTTGTTACTTTTATATTACTAAAATGATAGCTCTCACCATTTTCACCTAACGAAGGGTACCATACTGAAACGCTACCATAGCCTTTTTTATTAAGCCAATCATTTTCATTAACTGATATAATTATGGTGTAGTGTTTAGCTATCTCTTTGTCTAAATAATTTTTTAAGGCCTCTGTTATAATATTGCTTTGAATATTATTGTTTGCACCATGCCATTCACCATTGTTTTTGCCAAGTCCATTCAGCTTACAGCTTTTTGGATTACCTGTTAATAACTCTTGTTCTACACAAAATCTTTGTAAAGCACTGGCTATATTCTCCATATCACTAATTATTTTTTGCTCTTTTGCTGTATTAACAGTGTTAATTATTTTAGGGGCAGATACCGCAGAAACAACAGTAATTAATGCCAGTATAGCCAATAGCTCTAACAGCGTAAAACCTTGATTGTTTCTAATCATTAACACCCCTTTCTCAAATAAGCACGTATTTTTTTATTTATTATATACAATATCAAAATTATAGTAAAAATTAAACATATTTAATTTTAATTTAATTAAAGTTTTAGTAAATAGAGGTTTATTTATAGGCTAAGTACTAAAATAAGTATAGTACAAATAGGGATTTAAAAATAAGGTGCATAACCCAAAATTTTTGAGCTATGCACCTATAAAATATAAATTTAAAACGATGTGCTACCAGTCCATTTAACATTAGTTACATGAATTGCAGGTAGGAAAGAGGTAAAAGTGCTCCACCAGTCACGTTGTAATTTACGCTCGCTTGATATTTTATCAACATTATTAAGCATTCTTAATACACTGTCAGTTAAACGCATATTCATTACAGAATGTTTTATCTTACCATTTTCAATAAAGAATATTCCATCGCGTGTTGTTCCTGTCATAACAACTTCACGTGGCTCTGGACAATGGGTATAGTGGAAACGGGTCACCAGTAAACCCTTTTTAGTGTTTTTAATCATTTCCTCCACACTAGAATCGCCGGCAGCCATTATTATATTAGCAGGGCTCTCATAGTTTCCGCCTCTACGATATCGTGAATGACCAGTTGGCTCTTTACTATATTTTTTTGCATTTGCATAATTATAAACTACCCCAGCGGCTATACCGTTTTTAACGATATCTACCCGTTTTTAGGAACTCCCTCAACATCGAATGGAATATTTAAGGTAGCTGTGTTTAAACCATCATCCCATATTGAGATATTGTCTCCAACTAGTTGCTCACCCATTTTGTTAGCCATATAGCTTCTGCCTTCTTCATACGCTTGTCCTACAAAGCCAATATAAGCAGGGAACCTTACAATATCTGATACGGCATAAGGTAAAAATACTACTTCATATTCACCTGTTGGTAACGGTTTAGGATCTTGTGCCAAAGCACACCTTGCTACAGCCTCTTTGCCAATGGCATCAGCATCTATTTTACTGGCATCTCTATTGAGAAAATCAGCATAGCCTGTTCCATTTTCGCCCTCTACAACTGTTCTTAAATAGGCATAAGTGCTGGCATTATAGGCCTCTAATCCTAACGAGTTTACAACAGCTAACTCCTCTTGAGTGGTTATATGAGATCCAAATATTTTAAAGCCTTTTTCAGCTGCATGTTTAGCTAAAATAGCTACATCAGCTGCTCGTTGTTCAGCCGTATAGTTAGCTGTAGATTCATAGTAATTTTTTGTATCGTGATATTCATATTTGTTTGGTAATGAAGTAAAATCAGGGTTATCTTCTTGTATGCTAGCCATTTGACTAGCCTTTTCAACTACTCTCTTGATTGACTCTTCCTCTAAATTATTAGTAGTGGCTATTCCCATTTTTTTACCAAATACAACCCTAACTTGTAGCTCAGAGTTTACTCTATTAAGGTTTTGATGAATTGTTGAGTTTGCAAAGCGAGTTAAGTTAAAATTTTCACCCACAATTTTAGCTTCGGTCTGGTCTGCACTTGAGTATTGCAAAGCCTTTTGTAAAACCTCAAAACATCTTTGTTTGCCTAACATTAATGACCCACTCCCATCTTAATATTTTTAAAGCGGGCTGGGGCTGATCCATGACCTACATGAGCTATTTGCATTGGCTCACCTTTGGCACAACTAGGTAGTCCCCATACATGCCACTCACTTGCATTGGCAACTGCATCACAGCCACCCCAAAAATGAGGAGTCATGTCTGTATAAGCAGGATTCTTTAACATCCGGGTTATCTCGCCATCTTTTACTTCATAGGCAATTTCACAACCAAAGTGGAAATTGAGTCTTTTATCATCTAAACTCCAGCTCTTAGAACCATCCATAAAAATACCGTACTTGGTATCTTTTATTATCTCAGCTAAGCTCCAGTCACCAGCTTCAATATTTACGTTAGTCATACGAACCATGGGAATATTATTAAAGCCCTCTGCTAAGCAGGTACCATTACTTTCTTGACCTATTTTAGCTGCTGTTTCTCTAGAGGTTAGATAATCTTTAAACAGTCCTTTTTCTACTATTTGAGCTCGTTGAGCTTTAACACCCTCATCATCATAACCAAATGAACCTAAGGCTCTTGGTATAGTTGCATCTATGTTTAAATTAACGTGCTCTGATCCATACATAAAATTATTCTGTTTTTCTGGTGTTAAAAAACTTGTACCAGCAAAGCTAGCCTCATAACCCAAAACACGATCTAACTCAATAGGATGCCCACAAGATTCGTGTATTTGCAAAGCTAACTGTTGTCCACCTAAAATCATATCACCTTCAACTATTGGACATGTATCAGCTTTAAGTAAATCCGAAGCCTCTTGCGACAAATCTTGAGCAATTTCATGTAAACCTTTGTTATTCATAAACTCATATTTTTCTTCTAAGAATTCATAACCACCGGTAACTGTATCTTGGTATAATCTACGTTGCACATCACCATTACCCATTGCTGTTGCCATTAAAGCAATACCTGTTTCTAATAAATCTTGTTCAATTTCATGGCCTTCGGTACTCATAAATAGTTTATGTTGTTTAACAGCATGTAAACGAGTCATTGCCATTTTTACATCTTCATTTGTTCTAAGTTGTTTATCTAAATCCATTAAGAACTCAACTTGTTCTTCTAAATCCATATTAAATGGATCTTTTTGATATGGAGTAGCATACTTATCTTTAACACCCTGTAATGGTGTTAATTCAATTGGCTCAGCTTGAACCATGGCACTAGCCTTAGCAATTGAAATTGCTTCTTTTACAGTTGCAAAAAGGTTGTTTTTATTAATTACTGCACACGCTGAAAAACCCCATGCACCATTTACCATTACTCTAACTCCAACACCCTTGCTCTCTGTAGAAGAGATATCTTGAATATGACCATTACGTATTATAATTGGCTGTTTATGTCTATCTACTAAACGAACATCTGCATAGCTCGCACCTAAACTTTTAGCCTCTTCAAGAGCTTGATTGAATAAGTCTTGCAATAAATTCACCCCCAAAAATATTTTTGCATCCGAAGTTTATTCGGAGTAATATCTTATTCAACATTTTAACTTAAATTCCTTTTACGTTATTAGTATTTAGTTATGTTTACAACAAATTTGCTATGTATTAATGACTTTAAAGTAGGTAAATTAAGCTATTATTTTAAATGTAACTAAATATCGTTAAATTAGGTTATTTTACCTATTATAGTGTTTTACTTATTTAATATAAAAGTTTGCAGCTTGCTCTTGACTAATATTAAATTGTTAATTATAATTAATGCATAAATGGACACGTGTCCAAAGGTGGTTTCTAAATGGATAGCAGAGATATTGCCAAATTAGCAGGAGTATCACGAAGCACGGTATCACGGGTTATAAATAATCACCCTAGTGTGTCAGTAGATACAAGAGCTAAAATACTAAAAATAATTAAAGATCAAGGTTATGTTCCAGACTCATCTGCTAGGGCTTTGGTTGGTAAACAAAATAATATAATTGGGTTATTCATTATTAACGCAGATGGTAGTGATGAAGCTGGAATTTTTAGTAGTAACTACTATTCACCTTTCACAGCAGCTGTTATTGATGAAGCCAATAAAAATGACTATCAAGTTTTAGTATCTTTGCAAAAAAGTAAGGCAGATTATGAGCAAGCCCGTAAATTGCTTAGAAATAAATCTATAAATGCAGCAATATTTGTTGGGGCAGAGGATAACTCTGTTGAACTAAAAAAACTAATTAATGACGGTTATTGTGTTGCGCTTGTTGATCAAAGCTTGTTAAGTACTAACAAAAATAACAATGCAGTTGTAATAAATTCTAATAACTTATTTGGCAGTTATGAAGCTACTAATTATTTGATTAATTGTGGCCATAAACAGATAGCTCATATTACAGGCAATTTAAAAAAACTCTCTGGTTTACAACGGTATGAGGGTTATATAAATGCCTTAAAAGATAATAATATTGTGCTAAATGATAAGCTGATAATTGAGAGCGATTTTAGTGAACAGGGTGGTTATATTTCAACAAAAAAGCTTCTGCAAACTCAAGATGTAGATGCAATTTTTATAGCAAATGATAGTATGGCATTAGGGGCACTTAAAGCTCTTAACGAATTAAGGATTAAGGTTCCTGAAAACATTGCTATAGTTGGTTATGATGATATAGATATTGCTAGGTATTTGGGATTATCTACAGTTAGGGCTTCTATCCACGAAATGGCAAGTGTAGCAGTAAAGCAACTTATTAATATTATTGAAGGAAAACTTATTAATAGTGTTAGCAATGTTGTAGACTGTAAATTAATAATAAGAAAAACAAGCAAGTAGATGTACATTAGCTAAATAAAGAGCATATAAATGCTTTTTATTTTTACGGTTAATGGACACGTGTCCATTAACCATATTATTTTTGTAACTTAATCGTTTATGTAAATAAGGCGGTGATCATTATTACTCTGTTTATTTAGCTCAGCATTAAAATCGTGTTATTTTAACCCAATAATAAAAACATAAAAAAAGGAGAGTTTTATTATGAGTAGGAAAGTAGAGTTTTTGTATTTACAGCAAGAAGACTGTGTTAAAGCTGGCGGTTATGATATGAGTGGTACCCTAAAGGCTACCGAAAGGTCTTTCTTTTTACATGGTAAAGAAGACTTTATTCAGCCCGGTAAACCAGTAATTCGCTGGGGAGGACCAGAAACTGAAGAAACTATAGGGCGAATTATGTCTATGCCTTCGTATTTGGGTGGTAATCAATATGTAAATGAATTAACAAAAAGAGGTTTAATTGGTCCAGTTAACACATCTGGTATTAAGTATATTCCTAGTAAACCCCATAACCCTAAAAAATATAATTTACCAAGGGCAAATGCTATCATTATTATAGTTGACCCACATACTCTAATGCCTGCTTGTATTATGGATGGTACTTTAGTAAGTGCTATGCGTACAGGTGCTGCTTCTGGGGTTGCCGCCAAGTATTTAGCCAACCCTGATTCAAAGGTTTTAGGGCTTATTGGTGCGAGTGTGCAAGGCATAACTCAAACACTAGCTATTGCTGAAGCTGTTCCATCACTAGAGATGTGTAAGGTATATGATTTAAGCCGTAAAACAAGTGAAGAATTTGTTGAAAGAATGGCTAAACAAACAAAGTTAAAATTTCAAATTGTTGATAATGCGGAATCAGCTGTTCGAGATAGTGATATTGTGAGTACTGCTACTATGGCAAAGGAACCTTATATTAAATCTGAGTGGTACAAAAAAGGTGTACTACATTGTGAGATTTCTTTCTGGGATACTCCTCCTGAGGCTTTAAAAGTTATGGATTTTGTAGTGGTAGATGATTGGTATCAAGTTAGTCATCACGGTGTAGATGTTAGTTATCGGGCAGTAAAAGCTGGTTTTATAAGCGAAGACAAAATTAGGGGTAATTTAGGAGATATTATAGTTGGTAATAAGCTAGGGAGAGAACATAAAGACCAACGAATTTTCTTTAATCCAATTGGTATGGGTATTCACGACTTAAGTGAGGCCCACCGTGTTTACCAAAATGCTTTAAAAATGGGGATTGGTAAAAGACTTGCTTTATGGGAAAACCCAATCTTAGGATAACTGCTAAAAGATTTAGCCTAATTTGGCTAAGTCTTTTTCTTTTATAAAACAACTATGATGCAACTTTAAACCTAAATACAGTATATATTTTTAGACCTATCTATTATAATAAAACATAATAAAAATACTATAGGAATAAATAAAATGAAAAGTAGCAAAGTCAGTTTAAAAAAACGTGGTTATATTGAAGAATCTGAGATAATCAATTATCAGCATCTCAGTGAGCAAGAATTAATTACTATACTCAACTCTACACTTGCATATGAGAGAACTATTGCAGTACGTTTATTATCAAAAATAAGGAATATAAATGATTTAAAATTTGCTGAGTTGTTATTAAAAGCACTTTATAAGGAAAAAAGTTTATACAGCAAACTAGAGATATGTAACCTATTAAAACAAGGCAATATTAATGTTGCTAGATTAATGACCCGCTATTTAGGGTGCATTGGCAATAATCAGTACAAGCAATTACCAAAAAAAGTTTCAAAGAAAAAGAGTTATCCCTTACCACGAGACATTATTGCCCGCAGCTTGGCAAAAATGGATCCTTTAATTATTCCTGCTCTTATAGAAGTTTTACATGGAGATGATATTAGCAAATTATCGGAGGCTATAGATGCTATAGGATTTATATTATTTTATAATCAAAACGAGCTTAGAGATGGCTATTATAATATACTAATTAGCACAATGCAAAAATACCATAACAACAATATTATTTATTGGAAATGTGTTACTTGTTTATCGGCTTTTAACACCTCTAAAAGTATAAGTCTACTAAAAAGTATCCTTACTGGAGATACGCCAAAAATAATTAAACAAGAGGCAAATCGTTCTCTTTTAATACTTAAGCAATATTAAAGAAAATTCTTTTAAATCATTTAATTAATATTAGTTAACACTTAAATGTTAAAGATTATTATTCAATTATCAAAATATCTGATAAAATCAATAAGCTAGTAATTTTCATTGCTTTTACAAAACATTTTTGTAAATGATTAATGAATTTAATGAAAATACAGTTATAAAACTAATCCTTAACGCCTCAGCATCTTTTTATAGTTAATTCATTTTTATAAATATTATTGTTAAGTCTCATTCTTAACCCACCAATTATGTTAAATCCCGATACCTCTTTGTGCCCTTTGTGCACTTAGTGTTTAAAATTTATTTTAACTAATTGGAGAGTATGTTTTTTAAAGCTTAATGTAACAACAATATTTGAGGATTAAAAATCAAGCTTCAGGTAAATATTTAATGTTTTTAGAAACCACCAAGTGCACAAAGAGAAAAGAAGGTGTGGCAGGTTTATGATAATCCTTACGCCTCAGCACCTTCATCTGTAGTCTTTTATGTTTATATTAGTTTAATTAGGTCTTGTCTTTGTAGAGTTAGTGCGACAGCCCCTTTTTTGCTCATATTTATTTTGTTATTACCTCTAACATTTGCTCTAGAGCTTTAACCACTAAACCTAAATCCATACTTGGGAATTTCGCAGGGCGTGCTTTCACCGCAATCTGCTCGGGAATATATGGTATATGAATAAAAACAGATTTTAAATCTACATTGTTTTTTTCTGCATAATGTCTAACTGAGTAAAAAATATAGTTACATAAATATAAACCAGCTGTATTAGAAATATAACAAGGAATACCAGCTTCGCACACAGCTTTGCTCATTTCTGAAATCGGTAAGGTACTTAAATATGCATCTGCTCCATCTTCTTTTACCACTGCTTCGTTTTTTTCTACATCTTTATTATCTTTACCATTAGCTCTATTTACAGCAACTCTTTCTATAGCAATAGCATTTCTACCACCTGCTTGCCCTACGCATATCATTACGTCTGGTTGATGTTTATTTATTGCCTTTAAATAGGCTTCATCAATTTCATTCCAAACAACTGGCATTTCCTCTACAGCTATTTCAGCACCGTTTACTATTCTTCCTTTAAACTGTTTAACAGCCTCCCAAGAAGGATTAATTGATTCTCCACCAAATGGTTCATATCCTGTTAGTAAAATCTTCATTTTTGTGCTCCTTTATTGCTCAATTAATTTTTTTACTACAAAGTATAAAAGATTGGCTGCTTCTTTTATGTCATCGGGGTAAGAGTATTCCTGTGGGCAGTGGCTCAAGCCAGCTACACTTTTAACAAACAGCATTACTACATCTGTTAGCTTAGTCATGTTCATAGCGTCATGGGCAGCTCCACTAATCATTGTTAGAGCTTCAATACCATGCTCACAAGCTGTTATTTCGCAAATATCAACTAATTGCTCGCTTAATAAAACAGGTGCTACAGCAGATAGTTCTGTTATCTCATAGTCTAAATCTCTCTTTTCTGCAACCCTCGCTATTTCTTGCTTAATCTCCATAACAGCCCATTCTCTATTTGTAAGATTAATATCTCTTACATCAAAGCTCATTACAACTTTTCCGGGTATAACATTGGTAGCGCCAGGGCTCACTTCTAATTTACCCACAGTAGCTACAGTTGTTTCACCAGCGCGCTTAGCAATAGACTCGGTAGTTAAAGCTACCTCACAGGCAGCTAATAATGCATCTTTTCTCATTGTCATAGGGGTCGCTCCAGCATGGTCAGCTTTACCTGTAAACTCAGCCAAAAAATGTACTGGACCAGCAATACCTTTAACTATTCCTACGCCTAAGTTAGATTCTTCAAGCACATGGGCTTGCTCAATATGAACCTCAATATAGGCCTTAAATTCAGAACTACTTCTATGAGCATTGGCTAATTTACTTGGATCAAGACCAAAATCTTGTAAGGCTTGAAAGGCAGATATTCCATTTTCATCTACTCGAAACAAAGCATCTTCTTCTAAAATACCTGTCATTACCTTGCTACCAAATAAACCACCACCAAATCTAGCCCCTTCTTCATCGCTAAATACAATTATCTCAAGAGGGTTAACTGGTTTAATGTTTTGCTCTTTAAGTTTTTTTGCTATTGCAATAGCTGTAGTTACACCTAACGGCCCATCATAAATACCCCCGTTGGGTACAGAGTCAATATGAGATCCTAAAGCAACAGCTGGTTTATTATAATCACCTAATCTACCAATTATATTGCCTGCTTCATCAACCCTTACTGACATATCACATTCTTTCATCCACTTTATTACCAACTCACGTGCCTTCATATCGTTTTGCGTAAACGAGTATCTTGTAACACCCCCCTCTGGGGTTCTACCAAATTTAGCTAATTCTTGTAACATCTCACCAATGGTATTATAGTCAATAAGTTGCACCAGATTTCCCTCCATTTTTAATATTATAATCTTATTATATACTAAAAATAGTCTTTCAATATTGTTGCTAATGTAATCTTATTTAATATTTTTTTATATCTATAAACATTTTAATCTTAGAATTATTAAAAAATAAAACAGCTATTACACTGAATTTTACAAATGCAATAGCTTTTATATAAATGTATTTTTTATGGTAATTTCCTGGGCAATAATTTTTCTAAAGATTAAATAATAATATAGACAAAATACTTGTACAAATTATAAACTACTTCAAGTCGTTTATTTTAATTATTACCTATTTTTTCTTTTTCTCTTTTTACTTTTTTCTAAGCGTTTTAAGTGCTTTTGTTTGATCTTTTTCTCTTTTTTAGGTGGTCGTTTTTGTGATCTTTTTTCTGCTATTAGTATATAATATCCATCTGTTTCTGCTATTACTTTAACTCCACCAAAAACTGCGGCTAACTTATTTTTGTACCATAATAACCTCTTTACCACCATTACCATTTTGCCACCTATAACTAACGATTTATGGCCATTTTCAATAAAACCTTTGGCTATTTTAAAATCTGTATGATAAGGAGGATTAGAGAGTATTAATGTAAAATCATTATCTTTAATGTTACTGAAGCCATCAGATACTATAATATTTTTAATATCTACGTCATTTATTTCTATGTTTTGTTTACTATATAATACTGCATTTTCATCAATATCACACATAGTAATATTATTAACACCAAACTCTTTAACTAAATATATTCCAACAAAGCCGTAACCACAACCCAAATCTAAAACCTTATCTTCCGAGCTAACAGTTATGTTTTGTAACATTGCCAAGGTACCTTTATCAATATTCCTTGGCGAAAACAGACTCTGTTTACTTACAAAGTTTAGAGTATCACCATTACTTAATTTATATTTTACATAATCGTTATTTTTCATATTATTAAATTAGCTATCCTTAATAGTATTGCACTTAAGACTGAGTTATGAACAAGATCGGCAACTTTAGTACTATATGACATAACGATAGGAATAATAAATGTAATAATTGCTATTGATAAAGCCACTCCCATAGCTGAGCCTAAAATAAAACCTAAAAGACGATCAGCAAAGCTCATAGTTTGAGATGTTTTTAAGGCTGCGGAAACTAAACTGCCTATTAAGCCAACTGCTATTTTAATTGCTAAAAACACCAATATATATCCTAAACATGTACAGACTATATTAATTAATAATGTTGTTACACCATTACTGGCATTTGTAGTTACTGCTTGGCTATCAAACAAGGCTTTATATATTGGATTATTTACAATAACTGAACCAATTTTGGGGTCATTAAGCACAGTAGAAGTAGCTTCAGGATCCATGCCATTAACCCCTATACTTGCTAAGTTTGAGTTGATTGTATTTTGTAATGAATTTATCATTCCGGTATTTTTAAACCAAGTTCCTACTGTTTCACCCCAAATTCTTGCCCCATAAAAAGCAGCAACATATCCACCTAAACCAATAACACTAGCTAAAAATCCCTTTAAGAAACCCCACAGTGCTAATATAGCTATTAAGCCAATAAATATATAATCTAAATTGTTCAATGCTTAACCGCCCCCTTTAAGTAGAAGATAAATTTTTAAAGAATATTTATAGTAAAAAGTAACTATCTTGTTGTCAAGCTTGTTTATATTATACATTATGAAACTTTTTTCTACTACTCTTAAGTTAATATATTTATTGATAATTAAGTTACTACCCAAAATTAATAAAAAGTTTCAATTGACATGCCTATATATTTATAATATCTTAATATACGCAGACAAAAAATTAATGTTTTGTAACAATTTAATATTATGGTATCCGTGTCATATATTATTGTGTTTTAGTATATCTTAAAAGAGTAAACTTATTTATTTAATAAGTTAATGGGGGATTATTTGTGGGAATTTATTCAACTATGATGTTAGCAGTTGGTTTATCTATGGATGCTATGGCGGTATCTATTACCTGTGGCATCAGCAACCCAGCAGAAAGATTAAAAAATGCCATTAGAGCCAGTATAGCTTTTGGTTTATTTCAAGCCCTTATGACGGCTATTGGCTGGTTTGTTGGCTCTACTTTTAGTGCCTATATTGAGGCTGTAGATCATTATATTGCTTTAATACTCTTATCTTTTATTGGTATTAATATGATAAAAGAGGGCATAAAAGGTGATAAAGAACCATTATCATTAACAAGTAATTGGTTGCTATTTACTCTAGCTATTGCTACAAGTATTGATGCTCTTGCCGCTGGAATTAGCTTATCTTCTTTAGGAATATCAATTATTATGCCAGCACTATTAATAGGATTATTTACTTTTAGCCTTTCTTTTATAGGAGTTTTTTTAGGATGTAAACTAAGTAAAATATCTAATTTAAGTGGATTTGTTGATATTTTAGGTGGTTTAATTTTGGTTTCACTAGGACTAAAGATCTTTGTTGAACACGTATTTTTATAATATTTGCAGTCTTCTAATAATTTAGTGAATTTATATTATTGTAATTTACTTATACATTATTAGCGTTTATAATTTAACTATGTAAAATACAGAGGGAGGACTGCTAATGCTTAACATTTTTTTATCCACACTAATTGGTTATATATTTGGCTGTTTTCAAAGCTCCTATATATTGGGCAAGTTATTTAAAAATATAGACATTAGAGAACATGGTGTTAATAATGCAGGGGCATCTAACACAGTTATAGTATTAGGATGGAAGTTTGGAGCTATAGTAGGACTACTTGATATCCTTAAAGGATTTTTGGCTGTTTTTATTGCTAAATTATTATGGCCAGACTTAACTATTGTCTGGTTTGCTGCTGGTGCAGGTGCATTTATAGGGCACTGTTATCCTTTCTTTATGAACTTTAGGGGTGGTAAAGGAACCGCTACTTTTATTGGAATGACATTCGGAATAAGCCCCTTTATTGGCCTAATTTGTTTATTATCAATTGTTATAACAGCACTTATCTCTGATTATATTTTTATTGGAACACTTGCTATTCTTCCTATGTTTTGCTTTTTAATAATATTTTATGACTATTCAATTTTTGCTATATCTATTACTATATTAATGATTTCTATTAGCATGTATAGGCATAGATTAAATTTCGTAAGACTATACAGGGGTCAAGAATCTCATATTAGTAGTTTTCTAAAAAAATAAAAACTATAATAGCTTAAAAACAAAGATTTTAGTACTGTTTTTAGGCTATTTTTCTTCAATAACAAAGGCTCTCATTTGCCTTACTCCAAATATGTACATTTCATCGGTATCTTCCATATAAACATCTATTCTATTTCCTTTAATAGCTCCACCTGTATCTGTTGCAGTATATATTCCTGTATATTGATTGCCAACTTTATCTTGTCCCTCTATATATACCTTACTATGCATTGCAATAATCTTAGGATCAACAGCAATATGACCAATTTTTACAGGCAGGCCACTGGCAGTAATACCAAAGTCTGGATGACTGGGTGTTTTTCCTGTACATTCATAATACTTTGTGTAAGCCGTTGCTTTAACATTTAAACAATTTAATACTTTATATTCTTTATTATTAATAGTTATAGTAGTGTCAGTTCCAAAATTTATCACCCTATTTATAGGCTTTTTTATTTCTGTTACAAAAAAAACTTGCTCTTTAATTGGTTTATTATTGAGTTTTGTTACCATTACTTTTCTCTCTATTATGCCTTCTTCTCCACCAACAACTTCTTTTTTTTCTCCTATATAGAGGCTATCATCAGGAATTCTCTTTTCTTGATATGGTGTATTAATTTTCTCAATATATGTATGTTTAGTTATTCGCAGTATAGTAATACTTTTAACCGTATTAAGGCTTTGCTTTATACTGGGTAAAATAATATCCTCATCGTTAAGACTAATCTGCTGTTCTCTTAATAAATCACCCACTGTTAATGCTGTTGTAAGAATATTAGATACCTTGTCACCATCATTTATTACTATACTTCTTGGTTGCATAGTACTCAGTAAATTATTAATGGAGCTTGCCATAATAGGGCTATTAATATTTTGTTTAAGGCCAATAAATATTATTATAATAATAAATAATAACAAAAAAAGCACTTTATAAAATCTCATATTCTCTCCTTATAACTCAAAAATTATAGTATGTATATTAGTTTATCGGTGATTTTTGCTTTTGTTTAACTACACAATACTTTATTTACATTAATATCACCTTTTAAATATTACACCTAAGAACAATATCATAATCTTAAAAAATAAGCTACTTTTTTTGATGTTATGATAGTTTTGTAAAAATATTATCAGCTACTTTAGTTTTAGTTTTTCACAATGTTCACTTTTGGATATTATCCTGTACTTGTGTATATTTTTATTAATGCAAGTATAATAACATAATAAAACACCCCATTCCCTAGACTTTACGTCTTGTAATTGGGGTGCGTTCATTAGGGGATAGTCCCTTTTTATACATTAATTTTTAGCTAACTTTATTCCTGTTTCATAACCATTAAGGTTTATTATTTCTAAATTTTCATTTACTTCTTGCAGTGCATCAGCAAGTGTTTCTTGTTTAACCCACTCATTATATTCATGTAATGCTGTAGCAACTTCAGCAGTGGACTTAAAATAAATGCTGATTCTATCACTTACATCATAGCCATTATTTTTACGCATTTGCTGAACTTTAGAAACAAACTCTCTAGCCAAACCTTCATTTATTAGCTGCTGGCTTAATTGTGTATCTAAAATTATAAACAAGTTGTTTTCCATGCTCACTGTAAAGCCTTCTCGAGCTGCCAAGTTGACTTGTATAAGTTCCTTATTTAACTTAACAACTGTATCCGCAACTTTAATTGTAGGTTCTTCACCATTCTCAAGGCTCATCGCAATTTCATATGCATTTAGTAGATTTAACTGTTTATTAAAAGCCCCTACATTTTTACCTAACATAGGTCCAGCTACTCTAAAGTTTGGCTTTAAACTAAAACTCATGTATTGTGAAAGTTCGTTAGTAAATACCACTTTTTTCACATTGAGTTCTTCTTTAATTAAATCAACCATATCACCAATGAGGCTTTCATACTTTCCATCAACTAGTACCTGTGAAATTGGCTGGCGCACTTTAATTTTAACTGATTCACGACCAGATCTACCTAGTTTCACTAAGTCTCTAACTAAATCCATTCTTTTTTCAGTTAATTCATTAATTAAACTACTGTTACTCTTAGGATAAGTACTTAAGTGTACTGACTGCTCTCCTGTTAAATTTTTATATAGCTCTTCAGCTAAAAATGGAGAAATAGGAGCCATAAGCTGACTAATACCCACTAAAACTTCATATGTTGTTTTATATACTGATTTTTTATCATTTGTAAGCTCTGTTGCCCAAAATCTGCGTCTATTCCTACGAATAAACCAGTTTGATAAATCTTCATTTACAAACTGCTGCAGTCTGCGAACCGCCTGAGTTAAATTATAATCATCCATTGCTTGATTTACATCTTTAACTAAATTATTATATTTAGAGATTATCCATCTATCAATCTCAGGACGATTTTCGACCTTAATCTCAAATTCTCTAGGATTAATATTATCTGATTCAGCATAAAGAGCAAAGAATTTATATACATTTTTTAAGGTAGAAAAGTATTTACTGATAACTTCTTTAACTGAGTCCTCATCAAAACGCTTTGGCAACCAAGGAACAGAACTATATAGTAAATACCAACGCAATACATCTGCACCGTATTTCTCAAACATTTGAAATGGGTCTACTGTATTACCTCTTGACTTAGACATTTTGCGTCCTTCATTATCAAGAATTAAATCATTTACTAAAACTCTTTTGTAAGACGCTTTACCTGTCAAAAATACTGAAATTGCTAGTAATGAGTAAAACCAGCCTCGAGTTTGATCAATTCCTTCACTTATATAATCAGCTGGATATAATTTTTCGAAAAACTTATCTTTATTTTCGAATGGATAATGATGTTGAGCAAATGGCATTGAACCGCTATCAAACCAGCAGTCAATTACTTCGCTAACACGGGTCATAGGTTTGCCACACTTTTCACATGTTAAATGAATATCATCGACATAAGGACGGTGTAGCTCTATACTTTCATCGATATCCTCAATAGCTCTCTCCACTAACTCTTTACGTGAACCTATTGTATCAAAATGTCCACAATCACATCTCCATATGTTTAAAGGTGTTCCCCAATATCTACTGCGAGATAAAGCCCAGTCGTTTAAATTCTCTAACCAGTTACCAAATCTTTTTTCTCCAACGTAGGGTGGGTACCATTCAATTTGATTGTTGGCTTCAATTAGTTTATCCTGAATTTTAGTAATCTCAATATACCAGCTTTTTCGGGCATAATACAGCAAAGGAGTTTTACATCTCCAGCAATGAGGGTAGTTATGTTCCATTCGCTGTTTACTATACATTTTACCTTCAGCACGCAAATACTTAATTATCTCTGGGTCAGCATCCATAACAAACATACCCTGCCATGGTGTTGCTGTATATTTACCGCTATTATCTACAGGCTGTAATACAGGTAGGTTGTATCTACGTCCTGTTTCATAGTCATCTTGACCAAAGGCAGGCGCCGTATGAACAATACCAGTTCCATCAGATGTAGTTACATAATCTGCGACTGTAACAAAGAATGCTTTTTTATCGGTCTTTAGAAATGGCATAAGTTGCTCATATTCTTTATACTCTAAATCTTTACCCTTAAAGGTCTCTAATACTTGAAAATCACCTTTTATCACATGAGAGGCTAAGTCTTTAGCTAAAATATATACTGTGTTATCTTCTTCTGACCGTACCTTAACATAATCTACATCAGCATTAACTGCTAAAGTAACGTTAGAAGCGAGTGTCCAAGGAGTAGTAGTCCAAGCTAAGAAATAAGCATCTTCGTCTTTAACTTTAAACTTGGCAACTACAGTATCAGATTTAATTTCTTTATAACCCTGAGCAACCTCATGACTAGCTAAACCAGTACCGCAACGAGGGCAATAAGGTAAGATTTTATGTCCTTCATAAATAAAACCTTTTTTATGAAACTCGTTTAAAATCCACCACACTGATTCAATATAATTATTATCAAGAGTTATATATGGATCATCTAAATCAATTAAATAACCCATTTCACGTGTCATTTTACGCCATAATTCCTCGTAACTAAAGACAGATTCTCGACACTTTTTATTAAACTCAGCTAACCCATATTTTTCTATATCTTGTTTGCTACTTAGCTTAAGCTGTTTTTCAACCTCTATTTCTACCGGCAAACCATGTGTATCCCAGCCGGCTTTACGTTTAACCTGATAACCCTGCATAGTTTTATATCTACAAACAGTATCTTTAAGGGTTCTTGAGATAACATGGTGGATACCAGGATGACCATTAGCTGTTGGAGGTCCTTCATAAAATACAAAACTCTCAGCACCGTTTCTTTCAGTAATACTTTTTTCTAATAAATTAATTTCATCCCAATAATCAGCAACTCTTTGCTCTGTTTGATAAGCAGATTCATTTTTCAACTGCGGAAAAATCATTTTTATCACCTCTTTAAAATAAATAAATCCCTGAGTAATTTCTTACCCAGGGACGATAATAACCGCGGTACCACCCTAGTTCTAAACCTAATAATAAGTTTAGCTCTCTTAAATTTAACGCATTTTACGTATACTCTTACTAAAGTTCAGAATATAGGCTCCTAGGTGATTCCTATAAATTTGTGTAAGTTGCCTTACAGCCTAGAGCAACCTCTCTTCTACACTTCAAAATAGCATTCCTAATCTTAGCCTCTACTATATTAGATTAGAGACATTATACATTATATATATCACTAGTTCAAGTTTTTTGGTTTATCTTAAAAAATTTTGCAGTTGTAACTCTGTAATAACTGTATGATTAACATTTAAGTCATACAATCTTAAACCTACAGCTAATTGATTTAATTCTATACTTTTATTACCAAAACTAGTTATTTTGTGTTTATAATACGACCAAATACATCCAGTTGAATCATTAAAAGTTTGAACACTATTAAGAGGTCTCCTAAATCCTTGGGACACATCTTCTAAAGTAATATTATTGAGCAAGCTAACTTTGTTATTTTTATAGCCAGGGTAGTTAACAGTAATGTCTATAAATTTATTGCCCCTATCTTCCTTACATTTTAGTTCTAGAGCAAAATAGCTTGCCATGTTTATATTTTTAGCAGCAAGAAAAGCTACTAGCTCATCATCGTTTTTATAGTATGGTGAATTATAAAACTTTGCTCCATTAATTATTAACGGATTATTACTAATATCTTTTTCTGCTAAGCTATTATGAATATTTAGCAGTAAAGTTATCATTTGATTTTTTAATTGTTGTACTGTAGTTTTTTTACGAGACTCATGAACTATAGGAACTACTATTACAGCAATTAATGATAATAAGGCTAAAAACAATAGTATTTCTAACAAAGTAAAACCCTTATTATTTTTCATTTGCTCTCCTTACTATTAAATTAAACCTATGTTAATTTTTATTTACGAATCTCAATTGGCTCAAATGCACCTTTGTATTTAACCCTAAAACCTAGCTCATCGGCAACCATTCGTAATGGTACCATTACTCTACCTTCATCGTTATAATATGGTGCCATTTGCAACTTACTCATTTTACCATTTATCATAGCGTAGCTACTACCTATTGTCATTGTTATCTCTTTATTTCCTCTTACATACGTAACTGTATGAGTATTACTATTCCAGCTCATTTCTGCGCCTAAATCTTCAGCAAATTTTACTGGCACCATAGTAACATTATTTATTAACACAGGGGTTCCATAAACACCTTTTTCTCCTATTTTAAAAACTATTGGCTCAAAATCTTTTTCGTAAAATACTGTTATTGTTTCGCTATAGGACATATGCTTCCTATCGTATATATCAACCTTAATTTCATTATTACCTGGTTTTAAATTATTAACCTTTGCCATGTAGAAATTCGCAGGTCTTTTCAGCATTTGATCTTCACCATTTACAAAAATATGGAGCATTTCTTCACTATGAGTTAATCTTATTGTAACACGTGGTTGTTTAACAATATTTTGAGCGCTTACTATTTTATTATTAATCACAGAATCTTCCATTGTATCTTTTATGTTTATTTCGTATTCAACAAATCTATATTTAACGTCAGTATCCCCCAATACACTTAATGAATCTGCTTTAGTTGCAATATAATAATGTATTTTTCCTTCATTATCAGTGTTACCACACTTTCTATAATTAATTTTTATTAGTTTATCTTTTATTGGGTAACCCATAGCATCAACATATGTTATAACAATATCTTTTGTATTCTCAAACACCTCTATTGGTGTAACATATAATTTAGCTTTTTCTATAGGGATATCAATTAACTTTATATCTCCACCAGTGTCATCAGAAACCATATTGATTCTTAGTAATGGGCTAACTCCTGCATAATTAATCTCTTCAAAGTTTAGATTCTTAATTAATGCATAAACTTTGTATACACTATTACCAGCAAGTTTATCTAGTTTGTTTTCTAAAGCATCAGAGGAGTCGTACAGTCCACCTTCTACACTTGTTCCGCAATCAATTAACTCATAATATAAGTCTTCATATACTGGTTCACCTGTTTTAGGATCTATAACTGAGAATTCTAAACTTTTAATAAAATCTTGAGTGATTATTGGCAGTTCACTACCCATAAATTTTATTTCAGGTCTTATAACCTCAACAATTACGGATCCTGTATTTGAACTATATTTATTTTTAGGTACAAACTCTAAATCTCCAACCGTTTCATTCCTACATGTATGGATTATTCTTATGCCATCATTAGTAATATTTGAATTTATCTCTATTGAATTTATAGTTCTCCAACCAATACCATCTTCTAGTATATCTATTGAATCTGGAATAACTACATTTCCATTTCCATCATAAACATTTAGGTAGTATATTTTTTCTTCCCCAGGCCTTGTACTAGTTTCACTGATTTGAACATTCCAGGCGTTTATTCCTTTTACTAATATAGCTTTATCTAAAACTGCCATTCTAGTAACCGACCCATCCATATTTTGGCGATACACAACAACATTTAGGTATCCACTACCCTCAGCGTGCCAGTTACTAACACGATAAATGCCTTCAACAATATTTAAAGTAGCAGAGTCAATAAACATATATCCTTTTTCTCCTGCATACTTACCATTTTCATCTAAAGCGTAAGACATTGATCTCCGTATTTCAGGGTGGTTTACACCATATATATTTTTACCAATATAAATTATGGCATTATTAATAGCATAGCCATTCTCATCTTTAACAGTAATAATTTGCTCAACTTTTTTGTTAGGGTAAACTATATTTTCTTTAACAGAGACCTGAAAACCATTTAAATTAAAGTGACCATTTTTCGTATAACAACGTTGGTATTTTCCATTATTAATTTCATAAACATCTAATATATACCTAAATTCGCCACCTTGATATAAAGGTATATTTACTACTGATTTGCTTATTCCTAAGAATTGAGCCTGTGATAGTCCAGCTGGTAATAAAGACGGATATGGAGTTTTTTTATCTTCATCACTAAGTAAGGTATGTACAATTTTTGGTCTTTGTCCTGGAGAGAAATATTTTAATACATATCCCCCGATTAACTGTTTTTGTGACTTTTCATTTTTTATTGCTTTACCGTCTTTATAATAAACAATGTCATCATATGGAGAACTATAATCTATACCACCTAAATCAACTATTAAAGATCCACAATCTCGATCAATGAACAAATCTTCTCCAACCAAGATATCTCCTTCAGATGATGTGACTTTTATTTCAAAGCTATTCATATAGATATCTTCACTAACTGTATATCCGCAATCTTTTACCTTCTTCAAAACTACAACGACTTTGTAACTACCAATTGTTAGCTTATTAAGTGCCGTTCTACTAAATGGAGTAAATGTTAACAATTCACTCTTACCACTATTAATAAGTAAGCCAGATTTACCTACTTTAGTTATTTCATCATCTTTATAGTCGTATAATTTTGCTACTAATATATAATCTTCATTTAATTTGTCTTTATAATAATACCAATTGGGCAAATCATTAACCATTATTCTAAAATTGGTGTTTAAAGTACCTTGCGGAATAACGCTGTGACTCAATGTTGCATTAAGTTTTAAATGATTCACCTTTCCTGTTGCAATTACAACTTCATATCTTTTTATTACGTCATCACCTGAATCATATTCTGGTCTCATTTCTAAAACCAACTCCAAAGTACCTCCATGATCCAAATCGATCTTATTATTAAGTAAAAAACCAAAACTACCATTATTTCTGACTTGAACAGTATCTATAAAGCGTTCACCCTTATATCTAATTCCTATATCTTGCTTATCGGAATTATATATTTTACCAGATATACTTACATAACCTTTTTCACCACAGTTAAATTCAATTTTATTATCAAGCTCAAATTCAGGTATAACTGCATAGAAAGGCATTAATATTCTATACTCTTCTTTATCTTTAACATTATTTTTATTTACATCTAAATAAATTGTTGATCCTATATTCTTTATCAAATCTGATAAAACCATTTCTAAATCATATCTACCAGATGAAGCAGTTAAAATAGACAGTTTAAAATGTCCACCATCAATCTTTGCAGTTAATCCTGTTCTTTTATCATATATTTTTTGTCCATTAAGGGCATTTGATATATTATTTGTAGATGTATCTATTACAAAACCATCTATACTTTTTATTAATTGACCATCAACATACTTTATAACAGGGTCTTCTATTCTAAGTTCATACTTTAAATCCTCCGCTTCTGCCTTAACTGCTGGAATAAATAGTATACAAAATACCAATAAAAATATTATCTTTTTCATCATCAATTCTCCCTATGTAGCTGTTTAATCTTTATTATTAGTTGTTTATTTAACTCATTATAGTTTATATCGGCATTAATTATTTTTTTTAGAAATTCTGAGGTTAAGTACATCATATTATCTATTATGACTTAACTATATTATAGTAGTTTAGCTTTTCTATTCACTAAAACCACTTTACCTAATCATTATTAATATAAATATCATCATTGCTCCAATTAATTTTAAATTCTAAGCAGTGACTAAAAAACTCTACTGGTATCAATATTACTTTATCTTATAATATTGTTACTTAGTTTACTTCAATATTATTTAGGGTAAGTATTTTTACTTGCAAAGGTTTAATATCTTGTTTAATTTTTTACAGTGATTAATCAATTTTTTGGTCTAGTCTTTAGTAAAAGCAAAAATTAACATCTCAATAATAGGACGATTTTTTTAAGTTTTTTGTTTCAGGCAGCTTTAAACTAGCTTAGTTTTATTATACACAATAATACTACCTAAAAAGATAAAAAAATGAGTAAATAGCTAAATTTTTAACTATCTACTCTTAATATATTTATGATATTTTCATCTATTTAATATTTTATTACTACACAAAAATCACTCTAAATTTAACTTTTTTAATAACCCTTTAGTTTTATTTCCTCTTGTTTTTTACTTATAATATTATTCTTTTCTACAACAATTTTTTCATCTGTATAATAGTATTTTTGCTCAACCTCTATAGGTTTATTTTTCTGCCTACTCTGCCATTCCTGTAGTAGTTTAATAACATTACGCCTGTTTCTGCTTTTGTTGGGTTTTTGAAGCCTCTTAGAGTAAGTAATATTCTCATCACTGTATTGCTTTTTTTTATCATTAACAATATTAGAGCTAATTTTTTTTTGAAACATAGGTAAACACTCCTAAAGCTTAGTACTAATTTACTACAAAAAGCAATCTATATATACCTTTGTTTGTTTTTTTGTAGTATGCTTTTAGTAACAAAAGGTTTTTTCATTTGACTAATTTTTACACTCAATTAATCATTTTGTCGAAAAATTAACTACTAGGAGAGAGAAAAATTAATATTACTAATACCAATTGGCATAACATGTTAAAAGAAGAACTTAACAAACAATATTATATTGAACTAAAGCAATTTTTAAATAAGGAGTATGCTAGTAAAGTAATTTATCCACCTCAAAAAGATGTTTTTAGAGCCTTTGATTTAACAGATTATAATCATGTTAAAGTTGTTATTATAGGACAAGATCCATATCACGGCTTTGGACAAGCTCATGGTTTAAGCTTTTCAGTTAAAGTAGGAGTGTCTATTCCACGTTCACTTAAAAATATTTATAAAGAATTGAAAAATACATTGGGATGTAAAATAGCTCCTCATGGTAATTTAACTAAGTGGGCACAACAAGGAGTGCTTTTGTTAAATAGTGTTCTTACTGTGGAAGCAGGCAATCCTAATTCTCACAGAAATAGGGGTTGGGAAAAACTTACTAATAAAGCTATTGAATTACTAAATGAAAAAGAGCAGCCTTTGGTGTTTATGTTATGGGGTAATAATGCCCGAAAAAAAAGCTGTTTAATCACCAATAAAAAGCACCTAGTTCTGCAAGCAGCTCATCCTAGTCCTTTATCTGCCTCCCGAGGTTTTTTTGGTTGTAATCATTTTAAACTTGCTAATGATTTTTTAATCAACAATAATAAAAGCTCTATAGATTGGTGTATTACTTAATATCAAAAAGAGGCCGGAAAAGTCCGGCCTCGTATAATGCCAAAATTAATTTATAATAATCACTTATTTATATAGTACATATATTACCGTTTACTGGGGTAATAACAACAATAAAATTGTTGTTTCGTAAATATAAATATTTAATATTATGCTTTATTAATCTTGGCTTTTATAGTATTCCTAGTTATAAGCTTTATATTCGTTAAAAACATTTTTTTATACTAAAGCTCCATGTAATTTTTGGTATTAATATATGTAAAGGTAATTTTCACTTAACGTCTTTATCTGTAATTTTAGCATGTAGTCTTATTCTTATTTCATTTACATCTTTACCTAAACGTTCTGTTATATCTTTTAAGTGTTCAATACTACCAGAAATTCTTTCAATTGATACTAAACAACTCATTAAAAACTCATTTTCTACTTTATCAATTTTAGATTTTTGCTCACTTAAATGTGTAAGGTTAGTATTCATTTTCATATTACTAACCTCTTTATCAGCATAGTTAATACTTTTTTCAATAACATCACAATCATTTATTATATCAATAATAATTTTTTCCATTAAATCTTCTTTTTGATTATTATTTATTTTTTTAATAACATCACTCATATAAATTTTATTGTTCAAACACTCTTTAAACTGAGGGCATTCAGATAAATGGCACCTGCACTCTACATAAAACTCATTATTTTCATCTACAACTAAGCCCCATGAATTTTTGTGTTTGCAATTGTCCAAGGTTACTCCTGCATGAGTCAATTCTGCTACCTGTAGATTATTTAAAGTTAAAGCAGAATTGCTTTTATTGTTAATTTTACTAGCTAAATATGCTAAAGCCTTTCTTCCCCTAACTTTTGAATGGAATTTTGTGTCGTTTAATAGCTCACTGGTGAGCAAACTAATATTACTGCACAGCTTCACATTTGATTTTCTCAACACCCTAAATCACCTACTATGTTAGTATTTTGGCAACTCATACTTAAACTTTGGCATTATATATTGCCATTCTTTAGCATACTCATTTGTTTTACGATTACTACAAGCTCTTACATGTACAACATTGTTATTATCTGCCCATATATCTACAACAATCTTTTCCATAAAAAATCCATATACAGGAACCTTCATATATCCTATTTGTTTGCCATCACTATCACAAAAAATAAAATAAGCATCATCACAATCTTCTACTACTGCAAAATTTAGTTCATCTTCAATAAAGTCTAAATCTTTATTAGGGCTTACCAATTCAAATAAAGTACCCTCAGAAAGCATTACGTTTAATGAGTTGGATGTATAATATCTACCATGTAAAAGTGCTAATTTTGCAGCTCCCATACTAGCCTTATACAGATAGTTATTATTGCTTTTAACCTCTTTATTAAACTTGTTTATAAACTGTTGTTTAATATATGGTGCATTAAAGTTACCTCCTACAAACTCAATACAGCTAATATCATTTAGGGTTATTTCATAACCTTTTAGAGTATCTTCAACAAAGTTTATAGCCTTTTTCACTACTGGACAAATTACCTGTTGTAATTCCTCGTCTGTTATATGTCTTCTTAAACCTATTGTATTTCCGTAGTTTGTTATACTAAGCTCTGATATAGCTCTTTTAACCAACTGTCTTTTTATTTTTTCACATTTATTAATTAGTTTTCTTCGACAGTTATTATCTATGTCTACAAAAATTTTATTTGCATTTCCATTGAGAATTAAATCATTATGAATAAATTTAGCCAAACTTTCATTAATATTATCCCCACCTATATTTAACTGTGATTGAAATACTTCTTGTAAAAAGCCGCCTTCATTTTTTATTAACATCAAACTTAATGATGTTGCGCCCCAGTCTATAACCAAAATATTTTTTAACTCTTTTATATTATTAAAATTACTATAGATTGAAGCTATACACTCATGTACCATATGAATTATTTCTATTTTTGCTTTTTTGGCTGCTTCTCTAAGATTTTTTCTAGCCAAAGGTGTAAAGTCATTGTCTATAGCAAATACTGCTTTTTCAATAAGCACCCCTTGAGTTCTATTTTTTACTTTTTCCTTTAGCTCATTTAATAAAAATGCAGTAATATCACTTGCTGTGTACTCAAAACTACCTACCTTTACAGGTTTGGAATCACATAAAATCTTTTTTATAGAAGAAACCACATAATAATCACTGTTTAAATCATCCCAATCATTTAGTACATCTCTACCACATAACATTTGTCCAGAGCTTTTTTCAATAACTACATGAGTTGCAAATGTAGTTGCTTGATTATCTTTAAAATTTAATACTTTATCTGTCTCGTTATTATAGCTAGAGCAAGTTATCGAACTATAACCTATATTAATACCAAAAACATATTGTCCCTTATTTCTATTTATGCTATCCATTTTAGCCAATCCTCTCAAACTAATCAGTGTTAATCTATTTATTTTGTCTTTATATATATATTTACAATGAAATTAGTTGTAAAATGTGATTATATTTATTCTTATTTTAATTATACTTTTTATAGTGGTAAAAATAAACAAATAATTACTGCTTATTTATAATAATAAAAATTTTATAATTATTAAAATCAATAACTTGCATAAAATTATCAATACCAGTAGATGCTATTATAGACATATATAGGAACAAGGAAAGGATTGGTTATGAATAAGTTAATTTATTTACTTTCAAAAAACTATTTAAAAAATGAGGGTACTAAACTAACCTGGCTAAAGTTATTTTTATCAATTAGTTTTTCATTTTTAATTCAAGTTATTCTAAATTTTTTTTTACTTTACTTAAAATCAATAAATGTAAGTATATCTGCCAACAATATAACTATATTAAATATCACTCATAACCTAATCTCTATTTTTATTATAATAGCTATTTATAAATGGAGTTTTGTAAAAAAGAAAATGATAGTTGTTAATATGGGTTTTAAAGATCATATTAATAATGGATTATCTTGGGGTTTAGTAGTTTTATTAGTTAATTTATTAGTCGGTTTAATTATGTTATTTATTTATAATACACTAGGAGTAGATGTAACAGCGCAGAACGGTTCCCAAATAATTAACAACATTACAAAACAAAATGCTGTTTTAGTCTTTTTAGCTATTGTTATAACTGCTCCAGTAGCAGAAGAGTTAATGTTTAGAGCAGTTATCTATAAAACACTAGCTAAACATTTCAATACAGTTACATCTCTTATTTTAAGCGGTTTAATCTTTTCATTACTTCATTTAGATATATACTATATACCACAGATATGGATTATGGGAACTCTATTAGCGTATAGCTATAACAAAACAAAAACACTAATAACACCAATTATAGCACATATGGTAGTAAATGGTATGTTTTTTTTATCTTGGCTACAGATGCCTTAAGCTAATAATAATTCTTTTTAGCAAAAAGAATCGAGTAGGAGGCTAATCATTAGTTGATTAGCCGACCTCTCACACCACCGGACGTACGGATCCGTATCACGGCGGTTCAATAACCAAGCCTACTAATGTAGTAAGAATGCAGTGATAAGAGACCAGCTTTTGCTAGTCTCTTATTTGTTATCGTTTTATGGAGTATGGGACTTTTAGCTGTCCGCCATGCTCCCTTTCTAGTATTTCCATACTCGTATGCTTTCTGAGGAGGACACCCTAGTTTTGTTAAGTTCCGAATTTTAGTCCTTATCCTTTTCCATCTCCGCCAATATATCATTCTTATTCTTCGCCTTATCCATTGGTCTAGCTCCATTAAGAATTGCTTCATATTTGCAAGTATGAAATAATTAATCCAACCTTGGCACATTCTTTTCAGTCTGATATACAAAGTTTTGATGTTTTGTACTTTTCGACTTGTTAACAGTGCCTTGATTTTCTCTTTGAGTTTCTTCTTGCTTTTCTGGTGCACTCTAAATTGCACACCATTAGCAGATATGTAAAAGGAGTACCCTAGAAATTTGGTCTTTCAGGGTCGACTAATTTTGCTTTTATCTCGATTGACGACAAGCTTTAATTCCTTTTCAAGAAATTTGGTTACATTCGTTAAGGTACGCTCTGCTGCTTTTCTACTTTTTACATAGATTGAACAGTCATCAGCGTATCTAACGAACTTATGCCCTCTTCTCTCTAGTTCCTTATCTAACTTGTCAAGCATTATATTGCTAAGCAATGGCGATAATGGACCTCCTTGTGGAACCCCTTGTCGAGTCTTTTCATATTTACCATCTATTACAACTCCTGATAGAAGATATTTCCTGATGAGTCTTAAAACTCTGCTATCTTCTATCTCTAGGTACATTTGATGCATAAGTTTGTTATGGTTGACTGTGTCAAAGTATGATGCTAAGTCTATATCTACTATCCACGTGTAACCTGCTTCTATATACCGTTTGCATTGTTGAAGTGCATCATGGGCACTACGCTCTGGTCTAAATCCATAGCTGTATTCTGAAAATTTCTCCTCAAATATTGGCGATAGCACTTGATTAATGGCTTGTTGAATTACTCGGTCTATGACCGTTGGTATTCCTAGTTTTCTAGTCTTACCATTGTCTTTTGGTATTTCCACTCTTCTTACTGGACTAGGCTTGTACGTCACTTCTAGCAGCTCTTGGGTGAGGTTTTCTAAGTACCTGAGATACCATTCTGAGAACTCAGAAACTTTCATACCGTCTACCCCATGGCTTCCATTATTACTTTTAACATGACCATAAGCTTTCATCATATTCGGATACGATACCACTTCTTCCATCAGTTGATTTGTGTTTTGCTTTTGCTCTTGTTGAATCCCTTGAGCACTAACTGCTCTCTCATTACTTTTAAGTTCCACTTTATCCTCCTGAGATAAGCCCTCTTTCGAGGTTGTCTAGTTTTTTTTTCGTACTCTTAGGTCTCATAGTTTACAAAACTGTTATTGTTCAGCCCTTCCTGAAAAAAAAATAATTTCAGTACTATGACTTCTGCTGACTTCTCTCATCCCCTCTGCTCATCACTGAGTAGCGTTTGGTTTAGGATGCGAGACCTCCCTGGGTAAGTCCACACTCTTTCTTTCCATATATCTGCCACATTTACTAACACACCCTTCGGTTAGTACGGATTTTGTTTTGATTAGCAAACTCATCCAGTTTGCATTAGCCTCATGTGATTCGTGTTCCTCAGACCAGAAATTTGCCTCCAACTTCCTTCAGATTCCTCCTCGCGAAGGACACCCTTGTTTTCAGCTAACGGCTATACTAACTTCACCGCTCGGGACTTTCACCCTATAGATTGTGAATATGCCAGGCGCACTATATAGAGGGTTATCATAAATCATGATAACCCTCTTTTTTTTATACAACATTTGGCTCTTTAATTAGTTCTCCTCGTTTATATCTGTCTAAATTATAAATACTAATCGGTAAAGTTGTTTTTTGACCCAATATATGTTCTGCCATTAATTGAGCTGTCATGGGAGCAATCATAAATCCGTGGCCACTAAAACCTACAGCTAAATAAAAACCCTCTACATCAGGAACACTACCTAAAATTGGCGCTGCATCTGGTGTAACATTATACATACCTGACCACTGCCTTATTACTCGTAAGTTTTTAAGTGGTGGTAGCAAATCTGTTATTATTTCCGCCATTTCATGCATAAACTGCCAGGTATTATCTATATTAAAACCTCGTGGTTCGTTAGGATCACCTAAACCCATTATAAAACTGCCATGAGGAGATTGCTGACAATATATGCCATGATGAAATGACATAACCATTGGTCCTTGCACCGCTTTTACAGGCTCAGTTACTAGTATTTGATGACGTTCTGAGTGTACCGGTAAATCTACACCCACCATATTTGAAATGACGTTAGACCATCCTCCTGCTGCATTTATAACTCTATTGGTAGCTATTTCACCTTTTGTTGTTACAACCTTAGTAACTTTATTATTTTCTTTAATAATATTTGTGACCTCTGTAAAGGTTAAAAACTCAACACCCAAACGTTTTGCAGCTTTATAATAAGCATCAGTTACTTTAAAGGGGTTTGCGTGTCCATCTTTTTGATAAAATGTAGCACCTGTTAAGCCTTCAATGTTTAAATATGGCACAATTTCTTTGGCTTCTTTAGGTGTTTTAACTTCACTCATAACGTTGTGTTTATGCTGAAGTTCAACATTTTTTAGAAACTGATTCCACATTTTGTCACCATAAGCCAATAATAAGTATCCACCTTGTTTAAACTCTATATCATCATCGTAATCTAAGGCTACATTCATGTTCTCTAATGCTTCACAACTATATTTAGATAATAAAATATTGCTTTCTAAACCCCATTGTTGGCGAACACCAGCTCCACACCTACCTGTAGCTCCACTTGCTAAATAATTTTTCTCTACTACAGTTATATTAGTCATGCCTCTTTTTGCTAATTCATAAGCTATAGCACAACCAATAACGCCTCCTCCAATAATTACAGCGTCTCTACTCTTCATGGTTATGGTCACCTCCGGCTGCTAATGTTCCCAATTTTATACCTTTAATAGGGCCACGCTGGCGATGCTGATAAAGATTCTCTACTTTTTTTCCTGTCATAATAGCTATTTCTCTTTCGATAATAGGACCACAAGTTTTACCTTGACATGGACCCATACCAGCTCTTGTAATTCTTTTTATTTCATCTAATGTTGTGTAACCTTTTTTAATTAAATCTCTTACTTGCTCTAGGGTCACATCACTACAACGGCAAACTATTGTTTGTTTTTTATTCTCCATTAAAATGACCCCCTATCTATACTTCTTACTTCCATCATTTCAGCTTTTGGAACAGCTAAATGAATAATACGTGTTCTATCAAAAAATTTACCGTCTTGAATATTAACTACTTTAGCCTTGCCAACTGGCTCGCCAGCTCTATTCAACGTTTTTACAATAGCACCTTTTTTAGGCAAGGGTAATAACTCCCACGGCAGCTTTACCAATGCCTCTTTTTCACTATAGGTTGCATCTACCACAAAAATAGCCAAGCCTGGGCAACGTGAAACACAAATGCCACAGCCATTGCAATTTTCTGGGACTATTACTGGTCGCTCATTTATATCTTCCATTTTTTTAATGCCTTCTCTAGGACAGGCCATTGAACATGGATTACATGGTATTTTTTGAAAACACTCAATTATTGCTATGGGTCCTTTACTCAATCTTTCTTCACTTGGGGTTACGCCTTTAATATCTTCTGGAGTAGCAACTCCTGTATGTTTTAACATTGCTGACGTACCTCCTCTAATTTTTTAATTCCTTCTCTAATTCTTACTCCTACTGGACCACTTCTTAAATCGTGTAATTCCTCGTGTGCTTGTTTAATTATTTTTGTGGCTTCTTTGGGACAAAGTCCTAAAGCTTTTGCAGCTGCTGCTCCAGCTAACTTACCTTCCACCATAGCACTACTAGCCTCTTCCACACCTGCTAAATCACCAGCAACAAATACCCCATCTATTGTTGATTGTAAATCTTCACTGTGCACAGGAACATATCCACTTAATTCTTTAATGAAACTAAGCTTTCCACCGCCCTGAGCTATTAACTCTGTTAACGGAGTTAATCCTACTGCTAAACATATGGTATCCACATCTAAGGTTTGCTCAGAACCTTCTAACACATTCCATTTTTCATCTAATTTTGCAATAACAGCACCGGTTACTTCTTTTTCACCAATAGCTTCTACTATAGTGTGCGATGTTAAAATCGGAACACCTAGTCTTCTTATCTTTGAAGCATGTACTAAGTATCCTCCAATATTTGGAGATGCCTCAACAATAGCAGCAACATCAACTCCTGCTTGTAACAATTGGTATGATACAATTAGTCCTATATTTCCTGCACCAACCATTAATACTTTGTTTCCTGGTTTAATGCCATAGACGTTCATTAAGGTTTGTACTGCACCAGCACCATACACGCCAGGTAAATCGTTGTTAGGAAAAACTATCATCTTTTCACTAGCTCCTGTAGCTAGTATCATTTTTTGGGGTTTAATTTTAATGAAATTTTCGTTTTGATTTATACCTAAAACTGCATCTGGATAATATCCCATAGCAGTTGAATTTAACAAAACTTCTATATTTTTATGGGTTTTAACCTTATTTACTAACATTGAACTTATGTCAATACCTCGGGTGCCTGCGTGTTGTTTTTCGCTACCAAAAAACATATGGGTTTGTTTTACTAGTTGACCACCTAAAGCATCATCTTGCTCAATAAGGACTACCTTAGCCCCTAAATCTGCAGCCGTAATAGCGGCACATAAACCCGCTGGCCCACCACCAACAATTGCTAAATCTGTAGTTTTCATTGTGGTAACTCACCCTTTCCTAGTTGTCGCTCAACACGCATGCCTTCTTGTAGCTTCGTTACACATACGCGTACATTTGGCTCACCATTAACCACCATTAAACATGAAGAACAGTTACCAATAGCACAAAATAAACCACGTGGGCGATGCATTTCTTCACTTTCGCGTAGCTCCTTAATACCATTAGCATGTAAAGCAGCTGCAATAGTTTCTGTTTCAAATCCTTCTAGCTCATTACCTTCAAAACAAAATTTAACTTTCTTCCCTTTATCCCATGTTAGGATTGGGTGCTCTTTTATACGCATATTGCGCCTCCTCACTACAATAATTGACTGAATATAATTCAACATATATGAAGCCATTTCCTTTTCTAATAATGATTTACCAAATAATATACTAATAATTATCTGGGTTTGTGCTAAATGTAAAGCTTATTGCTTTGTTTACTTAACTGCTGGGTAGATATAAAGAACTAATAATTGCTCAGTTACTTTATGATAATAATTAAATACACTTAGTAAAATATAAAAAAAAATAAGCACAATTATTAACTAATTAGTTAATAATTGTGCCCATCCTTATTTACTGTAATTCATTAAGTGCTTCTAAGGTAGACTCTGCTAACATAGCCATACCAACTGGTATACAATCTTCATCAAAATTATATTTTGGATGGTGACCAGGATAGTGGCAGTTTTTAGACTCATTTAGAGCTAATAAATTAAAAAAACATGACGGTACTTCTAAGCTAAAGTAGCAAAAGTCCTCTCCTCCCATTGAGGCCTTTTTTAACTTGAAAACATTTTGTTCTCCTAAGACTCTATTACCCACTTTTTCAACCAACTTAGTTGCTTGCTCATTATTAATAACTGATGGAATGCCTTGGCGATAATCTAATTCATAGGTACATCTCAAACTATCACATACTCCTTTTATAATTCTGTTAAAACGTTCTGGCATACCTAATTTAACATCTTGGCTTAGGGTTCTTATTGTACCTGTCATTTCAACTTCATCGGCTATAACATTATAACGATATCCACCTTTTATTGTGCCCATAGTAATAACTACTGGCTCAAGAGGATCAATTTCCCGGGAAATTATAGTTTGCAGTGCTGTTAAAACATGGGCTGAGGCCATAATTGCATCTACTGATTTATGAGGGTGAGCTCCATGACCACCATATCCTTTGATTTTAATTCTTGCAAAGCCTGTTCCACCAGAACTTGCACCATGTTTAAAGGCTATTTGGCCAGCCTTACCCTGCTTGGTACTAATATGTAAACCAAACATCATGTCTACTTTAGGATTTTGTAATACACCTTCATTAATCATAGGCAGAGCACCACCTGGTCCTTCTTCTGCAGGCTGAAATATAAATTTCACATTGCCTTTAATTTTGTGTTTACACTCAGTAAGCAATTTTGCAACTCCCATTAAAATTGCAGTATGTCCATCATGGCCACAAGCATGCATAACACCCTGTACTTTTGATGAATAAGGTGCTTCACTTTGTTCTAAAATTGGCAAGGCATCCATATCTGCTCTTAAACCTATTGTTGGTCCTTGTTCTAAACCTTTTAACAAGGCAACAACCCCTGTATTAGCAACTCCAGTTTTCACATCTAAACCTAGATTTGTTAAAAACTCTGCAACTATTTGAGCTGTTCGGTTTTCTTGCATACCTAGCTCTGGGTGTTTATGAAAGTCTCTTCTGTAATTTATAAACTCCTGTTTTAACTCGTTTGCTCTGTTTAATAAAGACATTTTTTTTACTCCTTAATTTTATTTACTAGCTTAAACAATAATTATTAATTAAATTATAACGATATACTAATTATTTGACAATAGAATTAATTGTTTTGGTATTATTTTGCAGGTTAATGTAATAGTAATAAATCTTAAAAGAGTTTGGTTAATGAACATGGTTCATTAACCAAACTCTTTTAAAGCTGTTAAAGTTATATCTGTAAGCAGAGCTACTCCATACGGAAGACAGTCTTCATCAAAGTTAAACTTAGGGTGATGTAAAGGATAGGTGCATAGTTTATTTTTATTACCTGCATGTAACCTAAAATAACAACAAGGAACCCTTTCACTAAAATATGAAAAATCATCCCCACCCATAGAGGGATGTGCCATAAGAAACACATTATTTTCGCCTAACAACTGCTCTGCAACTTTTTTTACAATAGCTGTTGCTTTATTGTTATTTATTAGTGAGGGCAACCCTTGTTTTATTTCTAATTCATAACTACATCTTAAGCTATTACAAATTCCGCTAACTATTCTTTCTATTTTATTATCAATACTTACTCTAATGTCCTCATCTAGTGTTCTAATGGTTCCAGTCATCTCTACTTCATCAGCTATAACATTATGTCTATAACCCCCATGTATAGTTCCAATGGATATTACTATAGGAAGTAATGAATTAATTTCTCGAGAGGCTATCGTTTGTAATGCAGTTATTACATGTGCTGCAGCTATTATAGCATCTACAGACTTATGAGGATGAGCTCCATGTCCTCCAAATCCGTTAATTCTCAATTTAAAATATTTTGTGCTAGCTGTTATGGCTCCTGTGGCTAGCGATATTTGACCAACTTCACCGTTAGTAGGAGCAATGTGCAAACCAAACATCATATCAACTTTGGGATTAATTAACACTCCTTGTTTAATCATAGGTAAAGCACCTGCTGCAATTTCTTCCGCTGGTTGAAATATTAATTTAACTTTACCTTTAAAACTTCTTCTTTTAACTGTTAGTAGTTTTGCTACTCCAAGCAAAATTGCAGTATGTCCATCATGGCCACAGGCATGCATTTTACCTTTAACTAAAGAAACATAACTGTGATTATTTTGTTCTTGAATAGGTAATGCATCCATATCTGCTCTTAAAGCAATAGTTGGTCCCTTACCAACACCTTTTATTACAGCTACTACCCCAGTGTTTGCTATACCTTTAGTAACTTCTAGTCCTAACTTACTTAGGTATTTAGCTACTAAATCAGCAGTTCTAAACTCTTCGAGACCAATTTCTGGATATTTATGAATTTTTCTTCTTATTTCAACTAGTTTGTCTTTTATTTTTAATGCTCTATTTATTGAAGAGATCATTATTATCCCCCTAAACAACGATTATATCTATTAACTATCTAAAATCTATGCTTAGTTTTTGTTATTATGATAATATTCTAAAATAGAGACATAAGTTTAACTATTAAAATTGGCATAAAAATAGCTGGCAACATATTACCTACTTTAATATTACTTATGCCTAATAAGTTAATACCAATAGCAGTAATAAGTAAACCACCAGTTGCACTCATTTCCAATATAATAGTTGAATTTAAAAATAAATTTAAATATCCTGCAAGTATAGTAATTGTACTCTGGTATATAAATACTGGTAATGCTGAAAAAAGTACTCCAATTCCTAAGGCCGAAGTAAACACTATAGCTGTAATTCCATCTATAATTCCTTTTGCAATGAGAGTATTATGTGTATTTTCTAGCCCACTCTGCAATGCACCCATAATAGCCATTGCTCCTACACAATAAACAAGGCTACTTGTTACAAAACCCTTTGCAAAGCCACCCTTAAAATTTTTGGCAAATTTATTTTCTACAAATAAGCCGAACTTTTCAAGTTTAGCTTCAATATTTATAATTTCACCAATTACAGTGCCTATACCTAAACTTATAATAACAGTTATTATACTTTCACTTTTTATTGCCATTTGTAATCCTACGAGTATTACAGCTAGAGCCATAGCTTGCATTAACGTTGTTTTAGCTTTATTCGAAACACCTTTTTGAAGAAAAACACCTAATAGCGATCCTATAATAATCAGTATTGCGTTAATAATGCTACCTTTTAACATGTCATTCTCCGATTTTCTATTTTCTAAACTTACGTATCAGCCTATCTAAATCTTCATCACTATAGTAATCTATTATGATTCGACCTTTGTTTTGAGCATCTTTTATCTGAACTTGTGTTTTTAGTAAACTTTTTAGGTCATTTTCATATTCTTTAATGATAAGGAATCTTAAATTGTCTTCTGGAGATGTTTTCTTAATCTCTTTTTCCTTAACTTGTACTGAATTGTTCTGTTTTCTAACTATTTTTTCGATATCTCTTACACTTAAATTATTTTTCACTATTTCGTTAGCGAATACAATCATTTCTTCTCTAGTATTTAATGATAAAAGTGCTCTAGCATGTCCATAAGATATTCTATTTTCAGTAACGAGCTCTTGAACTTCAATAGGTAGATCTAGTAGCCTAATCATATTTGAAACATAAGATCTACTTTTTCCTAATTTTTTTGCTAAATCGGTCTTACTTACGGATAACTGTTCTGTTAACGTATGTAAAGCAGTTGCTTCTTCTAAAGGCATTAAGTCTTCTCTTTGAATATTCTCTATTAATGCCAATTCTAACACTTTGGTATTGCTTAGTTTGCGGATTATACAAGGTATTGTTTTTAAATCTGCCATTTTAGCAGCTCTGTATCTTCTCTCACCAGCCACTATTTTATAGTTTATGCCTTCTTGTACCACTATAATTGGTTGTAAAATGCCATGTTCTTTTATTGATTCGGATAGTTCTTGTAATTTTTCATTATCAAAGTCTCTTCTTGGCTGATTATGGTTTGGAATTATTTTAGTAATATTTATCTGTCTTATAAACTCAGTAGTTGAGTCGTTATTTTCATATAAAGGTTTATCAGGCAATAATGCGCCTAACCCCTTACCTAAACCTCTACTTTTACTACTCATTTGCAATTACCTCCCTAGCTAACTCTGTGTATGCCATTGCACCGCTACTGTTAATGTCATAAGAAATGATAGGTTTACCATGACTTGGTGCTTCGCTTAGTCGCACGTTTCTATGAATGATTGTGTTAAAAATTTTGTCTGGAAAATATTTTTTCACTTCTTCTGCTACCTCTTGTGACAATTTAGTTCTACTATCATACATAGTTAATACTACACCACCTATATTAAGGTTTTTGTTTAAGTATTGCCTAGCCAAGTTAATAGAATTTATTAATTGTGATAATCCCTCTAAAGCATAAAATTCACATTGTATAGGAATTAGAACATCTGTTGCTGCTGTAAAAGCATTAAAAGTTAGTAAACCTAATGATGGCGGACAATCTATTAATATGTAATCATATGTGTCTTTTACATATTCTAAAGCATCATCTAGTTTACTTTCACGAGAAAACATGGGTACAAGTTCTATTTCTGCTCCTGCTAAGTTTAATGTAGCGGGTACTATATCAAGGTTGTCTATTTCTGTTTTTTTTATAACCATTTCTAATGGATAATCATCTATTAAAACATTGTATATACAGTATTTTAGGTCATGTTTTCGTATACCTAAACCACTTGTTGAATTTCCTTGAGGATCAATGTCCACTAAAAGTACTTTTTTACCTTGTTTAGCCAAACATGCAGATAAATTCACCGCAGTAGTAGTTTTACCTACCCCACCCTTTTGATTTGCTAATGCGTAAATTCTTATCATCTTTTCACTCCTAGTATTCTAAAGGTTAATTAACTAAGTACCTAATGATATAAATGTATTTAAAACATATTTAGAATAAAATAATGAATATCAGAAATGTTTTTAATAACTTCAATTCTTGTATTCTAAGAATAACATTAATATAGCAATCAATCTATACTTTTTTCGTTTCACGTGAAACGTTTTAGTTTATTTGTTAGATTTGTGTCGAATACTTACACAAATAAGGTCGAAACTTGACACTTACCATCATTATATGCTAGCTATATCTCAGATATAATAAAAAGCTGATAAACGTTTCACGTGAAACATATATCAGCTTTTTTATTTATTAAATTATACTTTATTCAACTTTTTACTAAAATATCACATCAAAAACATCATCTATCTGTAATTTAAGTACTTTGCAGATATTACGTGCAGCTTTAATACCGGGATCAATTCTACCATTCACAATACCAGACAAATAACCTTTATCTATACCTGCAGCTGATGCAAAATCTGCGAAAGGATGATTACTTAGTATAAAATCATCATATGCGTAAATCATTTTTTTAAGATCTATAGATTTTTTAATACGGTAACCCATAACCTTCTCCTCTATTTTTTAGATTCATTAATAGCTATTCTTGCAATTGCAACAATTTTATCGTCTGTCTCTAAATTTTGTAGACGAACGCCACGTGTATTACGACCATAACTAGGAATTTCATCTACAGCAACCCTTATAATAATACCAGATTCAGTAATCATCATTACATCATTACCATCTTCTATTACTTTAAATCCTACAACATGACCAGTAATTTCGTTAGTTTTCATTAAGATAACGCCTTTACCATATCTGTTTTGCTGTCTAAACTCAGATGAATCTGTTCTTTTGCCATAGCCATTAGCTGTCACACTAAGAACCGCAGAATTTGCTGTAATAACATCCATTTCCACTACAGCATCATCACCAGAGAGCATAATTCCACTAACACCTCTAGTCGCCCTACCCATTGGTCTTATTTGGCTTTCAGGAAATCTAATTACTTTTCCGTGATAAGTTCCAATTAAGATATCATTTTCACCATTGGTTAGTTTTACGCCTATTAACTCATCATCATCTTGTAAATTAACAGCTATTAAACCACCCAACCTCATACTTTCATATTCAGTACAAAGGGTACGCTTTACAAATCCTTTTCTGGTAGAAGTTAATAAATACTTGTAGTCATCAAATGACTTAATTGGCATAGTAGCCATAATTTTTTCGCCACGCTTTAAGGCAGTTATGTTTTGAATAAGTACTCCACGCGAGTGTCGACCAGACTCAGGTATTTGGTAAATAGGAACTCGATACATAATGCCCCTATTTGAGAACACCAACAATTGGTGGTGAGTAGTACTAATAAATAATTGCTCAACAAAGTCTTTATCTTTTGACTTAAATCCAGTTCTACCTCTACCTCCTCTACGTTGACTACTATATTCACTAAGAGATTGACGTTTTATATAACCTTTATGAGTAATTGTAACTACAACATCTTCATCTGCGATTAAATCAATAACATCAATCTCACCCTCTGCGGCTATAATTTCTGTTCTTCGATCATCTGCAAATTTATCTCTTACTGCTAATAATTCATCTTTTATTATTTGTAGTAATAAAAGCTCATTATTTAGTATTGATTGTAATCTAGCTATTTCTTTTAATAAACTTTTATATTCTTCTTCAATTTTATCTCTTTCTAAACCTGTTAATCTTTGTAGTCTCATTTCTAAAATGGCTTTTGCTTGAATTTCTGATAATCCAAAATTAGTAATTAAGCCATTCTTAGCAACCTCAACAGTTTTAGAAGCTTTTATTAATTTAATAACTTCATCTATATTATCAAGAGCAATTCTATAACCCTCTAATATATGTGCTCTGTCTTCTGCTTTTTTTAGTAAGTACTTGGTTCTACGCCTTACAACTTCTTTTTGATGATCAACATAATGACCTAACATTTTTTTAAGGTTCATTACCTTCGGTTCATTATTAATTAATGCAAGCATAATAATACCAAATGACTCTTGCAGTTGACTATTTTTGTATAATCTATTTAAAACTACATTGGGATCAACATCTCTTCTTAATTCTATTACTACACGAATACCGTCTCTATCACTCTCATCACGTAAATCAGTTATACCTTCAACTTTTTTATCACGTACAATATGAGCAATTTTTTCAATCATCCGAGCCTTATTTACATTATATGGTAACTCTGTAACTACTATCCTTGATTTTCCATTACGCATCTGCTCTATTCTGGTTTTAGCACGTACTTTTAGCACACCTCTACCAGTTCTATATGCTTTGTGTATCTCATCTCTTCCCATAATAAATCCGCCTGTGGGAAAATCTGGTCCAGGTATAACTTCAATTAACTCTTCGATTGTTAAATCAGGATTATCAATTAGAGCAACACAGCCATCTATAACCTCACCTAAATTATGTGGTGGAATATTAGTTGCCATACCAACAGCAATTCCAGATGATCCATTCACCAATAAATTAGGATATCTTGCAGGTAACACAACTGGTTCTTTTAATTGCTCATCAAAGTTAGGCTTGAAATCTACTGTTTCTTTATCTAGATCTCTTAACAGTTCTAGGGTTATGTGTTCTAAACGAGCTTCTGTGTAACGCATTGCAGCAGCAGAGTCTCCATCTATAGAACCAAAGTTTCCATGTCCATCTACTAATGGGTACCTAATATTAAAGTCTTGTGCCATTCTTACCATGGTATCGTATACTACTATATCACCATGTGGATGATATTTACCTAGCACCTCACCTACCGTACGTGCTGACTTTTGATACGATTTATTAGGAGCTAAACCCATTTGGCTCATTGCATACAAAATACGTCTATGGGCAGGCTTTAAACCATCTCTTACGTCAGGTAGGGCTCTGCCAACAATAACAGTCATTGCATAAGTTAAATATGATTTACTAATTTCATCACTTATATCTACAGGTAATATTTTACCTTGTTTAAATTCAGACATTGTATACCCCCTACACGTCAATCTCTTTTACTTTGCGGGCATTCTTTTGTATAAAATTACGCCGTGGCTCTACATTATCACCCATTAAAATAGTAAACATTTCATCTGCTTTAATAGCATCTGCCATATTAACCTTTAATAAGATTCTATTCTCTGGATTCATTGTAGTTTCCCAAAGTTGATTTGGATCCATTTCACCAAGACCTTTATAACGCTGAATACTAATACCTTTTCTGCCAATTTCACTTAGAATTGTATCTCGCTCTTCATCACTATAGGCATAGTGTTCTTTCCTACCTTTTTTAACTAAGTATAAAGGTGGTTGCGCTATATATATATATCCGGCAGTAATTAAAGGCTTCATATATCTAAACAAAAATGTTAGCAAAAGAGTTCTAATATGTGATCCATCTACGTCGGCATCAGCCATAATAATAACTTTATGGTATCGAGATTTTTCAAGCTTAAACTCCTCTGCTATACCTGTACCTAAAGCTGTTATTATAGTTCGTACCTCTTTATGATTTAAAATACGGTCTAACCGAGCTTTTTCTACATTAATAATTTTTCCACCTAAAGGCAATATAGCTTGAAATCTTCTATCTCTACCCATTTTAGCTGAACCTGCCGCAGAGTCACCCTCTACTAAGTACAGTTCAGATAGTGCAGGGTCTTTTACAGAGCAATCAGATAGCTTACCAGGTAATGATGAAATCTCTAAAGCATTCTTTCTACGAGTGAGCTCTCTTGCTTTTTTAGCTGCCTCTCTTGCTCTAGCTGCTCTTAAGGATTTATCTACAATTTTTTTGGCATCTGAGGGGTGTTCTTTTAAGTAGTTACCCAAATGCTCACCCATTAAAGACTCAACAAATCCCTTAATATTGCCATTACCTAATTTGGTTTTAGTTTGACCTTCAAATTGAGGCTCAGAGAGTCTTATGCTAAGTACAGCCATTAAACCCTCTCTAATATCATCACCTGTTAAGTCAGGATCTTTATCTTTAATTAAATTATTTTTTCGAGCATAGCTGTTAATAACTCTTGTTAAAGCAGATTTAAAACCAGACTCATGTGTACCACCTTCAGTGGTCTTAATATTATTGGCAAATGAAAATATATTTTCACTATAACCATCATTATACTGGAGAGCAACCTCTAGTTGGCTACTGCCTTCTGAACCAGTAACATAAATAACATCTCTGGTAACTACACCTTTATTTTCATTAAGCTTTTGTACAAAGGATACAATACCACCCTCATAACAATACTCTACCTTTTTTTCCTCTGTAGATCGTTCGTCCGAAAATGTTATAGTTACTCCCTTATTTAAAAATGCCAACTCTCTAAGTCTGCCATCTAAGGTATGAAAGTCAAACTCAAGAGTGTCAAATATTTCACTATCTGGCCTAAATGTTTGTATTGTACCTGTTTTTTTAGTTGTACCAACTTTTTTAACAATTTCTTTTGGCACACCACGAAGGTATTCCTGAACATAAATACCACCGTCTCTATGTACCTCTGCCTTCATATATTCAGACAATGCGTTTACAACAGATACACCTACACCGTGTAAACCACCAGAAACTTTATAGCCTTCGCCTCCAAATTTTCCTCCAGCATGTAATACTGTCATTACTACCTCTAATGTTGATTTACCCATTTTAGGATGTTTGCCTACAGGTATACCTACCCCATTATCAGCTACTCTAATAGAGTTATCTTTAAGAATAGTAACCTCTATCCTGTCGCAACGACCAGCCATAGCCTCATCTATACTATTGTCCACAACCTCATAAACAAGGTGATGTAAACCATGAATTGAAGTAGAACCTATGTACATACCTGGTCTTTTTCTTACTGCTTCTAATCCCTCAAGTACCTTAATCTGCGACTCGTCATACACACCAGCTTGTACTTTTTGATTCATCGGCATCGTCTCCTTCAATATCCAAATCCTTATCTAAGATTTGATACTTTTTATCCTCTACAAATACTTAAAACCGCGATTAAAGCGGTTTTAGGCGCATATTCATTATATCACACTAAATACATACAACAAAGCTTTCAAGGGTAAAATTGAGACTTAGAGAATTACTCTCTATTTATTTTACTACCTTGCTCAAAGAACTTTCCGTTTTCAACTCTATAAATATTGGCATCTCTAATTATTTTATCGGATAAAAGAGAAATATCTGTTGTTGCTACAAAGGTTTGGCTATTTCCTGCTGCTGTTTCTAATAATAAGGTTTGTCTTTTACGATCTAATTCACTTAACACATCATCTAACAGTAAAATAGGCATCTCTCCTGTTTCTGATTTCATAAATTGGAGCTCAGCAAGCTTTAGTGACAAAACCGTTGTTCGTTGCTGACCCTGAGAACCAAATCGTTTAACGTCATGTCCATTTATTATAAAACCTAAATCATCTAAGTGTGGGCCAACTAAAGATGTTCTTCGCTCTTTTTCTTTTTTACTTACTAACTTTAACTTTTGAAAGAACATATCCTCAATAATATCTTTTTTTATTTTATAAACTTTAGAGATATCATCTTCAAGCCCTAAACTTGACTTATAGTTAATTATTAAATTATCTTCACCATTGCTTATATTTCTATGTGCCAACTTAGCCAAAATACTTAATTTATATAACATTTCAAGTCTTCTTAATATAATATTTGTACCTAAGTTTATCATTTGATCATTAAAAGTTGCCAAAATACTCTCTGAAAAGCCATTTCGATGAGCATTTTTTAAAAGCATGTTTCGCTGCTTAATTATTCTATCGTATTGCTGACAGGTTTTATAGTAAGCAGGAATAACTTGACTAATTTCTAAATCTATAAATTCTCTCCGTAAACGTGGTCCCCCACTAACTAACTGTAAGTCTCTCGGAAAAAAAGACACAACATTAAGGTAACCTAATAAATCGGCTACCTTTTTTCTGTTTATTCCATCTATAGTTAACTGCTTTTTATTTTCTGAAATACCTAAATATAAGCTATAGTTGCTTTCTTTTTTTTCTAAATCTATCACAACTTCACTTTTTGTTTTGTTAAAATTAATTAAATCAGAAGTTTTAGTTGTTCTGTAAGATCTTCCTGACACAAACATATAAATAGATTCTAAAAAATTAGATTTACCTTGAGCGTTACTACCCAAAAAAATATTAAGGTTTTTTGCTGGTTTAATGTCTGCTTTAAGGATATTTCTAAAATTGTAGCTAACAACTCTAGTTATTTTCATTAATAATAACCACCAGTTTTAATTGATTATCTATTTCAACAATATCTCCATGTTTCAATTTTCTACGATACCTGTACTCACTATCGCCATTAACAGTAACTAGTCTTTCATCAACTAACATTTTAACTTCACTACCGCTAACTACCACATTAGCCCACTTTAAAAACTGCATTAAATTTATTTCTTTACTATTAACCACAATTTGTTCCATTTAATTTCTTCCTGCAACTGGCATTAATAAAGCAAATCCTCTATCATCGCCCTCTGGTTGAGCTACAACCATATTATACTTTTCAGCAAACTTCATAAATACAACATCGGAGTTTATATGTTTAACTAAATCCTGTAAATATTTTAGAGTAAACGATACTTGGATATCATCGCCATCTCTTTCAACAGCTACTTCCTCTGTATGTTGACCTAAATCTATTGACTTACCATGTACAGTGAAAACGTTGTCTTTACAAGTAATATTTACTACTCCATTTTGTGAATCTCTAATAATTAGGGCGGCGCGCTCTAGGCTTCCTTGTAAGTCAGATTTAACTATTTTAACACTTGAGTGATATCCACTAGGTAAATATTGCACTATATCTGGATATTGTCCTTCTATCAGCTTGGAGTAAATACTAACCCCACCGATATTAAGCATAATTTGACCGTTTCCAAACATTATTTCTGTTTCTTCTGAGTCAATTGATTGTAGTAACCTAATTATCTCTTGACCATTTTTCCCAGGCAATACTAATCTTCTATTTTCGCCTTTATAAAAACACTCTCTCTTAATTGAAGAAATTCTAAAACCATCGCATGCGCTTAATCTAATAAGATCCTCTTGAAACTCCATTAAAACTCCCGTAAATATAGGTCTAATATCATCTTTAGAAGCTACATATAGGGTATTATCAAACATTTTCAATAACTCTTGAGAATTTAAGTTTAAGCCTGCAGTATACTCTCCCCCTGTAACATTAGGAAACTCTACACCAGGGAGTCCTACTAATTCCATTTTAAACATGTCACCTTTTATGGTTGTACGATAATTATTATAATTCACATTAATTTCTAGTTTATCTACATTACTTTTTCTTACTATATCCAAAAAAACAGAGGCTGGTAAAATAACACTACCCATTTCTATTACTTCACAATCTATGGCACATTTAACTGTAAACTCTAAATTAGAAGCGGTCATAGTTAAGGAATTTTCATCTACTTCTAGGAGTATCCCCCCTAGTGTATCTAAAATATCTTTGGTAGATGCAGCACGTGCAGTTAAGGCTACTGCATAATTTAATTCATTTCTGTTACATATAATATTCATAAAAAAACCCCCTTAGTTTATACATCAATAATTATTTTAAAGTAATAATAATAATAATAAGGTCTGTTAAAACTGTGTATAACCCAATATTGCATTATATTTAGACAAATTTCGCATGTTAATATTTTGTGCAAAACTCATAGTAAACTAACTAACTTATTAACTAAATTCACAGATAACTATTTAGGTTTAATTTTATTTTTTAGTTCTGCTATTACACCAGCCAACTTAAAATCTGTTTTTATTTTTTGGTTTATCTTATCGCATGAATGCAGCACAGTAGTATGATCTCTTCCACCAAACTCATTACCTATTTTAGGTAATGAATGATCTGTTAATTCTCTTGCTAAAAACATCGCCACTTGTCTTGGCAATACAATACTTTTATTACGTTTATTAGAGATTAAAACTGTTTCAGTTAAGTTATAATATTCTGCAACTATCTTTTTAATTAAATCTATAGTAACTGGTCTAAAGCTACTCTGTGGTAACACATCTTTTAGTACAGCTCTAATAGATTCTATAGATAAAGGTACTTCATTAATACTTGCATAGGCATTTATTCTGGTTAATGCACCTTCTAGTTCTCTTATATTACTATTAATATTTTCAGCTATAAAAAAGGTGATGTTTTCAGGAATATCATACTTCTCCATCTCACATTTTTTTCGCAAAATCGCAACACGTGTTTCTAACTCTGGAGGTTGAATATCTGTTAATAGTCCCCACTCAAATCTAGACCTCAAGCGCTCTTCTAACTCACGTATTTCTCTTGGTGGTCTATCACTAGATATGATTAGTTGCTTCTTAGCATTATATAGTTCATTAAAGGTGTGGAAAAACTCAACCTGAGTACGCTCTTTGTTTTCTAAAAATTGAATATCATCAATCATGAGAATATCAGCATTTCTGTATTTATTTCTAAATTTTGAAGTAGTATTGTTTTGAGTTGCATCAATAAACTCGTTAATAAATTTTTCTGAAGATATATAAATTATTCTTAAATCGGGGTGTTTTTCACGTACATGATGTCCTATTGCGTGCATTAAATGGGTTTTACCTAAACCTGATCCACCATATAAAAACAAAGGATTATATGATTCGGCTGGATTTTTAGCCACAGCAAGAGAAGCTGCATGAGCAAATCTATTACTTTCACCTATAACAAAGGTATCAAATACATATTTGGGGTTTAGATTTAATTCATTATGAATTTGCAAGGGTTTGTTGTTACTATTTATATCAAATTTTAGTTGTTGATTTTCCACAGTAATGTGATTATTTACAATACTTAAATAGCCATCTACTTCAGACTTTTCTATAAATTCTACATCATAACTTTCATCACAAATTTCACTTAGGCATTCTTTAAAGAGATGTAAGTAGTTTTTATTTAGCCAATGAATAAAAAAAGAATTAGGAACCTCTACAGCAACAATATTGTTGTGAATTAATATTGCATTAGTGTTTTTCACCCATATATCGAAGCCTGCCTTATTTGTACGGCTCTCCATTTTTTCTAAAACACGTTGCCAAATTGATTCAACATTTAAAGACACAGGAAATCACCTCATTAAATTTAAGAATACCAGTATACTATTTTAACAAAAAATAAACAATTCATAGAGAATCATTTTTTAAAAATGGATAACTATATTAGTTTTCCACATAATATTAGAGGTATAATTTATAGTATGATTAAGAAATTAACAAGTTATAAACAGATACTTGCTAAAAAAATAAATAAATTAGTTAATTTCAGAGTTATTAAAAAATAATTGGTAATTCTGCTCACTAAAAGAAACAATTTATCCACAAGAAACTCAATATTTGTGTATATACATATAGTTAATATTGATATCAACTATAATAATAGCAAATTAAAATTGCATCAGCAACAAAATATCGACTTAATTTTCTGTTGAAAACCCTGTTAATTACTTATTTTTAGCTACTTTCGACACTCCTTTCTTGACCTTCATTAAGATAATAATTATAATATTAAGGACGCGAGCGGGGAGGTGTATAGAATAATGAAAAGAACATTCCAGCCTAATAATAGAAAAAGAAAAAAAACACATGGCTTCCGCAAACGCATGAGTACTTCTGATGGAAGAAAGGTATTAAAAAGACGTCGCTTAAAAGGCAGAAAAAGAGTTTCAGTTTAGACCACTAAATAGTGGTCTATTGAACTTTGACTAAATACTTTTTTAAGGAGCGCTGTATGCGTCGAAAATACTCACTTAAAACGAAAAGAGATTTTGTTCGTTTATATCGACGTGGCAAAACTAGCGTTGATAGCAGATTAGTAGTATATGCAAAAAAAGGTGAAGCTAATAACTGTAGAATAGGATTTTCAATTAGTAAGAAAATTGGAAATGCAGTAGTACGAAATCGCATTAAACGGCAACTACGAGAAATATTTCGCTCGCGCAACCATGAATTTAACAAAAATTATGACTTAGTAGTTGTTGTCCGTAAAGGAAGCGTTGGTGCAACGTATCAGCAATTAGACAAAACATTTTTTTACCATTGTACTAAACTAGGTTTGATTGACAATGTAAAAGGAGATGATTAAGTTGCAAAAGATAATTTTGCAGCTAATTAAGTTTTACCAAAAAAAAGTTTCTCCAAGTATGGGTGCTCATTGTCGTTTTCGACCAACTTGTTCTCAATATGCTTATGAAGCTATAAGTAGATTTGGTTTGATAAAAGGTGGGATCAAGGCTTTATGGAGGGTTATGCGGTGTAATCCCTTATTTAAAGGCGGATATGATCCAGTAAAATAATAAAGGAGGTTGGTCATACAGGATGGGATTTTTATCTAATATAGTACTTTCCATCGTTGATTTTTTTTATGGGGTAACAAAGAATTATGGTGTTAGTATAATTCTTCTTACACTTACAGTACGATTTGCATTATTACCCCTAAACATTAAGAGTATGAAATTTACCCATATTTCTAAAGTTTTAAACCCTAAAATGCAGGAAATACAAAAGAAGTATAAGAATGATAAAGAAAAACTTAATCAAGCAACATTAGAGCTCTGGCAAAAGTATAAAGTAAACCCCGCAGCAGGTTGTTTACCTTTATTTATTCAGTTTCCGATACTTATTGCAGTAATTACTGCGTTGCGTTCTCCAGATTTCTTTAAAGTTGCTCAACCAATGTTTTTAGGTATAAATTTAAAATTACCTGATACTGGTTACGCATGGGCATTTGGAATTAAGTATTTAATACTTCCAATTTTATCGGTTGTAACAACATATCTTCAAACTAAAGTAACATCTGCGGGAAATCCTCAGGCTAACATGAAGTCTATGACAATAATGATGACAATTATGATGGGATGGATCACTATAAGTTATCCATCAGGAATAGCTCTATATTGGGTAACTGGTAATATATTTGCTATAGTTCAATATATGGTCTTTAATAGAATAATGGATGGTAAAGATCTTTTACCAGAAGAAGGGGTTAAAGATAGTGAAAAAAAGCGTAATTAAAAGCGCTAAAACAGTTGAAGAGGCTGTTAGGCTCGCTTTAAAAGAGCTAAATACTACTGAAGATAAAGTTGATATTAATATTATAGAACAACCTTCATCTGGCTTTTTAGGAATAATAGGTGTTAAGCCAGCAATAATTAAAGTAGTAGAAAAAGACGATAGAAAAAGTGACTATTCCTTAAAATCACAGATTAATGTAACCAATAAACACAGAGAGTCAAAAAAAGAAACAAAAAAACCATAGAAAAAAGGCAAGTTAGTAATACCTTAAATAGTCGTAAACAAGATATAGACATAGTTGATTTTGTTCAGCAAATTTGTGATAAAATAGTTGCTGGCTGTAAAGTTAATAAACTATCGGAAGATGAAGAAGGTTTAAGTTTAACTATTATAGGTGACGACATAGGATTAATAGTAGGTAAACATGGTGAAACTCTAAATTCTATTCAATACTTGGCTGCTATGGTATACAGTAGACAGCAAGGAAGTTATAAAAGAGTTAGTGTAGATGCAGGTGGTTATCGTGAAAGAAGAGAAAAGAAAATAATTGAGTTTGGTACTCGTATGGCTCAAAAGGCAAGTAGAACAGGAAGAAGAATTTCATTAGAGCCTATGAACTCATATGAACGAAGAATAGTTCATATGGCATTACAAGATATGGATGGTATAAGCACCTTTAGTGAAGGTGAAGAGCCAAATAGAAGAGTGGTTATTGCTCCTGCTAATGAAAGAAGTAGCAATAGATACAGTAGAAGTAATAGAAAGTATAATAATTCTAAAGATGATAGATATAGAAAAGACAGACCTAATAACACACCACATAGATCATCTAATAGGTCATCAAACTCTAATAATAACAACACAAGTAACAATAATACAAAGAATAACAATACAAAAAAGGTTGTTAAACCTAAAAAGAACGAGAGTAATCCATACGAGCATTATTATAGCAAGTATGATAATCGTTATAAAAAGTAAACTCTATAAAAGCTGTGCAATTTGCACAGCTTTTTGTTAATTTAGTGAGTTTTATAGTGTACAAATAAACTAATAAATTGTATGATTATTATCTGTAGAGATATACTTATTAGTGGATATATTTTTTTATAGGTATCTTGTTTATGGGGTGAATATAATGGATACAATAGTTGCTATAGCAACGGCAATGGGTGAAGGTGGTATTGGAATAATACGTTTAAGTGGTCCTGAGGCTGTTTATGTAACAGATAAAATATTTGTACATGTTAAAGGAAAAAAACTTATAAACCTCGACTCCCATAAGATATATTATGGAAATATTATTGATAAAGAAAACAGAATTATTGACGAAGTTCTTGTTAGTTTAATGAGAGCTCCTTTAACCTATACCAAAGAAGATGTTGTTGAAATTAATTGTCACGGTGGAATACAGCCTCTAAATCAAATACTACAGTTACTTTTAGCACAACCCAATATTCGCTTAGCTGAGGCAGGAGAGTTTACCAAAAGAGCCTTTTTAAACGGTAGAATTGATTTAGCTCAGGCTGAGTCTGTAATAGATATTATTAGGTCAAAAACTGATAGTGCTTTGAGAGTGTCTATGGGTCAGTTACAAGGGATATTATCTAAAAAAGTAAATGAGCTTTATGATAACTTACTTGAATTACAAGCAGAAATATCGCTAAATATAGATTACCCTGAATATGATGAATATGAAAGCAGTAAAAGTAATGTTCAAGAAAAACTAAAAAATATAAGTAAAAAAATAGATTTACTTTTGCACAATAGTAAACTTGGGAGAATTGTACGAGAGGGGATTAAAACAGCCATTGTTGGTAGACCTAATGTTGGTAAATCGTCTCTTTTAAACGCCCTACTAGGAGAAGATAGAGCTATTGTCACAGATATTCCTGGAACCACCCGTGATACAGTTGAAGAGTCTTTAAACTTAGGTGGCATTCCATTACATGTTGTTGATACTGCTGGTATTCGTGATTCAAACAATATAGTTGAAAAAATTGGCATAGAACGATCAAGAAAAGCTTTGATTTCAGCAGATTTAGTATTACTGGTGATTGATGTATCACATAATTTAACGGTAGAAGACTTAGAATTACTTAATAACGTTCCTAATGATAGAACTATCTTAATTCTAAATAAAAATGATTTACAAAAAGTAATTACAGAAGAAGAAATAAAAAAATATAAACTACCTATTGTTGAGTTATCTGCTCTAAAGGGAGTAGGCATAAAAGGTCTTGAGGAATTAGTTAAAAAAATGTTTATGACAGGTAAAATAGAGAGTAATAATACAGCCTTAGTAAGTAATGTACGTCATATCGATCTACTAAAAAAAGCTTGCCAAGATATTGAACAGGCCTTAACTGCTTTACACGACAATATGCCTATAGATTTAGTAAATATAGACATTCAAAATGCTCGTGAAAATATAGGTAGTATTACTGGAAAAACGGTTCACGAAGAATTACTCGACTTTATTTTTGCTGAATTTTGTGTAGGGAAATAAGTAATACTAACTTTATTAAAATTAATTGAAGTAATCTACACCCCGATTTCTGGATGTAAAAGTATAGAAACGGGGTGTTTTTATTAGGACTAATATATGTCTTGTACAATACCTAAACAAGTGATTTAATTGTAGGCTAGTAGCTAATAATACAACTTTAAATTATCACATTCATTTTTATCATAAGCTAAATTTTTAACATAATAAAATTATACACTTATCCTTAATGTGCCCTATCAAGTTTACTTTAGAATCCAAGCACTTTTATTATCAGGTAGTAAAGAATTGCTTAAGGATAGTGTGAAATAGTATCCTTTTGATCTTAAGGACCTTAATATAGTTCTCATATTTACTGTATCTATAATATATAAGTTTCCTTGAGGACGGTAGTCATAGTATTCATAGTTATTTTTTACTAACCAGTCTATTAGGTTAAATTTATCACTATCAGTATGCTCTTTTATATCTTCTTGTTGTAAGTACAAGTTTGCATATGTGTCGCTATCTGGGTTAAAAGCAGTAGGATTTTTTTCATAAGTTATATTGCTATTGTTAACTGAAGGAGTTGTATTTGCATCTTTTGTTAAGCTATGTTGCTCATTGGTGAATGGTTCAAAGCTAAAAGTTTCATCATAGCCAATATCCTCATCACTAAAGTTAAATAAAGCAGCTTTATTATTAATATCTGAATCAGTAAAGCCATATTTAGTATTTCTTTTGTTTTTAGTTAAAACATCTTTTAGAGAATTAATTTGATTTTTAAGGCTTTTGTTAATTTCATTAAAACCCTCATTATCTGCTACCAAATTATCACTAACTGCAACCTCCTTAAATGGAATATTTAATTCTTTTTTAATGCATTCGTTTGTTGTCGCTTTAAAATTAGTTAGATACTTATTAAAAAATTCAGTATAATTAAAATCATCAATAGCTAGTTTTGTTATAAAATCAATATTTATGGTATTCTTTAAACATGTATATAGACTATCAACATTCTGTTCTAAGTCAACTAAAATTACTTGTAAATCACTTTTACTTAGTTGTAATAATCTCTTAATTAAGCTCTCATTTAAGCTAGTTACTTTACGTTTATCAATAATTAGAATTGGTGTTTTTATAATAATAGCTAAATCTATCTCTAAGTTATTTAACAATATGTTTTGTTGAGATCTAATGCCATGCTCAGCTAAACTGTTAGCTAGGTTTTTAACAGCTGTATTGCTGTAAGTTATACTATTATGGATACTGTTGAACTCAATGAAATCTACTAACTCATTTTGAATTGGTAAAAGATCATTAGTGTGACTTGTATTATACATATAACAAAAAAACTCTTGAGTTCTTGCTAGTATGGTACATAGTTCTGCCCTTATATTGTTGTCGTATTTTAACACCTTTGAGTAATCATTATGAAAATCTAAAGCCAAAACAATATCATAGTAGTCATTACTTAAACCGTTTATATTGCTAACTAAGACATTTGATAAATTATTTTCATTGATTAATTTATTTAACATAAGGTATAAATTATTGCTTAAATCAACTAAGATTATTTTTTTACTAGAGTTAGTCTTTTTATTTAAATCTGTAATCATTTTTAGTATATAGTCGTAGAATTTATTTTCATTTTTAATTATACTGGTCATATCAATAGCAAAAATTGAGTTATTAAATTTATTTCCTAAATACCTTAAGTTGTTGTTATAACAAAGTTTGTTTAGGCAGTTAACAACAGACAATGGATTGATTGTATTATTATTGAGAGAATATAAAGTAACACAGTTACCTTCTATTAAATCAAATAAGTTATTGCTGTTTATAATGTTAGATTTATTTTTTACATTAGCCAATAATGACTCACTTAATTCAGATATGGTTTCATAATCATTTAGCACACACTCTTTATAATACTGGCTTTTATCTCCAATAACTAAGCATTTTTCAGTAACACATAAAGCTAATACCCCATATATATCTATTTTTTCGCTATTATTTATGATGATTAAGTCATAAAAGCTATCATTATTTTTAATAGTTTCATCTATAAATTGTTGGTAGGTCATTATGTTAAAACTGTTTTTATACATAGAATTGAAGTTTTGCTCATAACCAAGATTAATCTCATTTTTGATGGCATTAATTGGCTTAAGAGAGGCTGTTAAATCTATTACACAACTCTCAGTATTTATTAAATCAGTAACATTTTTATTAGAATCATACAACAAGTCTTCTTTTGTATATTTAATTCTATCTGTTAACAATTTAGTTAAATCAGTAAGTGCAAACTTACTTAAAGTATCAATTAAATCATGCTCAATATATTGTTGAGCATATTGATTGAAAAATTCTTTCCATTTAAATCCACATTCAAGTAATTTGTTTATATATATCCTCCAAGTATTTTCATACCAATTTGAAGATTTTACTATGTTATTATAGTATTTTGATAAACACTTGATTAAATTATTGTCTTTTTTGGATAACTCACCTTCACCAATTGTAACCATCATTTTGCTCCACATTTGAATTAGCTTATTTTTTAGTATTTGCCTCTCAATGTGCATTTTAATTAGTAAAAAATCATTAAGTATTTTTGGTTTGTGATTATTTACTAAACAACTATTAATGACATTTTTCCACGGCCTTGAAAAGGTATAGTCTAATCTTCGTAGTTTATGCTTTCTTTTAAGATAATCTATTATTTCATTAACTGTTTTAAGAATAAAATCTAATTTTAGCAGCTTATTGAGTTCAATATTGACTCCATTAAGAGTTTTTTTAGAGCTTTTATAAAAAACTGTAAAGTCGTCAATGAGTTTTTTTAGCTTTAGCCAGTCTTCATTTAGGGATTTAATTTTATTTTGATTAGCTATAATTTTTGTATAAGGGTATTTCTCAAAAATATCGTAGATTATGTTATTAGTATCTTTTAAAACTCCTATTAGAAGACCTTTTTGGTAAACAGCATCATCATTCCAATATAGTTGATTATTATTTTTAGATAAATCATTGCTATAAATACCTTTTTTTATATTACATTCTTTAATATTATCTAGTGCACAAGCTAAGTTATTATAAGACTCTTTGTACTCTTTAAATAAATTATTATCAAAACTTTTTGAGTTAGCCACATTTTTATTAAATATTATACTTGGTAAGTTTTTAGTTAGGTTATTAACATACTTTTGGGTAGGCTCAATAATTAGTATATTTTTTTCCTTACTTAAATAATGACTTATTGCATTTGTTATAATGCTAATATAATCAGTACTGGCACGAGAATTTACTAAGCATATATTATCCTGCTCTAAAGTAGTTAAAATATCTATGCTAGTAAGGTCCAAATTAAGTAAATTAAAATTACCTAGATTATCAAGTGCATTAGTATTACTTAGTTTAGGAAGGCTACAGTTTAAAAAATAATCTAAGGCAGAAGCTTTATTTCTGTTTTTTTGGAAAATCAGCAAATTATTAATAATATCACTAAATGGTTTTTTTATAGGTAATAAAAACAAAACTGGAGAATAGTTTAAGCTAATTAAATTTCTATTACCGGTTGTAATATTTTTGAAAATTTCAGTTAATATAGAATTGAGCTTAGTGCCACCAGGTAAATCTAGTTTGTTTTTGGAAAATCTATCTATGCAATTCTCAATGGCTAGGGCACTAACACCGGGTATTGATGTAAGGATATTGGTATTTAGATAAGGCTCGCTAATTTTTTTTAAAACAATGTTGTTGTCATTTGCAAGTATTAAAGATACTGGCTGATGTATTAAAGGGAAGTGAATATCTACGCCATCTTTATTTAGTTTTAATAGCCCGTTACCTAATACTAAATTTAGGTTATCATTATTGTTGTATGTAAAAATTAAATCCTTTAATTCACAATAGAGCTTAGAGTATTTATCAAAGGTAACTAGATCGTTAAGCCATTGCGTTCGATCGTTAAAATATTTGCTCATTTTAGATTTAATTTCAAGATATAATGTATTATTTTTACAATCATTTAGGTTTAAGCTTTTTAGAATAATGTCATTGCTTAATTGTGGGTCACAAAAATCACTAGTAATAAAACTAGCTAAGCTTTTATCTGGTAATGGACAAGCTGGTGAGCAAGGGTGTAAAAATCTAAGTAGCTCATTACTCTCACTACACTGTAATACATAGGGGTTTTCACTTATTGAATTGAGCCATACTGTATGCTCAAATCCTTCAATATTGTTTACAGTTTTGTTAGTTATCTTATAATAAGCTTTTAAAAATCTCAGTAGTTGTGAACTAGGATGTATATTCATGGATTAGGAGTCCTCCCTGAATTTGATGTTTTGTCATTGATGTATTTTTCACATAATTTATTATTATTTTACAACATAATGTACTATTAGTTAAGAACATTAGCTAAGATATATTGTATTATAGTAGTTTATATCAATAGTTTGAAAACTAAATCTATGGAAATGTTATTATCCAGCACTAAGTTTGTTATAATAATAAAAGCTTGTTGTTAAAGAATATTAGAAGGTGTATATAATGAAATATAGCTACGATGTAATAGTAATAGGTGCAGGGCATGCTGGTGTTGAGGCTACATTAGCAGCAGCTCGTATGGGTTGTAATACTGCTATTTTAACTTTAAATTTAGATAATGTAGGCTTAATGCCGTGTAATCCATCTGTAGGTGGACCAGCAAAGGGTCACGTTGTTTGTGAAATAGATGCTCTTGGTGGTGAAATGGCTAAGGCTATAGATGATAGTTACTTGCAAATAAGAGTTTTAAATAAAAGTAAGGGTCCAGCTGTTTATGCATTAAGGGCTCAGGCAGATAAAATAATGTATCAGCAACGAATTAAAAAAACATTAGAAAATCATAAAAATATTGATTTAATACAATCAGTAGTAACAGATGTTTTAACTAAAGAAAATAGAATATATGGAGTAAAAACTAATACCGGAGCTATTTATGAGGCTAAGGCTGTAATTTTAGCAACTGGTACTTATTTAAATGGCAGAATAATATATGGAGATGTAGCTTATTCTGGAGGACCTAACGGACAATTTGCAGCTCAAAGGCTTAGTAAAAGTTTAGCCAAACTTAATATAGAGTTAGGTAGGTTTAAAACTGGAACACCACCTAGAATTAATGGCAAAACGGTTGACTATAGTCAGCTAACAATTCAGCCAGGAGATGAAGATATTGCTGGGTTTTCATTTGATTCTACTAATCAAAAATATCGTCAACTACCCTGTTGGTTAACCTTTACAAATGAAAATACTCATAATGTTATTAGGGATAATCTACACAGATCACCTCTTTTTGGAGGGGTTATTGAGGGCACAGGACCAAGATACTGCCCTTCTATTGAAGATAAAGTGGTAAGATTTCCAGATAAGGAACGCCATCAAATATTTTTGGAACCTGAAGGGTTTCATACAAACGAAATGTATGTTAATGGTTTATCTACTAGTTTACCAGAGGATGTTCAATGGAAAATGTTAAGAACTATACCTGGTTTAGAGAAAGCAGATATTTTAAGACTTGGTTATGCCATAGAATATGATTATATTTTGCCTCTGCAATTAAACCCTACTTTAGAATTAAAAAAAATTAGTGGATTGTATGCTGCCGGACAAGTAAATGGATCATCGGGTTATGAAGAGGCAGCAGGACAAGGATTATTAGCAGGTATTAATGCTGCTGCTAAAATAAAGCAATTACCGGCTTTAATTTTACGTAGATCTCAGGCTTATATAGGTGTGTTAATAGATGACTTGGTTACTAAGGGTACAAATGAACCGTACAGACTCATGACCTCTAGGGCAGAGCATAGACTTCTGTTAAGACAAGACAATGCTGATTTAAGATTAACTGAGTTGGCAAGACAATATGGAATTATTAGTGATGAAAGATGGAGAAAATTTCAAAAGAAGCAGGAGCAATTAAAACTAGGTAGATTGTGGTTGAAAACTACAAAAGTAAAGGCTACTAAGGAAAACAACGAATATCTTGAAACCTTAAATACCTCTGCACTCAAAGAAAGCGTTAGTGCTTTTAGTTTATTAAAAAGACCTGAAGTTAATAGCGAAGTTATTTTACAACTAGCACCTGACTTTTTGAATTTGTCTAAAGAGGTTAGGTATCAGCTGGAGATTGAAACTAAGTATGAGGGTTATATTAAGAAACAGCAGTTACTTGTTGATAAATTAAATAAAATGGATGATAAACTACTGCCGACAGATATTGACTACATGATTTTAAAGGGAATCTCATATGAAGCCAGAGAAAAACTCAATAAAATTAAGCCAAAATCTGTAGGTCAGGCCTCCAGAATCTCTGGTGTTTCCCCTGCTGATGTGTCTGTTTTACTTGTATTCTTAGAAACCTATAAAAGGAAATAGCTTATTATGAACCGTACAATAGAAATATTTAATAAAGTATTTGCTGATTCTAAACTTACTTTGAGTGATCAGCAGCTGTGTAAAATGGTGAAATTTTATGAGTATTTAAATGAGGAAAATAAACAATATAATTTAACAGCTATTATAGACCCACAAGAATCTGCTATTAGGCATTTTGTGGACTCTTTAATGTTGAATCTAAGTAAGGAGTTTTTAAACGCTCAAACCGTATTAGATGTAGGCAGTGGTGCGGGTTTTCCGGGCATCCCCTTGGCTATTTTTTATGATTTAAAGCAGTTTACTTTATTAGATTCTCTACAAAAGAGAATTAATTTTTTAACAAATACTGTGGATTTATTAAACCTTAATAACGTAAATTGTGTACATGAAAGAGCTGAAACCTTTTCTAAACAAGCTATTTATAGAGAGCAATTTGATATAGTAACGGCAAGAGCCGTTGCAAATTTAAGTATATTGGCTGAATATTGTTTACCAGCTGTAAAATGTGGAGGCTATTTTATAGCCATGAAAAGCAAGGAAATTGAAAATGAAGTATCTTGTGCATATAATGCAATTTCATTGCTTGGAGGAGGCAATATAGAGGTTAAAGAGTATGATTTACTTGATGGTAGGGAGCGTCAGTTAATTATAGTTAAAAAAATTAATACTAGCCCTCAAAAATATCCAAGAAGACCTGGTATTCCAAAAAAACGTCCTATAACTTAAAAAAACAATATCATTTAGATAAAAAGTCTTATATAATATAAAGCTGTACCAAAGAAATCGTCATCATTCATCATTATTCTTAGAAAATAAAAATGATGAGAAGGATATATAAGCAAAAATGACGAAAATATTTAATTATTAAGAGGGGGTAAAATTATGAATTTCTTTGGAGGAGATAGGCCCGATAAGGTAATACAGATACCACTAAACCATATCAAAATTAACCCATATCAACCTCGAAAAGAGTTTGATTTAGATAAATTACAGGAGCTTTCTGAATCTATTAAAGATATAGGATTACTACAACCAATTGTTGTAAGAAAAAAAGATCATGGTTATGAGTTAATTGCAGGTGAAAGAAGATTAAGAGCTTCAAAAATCGCTAATTTGCAAAAAATACCTGCATTGGTTAAGAATTTTTCTGATAATGAAATAGCCAGGGCTGCCTTAATAGAAAACATCCAAAGAGAAAATTTAAACCCCTTAGAAGAGGCATTAGCCTTTAATTCATTACTAAAAACTTTTGATATGACCCAATCTGAACTAGCAAAACAAGTAGGCAAAAGTCAATCAACTATAGCCAATAAAATGAGGCTCTTAAAGTTACCAGAAGATGTTAAAGGTTTGATTTCTGGAGGTAAATTAACTGAGCGACATGGAAGAGCGTTGTTAGTTTTGCCTGAAGAGCAAAGAAGTGATATTGCTCATACAATTATTGAACAGGGTTGGAATGTTAGACAAACTGTCAAGAACATAGAGACAATGGTAGAAGTAGCTGCTACAACAGAGCGTATTTCAAAACGTAGACCAGTTGTTATTAGAGATGTAAGAATTTTTATTAATGCCATAACTTCAGCCTACAAATCTATGAAAGAAGCTGGCATTGCTGCTGAACTAAATCAAAATGATAGCGAAGAATATCATGAGTTTATAATAAAAATACCTAAATAAATTGTAAGCCTAGGATAAATATAAATAAACTAGGCTTTTTTTAATTTTAAACAAGTTAAATGATAAATTACTATTAAGCTACTTTATTTTATAATCTATAATTGATTTATTTAATCGGTACATAATTAGCTTAAAAATAATCAATAATATTTTATGTCACATTAAGTATTATAAAATATAAATTATGTGTGATAATATAAAAAAATAGTTAGACATAAGACACTAGGAGTTGTATATATGCGTAATAAGAATGTTTTAATTTTATTTATTATTTTATTATTAAGCTTGTTAGTTGCTTGTCAACAATCAACAGATGATATTATAGCTAAAAATATTAACAACCTAACTAAGTCAAATCCCTACTTAAGAATAAAAGCAATAACATCTTTAGCAAGCACTGAAGATGTAAGGGCAATATTACCAATTGCAAAAATGCTTAATGACCCAGATCAAGGTGTTATAAATCAAGCCTATATAGAGTTAAATAAGTTAAGAAACACAGGAATAGCTGTTGATTACAAAATACTTAAGAGTTTAAGTAGCTTTAATGCAAGTGAGCAAAAGGCTATTACAAAGTATACTATAATAGCGCATCAAAATGGTATAGATATTCAAACTGTATTATTAACAGTTTTACCAAAAGTGAATCAAATAGACAATTATGCTGACCTAATAATTTACGTACATTCTAGAGCTAACTCTAATTTGTATCCGCTGTTATTAGCAGAACTATCAACTAGTAATGGTGGAGTAGCGGCAGATGTATTACTTTTACTTGATAAGTATGGCTATACACCATCAAAGGCTTTAGTAGATGAGTTAATAAATCAGGGCTATAAAATATCTGAAGCTACAGGCCAACTATTAGTACAATTTGCTTGTAGGGAAAGCTATGCTAAACCTAATAATCCTAATAATCAATATCAAGTTTTTTATCAAAATGGAAATATTATTATTAATGATAATAGCAGTTCTAGTTTAGAAAGATGCAAACAGGGAGACATTATGTTTAATAACCTTCCTCATAACATAACATATTTAACTAGGCTGGCAATACTGTATAATCAACCAGATGTTCCAAAAGAAATTAAGGGTTTGTTTAATACATTTGTAAACATGGATCAGGAAAAACTAGTATCAATGGTACTTAAAGATAACGAGATACTTTGTAACAATGAAAAACTGAGAGAGTCAGTTATTACAGTGTTTGCCAATAATAGCACAATAAATAGTTGGATAAATGCTGAGTTAAAACCCCTAGATGTTACAGCTGTAATAACACCCATAGCTGAAGTAGAGAATGGCTCAGAATCTAAACCAGATAGCGATAGTAATGATACTGAGATTAAAGAGCAAGCAGTTTTAATAATAGGAGATGATGGATTAATAATTGGCGAATACCACTGGTATTTACCACAAAAATTTAGACCACTAAAAAAAGAGGATATTAGGTACGTAATTAATATAGCTAGTGATGGCACTATATATATAGCAGATATTATTAAAAAAGAGCTTGTTTTGTATCAAGAGCTAAATGACTCAAGTAAAATTTATAAGCTAATAGATGAGTTTATTTTAGGAATAGATTTAGATGATTAACAAAAAAGATCCTCTCTATTTGAAGGGGATCTTTTACATATATATATGATTAGTACTCAGGATAATCATCTTCATCTTCATCATAATCATCTTCTGCATCGTTGTCCTCTGGTTCATCTACTAACTCTATCTCTTCACCATCATACGGAACTAATAATTCACTTTCGTCATCAGCAGAATCTTCTTCGTCTTTGGTCCATTTGTAATCTTCTTTTACTGGTTCGTATTCAACCTCTAACAAATCAATCTCATCATAATTTTTTCTTTTTAAATGTGGAACCTGGCTTTTTAAAGCCCATGTTTTGTCACTTAAAAAGATAAATCTACCATCCAAATTTAATTCAGTGTGTAAAGCGCTTATAGATATATGATATTTATCTACCAAAGACTTTTCTATTAGGTAATAAAGTTCTTTTAAAGACAAAGCTTTATCGGACTTTTTTAACGCTTGATATGCGGCTCCTGGTAAGTCTATACGCTTCTTTTTACGTGGGGGTCTTTGTTTCATTACTGTCCTCCTGAGTTAACATAATTTGTTTTACTATCTATTACTCAAAAAGCATAAAATTATGCTAAAAAAATGCAAAAATATTAGAATTACTTTAACAGCATGATGATACAGTGTTTGATAACACTTTGTATTGTATTATTAAAAGATGTTTTTTCGGTACAATTTTGCCACAAATCATACTCAAAAGTCAATCTTGTTAATGAATTTAAATAGCAAAAAATTTCTTTAAAATTAGAGCCTGTGCTACATAATTCGACCTTTAAGGGATAAATTAGCAATTTTTTGATAATTAATACAGCTGAAATTGTTTTTGGTTTGAACAAATTATTTATACATTCATTGTTATAAATATAATGCGTTAAGTACAAAGAATTATGGGTATTTAGTGATAAATTTTTACTTATATCAATGCTCTTATTGCTGTTGTTGCTAAGAATTAAATAAGCAAGCTCAAATGTGGAAATATTGTTTAATAAACTAGGCCAATCACGATTATTGCATATTTGTAAAAAATCATATCTATAGTGTTTGTAATTAAAAGAAATATCTATAAAAGGTAGACTATTAAAATCAGAATAATTAATTAGCTTTATTTGATAGCCCTGAGCTCTAAAAATATTCTCTTTTGCTTTTAAAAAAGTATTTATTCTATATAATAAGCTATGATTTATGGTGTTATTGTTATATGTTATTTGCACTAGATTGGTTTTATCAGCTGGTTTTTGTAAAAAGCATTGTAGTTTATAAAGCAATTGGTAACAGGTATCATCTGTAATAATAAAATTAATATACCCACTATCACCTTGTATTTTTTTAATTCTATTTAAAGGGTCATAAAACCTCTCAGCTAACACTTGACTAAGTTTGTGGACATTTATATTTAACTTATTTGCTAGATTAAAACAAGTAGTACTAAAGATAAAGTCATCTGATACTGTAATGTTCCAATCTATACTACTTTTATTAGGACATTCTAAATTTGATTTGTAGCTTTTAAATGCTAAAGTTAATCCTTTACTTAAATACTCTATTAAAATTCTATGGGGTATATTCATTTAATCACCTACTATTTTAGTGATATCAGAGTTTAATTAAAATTATACGTCACATATAACATATTTACAAAACGTTGTGAAGGATTTAATCACATTAAATCGAAGAATATATAGTTAGGGAGGGATTAAAAATGTTATTAGATAAATTACCTAGGATACCGCTGGCTTTTATACCTACTCCACTTCAGAAAACAGAGCGATTGGCCCAGAAAATAGGATTAAAAAGTCTGTATATTAAGAGAGATGATCAGACCGGTCTGGCTTTAGGTGGAAATAAAGTAAGAAAGCTTGAGTATTTATTAGCAGATGCTCAAAAAAATAATGCAGATATAATTTTAACAGTAGGGGGACCCCAATCAAATCATTGTAGAATGACCGCAGCAGCAGCCCGTGCTTGTGGCTTTGAATGTGCCCTAATATTTGGTGGCTCTGAAATTCAAGAAGTTCAGGGTAATATGGTTTTAGATAAACTTCTTAAAGCCAAATGGTATTTTTCAGGTGAGCAAGATAGAGATGTTAAAATGCAAGAAATAGCAGAAATGTACAGCAAGAAGGGCAAAAAGCCCTACATAATACCGTTAGGTGGTTCAAATGCTTTGGGCGCAATGGGTTATGTAAAAGCAGGACTAGAGTTAGCTCAGCAATGTAAGGAGCAAGACATAGATCCAGATTATATTTTTTGTGCCTCTGGCTCAGGTGGAACTCAAGCAGGATTAATTTTAGGCTGTCACTTAGGGGGATTAAGCTCTAGAGTTATTGGTATTAGTGTCTCTGGTTCTGCTGATGAATTAACCGAAAAAATTAATATGTTATTAGTTGAAATGGGTGCTAGCTTAGATGTAGATGTTAGCTGTTTGCATCCAGTTACTGTCTATGATGAGTTTGTGGGGGAGGGTTATGGTAGGCCAACAGAGTTATCCCAAAGAGCTCTAGAATACATGGCAAGCGAAGAGGCTATTATTATAGACCCTGTTTACACAGCAAAAGGCTTTGCTGGTCTTATTGGCAAGCTAGAGCAAAATAAAATAACTAAAGATAGTACTGTAGTGTTTGTTCACACTGGTGGTATGCCGGCTTTGTTTGCTGATACAGATTTATATTGGAAACCTGATACAGACATTACACGATAATTACTCATCTTTAATATTGGAATAAATTGGTGTGTTGTAACAATTAGAATTTTTAACACCTTAAGCATAGCCTAAAAAACAAAAATAAATCATTTATGAGCCTAATTTCTTGGTAGATGCCAAAAAATTAGGCTCTAGTATTTTATTAAAATACAATAGCATAAAATAATTTTTGCTTGGTGTTTACTAATACAATATAAAATTAAAAAACTTTCTTTATACTATATTATCCACTTACACATCGCTAAAATAGTTTTATATGCTAACTCTTAATACATTAATACCTAAAAACATTATTAATTGTTCCGGGTATTTAAAACACTTAAATAAACTGAAATATAGGTACTATGTCCCAAGTATTACGCTTAAATTAAACATAATGATAACCACTTGTATCATTATGTTAATAAAAGTATGATTAGAGCGTATTACAGGTTTTAGCACAATCGTCTTGCTGTAGACATGCCAGCATCAAGAAAACAACTCCTAAGAAACGCATGACACCTTAGATCTACATCAGTCAGTAATCTATATAGAAGTGTTCAACTCAATTTTCGGATAAAGCATAAAAAACACTTCTAGATGGGCGTTATGTGTTAAGGCCTGTTTTTTTACGCTTCGAAACATCAACTATGAGGAGGTAACACCAAATGAAGCGAAGTTTAGCGATGATCGCAATATTGGCTATGATAGTCAGTTTGTTCAGTGGTGTCGTATTTGCAGATACTACAGTAGACTGCAAAATTGATCTGGATCAAGATTCTGTAAATTATTCAAAGAGTTTTGCTACAGCAAAAATTACTGGACGAATTTTAAACAGTGCAACAAATGCCTTATGGAAAACAGATAGCACAATTAAAGTTTATATTGATGCTAACAACAATGGTACATTAGAAGATGATGAAAAAGAGGTTGCAGATGTTTTATACTCTGTAACAGCTAGTAATGGTACTTTTGAAATTACCATTGATACAAGTGCTCACGATGTAGCTAATATGTTTGTAGTAGCCGAAGGTACTGGCGTTGCGTTTGCAGATGCAGCTGCGTTTCGCATTGTAAGGGCTATGGAAATAGACGGAGAGTATACATTACAATTTGATTATCCAAAATCTGGGCAAGTTGTTTTCCAAGCTGCTTATACAAATGAAGATGGAAATACAAGTGATGATGTTATTTTAGCTTATATAGATTCAAATAACACAAAAGGTCAAGATATTTCTGTAGCTAATTTTAAGGGTACAGACAGTGTTGGATTCTTATTTAATGGTGAGAAATTTGGCCATGTTGGTGAAATAGGTTTATTCATTAACGGTGTTTTAACACTTAAAGGTGAAGTAACTGCTCCAACATTAAACTTTGAAATTACTAACTCAGTTCCACGTAAACTTGGTAATCAAGACATTAAATTTGATTTTGATATTGAAGATAAATACCTTGATAAAGACGAAAATAGATTGGCTAGTGGTTATCAACTAAAATATACAGTTAAAGATTCTGATGATAATGTGTATACATTTACATCTGGAAGTAGTGATGTAACATTAGAAAATGAAGTTTTGGTAGATGATAATACAAACCTATTTAGCGACGTTGAAAAGCAAGAAAAAACAGTTTCTATAGACTTTGAAAACTGGGCTTCTGGTAAATATACAGTAAAAGTTGAATTAGTTAAAGTTGGTACAACAGTAGTAGCTGAAGCAGAAAAACAACTTACAGTTGTTAACCCTTCTCGCTATACATTAATGGGTTGGACTTTAGATAATGAGCTTGAAAATGGTACCTTTAGACTTCAGTTCCCAGAGAATGATGCGGATCACTTAACAGATGCTCCTGATTACTCATCAGTTTCTGATGTTAGTGAACAATTAGAAGTAAAAGAGTATATTAACAATAGTATTAAATATGTTAATCTATTTGAAGTTAAAGTTAGTGGTTGTGGCATAGATGAAACATATGCTAACTTTGGCACACATAAAGTTACAGCCGATGGAAGTGCTTTATATGCAGACATTACACCTGAAACAACTGGTACCTTAACCTTAACAATTAAGGCATACAAGTCAGCTGATGGTGATGCAGTTGCAACCTTCACAAAGACAATTGAGATTACTGGTTGGAATATGCAAATTAGCACAAACTCAGTATTAGTTGGTAGTGAAAATGATGTAGTATTTACAATTACTGATGAAAACGGCGAACCAGTTAATAATGCAATTATTAAATCTGGATCTGATACTTTAGTTGATGGTACAACTACAAATATTGTTGGTGGCGTTTACACATATGAAGACGATGATAAGGATTTATTTGATACAGTTGGTATGGTTCCTATAACTGTTACAAATAGTGCTAGTTCAACAAAAATCTCTAAGACAAATGCTATTGATGTAATTGGTGAAGAGATATTTACAGTTACATCTGATAAAGACGTTTTAATTAATGGTATAGAAGAGAAAATATATGTAACAGTATTAGATCAAGATGGCGAAATTGTTTATCCATCTATAGAGAGATTTGATATTGCTACAGATGGTACAAAAACACCTAATACAGCATTTGAAATTGGTGCTCGTAAAGACCTAGATGGTGATGGAATAAAAGAGGCTATAGCCGTTACAGTTGAGCCTACTAAAGACCAAGAATCAATGATTATTAGAGCTACTACAGATGCTGGTAAAAAAATGGGTCAGGTTACACTCGATATTCAAAAGCCTGAAGTTATTATGACCGGTGCTACAAAATTAACAGAGAATTTCAATAGAAGTTTTGAGTTTAAGGTTGTTGATCCTCGTGATGACAGTGTTATTACAGACAACATTACTTTTGTAGAGGCAAGTGACTATATTGCTGATGATAAGCTTGAGTTTGAAACTGACTTAAATGAAGATGCTGGTATTTTTAGAGCAGAAGCTCGCGTAACAGAAGTAGATTGGGAGCAAGCTGAAAAAGACGAAAAAGCTGTTAATGCTCAAATTAAAATGGGTGAAGTAGTAGTATTAGAGGTGCCTGTAGCTAAAGCTAACTTAACAGCTACGCCTGAAAATATTATTATTGGTGCACCAACAAATATTACATTAACTTATACAGATGCTGATGGAAACGCTTTAGAGGGATATAAAGTAACTCTAAATGACGAAGAAATCAATACAACAGATGAAGATGGTAAGGTTGTATACTCTACATCTTCAACAAGTTCATTATCTTTAACATTTGTTGCTGAAACTGATGTTGATGAAAAGACAACTGAGTTAAAGGTTAAATCTGGCGCTGATACAGAGGCTCCTGTAGTTGAGGCCCCTGAAACAGTTACAACAGATAGTGCTGTTATAACAATTAAAGATAATGTATTAGTAAAAAGATTAATGGTTAATGGACAACCTGTAGAGTTATATTTCCCTAAAGCTGAAGTGACTTATGTTGCTAACAACTTAAAAATGGGTGATAACACATTTGTAGTTGAAGCTATTGACAATAAAGACAACTATACAAAAGAAGTTGTTACAATTAAAAGAGAAGCAGTAACTGGCGAAGTTGAATTCCAAATTGGGGTTGCTACACAATATGGTACTCCTATATTAGTGGAAGGTACAACTATGGTTCCTGTAAGATTTGCCGAGGAACTAGGCGCTACAATTGCTTGGAATAATACCACAAAAACAGCAACATACACATTAGGTGAGAAATCTATTTCAGTAACAATCGGTAGTAAAACTGCTATTGTAAATGGTGAAAATGTACAAGTTACTCAAACACCATTCATTAATAGTCAAAACCGTACTATGGTTCCTCTAAGAATGATTGCTCAAGAACTAGGATTTGAAGTTCACTGGGTATCAAATAATCAACCAATTAAAATTGTGAAATAGTATTACTCAAACAAAAAGACCGCCTACGCACTAGGCGGTCTTTTTACTTTTAAACAGTTTTAATAAAATAGCCTCCAGCTATCTTTTTTCCATTACTTTCAATAAAACTAGGTGCAAATGAGAATCCTAGCTTAAGTTTTAATTGATAATTTCCCTTTTTATCGAAACTAGACCAACTTCGCAATTGGTAACAGTTTTGGCTTTTGGTTTCAGTTAAAGCTAGTTCCTGCAAACTAAGACCTATCCCTAACCTTCTATACAGCTCACTTACATGAAATGTTTGTACAAATAACTCCATTATTATTTTATTAGCAATTTTTAATGTTTCATTATAAACAGGCACAGTTAGGGGTTGCTTTATTAAAGATAAGTGCCCAACTATCTTGTTGTTTTTAATAGCTACAATTATTGTAAGATTATTCAACCATGCATCGTTGTTTTGTAACCACCTTAAATAGTTTAAGTTAAACAAGTAGTTTATAATCTTTTCATCGTTTAAATCACAGCTTTTAAGTATTTTATATTTAACCATGAAGGTCTCCTTTTAGACTAGACTAATAACAATTATTATCTAGAAAATGCAGGAATAAATCAAGTTTTTTAGAATAAATAAGTAGAATAGCTCGGAGGGTGTTTATTATGAATGATAACGATCAATATATAACCCGTGAAGAAGCAGCATATGAAGTTGAGTTGGCTTGTAGAAGATTAGGTATGCTTCATATAGCCTATGCCAAAATGTTAGTGAAGAAGTTTGGTAAAGAGCAAGGAACAAAACTTGTGTTAGAGGCTATAAAAAACTATGGAGAGTTAGTTGGTGAACAAACGAAAAAGGCAGTATTATCAGAGGGATTAACTGCTGATCCTGAAAACTTTGGTAACGGAAAATCACGTAGCCTACCTAAGTTAGGATTGTGTGAAAGTGTAGATGAGCATGATGGTGAATTAAGAGTTAAAAACTGTACTATGGCAAAGGTTTGGAGAGAACTAGATGAGGAAGACTTAGGTGGCCTATATTGCTATATTGATACAGCAAAATATATGTACTATAACCCTCAATATAAGCTTACACATGCTAAAGCTATGCCTTGTCATAAAACGGATTACTGTGTGTTTGAATTAAAGCAAACTACCGAAAAAGAAAGAGACGATTTTTTTAATGGTAAAGACTGGCGCTATTTAGATAAAAAAATAATGAGAGGTGACAAATAATGTTTAAAGAAAGCATAAAACAAATAACACCAGACGTAATTACTTGGAGACGCTATATTCATGCCCATCCGGAGCTAGGAATGCAAGTGTGGGGCACTGCTGATTACGTTGAAAAAATATTAAGAGATAATGATATTGAGGTTATCCGTTATGAACACATGCCAGCTGTTGTGGGTATTTTAAAAGGTGGAAAACCAGGCAAGGTAATTGGCTTAAGAGCAGATATGGATGCTTTGCCTATGCAAGAAGTTGTTGATGTGCCATTTAAGTCTGTTTATGAGGGTAAAATGCACTCCTGTGGGCATGATATGCATGCTGCAATACTATTAGGTACAGCTGTGGTATTGGCTAAGCACAGAGAAGAGGTTAAGGGAACAGTTAAGTTTTTCTTCCAGCCAGCTGAAGAAGGACCAAATCCCGGTGGAGCATTGCCAATGATTGAAGCTGGTGTTATGGAAAATCCAAAAGTTGAAGCCTGTTTTGGTCTACATGTTTTCCCATCAGGCACACCAGGTGGATATTTCTGTAAAAAAGGAGTAGGTTCATCTAACTCAGATAAAGCAGTAATTAAAATAATTGGTAAAGGTGGTCACGGAGCGTCACCTGACAATGCAGTTGATCCTGTACTTATTTCTATGTATGTAGGAATAGCTTTACAAAGCATAGTTAGTAGAAATGTTTCACCAATGGATTCAGCTGTGGTTTCAATTGGCTCAATTCACTCTGGAACAGCCCCTAATATAATACCTGCAGAGGCTGAAATGCAGTTATCTATTAGGTCATTTAGTAAAGAGACAAGAGAGCTATTAGCAAAAAGAATTAGAGAGATTTCTGAGGGTATTTGTCAATCCATGGGAGCTACTTGCGAAATAGACTACTCATTTGGTTATCCAATGATGGTTAATGATGATAGGGCTGTAGATTATTTTGTAAAAATTATGGGTGAAGAAAGAGTTATGATTGGTGATAAAGCAATTTCTGGTAGCGAAGACTTTTCATACTTCTTGCAAAAGGCACCAGGAGTTTTTATTGGCTTACCTGCAGCACATAAAGACAAGGAAAACTACTATAATCATCATCCAAAGTTTAACCCCAATGAGGACTGTTTAGCTTATGGTGTTGAGGCATTTGTAAAAATTATAATGGAACAAGACAAAATGGTTTTTTAGTTTAGCAAATAAAATTATTATATAATCATACTTAATAACAGACTGCCAAGAAGACAATTACACTGTTTACTTGGCAGTATTTTTATATATTTATTCTTTAACTAATATTGAGTGAATTATTTGAAAAGTATAATATGCTAGCAGTTGGGTTATAACTACTTTATGTATTTAACTATGGATACGAAAAGAGGAAAATATGAAACCACTTATTATATTAGTAACTTTAAGTTTACTTTTAGTTAATGCAGTAGCTATGCCTTGTAGTAATTTGGAGATATATGATTGTTTAGATGACTTTTTAGCGAATTGGTTAACTAGAACTATTGTCTCAGCCCAAAAAAGTGATTTAGCTGGTTTAGAGTTCAACGCTAAAGTAGTGGATAGAAGCCCTTTACAAGTAAAAAAAACAGTTAATGAAATTAATGCACAAGCTAATAGAGTATATCTGCAGAATAGAAGTAATCAGTATTTATATAGGTATCAAATTAACAAAGGAGATACCTTGTGGGGTATTGCTAAAAGATATAATACCACTGTAAACAATATTAAAAACGTAAACCCAACAGTTAATGCTAAAAAGCTAATAGTAGGTAGTTATATTTATTTAACATCGAGTTCTAAAGTTAAGCTTAATTTTAAGTGGCCTTTGCAAGGTACCATCACAAGTCCCTTTGGTATGAGAAACAATAAACTACATAAGGGTTTAGATATTGCTGCAAATACTGGTACAAGAATTAAGGCATCAGCTACGGGTATAGTACTTGAAGCTGGGTGGCATAATTCGTATGGTTTTTATGTATTAGTTAGTCATATTAATGGTTATCAAACAAGGTATGCTCACTGCTCTAAACTGCTTGTTAAAAGGGGTCAACAAGTAAGTAGCCAGCAAACTATTGCTTTAGTAGGTAGCACAGGTAAAAGTACAGGACCTCATGTACATTTTGAAATAATAAAGAATAGTAAACACCAAAACCCAATAAATTATCTTTCATAAAAAAGCAGTCGTTCATACTTTGAACGACTGTTCTACTATTTATCTTAACCTATCCAGTTTGGTTTTAATTTATGAAATCCATCAAAGTCATTAACTAGTTTGTTTGCTCTGTTCATCATTAAATTTAGATGTTCAGGAGAAGATTTTTTTATCCATGAAATAGTATTTATCATTATTACTGCTGTATATAGAGCATTTATGGTCCAAAAATACCAGGGTATTTTATTATTAAAATAGCTGTGTAATTGCCCTCTACAATAGCTTTTAGATATTTCACTTCCATAAAAGAATAGCTTGGCAAAATCGTGCCAAGGATCTCCATAGGTACACCTATTAAAATCGATTGCTCCAGCATAAAAACCGTTATTAACAACAATATTATCTGGGTGGAAGTCATCATGCAAAAAACTATAGGGTCTATCTTTTATAATGCCTAGATTATCTTCGATAAAATTTAATATAAAATTATCATCTTTTAATCTAATATCGTCCTGTAGATAAACACGTTTATTTAATTGCCATTTTCTTAAGTAGTTACTATGCCAGTTATTTTCCTTATTATGTTTAAGGCTATGAATTAGTTTTAAATCTTGGCCTGCATTAAATCCAATGTCATACTGATTTTCATTACTAAGGCTATAAAGTGCTTTACTGGCATCAGTGCCTTCTATCCATGTTAGTAGGGCATAATAACAGTTTTGATCTACTGTATAGCCATGTGAAAGTGGTTTGCTACATTTAACACCCATATTAATGAGTTTATTCAAGCACTGCATTTCAAATTGTTTGTGCGCAGCAAACTTATAACTAGTTAACCTTAATAGATATTTTGTATTGTATTCTGTTAAAATATTAAATTTAAACTCAGAAGAGTAGCCGGCGTTAATAAGCGTAATAGTTTTAATATTTTTAAGTTCTGGAATGAGGGAGCACATTTCAGTTAAATACTTTTGCATATTAACACCCCTTTTTATAATTTTAACTATTATAAACAATACTAAAAATAAATCAAGAAAAAAATAGTTATAAAAATATTTTAATAACAATAAGAGTAGTTAAAAGCCATATGATCCCTTTAACATCATAACTGTCATTCTGTTTTTTTCATGCTGACCCCTAATTACACTAACATAATTGCACACCCTTTGAGACTGTACACATTCGGTACAGGATTTGTTTTCTGTACATGGAGGATGGTAATTAGCCCTTTTGGCATTTAGTGGAGTAGCAATTTTTAAGGCCCTTATTATGCCTTCATTTTCATTTTCAACAAGTTTATTTTCACCAACTATAATTATAACTTGTTTAGGTCCAAAGGTCATGGCAGCTACCCGATTTCCACTATGGTCAATATTAATTAATTTACCATCTTTAGAAATTGCATTACTACTTGTTATGTACAAATCTGTTATTAAAGATTTTCTTTTAAGTATATATTGATCTTTAGCATCTTTAGCCAGAGTTTTATCATAAACAGTTTTACCAAGACTACATGATAAATCAAATATTTTAAGATTTTTTAAAGTCTTTGAGTTACCAATTCCTATGGTTTCAACTTTTTTAATTAAATCTGTAAGGTCGTTTAACAACTTCTTTTTGTCTTCATAATATAAAAAATTGATGTTTCTTTTATTAAAATTGTCTTTAACCTGCTTTAAACTGAAGTTAATCATTATTAGTATTTCCTCTCTATTTAGATTATTTTTTAATACTAAAAAGGAGAGGTTCTCTGTGAAGGCCTCTCCCTGTTGCAATTACTTAGAAAAATCTGTTTGTTCATCTTCTGTAGTAGCTTTTATTGACTCATTATTTACAATAATTTTGGGTGGAACTAAAAGCTTTTCTTTATATTCATTTACTTGTCTTTGTAATGAATTTATAGTTCCAAGCTGTTCTGCTATTTGCTCTTTTATGGTGTCTTTCTCTTTCTCCTGTTCATTAATTCGCTTTTTTAGCTTAATAATTTGCCAGTTTTTACTTTGAATTCTAGGTAAAGATAACAATAAGCTAAGTATAACTCCTATGGCTAGACTAAGTAATAAAACTAAAGCTAGCGAACTGGAAAATTGCCAAACAAAGAAATAAACTGTAACCATAGTAGTATTTTGTACTGCAAAAAATACAGCCAATAAAGCAATTAATAAGGCTATTATTAAAAAAAACTGCATTTGATTACCCTCCCCAAATTTATCCTTGTTACACTAAATTATAGCATAAACTATTTTAATAATATATCAATAACTTTATCTATTGGTCCAGCGCCCATTGTAATAAATAAATCTTGGGGTTGTAAAACTTGTTTAATTTTTTTAGCAACATCATTATAAGACTCAATAAAACAAACATCAGGATGACACTCAGAAATAGCCATTGTTAAAGTTTTAGAATCAGCTGTTGGGTCATAAGGCTCTCTTGCGGCGTAGGTATGCGTAATAATAACCTTGTCAGCTGCTGCAAAAGCACCTGCAAATTCCGCTAAAAGAGATTTTGTTCTGGTATAGGTATGGGGTTGAAAAGCTACTATTAAACGTTTTGGTTTAATACTATCTCTAGCAGCCTGTAAAGTAGTACTAATTTCTTTTGGATGATGAGCATAGTCATCCACTAAGCAGGCTTCATTAAGAAATCCTCTTTTTTCAAAACGACGTTTTGTGCCCATATAATCATAAAGGGCTTTTTTTATGTTATTTAAATCTAAATTCAAAATATAACAGCTAGCTAATACAGATAGTGAATTATAAATATTATGTTTGCCTGGCACTCTTAATTCAATATCTATAGTAATGTCGTTTTTGTAAACAGCAGTATACTTACTGCCTCCTTTATCATAAACAATATTTTTAGCAACCCAATCATTTTTTGAGTCCAAACCAAAAGTAATAATTTTACAACTAAGGTCATTAGTAATAGCAGTTGATTTTTGATCGTCTCCATTTATAACAAGATATCCGTTAGATTCTATTTTTTTACCAAAAGCATTAAATGACCTAGTAATGTGTCCTAAGTTTTTAAAATAATCTAAATGGTCTCGATCAACATTTAAAATAATACCTATATACGGTTTAAGGTGTAAAAAAGTTTCAACATATTCACAGGCTTCTGTTAGTAATATATCGCTGTTGCCTATATAAACATTTCCAGAAATAAAGCCTAAATTACCACCTACTAAAGCTGTTGGATTGGCTTTGCCTTTAATTAACGCTGTAGCTAACATAGCTGTAGTTGTAGTTTTGCCATGGCTACCAGCAACTGCTATACTTTTAGAGTATTCTGCAGTTAATTCACCTAAAAATTCAGCTCGTTCTAAAACAGGGATTCCCAATTTTCTGGCAGCTATTAGTTCCTCATTAGTATCTTTAATAGCGGCAGTATAGACAACTTTATCTGGGTTTACTTCATCTATATTTTTAGCAACTTGTTCTAAAAACACGGTTGCCCCATTATCAATAAGTCTCTGTGAAAGAGGGCTAATTTTTAAATCGCTACCACTAACTAGGTGTCCGTTATGTTGCATAATAGCAGCTAAAGCACTCATGCTAATTCCGTCTATGCCAATAAAATGTATTTTCAAAGAGGTCAGCTCCTTGTTTTGTTTAATAAGACACTTTTATGGGTAATTAATATATTGTAACCGTTTATTAGATGTCTTTAGTTAATATTTTAGCATAAACAGCGAGCATACCATAGTTGGTAACAATATAATATAAGATGGATGCGAAACATTTCGACACATAAGTACTTGTAGTAAAGGGAGGTTATTATGACTAAGGTACATAATGATGATGGATATGTTACTCAATTATGTGAAGCTTTACTAAAACTAAAAACTATTGATGAAAGTAGAAATTTTATTGTAGACTTGTGTACAGCTACAGAAATTCAGGTTTTAGCACAAAGATTAGAGGTTGCTAAACTCCTATACGAGAGTCATACCTATGACGAAATAGAGAGTGCTACAGGCGCAAGTACTGCAACAATTAGTAGAATAAAGAGATTTTTGAAGCATGGTAATAATGGTTACAGAACTGTTTTAGAAAGAATAAAAAAGTGAATTTCAACACTAAATAGGGAGATATTTGTATGGATTTTGATATTAAAGTACCCAAGCCAAAATCAAAAAAATTTGGCGGAATTATTGTTTTAGTAGTTTTACTTGTAGCCTTAGTAGGATTTGCTTCAAGAACTATTGTTATTATACCTGCCAATACAGTAGGTATAAGATTTGCACCTTTTAATGGTGGTGTACAAGATGAGATGCTTAGCGAAGGCTTAAAAATAGTTATGCCTTGGGATAAGGTATATAAGATTAGTACAGAGGTACAGTCTAAACGAATTGAAAAGGTCTATGGACAAACTAAGGATGCCCAGTTTTTAACAATATCTATAGATGTTAAGTACAAAATTGATGAAGACTTAGCGTTTCAAGTTTTTAAAAACTTTAAAACAATGAGTAATGTAGATAAAGACCTTATTTACCCAACAACTAAAAGATCTATAGAGGGTGTAACAACAGAGTTTAACATCATTGAAATATTGGGTAGTAATAGAAATGAGGTTTATGCTTCTATTGAAAAAGAATTAGCAAAACGTTTACAGGTAAATGGAATTAACTTACACTCAATTACCTTTTTAGATACTGATGCTGGTGAAGACATTGAAAAGGCAATTAGAGCTGAAGCTGTAGCTAAAAAGGCTGTTGAGACAGCTGAGCAAAATAGAATAAAGGCCGAAATAGAAGCTCAACGTAGAATTATTGAAGCTGAAGCAGAAGCCAAAGAAAAGAAAATAATTGCTGAGTCAATCTCGAAAAATCCTGAGATAATAGAGCTTGAATGGATAAAAAAATGGGATGGTAAATTACCAGAAATTATGACAGGTGAAGGCAACGGAATGATTTTAGACTTAAATAAAAATAAGGGTAATTAAAAAAGTGGCCTAAGGCCACTTTTTTGTAGTGAGCTTGCCTATATTTTATTGGCTTCACCTATTTTAATGTAATGATTTTATTCTGCTTTGCTCCATAAAACATATTGGCGTTGCGTAGTGTATAATTGACATGTCAATTATGTAGTGTACTCACTTTGTTCGTGTAGTGCGCTGTCGCTGTATTTTAGTTCACATTGTAAATTTTTAGTTGATGTGTAAAATGAATGGTGTAAGCCTCAGAAATGATATAAACTAAAAATATCACAAGAGGAGTACACCATTATGTCATTTAAAGGATTAATAAGTAAAGAAGAAATAAGAAAATTAATGCAGTCAGGAAAGTTAAATACACATACTAAATAATCACATAAACAAAGTGCAATGTGCCCAATACGTTTGCACAGCAAACTCACTACACGCAACCGAAGGTAAGTACACCCACGTATTTTACTTTGTAAAATACACACCACACGATGCTAAAAAGCGAGTACAACACAGGGGGTGGAAAATCTTTTCCGCCCCCTTAACCTTATATCTTATTAAATACAGCTTCTAACTCTAAATCAGATAGTTTTGCCTCTTTAAACTTCTTTAAATAATTAACCAAACTAGTAGCTCTTATGACAGTACTCTCGGTAACAACCTCACTTAAGTCTGCTTTTTTGCCAAATACTACAACAGGATAAATTGGCACAATACCTTCGGGATCATTAATTCTCGAGCGCATGCTTTTTACAGCATAAAGGTTATCTATAGTAGGATTATGGATTTCTTTTTGTCCAGTCTTTGTTACTACCTTCCATTTTTGCTGTGGTTCTTCACCAATAACCTTACCATTGTGATCACATATATTAATTAAAAAAATACCTGCTTGAGACATAATTAAATGCTCTATTATTATTTTTTCTCCTTTATCATTTTTAGCTAATATATGGTTTTTAATTTTAAAATCTTTTGGTAGGCGCTGTAACTGTTGTCTGGTTGTTTTATAGGCATCTTGTTTCAAAAACATAATTACAACTGCTAAAACAATAACAGCTAAAACAATAATTTCTGTAAGGTGGTTCATAATGTACCTCTTTTCAAAAATAGATACTCTTATTTTAAATAAAAAAACCTAAAGTTTAAAGCTTAAAACATAAATAAAGCTTATTTAGTAAAAAAAGCGAGGAAAATAATATTAAATGTAGATTCAAGACAATTAAATCTGTGCTTTTGTGTATAATTAGTATTAATCTGATATAATTGACTTCAAGAAAATTACGCTTGTAATAGGAGTGAACAACTATGCTAACTAAAGCACCAAGGGGTACTTACGATGCTCTACCAGGTATAGTAGAACGTTATCAATATATAGAGAATGTGTTTAAAAATGTAGCTGAAAGTTTCGGCTATAAAGAGATTAGGACTCCCGTTTTTGAACATACAGAGTTATTTAAAAGAGGGGTTGGTGAGACTACTGATGTTGTTCAAAAAGAAATGTACACTTTTGAAGATCGTGGTGGCAGAAGCTTAACCTTAAGGGCCGAAGGAACAGCCCCTGTTGTACGAGCTTTTGTGGAAAAAAAATTATATAATCAAGCATTACCTGCTCGATTTTTCTACAATGGGGTACCTATTTTTAGATATGAAAGACCTCAGGCTGGTCGCCTGAGACAACACCATCAGCTAGGTGTAGAGCTTTTTGGAATCAATAATCCTAAAATAGATGTAGAGGTTATAGATTTACTTTATACATTTTACAAAGAGCTTGGTATGAATCAACTAGTTATAGACATTAACTCAATTGGCTGTGTAAAGTGTCGTAAAGAACATCGAAAAGCTTTGGTAAGCTTTTTAGAAAAAATAAAAGATCAGTTATGTGAAACTTGCCAAGCTAGATTAACTAGAAACCCAATGCGAATTCTTGATTGTAAAAATGAAAACTGCCAATATTTAACTTTAAACGCACCTGTTACAAGTGATTATTTGTGTGATGAATGTAAAAATCATTATAGCCAAGTTAAACAGGGACTCATTTCAGTGGGCGTAGAGTATAACGAAAATAAAAGGCTGGTAAGGGGTCTTGATTATTATACCAACACTGCATTCGAAATTAAAAATACAGCTCTAAAAGGTGCTATAAATGTTATTGGTGGTGGTGGAAGGTATAATGGTTTAGTTAAAAATTTAGGAGGTCCAAGTATACCTAGTATAGGTTTTGGTTCTGGATTAGAGAGAATTGACTTGGCTTGTGAAGCAGAGGGCATTAAATTTCCTACTAAAAACTATTGTGATATATATATTGTAAGAGCAGATGATTATGCAGGTGATTTAGTCTTTAAGTTACTACATGACCTGCGTAAGCAAGGCATTAAATCGGATATGGATTATGCTAACAGAAGCCTAAAGTCTCAGATGAAACAGGCTTCTAAGTTAAACTCAAAAATTGCATTAATTATTGGTGAAGACGAAGTTAAATTAAATAAAATTACCTTAAAAAACCTTAAAAGTGGGGAACAAAGTAAAATTTGCAGGACAGATATAGTGCAAAAAATTAGAAATATTATTGGATAATGTTAGAAAAACCGTTAATATAAAGAATGTTAACGGTGTTTTTAATTGTTTTTTTGCGAATAGTAGGATATCTTTATTGACGTTAATAAATTTATGTTCTAAAATATTAATAGAATGAGATATTCGAAATAAATAGGAGGTAAGTAATTGAAACATATCAAAGATAATATTTATATTGAAAACTCGATTGTCTACGAACTTATGAGCTCAATATTTTATATCCAAAATTACGAGGTTATTAATAGCAATCCGCATCGTAAAAAATATATATCCAAAGATACAATAGAATGGCTTGCAATTATGGATGCTCAATTAAACGATGGTATACGCAAAGAAATTGAAGTATTCTTTGATATAGATAGCTACTGCATTTATGGTTTGATTGGTCTTGTATATAAGTATGGGGTATTAGAGGATATTCAGCGATTTATGTTTCATTTTCTAACAAAAGTAACTGCCTCTGAAATCATAACTAGCTTTTTGGGGCCTATAATGAATCAGGTTAACGAAGATGATAGTAAGGATTTAACACCTCAAAAGGCTCTGGAGTTACTTAAAGAATCTGCCTTGCCAGAGAGGGAGAAATGGAAACTTACCTATTTCTTTATGAATGTGGATGTAATTAAAGAAAGACTTATGGAGTTAATCTCGGACTACTATAGACTTTATTTTAAAAAATCTGAAAAAGCAATATCAGAAACTTACAATCAAGATAATTTAAAGTTAGAGAAAATTTTAAATAGTAAAAGTACAAATAAAATAAACACTTTATTGGCAACAGATGTTGAATTCTTAGAAGAATTTAATAAAGTTATCGTGTTCCCAGTACATAACTATGGGGTATCCTTAACAAATTTTGTTTTTGAAGACAATATAATATTCTTAATAGGTATGGATAGGCTTAAGCTTATTGAAATAGATCGAGTAGAGGATTCTTTAGATTCACTTAAGGCAATAACAGATGAAAAACGTATTAGAATAATTCGACTCTTAAATGAAAAAAACTACTATGGTTACGAAATTGGTCAAAAATTAGGATTATCTGACTCCACCATATCACACCACCTATCTGTTCTTGCAAAAGCAAAAGTGGTAGAACCTTTACGTAGAGAAAATAAGGTATACTATAAAGTTAATAAAATAATGATTGAAGACATATTAGAGAGAGCAAAACTGTTACTCACTTAAATAAATAGGAGGTTAGAGAACTGTGAAAAAATATGTATTGGCTATTGATGTTGGAAGTACAACAACAAAGGCTATTCTTTTCGGTTCAAAAGATGGTCTAAGACTTATAAATTGGGCTGGTGCACCTACAACTGTAGAAAAACCTCATGAAAATGTTATTGTAGGTGTTAAAAATTCCGTATCAATGCTTGAAAAAAAATGCGGAAGAAAATTACTTAAAGACACTAGTATAATTACCCCAGCAACAGGAAATGAAGGAGTAGATATTTTTGTAGCCACGAGCAGTGCGGGTGGTGGACTTCAAATGCTTGTAACAGGTGTAATGAAAAAGATGACCGCAGAGAGTGCTTATAAAGCAGCACTTGGGGCAGGGGCTATTGTTACTGATGTTTTGGCGGTTGATGATGGGCGAACAGATTTAGAACGAATCCAAAGAATTCAACGTTTGAGACCTGATATGGTTCTAATTTCAGGTGGCGTAGATGGTGGGAATGAAGTTCATGTTGTATCTATGGCAGAACTAGTTGCTAAGGCTCAGCCAGCATCTCGTTTGGGAAGTAGATTTAGATTGCCTGTAGTTTATGCTGGTAATGTTGAGGCAAGAGAACAGGTTGGAAATTTCTTAAAAGAAAAAGCTGAGGTTCATTATGTAGATAACCTTAGACCTATATTAGAGAGAGAAAATCTTGAACCAACTGGAGAAAAAATTCAGGAGCTGTTTTTAGAGCACGTTATGTCGCATGCACCAGGATACGAAAAACTAATTGAAATCACTGGTGGTAATATAATGCCAACTCCGAATGCAGTGGGAGATCTTTTAAATACAATTGGCGAATCAAAAAATGTAAATATTTTGGCTGTTGATATTGGTGGTGCAACAACAGATGTTTTCTCTAGCATGTTAATTGGCCATAGAATGTTAAATGATGGTTATGCAGACGATGGTAATGTTAATAAATTGGAAGTAAGACCAGATGATGTTGAGTATAGAAGAACATTTTATAGATCTGTTGATGCCAACTTAGGAATGAGCTATAGTGTTGGAAATATTTTGGCAGAGTCGGGTGGAGAAAAAATAATTAGGTGGTTGCCATTCAGTATAACTGAAAATCAGTTGCGTAATATTTTATCTAATAAAATGATTCATCCAACAATTTTGCCTCAAACAAAAGACGCACTATTAATAGAACACGCTGCTGCTCGTGAGGCCATACATCTTGCCTATACAAGGCATAAGCTAATGGCTTCTGGATTAAGTGGTGTTCATATAGTTAGAGCTATTACTGATGCCTTTAATCAAGATAATGTAAATGAGATGTCACTTATTGATGATGCAGAAGTTGATGTTATTATTGGCTCTGGTGGTGTGTTATCCCATACCCCTAACAGAAATCAAGCACTAGCAATTATGCTAGATGCATTTCAGCCAGTGGGTGTAACAGAGCTATATGTGGATAGTATTTTTATGATGCCCCATTTAGGAGTTATGCTTAAAGAAGTAGCTAAAGAAGAGGTCTTTAATGTAATAAAAAAAGACTGCTTAATACCTTTAGGAACATGTTTATCGGTGGCCGGTCCCATAGCTTCCCCTGGAAAAGCTGTTGCCAAGGTAACAATTGAGTATGATGGTGGTAAAGTAGAGAAGCATCATATAGTGGCTGGAGAACTTAAAAGACTACCGTTAGAGTATGATCAGGAAGCCACAGTTACCATTAAACCATCATTAGGATATAATGCGGGCGATGGTACTAATAGAATAACAAAGGCTTTAATAACTGGTGGTTCTGGCGGAATTATATTAGATGGCCGTGGCAGGCCTATTCAGGTTGCAAAAGATCCTCAGCAAAGAATAGCGCAACTTAAACAATGGTTAACAGAACTTAGTGCTTATCCAGAAAGCTATATGGGGGTGTAAAAATGCCAATTGCAGTAGTTAAAACAATTAATAATCTAAGATTAATTAACCGAAATAGAAAACTCTCTTACCCTGGAGATGTATATGTAAAAGTAGGAGATAAGGTTAAGGCAGATACAATAATTGCTCGTACAGAAGTAGATTTTGCTGCAGCTCGTTCTATAAAGGTTGCTTCTTACTTTGGAGTGCCTAACGATAAGATAGAGAGAATCTTAAATGTTAAAGAAGGGGATATGGTTAGTAAAGGTGATGAAATTGCCACTTTAAAGAAGGGGTTTTTTAGTAAAAGACAGAATCTTACTTCACCCTTTAATGGTGTTGTTGAACATATTTCTTTGAGTAGAGGTGAAATTATCATTCGCGAAAGGTTTTCTGCTGACGAATCGGTAGTTGAAATTGATGTAGCTACCAAGCTTAATATCTCTCCATTTTTTCTAAAGACCTTTATGCATGTAATAGAAGGGCAGTCAGTAACCTATAACCAAACTATCGCCTCTCTTGATGGTTTTGCTTCGGGAGCTATCCTGTCGCCTGCTAGGGGAACAATTGAAAGAATCGATACCCGAAAGGGCAAAGTTTTTATTAGGAGACCTTATAGTCCTGTTAACTTGTTCGGTTATATTAGCGGAGAAGTAAAAGAGGTCACCCCTCAGTATGGAGCAATAATAGAGACGCCGGCCTGTTATATTGAGGGCGTATTTGGTGTAGGTAATGAAACCTATGGCGAGCTTGAAATTGTTGTAAAATCACCAGCTGATAAAATAACTGCAGATATGTTAAAGGATAGCCACAGCGATAAAATTTTGGTTGGTGGCTCTGGTATAACATATGATGCGTTACAAAAAGCTGTTGAGCTACATGTTAGGGGCATAATTATTGGCGGGTTAAATAACTATGATGTCGTTAAACTAGTGGGACATGAAATTTCAGTGGGCATAACAGGGCAGGAAGAAGATGATATAACTTTAATTGCAACTGAAGGCTTTGGAGATGTGCCTATGTTACCACGCACTTTTGAATTATTAAAAAAACATGTAGGAAAAACAACCTCTCTTAATGGAACAACCCAAATTAGAGCTGGTGTAATAAGGCCTGAAATTATTATTCCATTAGATGCCCAAGTTACTGAAGATCCTGAAGGAGAAGATACCTTAATGGAGCCTCAGAAAGGCATGAAAGTACGAGTAATAAGTGACCCATTTTATGGTATGTGGGGTGAGGTAATAAAAGATGGTAGTGAAACTATAGCTATGGAGAATGGCACCAAACAAAATGTTGTACATGTAAAACTGGAGTCTGGAAAAGTTATACAAATAGGTGAGAATAATATTATCGTTTATGAGGTGTAGTAATTGAAAGTTAAAGCTGGTTTGTTATTTATTGTTACGATGGTATTAGGAACTATATTCTACCATGTATTTGTAATAAACATAGCAGAAATTATTGTGTTTAGATGCTTTTTTGCAACTGTTGCGGTTTACTTAATAGGTGACTTCTTCTCACATTATGTACTTAGGTTACCAATCTTCAATTATACTAATATCTTTATTTATATTAAAAGGGAGTTGTTAGGACAGATAGGCTTTATGTTTGTTTTCTCGTTTGCCTGGTGTTATTTTATAGTATATTTAACCCGCTGGGGAGCTGATTCTTTATTAGAACAGCTCATTTTAACTGGAGGTTTTATTCCATCACTATATTATCTTGTAAATCATATACGATACTTTAATACCTCAGATAGAGAAAATCGCCGTATGAAGAGAAAATTATGAATACAATGGGGCATTGCCCCTGCTTCTTTTATATAACTGCCTTCATTATATTAAGCCAATTAAAGAATGTGATGTTAATATGGTGCAGTTTAGAAACTAAACCTATATCCAGACTTATATGAAGACATATTATAATAAAACTTTTTCCTAACAACCATTGTGAATTTTAACAATGGTAGATGCTTTAAAAGCTGAGTTGCCAGCTATAAAATTCGGTAACTTTACTAAGAGTTAAATTTAATAATTAACTTATTTATAAATAAATAAAAAAAATCTTGCATTTAAATAATAATCTGTGTTATAATTCTTTTTGTTACTTTATATGAGGTAGGTGAAAGATGTGAAAAAAGACATTCATCCAAATTATAATAAATGTACTGTTACTTGTGCTTGTGGTAACACATTCGAAACTGGCTCTACAGAGAAAGAACTAAGTGTAGAATTATGTTCTAAGTGTCATCCATTTTTCACTGGTAAACAAAAACTGGTAGATACAGGTGGAAGAGTAGAGCGCTTCAACCGACGTTATGGAATTAAAAAATAGTTGTTCGAAGCAGAGTCTTAGAGACTCTGCTTTTTTAGTGTTTAATTACTTTTAATAAAAGCTATTCAAGTATTAAGCTAATGGGTTATAATATAGAGAGTTCTAATAAAAACAGTAGATAAAACGGAGTGGTAAAGACTTATGATGCCCATTATCAATGAAGGTTGGATTGAGGTTATTTGTGGTAGTATGTTTTCTGGTAAAAGCGAAGAGTTAATAAGAAGAATTAAACGAGCTCGGTATGCCAAACAGAAAGTTCAGGTTATTAAACCTCAAATAGATAACAGATATAGCGTTAATGAAATAGTATCACACGATGGTTCGTGCATAACCGCAGTAAACATAGAGCATCCAGAGGACATACTTACTTGTATAGACTGTGACACTAAAGTGGTTGCCATAGATGAAGTTCAGTTTTTTGATAATGGTATAATAGATGTATGTCAAGAGCTAGCATCTCGGGGATTGAGAATAATTGTTGCTGGACTTGATACAGACTTTAGAGCATTGCCATTTGGGCCTACCCCTGGCTTAATGGCTGTTGCTGAGTATGTAGATAAGCTACAGGCTATTTGCATGAAATGTGGAAATCCCGCGAGTAGAACTCAGCGATTAATTAACGGAAAACCAGCCTCTTTTAATGGTCCAACAGTGTTAATTGGCGCTAATGAATCATATGAAGCCCGTTGCCGACACTGCCATGAGGTTCCCGTTGAGTCTAAGTAATTGGACCTGGTATAACTAACTTAATTAGGATGATTATATAATGTCAAAAAAACAGACCATAGGTGGTCAGGCTGTAATTGAAGGGGTAATGATGCGTGCTCCAAAAGGTTATAGCGTTGCAGTTCGTTGTCCAGATAATAAAATATCAGTTAAAACAGAAGTAACAAGTAAAGGTGAAGTTGCAAAGTGGAAAAAGCTGCCTATAATAAGGGGCGCCTTAGGTTTAGTAGATAGTATGTATTTAGGAGTAAAGTGTATTATGCACTCTTCTAATGAGGCCTATGGTGAAGAAGAAGAACTAAGTAGTGGTGCTATGTGGCTTTCAGTGATTATGGGTATTGGTGGAGCTGTATTATTATTTATGGTATTGCCAACAATTTTAACTGGTTTAGCTAAAAAAACTTTTGAAAATCCCTTAACCTTAAATTTAGTTGAGGGAGTTATGAGAATCACTATTTTTGTGCTCTATGTATTTATTATTGGTAGAATGCCTGATATAAAACGGGTCTTTCAATACCATGGTGCAGAACATAAATCTATAAATTGTTTAGAAGATAATAAAGAATTGACTGTAGAAAATGCTCAAAAGTACACAACCCTTCATGTTAGGTGTGGAACAGCTTTTATGTTATTAGTAATGATTATTGCTGTATTTATATTTTCGTTGTTTGGGTGGCAAACTGTACTACAGAGAATACTAACCCGTATTATACTTTTACCATTAATAGCAGGCTTAAGTTATGAACTAATTAAATTAGCAGGAAATAATAAAGACAGTAAGTTTTGGAGGATGATTTTGGCTCCAGGCTTATGGATGCAAAGGCTCACAACAGCAGAACCCGACGACAGTCAGGTAGAGGTTGCTTTAACTGCTCTAAAAGAGGCCTTAAAATTAAATAACGATGTAACAGGAGTGAAAATAGATGCTTGATAAGTTAGAAGGTATTGTAAAGCGATTTCATGAGATAACGGGGTTATTATCTAAACCAGAGATAATTAAAGATAAAACAAAGTTCAGAGATTACTCTCGCGAACACTCTAATTTATCCCAAACAGTTGATGTATATGAAAAATATAAAAAGGTTTTAACTGAACTAACAGACTCTCAAGCAATGATTGAAGACCCAGAAACAGATGATGAATTTATTGTAATGTTAAAAGATGAAATCAAAAAGCTTCAAGAACAGCAGCAAAATTATGAAGAGGAACTAAAGTTTTTATTATTACCAAAAGACCCCAATGACGATAAAAACGTAGTTGTTGAGGTAAGAGCTGGTGCTGGTGGAGAGGAAGCAGCTCTATTTGCTGCTGAGCTTTTTAGAATGTACACCAGATATGCTGAGAGACATAGATGGAAAGTTGAAGTTATGGATGCTAGTTCAACTGGTATTGGGGGATATAAACAAATTACCTTTGTTATTGAAGGTAAAGGTGCATATAGTCGGCTAAAATATGAAAGCGGAGTGCATAGAGTACAGCGAGTACCCGCTACTGAAACTAGTGGTAGAATTCATACCTCCACTGCAACAGTTGCAGTATTACCTGAGGCTGAAGAAATTGACCTTGAGATTGATCCAAATGAAGTAAGAGTAGATATCTTTTGTAGTAGTGGTCCAGGTGGACAGTCTGTAAATACAACATATTCAGCGGTACGTTTAACCCATATTCCAACAGGATTAGTTGTTTCAATTCAGGATGAAAAATCTCAAATTAAAAATAGAGAAAAAGCAATGCGCGTTTTACGTAGTAGACTATTGGAAATAGAACAGGCTAAAAAAGATGCTGAAATGGCAAGTGAGCGTAGAAGTCAGGTAGGTACTGGAGATCGTAGTGAGCGTATTAGAACCTATAATTTCCCTCAAACTCGCATAACCGATCATCGCATAGGATTAACAGTTCATCAAATGGAAAAGGTTTTAGATGGAGAAATTGATGAATTTATTGATGCTTTAAGCACTGAAGATCAATCTAAAAAGCTTGCTAAATTAGAAGGTTAATAATGAAATTAAGAGAACTATGGAATAATGGTAGTGAGTTTCTTGCTACCCATAAAAGAGAAAACGGGCGGTCAGACGCCCGTATTTTATTAATGCATTTATTACAAATAGATTATACCCAGTTTATCCTAAGACTTGAACAAGAGATAAACCTTAAACTAACCGAGAGTTATGAGAGAGAATTAACTAATTTAATTAGTGGAAAGCCCTTGCAATATATCTTAGGGGAACAAGAGTTTATGGGCTTAATGTTTAAGGTAAATAATAATGTATTAATTCCACGTGGAGATACAGAGGTTTTAGTTAACAAAACCCTTGAGTTGACTAGTAATTTTCCAAGTTTAAATATTGTTGATGTAGGTACAGGAAGTGGTATTATAGCTGTAACTTTAGCAAAAAAGCTGCCCAAAGCTAAAATCACTGCAATAGACATCTCTGCAAAAGCTTTAAAGGTAGCAGAGTTAAATGCTCAAGATAATAAAGTAAAAAACAATATAAATTTTATTAAGGGAGATTTATTAAGCCCACTTTTAAATAATAAACAACAGTACCAAATAATAGTTAGTAACCCTCCGTATATTTCGACACCAGAAATGAAAAATTTACCTCAGCATGTTTTAAATGAACCCCATTTAGCATTAGAAGCTGGCTATGACGGTTTGGATTATTATAAAAGATTGGCACAAAGTGCACCATTAGTTTTATGTAACAATGGATACCTTATTGTAGAGATAGGTTCCAGTCAAGATAAACAAGTTAAAAAAATATTTTCCAATAATGGATTTATTGATATTGAGTTATTTAAAGACTTTGCAAATCTTCCAAGAGTTGTTGTTGGTAAATTAAAAAAAACCCTTTAAATATAAAAATATAGTGCTATAATGTTTGGAAATAACATCGCTGATAGCTAACACATCTAAATGAGTTAGGCATAAAATAAATTGGTGAGTTATAACAAAAAATAAGTAGTGGAAACTATTCTGCAACTTATTATGAGAATGTGCTAGGGGGAGTTATCGTGAAATTAAGAGGAACTATGCGAGTTAATAGTGAAGGTGTTTTAACAGTAGGAAATGTAAGTACTAAACAATTGGCTCAAAAATATAAAACTCCATTATATATAATTGATCAACAATGTATTGAAGAAAACATAAAAAACTTTAAATCATGGTTTAGTTCAGATATTCTTGATACTCAGATTGTTTATGCCTCTAAGGCTCTTATTAATGGCTACATGTGTAATCTAATTGCTGAAAATGGTTTAGGTATAGATGTAATATCTAAAGGGGATATGGTGTTGTTGCATAAATGCAATTATCCTCTAAACAGAGTTTATTTACATGGAAATGCTAAATCAGAGGCTGAGCTTGAGTTTGCCTTAAAACATGGTGTAGGTAGAATTGTTGTTGATAACTTTGATGAATTAGACAGAATTAAAGAAATCTGCACCAAAAATGACTATAAAACTAAAATACTTATAAGGGTTAATCCTGGTGTTAAAACACACACCCATAAATATTTAAGAACGGCCCTAGATTCATCTAAATTTGGCATATCACTCTATCGCCAAAATTCTTATGAAAAAATTAAACAATTAAAAAATGATCCACATATTGAATTAGTAGGTATACATTGTCATATTGGATCACAAATTAATGAAGAAGCAGCTTTTATGAGAACGGTAGAAGTAATGCTTAATTTCTGTTTAGAGATATTAAATAAAACTGGAATAGAGTTAACAGAAATTAACTATGGTGGTGGTTTTGCAATTTACTATGCTAAAAGAGATACCCCACCTGATTTATCTGCTTTGTTACCAGCAGTTATAAAAAAGACTGAAGAACAAATAAAAAAGAATAATTTAAATATAAAAAAGGTGATTATTGAGCCGGGTAGATCTATAGTAGGTGCTGCAGGTACTACTCTTTACAAAATAGAAGCTCATAAAACAACCTATAGTGGACGTAAATATTTAATGGTTGATGGAGGTATGTCGGATAACCCTCGTCCAGCATTATATAATGCTCAGTATGAGGCAGTGATTGTTGACAAAATGTTACAAGACCCTATAAATAGGGTAGCGGTAGCCGGCAAATGCTGTGAGTCAGGTGATATTTTAATAGATGACATTGTTTTTCCAGAAACCAAAAATGGTGACATCATAGCAGTTGCTGCGACGGGTGCCTATAATTATTCAATGGCAAGTAATTATAATGGTTTACCACGACCTGCTATGGTAGCAGTTAAGAACAGTAAGGATATACTAATAACCAAGCGTGAAGAAATCAATAGATTACACGAATGTGATGTAAACGTTGATACTTTAGAATAAAACCTTATTTGGAGTTGATAGAATGCTTTTTAAAGGATCTGGTGTAGCGATTGTAACCCCATTTATTGCAGATAAAACGATTAACTATAATCAGTATCAAGAACTACTTGAGTGGCATATTAAAGAAGGTACAGATTGTATTGTTGTTTGTGGAACAACTGGTGAAGCATCTGCAATGACAACAGAAGAACAACAGAGTTTGATTAAATTTACCGTAGAAAAGGTGGCAGGAAGGATTCCTGTTGTTGCAGGAACTGGTAGTAATAATACTAAACATGCCGTAGAGCTTAGTCAATATGCTGAGTCTGTTGGTGTGGATGGTTTGCTAGTAATTAATCCTTATTATAATAGAACCTCTCAGCAAGGCATTATAGAGCACTTTAAGGTAATAGCTGATTCTGTAAATACACCAATAATAGTTTACAATGTGCCATCACGTACTGGCTGTAATATTACTGCTCAAACTGTTAAGCAATTAGCTAATATTCCTAATATAGTTGCAATAAAAGAAGCTAGTGGAAATATCTCTCAGATTGCTGAAATAGCAAGGATTTGTCCTAGTGATTTTATAATATACTCGGGTAATGATGATCATATTGTTCCTGTATTATCTTTAGGGGGGCAAGGTGTTATAACAGTTGTTGGAAATATTCTACCAAAGGAAACATCTGTATTAGTACATGAATACTTAAAAGGCAATACTAAAAAAGCCTTAGAAATGCAATTAAAAATGAATGGTGTTGTAAAATCTCTCTTTTTAGAGAACAACCCTATACCAGTAAAAAAGGCCATGCAGTTACTCAATCTTTGCAGTGGCGAACTACGATTACCACTAGTTGATATGCAAAAAGATACACTGGAGATTCTTAAACAAGAATTAAATAAATACAATCTTCTATAGATAAAACAAGAATAAATTACTATATGTAAAAACTATATAGTTAAGGAGAAGTAAATGAAAGCTATAGTATATGGATCCGATGGCGTTATGGGTAATATGCTGGTTGACCAAGTAAAAAAATGTAATGATATACAACTGGTAGCTGAAATAACACCATTAAATAATGAGGGAATAAAATGCTTATCTCAATTCGAAGGTGAAGCAGACATTGTAATCGATTTTTCGCACCCAAATAATCTGCCAGATATAATTCAATGGGGCTTAAAAACTAAAAAGCCGTTATTGCTGTGTACAACTGGTTATAGTGAAAGTGATTTAGACCTTATTAAAAAGGCATCCCATAAATGCCCTGTTTTAGTAGCTGGTAACACCTCAATGGGCGTTAATATAGTTAAAATAATACTTGAAAAAATGGTAAGCCTCTTAGGAGATTGGGATATTGAGCTGCTAGAAAAACATCATAACAGAAAAAAGGATAGTCCTAGTGGAACAGCTAGAGAGCTTTTGCATATCTTAGAAACCAATAATGTAAGCTTAACCCAACCTATTTATGGTAGGGGGTTAGGGGAGTTCAAGAGAACAAAAGGAGACATTGGTGTTCATTCTATTAGGGCAGGTACAATAGCAGGAGAACATAGTGTATTATTTGCGCGTGATGATGAAATAATAGAAATAAAACACCAAGCTTTATCACGTAAAATATTTGTAAATGGTGCAATTAAAGCAGCCGAGTGGTTGGTGCAACAACAAGCAGGATTTTATACTATGCGTGATATGTTTCAGAGATGAAAATGAGATGAAAGTAACACACAGATAACAACGTTTTAGTTGTCACATATCTTAATAATAAAAGGAAGCTTATGTTAAGGCTTCCTTTTTAACGTAAAAAAATATTTTTATCATAGTATTTTTTAAGATATTAGAAAAAAAACACAAAATAAAACAAGTTAATATAAAGAACATGTTTGATAGTTGAATGTGTTTATGCTATGCTTATTTTAGGAAAAACATATGTGTGGGAGGAGAATTATGAGTAAGGAGAAAGCAGGGTTAAAACCAAAAAAAGGTAATAGTGTATTCTTTATTTCAGTAGCTGTAGTTTTTGCAGTAGTGCTTTGGGGAATTATAGTGCCAAAGAACTTTGAAAAAACAGCTAATCATTTATTGGGTTATATGCTAGATAATTTTGGTTGGTTTTATCTTATAGCAGTATCAATGTTTATTGTGTTTGCACTTGGGCTGGCGTTTAGCAAATATGGAAAAATAAAGCTTGGGCCAGACGATTCAAAGCCAGAGTATAGTAATATTTCATGGTTTTCGATGTTGTTTAGTGCCGGTATGGGTATAGGCCTTATATTCTGGGGTGTAGCAGAGCCGCTAAATCATTTCATTAATCCAGCTGGATTCTCAGGTGCTGTAGCAGGGTCATCAGCCGCAGCAGATTTTTCAATAAAGATGTCTATTACACATTGGGGATTCCATATTTGGGCTACCCATGGAGTGATGGCACTTGCACTTGCCTATTTCCAGTTTAGAAAAGGAGCTCCTGGCTTAATAAGTTCAATTTTTGTTCCTTTGATTGGTGAAAAAAGAGTAAGAGGACCAATTGGTAAAGCAATTGATATCTTTGCTATTTTTGCAACCGTTACAGGAGTTGCTTGTTCATTAGGAATGGGAACACTTCAAATAAATGGTGGTCTTAATTATCTATATGGATTACCAAAAACAACTTTAGTTCAAGTTGTCATAATTGTTTTGGTTACCATTGCATTTATGATATCAGCTATAACTGGCTTAAACAAAGGAATCAAATGGTTATCTAATACTAATGTAGCTTTAGCATTTATTATTTTAACTCTAACTATTCTTGTAGGACCTACTGTAAAAATCATTAGTGCCTTTACAAATGGCATGGGTATGTATATAAGTGATATTATAAGGACTAGTTTGCATATGGAACCCTTTGGAGATAATTCTTGGATAGGTGGCTGGACCATATTCTATTGGGCTTGGACTCTGTCTTGGGCACCATTTGTGGGCTCTTTTATTGCCAGAATATCAAGAGGAAGAACAATCAAAGAGTTTGTTTTGGGTGTTATGGTTGGTCCTGTTTTAGGAAGTGCATTATGGATGGCCACTTATGGTACAGTTGGAATGAACTTAGGTAGTGATATTGCAACTAAAGCAGTTCAAGTAACTGAAACAGCCTTCTTTGTTGTTATGAGTCATTATCCGTTAGGTGGTATTATTTCCTTTATTACCGTAATACTATTAGTTACGTTTTTTGTTACTTCAGCTGATTCTGCAACATTTGTACTTGGTATGTTTTCATCTCATGGAAACCTAAACCCATCAACTAAAAAGAAGATAGTTTGGGGAATAATTCAATCGCTATTAGCAGTCGCCTTGTTGCTTGCAGGTGGGGGTGGAATTAAAACCTTGCAGAATGCTGTTATTGCTGTTGCCTTGCCTTTCACAATTATTTTGGTATTAGGTTGTGTTTCACTGTATAAAGTGCTTAAGCAGGATAGCCAAAATGGATCGTCTAAAAAAAGACTTAAAGATAGCTCTTTAAGTACTAAAGCATCAGTATCATAGAGTGTAAAAAATAGTAGCTATTATTAAGCAAAAAAAGAGTTCAATACAATTTGTTATTGAACTCTTTTTAAGTATTTTTTTAAGGTATTTTTTAGATATTTCATAGTAACTTGTTCAGCTTCTTCTAAAGAATAATCTATTTGTTTATTTATAATTCTAGAAACCATTCCCTGATAAATTAAAATATGAACATCATTTAATTCAGTTAGTTCGTTTTGATTTATAAATCCCTCTTCTACACAAGGGGTTAGGATAGTTATGCCTCTTTCAAAAATATCGTGTTTATAAAGCATATTTTTTAGCTTAATAGGGGGTTCTCCAAGTTCCTCTGGGTAAATATTATAGAATTCTTTGATAGGGTCTTCTACCGCAAAATGATGTTTTGAGTAAAAGAGAGCATAATAAATTTTTGGCTTTAAAAATGAATGATGACAGAAACATTCCCAAATTTTTATATATCTTTCTAATGAGTTTTTGGCACTATCAATATACTTAGGTAAATTATATGTATAGTCCTTAATGAATTTCATAGCAGCCAAAAAGGTTAAGTGTTCTAAATTTTCAAAATAATTGTATAGTGTTGAACTATTATATCCTGCGATATCGGCAACTTTTCTAACTGTAATTGCGTCAATTCCTTCATCTTTAATAATTTTTGCTGCTGCATTTATAAAATACGACTTTCTTATATTTCTTCGCATGTCTTTTTTATTGTTCATATTTTATCACCAACTTAATAATTAGAGCTAATTTGCTTTGATTAATGACTTTCATTAAATTTATTTATAAGACTAAATTTTATCTACTATAAACAACTTAGGTAACAAAATACAGCCATTAACATTAAATGTATCTTATCATACCTATAAAATATTATCAATTAAACAAGTTATTAAATAGAACATGTTTACAATAAGAACGCGTTTGTGATATTATAATTTATAAGATTATTGATAAATTAAATTAAGTGTTAAATAAGCTTAATAAAGAAAGGGTGGAAACAAAATGAAACTAGAATTTGGAAATTTTTATGTTAAAGATGTTCGTTTTGGTAATCATACCTCTTATAAGGAGGGCACTTTAACAATAAATAAAGAAGAAGCTTTAAAAATTGTTAGAGAAGATGAGCATATCACCGAAGCCGATTTAGTAATAGCTAAACCAGGCGATGAGGTGAGAATTATTCCTGTTAAAGATGCTTTTGAGCCAAGGTATAGAGTTGATGGAAATACTTTATATCCAGGTATAACTGGTGAAGTGTCTCCAGTAGGAAACGGAAGAGTTAATGCACTAAAAAATATCAGTGTACTATCTGTTGGAAAACACTGGGGAGGGTTTCAAGACGGCTTAATTGATATGTGTGGTGAAGGAGCTAAACATACCTATTATTCTCAGCTAATTAATATTTGTTTAGTAGCTGATACTGATGAAGAGCATGAAAGATATGAACAGCAAAAGCAAAATATTGCAATTAATAAAGCAGCGATGAGGCTTTCTGAATATCTAGGAAGTTGTACAAAAGATTTAGCAGCTGAAGAGGTAGAAAGCTTTGAACTAAAGCCAATGACAAAACGCACAAAAGAAGAAAATGAACTACCCTCAGTAGTTGTAGTTTTACTTCCTCAATCCCAGCTAGACCAAGCAGGGTTTAATGAGCGGGTATATGGATGGGATACTAAAAAGATGTTACCAACATTAATGCATCCTAATGAAATTTTAGATAGTGCCATGATTTCCGGTAGCTTTACACCGAGCTCTTCAAAGTGGGCAACATATGATATTCAAAACTTTCCAGTTATTAAAAGGGTGTATAAAGAGCACGGTAAAACTCTAAACTTTTTAGGTGTAATTGTATCAAATCTACAGATTGTCTTAGAAGAAAAAGAAAGATCTGCATTATATGTTAAACAAATAGCTCAATCAATAGGAGCAGAGGGTGCTATTATTGTTCAAGCTGGTTATGGTAATTGTGATGCAGACTTAATAGGTACTATTGTTACTTTAGAAGATGTAGGTATAAAAACTGCTGGAATAGCAACAGAGAGTCCTGGTAGAGATGGAGTATCACAGCCAAAAGTAACACTTGATGAAAAGGCAGATGCTATAGTTACCACTGGTAATGTATCAGAGTTAATAGAATTACCACCAATGAAAACTGTAATTGGTGAGCTAGAGTCTTTAGGAAGAGATGGATTTGGTGGAGGCTGGGCTGATGATGAAAAACTAGGCCCATCGGTTAGAGAAGATGGTTCAATAATTATGGAAGAAAACTCAATGTTCTGTGGTGATCAGATTGTAGGATGGTCTCCAAAAATAATAAAGGAATATTAAGGAGGTGCAAAGATGAAAAAAGCAATTTTGTATATAAATCAATTTTTTGCAGGTATTGGTGGTGAAGATAAGGCTGATTATGCCCCAGAGATAAGAGAAGGCTTGGTTGGGCCTGCCTTAGCATTAAACAAGCAACTTGGTGATGAGGTAGAGATTACCCATACAGTTATCTGTGGTGATAACTTTATGGGTTCAAAAACCGAACAAGCAGTTGAGATAATTTTAGGATTTTTACAAGATAAAGAATTTGATATTTTCTTTGCAGGTCCTGCATTTAGAGCTGGTAGATATGGCACTGCATGTGGTCATATTTGTAAAGCTGTAAAAGAAAACTTTAACATACCAGTAATTACCTCTATGAATGAAGAAAACCCTGGTGTAGAGATGTTCCGCAAAGATATCTATATTTTTAAAGGTGGAGCTAGCGCTGCAGGTATGAGAAAAAATGCCAAAGCAATGACTAGTTTTGGGCTTAAAATACTTAATGGTGAAGAGCTTTTGCCTGCTGAAGAAGAGGGATATTACAGCAGAGGTATAAGGCATCAAGTAGTATTAGATCCACCTGTAATGGCAGCTGATAGGGTTGTTGATATGTTTATAAAGAAAATCTATCAGCAGCCATTTAAAACTGAATTGCCAATGCCTAAACTAGACAGAGTTCCAGTAGCTACACCAATTAAAGACTTAAGTAAAGCAACTATAGCGTTAGTTACATCAGGTGGTATTGTACCAGTATCTAACCCAGATAGAATTCAATCGGCCTCAGCAACTAGATGGGGAAGATATAATATTGAGCACATGGATCGGTTAGAATCGGGGGTATTTAAAACAATTCACGCAGGTTTTGATCCTACAGCAGCCAATGCAGACCCAAATATTATTATGCCTGTTGATGTTATGAAGCATTATGAAAAAGAAGGAATAATTGGTAAATTGCACGAGTATTACTATGCTACAGTAGGAACAGGTACAACACAAGCAGAGGCAGCTAGAATGGGTAAAGAAATGCTAGAGTACTTAAAAGAAGCAGAAGTAGATGGAGTTATTTTAGTATCTACTTGAGGCACCTGTACACGTTGCGGTGCAACGATTGTAAAAGAAATTGAAAGAGCTGGAATACCAGCGGTTCAGATGGCAAATATAATACCTGTTTCAAAAACAGTAGGTGTAAATAAAATGGTATCAACCCTTTCTATACCTTATCCGCTGGGTGATCCTAATACAACAAAAGAAGAACAATGGAAAGTAAGATATCATAGAGTAGGTGTAGCGTTAGAGGCTTTGACTACAGATATTAATGAGCAAACTTTGTTTAAAGTTAAATTTTAGCTTCAAAAATAAAATTTATTAATAAAATATATAAAAAATAATTTAATATTAGAGCGTATGTTACTCCTATATTAATAATAAAAACTGGATAACATTTAACAGATGATTTCTGTATTTTACAGAAGTCATCTGTTTTTAAACTAAGGATATCTTAAGTAGCTATTCTTTAAAAATTTTAACTCTAAAATTACCGTTGCCTTCATAAATTACAACAAAGTTTTCTCTTAAATATTTTATATTATATGTTTTTAGCTCTGTACAATCTTTATTAGTTATATTACTTAAAAAGCGGTACTGATTTTTTTTGTGCTCAGTCACTCCCCATGGTTCTAGGTATAGTTTATCGCTATTTTTTAGTAGCCAAAAGTCAGTGTCTTCTACAATATTTAGCCTATTTAAGGCCTCTTCAAGTTCTTGTTCTACGTTAAAGGCTATTGTGTTTAAGGCCTCTTGACGAGAATCATATATTTTTTGTAGGCAATAGGGTACTATCAAGCTTATTAGTAAAAAAGTTAATGCTCCAATTATAACTAACTTAAAAAATGGTTTTATATGTTTCATAAATACCCTCCTTTATAAAAAGATTAGCCAACATGTATAATTATTATTCAAAAAAATAAAACACCTTTAAGGTGTTTTTCTAAAATTGCTTTGTTATAAATTTTAGTTATAGATACCTATACTAAAGCTAGCAGCAATCAGGACGATTAGGAGCTGCTGTTGTTAGTGTTCTAAAGTAATGACAATGTCCATCTTTAAAAGAGGTAACACATCTAATTTCATGAATGTGCTTTCTTCCCTTAACAATCTCTCTGCAAGTACAACCACATATAGAGTGAACATGTCCGAATACATAAGATGTACCAGTAGCTATTGGATGCTCATGACCATAACATACTGGTCTAACTGTACCTGTTGTGGCAGATACAGCATGGCGATGTCCAGCAACAAAACTGGTAACATTATTAAATCTATGCGTATGACAACACCACATATTATCACCCTCCTCATAATCATAATATGAAACATTAGGACAGGCGGTACTTGTTTCATTAAATTTCTCCATTTATTTTTTATTACAATATTTTTAAACTTCTAATTAAGTGCAGGGTATTAATTTAATTTGTAGAACTTTTAATCACTACTAACAGGAGAGTTATATTATGAAAAAAAATAATGATATGTTTATGGAAACAATGTTAGCTCATTATGGTGAAGACAAATCAATGTATCATGGTTCTGTAATCCCACCAATATTTCAAACCTCATTATTCACATTTGAAAATATGGAGGCAATATCTAATGCCTTTAACACCAAAGGTAGTTATTTATACACTAGAGGATTAAACCCAACTGTAGAAGTAGCAGAAAAGAAAATTGCCAAGCTAGAGTGTGGTGAGAGAGCTAAATTATTTTCCTCTGGTATGGGAGCAATTTCTGCAAGTATATTAAACTTTGTTAAAACAGGTGACCATATAGTTGCGCTAAAAACAGTATATGGACCAACTATTAATTTTTTCTCTAAGTACTTAGCTAATAAATTTAATATTAAAACAACCTATGTTGAGGCAACTACAGATAATGTAATAGATGCAATTAAAGATAATACAACCCTTATATATTTAGAAAGTCCTACAAGTTTAGTGTTTGAAGTTTTAGATTTAAAAAAAATTGCAGCTGTTGCTAAAAAGCGTGGAATAGGAACTGTTATAGATAATACTTGGGCAACACCACTTTACCAAAATCCTTTAACAATGGGTATTGATGTTGTGGTACATTCAGCTAGTAAATATTTGTCGGGTCATAGTGATGTTGTTGCTGGAGTTGCTGTTGCTAGTGAGGAAATAATTCAATCAATATTTGAAGTTGAACATGCCCTGCTAGGAGCTAAAATTGCCCCTATAGAGGCTTGGTTAATACTACGAGGACTTAGAACCTTACCTGTAAGAATGAAGCATCATAGCGAGAGTGCTTTAAAAATTGCATTGTATTTAGAAAAACATCCAAAGATTAAAAAAGTCAATCACCCGGGCTTAAAATCACACCCTAACTATGAGTTAGCTAAACAACAATTAAGTGGCTATAGCGGATTATTTAGCTTTGTAATTGACTCTGACCTACAAGGAACAAGAAGGTTTGTAGATAATCTTCAATTTTTTAATATTGGAGTAAGCTGGGGTGGATTTGAGAGCCTTGCGTTAAACCTTGCTTACGATGGAAAAAATAAAAATGTGGAAACCGGATTGGTAAGGGTATCTATAGGACTTGAAAATACTAATGACTTACTAGCAGATATAGAACAGGCACTTAAACTTGTTTAAAAAATGTATATAACTTAAATTAATGGTCATAATACTAGTGGAGTCGAAAACTGTACTGAGTCACAAGCAGCATTATTTCTGATAAGCTGTTTGCCAGTCAACTTTCGACTCCGTTTATATTAGTTTTTGAACAAACATTTATTGTTAAGAATCAAACCTTGCCATTGCTACAGTTATACCCTTATTGCAGGTTTCAAAGCCCAATGAACTATAAAATTTGCGTACATACTCAGTATCTTTACCTGCATCTGTCAAAAGCACCTTTTGCCTTACATGTTCATATTTTTTTAAAACCATATTCATAAGGCTTTGCCAATTCCATTCTTTTGATATTGGGGATCTACTAATAGGTCCTGAATATATATAATAGTTGCCCCATCACCAATAACTCTAATTAATCCTACTAATTTATTATCATCATAGGCTGTTATTACAGACAATGAGTTTTCAATGCCTTGCATTGTTAGTGTCATATTATTTGCATAAGCTAACCAGCCATTTGCAGAATACAGGTCATAAATTTCAGACTTAAGTGGAATATAATTATTTTTATAAATAATCATTTTAAGCCCCTTATAATTATTTGATAACCTATTTTATTATAAATTAAATATTATAGCAATTTATGCATTAATCTATTAAATGACATACATATAAATACTTGATATACTATCTATTATTATAACAAGGGGAATAAGAGCATGTTTGATTATCATATACACAGTCACTTTTCAATAGATAGTAAAATGAAGATGGAAGAGATTATTAAAATAGCAATAACAAAGCAGCTTAAAGAGATTTGTTGCACAGATCATATTGATTTAGACTTTTTTTATAAAGAAAGGCCATTTGAATTTGATCCAAGTCTTTATTTTAAAGAGTTTAAGAGACTTAAGGAGATATATAGCAGCAAAGTAACCATAAGAAGTGGGGTAGAAATTGGTTTGCAACCTCATTTACTAGAGAGATATCAAAAAATAGTTACATCATATAATTTTGATTTTATCTTGGCTTCTGTTCATAGTGTAGAAAACGTAAGCCTAACTAAAAAGGATTTAGTAGTGAAATATGGAGCAACAGAATTATGGCAGCGGTATTTTGAAGAAATGTTGAATAGTATTAATAATTTTCAACAATTTAATATCTTAGGACATTTAGATGTTCCTAAAAGATATAATATAGAGATGAAAAATTCAAGCTTGAAACCATACCATTCTATAATTAAACAAATTTACAAAACTTTAATAGCTAATGGCAAAGGTATTGAGGTAAATTCAGCAGGCTTTCATTATTATGGTTTAAATGATAATAATCCTAGTAAAGATTTACTTAAGCTTTATTATGATTGTGGAGGGGAAATTGTAACATTTGGTTCAGATGCACACAACTATACTCAAATCGGTAAAAACTATTATAGTGTAATTAATATACTAAAAGATATTGGCTTTAAGTATATTTGTACATTCAAAAACCAGCAAGTAATTTTCCACAACATTAAGTAGCAATTGTGAAAAAGTTAATGATTTATTTAGTTTTAAACTATAAAATATTTAAATTAGTAAAATTATTGCAAGGGAAATAGCCGCCTTAGTAAGATAAAATGTATACAGAGTTAAGTGTTCAACAAGGAATTTAGATAAATATTGACAATTAGCAATATATAGTTGTAAAAAATGCTACAATCAATCAGTGCGTACGGTTGTTTTGTTCACATGTTATCCACATTCTGTGGATAACTTGAATACTGGGAAATAAAAATTGTGGAAATAAATCGAAATATACCATACTATTCGACTACCTAATAATTAATAGATAAATATTTGCCATTTAAAATTTATTAATAATACAATATTTTTAAAATAATTATTAGCAAGTAAAATGATATTTCTCCTAAAATGTTATACACAGTTGCCTGTGGATATTGTGTATAACTACGTTTGTAAACATAAGTAGTTCTATAGAGAGACTTTTATTTTAACCTAGGGCTTTAAATGAACTGTAAAAAAGTAGATTTTAAAACTAATAAATGAATGTTAGGAACATTTACATATTTCATTAGTCTATCTTATATATTCAGAAACTTGCAATTAAAATTAAAAGAAGCTAAACTTTAAATCAATTGTTCCATAATTAGAGCGTAAAACATTGTAAATAGAAGAAGGAGGGTAGATGTTGAATCAAAAAAAAGTGCTTATAATCAGCTCAGATCAATCAATTAAAGAACTGTTAAAAATGCATCTAGAAGCAGAAGGATGTTTAGTGGATGTTGCTGAGAAAAGTTATGTAGGAAAAGCGTTGTATAAAGATAAATTACATGATTTAATAGTAATAGATATGGCTACAACAGATTGTGATTGTATTGAACTTGCTGGATGTATAAGAGAAGTTAAAGATACTAAAATTGTTTTCTTAACCGAAGAAGATAAACAGCACGGAGTTTATCTAAACATAGTAATGGATAATGCCAATAACTTAGATATAAGAAATATTGATCAGTTAATGGATATAGTTGCTGAGCAATTTAACTTACATAAAAGGCAGGTTATCCAAAAACAGGAGAAGGGTCAATATTTCTGTGGAGATTTTAAACTTAATATTGCCAATAAAATGGCATATATTAAAGAAAGAGAACTAAAGCTTAGTGATATGGCTATGAAGTTACTTATTTATATGGTGCTTAATGAAGGAAACTATATAAGTAAAAAAGAGCTTTATCAAAAGGTTTGGAACAACCCAGTTTCTCAAAATGATAGTACAGTAATGGCTCATATTCGTAACCTACGCAGAGAGTTAAGGGATAATGATGTGGCTAACCCGCTATATATACACACCAAACGTGGGGTGGGCTATATGTTTAAATGTGATAGAAACTAAACATAAGATAGGGGGAGGTCCATTGTGAAACACATAGGCAGATTAGCTTTAATGATAATGCTAATTATACAGGTTAATTTTGCTTATGCAGATTACGATGATATTACAAACCTGTTTATTAATGCCAAGCAACTTAAATTAAATGCAAAAGTAAACGGTGAGTTATCAACAGAGTATGATATAGACTGCTTTACTTTTGAGGCTCCCATAACAGGCTATTACACTGTTTTTGGCTCGGGGCAACTTGAGCTAAGAGGGCATTTATATAATAGTGACATTAAATTTATGAGGACTGGCAATACGTTTAGAGAAAAAAACGTCTTTTTTTTAGTGGTTTATTTGCAAAAAAATGAACAAGTATATTTAAAAGTAGATAGTACTGTAAGAGAGATGCAGGCTTATAAAGTTACAGTAACTCGAGAAAGTTTACCCTTTAATAAAGTAAAGCCATTGCATAGTAAAGTAGAGACATTGATTAATCCTAATGAAGTTAAAACTATAAAAATACCACTATCATTTTGGAATGATAACATTGATGTAGGATATATTTCCAAAGCCTATACTTACTTAATGCAGATTAATTCTAATGGAAAAATTCAAGGGCAAGCTGGATTTAACACCGATAGCTATGAGCTAGAGTTAGACATCTATGGAGAGACAGATGCCGTACTAACTATCAGCTTCGGTGATAATGTAACTTGCCAAGTATCAATAAAGGCAACTATTCATGAAGAAAATGATCAAACTAGGACAGAGCCCCTTAATCCAGATGTAAATAATAATGAAATTGCACAGCCTCAAAATCCAAACCCCATAGAAAACCCAATTGCCAATACAAAACAGGGTGATTGTAATTTAGATAGTATTGTAGATATTAATGATGTTGTAGCATTGCTTGATGTTAATCAGCTCAGTAGTTTTAATGAACAGCAGTTTAATATAGCTGATGTTACCAGCAATGGCATTGTAGACTTCACAGACGCTTTAATTATATTGAGAAAAGTCACTGGCTTTAGTAGATAATAAAATAATAATAAAAGGTTGTCGTTTTAGCTAAAAAAGCTAAAGAGACAGCTTTTTTTTACTAAAACAACTATGTTTATAAACTATAAAACACCACATACATTTATTCTGTAATGAATTCTGCAAATAGTACTCAGTTGTGTTTAAGCAGTTTTGTGTTTGTCAAATTGTTTTAAACACCAAACCTCTTTTAGATTAAAACAAGCAAAATAAAAAAACTGTATAGTTATTATACAAAACAAGGTTTTTGTTTAAAAAAAATAATTGTTAAGAGTTAACAATAGCTTTACAATATTAGCTATAAGGGGTGAAATAAATGTTAAAAAAAAGTATATCATTATTACTTATTATTACAATGTTGGTTAGCATAAATTTAATGGCTTTAGCTACTGATATAGCGGAAACAGAAAGTGAAAAAGAGATAGAGAATAAAGAGTCAGTTCTTATAGAATTTACTTTAGATAAAGCCATAGATACAGCATTACAAAATAATCTTCAATGGCAATTAGCTAATAAACAAATAGAGTTGCAAAATTTACAAGTAACTATCTCCGATAGATTAAATAATGATTTACGCAAAGCAGAGAGAAATTTAAGGGATGCAGGAGAAATGTTAAGTGAGAGTATTTTAGCAATACAACATGAAATAAGCTTTATAAAAAGCTTAACATTTCCAACTGGTAAAATAGGAGATCAGTGGGATATATTAACCAATAGGCAGGTTAGTATAAGCTTTATTAATAATTTAATACAACAATTTGGTAGTGAAATAGCTGTAAAAAATTATCCAACTCATAATTTAATTGGAGCAATGGAATTGGCTAGCCAAGATTCAGCTGAGAAGTTTTTTGAGATAAAATCTGGCAAGACCCAAACAATAAGAACAGCTAATGAAACAGCGGCGTCCCTTATGGGACTAAAATCTGTAAGAAAACTTACCATGAAACAGGCTTTAAAAATAATCAATACCTCCATAGATAATGGCTCAATACTCTTAAAAAAGGCCGATGAAGATGCTAAAAGGGGCATTAAATTACAGGCTGAAAATGCTTATTACGAGGTAGTTAAAAAGCAAAAATTATTACAGGTACAGCAAAAAGCAGAGCAAAGAGTAAGCGAGCAATACAAAAATGCCTTAAAGTCTAGTAAGGAAGGTCTATTATCTAAAAGAGAGTTGGAGCTAGCCCAGATTCAACTTAATAACATGAAAGCAAACCTTCATAATGCAGAAATTGGCCTAAAAAAAGCTAAATTAGATTTTTGTGTGGCATTAGGTATGCCGCTTAATCAAGAGTTTATTGTTACTGAGCCAGAGTGGATTTTAACTGAAATCAGCCTTGAAGAGGGTTTAGAAATGGCTAAAACTAACAGAACAGATATGGTAACAGCAGCTCAGGGATTAAGTTTAGCAGAGCTAAACTTAGAGTATGTTGATGAAAAACATAAAGATAGCAGCAATGAGTTTAAAGAATCTGCTTTGTATAAGGATAGTAAACTGCTTGAGTATAATCAAATTACACTTAATGCAGAGGTAACAATCACAAAATCATATATGGATTGGCAGAATGCCGATTATGCATATCAGCAAATACAAGAAAACTTAGCTTTAGTTAATAACCAGCTGAATATAGCCCAAGTTAGCTTTGATGTTGGTTATAGTGGAAAAGGGGAGAGTCCTTTAATAACCTTGTTAGAGGCTGGAGAGCAAGTAGCTAAATTAGAGCAGGCCTTAACTACTGCGGAGTTTAATAGAAATTTAGCATGGCAAAAGTTTTTGAAAGAGATTGGTTATGTTAAAGAGGATTTAAAAGAAGAAGAGAAATAAATAGAAGGGTCTGCAGTTCAAAATGAAATTGAAATTTGAACTGCAGACCTTTTTTATAAATTAGAAGCTAAACTTCAACTAAACCAAGCTCTACTAACATTTTAACCATAAAAATAGCAGGCTCAGCATTAAATTGATTTGTTTCATGTTTTATCTTTGTGATAATTTCAGCAAGATTACGCTTGCCGTCCATCCAGTACATTAAATAGGTAAGCTTACTAAAGTCTTTAGCATAAAGTTTTTTTAGGTGCCTGTATTCACTTAATGTAGCAGCTGAGAGATTAGTTAATTTACCTCTTAGGCTTATTGGCCCGCGACTAAGCCTTTTCGCTATAATAGTTTTTGCCTCTTTGGTAAAATTATTTTCACAAGCAGTTGTATAAAAACTGTTAATAGCTATTTCATTTTTAGTGAATAGTCCCTCAAACAAATTAGTGGACTCTTTAATTTTAAAGGATGTTAAAGCAGTAGTTTTATTTGAATATTCATGTATAATATCGTAAAGGTTTTCATTAAACTTTGCGAGTGATTTAAACTGCTCAATTTTAATATCCTGTAAATATTTAAGATGTTTAATGCTATAGTCTTTTAGATCCATTACCTTTTGCCAGTCACTATTTTCAGCTAAAAGAGAGGCTTTGCTAAATTGTTGTTTAAGATAAGTGGCAATAGCACTTACATAGTTTTGATACATAGCCTCTGCCAACCATAAAACATCACTTTTCTTAGCTGTGGCGCAATAATAGCTATACAGAGCTGCTATTGTTCCTACCCTTTTAAGCATCTTGGGGTCAACTTTATCTATAGTATCTTGGCTAGTATGGTAGTACTTATCGGGCCACTGAATTAACATAGGAGTGCCTACCCCAATTGTAGGATCGCTAAAAATATAGTGGTCACTGCCCCCTGAGAATGGGGTAACTGTATGCATAAATAAAGCATACTTAGCAGTTCCAGCTAAATTACTTACCTCTGCTGCAACTGTGTTTAAAGCCTCTTTTAATAAATCACCTGCAAAATGACCTATTGCATGGGGAGGCATTTCAGCAATTAAAGGACTATGGCATAAACTTTGCTTTTGTCCAACCATATCCAAGTTTAATGCTGCTACCATATTAGGTATTGTAGATTCATTATTAGCTAAAAAAGCATAACTTCCAGACATCTCAGGTAATAACAAAAATCTAATACTACGCTTGGGTTGACAAAGTTTTTTGCTATCAATTAAGAACTTTAAGGTTCTGGCAGTTTCGAGCAACACCCCACACCCAGAGGCATTGTCATTTGCGGAGGGTTTAGGGTGGCATAAATGCGCTACCAATACTACCTCTTGTTTACTTTTCCCGGGGATTAGGGCATTTACCACCTCTATTTCACCATTATAAAACTTAGCATCAATAGTTGCCTTTAATTTAACAACACCGTCTTGAGCTAACCTACGTAGTTTATCTCCTGTTTTAGGAGATAACACAAAACCAAAACACTTTTGCTCATCTCCATACCACCAAAATGAGGTATAGGTTAAGGCATCACCCATATCATAGCGATGCCTTATGGGCGGTAATTCAACGATTCTGTCTGTGATAATAGCTAAAGCCCCTCGTTTAATAGCCCACTCTCTAATATAATCATAGTTACCTGAGGTTAGTACAAACTTATTTGTAAAATCAAGGTCTAAATAATTGCTCTCTTCATCACCCTTATCTAAAATAATTAATTCAGCTTCAGTTCCTAAAGGGTCGGTAGCTATACTTCGCTGAATAAGAGAAATAGGAACATTCTCAAAGTTGGCAATAACCTCTGGAGTGGGTTGAACTATTTCTAAAATTCCCTTACTTGCGACCCACTCTTGGGGCATAAGGTACTTAAAGTACTCTGTTTTGCCATCACCAGCATAAGAAAGTATTTCGGTTTTTAAGCCGCTTTGGCGAAAAATGCCTTCACAATACTTAGCAGCAGCTCGGTGTCCTGGGCTGGCTTGAATTCTGTGATGTAAACTGATATTAGTAACGTGATCAAAAGCTCGTTGTTCACTATATTCATTCTTTAATAAATTTAGATATTTTGTTAACATCTTTTATGTACCTCCTATCTTTGTTATGATATATTTTGATAATAGAAAGAGGATTCCTGCTAACGTTAAAGTAATATTATAGAGATTGGAGCGATTAAATGGAAAAAAGAGAATTGAAAATATTATTAGCGAAAGTGCGCTCTAATGAAATAGGCATAGAGCAGGCTGTTAAAGAATTGGAGCAATTGCCATTTGAAGACCTTGGTTATGCCAAGATTGACCACCACAGGGCCTTAAGGTCAGGCTTTCCCGAGGTTATTTATTGTCCTGGCAAAACTATAGAACATACTGCTGAAATATTTTCAAAACTAGCTAATAAAAGCAATAGAGTATTAGCTACTAGGGCAACTCAAGAAAAATACTTAGCTATCAAAGAAAAAGTACCTACTGTACGCTTTAATGAGTTAGCAAAAACTGTTTCTTACCAAAAAAATTTAATAAATACTGGCATTGGTAAAATACTAGTAATATCTGCAGGAACAGCAGATTTACCAGTAGCTGAGGAGGCAGTAGAAACTGCTAAAATAATGGGCAACGAGGTTGAGTGTTTATATGATGTAGGAGTAGCAGGTATTCATCGATTACTTCAAAATAAACAAAAGCTAGATGAAGCGACTGTTATTGTGTTAGTTGCTGGTATGGAAGGAGCTTTAGCTTCAGTAGTTGGGGGTTTAGTTTACAAACCGTTAATTGCAGTACCTACAAGTGTGGGTTATGGAGCAAATTTTCAGGGTTTATCAGCCTTATTAGCAATGTTAACGAGCTGTGCCTCTGGTATAACTGTTGTAAATATTGATAATGGTTTTGGAGCAGGGTATGCTGCTTCACTAATAAATCACATAGGGAGATAAAAATGAGTATAATATATGTACATGCTTATAGTGGCATTGCTGGAGATATGTTACTTGGAGCATTTGTTGACTTAGGTGTATCACTAAATTCTATAAAAGAACAGCTAGCAAAACTAAAATTAGCTAACTATACTCTAGTTAGTAAAACTGTGGTAAAAAACGGCGTAACTGGTACAAAAGTGGATGTAGAAACCTCAGAAGACCATCATCACAGAGGTTTAACAGAGATAACAAATATTATAAATGAATCAGATTTATCAGATAAAGTTAAAGAGCAGAGTATAAGAGTATTTAGGGTTTTAGCTGAGGCGGAAGCATATGTGCATGGCAGTACTATAGAAGAAGTGCATTTTCACGAGGTAGGTGCCATAGATGCTATCGTAGATATTGTAGGTAATTGCATAGCCTTAGAATTATTAAACTGGCCTCAAATTATAGTATCACCTATTCATTTAGGCACTGGCTTTGTAAAGGCTGCTCATGGAGTAATACCTGTACCAGCACCAGCAACACTAAAAATACTAGCCCAAAGAGATATTCCTACGTACAGTAGAGGCATTATGAATGAGTTAGTAACCCCTACTGGGGCAGCAATTATTACTGCATTGGCTAATAACTTTGATTTTCAGCCCCAAATGAATATTAAAAAAATTGGTTACGGGGCAGGATCAAGAGATTTAGAAATACCAAATTTTACTCGCCTGATACTAGGGGAGCGAAAAAAAAATAATCTCCAAAAATACCGACATCATCACCATCATTAAAACTAATATAGATGACAGTAATGGAGAAAACCTAGGGTTTTTAATGGAGCAGCTCTTAAAAAATGGGGCTGTTGATGTTAGCTTTAGTTCTATTCAAATGAAAAAAAACCGACCAGCTGTAGCCTTAACCATTATGGCAAAAGAAAATACAGTAAACCCATTAATAAATATACTATTTAAACATTCTGGAACATTAGGAGTAAGAATAAACCAAGAACAAAGAATTATTTGTGAGCGAAAAATTGAAATAATAGATACTAAATTAGGAAAAATAAAAATAAAGGTTGCCATTTGGCAAGGAAATGTGGTAAATATAAAACCTGAGTATGAAATTTGCAAAGCTATAGCACTTAATAATAATGTGCCATTAAAAGTTGTGCAAGATATTGCTATAAACGCATATCGAAAAAAACATGAAATGCAGGTGTGAAAGTGAGAAACAAATCAGTACAGATATTGGTTGAAAGTGGAGCTATGGTAGCCCTTGCTGTTTTATTTGATTTTCTTAAGATTTATCAATTACCAAACGGTGGATCAGTAACTTTGGGAAGTATGGTTCCTATCATGTTTTTAGCTTGGCGAAGGGGTGTAAAGGTAGGCGTTGCTGCTGGTTGTGTATTTGGCTTTATTGGTTTTATAATAAAACCTTATTATTTACACTGGGTTCAGTTTTTTGTAGATTATTTGCTGGCATTTGGCGTACTTGGTTTAGTGGGTTTTTGGAGGCAAAAACAGGGAACTGTTAGTATTGCTATAGCTGTTATTTTTGCAGGAACATTGCGTTACTTAGTACATGTAGTGTCTGGTGTTTTGTTTTGGATGGAAGGCTTAGATACCACAGCTGCAATTATAGCTTCTTTACAATATAATGCTACTTATATGGTACCAGAAATAATAATTTCAGTTGTAGTGATGACGGTATTAATACGGAGAAAATGGAATGTTAGTTAAAAAAGCTTTGGTGGTAGGTGGTGGTCAAGCCCCAGCTACTCCAACATTATTAAAATTTGCAAATGAATGTGATCTGGTGGTAGGTGCTGACTTAGGTGCAGAACACTTACTAAAAGTAGGAAAAATTCCTGATTTAGTTATTGGTGACATGGATTCATGTGCCAGGGGAGTTATTAGTAAGTTAGAGTCTACTGGTTGTGAAATAGTTATCTATGACTCCGAAAAAGATTTTACTGATTTAGAAGCCGCTTTGGATTACTGTGTAGAAAAAGGATATGTTGATATAACTGTTTTAGCTGCTATCCATGGTAGAAGAACGGACCATGTTTTTGGCAATGTGTTTTTACTAACAAAATATGTTAATAAAAATATTAGAGTGCGTTTATGTGATGATAACGGTCGTTCTTTAGAGATTATAAATAAAGATTTAAAAATTACAGGTAAGCCAGGGGCGTATGTGTCTTTAATACCAGTGACTGATAAAGTAACAGGTGTTACAACAGCAGGATTAAAATATCCACTAAACAACTATACCTTGACTCAGGGTAATACCCTAGGAGTAAGTAATGAACTAACTGAAGATGAAGCGTACATAAACATACATGAGGGTTTATTGCTGGTTATAAAAGAACTTGATAGTTAAATAAAAAGAGCTGTTTTCCTTAGTTAATTTTAGAGCTAAAGAAACAGCTCTTATTAAATTACACGTTTAGATCTCTAAAACTAAACCGATATAAATACAAAAGATGCAAAAAGGGGATTTAAAATGAGGGTTACAAACTATACAGCAATTTATACAGCTGTAAAAAATTCAAATTTAGCTAAACCCAAGAAACATGCTCAAAAACAAACAAAAACTTCAACAATAGAGTATAATAAAAGTGAGCAAAAACTAGTAGATTACACGTATATAAATCCAAAGCAAAAAAAAATAAGTAAAAGCAACATAGAAAAAATGCAGCAAGAGCAGCGACTGAAGATGCGTCATGGGTTTATGAAAATGGCTCAGGAAATTGTTTTAGATCAAGCTATGGGCTATAGACAAGCACTACAGCAATTACTCCACAAAAATAAAATAAGCAAAAACAATATAGAGCAAGCTAAACTAAACATTGCAGAAGAAGGCTATTGGGGTGTTACAAAAACAGCCACTAGAATCATAACATTTGCTAACAGTTTAACAAATGATAACCCTCAGCTAGCCAAGGAACTACAAGTGGGCTTTATTAAAGGCTTTGAGGCAGCTGAAAAAGCTTGGGGTGGACAGTTACCACAAATCTGTTATGAAACTAAAAATATGGTTCTAAATGAGTTTGAAAGTTTATTAACTAATTAATTAAATAGTGTTATATACAATTAATTTAACATAATGCCAGAAAAAAAAACATATATATTAGTAGCTAATTCTTACCCTAAGGGGAGGACTGATAATATGTTAAAGAGATTGCGATTTAGTGGAATAAGTGTTTGGGTAGGTCTCTTGTGGGTACTAACAGGTTGGCTAATATATGTTTCCACATATGCGGGATTTGCAGCAGGGCTTTTGGCATTTCCACTTAGTGTAGGTTATTGGATGAGTAATGCTTTAATTCAACCCTTATCATTAGGTTTAGCCAATTACTTAAATGCCTTTGTTTTAAGTGTGCCAATTGGGGTGGTTGCTAGCTTTACACTAGGAAAGCTGTTATCGGCTGTTGTAAAAGTGTGTCGTAATAGAATAGTATACTTACGACCACAATCAAGGAGAAAAATGGTATTTAGAAGCAAAAAGAAGCCAATGAATACTGTGCTATTTAATAAACCTAAAGACGTTGAAAATTAAAACGCGATAGAAATAAATATGTAGCAAAAAACTTAAGCAGCTATTTCTATAGCTGTTTTTTTATGTCATTTGTTATGGTTGCACAATAATTATAAACTATATTTAGTTTAAAATACAGAATATTCTAATAAATATAGTTTGCCTAAAAAAGATGGTATGTACTTTACTTTTTTGATGTACAATGTTATTCTTTTTTCAATATAAATATCAAAGAGGAGAGGGCTTTATGAAAAAAAATTCTTCAAATAATAAAGGGTTTACTTTGTTTGAGTTATTAGCTGTTTTAGCTATTTTGTCAATAATAGCTGCTATAGCAGTCCCTAGAGTTATGCAAACAATTAAGAATGCAAGAATAGAAGCTTTAAAGAGTAACATGCAACTAATTGCTAACTCTATGCAAAGATATGTAACAGAAAAAGAATTAACATCATGTATAGGTGGAATGTTTGTAATTAATCCTAATGTATCTGAGACTGAAGTGCAATCTGGTAATAAATTCTTCTACAATGATAACACTCCAGAACAGACGGATTCAGGTGATGCTCCTACAACGCCAACTAATGATTCCATACATAATGTTACTATAGATAATTTAGATGAAAATAAACCAATTCAAACATATATTATGGAAAATTACATTGAGGGTGGAATACCAAATCATATAAGAGTATTAGTATATGCTGGTGCAGATAATGTAGGCAGAATTATTGTTTCATATGGTGAAGTTGATATAAACCCTAGTGATGATAGTATTAATGATAAATTATTAATTAATGGCATTAAAGCAGACGAATTAGGTACTGTATCAAGTACGGGTTCATACATGATTATTAAAACATTTGAGTTAGAAAGTGGAGATGGTCATAACCATGTGACAACTCAATAGATAAATAAGCCCATCTAAACTGTGGTGGGCTTTTTATTTTTAAAGATATTCTTAAACCTATCCTAACACTTTAAACAAACCGTAAGTTATAACTATACGTTTTAATTACAACAGGTGTCAGGCCTCTTGCTGGTAAGGTAGATAGTACTTCCAGCGCAAGAGTTAACTATGTAGACTTGGCAAGCTAGTCCTGTTGAGGCCAGACCCCACCGTGAGATATGCCATGCTTTTTGAGGTAGAGGTAATTAAGGACTACTCCTCTAACCCAATACCTCCAGCAACCCTCCCACAAGGGACATTTCTTGATGAAAACTTTTTAAGTAGCTTTATAACTTGAAGTTAGTTTGTGCTTATAGTGGTGGCAGCCACAACCCGAATGATGTGTCCTGTATTAAAAACTGGCATTGGCAACCCTCCCTTACTTAAAAACTAGCATGCCGAAGGCTCTGCGGAATAACTTTTCATTAAACTCTAGGTTAATTAAACACTATACCGCTATTTTTTGGTTACAAGCAGGATAATTAGCTTGTAATCTCAAATAGATACTACACTAAGATAAATAAAGAAAATCAATTAATTAATATGAGTATGTAGTTAATTTGAGGAGGTAAAAAATGTTTAATTATCAAGAGCGAGTTAAAAGATTACAAGAACTAGCTGTATCAAGAGCAATAGACTATATATTTATAGTTCCAGGTGCTAATTTAGGATATTTTACAGGTTTAAACATGCATATGAGTGAGCGTCCAACTATGGTTGTTGTTCCAGCAAAAGGAGAAATATTTGCTTATTGTCCAGCCTTTGAATCAGCAAAAATAAAAAAGGTAACAGGTATAGATAACTTTATAACCTATATTGATGAGGAAGGCCCTTATCCAACAGTTAAACGTTGGGTTGAAAAAAATAATATTAACCCAAACTCTACTATTGCTTTTGAGTATCGAACTGCTCGCTTATTAGAGTATGATGTAATAAAACAAGCTCTACCAAACTGTAGGCTATTAGATGCAAGAGCTTTAATGGCAGAGTTACGGATGTGTAAAGACTCACAAGAACAACAGTATTTACAAAAAGCTGCTGATATTAGTGACGCAATGTTAAAGAGAGTGAGAGAGGTATTAAGGCCGGGCGTTAAAGAAAGTGATATTAAAAAAGCTGCATTGGATGTTGTGCAAAACAATGCCCCATGTAGTCTCAGCTTTTTGTCTGTAGCCTCTGGACCAAAAGCCTCAGACCCACATGCAACTTCTGAAGATCGAATTATTAACAAGGGCGAAATGGTAATAATAGATACTGGAGCTATTTTTAATGGTTATAGTTCTGATATAACACGAACACTACCAGTAGGAGAAGTAAGTGAAGAACTTAAAAAGATATATGCTATAGTAAAACGGGCCAACCAAGCCGGTAGAGATGCAGCAAAACCAGGTATAACTTGTCAAGAAATAGACCGCATTACTCGAAAGGTAATAGAAGACTCAGGATATGGTTTATATTTTACGCATAGAACAGGGCATGGCTTAGGTCTAGAGGTTCACGAAGAACCTTATATTGTTGAAGGTAATAATGTGGTATTAAAAGAAGGCATGGTCTTTACTATTGAACCCGGTATTTATATTCCTGGAGTTGGTGGAGTAAGAATAGAAGATGATGTAGTTATAACCGAAGAAGGTTGTTACAGTCTCACAAACTACCCCAGAGAATTAAGCTAGTTAATAGAAAATTTTATTGCAGTTGTTGATTAACCATAAGGAACCTAAGAACACGAAGAAAAGATTGTTTTATTTATGGTTTTGCTTTTATAAATGTGAACTTAATACTTTAATAAATGGTCGGGAGAACCCCGACCCTACAAATTTTCGAGTACACTTATTTTATCAATTACCTAAACCGCGAAACATAGTGAACCCAAACAAAAGGGTTGCCTTTGGCAATCCTTTTATAATGCCTAATAAAGAGTTTAAGAGAAAGTCTTAACAATATTATATTAATTTATGTTTAAAAAATAAACTATATTTAAAATTTTGAACTTTATCAATTATAATAGTATTATTAATTAGCACATTATACTTTGAAGATGGGCTTATCAGTTGGTTATTTACAAGCTAAATAACACGAAAATATAGGTACAAATTAAATAAAATCACTGTAACTATAGAAATTGCTATAAAGCTTATAAAAGTGAAGGTATCAAGCTTTGGTTGTTTAATCATGGCTATTACTCTCCTAACACTTATAGCATACGAAGTATATTATACAAAATAAACAACACAATTCAACATAATTTTTGTTATAATTACAATAATAAAAAGACATTAAATAACTTTGTTCGACATTTAAGTGTAGCGTTAGTCACTATTTGCCTTTTGCTTACACAATGTGACAAATAGAAGTGAGGATAAGCAATGGAATTATTAGCACCTGCTGGCAGTATTGAGTCATTAAAAGCCGCAATATATGCTGGTGCAAATGCTGTTTATTTAGGGGGTAAAAAATTTAATGCCCGAGCTAATGCAGCTAACTTTACATTAGAAGAGCTTAAAATAGCTTGTGACTTAGCACATGATTATAATGTACGAGTTTATTTAACCGTAAATACCCTAACCCATGAGCAAGAGCTTTTAGAGATGGGCAACTACTTGTGTGAGGTAGCCAACTGTGGTGTAGATGCCTTTATAGTTCAAGATCTAGGGGTTGCTAAATTGGCATCAAAAGTAGCACCACAAGTTGAATTACATGCCAGTACACAAATGACAATACACTCAGCAGAGGCCTTGCCCCTGCTAATTGAAAATAACTTTAAAAGAGTGGTATTGGCTAGAGAAGTAGAGCTTGCTAGCATTAAAAAAATGCATGAGCAATATCCTCAAATTGGCTTAGAGGTGTTTGTTCATGGTGCTTTGTGTTATGCCTACTCTGGACAATGTTTAATGAGTAGCATAATAGGTGGCAGAAGTGGTAACAGAGGGGCCTGTGCTGGTCCATGTCGCTTACCATATACTTTAATGAAGGATGGCATTGCTGTAAAAACAAATGGTAACTACTTAATGAGCCCTAAAGATTTATGTTTAATAGAGCATTTACCAATTCTTAAAAAATACGGAGCAAGTGCCTTAAAAATTGAAGGAAGATTAAAACGACCTGATTATGTTTATACAGTTGTTTCAAGATACCGAGAAGCCTTAAATAAAGCTGAAAGTTACCACTTTAGCAAAAGCGATAACTATCAGTTAAAACAAGCCTTTAATCGCTGCTTTACTAAGGGGCTTATTTTGGGTGAAAAGGGTCAGGAACTAATGAACATAGATCGACCAGATAACCGCGGAGTTGAGGTAGCTGTTGTTAAGGATTGTTATAAAGGTAAACTAAAAATTAAGTGTTTAACTAATCTATTTAAAGGGGATATAATAGCTTGGCATGATGGAAAAAAAACTCAAACCCTAAAGCTACCCAAAGACTACAATTTAGGAGCAATGATTGCTATTAAAACTAATGATAATGTTAAAATTGGTGATAAAGTAACTAGGGTTGTAAGTATAGAGCAACAGCGTAAGGTAACTGAGGCAATGCGGAGACCGTTTGCTAAATTTGCCTTAAATATAACTGCCAATTTAACAGCTAATCAGCCTTTAGAAATAACTGCAATTGATAGTAATGGATATCAAGTAACAGTATTAGGTGAAAACTCATTAGAGCCAGCTTTAAACAAAATAGCTACCGAGAATTATGTATGTAGTCAATTGGGAAAACTAGGTGGCACAATGTGGTATTTGGCTGAATGTAATGTTAAGATAAGTGGTAATCCTGCTGTAAGAGCAGCTGAACTTAATAAATGTCGTAGACAGTTAATAACTAAGTTAATGGCTAAAAAACACAAGAAACAGCACCAAAACCCTAACTTAAAAGAGTGTAATACTGAGGTATTGGAACAATTACAGTATCAAAAACATCCAACAAAACAACAAATACTAAAACACCCAAAGCTTGCTGTTTCAGCTCAAACTCTATCTGAGGCTAAAGCAGCGCTAAATGTAGGGGCAGACCTTGTATACTTAGGTAGTGAAACTTTTCATAATTTAAGTGAAAATGAACTACAAGAACTATCCCAGTTTAATAAACATAAACTTGTGTTAAGGCTACCACGTATTACAGAAGATAAAGACTTTAATGACTTAATAAACAGAATAAACTACTTTACAGAGTTTGGTATAAATAGTGTTTTAGTAGATAACTTAGGTCAATTAAACTATCTAAAAAACAAACAACTAAAATTAATATCGGGATCTGGAATTCCAGTTTTTAATGCCTTAACTATTAAAGAACTAAAAAAGCAAAATATTAGTAGAATTACATTTTCACCAGAACTTAACTATAAACAAATATCAGAACTAGTCAGTCTTTCAGATTTACCTATAGAGATAGTAATCCATGGGAGAATACTATTAATGATACACAAATCATGTATTTTAAGTGGATTAGGAACCTGTAATAATGACTGTTTAATTTCTAAATACAGCCTAAAAGACCGAAAAAATTATCAGTTTCCACTTGTGTTTGATAACAGCCATCGCTCCTACTTATATAATTGTCAAGATTTAGCTCTATATAATAAAATACCAGAGTTGTTTAAATTAAATGCCAGTGTTTTACGAATAGAAGCAAGTGGTAGAGGAGAGCAATATGTGATAAATGTTGTACAAGAGTATCAGCAATTATTACAAAAAATTGATAATATTAGTGAAGAAGACTGTGTACAAGCATATAAAAACTTAATCGAATATAGCGAAATGGGTTTAACTAAGGCACATTGGCAAAGAGGAGTATAGTTTTAGATTATAATGCGTTTAAACGCATAAATTAACAATTAATATACAGGAAAAAGACTGTATAATATAGAAAAATAATATAATTATAAATAAATTGAGGGGGAGCTATAAATGACGGCTAAGATACTTGTTGTTGAAGACGAGCAATTAATTGCTGAAATGATTCAGTTTAACTTAGAAAAACAAGGTTATGAGGTATATGTAGCACCCGATGGTATACTTGCAGTTCAAAAGGTTGAGCAAGTAAAACCAGACTTAATATTACTTGATATAATGTTGCCAGGTTTAAATGGCTTTGAGGTGTGCCGTCAAGTAAGGAAAAATCATAATACTCCAATAATAATGCTAACTGCCAAAGAAACAGAGAGTGATAAGGTTCAAGGACTAAACCTTGGAGCAGATGATTATATTACAAAGCCTTTTAATCCTCAGGAACTTTTAGCCCGAGTAAATGCTCAGTTACGTAGAGCAAATGTGTTAAATGTTCAAGAATTAAATAATGTAAATCAGCTTAACTTTGGAAAATTAAAGATTGATATAGAAAAATATGAAGTTTATAAAAGTGATAATCTACTTGCATTAACAATAAGAGAATTTGAGCTACTAAGTTTCTTAGCTAAAAATGCCGATAAGGTGTATTCTCGAGCAGATCTTTTACATGAAGTATGGGGCTATAAAGAGTTTTTTGGAGATGACCGAACAGTTGATGTAACAGTTCGCCGTTTACGAGAAAAAATTGAAGAAATCCCAAGTGCACCACAGTATATTATAACAAAACGCGGTGTAGGGTATTATTTTAAAAGAAAATAGGGTAATTATATGTCAACAAAGCTACTTAAGCGTAGATCTGCAAGTATTCAATGGCGCCTAGTATTTATATATGTATTAGTAATAGTTGTAGTTATGCAAGCAGTAAGTTTTTACTTAATATCAAACATCCAGAAAATGCTAGAAGGTAGTTTTGAAAAACGAATTCAAGATAACTCACATGTATTAGCAAACAGACTAAGAGATAACATCAGTGATACTGAGTATGTAAGTAGAATAATTGAAGATGAGTTAAAGTATCAAAGACCCAATGATGATTCAAGTAATGCTGCAGTTGATAAATATAATATACTATTGTTCAATAATGAAAAAAAATTAATATATGGACCCAGTGATGATTTTTTATATTGGTCTGATGATGTTTTAATTAATGCAGAGCTTTCAGATGATAATTATTATACTAAAATTAAAAAAAATGTAACGGATCAAAACAAAAGATATTTAATAAGTTGTGAGAAAATAGTTAGTGATGAAATTACACTGGGCTATTTATATACTATTGCTGCAATGGAAAATCAGGTTTACAAAAACGTTAATCAAATTAGAAGTACTATGTTAATGGGTACAATGATAACTTTAGTAATCTCTATGATACTTAGCTTAGCCTTAGCTGGTACTATTACAAAACCTATCAAACAACTTACTTTAAGTGCGGCAGAAATGGCACGGGGTAATTTCTCTCAAGAAATTGAGGTTCATTCAAACGATGAGATAGGTCATTTAGGTGATATGTTTAACTCTATGGCAAGGCAATTGAGTCAAACATTGGGTGAAATATCTAATGAAAAAAGTAAAATGGATGCAATCTTTACTTACATGAGTAACGGAGTTATTGCTTTTGATATCAATGGTGAACTTATTCATATTAATCCTCTTGCGAAAGAGTTATTAGTTTTACCAAATAAAGAAGCCCATTTATTGGTACCAGAAATAATTGAAAAACTAGAAATAAATAAAATTGAACAAACAGCAAAGATGGATCGACTCATTGTAAAAGAGATTACTCTTCCTTATGATGGAGGTCGTACTATTCGTATGCAACAGGCTCCATTTAAACGTGAAAAACAACATAATGGAGTTATTATGGTGCTCGAAGACGTTACTGAACAACAAAAATTAGAGCGTATGCGTAGAGAATTTATAGCCAATGTATCTCATGAGTTAAAAACACCACTCACAAATATTCAGGTAAGAATACAAACTTTACAAGAATATATAACAGAAAAAAAATTAACACCCATACAGCTAATAAATATTATAAAAGCTGGTTGGAGAATGTTAAATATCAATAGAGATAGAGTTAAGCAGCTTTTACCTGGAGATGCATTTGATGAGTATGATTTAACATATGAGCAACTAAAAGAACTGTATGCTTGGCAAATCGAAAGCATCCAGCGTAAAATGTTGCCGGATATAGTGTCAGAAACAACCCGAATGAATAAATTAGTTCGTGACTTATTGCAGCTATCTCAACTCGACTCAGAGCATGTAAAGTTTAATAAAAGAAGGTTCTCAATCAATAGCTTATTAGAACAGGTAGTCGAAAGGATGCAAGCAACTGCCAAAGAGAAATCAACAATAATAACTTATGAAGCTAAGCCAGACATGCCAGAGGTTTTTGCTGATAGTGATACCATTGAGCAGGTAGCTTACAATGTGTTAAGTAATGCCATAAAATACTCTCCTAATGACAGTGAGATTAATGTTACTTTAACAAGAGAAGACAGTTTTGCTGTAGTTAGTATTCATGACAATGGTATTGGTATACCTGCAGAGGATTTACCGCGCATTTTTGAGAGATTTTATCGGGTAGATAAAGCACGATCTCGTAGGTTAGGTGGAACGGGACTTGGCTTGTCTATTGCTAAAGAAATTATTGAAACCCATGGCGGTCATATAGATATCTTTAGTATCATGGGTGAGGGTACTGAGGTAAGATTTACACTTCCTTTTGTTAAGGCAGTTGATGGTGTATTATGATACTTGAAAGAATAAAAACACTAATATTAATTATATTAGTACTTACGAGTTTAGTATTATCACTAACCCTTTGGACTGATGTGAAAAACTATGAGGCATTACCCTCTTGGGTATTAAAGAGTGCAACAGTTCATCAAGTTGTAGACCCTGAGGATCAGCCCATTGTTAAGAATATTGAAGAGGAAAAATTACTGAGTGCACTATTAGAACCAGATAGAATGGTAGATCATGGGAAATTTGTTAGTAGAATGTATTACCTTGGTAGCAGTGGTTTTGCCTCAAAAGCTTGGAGCAGAGTTTATGAGTCTTTAAAAACAGGCACTAATGCAAATATTACTAAAATTAATCTAGATGAATGGACCAATACAGTTAAGAGTAGTAGTTATGAGTTTTTATTAGCAGGAAGTTATCCTGTTAACATGATGTTCCCATCTTGGAATGGCGAAAATGTCTCCATGAAAATAGATAGAATAATGGTTACAACGGGTGATAAACCGGAAATATATTTACGGTCATTAAACTACAGAACATTATACAAGGTAGTGTTAGAAGATGTTGCATGGCCTGAAAACGGTATAAAGACATTTAGAGGTAATGGTGATAATGGCTGGCGTGTATACGATGGGGGTTATGGAAATGCCTCTATTTTAACTGGTGTATATCTGCCATCAAACTTCATAACTAATTATGGAGCGGATTTTCCAGAGATTATGATGTCTGCTGAAACTCAGGACCGTAAAAAGTGGCTTTCTATATTCTTTACGAATACTAATTTAGCTCGAGAGATTGTGTTAAGCCAAAATAGATATCGCTATCTGTTTAGTTCAACAACGTTAGCTATTGACTATAATAAAGCACCCCATATTGAGTATAGTTTTGTTACTTTAAATAAAAATAAAAATTCCATAAGTTATGCTGATGAATTTTTAAAGAGTAGTAAGTTTGCAAATGAACACAACTATACCAATTGGCCTAACTTTGAGAGCGATGTTAAACTAGTTAGAACATGGAAAAAAACAGATAAGATCAATTTTGTTTATAATACCTATTCAACAGGTTTAAAATATAATATACCTGTATTGTATAGTATTCCATCCTACACAGTAGAAACTGAGGGCGGTATTGTTACAGAAATGACACGTCAGGTATGGGAATTAGGTAGACATAATAAGGTGCCTAAAATTGCTATTGAGCCTTCAGATGCCATAGAAAAGCTCTCTAGTGATAAGTGGAAGGTGTCTACAGAATTTAATCCTTATGCAGCCGAGGTTGTATCAAAATTTCAGGATTATTTAAAAAATGGTTATAAGATATCTGATGTCATGTTATCTTATTTTGTGGACTATAAATTTACAGATAGCTATTTAGTAGCCCCGCATTGGGCAGTTACTTTAACTAACGGTGATGGGGTTGCTGTGCGTTTTTTAATTAATGCTTTAACAAGTAATGTACCTCAAGAGAATGGATTTATTGTTGAGTAAAGCTAAGGAGGGTAATTGTGAATTGGTCTAAAGCAAAAACAATCTTAATAGTTACCTTTTTAGTGTTAAATCTTTATTTAGTATCCCAATTGATTATGCAGAGAAATAGCTCAATTACAATAACTGAGTATAATGCTGTTAATGAGAGTACGCTAACTCTGTTAAGAGAAAAATATAATATTGATGTTTCATTGGAGAAACTCGATAAAGGGGTCTCCCCAAATGTTAATCCTGAGGTAGGCTATAAGTTGGTTGATAAAGATGCCTTAATTAAAAATCTATGGCCTACTAAAACGGTTTTCCCTAATGCAGAGGGCAGGTATGTACTTGAAAATGAGTATTTAATAATTGGCAGAAATGATTATTATTATAATAACTTAAATAGGCAAGATAGGTTAATGAGTAAGTCGTATTTAAATATTATTAAGGACAATCATAAAATTAGCTTTATGTCAGGTATACTTAAAAAAGATTTAGAGAATGCTTTAGGTATAGAATTTAATAATTGGATCCTTAGTGGTATGCAGGAAATTGAAGAGAATGATGAAGTGTTTTACTCATTTACTTTTACCCAACTTATTGACTTAGAGGTATATGATATTAGTAGTTATACTAGGGTTAAGATTAGTAGCAACGGCAGTATTGTAGAGGTAAAACGTTCGGAACTTGAGAAAAAGGCGAATAATAAGAATTTTATTGATAAAATAAATGAAAAGATAAGCCTAAGTGAAAAAACTAAAAAAATATCTGCAGCCGAAGCACTATTATTTTTGGCTGGGCAAAAACCTTATGAGGGAAATATTTCAATAGATAATATTAAATTGATATACTTTGGATTAAAACAATCAGATTTAGATCAAAGTGAGAATATACCGTTTATGTGGCCATTAAAGCCTGTATGGAAGATTGATACAATAAGTGAAGATGGCACTAAAGAAGTGTATTTTTTAGATGCATATACTGGTAAACTAGAGTAGTTATTTATTATAATAGAAATATTAAGATTACCTTAAAAAAAAATTACTTCAAGTTGTAGAAATATGTTAGAATTAGTTTTAGAGAAATAAAGCTAGATAATTAATTATAGAAATGCTTATTAAGGGCATCCGGCGAATTGTTGGATCGGAGGAAAACGAATTGGCAAGTAGGATAAAAGTAAAAGGCAAAAAGACGATTAAAGGGTCTATTAGTGTTAGCGGAGCAAAAAATGCAGCTTTAGCTATTATTCCTGCCACTATATTAGCAGGAGATACATGCATATTAGAGAATGTGCCTCAAATAACTGATGTAATGACATTTCAGCATATTTTGAAAGAAATGGGAGCTGAAGTAGAGCAAATTGATCAAAGCAAATTTAAAGTAGATTCAAGCACTATGACAGAATGGCAGGCAGTTTCTGAGAGTATGAATAGTTTTAGAGCCTCTTATTATGTTTTGGGTGCTTTGTTAGCTAGATTTAAAAAGGCTAAGGCTGTTTTACCAGGTGGTTGTAGCATTGGCTTAAGACCTATAGATCAACACATTAAGGGTTTTGAAGCTTTAGGAGCAAAATGCAAAGTTGAACACGGCACCATAACTGTTGAGGCTGAGCGGTTAATTGGCACAACAATTTACCTAGATGTAGTTAGTGTTGGTTCAACAATTAACATTATGTTAGCTGCAGCTGGCGCAGAAGGTAGAACCGTAATTGAGAATGCCGCAAGAGAGCCCGAGGTAGTAGATGTAGCTAACTTCTTAAATGGAATAGGAGTAAAAGTACGTGGTGCAGGTACAGCTACTATTAGAATAACAGGTAATGACAATAGAACAGGTGTGACTCATCCCATAATTCCTGATAGAATCGAAGCAGCAACATGGTTATCTATGGCTGTTGCAACAAATAGTAATATAAAAGTTGAAAATGTCATACCAGTTCACCTTGAGGCTGTAATTGCCAAATTAAGAGAAATGGGTGCTAAAATAGAAGAGGGCGAAGATTTTATTAAAATATCTGCCAATGGTAATCTTAAGGCAGTAGACTTAAAGACATTCCCTTATCCTGGTTTACCCACCGATATTCAATCGCAAATGATGATAGCACTTTTACAAGCAAAAGGTGTAAGCACAATAATAGAGAATATTTTTGATAATAGATTTCGTTGTGTTTCTGAGCTTCGAAAAATGGGTGTAGATATTAAAGTGGATGGCTCAATGGCAATGATAGAGGGACCCCAGTCATTGAGTGGTGCTTTGGTTTATGCAACTGATTTAAGATGTGCAGCTGCTCTTATAATAGCTGGATTATGTGCAGAGGGCGAAACGATTATTGAGAATATTTTTCATTTAGATCGAGGATATGAGCACGTTATTGAAAAATTGAGTGCTTTAGGTGCCGAAATAGTAAGAGAAACCTATGAGACATTAGATGACTAATTTTTTAGAAATTATTATAATCAATAAAAAAGGCTGCCCACAAAAAAGTGAGCAGTCTTTAATAATTATATGGGTTTATTAGAGATGATTTTTTTAGCAACTAAATTAATAGGATTTTTATCTGTGAGTTTTTTGGCAACTTCAAAAATAATGATATTGTCTTTGGCAAACTTGTGATCTACTTCTGTGTTATACTCAGTGGCTTCCTCAATAATAATAATAGCACTTTCTACATGAATGCCAGTTAAGACTTTAACAGTTATTTCATTATCATTAATGGCTGTAATTTTACCTGATATAGTAGTTATGTCTGTCGCATTAGCATTACTTGATTTCGACCCATTACAGCCACTAAGCAAGCAAACTGAAATCAATACTGCTGTAGTAAGTGAAATTAATTTTTTCATAATTATAATCCTCTATAAAACTTTATCTTAAGACTTCCCAAATAACCAAATTGTTCCCTATGTTAAAACACGGTTAAGATTTTTTTTGCTTTTGTAAACCAGATGCTGGATCTACAACATAATTCTCTTTATAAAGAATATCAGAAATTTTTACCACTTTAAAGCCTTTTTCTTGAAAGTAATCTAGAATACGGGGTAATGCTTCAGTAGTATGAGCGCCATTATTATGAAATAATACAATAGAACCTTCTTTTACACGTTTAGTAACCCTATTGTAAATATAATTGGCGTCTGCATATTCACGCCAATCCAAAGAGTCAACATCCCATTGAATTGCCTCATAATTATTACTATGACAAGATTCAATTACGGCATTATTATACTCTCCAAAGGGGCATCTAAATAGCCAAGCATCTTGTTCAGTAGTTTCTTTAATAAGTTTATGGGTTTCCATAATTTCTTTGCTTCGTTCGGCACTGCTTAAGGTGTTCATATGGGGATGAGTTAAGCTGTGGTTACCTATTTCATGACCACGATCAGCAATTAGCTTAGTTTTTTCGGGGTATTCTTCAATCCAGCGACCGCATAAAAAGAATGTTGTTTTAATATCATATTCATCAAGAATATCGAGCAGTGTTGCCGTATTATCAGAACCCCAGGCTGCATCAAATGAAATAGCAACAACTTTTTCTTCAGTATGTACTGCATAAATTGGAACAATTCTATTGCTAGCAACTACAGCCAATAGTTTATGGCCAACAGTAGGAAACAAGGTAAGGGTGCAGACAACTACAATTATCAATGTGCATACAATTAAAGCTGGTATTTTAAATCTAGAGACATTAAAAGATAGAAACATAAGCTCACCTCACATAAAACTAACATATACCTAATTAAATAATATGCATTATTAAAAATAAATATGTGAATAAGTTTGTTAGATATGGTTACGTAGGTTATCATAGCTATTTTGATAACCTACTGTAAACTTATCAATAAAAAAAGACTAACCATTATTATTTAGTGATTAGCCTTTATTAATAATTTATTTTGTTATTTTACTTAGCATTTCTCTAACTTAAATACTGATTTTAGTTCTCCCACAGCTTCTTTGCGGTGGTTTTTTGTTAATGGGTTATGAAACGTTCTTAGTGAAGCAAGCTGATCTTCATTTAAATATCCTAACTGTTTTAGTGTTTCAGTCATGGCACTGTAACCAGCTATTCCTACGCCACTCTCTATCTTAAGGGCAATTGCTATATTTTTATCTAATAGACCACAGCAGTAAATACCTTGTGCTCCACTTTTGTTGATCCATAAACCATTACCAACCTCTATAAGAGCGTTACAATAACGACCTGTGCCTGCTATTTTTGTAGGGTAAGCAATCATAGCTTTTGCTATTTTTTTAGCTGCCACAGCTAAATCATCGGGTAAGTATTTTGGAGTTGTTAAATTTGCCCATGCTAAAGCCATATGGTAAACAGATAATCCGTGTACTGGAACTCCACAGCCGTCTACACCCAAAACAATATCCTCTGGGTTTAAACGTGCACAGGTAGCCATGGCTTGTAACATATCTTTTTGCACTTGGTTTTCTATACTAGTGTAGTTATTTAGCTCATAATTTTTTTGTCTTGCTAAGGTAAGCATACCAGAGTGTTTACCAGAGCAATTGCAGTGTACCTCGCTAGGGGTTATGCCTTGTCTTACTAACTCATCAGCAGCAGCTCTATAAAGAGGTGGATGGGATCCACATTGTAAATAACTTTCATCTAAACCAATCTTTTTTAAAATAGATCTTACTGTTGAAGTGTGCTCTTCTTCACCGCTATGTGAAGCGCAAAAAATGGCAACTTCCTCTTCAGTTAAACCAAAGTTTTCAACAGCGCCAGAGGCGACAACAGGAAGTGCCTGAATAGGCTTAGCAGAAGACCGAATATAGCTTATTTTATTTACGGGATCACCAGCTTTATATAAAAGATCTCCTTCGGTGTTTACAACAGCAATATCTCCACGATAAATGGTTTCAACCATATTTCCACGTATTGCGTGAACTAATTCAATACTCATAGTATCTCCTCTTTCTATAAACGTGTATACAGTATTCTTCGCCCTTATGTCCATGAATCCTGCTTAATATGGCAGATAAAATATCAAAAAAATGCCCAATAAATGATATACTTAGAGCGTACAAAAATAGGAGGAGATAAGTATGACAATTACAATACCAAATGGAGCAAAATACACATATAAAGAAACTATGCAGCAACCACAGCTATGGGCAGAGGTAGCTAAAAATAACTATCAAAGTATGATATCTAAAATGGCAGCAGGTAGAAGAATAATTTTAACTGGTGCAGGCAGTTCTTCGTTTGTTGGGCAATGCACTGCGCCTTTTTGGAGTAGGACTGTTAAAAAAACCATAGAGCCTATTGCTACAACAGATATTGTGGCTGTTCCTTATTTACACTTACGAGATGAACCTACTCTATTGGTGTCTATGGCTAGGTCAGGTAATAGCCCTGAGAGTGTTGCAGCTGTTAAAATTGCCGAGCAGATGATTACAGACTTAAAACAAATATTTATAACCTGTAATGAAAACGGTGCTTTAGCTAACTATGCAGCCAATAAAGAGAATATAGAGCTAATTTTAATGCCAAAAGAGGCCGATGATCAGGCCTTTGCCATGACCTCAAGTTTCACAACCATGGTTATAAGTACCTTGCTTTTAGCAGATGTACATAATGAAGTTTCTAATATTTTAAATTCAGTTTCTAAAAATGGTCAGCAACTAATTAGCAATAGTGAAAATCTTATTAAAGATTTACTTAAAATAGATTTTAACAGAATAGTATTTTTAGGTGATGGTGATTTAACCGCGATGGCAAGAGAAGCAAGTCTTAAAATGTTGGAGTTAACTGCCGGAAAAGTTGTGCCCCTGTATGACTCATTATTAGGATTTAGGCATGGTCCCAAGACCTTTATAAATAATAAAACAATTATAGTGACCTTTTTATCTAATAACAAATATACTCAGCAGTATCAACTAGATTTAATTACCGAAATTAATAGAGATAATGAAGCGGCTTGTATTATTGCCTTGAGTAGTTCGCCTGTGGTTGTTCCTAATTCAGTTATAAACTATGTAACTGGCGATAATCATGTAAAAGAAGACATATATTTAATGTTTAACTACTTACTGTTTGCCCAAATTTTAGTGCTTTATAAGTCGATTTTATTGGAGATTGATACAGATAATCCTATGCCCTCAGGAACAGTAAACAGAGTTGTAAAAGGTGTTACTATTCATCAATATAAAAAGTAAGGAGTGCTTATGAAAAACCCTACAATAGCCATTATAGGCGCTGGACAAAGAGGTAAAGATGTATATAGTGAGTTAATTTATAATTATTACCCACAGGTTAAGATTGTAGCTGTAGCAGAGCCAGATGATCATAAACGTAAACAAATGGTTGATAAATTTAAAATTAAGCCTGAGAATAGCTTCCATTGTTTCAGTGAGCTATTAAAACAGCCCAAGCTATGTGATGCAGTAATTATTGCCACTCCAGACGATAAGCATTTTAAACCTGCTATGCAAGCTATTGAAAAAGGATATCATATTTTACTAGAGAAGCCGATGTCCAATAACGTTTTTGAATGTGTAAGGCTTAGTGAGCTAGCAAAAGAGAAAAATACCATATTTATAATAGGACATGTTTTAAGATATACCCCTTTCTTTAGCGAGCTTAAGAAGCTAATAGATAATAAAACAATTGGAGAATTAATTACAGTTCAGCATAATGAAAATATAGGTTATTATCATTTTGCCCATAGTTTTGTAAGAGGTATTTGGAAGAACTCTTTTACATCTAGCCCTTTAATATTAGCAAAGAGCTGTCATGATATGGATATATTATTATGGTTAATAGGGAAAGACTGTTTGTCTATTAGCTCCTTTGGCTCTCTAAGTCATTTTAAACACAGCGAAGCTCCCAAAGGAGCAGGCGACCGCTGTGTAAGCTGCAAAATAGAACAGATGTGCCCGTACTCAGCAAAAAAAATCTACTATCCAAATATAGGAAAATGGCCAACTACTGTTATTTGTAATGAGCAAACAGAAAAAGAAATTATTAAAGCACTTCATACTGAAGACTATGGAAAATGTGTTTATAAAAGTGACAACAATGTAGTCGATCATCAAGTATCAATAATGAAGTTCGAGAACAATATTACCGCAACTTTTAATCTATCAGCTTTTACCACTGAGGTTAATCGTACAATAAAATTAATGGGTACTCATGGTGAAATTAGAGCCCATATGTTAAAAAATGAAATAGAAGTGTCTATTTTTGGTAAGCCTAAAAAGCAAATAATAGTTCCTAACCAAATAGCCGGGGGTCATGGAGGTGGAGATGAAGGGCTAACAAGAGATTTTATAGCTCTCTTAATGGAAAAGCCAAGTAAAGCCCTTACCTCAGTTAATAAATCTGTTCAAAGCCATATCATGGCTTTTGCAGCAGAACACTCCCGTGTTACTGGAAAAACTATAGAGCTAGCTGATTTTTATAAATCAATAGTAAGTGATTAACCATGAATTACTATTTAGGAATTGACGGTGGTGGAACCTGCACTAGTTTTATAGTGGCAACTGAAAATGGGGAGATAAAAGCCCACTATCAAACATCAACCTGTCACTATCAGCAAGTAGGCTTTTTGGGATTAATAACTACCCTTAAAAACGGTATTAAAGAAGCACTAAAACAAGCAAATATAACAAAAAATAACTTAACGTCAGTTTTTGTAGCTCTACCAGGTTATGGTGAAAGTTTAGAAGCTAAAGAACAGATGAATAGTATAATAAAAGGATTATTTTATCCTGTAATTTATGGCTGTGGAAACGATGTTTTGGCAGCGTTTGCTGGCTCATTAGGATTAGAGTGGGGGGTTAATATATTAGCTGGTACTGGCTCTTTAGCGTATGGACAGTATCAGAAACAAGAGGCCAGAAGTGGTGGCTGGGGTTATCTTTGTGGTGATGAAGGATCCGCTTACTGGATTGGCAGAAAGCTACTAGAAATTTTCACTAAACAATGTGATGGAAGAATGACTAAGAGCTTAATATATACACTTGTAAAAGAGAGGTTAAACTTAAAGTATGATTTTGAGATTGTGGAGCAAATAACTTCTTGGAATGGTAGAAGAGATAAAATTGCTGAGTTGGCAACCATTGTTACTCTTGCTGCTCAAAACAAAGATAATAATGCTTTAAATATTTATCAACTTGCAGCTAAAGAGTTAGCTCTCCAGGTTAAATCTGTAATTAATTGCTTAGAGTTTAAAGGGTTAAAGACTATACCAGTTTCGTGGTCAGGTGGTATATTTAAATCCAAAAATATAATCTTTAGTCCACTTATAAAAGAGCTTAAAGCAGTAGATAGCAGATGTGTTTTACAAGAGCCTTTATTAAATCCAACGTGTGGAGCAATTTTATTGGCCAAACAATTAGTACAACCTGTAACACAGTCTTTTATTAATAAACTAACTAATAAGGAAGTGAAATAATTGGCAGAGTTAATCGCTATAAAAGCCCTAGAGCATGCCTCTAAAAACAGCTATGCTGTGCCCGCCTTCAATGTCTATAACATTGAGACCATTAATGCAATACTAGAGTCTGCACAGCAGCTACAATCTCCAGTTATTTTAGCCTTATCCCCATCAACAATCAAACATATTGGTTTTAACTTGGTACATGCATTAGTTAAACATAAAGAGTGGCGTAGTGAAAACAAAATTATAATGCATTTAGATCATGGCCATAATATTGGCTTTATTAAAGAATGTATAGATATAGGATTTGACAGTGTTATGATAGATATGTCTACTGAAAATTTACAGACAAATATAGTTGAAACTAAAAAAATAGTAGACTATGCCATAAATAAAAAAACAGCTATCGAAGCAGAATTAGGCTGTGTAGGTGGTTTTAATGCAGGAACAAAAACAGTTGTGAAAAGCAATTGGTATACCGATCCTGAAGTGGCTCAGCAATTTATTAAAGCAACTGGCATAGATTTTTTGGCTGTAGCAATAGGCAGTCAGCATGGCCCCTATAAGACAGCTCCAATACTAGATATAACGAGACTTAAACACATAAAAAATAACACTAATATACCATTAGTATTACATGGGGCTTCAGGATTAAGTGCAGCTCAATTAAAAGAGGTTATAAAAAGTGGAATCAGCAAAATAAATATAGCTACAGATTTGAAAATTGCCTTTACAAATGCCATAAAAGAGTATCTGGAACATAACCCTAAGGAGATAGATTTGCGCAGATATTTAAGGCTGGGACAACAGGCTGTTACTGAAATAGCAAATAATAAAATAAAGCTATTTGGTAGCCAAGGAAAGAGCTGTTTATTATGATTGTGAGTATTTGTTTAAACCCCTCTGTTGATGTGGCTCTAACTATCAAGAAGCTTAAGTTAGGTAAAATTAATCGAACCCAAAATGTTATTAGAGTTGCAGGAGGTAAAGGCAATAATGTTGCCAGAATAACTAAAATTTTAGGAGAAGATACTTTAGTAATTGAGCCTGTAGGTGGCTCGGATGGTCAATTTATTTGCAGTGAGTTAGCTAGACTTGGCATAGACTACGCTATTATTAATATTACACAGCCTACAAGACGCTGTATAGCAATTATTGATGAAGATTTTATCACAGAGGTTAGAGAAAACGGTCCAACTTTAACCGATGAAGAGTATCAACAATTTATAAACCTATATAAACAGAATATTAAAAAAGCCAGTGTAATTACAGCCTCAGGCAGCCTACCTAAAGGAATAAATAATGAAGCCTATGCCGATTTAATAAAAATTGCTCAAAAACATAATGTACCATTTTTTTTAGATGCTAAAGCTGAGGCATTATATAAAGGCATTAAAGCTAAACCTACCTTAGTAAAAATAAATGAGACTGAGTTAGCAGAATGGTCAGGAATAAAACTAAATAGTATCCAACAATATATAAATGCATTGAGCAGAATTAAAAAAGAAGGTATAGAGATAGCCATAGTTAGCCTGGGAGAAAAAGGAATGTTAGCATTCTGGAAAAACAAGCTATATCAAGTTAAGGTACCTTTAATTAAAATCAAAAGTACGGTTGGTTGTGGTGATGCTACTATGGCAGGAATTGCTGTGGCTTATAAACAAAACTTAGGAATAAAACAGGTATTAAAATTGGGAGCAGCTTGTGGTTCGGCAGCCGCCATGCAAACAGCCACTGGTATTATAAATCTTAGAGATTTAGAGCACTTAAAAGCAAAAATAAAAATTACCGAGTTAACGTAAGGGTAGCATCAAAGCATCTTTGTATCTGTTGGTAAAAGATGCTTTGTTATTTTTTATATACTTAAGCTATTACAATATTTTCTTAAGGTACTTACATGCATTGCATAAAACATATCTGTATTAAAGATTAACATTCTTTTTAACTGCTCTAAACTTACCCATCTAAAATTACAGGCCTCATTTGTGCTATTAAGTAATTGCCCTGTAGCCCTACAAATAAAAACTTCTACCATTATTGGGTAATCACCTTTAGTATTCTGTGAGCAAGAAAAAGGTTGATAATTAACTACCTTATAGTTATCGATTTCATATATTTCAGCTTTATCTTCATCTTTAATACTAATAACGTTTAGGCCAGTTTCTTCAAAAACTTCTCTTCTTAAACAATTATAAACATTTTCAAAAGCCCTCACTTTGCCTGCAGCAATTTCAACCATTCCTTGAATACAATGAGGCTCTTGTTTTACTCTATCCTGAATAAGAATATATTTTTCATTTTTGATTATACGTTCAATAATTCCGCCAACTGCGGGTATTGCAAATGTCTCCATTAGCTTCTCCTAAATATAATTTGTGTTATCTAAATAATAACATATATAAAGTAATATGATAATAAACTAATATTAATATAAGATTATTAAGACAATTAACTATTTCGGCAACTATAAATTAATGATATAAAAGAAAATTAAATATTTGTATGCTTATATTATATTTGTCTATAAAAACTTAGTAAATATAATATATTATATTTATTGACAAAAATTGTTTTACAATGTTATACTGATTAAGTACATTAATATAATGTGGCCAGCCAGCTATGTTGGTTTTCCAACAAGTGGGTTTATAAGAGTACCTTCATTAGAGGGTACTCTTTTATATAATATTTTAATTCTTAACAAATTTTTAAGATAACATGAAGAATTAAAAATTTACATTTAATTTTATCTTCATGTATACTAAAATATCTATAGTAACTTATTTAATTGATATTAAAGGAGCAAATATAAAAAAAGTGAATAATAAAACAAGTTTAATAATAGAAGGCGGAGCAATGAGGGGTATTTTTACTGCTGGAGTGTTAGATACCTTTATTAAAAATGATTTTTATCCCTTTGATTTATGTTATGGAGTATCTGCAGGGGCTCCTAATGTAGCGCTATATTTAGCAGGTCTCTATAATTATAGCTACAAAATATTTACCCACTATATGATTAATCAAGGATTTAAAAGCTGGAGAAGGTTTTTAAGGGGGGGAAATCTGTTAGATATAGATTGGCTTTGGGATGAGCAAATGAAAGCTAACAACCTAAAACTAAAGGAGATATTCTTAAAAAACTCCAAATTAATAGTGGTTACTGCAAATGCCATAAATGGAGAGGTAGTTTATATAGAGCCAAATGAAAATAACATTATTCAGGCTTTAAAAGCTGCAACATCTGTACCCATAGTACACCGTAATATGCCTAAAATAAACGGTGTATATCTAATGGATGGTGGGGTTGGCGACCCATTACCTGTTCAAGATGCTTATAATAGAGGAGCACGAAAAATTTTAGTAGTAAGAACTAGAAAATACGATTACAAAGTTTCAGATAAAATGGATAGAGCAATGTCTACTATCTATTTAAGAAATAATCCTCAATTACGAAAAGCAATTTCTCAAAAGGCATATAAGTATAGAAGGGCAATAAAGTACCTTAGAAATCCACCAGTTGATGCTGAGGTAATAGAAATTAATCCCCCAATATCTTTTCAAACAGAGAGATTAACTAGAGACTTATTAATACTTAATAAAGACTATGAGCTTGGTTTAGAAATGGGAAAACAGGCTTTAAAACAATGGAATAAATAATCTTGCTATTAACCTCGTCTTTTTAGGGAATACTAGGTGTATCTATAATGAGCGAGGTTTTAAAATGAGTAATAGAACTGCATTAGTAGTTGAAGGTGGCGCTATGAGAGGAATATTTGCTGCTGGAATATTGGATAGTTTTGTGGATAAAAGGTTTAATCCTTTTCAAATATGTATTGGAGTATCCTCTGGAGCAAATAACTTAACTGCATATTTAGCTAATATGTATCAAAAAACTTACTCAATATATTCAGATTACATGTTAAGAAAAAACTTTATTAATTGGAATAGGTTCATAAAGGGCGGACACTTAATGGATCTGGATTGGCTTTGGGATATAACCCAAAAAGAAATATTTAATCAGCAGTTTACTTTAAGTGATTCAGTACAGTTTTATATTGTATTAACTAAAGTAGCCACTGGTGAGCCTGTGTATATAAATCCTCAATGTCATAACCTTTATCAAATATTAAAAGCTGGCTGTGCTGTGCCATGTATATATAGATGTTTTCCTAAGTATAATGATGAAGAAATGACAGATGGTGGTGTAGCAGATCCATTGCCAGTAAAAAAAGCCTATAGCTTAGGAGCTAAAACAATTGTAGTAATAAGAGCTAAAAGTAAAACTGCTCGTTTTTATGATAGAATAGAGACTTTTATAGCAGGATTAATACTAAGAAAACATAAAAAATTGGCCCAAAAATTAAGCAATTATTATTATAATTACAATGAGTCAATATCATTCATTAAAAACCCACCATCTGGGGTGAAAATAATATCAATTGAACCACCTAATAAATGTCGAGTAAGCTCTCTAACTACTAGAAAAAAGAAAATAGAGAATGATTATCGTATAGCTAGAGAAGTAGGTAATAAGTTTATAAGTAATTGGTAGTGATTTTTATTTATTTAAAAACTGGATAAATTTATCATGCAAATAAGGTTGTATACCAGGGTAGGTTAAGTTTATGGGTAACTCATTAAAGTATTCTCTTACATTAATTTCAAAATTTAACTCTTTTTCAAACTCAAAGACCTCGCATAAAAATAACCTACCAAAAGACTCAGTATTCTCTGTACTAACAGAGTAGTTACAGATAGGTGTTATTTTAAAATCTATAGCTCCTGTTTCTTCATAAAGTTCTCTTTTGGCAGTATCATTAATATCTTCGTTAGCCTCTCTGTGTCCTCCCGGAACCTCCCAAGTATCCCGTGCTTGGTGTTTAACAAAAACCCATTTATTGTGATATCTAGTACCTAAAACTGCGAATTTTAAAAGCTCATCTTGTACTTCATCAAATTCATAAAAATTTACTCTCATATTATCTCCTTATATTACTCTAAATCTCTATTCATTTTTATAAGATTTTTTCGAACTGTGTATAAAGTAAATGAAACAACAAAAGCAACAAGTGTTGAAAATGTACGGTTAGAATTTCCTGCAAAAATTGCTATAGTGTTCAGCAATAAAATTGTCAAAATAACTCCTAGTAATATTGTTGTTAAAGATATTAAATTTCTATTTCGTTCAATAATATCACTGCTATCACTAAATATATCTACAGTATTTTCACACTTTGAGGTCCTAAAGTAATGCCATCTTAAATAGCTACCAATATATTGCCAGCCTGCATCTTCAAAGAGCTGTAGATAATCACTACTAAGTTCATAGCTTTTTCGATAGTCTAAAGAATACTTATATTTGGCAGGTTCCCCCTTAACAAAAGTAAAACGAAAACCAAAAAAAACACTAACTAAATGGTAGCCCATGCTAGACATATACTCCAGCCAAGCCTCTTCTTCCTTATACATGTGAATAAGAAAAAATTTATATTTAACAATGTATTGTTTATTATTCATTATAAAGTCACCTTACATGTTTGCTAATTTGTTTAAAACCATTCTTATATAATTCTTCTAGTCTTGTTACTTCATCTTGTAAAAGAATTAAACCAATATCTGTTAAACAATATATCTTTCTTTTTCCTTCTATTTTAACAATCTTTATTACCTTGTTTTGATGCATTTTACCTAATATGCCATACAAAGTACCAGGGCCTAATTTTAGTCTGCCATTACTTATTTCTGAAACAAATTGCATAATACCATAACCATGTTTAGGTTCTAATAAAGATAAAAGCGTATAATAAGTAGCTTCTGTCATGGGAGCTAATTTTTTTTTCAAATACTCGATGCTCATTATATTCACCTCATATCGCACATCGATATATCGAAGTATGATATATAATAGCATAGTCATTTTTAATAGTCAAGTTGAGAAAATACTACATTAAAATTTCTGCTTTAATAGTTCCCTTCTGCTTATTTTTTGCCCAGTATAGTAAACTATCTGCTCTTTCTAATAAATCCTCAAAAGACAAATAATCTTGATAATTTGAAGGAATTTGAATTAAACCAGCACTAAAGCTAATTGGCTTATTAAATCTTAAATAAGACAGTTGTTTAAACACATTTTGGATTCTTGTAAGTACCTTGTTGGCTGTGTAAATAGGGGTATCTGGTAAAGCAATAATAAACTCCTCTCCTCCATATCTACCTACTAAGTCACAATTTCTTAAATTATCTCTTAGAGTATCAGCGAAGGTAACTAACACATCGTCACCAACTGAGTGACCATAAGTATCATTAATATATTTAAAATTATCGATGTCAATTATTACCAAAGACATTATTCTACTAGAGTTAATACTATCATGAATCATTTTTTTACAGTGATCTACTAAATAACGTCGGTTATATAAACCTGTTAGTTCATCAGTAATACCTAAAATAGTTAATTGATCTTCTATTCTTTTGCGTTTAGTTATATCCACAAAAGACATTAAAACATATTTTTTATTATTAAAAAATATAGGTTTAGCACTCGTTAAAAACCAGCGAGTCATATGCTGATCATCAATAATAAACTGGTGGCATAAGTCAATATTATTTATTGGTTCTTCATATAATAAAATATCATTTATGCATTTTTGGGTATGACAAACAGAGCATGCTTCACATTCACCACACTCTAAATTAGTATTAGCTAAAACTTTACAAGAAAAAGCCTTACCAAATTTTTCACCAGTTACATTGTGACTTGGTATTTTTAAGTAATTAAAAAAGCTATTATTTACTTTAAATATTTGTGATTTTTCATCAATTATAACAATCCCAATTGGAGTATGTTTAAAAGCAGTAAAAAAGAGGTCTTCTTCTCTAACATTATTATGAAGGCCATTATTAACATAGTTAAAATTTGTTGGTTTACTTAATATATTTTTTAGAGAATTATGACTAAATGACAAAAAAGCACCTCCTCATTGCCTAAACAATTAAGTAGTATAATTTTGTAGGTATATTAAAATCAATATCATTATATACTAGTTTTAAGCTTATTTAAATTACAATTCTTTGGTAGTAAAATCTTTATGGAAATATCTATCAATAAACATGGAGCTTAATACCACTAACGGTAATGATACAGCAAGACGAATTATAGAGAATTTTAAACCTAAATAAGTAGATTCAAAAATAGTCATAGGAATACGTGCAATAGCAGCAGCCCCTACATAGGTTAAAACAACACTTAATTTAGCTCCTTTATTTAATAAAGAATGAGCAATGGGAAAAGCTACATAGGCTCCCCCAACAGTGGTTGAAGACAATAAAATAGCCCATAAATAACCCTTAAAACCACTCGATTCACCAAAATGTTTTTCAATAGCCTCACGTTTAACCCATACCTCAAATAGCCCTATTAAGATAAAAGCACAGGGTAATATTTTTAACATACTTATAGCAAAGGTATAAAAATTTACACCTACAGTTATGCCTGGTTTATAGTTAGTAATAAAAGATAAAAATATCAATAAAGCGTAGATTAAAATAAATAACTTTCTGTTTAGAAATTTTTTCATATTAGCTCTCCTAAAATAATACCCACAAATAAGGCTACAATTATAGCAATTACAAAATTAATAATATTTCTTATAACGGTTACTTTATGTCCAAAATATTGTTTTTCAATAGGGTAAGTAACTAATCCTACCATCATTAAGGTAGAAGAAAAAGCAGCCACAGTTGTATATGATGCTCCATTACTAAGCAAAATACCACATAATGGAAATGCTATAAAACCTGGCATCATAGTAATAGAGCCAAGTAAAGCAGCTACTATAGTAGTCAGTAAGATACTACTACCACTTAAATAATAGGATATTTTGCTTTCTGGCAAAAAAAACAAAACCACTGAAACAAAAATAAGCATTGAAATAAATTGAGGCAGTATTTTTTTTAACTTTTTATAAGCTACTTTAAATGCTTTAAAGGTTTTATTTTGATCAGCAAAAAAAGATATTACAACAGCTAATATCGTAAATATGTATAAATATTTCATTTAATCATCTCCATAAAATATGTTAGCCTCTAAAATAATACCATGATTTTAGCATAAGTCCATTATTTCTTTTGTTAATATTAGCTATTGGCTATTAGTTTTAAATATTGGTGAGTTAATTACTAAACATACCTTTATATACATTAATTAGGGGCTGTAGCTCAAAGTTTTTGCTACAGCCCCTAATAACTTATATTATTACTGCTGTTCCTGTAACCACAATCATCATCATATTTCCACCCTGACCTAAAACCTCATAATCTATGTCTATTCCAACTACAGCATTTGCACCCATTTGCTGAGCCCTATGCCGCATTTCATCTAGGGCTTTTTTTCTTCCCTGAATAAGTTCCTCTTCGTATGAAATACTTCTGCCACCAAAAATATTGGTTAAACTTGCTGCAAAATCCTTAACAAAATTAATACCCAAAATAACCTCTCCGTTTACCATGCCTAAATACTCTTTAATTTCTTGTCCTTGAATTGTAGGGGTAGTTGTAATAATCATGCTTTTTCCTCCATAAAATATTTAGTATTAAAAATCAAAATCTATAGTCATTCAAATATAATATTACTATAACTTAACGGTCAGTAGGTTAAAACTAGATTAATAAACTAACATACATAAACATACAATATATTGATAGATAACTTAAACTTTTTATAAGAAATAAAAAAGTGGTGTTGAGGTTATGCAAAATTTTTACAGTAGTGAAGCAAGAAATGATGGAGAACCACAAACAGCAGAGGAAATAATCATAACAAATACTCAGGTATTTGAAGAGTTTGTAATTGAAGAATACCTTGGTTACCTTACGGCCACTATTGTTAGAGGCCTTAATTTTATTACAGATACATCTGCAACTTTAAACAGTATTTTTGGAGGTAGAAACAAAGCCATAGAAAACTTTGTAGAAGAATCATTTGCAGAAGCTTTAAGTATAATTAGACATAAAGCCCATAAAGTAAGAGCCGATGCAGTAATAAACCTATCATTAAGTCATAACTTTGAGCAGTTTAATTTTGGTGGATTAGTTATAGTAGTAGTAGCAGAAGGGGTTGCTGTAGAGCTAGTAAGAAGAGTGCAACCAGTTGAAACACTAAATGAAGCTAAGGCAATTGAGAAAGAAGAAGGTTTATTTTAAACCTATTTAATTTGCTCTTTAGTAGTAGATTTTACAGTTTTTAATGTACCCCTTTTTTTCTTTATTAATACCATAATGAATGTCAATAAAATAATTACACCAATAGAAGTTGAGCCATATAAGTTAACAATAAAATAAAGTCGAATGTTTAATAAAGGGCTAGGAATTAACACCGAAAGACCAACCGCAATTGCTAAAAGTGGAGCAACTATTGGTTTGTATGACTTTAAACTAAATATATCTGCTATTCCGCCTATTACAGGGTATAAATAACCTGTTAATAAAAAGAATGTGCTAGCAAGCCATACAATAACAAATAAAGACTCAAACCCAGATATAATTTCTCCAAGCTCAACATATCTTAACATGTTGTAATAGGGATGAATTACATTATTCTGTACTATGCGTAAACCGTAAAACCCTAAATAAAAAATAGCAATGATGCTTTGAAAAACCCCTGCAAATAAAATTGCACCACCAAATTTAAGGTTTGGTTTTTCGGGTTTTTTAATGCCTGGGTAGATAAAGCCAATAAAAACAAGCAAATTAACCATAACTCCTAATATAATTGGCATTCCCTTTATAACAGGTGTAAATCCATTCTCAAGAAATGGAAAAATATGTGATAGTTTGATATCGGGAAGTAGAGCCAATAGTGTAAAAACGACCGAAATCAATAGTAGTATTAATAAAAAAGAGCTGGTTCTAGTTAAGACTTCTAAACCCTGTTTAATGGCATAACCTACCATAATGGCTGACAATCCAGATAAAATAATTTGTGGAGTAGTTATATACATAGCTTTGATATTTCCAGTAGTACCCCTAAAAAAAATAGCAGCTAAAATTAGCAAGTTTAAAATAATTAAAAATCCAAAAATTTTTCCAACTACCTTTCCCCAAACATCAGGTAGGTAGGCTATTATTGTTTTACTCGGAAACTGTTTTGCTATGTAAATAATTATAGGTGTTACTAAGGCACCAATTATAAAAGCTAACAAAATAGATAGCCAGCCATCTCTGCCTGATTCAGTAGCTATAAAGCCCGCCAAAACAATAAACATAGCTACTCCCTGTGCTATAACCAATATGGTAGCTTGATTCTGGGAAATCTTCATTTTATAATTGCACCTCCTTTACTTTTGTTTTTGTAGTGGATCAGTAATTATACCAGTGTGCTCAATCTGAACCTTTACATTGGTATTAATTTTTATTTTGTTAAAATTATTAGGCCAATTACTACTAAACTCTTTCCACTGTTTAGGATACTTATTATAAATGCTTTCACCAATACCTATAATATCTGTTTTTAAATCCTCTTGTAGCTTATATAAACAAGCATCTACTTGAGAAATTATTTCTTGTTTACATCGCTGCTGTATTTGAGAAATTCTTTTACTCCCTATTAAACTAATTGGCATTTGAATATCTCCAATAGAAACAACCGCAAAAATATTTAAATCAATAACAAACTGCCCATTTACTAAGCTAGGTTTATAACTAGATTTAACATTAATAATTTCTAAAGCAATATTACTTACATTATCTTCAGGAGAAATGATAACAATAATCCCGCTTTTAATTTTGTTTTGCAAAAACAATAAACCTCGCGATTCTTTAGCATCTAAAAAACCAACTAGTTTATCTTCCTTAAATGCCGCTGTACCAAAAAAAGCAACTTTTTCTTCGCCATCCTCTTTTGTTTGAGTACAAACTAGTGGGGCATAAGGAGAAGTGTAGGGGCTCTCAATTTGAATAGATAAACCATGCAAATCATTAATAGCTACTTCAGAGGTGCTAGACTGATTATGCATTAATGCCAATACTTCACTTGCAGGAATTTTTTCAATATCACTTTTAGCAGATAAAAAGCTTTTAGCACTCTTTTTACATACTAATATAAAGGCTCTTTTACGAGTTTCATGATCTCTCATAAAAAAGTCTATAAACTCAGTTAAACCCTCTTCAGCAATCTCTTGATCAAATACTACTATTCTATTCTGCTCAAAGTATAGTTTTCTACTAACGGTTTTTGAAAACTGTCTTACAGCATCAAAAATAGTTCTTCCTGTTGTTGAAGCAACAAAAACACTTTCCTCACTACTTCCACCAGAGGCAGAATTAGGGTTTAGACCACCTGGCTTTATTATTTGAGCAGTTAACTCAATTTCACCTTGGTCATTTCTATCAATACCTATGCCAGCCACCAAAGCTCTTGAGCTTAATCGCTGACTATCCCAGCAACCACTTGTACATAGTATTAACAAAAGTATACTTAATATTTTAGCTCTTTTTTTCATCTTTGCTTTCTCCGTTTTTATTTTCAGGGTTTTCTGGTTCTTGACCTTTTTTTATTCTTTGACTATTTTTAGGACTTAGCATAAAGGGGCGTTTTATCATAGTCCACCAAGGATTTCTAATTGCTGAATCATGTACTTTATTATTTACATACAGCACAACTGGCTGCAGATATGAAACTCCAAATGATCGCAGTGAATACATATGAATTAACATAATTACAAAGCAAAAACTCAATCCAAATAAACCAACTATAGAGCTTATTACTAAAATTGGTATTCTAAGCAGCAATACAGGCTCTAGTTGGGGTGGTAATAAAAATCCCATAATACCACATAAAGCAACCACAATTACAACAGGATAACTTGCTAATCCGGCACTAACAGCAGCATCTCCTAAAACTAAAGCCCCAACAATACTAACAGCCTGTCCTATAGGTCTTGGAATTCTAACACCGGCCTCTCTTAAACCCTCATAAAAGATTAATAATAATAAGGTTTCTACCGCTGTAGGAAATGGTACACCTTCTTGGGCAGCTGCCACAGTATCTAATAAAGCTATAGGCAATATATTAGGGTGAAAGTTTATAACAGCTATATACAAAGCAGGTAAAAAAATAGCTAAAAACATGGCTACAATACGTAAAAATCGTAAGGCAGTAGCCAAAAATGGATTTTGATAATAGTCTTCTGTTACTTGAATATTCTCAACAAAGAGTAAAGGTATAGTTAAAGCAAAGGGTGTTCCATCTACTAAAACTCCAACTCTGCCTTCTAAAATTTTACCAGCAAACTTATCAGGTGACTCGGTATAACCAACTGTTGGAAAAAGAGTGAATGGAGTATCCTCTATAAAAGATTCAATATATCCTGACTCCAAAATACTATCAATTTTAATACTTGATACTCTTTCTTTAACCTCCTTAACAATGTCATCGTTGGCAATGTCTTTTATATAGACCAGAGCAATATCGGTACGGGTGCGTTCTCCTAACATGAGCATTTCAATCATAAGCTCAGGATCTTTAATCTTTCTTCTAACTAAAGAGGTATTTATACGCAGTGTTTCTGTAAAACCTTCACGTGGCCCACGTACTACGGATTCACTCTCGGGTTGGCCCACTCCACGTTGCTCCCATTTGCGGGTACTGCAAAGTAAACATTCAGTTGAACCAGCAATAAAAACAGCAGTTTCACCAGATAAAACAGCATTTACAACATCATCTATATTAGCTACAGTTTTAGCTTCAACAAAATTAACAAGGCTCTTAGTAATATTCTCTATTGAATAGTCACCTTGCCAATTTACTTTACGAGATTCCCACATTAAAGGGTGCAAAATATCATTATTTATCATTGATTTATCACTTAAGCCGTCAATGTTTATTGAAAAAGCATCAACTTCTTCTGGTCCAACTTTAAACTCTCTAAAAATAATATCTGAGTTTTTAACAAATATTGCCTCTAACAATTTTAAGTTAACACTTAAATTTTCTTCAATACTAAAATCGTAAACCTTTTCTTTTTTAGGTAACTGTTTTTTTTGAGCCTGAAGTTGTTCTTGAATCATATGTATTTTTTGCATAAATTTTTTGGGCATAAATAAACAACTCCTTCATAAATGAATTAGTGTTATTATTACCAGCAAAAAATAATAAATGCACCGTAAGATACATTCAATTAATTAATAGTATAGAAAATGTAATAAGGTAAAAGCTAAATGCAAGGGTGTGACAAATTGTATAAAATACTTATAATAATATTTTTTGGAGTTTTGGCGTATAAAGAATTAACACCATTATTAATAGATAAGTTGTATAAAGATGCTGGTGTTACTGCAGGATTAATAGTGATAGGAATAGTAATAGCTATGTTTGCTGCATTTCACTATAGAGTTCCTATCCTATTTGAGTAACAGTGTTAAGTTATCTTGAAATTACTAATATTTTGTAGCAAGTTGAGATATTCTAAAAGCCTACTAAAACCCTATAAGTTAGCCTTACTAAACTATTAGTAAACGTTATTTAAAATTAATAAAGTTTTTTTATTAAATTAAACATTTACTTCTTGACATAGCTCTACGAGAATGTTCTTATTAAAATAAATAAAAGAAATAGAGGGGGATGTGTTAATGTACCCGAGTCGTAGAAGTACAGTAGTAGGTAAGTATATGCTTTTTTTATTAGGATTAATAAATTTAGGATTAGGGCTTTATCTGGTAATTAGTAAAGATAGTTTGGCAATCTTTATATCAAAAGTGAGTGTAGACACCAATATGCAATTATTTAATAATCTCTTACTTTTTTCTGGTGTTTTACTAGTGATAAATGGTCTATATAACTTAATGGTTTCCTTAAGTCAACATAAACTTATTTTTTATGCCGCTTTAGTAGAGTTAATTAAAGGTGCAGTTATAGTTTATTTAGAAATATTCAAACACTTTACTAGTTTTTTATTAGTAAGATCTGCAATCTCTTTATTGATAATACTGATATCTATAATAGCGATAATTTCAGCTTTACGCAGTCGTTTCTCAAAAAAGTACATTTTTTTTAATAAATAAAAATACATTTACCTAGCCTTTGGGAATAAATAAATATCCAAAGGCTATTTAGTATATAATCCTAAATAATTGTTATCTAAAAATAGTAGTGTTAATTATATTATTTAACAAGTATTAGCTTATAACATAAAGGTAATAATATTTTTAGGTGATAAATTATGAAATGGTTTACAGGGCATAGAGTGCTAAGGGAAAAAGATGGCAGTACGGTAGTGTTATATTTAAACCAGTACTTAACAGAATTTAGTGCTGAATTTTTTCATAACCAAAAACAGAGTTACGACACAAGTATAGAGGATA